>NZ_RCHI01000001.1 GCF_003664585.1 Paenirhodobacter hankyongi
CGAGCAGCTTGCCGAGGCCGAAGCCGTCGACGCCGCAATTGTTCGAGGCGATGGTCAGGTCCTTGACCCCGCTTGCGACCAGCGCGTCGATCAGAAGCTCCGGAATGCCGCACAGGCCAAACCCGCCCGCCGCAATCGTCATCCCGTCGACCAGAAGCCCGTCCAGGGCCTCCGACGCCGAGCCGTAGATCTTTCTCATGAAATCCTCCCGTTTCCTGTGCGGAATTTGTGACCAAGGGGAGGGCGGGTGTCAATCGCGGCGATGCTGCGCAGCGGCGCGGGCCCTCCGCCGCGCCGCCGCAACAGACATCATTCCGGCGCGCTGTCGGCTTTGCCGGCGGTTTTCTTCGGCGCGGCTTTCTTCGGGGTCGCCTTCGCGGCGGCGGTGGTTTTCTTCGCTGCGGGCTTCTTGGCCGTCGCCTTTTTCGGTGTGGCCTCGGCCGTCTTTGCGGCGGCCTTCTTCGGTGCGGCTTTCTTCTTGCCGCCCTTCGCCGCCTTCGCCTCGAGCAGCGGCAGCGCGATCTCGAGCGTCACCGCCTCGGGTTCGACATCCTTCGGCAGGGTGGCGTTGACCTTGCCCCATTTGACATAGGGTCCGTAGCGGCCGGGCATCACCTGCACCTCGCCGCCCTCGGGATGCTCGCCCAGCACCTTGAGCGGCTGCGCGGCAGCCCCGCCACGCCCCGGGCCGCGGGCGAGCTTTTGCGCCAGCACCTCGACGGCGCGGTTCATGCCGATGCTGAAGACCTCTTCGGCATCGGGCAGGTTCGCATAGGTCTTGCCCCATTTCACGTAAGGGCCGAAGCGGCCGAGATTGGTCTCGACCGGCTCGCCATCCTCGGGGTGCGGGCCGATCTGGCGCGGCAGCGACAGCAGCATCAGCGCGCGCTCGAGGTCGATCGACTCGGGCGACCAGCCCTTCGGCAGGCTGGCGCGCGGCGGTTTCGGCACCTCTTCGCTCGCCTCGCCCTTCTGCACATAGGGGCCGAAGCGGCCGATGCGCAGCGTCACCGGCTGGCCCTCGTCATGGCCCAGAACCTTGCCATCGAGCGCCGCCGCCTCGCCGTCGCCCGGGGCCGAGAGCGGCCGGGTGTAGCGGCATTCGGGGTAATTGCCGCAGCCGATGAAGGCGCCGCCAGAGCGCGCGGTCTTCAGATGCAGACGGCCCTTGTGGCACACCGGGCATTCGCGCGGGTCGGTGCCGTCGGGGCGTGGCGGATAGAGATGCGGGCCGAGAACCTCGTCGATCTTGTCGAGCACCTCGGAGATCCGCAGCTCCGACGTCTCGCCGATCGCCGCCGAGAAATCGCGCCAGAACCGGGCGAGCACGTCCTTGTAATCGCGGTCGCCGGCCGAGATGTCGTCGAGCTGTTCCTCGAGATCGGCGGTGAAATCATATTCGACGTAGCGGCGGAAGTAGTTCGTCAGGAAGGCGGTGACGAGGCGGCCGGTGTCCTCGGGAATGAGCCGGTTCTTTTCCTTGCGCACATAGCCGCGGTCGACGATCGTGGTCAGGATCGAGGCATAGGTCGAGGGCCGGCCGATGCCGAGCTCTTCCATGCGTTTCACCAGCGTCGCCTCGGTGTAGCGCGGCGGCGGCTGGGTGAAGTGCTGCTCGGGGGTGATCTGGCTCTTCTTCGCGGGTTCGCCCTGCATGATCTGCGGCAGGCGGGCGCCGTCCTCGCCCTCGTCGTCGTCGCGGCCCTGATCGTAGATCTTCAGGAAGCCGTCGAAGGTGACGACCTGGCCGGTGGCGCGCAGCTCGACCTGACCATCGGCCGAGCCGACGTCGACGGTGGTGCGTTCCATCACCGCGGCGGCCATCTGGCTGGCGAGGGTGCGCTTCCAGATCAGCTCGTAGAGCTTGCGCTGGTCATCGGCGAGCTTGAGCTTCTCGGGGCTTGCCGACATGTCGGTGGGCCGGATGCACTCGTGCGCCTCCTGCGCGTTCTTCGCCTTGTTCTTGTACATGCGCGGGCTCGACGGCACGTAATTGTCGCCGAAGCGGCGCTTGATCTCGTCGCGCGCGGCCATCACCGCCTCGGGCGCCATGTCGATGCCGTCGGTTCGCATGTAGGTGATGTAGCCTGCCTCGTAGAGCCGCTGCGCCGCCGACATGCAGGCCTTGGCGCCCATGCCGAACTTGCGGCTGGCCTCCTGCTGCAGCGTCGAGGTCATGAAGGGCGGGTAGGGGTTGCGGGTGGCGGGTTTCGCCTCGACCGCCTTCACCGTCAGATCGCGCGAGGTGACGGCCTGCACCGCCAGCTCCGCATCGGTCGCGGTGGCGAGGTCGAACTTGTCGAGCTTCTTGCCGCCCAGAACGGTCAGCCGGGCGGTGAAGACCTGGCCGCGGGGCGTGGTCAGCTCGGCGGTCACGGTCCAGTATTCGCGGGCGTGAAACGCCTCGATCTCCATCTCGCGCTCGACGATGAGGCGCAGGCAGACCGATTGCACCCGGCCGGCCGAACGCGCGCCGGGGAGTTTCCGCCACAGCACCGGCGACAGGTTGAAGCCCACCAGATAGTCGAGCGCGCGGCGGGCGAGATAGGCCTCGACCAGCGGGCCGTCGACCTGGCGGGGGTGTTTCATCGCCTCGGTGATCGCCGATTTGGTGATCGCGTTGAAGGTGACGCGCGACACCTTCTTGCCCTTCAGCTTCTTCTCGAGCGCCTGTTCGAGGTGCCAAGAGATTGCCTCCCCCTCGCGATCAGGGTCGGTTGCGAGGATCAGTTCGTCGTCGGAAGCGAGCGCGTCGGTGATCGCCTTGATGTGCTTCTTCGAGTCGGCGCCGACTTCCCATTTCATCTCGAAATCATGCTCGGGATCGACCGAGCCATCCTTCGGCGGCAGGTCGCGAACATGGCCGAAAGAGGCGAGAACCGTGTAATCGGAGCCCAGATATTTGTTGATCGTCTTGGCCTTGGCGGGAGATTCGACAACGACGACGGCCATGACTTCCTCTTCAATGCGCAGGTTCAGCACTTGGGCGCGGAACATGTGGGCGTTGGGGGGGGATTGTCAATGACGCACCGACAGGCGGTTTTCCCGCCGGGGCTTTCGTGCCTGTGCCTCCGGGGGCGTCAGCCAAGGCTCAGCAGCCCGCCGGGATGGCGGATCACCCGCCCCTCGATCTCGAGCAGGACGAGGCTCCGGGCCAGCACCGCGGGGGCAAGGCCGAGGCTGCGCAACAGCAGGTCTTCGGGCGTCGGACTGGGGCCGAGGGCCGCCAGGATGCGGGCCTCGGCCGCGCCGGTCTCCGGCCCCGGGAGCGGGGACTGAACCGGCGCCGCGACAGGGAGCGGGGCTGGCCCGGAGGCGACGGGCGCGGAGCCGCCAAGCGCCTCGATCACGTCTTCGGCATTGCGCACCAGAACCGCGCCGTCGCGGATCAGCAGGTTGCAGCCGGCGGCACGCGCATCCATCGGATGGCCCGGCACCGCCATCACCTCGCGCCCGTAATCAAGGGCGTTGCGCGCCGTCAGCAGGCTGCCCGAACGCGCCGCGGCCTCGATCACCACCGTCGCGCGGGCCAGCCCGGCGATGATGCGGTTGCGCTGCGGGAAGTGGCGCGCCTGTGGCTGCGTGCCGGGGGGCAGCTCTGCCAGCCGCAGCCCCTCGCGCGCCATGCGGGCGGAAAGGGTGGCGTTTTCAGCTGGATAGACCACGTCGATGCCGCCCGCCTGCACACCGATCGTGCCGGTGGCAAGCGCCGCCTCATGCGCTGCGGCGTCGATGCCGCGGGCAAGGCCCGAGACCACGGTGAAGCCCGCCGCGCCCAGCTCCCGCGCCAGGCGCTGCGCCATGCGCAGGCCGAGCGACGAGGCGTTGCGCGCGCCCACAAGCGCGACCATCGGCCGCGCCGCCAGCGCCGGATCGCCAAGCGCCCACAGCAGCGGCGGCGCATCGTCGAGATCGGCCAGCGCCGGCGGGTAGCCCGGCGCACCGAAGGGCAGAAGCCGCGCCCCGGCACGCCGGCCGGCCGCAAGCTCGGCCCGCGCGACGCCTTCGGGGCAGGGCTCATAGCCCTCGGCCCCGGCGGCGCGGGCAATCGCGGGCAGGGCGGCAAGGGCGGCCGCGGCGCTGCCATGCTCGGCCAGAAGGCGGTGAAAGGTGGTGGCGCCGACGCGGCGCGAACGAGCGAGGCGGAGACGGGACAGCATTTCCGCTTCCGTGATCGGTGGGGTGTCGGGCATGGGAACAGAAAACAACCTGCGTCCTCCGATCTCCGCCTCGTCGCCATCCCAGCATTCCGGCGAAGAGTTAACAGAAGGTTTACGAATCAATCAGAGGGGGAGCTGTGGCGCCCTCTGCGCGCATGGAGTGTGCGCGACGCCCGCAAAATGCACGCGCGGGCGCCGATCACGGCCGCGTTACCGAAACGTCACCTGCATGTCGCTCCGCTGTTACCCGCGCCGGGCATCCGCAGCGCATCACGTAATTGACGGAGCATCCGATGATCCTGCGACTGACGCTCGGCGGCGTTCTTGCCCTGACCACCGCGCTTCCGGCCCTGGCCGAGATGAATTTCAACCGCATCGCCGCCTTCCCGGTGGCCGACAACACCCCCGCCGGCACCGATGCCGCGCGCGAGACCTCGGCCGAGATCATCTCGGCGACCGAGGACGGCATGACGCTCGTCTACACCGACAGCCCGGCGGGCGTGATCGGTCTGATCGACATCACCGACCCGGCGGCGCCGAAGGGGCTGGGCGAGGTATCGGTGAAGGGCGAGCCGACCTCGGTCACGGTGCTGGGCGGCAAGGCCTTCGTCGCGGTGAACACCTCGGAAAGCTACGCCAACCCGTCGGGGCGTCTCTACGTCGTCGACCTTGCGACCAAGACAGAGGTGGCAAGCTGCGATCTGGGCGGTCAGCCCGATTCCATCGCGAAATCGAAGGACGGCCGGTTCCTCGCCATCGCGATCGAGAACGAGCGTGACGAGGAGCTGAATGACGGCGCGCTGCCGCAGATGCCGGCGGGCACTCTGGTCAAGCTGCCGCTGAAGAAGGGCCTGCCCGAGTGCGGCGCGCTGCAGACGATCGACGTGACCGGGCTGTCCGAGATCGCAGGCGAGGACCCGGAGCCCGAATTCGTCGACATCAACGGCAAGGGCGAGATCGCGCTGACCCTGCAGGAGAACAACGCGATCGTCATCGTCGGTGCCGACGGCAAGGTGGCCAAGGCCTTCAGCGCCGGCACCGCGACGGTCGAGGGGATCGACACCAAGAAGGACGGCAAGCTCGACTTCACCGGCAAGATCGAGAGCATCGCGCGCGAACCCGACGCGGTGAAATGGATCGACGACGACCATATCGCCGTCGCCAACGAGGGCGACTGGAAGGGCGGCACCCGCGGCTGGACGATCTTCGCCAAGGACGGCACGATGGTCCATGACAGCGGCAACAGCTTCGAACGCGCGGTGGCGGCGATCGGGCATTTCCCCGAGACGCGCGCCGGCAAGAAGGGCGTCGAGCCCGAGTCGGTCGAGACCGGCACCTTCGGCGGTCAGAAGCTGATCTTCATCGGTTCGGAACGCGGCTCGGTCGTCGGCGTCTATGACGGCACCGATCCGGCGGCGCCGAAGCTTTTGCAGCTCCTGCCCTCGGGCATCGGGCCGGAGGGCTATATCGCGATCCCCGGGCGCAACCTGCTGGTCTCGGCGAACGAGACCGATCTGGGCGCCGACGGCGCGGCGCGGGCGCATGTGATGATCTATCAGCGGCAGGAGGCGCCGGCCGCCTATCCGATGCTGACCTCGGCGGGCTCTGACCCGCTGATCGGCTGGGGCGCGCTGTCGGGTCTTGCCGCCGATCCGGAAAAGGCGGGCATCCTCTACACGATCTCGGACAGCGCCTATTCCGCCGAGCCGCGGATCTTCACCATCGACACCACGCAAAAGCCCGCCAAGATCGTCGCCGCGCTCGATGTCACCCGCGACGGCGCGCCGGCGCAGCTGACCGACCTCGAGGGCATCACGCCCGACGGCAAGGGTGGCTTCTGGCTGTCGACCGAGGGCAACAGTGCCAAGATGGTGCCGCACGGGCTGCTGCATGTCGACGCCAAGGGCAAAATCAAGGAGCAGGTCGGCCTGCCGCCGGAGCTTGCCGCGGTCGAGACCCGCTTCGGCTTCGAGGGCATCGCGAAGGATGGCGACACGCTGTGGATGGCGGTGCAGCGCGAGTGGAAGGACGACCCGAAGGGGATGGTCAAGCTCGTGTCCTACAACACCGAGACCAAGGAATGGGGCGCGGTGCACTATCCGCTCGAGCCGAAGGGCGCGGGCTGGATGGGGCTGTCCGAGCTGACCTTCCACGGGGACTGGGCCTATGTGATCGAGCGCGACAACCTGATCGGCGACAAGGCCGTGGTGAAGCGGCTCTACCGGGTGAAGCGCGCCGATCTGGTCGCGGCGCCGCTCGGCTCCGAGCTGCCGGTGGTGGCGAAGGAAGAGGTGCGCGACCTGATCCCCGACCTGAAGGCCACGGGCGGCTATGTCGTCGACAAGGTCGAGGGCTTCACCATCGACGCGGCCGGCACCGGCTGGGTGGTGACCGACAACGACGGCGTCGACGACAGCTCGGGCGAGACCCTGTTCTTCCCGGTCGGCACGGTCGAGTGACGCCGGAAAAACGCTCGATTGGCCCGGGAACCCTGTGGTTTCCGGGCCATTTTCACATCTGATGGAACCGGAACGCACGCACGGGACTTGACCAACGGAGGTGGCGATGGCCTTTCTTGGAAAAAGGCTGACGTTGCGTCGGGCCGAATGGTTTTCAGGAACAGGGGTTGCCGTGCTGTCTGTCTCGCTGCGTCGTCATGCGATCGTCCTTCCCGTGGTGCTGGTGGCAGCGCTTGCGGGCTGCGCGCAACAGCCGATGACGCCCGCCACCGTGTCGTCGAGTTCGGCGGTGCCGCCCGAGTATCAGTCGCGGCCCGACGAGGACCGGGTGATCCCGGCGGTCAATCCGCATTACCTGAACGAGCGTAACCGCCGCCGCTGGGTCGATTACACCGGCCCCGAGGAGCCGGGCACGATCGTCGTCGACCCCTATGCGCGGCTTCTCTATCACGTCGTCTCGCCCGGCCGGGCGATGCGTTTCGGCATCGCCGTGGGCAAGGCGGGCAAGGGCTTTTCCGGCAATGCGGTGATCTCGCGCAAGGTCGAATACCCGTCCTGGACGCCGACGAAGAACATGATCCGCAACGACCCCGACCTCTACGGGCCGCTCGCGGGCGGGCTTCCGGGCGGGCTCGACAACCCGCTCGGGGCGCGCGCGCTTTACCTCTACCGGAACGGCAAGGACACCTATTACCGCATCCACGGCACGATGGACCCGTCCTCGATCGGGCGCGCCACCTCGGCAGGCTGCATCCGGCTGTTCAACCAGGACATCATCGACATGTTCGACGAGACCGAGCTGGGCACCAGGGTCAAGGTCCGCTCGCGCGAGGAGAGCCTGGCGATGGAAGGGCCGGTGGTCGAGCTGCACACCGGCTATGTCGTGCCTGCCGCCGACGCCGAGGCGATCGCCGCCGATCAGGCCGCCTATGAGGCCGGGCAGATCCAGGATTACTCGCAGGTCGAGCAGGAACAGCACGAGGCCGCCGTCGCCTCGGCCGAGGAGCGCGAGGCGCAGCTGCACGGCACGAACTGAGACGGGCAGCGCCCCGTCGGAAGGCGGCGATGTGTGTTCATCTATCATCGGGGCCGGCGTGGCCCTGATGGCCTTCTGATCGGGCCTTGCGGCCGGTCAGCTGCCCCGGGACGCCATGAGATCGCCTGAGCTTGTTTGCCCTCTGTCCCGAAGAGGCATATTCCGGGCAGATGAGCTCGAACCAACCGATCTTTATGCAGCGCCTCTCCGGCCTCGATCCCGACATCGGGCCGGCGGCGGGTACGGAAATCTTCCCGTATTGGAGCTTCACCAAGACGACCATTTCGATCTGCGCCTTGCGGATGGCGCAGGAGGGCAGGATCGATCTGGACAGGCATCTGGCTGGCTATGACTTCACGCTGCGCCAGCTGCTGAATCACACGTCCGGTCTGCCAGATTACTTCTCGCTTCCCGACTACAGGAAGGCCGTTGCCAGGGATGAGACGCCGTGGCCTGCCGAGCATCTGCGCGAGGCGACGATGGCCCAAGGCAGGCTGTTTGCTCCTGGGCAGGGCTGGGCGTATTCCAACCTTGGCTACATGCTGGCGCGGGAGCTGATCGAAAAGGTGGCGGAGCAGCCGTTTGCCGATCTGATCAGGCAGATCATCCTGGATCCGCTCGGCCTCGACAGCATCGGGCTTGCGACAACGAGGGAAGACTTCGCACGTCTCTATTGGGAGGGGGCGAAGCGCTATCATCCGGGGTGGGTTTATCACGGTTGCCTGATTGGCACCGCCGCCGATGCTGCGCGGCTTTTGCACGCCCTGTTCATGGGGCGGCTGCTCAATGCGCCGAGGCTTGCCGAGATGCTGATCCGTCATCCGCTCGGCGGTGCCATCGAGGGGCGGCCATGGACGGAATGCGGCTATGCGCTTGGTCTCATGAGTGGCCGATGTGCAGATGTCGGCCACGCGATCGGGCATTCCGGCGGGGGGCCTTTCTGCGTCAACGCCGTCTATCATTTTCCCGATCTGAAGAGGCCCGTCACGGTCGCGAGTTTCACCGATGGGTGGCAGGAGGGGCTTGCGGAATTTGCGGCGGTCCAGGCCGCGCTCCACGACTGACCGCCTTGTCCGGGTCCCCGCCAGCTCCCCGGCACGGCCCAAGCCCCTCAGCGATAGAGGATGACGTAATCCTTCCGCAGCGTCTCGAGCACCCGCCAGATGCCGGAAAAGCCCGGGCGCAGCACGAAGGCGTCACCGGGGCCGACCTCGAGCCGGCTGCCGTCGTCGCCCTCGATCACCGCGCGGCCCGTGAGGATGCGGCAATATTCCCATTCCTCGTAGACGGCGCGCCAGGCCCCCGGCGTCGACTGCCAGATGCCGCAGTAAAGGCCGTTGTCGTCCTCGACGTTCCAGGTGGTGTGGACGGGATCGCCCTCGACCAGCTTTTCGGGATCGGGGCGGGTGACTTCGGGCTCCGCCGCGGCGGGGGTGAGCGCTTCGAGCAGCATCGGTCTTACTCCGTCCAGTGGACCTGGGTCAGGTCGTTCGCGGGGGTCGGCGCGTTCAGCCACAGCCCTTCGAGTTTCGCATTCGCGACGCCGGTCTTCGCCAGCTGGAACAGGTAGGCGTTGACGTAATCGCGCGCGATCGTCTCCTCGGCGCGCTGCGTCAGCGTGCGGCGCGTGGCGGGATCCGTGGCGCGGTCGAGCTCGCTCATCAGCGAGACAAAATCGGGGTTGTTGTAGCCGAAGTAGTAATCCGGCCGGGCGTAGATGTTGATGTCGGCGGGCTCGGTGTGGCTGACGATGGTCAGATCGAAATCATGGCCCTTGAACACCTGCTCGAGCCACTGCGCCCATTCGAGATTGGTGATCTCGGTCCTGATCCCCACGGCGGCGAGCTCCGCCGCGACGATCTCGCCGCCGCGCCGGGCGTAGGTCGGCGGCGGCAGGGCAAGGCGCAGCGTCAGCCCCTCGGCCCCGGCGGCGGCCAGCAGCGCCTTCGACTTCCCGGGGTCATAGGCGGAGAGCGCCGTCAGATCCTCGTAATCGGGATTGTGCGGCGCGAAATGGGTGCCGATCGGCGTGCCATAGCCGAACATCGCGCCGTCGATGATGTCCTGGCGGTTGATCGCATGGGCGATCGCCTCGCGCACCTGCACGTTGTTCAGCGGCGGGGTGCGGTTGTTCATCGCGAGGATGGTCTCGCCTTCGGTGGTGCCGACCATCACCTTGAAGCGCGGATCGGCCTGGAACTGCACCAGCGTCTCGGGGGCGGGGAAGTTCGGGAAGGCGTCGACATCGCCCGACATCACCGCCGCGAAGGCCGCGGTCGGATCGGCGATGAAGCGGAAGGTGGCCTTGGCGAGCGCCGGCTTCGCGCCCCAATAGCCCGGATAGGCGGCGAGCGTGACGTGATCGCCCTGCACCCAGTCGGCGAGCGCGAAGGGGCCGGTGCCGACGGGATGGGTGGCCTCGGTCGCGACGCTTTCGGGGGCGACGATCACCGCATCGCCCCAGGCCATCTTCGCCGGGAAGGCGCCGTCGGGAGCGCTCAGCACCACCTTCACCGTCGCCGGGTCGATCACCTCGACCGCGGCGATGCCGGCGAAGAGCGCCTTTTGCGCATTGGCGCTGTCCTCGGCGCGGGCGCGGTCGAGGCTGAATTTCACGTCCTCGGCGTCGAAGCCGGTGCCGTCGTGGAAGGTCGCGCCGGTGACCAGATGGAAGGTGTAACTGGTGCCGTCCTCCGACACCTCCCAGCTGCGGGCAAGCGCGGGCAGCACCGCGCCATCGGGGCCGAAACGGGTCAGCCCCTCGAAGAGGTTGGCATAGACCACCTCGTCGATCGCCGCGGCGGCGCCTGCGGTCGGGTCGAGGTTCGGCGGTTCCAGCACCATGCCCAGGGTGACGGCATCGGGCGCGGCGATGGCGGCGGTTGCCGAAAGCGCAAGGGCGGCAAGCGCCGCGGTCAGGCGATAGGGCATCGGTTCTCCTCGGGCGCGCGCCGGCAGGGCGCGGTTCGCGCCATGATTGATGCGAAGCCCGCCGGGGATCAAGGCATTTGCGCCGCCGCCCTGCTGCAACGCGGCGACAGTCGCACAGGCCGCCGCGCCGCGGCATTCTTTCTTTGCATTGCCGGGCCCGGGGGATTAAGGCTGCGCCCCGAGGAAGAGGAGCCTCGGGACAGGGGGAAGCCATGAGCGCAACCGCAACCACCCGCCGCCTGATGCCGGCGGAGATCACCGCGATGAAGGGGCGCGCGCCCGTCGTCTGCCTGACCGCCTACACCACGCCCGTCGCGCGTCTGGCCGATGCGAGCTGCGACGTGCTGCTCGTCGGGGATTCGCTCGGCATGGTGCTGCACGGGCTGCCGTCGACCCTTGGCGTGACGATGGAGATGATGATCCTGCACGGCCAGGCGGTCGCGCGCGGCTCGGATCGGGCGCTGATCGTCATCGACATGCCGTTCGGCAGCTACGAGGAGGGCCCGGCCCAGGCGTTCCGCAACGCCGCGCGGCTGATGGCCGAGACCGGCGCAGGCGCCGTCAAGCTTGAGGGCGGGCAGCACATGGCCGAGACCATCGCCTTCCTGACCGCCCGCGGCATTCCGGTGATGGCGCATATCGGTCTCACCCCGCAATCGGTGAACACGCTCGGCGGCTACAAGGTGCAGGGCCGGGGCCATGACGCGGCGCGGCTGCGTGCCGATGCGCTGTCGGTGGCCGCCGCCGGCGCTTTCGCCGTGGTGCTCGAGAAGGTGCCCGCGGCGCTGGCCGCCCAGGTCTCGCGCGAACTCGCCATTCCCACGATCGGCATCGGCGCCGGTGTCGATTGCGACGGTCAGGTGCTGGTGATCGACGACATGCTCGGCCTCTTCACCGATTTCCGGCCGAAATTCGTCAAGCGCTATGCCGAGCTTGGCGCGCAGGCGGCCGAGGCGATCGCCGCCTATGCCGCCGAGGTCCGCACCCGCGCCTTCCCGGCCCCCGAACATTCCTTTGCCGACGAGGTGAAAAAATGACCCAGGTGATCCGCTCCTCGGCCGAGCTGCGCGAGAAGGTCGCGGGCTGGAAACGCTCGGGGATGCTGGTCGGCGTGGTGCCGACGATGGGCGCGCTGCATGATGGCCACCTGTCGCTGGTGCGCGAGGCGCGGCGGCAGTCGGACCGGGTGATCGTGACGATCTTCGTCAACCCGATGCAGTTCAACAATGCCGACGACCTGAAGAAATACCCCCGCGACGAGGACCATGACCTCGCGCTGCTCGATGCCGAGGGGGTGGATGTGCTCTTCGCCCCCGAGGTCGCCGAGGTCTATCCCGAGGGCTTCGCCACCAAGGTCTCGGTTTCTGGCGTGTCGGAGCCGCTCGAGGGCGCCTTCCGCCCGGGCCATTTCGACGGCGTTGCGACGGTGGTCGCGAAGCTGTTCGGCATGACCCAGGCCGGCCGCGCCTTCTTCGGCGAGAAGGACTGGCAGCAGCTGCAGGTGGTGCGCCGGCTGGTCGAGGATCTGAACATCCCGGTGAGGATCATCGGCTGCCCGACGATCCGCGAGACGGACGGGCTGGCGATGTCCTCGCGCAATGTGCGGCTGAGCACGGCCGAGCGCGCCGCGGCCCCGGCACTGCACCGCATCCTGCAGGCCGCCGCTGCGACGCTGCGTGACGGTGCTTCCGCACGCGAGACGCTGCTCGATGCCGAGGACGAGATCCTCGAGGCGGGGTTCCGCGAGATCGAATATCTCGACCTGCGCTCGGTCGAGGGGCTGCGCCCGCTCGAGCGCGCCACCGAGCCGGCCCGCCTGCTGGTCGCCGCCTGGATCGGGGACGTGCGGCTGATCGACAATATCGCGGTCTGAACCCGACGTCCGGGGGCGCCGCCCCCGGACCCCCGAGGTATTTTTAGCAAGATGAAAGCTGTGTTTGTTTCATCTTGCTGAAAATACCTCGGGGGGAGCGCAGCGGGGGGCAGCGCCCCCCTCGCGATCAGGCGAGCAGTTCTGCCAGCACCAGCGCCAGCACCTTGGCACTGTCGAGCATGTCCTCGACTCCCACCCATTCGTCGGGTTGATGCGCCAGTTCGAGCTGCCCGGGCCCGTAGGCGATGCAGTGCTTCAGCCGGCCGATGCGGTCGATGTGCTTCTGGTCATAGGTGCCGGGCGAGACGACATAGCCCGCCTCGCGGCCCAGCACCGCCTCGATCGCGGCGGCGGTGGAGCGCACCACGGGCGCCGCGCGCTCGGTCATCGAGGGGATCACCTCGAAGAGCGTTCGGATTTCGTAATCAAACGCGGGCCGGCGCGCCTTCAGCCCGTCGAGAAGGCGGGTGACCTCGGCCTTCACCTCCTCGAGGTCCTCCTCGATCAGGAAGCGGCGGTCGATCACGATCCGGCAGCGGTCGGCGACGCAGGGCGCGGGCAGGGCGGTCGAGCCGGGCTCGGGTTCCGCCTCGCCGCCGTGGATCGAGTTGATGTTCAGCGTCGAGTGCCGCGCCCCCTCGGGGATCACCGGCATCGCGGTGTGCTTGTGTGCCAGAAGCGGGTAGAGCGTGTCCTCGATCTCGGCGAGCACCGCTCCCATGTGGCGGATCGCGCTGTCGCCGAGGAAGGGCATCGAGCCATGCGCGATGCGCCCCTTCGTCTCGATCTCGGCCCACCACACGCCGCGGTGGCCAAGGCAGATCCGGTCCTTGTGCAAGGGTTCGGGGATGATCACGTGATCGACCCGGCCGGGCGAGAAATAGCCCCGTTCGGCAAGCCAGGCGACGCCGCCGAAGCCGCCCGATTCCTCGTCCGCCGTCGCCGAGATCTCGATCGCGCCGGCGAAATCGGGGCAGGTGGCAAGGAAGGCCTCGGCGGCGATCACGGCGCTTGCGAGGCCGCCCTTCATGTCGCAGGCGCCGCGGCCATAGATCCGGCCGTCGATCAGCTCGCCCCCGAACGGATCGCGGCTCCAGCCATGGCCGACCTCGACCACGTCGTGATGGCCGTTGAAGTGCACGCATGCGCCGGGCCGTGCCCCCTCGCGCCGGGCGACGAGGTTCCAGCGCGGAAACTCCTCGCAATCGCCCGGCGTGCCGGTGGCGCGCAGCAGCTCGATGGCAAAGCCCTGCCGCGCCAGCCGTTCGGCCAGGAGCTCGCAGATCTCGCGGTAATTGCGCCCGGGCGGGTTCAGCGTCGGCACGCGGATCAGCGCCTGCGTCAGCGCAATGAGCGCGTCGCGGCGGTTCTCGACCTCGGCCTTGAGACGGGCAGTGATGTCCATGCGGGCGAGGCTAGCGCTGCCGATTGCCGCGGTAAACCGGAAAGGGTGGCGGGACAGGGGTGTTTTCGCTAGCCTGCCGGGCAAGAGGACGGACCGGGGGCGCAGGCGAAGGAGGGCGGCGTGAAGGGGGGACTGACGAGACTTCTGGGGCAATGGCGCCGCTCCGCGCCGCCGCCGCATCTGCGCATGGTCATCGTGCATGTCGGCAAGACCGGCGGCACGGCGCTCGCCTCGGCGCTGGCGGCGGACCGGGCGCAGTGCGGGATCGAGCGGGCGCGGGTGCTGGGCCATTCCGAAACGCTGTCGCGCGCTGCGCACAGCTATCCCGGTTGCGAGATCGGCTTTTGTCTGCGCGACCCGGTCGACCGGTTCATCTCGGGCTTCTACAGCCGGCAGCGCCGGGGCCGGCCGCGCTATGACAATGCCTGGACCCCGGCCGAGGCCGAGGCCTTCGGGCGCTTCGCGACCCCCGATGCCCTTGGCCGGGCGCTGGCCGCCGACGACCTCGCCGCGCATCGGGCGATGGAGGGGGTTCTGCACCTGCGCCGCGGCCTTGCACATTACCTCGAAGGGATTGCTGTGCTCGAACGCCACGCGCCGCGGATCGGTTTCATCGGCCGGCAGGAGACCCTTGCAGCCGATGTCGCCTGGCTGCGCCGGCGGCTTGGCCTGTCGGCCGCGGCAGCGCTGCCCGACGACGACATCGGCGCGCATCGCAACCCCGCGAAGGTGGAGAAGGTGCTGTCGGACAGGGCGCGCGCCGCGCTTGAGGAATGGTATGCGCCCGATTACGCAGTGCAGGACTGGTGCCTGCGGCACCGGCGCGACTTGGGGCTCGGCTGAGGCCGGGCGGAAAGGGATGACGGAATGAACCTCTTCGTGATTGTCCTGGTGGCGATCTCGCTTGCCATGGCGTTGTGGCTCGCGCGGGCCGATTGGGCGAAGATGCTGGCGCTGGTGCCGCTCGGCGCGCTGGTGCCCGGGTTCTACGGCGCGGCGGTCAATTGCGGCATCGGCTTTCTGGCCGACATCCTCGGAGACGGCGCCTGCACCGGCGGCGCGACGCCGCGGGCGGCCTTCGCGGCGCTTTATGTGATCTCGATCCCGATGGTGCTGGCGGGCGGCGTGGTGTTCAAGCTGATCGGCCTCGGGCTTGCCCGTCGCCGCGCGGCCTGAGCGCGGGACGGGCGGCGATGATCGGTTTCCTGCGCTTCGCGGTGATCGGGCTTGGCGCGCTCACCGTGCTGTTCTGGCTGGTGCGGATCTACGCGCGCTCGCTCAGGCGCGAGGCGCTCGAGGAACACTGGGCGCGGGAAAGCGCGGCGGGAGTGGACCTTGGCCCGCGCGATGCCTATGTCGAAGCGGGGATGGATGATTACGAGCACGGGCTGACGCGCCGGCTGGTCTGGCTCGTCTTCCTCCTCCCGATCGCGGTCTTCGCGGTCGTGGTCTTTGTCATGAACTATCGGTGAGGCGATCATGCGCTATGTGAAATGGGCTTTCTGGACGGTGATCGTGCTCGTGGTGGGGGGCTTTCTGCACTACACGCTGCCCCAGCATGACATCGTGCGCGTCGTCGGCACCTATCAGGAACGTCAGGACCTGACCGACTGGACGAGGATCTTCTGGTCGACGCCCGACGACCAGTCCGGCACGCTGACCAACCGCGACGTGCAGTTCATCCAGGCGATCCGGGCGAACGGCAAGCCGATGGTTTATC
The DNA here is from genome assembly GCF_003664585.1 of Paenirhodobacter hankyongi. Taxonomy (GTDB): domain Bacteria; phylum Pseudomonadota; class Alphaproteobacteria; order Rhodobacterales; family Rhodobacteraceae; genus Rhodobacter; species Rhodobacter hankyongi. Next base: position 15,585 of record NZ_RCHI01000001.1, read on the forward strand.
GCAACGAGGATACCGGCTGGCGCTGGCCGCCCTATTTCAAGTTCGATACCGCGACGCTCCAGACCCAGGCCGACGACCTGCGCTCGACCGCCGAGGCGCCGAAATGGGCGGTCGTCACCCATTACGGCTGGCGCAACCAGTTCCTGTCGATCTTCCCGAACGCGGTCGGCATCCGGCCGGTGGCGGGGCCCGATGTGCGGATCATCCCCTGGGTGAACATCGTGATCCTTGGCGGGCTGCTGGTGCTGATCCTGCTCATTCGCGCGATGTGGCGCCAGTTCCGCGAACGCACCATCGAGCCGCTGATCGACGAGGCCGCCGACAAGTGGGACGAGCTCGGTGACCGGGCCGAGGCGATGGATGGCAAGGCGCGCGGCTTCTGGGCGCGACTGGTCGGGCGCGGCCGCAAGTAAGCCCCTTGTCAGATTGAAAAAGGCCCGGGAGGTCCCGGGCCTTTTTCATGCGCCGTAGGGCAGCCAGATCGTCTTGTGCTGCTGCGCCTCGGCCAGCGTCGCGCGGATCGGCGCGGCGGCCCAGTCCTGCGGGACGGGGCACCAGACGGGCTTGAGCGAGGCGGCGGTGTCGGTGCGCAGCCGCGCCGCGGTCTCGGGCGTGCCGCAATACCAAAGCGCCGCGACCTCGTCGTGACCGGCCAGCACCGAGGCCAGCGCGTCGCGCGGGCCGGAAACCAGGGTCGCCACCCCGGCCGGCAGGCCCGCGCTGGCCAAGACCTGCGCAAGCTCCGTCGCGGCGGCGGGGAAGGCCTCGGCCGGGATCGCGACGACGCGGTTGCCGGCGGCAATCGCGGGCAGCACCAGCGCGGCAAGCCCCAGAAGCGGCTGGGCGTTTTGGCTCGCGATGCCGATCACCCCAAGGGGCTCGGCGCGGAGCAGCGTCTGCATCTGCGCCCCGGTCGCGGCCAGATGGCCCGCGTCCGCATCGGCCAGCGCCGCCGCGCGGACGGCAAGCTCGATCGTCGCCGCGACCTCTCCGGCGTCATGGCCCGCGTCGTGCAGCCGCGCGGCAATTTCGGTGTGGCGCCGCGACAGGGTCTCGGCGATGGACCGGAGCACCTGCGCCCGGCCATGGCTCGACATCTTGGCCCAGCCCGCGGCCTTCTGCGCCGCCTCGACGGCGCCGGGGATCGTGCCGGGACCCGACGCCGGGGCGGCATCGAGCCCCCCCGTCGCCGCCTCGGGCAGAGCCCTCGGGGGGCGGGGGGCGAGGGCGGCCTCGAAGCCCGTGGCGCCGAAGCCGCTGTCGCGGCGCGCACCCGCGGGCGCGGCGGCGTCGAAAATCGCGGTGCTGTTGATCCAGACCGTGGCCGTGTGCAGCCGCGCGGCGATGTCGGTGGCCAGGGTGATGTTTTCCGACCAGACCGATGCGGCGGCGCCGAAGCGGCTGGCATTCGCGAGCTCGACCGCCTCGGCGGGCGTGCGGAAGGTCATCAGCGTCGCGACGGGGCCGCGCAGCGGCGTCGCGTTGAGCGGGGTTGCCGGGGCGGTGCCCAGAAGGAGCGTCGGGGCGACGAAGGCGCCGGTCTCGGGCAGCGGGTCCACGGGGCGGAGTGCCACGGCGCCCTCGGCCTCGGTCGCCGCGATCAGGGCGGCGAGGCGGGTGGCCTCGGCCTCGGAGACCAGCGCGCCGATGTCGCTGCCCCTGGCGAGCGGGTCGCCCACCTGCAGTTTTGCGAGGCGGGCCGTGAGGCGGGCGGTGAAGGGCTCGGCCACCGCTTCCGCGACCAGCAGTCGCGCCCCGGCCGAAGGGAGTTGGCCGCCCGCCCGCCAGCCCGCCACCACGCCCTCGACCGCGGCGTCGAGATCGGCGTCGGGGAAGACGAGGGCGGGGCTGCTGCCGTCGAGCCTGAGGCTCAGCGCCGGGCCGTGGGCGGCGCTGGCGCGGCGCGCGGCGCGGCCGGCCTCGGTTGTGCCGGCGAAGATCAGCCGGTCGAGATCGGCGCCCGCAAGGGCGAGCGCGGTGTCGGCATCGCCGGTGACGATGTTCACGACGCCCGCGGGCAGGCCGGTCTCGGCGCAGATCTCGGCGACTGCAAGGGCCGCGAGCGGCGCCTCGGGCGCGGGCACGACGACGACGGTGCCGCCCGCGGCGAGCACCGGGGCGATTGCGGTTGCAAGCCCCATCAGCGGCAGCGCGGGGGCGAGGACGACGCCGGTCACCGCATGGGGCGCGCGGCCGGGATGATCCATGCCACGCAGCGCCGCGTGGCCGGCGGCGTGCTGGAAGGCCCGCACCGCCTGCGCGAGGTCGGGATCGCGGCTTTCGCGGATCGGCGTGCCGGTGTCGAGCGTCGCAAGACCGGCCAGGAACGAGGCGCGTTTCTGCAGCTGGCGCGCGAGGGCATGAAGCGCCTCGGCGCGCGCCTGATCGGGCAGCGCCGCCCAGCCGGCTTGCGCCGCGCGGGCGGCGGCGAGCGCCGCGGCGATGTCCTCGGCACTGCCCCGCGCCACCTCGGCGAGCACCGCGCCGGTGGCCGGGTTCTGCACCGCGCGCACGGCGCTCGAGGCGGTGAAGGCGCCGGCGATGAAATGGCCGAAGCGGCCGTGCGTGGCAAGCCAGGCGCGGACCTCGGCCGGGTTCTCGGCGCCGGGGCCATAGTCCATCGTCTCGAGGATCTCTTTCACGGTGACCATCTTTCCCTCAGGCAAGCGCGTGGCGGGAGGAGGACGCAAAGCGTCCGGTGACATGCTGTTCGAGCTGGCGCTCGATGTCGCCCAGAAGCGAGGAGGCGCCGATCCGGAAGAGGGCGGGGGTGAGCCAGTCGCGCCCCATCTCCTCGCGCATCAGGATCTGCCAGGCGAGGGCGTCCTTGGCCGTGCGCAGCCCCCCCGCCGGCTTGAAGCCGATGCGGGCGCCGGTACGCGCGCCATAGTCACGCAGCGCCCGCACCATGGTGAGCGAGACCGGCAGGGTGGCGTTCACCGCCTCCTTCCCGGTCGAGGTCTTGATGAAATCGGCCCCCGCCTGCATCGCCACCATCGCGGCGCGATAGACATTGGCGAGCGAGCCAAGTTCGCCCGTCGCCAGGATCGCCTTCATGTGGGCGGCGCCCGAGGCCTCGCGCATCGCGGCGATCTCGTCGTAAAGCGCGGACCAGTCGGCGCGCAGCACATGGGCGCGGGTGATCACGATGTCGATCTCGGCGGCGCCCTCCTCGACGGCATAGCGGATCTCGGCCAGGCGCAGCGGCAGCGGCATCAGCCCGGCGGGAAAGCCGGTGGCGACCGAGGCCACGGGGATGCCCGAGCCCGCGAGCGCGCGCACCGCGGCGCCGACCATCGTCGGATAGACGCAGACCGCGCCGGTGGTCAGCGCCTCGAGCCCCAGCCCCTCGAGGATGTGATCGGCGAGCGGGCGGCGGGCCTTGGCGCAGAGCCGCGCCACCCGCGCTTCGGTGTCGTCGCCCGCCAGCGTCGTCAGGTCGATGCAGCGGATGGCATTGACGAGCCAGGCCGCCTGCCACTCGCGCGTGAGACCGCGGCGCGCGGTCAGATCGGCGACGCGGGCCTCGGCGGCGGGGGTGTTGACGGCGATCTGCTCGAACCAGGAGGGATCGAGGGGGTGGCCTGGATTGCGCGGATGGGTCTGGGTCATCGGCTCCGCCGGGGTTGAGGGCGTTCGGGGGCGAGGCTAGCGAAGCGCGGGGCCGGCCGCAACGGGCGCCTTCGGACATGCGAAGGGCCCCGCACGGCGGCGGGGCCCCGAAACCTTGCGGCTGCGTTCAGGCGTTCGCGGCGCGGATCTGGTCCGCCGCATCCTTGTTGTAGGCGACGCCCTTGTCGTCGAAGAGCTTGTCGAGCTCGCCCGACAGCGTCATCTCGGTGACGATGTCGCAGCCGCCGACGAACTCGCCCTTGACGTAGAGCTGCGGAATCGTCGGCCAGTCGGAGAAGTCCTTGATGCCCTGGCGGATGTCGGCATCAGCGAGGACGTTGACGTCCTTGTAGGTGACGCCGAGATAGTTCAGCACCCCGGCGACGCGGCTGGAAAACCCGCACTGGGGCATTTCCTTGGTGCCCTTCATGTAGAGCACCACGTCGTTCGCCTCGATATCGGCCTTGATCTGATCAATTGCGGTCATCTGATTGTTCCTTGGTTCGGGATTCGCGCAGCCCTTTGAGGCCGAAACGGAAGAGGAGGGGGAGGGCGACAAGCAAGATCCAGACCAGATAGCTCAGCTCGGAAACTGCGCGTAGCCCCTCTGCGACGGTCATTCGGCCTTGGTGGTGAGGGCGAGCGCATGCAGCGGCGCGTTCGGCCCATCCATCGCCCCTTTCAGCGCGGCGAAGACGGCACGTTGCTGCTGCACGCGGTTCATGCCCTTGAACGAGGCGTCAATGACTTCGGCCGCCCAGTGATTGCCGTCACCGGCCAGGTCGGTGATGGTGATCTTCGCGTCGGGGAACCCGTCGCGGATCAGGGCTTCGATGTCCTTGGCTTCCATCGGCATGTGGCACTCCTCGTCCTTTGCCCCAATCTAGGCCGGGCCGGGAGGGGGGGCAAGGGGCCGCCCGCGGGCGCGTGGGGCAAGGCGCCTCCGGCGGGAGGATTTGGGCCAGGGAAAGCGGCATGAAAAAGGGCCGGAAGGCCGGCCCTTTCCCAAGTGTGACTGTGCGCCCGTCTCAGTCGCCGATCGCGGCGGCGAAGGCGGTGCGGTAGAGCGCCGAGAGCTCGGCGAGCGGGGCGCTGTCGGTGCCAAGGGTCACTGCGGTGCCACCGAAGCGGCCGACACGGGCGAGCGGCACGCCCGCGGCCTTGGCGGCCGCTTCCAGCGCGGCGGCGCCGGTCGCGTCGCAGGCGACGAGATAGCGCGCCTGATCCTCGCCGAAGAGCTGGTCGATCTCGGCCACGTCAAGCGTCACGCCAAGGCCCGCGCCCTCGGCCATCTCGAAGGCGGCAAGCGCCAGCCCGCCATCGGCGAGGTCGGTCGCGGCCTTGAGAGCGGCGCGGTTCGCGCGCAGGAACTCGCCGTTGCGGCGCTCGGCCGCCAGATCGACAGGCGGCGCGTCGCCGGTCTCGAGCCCGAAGGCCTCGAGCGCCAGCGCCGACTGGCCAAGGTGCCCCGCGGTCCCGCCGATCACCAGCGCGATGTCACCCTCGCGGGGCAGGCCGGCGATCATCTCGTCGAGCGATTTCAGCAGGCCCACGGCGCCGATCGTCGGCGTCGGCAGGATGCCCGAGCCGTCGGTCTCGTTGTAGAGCGAGACGTTGCCCGAGACGATCGGGAAGTCGAGCGCGCGGCAGGCCTCACCAATGCCTTTGATCGCGCCGACGAACTGGCCCATGATCTCGGGCTTCTCGGGGTTGCCGAAGTTCAGGTTGTCGGTGGTGGCAAGCGGCAGGGCGCCGGCGGCGGTGAGGTTGCGATAGGCCTCGGCCACCGCCTGCTTGCCGCCCTCGAACGGGTTCGCCTTGACGTAGCGCGGCGTCACGTCCGAGGTGAAGGCGATCGCCTTGTCGGTGCCGTGCACGCGCACGACGCCGGCGCCAAGGCCCGGACGACGCACGGTGTCGCCCATCACCTGGGTGTCATACTGCTCGAAGACCCAGTCCTTCGCGGCATAGTTCGGCGAGCCGATCAGCGCCTTCAGCGCGGCGATCGGCGCAATCGCCGGCAGCGGCGCCATCGCGGCGGGGGCGGGAGTCTCGATCCACGGGCGGTCGTATTCGGGCGCCGAGGAGGACAGTTTCGACAGCGGCAGGTCGGCCTTCACCTCGTTGCCGTGCAGGATCAGGAAGCGGTCCTCGGCGATGGTCTCGCCGACCACGGCGAAGTCGAGGTCCCATTTCGCGAAGATCGCGCGGGCCTCGTCCTGCTTCTCGGGATGCAGCACCATCAGCATGCGTTCCTGAGATTCCGACAGCATCATCTCGTAGGCGGTCATCGCGGTTTCGCGCTGCGGCACGGCGTCGAGCACTAGCTTGATGCCCAGCCCGCCCTTGTCGCCCATCTCGACGGCCGAGCAGGTCAGACCCGCAGCGCCCATGTCCTGGATCGAGATCACCGCGTCTGTCTGCATCAGCTCCATGCAGGCTTCCATCAGGCATTTCTCGGTGAAGGGGTCGCCGACCTGGACGGTGGGGCGCTTCTCCTCGATGGTGTCGTCGAATTCGGCCGAGGCCATGGTGGCGCCGCCGACGCCGTCCCGGCCGGTCTTGGCGCCGACATAGACGACGGGCATGCCCACGCCCGAGGCCGCGCAATAGAAGATGCGGTCGGTGTCGGCGAGGCCCGCGGCGAAGGCGTTGACCAGGCAGTTGCCGTTGTAGGACGGGTGGAAGCGCACTTCGCCGCCGACGTTCGGCACGCCGAAGCAGTTGCCGTAATGGCCGATCCCCTCGACCACGCCCTTGACCAGCTGCGCGGTCTTCGGATGCGCGGGCACGCCGAAGGACAGGCTGTCCATCGCCGCGATCGGGCGCGCGCCCATGGTGAAGACGTCGCGCAGGATGCCGCCGACGCCGGTCGCGGCGCCCTGATGCGGCTCGATGTAGGACGGGTGGTTGTGGCTCTCCATCTTGAAGATCACCGCCTGACCGTCGCCGATGTCGACCACGCCGGCGTTCTCGCCCGGGCCGCAGATCACCTGCGGGCCCTCGGTGGGCAGGGTGCGCAGCCATTTCTTCGAGGATTTGTAGGAGCAGTGCTCGTTCCACATCGCCGAGAAGATGCCCAGCTCGGTGAAGGAGGGCTCGCGGCCGATGATCTCGAGGATGCGCTGATATTCGTCGGGCTTGAGGCCGTGGGCGGCGACGATTTCGGGGGTGATCTGCGGCTCGGTCATCGATGTCCTCCGGGGATGCGGGGCGGGCGGCTTTGCGCATCCCATAAGCCATGTGGCCTTGCGGGGAAAGAGGCTGCGCACGCGAAAAGGGCCGGCGCGACGGCCGGCCCCTCGTGCTGCGGGCGGGTTCGGATCAGACCTGCGCCTCGAGATGGTCGAGCAGGTCGGAGAGCGTCCAGCCAAGCTGCACCCTGCCATCCTTGTGCGCGCCCTTCGGCACCTCGACCTTGAACATCGAGACATTGGTGTTCAGCGTGTCCGAGACGCGAATGAAGACGGTGTCGGTGGTGTCGCCGGGGATCACGCGCTCGACCTGACCGATCGCGGCGTCGTCGGCGGTCACCACGGCGCCCGGGGTGCCGGTCTCGGACTTGTTGTCGGCGATGCCAGCGTCGCGGGCGAGCTGCTGGTCGGCGGGAATCGTGTCGGCGCCCGTCGAGCTTTCGAGCGTGCGGGCGGTGCCGGTCTTGATGTCGGCAATGCCATACTGGTCCAGCGCGTCGCCATTCCTGGTGCCCGGGTCGGGGGCGGTGATCGTCATGTCGGCGGGCGTCTGCGTCACCTGGGCCGGTGCGATGCCCATGGTGTAGTCGATCAGCCCGTGCGGATCATCGGCGGCGACCGCGGCCAGCGGCGCCGCCAGAAGGCCGGAGACGAGGGCGGTGCTCAGGACGAAATTCTTCTTCATGTCGAACTCCTTTCGGAACTGCAGCCGTTGCGGCTTGTGAGGAGGCAACGGACATCGGCCGGAAAGGTTCAGACGCGTTTTCGTGAGCGCGGCGTGAGCGGCGGCGGCCCCTGGGCGGCAAGACGATTCGTGCGCGACCGGCGAGGGGCGGCGGAGCATAGGGCCAAAAAAAAGGCCGAGACAAAGTCTCGGCCGTAGTCCAACAGGGAGGTAGAAGGTGATGAGAGTTTCCTCGTATCATCCCCTTCTGCGCCTGATTTATGTGCAGAGTTGAAACGGTTCAAGGAGAATTACGCTGCATCTGCAACATGCCCGCCATGCGTTGCGGTTATGCCTCAGTGCAACCTGCGGTTGCGGCCTGAATCCGGCGTCATCCGCGGGGGACAACACCGGGTAATAACCTCAGTCGAGGCTGGGTTCGCCGGTCTGTTGACGACGGTAGGCGATGATCTCTTCCTGCACGAAGTCGCGGAAGGCGGTGACGCGGCGCGACTGGCGCAGTTCCTCGGGATAGGCGAGGAAGACCGGCACCTCGACCGACTCGATCTCGGGCAGGACGCGCTCGAGATTGTTGAAGTCGACGGTCAGGTAATCGGGCAGGATGCCGATGCCGATGTGGTTCAGCACGCCCTGCAGCACGCCGAAATAGCTGTTCACCGTCAGCATCGAATGCACATCCTGCGCCATCACCATATGCGCAAGCTGCGCGCCGGCATGGACCTGCGGCGTGGTCGGGTTCTGGCAGATCAGCCGGTGGCGTTCGAGATCGGCGAGGCTTTCGGGCCGGCCCACGGCGTCGAGATAGGTGGGCGTCGCATAGAGGCGCATCCGCAGCGTCAGCAGCCGCTTGCGCACCAGATCGGCCTGCGAGGGCTCCTTCATCCGGATCGCCACGTCGGCCTCGCGCATCGGCAGGTCGAGCACGCGTTCCTCGAGCAGCAGGTCGATCTTCAGCTCGGGGTAGCGCTCGTAGAGCTTCGACAGCCGCGGCGTCAGCCACAGCGTGCCGAACCCGACGGTGGTGGTCACCTTCAGCTCGCCGAAGACCTCTTCCTCGCTGTCGCGGATGCGCGCGGCGGCGGAATCGAGCTTCTTCGCCATGGTCGAGGTCGCCTCGAACAGAAGCTCCCCCTGTTCGGTCAGAATCAGGCCGCGGGCGTGGCGGTGGAACAGCGTGGTGCCAAGCGCATCTTCCAGCGCGCGGATCTGCCGCGACACGGCCGATTGCGACAGGTGCAGCGCGTCGCCGGCATGGGTCAGCGAGCCGGCATCGGCCACCGCGTGAAAGATTCGCAACTTGTCCCAGTCCATGCCACTCATGATCGCTTCGTCGGCCCCGTGTTACCACTTTTCTGCATATAGGGATCATGGTCCGAAGCCAAACCCGTTCACGCCGAAAAACGTCCTTTCGGCCCAAGGATTTCCGCCTTTCGGCGCGAAGATGCCACCGGCCGGCCGGGGGCTGCCCAAGGGACGGGCAGCGCGGGGCTGGCCCCGGGCTTGCATGAGGGGGGCAGGACCGGCGCGTTTTCGGCTTTCCCTCCGGTCGCCCGCGGGACTAGAAGAGACAACCCCCGCCCGGTTCGGCGGGGCGCTCTGGCGTGGGAGGGAGCAATGGCGGTTGGGGTTTTTGACAGCGGTCTTGGCGGGTTGACCGTCTATGAGGCGATCTCGCGCAAGCTGCCTGATCTGGCCCTCGTCTATTACGGCGACAATGCCAACGCGCCCTATGGCGTGCGCGACGCCGATGACATCTTCAACCTGACCTGCAAGGGCGTCGAGCGGCTGTGGAACGAGGGCTGCGACCTTGTCATCCTCGCCTGCAACACCGCCTCGGCCGCGGCGCTGAAGCGGATGCAGGAGACCTGGATCCCGAAGGACAAGCGCGTTCTCGGTGTCTTCGTGCCGATGATCGAGGCGCTGACCGAGCGCAAATGGGGCGACAACTCTCCGCCGCGCGAGGTCGCGGTGAAGCATGTCGCGCTGTTCGCCACCCCGGCCACCGTCGCCTCGCGCGCCTTCCAGCGCGAACTGGCCTTCCGCGCGATCGGTGTCGATGTCGAGGCGCAGCCCTGCGGTGGCGTCGTCGACGCGATCGAGACCGGTGACGAGATCCTCGCCGAGGCGCTGGTGAAATCCCATGTCGAGGCGCTGAAGCGGCGAATGCCGCATCCCGAGGCGGCGATTCTCGGCTGCACCCATTACCCGCTGATGCAGAAGACCTTCCAGGAGGCGCTCGGCGCGCAGGTGAAGGTCTATTCGCAGGCGAATCTGGTGGCCGACAGCCTCGAGGATTACCTCGAGCGCCGGCCGGAATTCGTCGGCAAGGGCACGGTGTCGAAATTCCTGACCACCGGCGACCCGGCCTCGGTCTCGGTGCATGCGACGCAGTTCCTGCGTCACGAGATCCGGTTCGAGGCGGCCTGAGCCGCCCCGACCCCGTTCCGGCCGCGGGCCTCAGCCGAAACGGTTCGGCCCGCGCGTGCCGCGTTGCACCATGAACACCAGCATCGCGATGGCATAGGCGAAGATCGCGATCCCGAAGATCGCGAGCAGCCCGAGCCCGGTGTTTTCCGAGGCGCCGGCCTGCGAAGTGATGGCGGCGAAGACGCCGATCATCAGCCCGAGGCCGATCATCGCGAGGTAGAAGCCCCCGACCCACCAGCCGGACCGGTCGGTGTCATGCAGCCGCCGCACCGTCACCGCGAGCGAGGGCAGGAAGGTGACCAGACCGAACAGCCCCGAGATCGCCGCGCCGTCATTGCCCATGGCGGCTTCGAGCACGCCGCCAACGGCGCTGCCGAGCGTGGTGAAGAGGGTGAACCACCAATATTCCGAGCGGCTCGCCCGGCCCTTGAAGGTGATGTACTTCGTGAAGCAGACCTTGATTGCCTCGCCGAAGCTGCGCCCGGGCGCGCCGGCATAAAGCCCGTCCGGCCCGATGCCCGTCGCCCCCATGCCCTGCGACATGCCGTGCGGGCCAAAGCCCGGGGCGCCTGCGGGCAGCGGCGGCGGGGCGCCGAAGTCGAAATGGACCGAGGCGGGTTCCCAGTTCGCCATCCCCTCGCTCCACACCAGCGTGTCGGTGCGCAGCCGGCCGGCGCGGATCAGATCGGCCATCGTCTCGGCGCTCACCGGCCCGTGGCTTTCCCCCTGCCAGGCGTAATGCCAGTCTTTCGTCATGCAATTCCCTTCCGGCCGTTCAAATTCTGCGTGGGCGCCAAACATCGCTTGCGCGGGACTTTAGGCTGAGGCAGGACAGGCCGACAAGTCGCGGAGATTGCCATGACCCAGAATATCGCCATCCTCGGCGCCTCGGGCTACACCGGTGCCGAACTCGCCCGGATCATCGCCACCCATCCCTCGATGCGCATCACCGCGCTCTCGGGCGACCGCAAGGCGGGGATGAGCATGGGCGAGGTCTTCCCGCATCTGCGCCACATGAACCTGCCCGATCTGGTGAAGATCGAGGAGATCGACTTCTCGACCATCGATCTGGCCTTCTGCGCGCTGCCGCATGCGACCAGCCAGGCGGTGATCAAGGAGCTGCCGCGCGATCTGAAGGTGGTCGACCTGTCGGCCGATTTCCGGCTGCGCGACCCGGCCGAATACGAGAAATGGTATGGCAAGCCGCATGCGGCGATCGAGCTGCAGAAAGAGGCCGTCTATGGCCTGACCGAGTTCTACCGCGACGAGATCCGCAGCGCGCGGCTCTGCGCCGGCACCGGCTGCAACGCCGCCGCCGGGCAATATGCGCTGCGCCCGCTGATCGAGGCGGGGGTGATCGACCTCGACGAGATCATCATCGACCTGAAGGCGGGCGTCTCGGGGGCGGGCCGCTCGCTCAAGGAAAATCTGCTGCATGCCGAGCTGTCGGGCGGCACCATGCCCTATTCGGCCGGCGGCAAGCACCGCCACCTGGGCGAGTTCGATCAGGAATTCTCGAAGATCGCCGGGCGCGACGTTCGAGTGCAGTTCACCCCCCATCTGATGCCCTTCAACCGCGGCATCCTCGCCACCGTCTATGTCCGGGGCGAACCGCAGGCGATCCATGACGCGCTTTCACGCCGTTATGCGGACGAAGTGTTCCTCGAAATGCTACCTTTTGGCACACTCCCTTCGACTCGATCCATCGCCGGCTCGAACTATGTTCATGTCGGTGTGGTCGGCGACCGCCTTCCCGGCCGCGCGCTGGTGATGGTGGCGCTCGACAACCTGTGCAAGGGCTCCTCGGGGCAGGCGATCCAGAACGCCAACCTGATGCTGGGGCTCGAGGAGACAGCGGGGCTGATGCTGGCCCCCGTGTTCCCTTGATCAAGGTCAAGGCGGCGCGGGGCGTTTGGCCCGAGAACGCGCCGACACGGCGAAGGAGACGCGGATGAAGAGCCTGAAGAAGAAGCGCCGGATCCAGGTGCTGGTGGTCGCGGCGCTGGCGCTGCTGATCTCGACGGCGATGATCGGTTACGCGATGCGCGACGGGATCAACTTCTTCCGCGCGCCCTCGCAGCTGGCCGAGAACCCGCCGAAACCGGGCGAGACCTTCCGCCTTGGCGGGCTGGTCGAGACCGGCACGCTGAAGCGCGGGCAGGGCGAGACGGTCACCTTCAGCGTCACCGACGGCGGCGCCTCGGTGCCGGTGCGCTTCACCGGCGTGCTGCCCGACCTCTTCAAGGAAGGGCAGGGGATGATCGGCACCGGCAAGATGGAGGACGGCACCTTCGTCGCCTCCGAGATCCTCGCGAAGCATGACGAGAACTACATGCCCAAGGAAGTGATCGAGGCGCTGAAGGAACAGGGCGTCTATGAGGCCCCGAAGCCCAATTCCTGATCCGCGCGCCCGCTTGCGGCGCCGTTAACCGGATCGCGACAGCATTCCCCGGGGGAGCCTCTGGGGAATGCGCATGAAATCAGTCACCGACATTGCCAAGGAAATCGTCGCCCGCGAGGGCGGCTATGTGAAGGACCCCGACGATCCCGGCGGGGCCACGAACTACGGCGTGACGCTTGCCACGCTGCGCCGGCTCGGCATCGACCTCGACCGCGACGGGATGGTCAGCGAGCGCGACGTGAAACTGCTGACCCCTGCGCAGGCGGTGCAGATCTATGTGCGCCATTACTTCGACGCGCCGCGTCTTGGCGAGCTGCCCGAGGCGGTGCAGCCCTCGGTCTTCGACATGCAGGTGAACGCCGGCGACAATGCGGTGAAGATCCTGCAGCGGCTGCTGAACCGGATGGGGCAGGCGGTCGCGGTCGACGGGCAGGTCGGGCCGCAGACCATCGCCGCCGCAGGCCGCGCTGCCGCCCCCGATGCGGGGCTCTTCGCCGACGCCTACGGCATTGCCCGGCGCAACTACTATTACGACCTCGCCGCCGCCCGCCCGGCCTCGCGCAAATATGCGACGACCACGGCGGGCACCAAGGGCGGCTGGATCCTGCGCGCCGAGGAGTTCATCTCGCCGCGCTTCCACCTGAGCCCTGCACAGCACAAGGCGCGGGTGGCGGCATGGGGCTGATCGGGCGGATCCTTGGCGGGCCGGCCGCGACCTCGGCCCTCGGCAGCGCGGTGACGCATGTCGCCGAGGTGTTCACCGTCAACGCGACGAAGAAGATGGAGGCCGAGGCCGAAGCCTATCGCGCGGCACTCGACGAGCACGGGGCCGAGTTCCGATATGCCCGGGCGGGCCTTTTCGACCGCGTCGTGAACGGGCTGAACCGGCTGCCGCGGCCGATGCTGGCGCTCGGCACGCTGGGACTCTTCGTCTACGCCATGCTCGATCCCGTCGCCTTCGCACAGCGCATGGTCGGGCTGAACTATGTGCCCGAGCCGCTGTGGTGGCTGCTGGGGGCGATCGTCAGCTTCTATTTCGGCGCGCGCGAGGCCTATTACCTGCGCCACCGCTCGACGCCCGCGCCGCCGCCCGCGCCGGTCGAGGCGGACGAGAACCCGGCGCTCGCCGAGCTGATGGTGAAGGGCGCGGTGGCCGAGGTGCCGGCGGGCTAGGCCTCAGAACGAGCGGGTGGGCCGGTCGAAGACCTTCCGGCCCATCAGCGAGCCGACCAGATCGACCATCAGCTTCGCGGTGCGGCCGCGCTCGTCGAGGAAGGGGTTCAGCTCGACGAGGTCGAGCGAGGTGACCAGCCCCGATTCGTGCAAGAGCTCCATCACCAGATGCGCCTCGCGGAAGGTGGCGCCGCCCGGCACCGTGGTGCCGACCGCCGGCGCGATCGCCGGGTCGAGGAAATCGACGTCGAGCGAGACATGCAGCAGCCCGTTCGCCGCCCGCACCCGGTCGAGGAATTCGCGCAAGGGCGCACCGAAGCCGCGCTCGTCCAGGACGCGCATGTCGGCGATCTCGATCTCCTCGGGGATCAGCGCGGATTTCTCCGCCGGATCGACCGAGCGGATGCCCAGCATCGCGATCCGCTCGCCGGGCACCGGCGCGGGGAAGGGCGGGAAGGGGGCAAAGCCCGGCCGGCCGGCGATATAGGCGACGGGCGTGCCGTGCAGGTTGCCCGAGACCGTGCTTTCCGGGGTGTGGAAATCGGTATGCGCATCGAGCCAGAGCACGAAAAGCGGCCGGCCTGCTTTCTTCGCATGAGCCGCCATCCCGGCAACCGAGCCGAGCGACAGCGAATGATCGCCGCCGAGGAAGACCGGCATCCCCTCGGCCGCCGCCGCCTCGCCGGCGCGCGCGAGCGCCTCGGTCCAGGCAAGGGTCTCGGCGAGGTGATGCACCGCCGGGTTCGGATGGGGCAGGGGCGCACAGGGCGCAATCGTCACGTCGCCGCGGTCGATCACCTTGTGGCCAAGCTCCTCGATTGCGGCGGCGATGCCGGCGACGCGATAGGCCGCCGGGCCCATCAAGGCGCCGGCGCGTTTCTGCCCGCTGTCCACGGGCGCGCCGATCAGGATGCAGGTCTGGGCCATGGCTGTCTCCTTTTTCCCCGATGATGGGGCCTTGCGCGGGAAAGGAAAGGGGCGCTGCCCCTCTTGCCCCTGCGGGGCAATTCACCCCGGGATCTTTGCGGCAATCGGAAGCCGGGAGAAGCCCCTGTCTTCCAATTGCCTGAAATATCCCGGGGGGAGAGGCCGCAGGCCGAGGGGGGGCAGCGCCCCCCTGCGCGCTCAGTCGCGGGTGCCGGCGAAGCGGTTTTGCCAGTCCTCGCGTTCCTCGTCGGCGATCTTGCGGAACAGCACCTCGGGCGTCGCGAAGGCATGGCCCACCGGCAGCACCTCGAGCGCGGCGCGGATGTCCCCGGGCCAGCTGCGATCCTCGGTCTGCATCGCGGCCAGCATCGTGGCGGCGGCATCGGGAATGAAGGGCTCGGACAGCACCGCATAGAGCCGCACCAGGTTCAGCGCGAGCCGGGTCTGCGCCGCCGCCTGCGCCGGATCGGTCTTGAACACGGTCCAGGGCGCGGCGGCCTGCAGGTATTCGTTGCCCGCGACCCAGATCGCGCGCAGCTCGGTCGCGGCCTTGCGGACTTCCTTCTCGTCCATCAGCCGTTCGTACTCGCGCACGCGGGTGGCGAGCTCGGCGATCAGCGCGATCTCGCGCTCGCCCCAGAGCCCGCCCTCGGGCAGCGCCTCGCCGAATTTCGAGCGGCAGAACTTGGTGATGCGGCTGACGAAGTTGCCGAGGACATCGGCAAGGTCCTTGTTCACCGAGACCTGGAAATTCTCCCAGGTGAATTCGGCGTCCGCGCTTTCGGGCGCATGGCTCAGCAGCCACCAGCGCCAGTAGTCGGGCGGCAGCAGGCCGAGCGCCTGGTCCATGAACACGCCGCGCCCGCGCGAGGTCGAGAACTGGCCGCCGTCATAGTTCAGGTAGTTGAACGACTTGATGTAATCGACGAGCTTCCAGGGCTCGCCCGAGCCGAGGATGGTCGAGGGGAAGGAGAGCGTGTGGAAGGGCACGTTGTCCTTGCCCATGAACTGGGTATAGGTCACGTCCTCGGCGCCCTTGTCGGTGCGCCACCAGCGCGCCCAGTCCCCGCCGGTCTTGTCCGCCCATTCCTGGGTCGCGGCGATGTATTCGATCGGCGCGTCGAACCAGACGTAGAAGACCTTGCCTTCCATGCCCTGCCACGGCGCGCCCTCGAACTGCGCCGGCACGCCCCAGGCGAGGTCGCGGGTGATGCCGCGGTCCTGCAGCCCGTCGCCATCGAACAGCCATTTCTTCGCGATCGAGGTGGTCAGCACCGGCCAGTCGGTCTTGCTGTCGATCCAGGCGGCAAGCTTGTCCTTCATCTCGGACTGGCGCAGGAACAGGTGCTTCGTCTCGCGCATCTCGAGATCGGTCGAGCCCGAGATCACCGAGCGCGGGTTGATCAGGTCGACCGGGTCGAGCTGCTTGGTGCAATTGTCGCACTGGTCGCCGCGCGCCGAGGTATAGCCGCAGTTCGGGCAGGTGCCCTCGATGTAGCGGTCGGGCAGGAAGCGGCCGTCGGCGACCGAATACATCTGCTTTTCGGTCACTTCGCGGATCAGCCCGTGCTCGGCCAGGACCTTGGCGAAATGCTGGGTCAGCACCCGGTTCTGTGCCGAGGACGACCGGCCGAAGTGGTCGAAGCTCAGCCGGAAGCCGGCGGCGATCTCGGCCTGAACCTCGTGCATCTCGGTGCAATAGACATCGACCGGCTTGCCGGCCTTCGCCGCGGCCAGCTCGGCCGGCGTGCCGTGCTCGTCGGTCGCGCAGATGAACATCACCTCATGGCCGCGCGCGCGCAGATAGCGGGCGTAGAGGTCCGCCGGCAGCTGCGAGCCCACGAGATTGCCGAGGTGCTTGATGCCGTTGATGTAGGGAATCGCCGAGGTGATGAGGTGACGCGCCATGATCCCGCCCTTGCTCCGGTTTTGCGGCGGTTTAACGCGGTTGTGCGGGCAAGGCCAGAGACTTTGGCCAGACCGGGGCGGGGGCGGGGTGTCATGCCACGGTCATCTTGCGGATGTAGGCGCCGCCCCGAACGGAAGGAACGGGAATGGCCAGCATCGAGACCTCGCACCTGCGGCTTGCCTTCGGGGCGACACATGCCGTCGACGGCATCACCATGGAGGTGCCCTCGGGCGCCTTCTTCGCGCTGCTCGGCCCCTCGGGCTGCGGCAAGACCACGCTGTTGCGCCTGATCGCGGGGCTCGAGCGGCCCGATGCCGGCACCATCCGCATCGCGGGCGAGCAGGTGGCGGGGCCCGGGCGCTTCGTCGAGCCGGGCGCGCGCGGGCTTGGGATGGTGTTTCAGTCCTACGCCCTCTGGCCGCAGATGACGGTGGCGGGCAACGTGGCCTTCGGGCTGAACCGGCTGCCCTCGGCCGAGCGTGCGCGCCGGGTCGAGGAGGCGCTTGCCACCGTGGGGCTTGCCCATGCCGCCGGGCGGCGCCCGCATGAGCTGTCGGGCGGGCAGCGCCAGCGCGTGGCGCTTGCCCGCAGCCTCGCCGCGCGGCCGGCGCTCATCCTGCTCGACGAGCCGCTGGCCAACCTCGATGCGCATCTGCGCCAGTCGATGCTGGCCGAGTTCCGCCGCATCCACCGCGCTTCGGGCACCACCTTCGTCTTCGTCACCCATGACCAGAACGAGGCGATGGCGATCGCGAGCCTCGTGGGCGTGATGGACCGCGGCCGGATGGAGCAGATCGCCCCGCCGGAGGTGCTGTTCGACCGCCCGGCGACGCCGATGGTGGCGCGCTTCGTCGGCAATGGCCGGACCCTGCCGGTGACGGCACTCGCGGCGCAGGGCGGGCGGGTAAAGCTGCGGCTGGGATCGCGGCTCTTGTCGCTGCCCGGCGAGGCGCCGCCCGGCCCGGCCTGGCTGTGCCTGCGCCCGCGCGATCTGTCGCTGGCCGTGGGCACGGCGGATCTGGCGGCGCGGGTGATCGACCAGCGTTTCGAGGGCGGCGAATATGTGCTCGCCTGCCTGCCCGAGGGGCTCGATCTGCCCGACCCGCTCGAGCTGCGCAGCCGCGCGGCGGTGGCGCCGGGCACGCTCGTCGGGTTGCAGCTGCGCGGCGGCTGGGTCCTGCCGCGCGAGGAGCTGGCGCCCGAAACCGTGTCCGCCGAACCGGCCTTCGCCTGATGCAGTCCCTCATCGCGATCTCGGGCTTCGATGCGAAGGGGCCCGCCTGTTTCCTGCTGCACATCGCCGGGCGGCGGTTCCTGCTCGACCTCGGCACCGGGCCCGATGCCGGGCGGATGCCCGATCTGGCGGGCGTGGGGCATGTCGATGCGGTGCTGATCTCGCACGGCCACCCCGACCACATCGGGGCGCTGTCCCTGCTTGGCCGGATCGGCCTGCCGCCGGTCTTTGCCACGGCGCCGGTCACCGCGCTTTCGCCGGCGGTGCGGGCGGTCTCGGGCGGGCTGTTGCCGGCGCGCGGCGCGGTGCTGGGCGTGCCCATCGAGACTGGCCCCTCGGGCCATGCGCCGGGGGCGGTCTGGATGCGGGTCGGTGGCGAAGACGGGCTGCTCTACACCGGCGATCTGTCGGTCGAGGGCAGCCTCTGGCCCTGCATGACCCCGCCCAGGGCCCGCGCCGCGGTGCTGGACGCAAGCTATGGTGCGGCGGACGAGGCCTTGCCCGATCAGCGCGCGGCGCTGCTGGCGCTTGCCGCCGAGGGGCCGCTTCTGCTGCCCGCCCCGGCCGCGGGCCGTGGGCTCGAGATGGCGCGGGTCTTCCTCGAGGCCGGGCATGAGGTCTTTCTCTGCCCCGCGCATCGGCGTGTTGCCGCGGTGATGCTGGCCCTTCCGGGCTGGCTCGCGCCGGGCGGTGCGGCGGCGCTCGCGCAGCTACTGGCGGCAACCCGACCGCTTGCCCCCGAGGCGCCGGCGCGTGGCGTGATGATCGCCGCGGGGCCGAATGCCGAGGGCGGTGTGGCCGCGGTGCTTGCCGCGCGCTTTGCCGAGACCGGGGCGGCGCGGATCGTCTTCACCGGGCATCTGGGCCTTGAAACCCCGGCCGAGGCGCTGACCCGCACCGGCCGGGCCGCGTTCCTGCGCTGGAACGTGCACCCGCCGCTTGCCACCACCCGCGCGCTTCTCGACGCGATCGCCCCCGCGCAGGCGATGGCGGCCTTCACCCCGGCCGCGGGCCGGCGCGCGCTGGCCGCCGCGCTGCCTGCTGCCCCCCTTGCCGAAACCGCGGAGCTGCACTGGTGATCCTGCCCTTCGACGCCCCCTTCCTGTTCCTGCGCCATGGCGAGACCGCGGCGAATGCCGCCGACCTCATTGCCGGCGCGATGGACCTGCCGCTGACCCCCACCGGCCGGGCGCAGGCACGCGCCGCGGCGCAGACCCTTGCGGCGCTGCCTGCCGAGGAGCGGCCGGCGACGATCTGGTGCTCGCCGCTCGCCCGCGCCCGCGAGACGGCGGCGCCGGTCGCAGCGCGTCTTGGGGTGTCGGTGCGGCTTCATGCCGGGCTTTCCGAGCGCAACTGGGGCGTCTGGGAGGGCGCGCCACGCGCCACGCTGCGCCGCGACGAGACCCCGGCGGGCGGCGAGGGGCCGCTCGATTTCCGCGCCCGGATCCGCGCCGCGCTCGCCGGGCTCGAGGGCCGCACTCCGGTGCTGATCGTCGCGCATTCGGGGGTGGCGCGCGAACTCCACGCGCTGATCGGCGCGGGCGCCTTCCGCCGGCCGCTGAACGGCGAGGTCTCGCGCTGGTCGCCCGCCCCCGACGGGCGCTGGCACGAAAGACCGCTCGCCGACACGGAACTGTAAAGCCACCGTCACCCGGCTGTCGCATCGCGGCGCTAGCCCACGCCCAGTTTCAAAGATCAGGGATACCCTACAATGACGATCCTGCGCCGCCTCGCCCTCGGGCTCCTCACCTCCACCGCGCTCGCCACCGGCGCGCTGGCCCAGGCCGGGGGCACGATCACCGTCTACACCTCGCAGCCGAGCGACCAGATGGCCGCCGTCGTCGAAGCGTTCAACAAGGACCACCCGGAGATCACCGTCGAGGTCTTCCGCACCGGCACGACCGAGCTGATGTCGAAGCTGCAGGCAGAGTTTGCCGCGGGCAGCAGCCCGGCCGACGTGATGCTGATCGCCGATGCCGTGGCGATGACCCAGCTGAAGAACGACGGCCGCCTTTACGCCTATGACACTGCGCCGCTTGCCGGCATTCCGGCCGCGGTCGTCGACCCCGACCACACCTTCTTCGGCACCAAGCTGATCACCACCGGCATCGTCTACAACACCACGCTGGTGAAACAGGCGCCGACCTCCTGGGCCGACCTCGAGAAACCCGAGATCGCGGCGCAGACGATCATGCCGAGCCCGCTCTATTCCGGCGCGGCGGTGATCCATGTCGGCACCATGGTGCAGCAGCCCGAATTCGGCTGGCCCTATTACGAGGCGCTGGCGAAGAACGGCGCGGTCGCGGGCCAGGGCAACGGCACCGTGCTCGAGGCCGTGGCGCGCGGCGAGAAGGCCTATGGCATCATCATCGAATACATGGCGATGAACGCCAAGGCGAAGGGCTCGCCCGTCGATTTCGTCTTCCCGAAGGAGGGCGTCTCGTCGATCACCCAGCCGGTCGCGATCCTGAAGGACAGCGACAACATCGAGGCGGCGAAGGTCTTCGTCGACTGGGAACTCGGCCGGGCGGCGCAGGAACAGTCGGCCGCGCAGGGCTATTTCCCGATCCTCGAGGGCGTGGCCCAGCCCGCGGGCTATCCCGACCCCGCCTCGCTGAAGATCCTGTCGGCCGATCCGGCGAAGATGCTCGCCGCCGACAAGGAAACGAAAGAGACCTTCTCGGATCTCTTCGGTGGCTGATCTGACGGCCTCTGCCGCGCGCGCGGGTCTGCGCGCGCGCCTTCCGGGCGGTGACGGTCTCGTCATCGCCCTGATTGCCCTTTACGTCCTCGGCCTTGGCCTGTGGCCGCTGGCGCGGCTGCTGCTCGAGGCCTTCGGGCCCGACGATGCCGGCCGCCCCCTTGGCCTGATCCGCGAGGCGCTTTTCAGCCGCGCGGCGCGGGCGGCGCTGACGAACACGCTCGCCGCCTCGGCCGGATCGGTCGTCGTTTCCGTCACGCTCGGCACCGCGCTGGCGCTGGCGCTCGGGCTGATGCGGCTGCCGGGGCGGGTGGCGATGACCTTCCTCGCGCTCGCGCCGATGCTGATCCCGTCGCAGATCATGGCGCTCGCCTGGATCGAGCTTTTCGGGTCGTCCTCGCCGATCCTCGCGCCGCTCGGCCTTGCCCCCGGGGCCGGGGCGCGCAATCCGCTTTACTCGGGCGCGGGCGTCGCCTGGCTGATGGGGATCGAGCACATGCCGCTTGTCTTTCTCGCCGTGCGCGCGGCGCTGGGCGCGGTGCCGGCGGATCTGGTCGAGGCGGCGCGGATCGCGGGCGCTGGCCCGCTGCGCATCGTCGCACGGGTGATCGCGCCGCTCTGCCTGCCGCAGATCCTCGCCGGTGCGATCCTCGCCTTTGCGGCGGCGGTCGGCAATTTCGGCGTGCCGGCACTTCTGGGCATCCCCGGCCGTTTCCCGATGCTGACCACGCTGATCTATCAGCGGCTCAATGGCTTCGGCCCGCAGGTGCTCGGTCAGGTCGCGGTGCTGGCGCTGATGCTGATCGGGCTGGCGGGGCTGGCGCTTCTGGCCCGCAGCGCGCTGATCCGCCGCCTGTCGGTGCCGGTGGCCGCGGGGCGGCCCTTCGCGGGCTTTGATCCGGGGCGCGGGCGCGGGGGCGCGCTGGCGGCGCTCTGGGCCGTGCTCGGGGTGCTGCTGGTCGCGCCGATCGCGGCGCTTCTCGGCACGGCGCTGGTGCCGGCGCTCGGCATGCGGCTGACGGCCGAGACGGCGACGCTTGCGAATGTCACGCAGACGCTCGCCGATCCGGTCATCCGCCGCGCCTTTGCGAATTCGCTGGGCCTGTCGCTGAGCGCGGCGGCGCTCTCGGCGCTGGTGGCGCTGCCCTTCGCCTGGTTCGCGCAGATCGCCCGGCAGCCGCTTCTGCGCCGGCTCGACACGCTCGCGGACGCTCCCTTCGTGGTGCCGGGAACGGTGCTCGCTCTGGCGATGATCCTGGTCTTCCTGCCGCCGCTGCCGGGGCTGGGCAAGTCCGTCTATGGCACGCCGGTGATCCTGCTCTTCGCCTATCTCGCGCGCTTCCTGCCCCTGGTGCTGCGTCCGGTGGGGGGCGTCGCGCAGGCGATGGAGTCCGCGCTTGACGAGGCGGCGCGGATCGCCGGCGCCCCCGCGCTGCGCCGCATCGCGCGGATCTTCACGCCGCTTGCGGCGCCCGCCGCGGCCGCAGGCGCGGTGCTGGTGGTGATGACCGCCTTCAACGAGCTCACGCTCTCGGCGCTGCTGTGGTCGGCCGGGACCGAGACCGTGGGGGTGATGATCTTCGCGCTGCAACAGCAGGGCAATTCGACCGGAGCGGCGGCGCTCTCGGTGCTGTCGCTCGCCCTGGTGCTGGCGCTGGCGCTCCTGACCGACCGCATCGCGCGCCGCTCGGCCCCCTGGGTGCTGCCCTGGCGCAGCGGCGTCTGAGCTCGGCCGCCGCCGGCCACGCCCCGGCGGCGCGTCTTCCTGCCCTGTCATTCCGTTGCGGAATGCTGTGCCGCATGCGCTGATCGCACCTGCGCCGCGGAGCGAACCGGCCGCGCTGTGCTGCCGATGTGGCCGCTTCCGAGGCCCGCGCGCGGCGGACTCGGCGGAAACGGACGGAAATTCCGAAAATCCCGTTCTTTCATAGCCGGCAAAGAATCGTTCTTTGCCGGCGAAATCGCGCCCAAAGATTGGGCGCTTCGCGGAGCGCGTTCCGCCGCAATGCTCCTGTGGCCCGCCGTCGCACTGTGCAGCCCGCTGGGATTCAATGGAAATCCGAATGTTCATTCTGAAACGGAATGAGCTTTTGCGCATCGCTTGATTGTCTGCGATGCCGCTTCGTCGCCGATCTGAAGACGAGCCCGCGGCCCTGCCGCCCCGGGTGCCAGCAGAAGAACCGTCTCATCAGGGAGTGCCCCCGTGATCCACCCGTTCAAGACCCTCGCCGCGCTCGGCCTTGCCGCCGTGCTCGGCCTTGCCGCCCCCCTCGCCGCAACCGCCGGCTCGCCCGAAGAGGGCTGGGCGGGCGTGCAGGCCGCGGGCAAGCTGCGCTGCGGCGCCGCCGTCTTCCCGCCCTATGTGATGCGTGACCCGGTCACCGGCGAATACAGCGGCTTCTTTGCCGACCTGTGCCGCGAGTTCGGCGAGGAAGTGCTGAACGTGCCGGTCGAATTCGTCGACACCACCTGGGACAACATCGTCGCGGGGCTGCAGGCCGGCAAATGGGACCTGTCGCTCGCGCTGAACCGCACGCCGACCCGCGCGCTCGCCATCGCCTTCTCGGACCCGGCCGTGCCCTACGAGATCACGCTCCTTTACAACAAGGACAACCCGAAGATCCCGGCGGGGGCGAAGAGCCTGGCCGATCTCGACAAGGAAGACGTCACCATCGCTGTCGTCTCGGGCACCGCAATGGACAAGTCGGTCTCACCGCTGGTGAAGAAGGCGAAGATCGTGCGCCTGCCGTCCTCGGATGAGGCGCGCCTTGCGGTGATGTCGCGCCGCGCCGATGTGCTGGCCGACCCGTCCGACACCAACCGGCTGTTCATCGCCGCGAACAAGGACTGGGCCGTCGATCTGGCGCCCGAACCCGCCATCGCCAAGCAGGGCATCGGCTTCGGCCTGAACGCCGGCTTCCCGGCGAAGGACATCGACGCGCTGAACATCTTCATCGAGGAGAAGGTCGCCACCGGCCACGTCGAGGCGCTGGTCGAGAAATCGGTGCAGGAGGTTCTGGCCGAGGGCCAGTGAGCCCCACCCAAAACCGGCGGGCGGGGGCCGACCTCCGCCCGCCTCTCTGCACGAAGGCAAGGACGATGGCTCAGGACAAGCTCCTCAAAATTCACAACCTGCACAAATCCTATGGCGATCTGGAGATCTTCAAGGGCCTGACGCTCTCGATGGACCGCGGCGACCGGCTGGTCATCATCGGCCCCTCGGGCGGCGGCAAGTCGACGCTTTTGCGCATCGTCATGGGGCTCGAGGACATCGTCGGCGGCGACATCTACATGGACGGCAAGCCCTATATCCTGCGCGACGGGGCGAAGACGAAGATCGACCGCAAGCTGCAGGCGCGCGTCGGCATGGTGTTCCAGCACTACACCCTGTTCCCGCATCTCGACATCCTGCGCAACCTCACCCTTGCCCCGGTGAAGACCCGCGGCATGTCGCGCGCCGAGGCCGAGGAAAAGGCGATGGGGCTGCTGACCCGCTTCGGGCTGGATGCGAAGGCCCGCGCCTATCCCTCGCAGCTGTCGGGCGGGCAGAAGCAGCGCGTTGCGATCGCCCGTGCGCTGATGCTCGATCCCGATCTGTTGCTGTTCGACGAGGTGACCTCGGCGCTCGACCCGGAACTCGTGGCCGAGGTCGAGGCGGTGATGATGGAGCTGGCCGAGGCCGGCATGCCGATGATGATCGTCACCCATGACATGCATTTCGCCCGCAACATCGCCAGCCGCGTGGTCTTTGCCGCCGGCGGCGTGGTGGTCGAGGACGGCCCGCCCGAGCAGGTGCTCGACGCCCCGCAGGTCGCCCGCACCCGCGAATTCGTCGAGCGCGTCTTCGCGAAGAAGAGGTGAGGGCGCGATGAGCTACGATCTGCAGTTCTTCTACGTCTGGCAGAACCTCGACAAGCTGGGGCAGGGGCTTGTGGTCTCGCTCGAGCTCACGGGGCTTGCGAACCTGATCGGGCTGACGCTGGGCTTTGGCGTGGCGCTGCTCCTGCGGGCGAAAAGCGCGCTGCTGCGCGCGCCCGCCGCGGCGATGGTCGAGGTCTTTCGCTGCACCCCGGTGCTGGTGCAGGTGGTGTGGTTCTTCTACTGCGTGCCGATCCTGTTCAACCTGTTCATCGACCCGATGGTGATGGGGGTGCTGGCGCTTGGGGTGAACCTTGCCGCCTTCAACGCCGAGGGCTACCGCGCCGCGATCCAGTCCGTCCCGCGCGAGCAATATGACGCCTGCGCGGCGCTTGGCCTGACCGGATGGACCCGGATCCGCCATGTCATCCTGCCCCATGCCCTGCGCGCTGCGCTGCCGGTGCTGATGACGAATGGCATCACCATCTTCCAGCAAAGCGCGCTGGTCGCGCTCGTGGCGATTCCGGACCTGATGTACGCGGGCAAGATGCTCGCCACCGAGACCTATCGCCCGATCGAGACCTATACCGTCGTCGCGGCGATCTATTTCGCGATCTCGGCGCCGGTCTCGCTGATCGTGCAGCGCATCGAGGCGCGGTTCGACCGCGTCCAGGCCTGAGGAGGCGTTCCGATGATGCATTTCGACCCCATGGTTCCGTTCAAGTACTGGGACGCGCTGCTGATCGGGCTGTGGATGAGCCTGCGGCTGACGCTGATCTGCCTGGCCCTCGGCATCGCGCTCGGCTTCCTCACCTCGCAGGCGCGGCGGTCGCGGTTCATGCCGCTGCGGGCGCTCGCCACCTTCTATGTCGAGCTGTTCCGCGGCACGCCGGTGCTGATCCAGCTGTTCTGGATCTTCTACTGCCTACCGCTGCTTCTGGGTTTCGAGCCGGGCAACTTCGCCTCGGCGGTGGTGGCGCTGACCCTCTATGCCGGGGCGATCACATCGGAGACCTTCCGCGCCAGCCTGAAGTCGATCCCGCGCGAGCAATATGACACCTGCCGCGCGCTCGGCATCACCGGGATGAGCCTCGCGCTCTGGGTGGTGCTGCCGCAGGCGCTCCTGCGCGCGATCCCGACGCTCTTGTCGAATGCGGTCGCGCTCTTCAAGGAAAGCGCGCTGATCTCGGCGGTCGGCATGGCGGATCTGATGTTCATCGGTTCCTCGATCTCGAACCGCACCGGGCGCCCGGTCGAGATGCTGACGGCGATCGCGGTGATCTATTTCGCCGTGGCCTTCCCGCTGACCCGCATCGTCGGCCGCGTCGAGGCGCGGATCCTGCGTCGCCTTGCTGTCTGAACCGCAGAAAATGCTTGTCTCGGCGCGGGGGGCGGGCGAAAGCAGGCGCGATCTGCTCGGAGCCCTGCTGATGAAAACCCCGCGCCGTTTTCTGCCGTCGCTGTCGCTGCTGCAGGCCTTCGAGGCTGCGGCCCGGTTGCAGTCGATCACCGGCGCCGCGCAGGAGCTGTCGCTGACGCAAAGCGCCGTGTCGCGGCAGATCCGGGCGCTCGAGGAACAGCTGGGCACCTGCCTGTTCCACCGCGAGAAGCAGACGATCCGGCTGACGCTGGGCGGGGCCTCCTATGCGCGCGAGGTGCGCGAGGCATTGCAGAAGATCTCGCAGGCCTCGATGAACCTGCGCGCGAACCCGCATGGTGGCACGCTGTCGCTCGCCATCCTGCCCACCTTCGGCACGCGCTGGCTGGCGCCGCGGCTGCCGGGGTTTCTGGCGGCGAACCCGGGCATCACCATCAACCTTGTCACCCGGCTGACGCAGTTCGACTTCCGCAACGAGGCGGTCGATGCCGCGATCCATTTCGGCCGCACCGACTGGCCGGGTGCCGATTGCGTCTATCTGATGGGCGAGGATGTGGTGCCGGCCTGCGCGCCGGAGGTGCTGGAACGCTATCGCTTCGGCACGGCGGCCGATCTGCGCACGGCGCCGCTTCTGCACCTGACCTCGCGCCCCGACGCGTGGGAGCGGTATTTCCTGCGCCATGACGTCGATGCGCAGAACGTGCACGGGATGCTGTTCGACCAGTTCGCGACGGCGGCGCAGGCGGCCGCGGCGGGGCTGGGCGTGGCGCTGCTGCCGACCTTCCTCATCGACGACGAGATCGCGGCGGGGCGGCTGGTGCGGGCGCTTGATGCGCCGATGCGCTCGGAAGAGGCCTATTACCTGTGCTGGCCGCACGATCAGGACAGCTACGAGCCGCTGCAGGTGTTCTGCAAATGGCTGACGGCCGAGACCCGCGCCTTCGAGGCGGCGCGGGCCGCTGCGGCGGGCTGATCAGCCCGCCATCCGGTCATGGGCGAGGATCGCCGCGGCGAGATCCTCGAGCCCCGAGCCCACCCCCTTGAACAGCGTGATCTCGCCCTCTGACCGGCGCGGGAACAGGTTCTCGCGGCACAGGGCGTCGAGCGTGCCCTCGATGTCCGCAAGGCCGATCGCGCCCGAGGCGAGCGGCTGCGCGATGTCGCCGCTTTCCACCCGCGCGTGATCGGTGTCGAGGAAGATCCGCGCGCGGCGCATCACCGCGTCATCGGCCTCGCGCATCTCCGGGGTGAAGGAGCCGATCAGGTCGATGTGCTGACCGGGGCGCAGCCAGTCGCCGCGGATCAGCGGCGCGCGGGCGAGCGTGGCGCAGGAGATCACATCGGTGCGCCCGACGGCGGCGGCGAGGTCGGTGACCGCCTGCGCCGCGATGCCCTCTGCACGCAGCTCGGCCGCCAGCGCCTCGGCCGAGGCCGCGGTGCGGTTCCAGACCTCGACCGTCTCGATCGGCAGCGCGGCGCGATAGGCCTGTGCAAGGTTCGCGCCGACCCGGCCGGCGCCGACGATCAGCTGGTGGCGGCTGTCGGGGCGGGCCAGGCGTTTCGCGGCCAGCGCCGAGGCCGCCGCGGTGCGCCGCGCCGTCAGCTCGCCGCCATCGAGGATCAGCGCATGCGCGCCGGTGCGCCGGTCGAACAGGATATAGCTCGAGGCGATCGCCGGCAGGCCGAGCGCGGCATTGCCCGGGTGCACGTTGACGATCTTCACCCCGCCCCAGCCCTCCGCCTGCCACGCCGGCATCAGCAGCAGCACGTCTTCGGGGCCGCCGGGGGTGGTCATCAGGTGCTGGTGGCGCAGCGGCACCTCGCCGCCGGCGCGAAAGCCGGCGTCGAGGGCCTCGATCAGCGCGTCGAAGGGCAGGGCGGCGCGGGTTTCCGCAAGGCTCAGGATCTTCACGGGCGTTCTCCTATGCGGCCTCGAGCCAGCGCGCGCGGGCCGAGACGTCGCGCAGCGTCGGGGTTTCGCCGGTGAGGTGCTGGGCCAGGATCTCGCCCGCACCAAGGCTCATGGTCCAGCCGAGCTGGCCGTGTCCGGCGTTGATCCAGAGGTTGGCGAAGTCCTTCACCTTGCCCAGGAAGGGGGGGCCCGCGGGGGTGGTCGGGCGCAGGCCGGTCCAGAATTCGGGCGTCTCGAGGTCGACCGCCGCGCCGACGCTGCGCCGCACATAGTCATCGAGCAGCTTCACCCGCTCGGCCGGCAGGCTGCGGTCGCGCCCGGCGAATTCGGCAATCGCCGTCACCCGCAGCCGGTCGCCGTAATTGGCGACGGCCAGCAGCTCGGTCTCGTCGACGAAGGGCAGGCGCGGCACGCCGGCGGGGTCGGTGATCCGCCAGGTGCCGGAATAGCCCTTCACCGGGTAGATCGCCGGCGCAAAGCCGAGCGGACGGGTCAGGTCGGTGGTCTCGACCCCGGTTGCCAGCACGACCGCGCCGCAGGGCACGGGGCCGGCCGAGGTCTCGACCGCGACGATCTTGCCGTCGCGGCGGGTGAAGCCGGTGACGTCGGTGTCATAGTGGATCTCGACGCGGCCGGTTTCGGCCAGCCAGGCGGCGGTGCGGCGGGTGAAGAGGTGACAGTCGCCGACCGAGTCGATGTGGCTGAGCAGCCCGCCCGCCAGACGCTCGCGCATCGCCGCAAGCCCCGGCTCGCGCGCGATCAGCGCCGCGGGATCCAGCGCCTCGATCTCGCCGCCGGTGCCGACCTTGGCGGCATAGCTGCGAAACTGCGCGCCGTCCTGAAACAGGTAGAGCGCGCCCTCGTGCCAAGTGGCGACGGGCAGGCCCATCTCGGTCTCGGCCGCCTTCAGCATGTCGCGGCTGAACCGCGCCAGCCGCCGCTCGCGGTCGCTGTTCACCGCATTGGCCGAGCCGGTGCAGTGGCGTAGGAAGTCGATCCCCCACCGCCACAGCGCCGGGTCCATCAGCCGGCTCACCCGCACCGCCGGTTCGCGACCGAGCAGCGCCCGGCCAAGCGCCGGGATCGCCGCGGGCTCGGCCCAGGCCTTGGCATGGCCCACCGCCATCATCCCGGCATTCCCGCGCGAGCACAGCTCGGCCGCGCCCGGCAACCGTTCGATCAACGTGACGCGCCGCCCGCGTTTCGCCAGGGCACGCGCCGTCATCGTGCCGATGACCCCCGCACCGATCACCACCACCCGGTCGTCTTGCATCTTTTTCTCCTTACGGGGTCTCGCGCAGGTCGCAGACCCACAGAACGATTGCCGGCTCCGCCTCCAGCGAGACCAGCGCATGCCCCATCGCACTGTCGAAGGCGAAGCTGTCGCCGGGGGCGAGGTCGACGGGGGCGTAATGTTCGGTGAAGACGCGCACGCGGCCGCTTTGCACCACCACCTGTTCCTGACCGGGGTGGGCTTGCAGCGTCTCGAATGCGTCCAGGCTGCGGGCGCGGATCTCGGCGCGGAAGACGAGGTAGGGCTTGCGGATCACGTCGTCGCACAGCAGTTCGAGCCGGTAATGCGGCGTCTCGATCACCCGCCCGTCGCCGGCCCGGGTCAGCGAGCGCCAGCCCGCGAGCCGCTTCATCGTGCCATAGCTGAGCAGTTCCTCGATGCCGGTGCCGAGGCCGCGGCAGATCTTCGCGATCACCTCGAAAGTGGGCGAAAGCTGACCGCTTTCGATGCGCGACAGCGTCGCCGCCGAGACCCCGCTTTCCGTCGCCAGCGCGGTCAGGGTCAGCGCGCGGTCAAGCCGCATTGCCTTCAGGCTGGCGCCCAGCGAGGGCGCCGGCGCGGCGGCGGGGGCGGTTTCGGCACTGTCACGGATTTCGGTCTTCCACATGGCGGGCCCTTTCGTTGCGCCGAGCATGTGCAAGAATTTTGCGGATACGCAAATTATTTCCGGAACTGCGCGGGCGGAAATCGCCTCGGCCCGGCGGATCTGCCCAAGGATTGGGCGCTCATCCGCCCGGGGCGGCGGTGATGCGGCTGCCCTCGGCGATGCGCGCGCCGGGGAAGGCGATCACCTGCGCGCCCTCGGCCAGCCCCGCGGTGATCTCGGCGGCAAGGTCGGTCTGATGCCCGACGCTCACCACCTGTCGCCGCGCCCGCCCGTCCTCGGCGACGAAGACCGCCCAGGCCCCGCCGTCGCGGAACAGCGCCCCGATCGGCACCTGCAGCACCGCGGGCGCCTGCCAGGTCACCACCCGCACATAGACGCGATACTGATCGCCGAGCCCCGGCCGCGCCTCGGGCGGGGTGAGCAGGTCGAGCTTGAGATGCACCCGCTGCTCCTCGATGCCGAGGGCCGAGACCTTGGTGAAGGCGGCGGGCTCGATCTGGCGCACCCGCGCGGCCAGTGTCTCGGTCCCGCCCCAACGCTCGACATGGGCGCTCGCCCCCGGCGGCACCCGCACCGCGTCCGAGGAGAGCAGATCCACCTCGATCTCGAGATCGCCCAGATCGCCGAGCGTCATCAGCACATCGCCCGCCTGCACCGGCCGCGCGCTTTCGTTCGCAAGCTCGAGCACGGCGCCGCTCGCGGGAGCGCGGATCTCGATGCAGCAGGCGCTGCCGGCGCCATCCTCGCCCGGGCCGAGAAGCGCGGCCTGGCTGCGTGCCAGCGTCGCCTGTTGCAGGTCGACCGAGGATTGCGCCGCCTCGAGCGCGCTGCGGGCGACGGCGCGGGTGGTCGTCGCTTCTTCCAGCAGGTGCTGCGACACCCGGCCAAGCGCGGCCAGTGCCTCGTTGCGGGCATAATCGCTTTCCGCCTGCTCGAGATCGGCGCGGGCCTGCGCCAGCCGCGCGCGCGCCAGGGCGAGGGCCGCCTGCGCCTCGGCCACCGCGGCCTCGGCCCCGGCCCGCGCCCGGGCGTCGAGGAAGGCGGGTTCGAGCGGCTGGATCTGCGCGACGACGGTCTCGCCCGCCCGCACCGCATCGCCCACGGCGACCGGCGCGCGCAGGACCGTGCCGGCGAGCGGCGCCGTCACCTCGTAGCGGTCGCGCACCCGCGTCACCCCCTCGGCCGAGACCGTGACCTCCATCGGCGCGCGGGTGACGCGGGCCAGATCGACGGTGACCGGCTCGGGCCAGAACGCCCAGACCAGTGCGGCGGCGACAAGCAGACCGCTTGCGGCCCAGGTGAGGGAACGCGGGGCGAGGGAGTGGCGGGCGGGGCGGCGGGGGGGGATCATGTCATTCCCTCTGTTTCAGGGCGGTGGCGAGGCCGACGCGGTCAAGCCGGCGGCGCACGGCAAGGGCTGCGACAAGGGCCGAGACGGTGGCGATCAGCGCCGCCACGGCATAGGTGCGGCGCGCGATCACCAGCGGGATGCGCACGACATCGGTCGAGAAGCCCTCGGCGATCAGTGCGGCGAAACCGTAGCCGCCCAGCAACCCGGGCGGGATGGCGAGGAGCGTGAGCAGCATGAGTTCCCCCACCAGCACGGCGCCGACCTCGGCCCGGCTGAAGCCGAGCACGCGCAGGCTGGCAAGTTCATAGGAGCGTTCCGACAGCCGGATGCGCGCGGCATTGTAGACGACGCCGACGGTGATCAGCACGCCCAGCACGGCATAGATGCTGACCGAGCGGGTCAGGTTCTCGTTCAGCGTGGCGTCGAACTGGCGCTGGACGTCGGGCCAGAACAGCGTGCCGGCGATCGCCGGGGTGGCCTTCACCGCACGGTCGAACTCGGCCAGTCGGTCGGTGTCGAGCAGCAGGTCGATGCGGTTCACCTGTTCGGCCATGCGCATCCGCGCGGCGAGGGCCGCGGCGGGGATGCTGGCGGTTTCGCCCAGATCCTGACGGATCACCCGGGTCACCGGAATTTCGTAGCTGTCGCGCGGCGGCGCAAGCAGGGTGACGGTGACGCTCTCGCCCGCGCGCAGATCAAGCTTTGTCGCAAGGCTTTCGGGCAGGGCAAGCCCGTCAACGGGCAGCGGCACGGCATGGCCCTCGGCATCGAGGGTCTGCACCAGCGTCGCCTCGGGGCTGCGCGCCTCAAGGAGCGTGCGTTCCGAGCGCGGCCCGTGGCTCAGCCGCACCGGCACGGCAAGCGCCCCCTCGGCGCGCAGCACGCCGGGCAGATGGGCCGCATCCTCGATCACCGAGCGCGGCGCGGTCTCGGCGAGCGTCAGGGTGACGCTCTGCCGGTTCGTCCGGCTGAAGGCGGCGTCGATCACCGAGGAGATCGCGTCATAGGTGAAGAAGCAGGCCACCAGCACCGCGATCGAGGCGGCGACGCCGAGCGAGGTGACCAGCGCCCGCCCCGGCCAGCGGGTGATCGCGCGCAGGATCATCATCGTTGTCTGCCGCAGGCCAAGCCGCACCGCCAGCGCGTCGATCTGGCCGCGGCGGAAGCGCGGCGGGGCGGGGGGCTGCATCGCCACCGCCGGGGCAAGCCGGGCCGAGCCGCGCACCGCGCGCAGCGCGCCCGCCACCACCGCGCCAAGCCCCATCAGCGCCGAAAGCGCGAAGCTTGCCGTGCCCGGGGTGTAGACGAGCCAGGGGAAGCGGTAGAAGCGGGTGTAAAGCGCCGTCAGCTCGGCGCCGAGCCACCAGCCCGCGCCCCAGCCGATCAGTACCCCGACCAGCCCGATGCCGGCGGCGAGTTTCAGGTAATGCAGCGCGATCTCGCGCCCGGTGAAGCCCATGGCCTTCAGAAGCCCGATCACTGGCCGTTCGAGCCCAATGAGCCGCCCCATCACCATGTTCACCAGAAAGGCCGAGACGATCAGGAAGATCGGCGGCAGGATCACCGCCATCGCGCCGAGCTGATCGAGCTCGCCCGAGAGGAACTGGTCCGAGCTTTGCAGGTCGCGGCCATAGGCGCCGGTGCCGCCCCAGGGGGCAAGCTGCCGGTCGAGCGCGTCGATCACCCGATCGCGCGAGGCGCCGCGGGTCAGGGTGAGGCTGAGGTCGTTGAAGGCGCCGGTCAGCCCCGCGGCGGCGGCGGCCGGCACCTCGCCCATCCAGATCACGCCATAGCGGCTGTCGTCGGGCATCAGCGAGCCGGGCCCGATCAGATAGACGAATTCGGGCGAGAGCATCAGCCCGGTCACCCGCAGCTCGCGCCACTGCCCGTTCAGGATCGCGCCGAAACTGCTGCCGGGGAAAAGGCCGTTCGCCTCGGCAAAGCTTTCCGACAGCGCCACCTCGTCGGCGGCGCGCGGGTCGGGCAGGCGGCCGGTGCGCAGCACCGGGCGGTTCAGCACCGGCGCCCCCGCCTCGGGCAGCGAGACGAGCCGCGCCTGTGCCGGCTTCGTCTGCCCCGGCAGGTCAAGCACCACCTGCATCGAGATCCGTGCCTCGGCCTGCGCGACGCCCGGGATCGCGGCGATCTCGGCCAGCTGCCCCTTCGGCACGCGCGTCGCACTGGCGAAGACCTCGGCGAATTGCATGCGGTCGTAGAAGGATTGCCGCGCCAGCCGCAGCGAGCGTTCGGTGCCGGTCGCCAGCACCAGCACCATCACCCCGCAGCCAAGCACGAGGGCAATGGCGAGGGCCTGTGCCCAGATCCGGCGCAGATCGCGCAAAAGCTTGCGGTCGAGGGCGCGCATCACCATTCGATCCCCTGCGGCGGCCGCGGGTCGGGGTTCTCCTCGATCGCGGTGACGCGCCCGTCGGCGAGCCGGATCACCCGATGCGCCAT
Source organism: Paenirhodobacter hankyongi (assembly GCF_003664585.1). Classification (GTDB taxonomy): domain Bacteria; phylum Pseudomonadota; class Alphaproteobacteria; order Rhodobacterales; family Rhodobacteraceae; genus Rhodobacter; species Rhodobacter hankyongi. The sequence goes on from NZ_RCHI01000001.1 coordinate 48,705, forward strand.
CTGCCGGATCGCGGCATTGTGGGTGATCAGCGCCGTCACCGTGCCCAGATCGCGGTTCGCCTCCCAGATCGCCTGCAGCACCGTCACCCCGGTCGCACTGTCGAGCGCGCCGGTGGGCTCGTCGCACAGCAGCACCTCGGGCCGCTTCGCCAGCGCCCGGGCGATCGCCACGCGCTGCTGCTCGCCGCCAGAGAGCTCGGCCGGGAAATGGTCGAGCCGCGCGGCAAGGCCCACGCGGTCAAGCGCCTCCTCGGGCCGCATCGGGTTTTGCGCGATCTCGGTCACCAGCGCGACGTTCTCGCGCGCGGTGAGGCTGGGCACCAGATTGTAGAACTGGAAGACGAAGCCGACATGGGCGCGGCGGAAGGCGGTGAGCCCGGCATCGTCGAGCCCGGTCAGCTCGGTGTCGCGGAAGAACACCCGCCCGGTCGTCGGGCTGTCGAGCGCGCCAAGGATGTTGAGCAGCGTCGACTTGCCCGATCCCGAGGCACCGAGCAGCACCACAAGCTCGCCCTCGTTCAGCGCCAGGTCGATGCCGCGCAGCGCGGCAACGGTGACGCTGCCGGTGACATAGGTCTTCGTCACCCCCTCGACGCGAAAGACGGCGGGCTGCGCCATGCGGTCTCCTCCTGTCCTGCGTCGATCATGCCATCAACCGGCCGCCCGCGCCTTGATCCCGCACAAGGCGCGGGCGGGTCGCGGCCGCCGTGGGGCGATGGGCCGCAGCCCCGCCCCTTGCCGCGGTCCGGGGCTTGCCCCACCTTTGCCTTCGGAACTTACGGAAGGAGGCTCCCATGCCCTCGGAATCGCTCACCTTTCCTGGCCACGACGGCACCCCGCTCGCGGCCCGGCTGGAGCTGCCGGCGGGGCCGGTGCTGGCCACCGCGCTGTTTGCGCATTGCTTTGCCTGCGGTGGCGACATCGCGGCGGCGCAGCGGATCGCGGCGCGGCTGGCGGCGGCGGGGATCGCGGTGCTGCGATTCGATTTCACCGGGATCGGCGGGGCGGGCGAAGATTTCGCGACGCGGAGCTTTGCCGACACCGTCGCCGATCTGACCGCCGCGGCGCGGTTCCTCGAGGGGCGGGGCATGGCGCCCGGACTGCTGATCGGCCATTCGCTTGGCGGCACCGCGGCGCTTCTGGCGGCTTCCGGAATGCCCTCGGTGACGGCGGTGGCGGTGATCGGCGCCTCGTTCGCGCCCGCCGCGATGGCGCGGCATTTCGCCGATGCGATGCCCGAGATCGCGGCCGAGGGTGCCGCCGAGGTCACCCTCGGCTCGGCCCGGCTGCGGATCGGGCGGGACTTCGTCGCGGGGCTTGGCGGCATCGAGGTCGGCACCGCGGCCGCGGCGCTGCACCGCGCGCTTCTGGTGCTGCACGCGCCGCGCGACATGGTGGTGGGGATCGAGAACGCGACGCGGATCTTCCTTGCCGCCAAGCATCCGAAGAGCTTCGTCACCCTCGATGACGCCGATCACATGATCAGCGACCCGAAGGAGGCCGATTACGCCGCCGGCGTGATCGCCGCCTGGGCCGCGCATTACCTCGATCTTGCCGAACCGGCGCCCGAGGGTGTGCCCGAGGGCGTGGTGCGGGTGTCCGAGGCCGACCCCGCGCGGTTCGCGCAGGATATCACTGCCGGCCCGCGCCATCACCTGATCGCCGACGAGCCGGTGGCGCAGGGCGGCACCGATCGCGGGCTCTCGCCCTACGGGCTGCTCTCGGCGGCGCTTGGTGCCTGCACCTCGATGACGATCCGGATGTATGCGCGGCGCAAGAAATGGCCGCTCGACCATGTCCGGGTCGAGGTCAGCCACCGCAAGCTCCATGCCGAGGATGCGGCGGCGGTCGAGGCGGCGGGCGGACGGATCGACGTCTTCTCGCGCGAGATCACGCTGGCCGGCCCGCTTGATGCCGAACAGCGCGCGCGTCTGGTCGAGATCGCCGATCGCTGCCCGGTGCACCGCACGCTGTCGCACGGTGCCACGGTCGAGACCCGGCTTGCGGGCTGATCAGGCGGGCTCGGTGCTGCGCAGGCGCAGCGCGAGGTCAGGCCGGTCGCTGGTCAGATGGCCGACGCCGAGGTCGAGGAAATGGCGGATGCGCTCCTCGTCGTTCACCGTCCAGGCGCAAAGCCGTTCCTTCGGCCAGAGCGCGGTGATCGCGTCCCATTCCGCGTCGAGATAGTCGTGGCGCAGCGCCACGATGTCGACAAGTCGGCCCATCGTGGCGAGGAAGGTTTCAAGCCCGCCTTGCCGCGCCACCCAGTCGGCATCGGCCGAGACGAGGCGGGCGATCCCGGGGGCGACCTCGGCGCAGTCGCGCAGGATGCCCGCGTCGAAGGAGGTCAGATGGGCGCGGCGGTCAAGCCCATGCGCGATCAGCGCATCGGCGACGCGGGCGGCGATGCCGGGGTAGGGCAGGTCGGCCTCGTCGAGCTTGATCTCGACATGCAGGCCAAGCCCGTGCACCGGCGCCAGCACCTCGAGCACCTCGCCGAGCGTCGGCACCACGGTGTCGCTGTCTTTCAGAAGCGTGCGGCGCCGGGTCTCGGGCGTCAGGGCGCGCACCGGGCCGGTGCCGTCGGTGGTGCGGTCGAGCAGCGGATCGTGGATCACCACAAGCTCGCCCGCATCGGTCAGATGCACGTCGAACTCGATCGCGTCGCAGCCAAGCTGCAGCGCGTTGCGAAAACCCGGAAGCGAGTTCTCGGGCCAGAGATTGCGGGCACCGCGGTGGCCGTTGATGGCGGTCATGGGAAGCTCCTTCAGCGAATGGTGGGATCGAGCCGGTCGCGCAGCCAGTCTCCGGCCAGCGAAATCGAAAGAGTTGTCAGGGTGATGACAACGGCGGGGGCAAGCATGATCCAGGGCGCGGTGGTCAGGTAATCGCGGCCGAGACCGACCATGTTGCCAAGGCTCGTCTCGGGCGGCTGCACCCCGAGGCCGAGAAACGAGAGCCCCGATTCCATCAAGACGATCTCGGGGAAGGTCAGGGTCATCGACACGATCAGTGTCGAGGCGACATTGGGCAGGATGTGGCGCAGATAGACGCGGGCGGGGGACGCGCCAAGCTGCACCACGGCCGCGGCATAGCCCTGCGCCCCGGCCGAGATCGCCAGGCCGCGGGCGATGCGGGCGTACCGCTCCCAGCCGTAAAAGCCCATCAGCCCGACCAGGAGCTGCATCGACGAACCGAAGAAGGCAAGCACCGCCAGCGCCAGGATGAGGAAGGGCAGCGCCGCCTGGAAATCGGCAAGCATGACGACGGCATGCTCGACCCAGCCGCGCGCCTTGGCGGCGAGAAAGCCGAGCGTCGTGCCGAAGACCGCCGAGAGGATCGTCGCGCCGAAGGCGATCACCAGCGAGACCCGCACCGACTGGATCAGCCGCGAGAGCACGTCGCGGCCCAGCTCGTCGGTGCCGAGCCAGTGGTGCGGCGTCAGCGGCGGGGCAAGGCGCGCGGCCAGATCCATGCGGGTGATCGGGTAGGGGCGCAGCAGATCGGCGAGCGCCGCACAGATCAGCATCGCTGCGAGCCAGAACAGGCTGAGCGCGACCGAGACGGGCAGGCCCGCGGGCAGCAGGCGGCGGGTGCGGGGCAGGATGTCGGCGAGGGCCATGGCGTCCTCCTCAGGTGGCGGGCTGCGCGCGCAGCCGCGGGTCGAGCGCGCCATAGAGCAGATCGACCACAAGGTTCGAGACGACCATCGCCGCCGCGATCAGCAGCAGGATGCATTGCACGACGGCAAGGTCGCGGTTGCTGACCGAGACGATCAGCAGCCGCCCGATGCCGGGCCAGCTGAAGATCGTCTCGACCACGACGGCGCCGGCGATCAGCGAGCCGACCATGAAACCCACCAGCGTCACGATCGGCACCGCGGCGTTCGGCAGCGCATGGCCGCGCACGACGTTGCGCCATTTCACGCCTTTTGCCGCGGCGGTGCGGATATAGGGCTGGCCCATCACCTCGATCATCGCCGAGCGCGAGAACCGCGCCAGAACGCCGATGCCACCGATCGAGATGGTGAGTGTGGGCAGGATGCCATGCACCCAGGTCCCCGAGCCGCCCGAGGGCAGAACGCCCAGCGTCACCGCAAAGATCAGCACCAGCACCAGCCCCAGCACGAAGGAGGGGATGGTGAAGCCCGCGACGGCAAGCAGGATCACCCCGCGGTCGATCAGGCTGTCGCGGTGCAGCGCCGCATAGACGCCGGCCGGGATGCCGAGGCCGAGCTTCAGGATCAGCGCCGGGATCGTCAGCTGCAGCGTCGCCGGCACGCGTTCGAGCACCAGCGCCAGCGCCGGCGAATGGTCGCGCATCGAGACGCCGAAATCGCCGCGGAAGATCGCGCCGAGATAGGCGAGGTATTGCTGCCACAGCGGCGCATCGAGCCCCCAGGAGCGGCGGAAGGCCTCGACCGCCTCCTGGGGCACGTCGGGGCCCAGCATCACCTGCGCCGGGTCTCCGGACAGGCGCAGCACGACGAAGGCGAAGGTCATCACGGCGATCACCGTGGCAAGCGCGCGGGCAAGCCGCAGGGCGACGAAGCGCAGCATCGGCGGTCCTTTCAGGCGGCGACGGGGCTTTGCGCCCCGGCGGTGACATGGCAGGCGACGGCGCGGCCGGGCTCGGGCACGCGCAGCGCCGGCACGCGGGTGCGGCACAGGCCCTGCGCCAGCGGGCAGCGCGGGTGGAAGGCGCAGCCCGCGGGCCGCGCGGCGGGGTTCGGCGGTTCGCCCTGCAGCAGGATGCGGGCATCGAGCGGCCGCCCCGGCACCGGGATCGAGGAGACGAGCGCCTGGGTATAGGGGTGGCGCGGCTCGGCGAAGATCTGCTCGGCCGGGCCCTCCTCGACGATCCGCCCGAGATACATCACCGCGACCCGGTCGGCGAGATTGCGCACCACCTTCAGGTCGTGGCTGATGAACACCATGCCCAGCCCCTTCTGCCCCTGCAGGTCGCGCAGCAGGTTCACCACCTGCGCCTGGATCGAGACATCGAGCGCCGAGACCGGCTCGTCGCAGACCAGAAGCGCCGGATTGGTGGCCAGCGCGCGCGCGATCACCACGCGCTGGCGCTGCCCGCCCGAGAGCTCGTGCGGATAGCGCCCGCCCTGATCGGCGCGCAGCCCGACCGCGGTCATCAGCGAGGCGGTGCGGGCCGGGCGCTCCTCGGGCGTGCCGATGCGGTGGATGTCGAGCGGCTCGCGGATCTGCGCGGCGACCGTCAGCCGCCGGTCAAGCGCCGAGAGCGGGTCCTGCCAGACCATCTGCATGCGCGCGCGCAGCCGGCGCCAGATCGGGGTGCCGAAGCGCGGCAGCGCCATCCCCTCGAACAGCACCGTGCCGCCCTGCGCCGGGTCAAGGCCCAGCAGCATCCGCCCGAGCGTCGACTTGCCCGATCCCGACTCGCCGACGATGCCCAGCGTCTCGCCCGCACGCAGCTTCAGGCTGACCTCGTCGACGGCGCGGACCTCGGTCACGGCGCCGGTCAGGCCGCGGCGGGAACGGTAGATGCGCACCAGATCGCGCGCCTCGAGAAGCGGGGGCCGGCTCATGTCATCGCCCTTTCCGTGCTGAAACTGTCGTGCCGCGCCTCGGGCACAGGATAGGCGCAGGCGAGGGTGCGGCCGTCGGGCTGCGCGAGCAGATCGGGGCGGGTGCGGCTGCAGGCGTCATGCGCGCGGGTGCAGCGCGGGGCAAAGGCGCAGCCCGGCGGCAGGGCGCGCGGATCGGGCACGGTGCCCGGGATCGGCACCAGCCGCCGCCGCGGCCCGCTCATCTGCGGGATCGCGTCGAAGAGCCCGCGGGTATAGGGGTGGCGCGGATGCGCGAACAGGCGCTCGACCGGGCCCGCCTCGACGATCCGGCCGGCATACATCACGCAGACCCGCTCGCAGACCTGCGCGACGGCGCCCAGATCGTGGCTGATGAAGACGGTGGCCATACCGGTCTCGCGCCGCAGCCGGGCCAGAAGTTCGAGGATCTGCGCCTGGATCGTGGCGTCAAGCGCGGTGGTCGGCTCGTCGGCGATCAGCAGGTCGGGCCGGCCGGCCAGCGCCATCGCGATCATCAGCCGCTGGCACTGACCGCCGGAAAACTCGTGGGTGTAGAGGTCGAAGCGGCGCGGCGCGTCGGGGATGCCGACCATCTCCATCAGCCGGATCGCCTCGGCCTTCGCCGCCGCGCCGCGCAGGTCGCGATGGAGCCGCAGCGCCTCGCAGATCTGCTTGCCCACCCGGATCACCGGGTTCAGCGCGCTCGACGGGTCCTGGAAGATCATCGCGATGCGCTTGCCGCGCACGGTTTCAAGTGTCTCGCGCGGCGCGCCCACGAGCTCGCCCGCGCCCAGCCGGACCGAGCCGGTGACCCGTGCCTTCGCCGGCAGGAGCCCAAGCGCCGCGAGCCAGGTCACCGACTTGCCGCAGCCCGACTCGCCCACCAGCCCAAGCGCCTCGCCCGGCGCCACGTCGAGGTCGATGCCATGCAGCACCGGGACTCCGTCGAAGGCGACGCGCAGGTCGCGGATTTCCACCAGTCTGTCCATGAGATCCTTCCGAAAGGCGCGCGTCCGGCCGGGGCCGGAATGCAAAGCCCCGGCGGGCACGCGGCCCGCCGGGGGATGGCCGGGGCAGGGGGTCAGCCCGCGGCCCAGTTCGAGGCGCGGAAGTCCATCGCGAAGGCCGGCGCCGCCTTCCAGTGCAGGTCCGAGCGCATGCCGGTGAAGACCGCGTTCTGGTGCAGGACCTGATAGGCCGGGTCCTCGCGCTCGGCGATCTCGAGCATCCGCGCGATCGCCTTCTTGCGGGTGGCGTGATCGGTCGAGGTCTCCATCACCACCGAGAGCTGGTTCATCTCGGCGTTGGTCCAGTCCTTCTTCTGCTGGGCCTCGCCGTTCGGGCCGAACTGCACCACGAGCGGGGTGATCGGGTCGTTGATGAGGTTCGAGGCCGACCAGTCGCGCACGCCCTTGACGCCGGCGGGGTCATGGACCTGCGCCCAGTTCTCCTTCATCTCGATCTCGACGTTCATGCCGACCTGACGCCACATCTCGACCATGATCTGCGCGGTCGGCGTCTGGTTGGTGTAGTAGTTGTTCATCAGCCGATAGGGCACCGCATCGCCCTTGTAATTGGCCTGCTTCAGCAGGTCGCGGGCGAGCTCGGGGTTGTATTCCGGCGCGGCCCAGCCCTCGACGAACATGTCCGAGCGGCGGAAGCTGTCGAACTGCAGCCCCGCGGGCACCACCGTCTGCCCGGCCCAGAGCGCCTCGACGATCGCCTGACGGTCGATCGCATGGGTCATGGCGCGGCGCACGCGCGGATCGGCGAGCACCTCGTTTTGCGTGTTGAAGACCGAGATCCGGTGGTTCCAGATGGTCGAGCTTTGAACCTCAAAGCCTGGGGTGCCGGTGACCGCGGCGATCTGGTCGGGCGGCAGGTCGCAGGCGAAGTCGTATTCGCCCGACAGCAGGCCGTTCACCCGGCTCGACACTTCCGGCACCTCGACGAAGGTGATCTTCTCGAGCGGCGGCTGACCGCCCCAGTAGTCGTCGAAGGCGACGAGGGTCAGCGACACGTCGGGCTTGAACTCGGCCACCATGTAGGGGCCGGTGGTGACGGGCTTCGCCGCCCACTCGGCATAGCTTGCCGCCTCGTCCCAGGCGCGGCGGTTGGCGATCTGGCTGCCGAAGGCATAGAGCCGGCCCTCGAGCGCGACGTCGGACGTCGCGTTGTGGAAGCGCACGGTATGCTTGTCGACGATCTCGACGCCCTGCAGCGCCGGCCACAGGCGGCGGCCGATGCCCGGCACGGTGGCGGGCAGGTCCTTCGCCGTCGCGGGTTTGGAGTTGTCGGCGAAGATCGTGGTGCCGCCGACCGGCTGGGTGTTGCCGAAGACACGCTCGGGCGAGAACGAGAAGGCCACGTCCTCGGCGGTCATCTCGTCGCCGTTGTGGAACTTGACGCCCTCGCGCAGCTTCAGCTCGATCGTCTTGTCGTCGATGCGCGACCACGAGGTCGCCAGCCCCGGCACCGGGCCCTGATCGCCCATCCAGTTGCGCAGGATCAGCCCTTCCCAGAGGTTCGGGAAGAGCACCCGCTCGCCGACGTTCGACTGTTCGTTCCAGATGTCGAGCGTGTTGTTGTTGGTGATCTTCTGCACCGCCACCGTGATCGAGCGGCGGGCGCCCTGCGCGCGCAGATAGCCGGGCAGCAGCAGGCTGCCGGTGGTGGCCCCCATCAGTCCGAGGGCGTGGCGGCGGTTCAAGCGGATCATCGGTGTCTCCTGAAATGGCACAAGACGGGGCCGGGCCCCGGGAGCAGGGACCGCCGCGGTGGAGCGGCGGGACTGCCGGTCATTGAACAGGTTCAGGTGACGTTCCGGCGACCGCCGTGCGAAACTTGCGTAACAGGCCCGCTCGGGCTCAGCCGCGGGGCAGCCAGGGCGGGTGCTCGCCGATGGTGGCGACGAGATGGTCGACGAAAAGGCGCAGCTTGCGCGGCATCGGCCGGATCGGCGGCCAGACCGCGCTGATCGGCAAGGGCGGCGGGGCAAGGCCCGGCAGCACCGTGACGAGTCGCCCGTCGGCCAGTGCGTCATGCACGATGAACGAGGGCAGAAATGCCAGGCCCAGCCCCGCAATCGCCATGTCGCGCATCGCCTCGCCGTTGTTCGCGGCGACGCGGGCCGGGCGGGGGGGCGGCACGCCGGGGCCGAGTTCCCAGGCCTCGCCCGGGCGGGTGTTCAGATAGCCGATCGCCTCATGCGCGGACAGATCCGCGGCGGTGGCGGGGGTGCCCATGCGGGCCAGGTAGTCGGGGCTCGCGACAATCGCGCGCGGGTCCTCGCACAGCCGGCGCGCCATCAGCGTGCTGTCGCGCAGCCGGCCGATGCGCAGCGCCACGTCAAAGCCCGCCCGCGCCAGGTCGATGTGCTGGTCGTCATAGTTCAGCACGATCTCGAGCCCCGGATGGGCGCGGGCGAAGCCCGCCACCACCGGGCCGAGATGGCGGATGCCGAAGCTCATCGGCGCAGCGATGGCAAGCCGGCCGCGCAGCGCGCCGCTGGCGGCACTTTCGGTGGCGGCAACCAGGGTGGCCAGCGCCGGGCGCAGCCGCTCGGCCAGCTCCTGTGCGGCGTCGGTCGCGGTGATCCGCCCGGCACTGCGCAGGAACAGCGCGGTGCCGAGCGCCGCCTCGAACTCGGCGATGCGCTTGCTGACCACCGATTTCGACAGCCGCAGCCGCGCGCCCGCGGCCGAGACGCTGCCGGTCTCCATCACCGCGAGGAAGGTCTCGATATCCGCGAGCGTCCAGGTCATGCGGGCAGGATATCCGCCGCCCGTGCCGTTCGCAAATCCGGAACGCACCTCAGCGGGGCAGGTCCGGTTTCTCGCCCGGGGCGGTGGTGAAGACATCGGCCCAGTCCGGGTGGCGGGTATAGAGCAGCTGCACATAGGGGCAGAGCGGGATGATCTTCACCCCCTCGGCGCGGGCATCGGCGACCAGCCGCTCGACCAGCGCCGCGGCGGCGCCGGTGCCACGCAGGGCCTCGGGCGCGCCGGTGTGATCGGCACTGAGGAGCGCCGGGCCGCGCCGGGTGAAGGTCAGTTCCGCCTCGGCCTCGATACCGGCGACGCGGGCGACATAGCGCCCGTGCCGGTCGTCGCGCCATTCGCGGGTCAGGGTGATCTCAGTCATCGGTCTCTCCTGTCATCCAATGTTGCACCGCGGCCTCGTCGGCCGTGGTGATCTCATGCCCGGCATCGAGCGCGCGCCGCGTGACCTCGGCCCCGGCCGCGGTCAGCGCCGCGGTGAGCTTCGGCGCCTCGGCGCGGAAGAAGTCGCGCGTGCCGGTCAGCGCCAGCACCCGGGTGCCGGCGAGATCGGCGGCGGGCGGGTTTTCCAGCGCCGCTGCCGGGCGCAGCAGCACCGCGCGCCGCACAGCCCCCGGGTAAAGCTGCAGCACCGCGCCGAGGAACGCCGCCCCGTTCGAATAGCCGATCACGCTCAGCCCGTCCGGGGCGAGCCCATAGGCGCGGCGGGCCTCGGTCAGGAAGGCGTCGAAGGCCTCGGCCTCGGCGCGGATGTCATCCTGATCGAAGCGCATCAGCCCCTCGCGGCGGAACCAGCGCGGCGTGCCTTCCTCGACCGCCCGGCCGCGCAGGGCGACCAGCGTCGCGTGCGGGGCCACCCGATGCGCGAAGGGCAGCAGGTCGGCTTCGTTCCCGCCCGAACCGTGCAGCAGGACGAGCGTCGTGCCGTCCGGCTCCTCGGGGGTGAAGATCCGGTGCACGAAGGGCAGATCGCGCTGCGGCAGGCGCGGCGCGCCCGGCAGGGCAAATTGCGGCAGCATCACCCGCAGATCGGCGGCGCGGCGCGGGTCGTCGACCGGCACGAAGAGCGTCTCGCCCAGATGCCCGGGCGCCTCGTCGACCGCAAAGCCGGGCCCGTCCGTCGCGTATTCGAGCAGGCTGCCGCCCGGCTCGCGCACATAGAGCGAGGTGAAATAGGTCCGGTCGTGCAGCGCGGTGGGCTCGGCCGGGGCCAGTGCCGCCTCCATCGCCGCGACGGCCGCCACATCGGGGGCGCGGAAGGCGACGTGGTCGATGCCGCCGGTGCCCGGCGCCGCCTCCCAAAACCCGGTCGCGTCGCGGATGTCGAGCGCGTCGGTTTCCGACACCAGCCGCCGCACCGCGCCCTCGCGCGCCGCCTCGCGATAGCCGAAGCGGGCGACGAAGGCCGCGGTCTCGTCCGGGCGCTCGGTGAAGAGCGTGACCGCACGCAGCCGGCGCGGCGCCTCGACGGGGTCGAGCGGCGCGGTGGCGGGCAGATCGGCGCCGACCAGCTTCACGATGATGCCGTCCGGGTCCTTCAGCCGCAGCACGGTCTCGCCGAATTCGCGCAGCGGGCCCTCGACCGGCACATGCGCGGCGAGCGCCCGGGTCAGCCACAGGCCGATGCTGTCGGCGGGAACGGCGAGCGCGATCTCGCCCGGCGCGCCATGGCCCGCGCGGCCCGGCCCGCCATCCTCCCACACCAGGAAGGTGACGAGCGAGCCGGGCGCGCCGGCGGCATCGCCGTAGAACAGGTGCAGCTGGTTCGCATCCTCGAAGCCGCCGGTGCGCTTGACCAGCCGCAGGCCGAGGAAGCCCGCGTAGAAGTCGACATTCGCCTGAACGCGGCGGGTGAGGGCGGTGACGTGATGCAGACCGGTGGTCATGGAAGTTCTCCTGAAGGAGGTTTGGCCAGAAGATAGGGCGCGGCGGCGCGCCGGCGAAGCGGCCCGGCACAGAACCCGGCGTTCTCGAAATGCGAACGAATTGCATCTCACGCGTTTCATGATTTCGTGCTATCTCAGAGGCAATCAACGACAGGAGAACGCCATGAGCTGGAACCCCGCCCTCGCCCCGGGCGATCCCGACGCCGTCGGCCCCGACGCGATCGAGACCCTGATCATTCCCCGCGCCCGCGATCTGGGCGGCTTCGAGGTGCAGCGCGCACTGCCCTCGGTGCAGCGCCAGATGGTCGGGCCCTTCATCTTCTTCGACCACATCGGTCCGGCCGAGTTCCTCACCGGCAAGGGCATCGACATCCGGCCGCACCCGCATATCGGGCTGGGCACGGTGACCTATCTCTACCGCGGCGACTTCCACCACCGCGACAGCACCGGCGCCGATCAGGTGATCGTGCCCGGAGAGGTGAACTGGATGGTCGCGGGCAAGGGCGTGACCCATTCCGAGCGCACCAGCGAGGAAGGCAAGCACGGGCCGCACAGCCTTTACGGCATCCAGACCTGGATCGCGCTGCCCGAGGACCGCGAGGACATGGCCCCGGTGTTCGAGCATCACGGCAAGGGCGCGCTGCCGCTCTTCGAGGATGGCGGGGTCAGCGCGCGGCTGATCCTCGGCACCGCCTACGGCGAGGTGGCGCCGGCGACGATGTTCTCGGAAACCTTCTACCTCGACGTGACGCTGGCCCCCGGCGCCCGCTTCCCGCTGCCCGACGATCACGAGGACCGCGGCATCTATGTCACCGAGGGCGAGATCCGCGTCGCCGGCCAGCGCTTCGAGGCGGGGCGGATGATGGTCTTCCGCCCGGGCGACCGGATCACCGTCGAGGCGGGAGAGCGCGGCGCGCGGATCATGGCGCTTGGCGGTGCCACGCTGAACGGGCCGCGCCACATCTGGTGGAACTTCGTCGCCTCGAGCCGCGAGCGGATCGAACATGCGAAGGAAGAGTGGCGTGCGGCACGGTGGGGGCGGGGGCTGTTCGACCTGCCCGCCACCGACCACGACGAGTTCATTCCGCTGCCCTGAGCCGGTCTGCCTCACTCCGCTGCCCCGGTGCATTGACGCGCCGGGGCGCTTGGTGAACTAATCGGCGCCGGACGAAGGCTGCCCCATCGCGCGGGGCGCCGATGCGGAGGCGCTGCGATGACCCACTTCCCCTTGCGACCGGCGCGCGCGCCCCGTTTCCGGGCGTGCCGATGAGCAACGCGCTCTCCGACCCGATCTTCGCCGTCCTCCTCGACAGCCCGCCGCCGCCCGTCGATACCGCGGCGGCCGAGGCGCTGTTGCGCGATCTGTGGGGGATTGAGGGGCGGGCCGAGAGCCTGGCTTGCGAGCGCGACGCGAATTTCCGCATCACCACCGAGGCCGGGCCGGGCTATGTGCTGAAGGTCGCAAACCCGGCCGAGGCGCGCGCCACCACCGCGTTTCAGGTCGAGGCGCTGCGCTGGCTGGAAGGCCGCACCCCGGCCCTGCCGGTGCCGCGGATGGTCGCGACGGGGACGGGCGATTTCCTTGCGCCGCTTGCCCTTGACGACGGACGGAACAGCACGGTGCGGCTGCTCAGCTGGGTGCCGGGCACGCCGGTGGCGCGCACGGGCGGGGCAGGGCGGCTGGCGGCACAGATCGGCACGCTGGCCGCGCAACTGGGCGCGGGGCTGGCGGGCTTCCGCCATCCCGCCTCGGGGCACGAGATCCTGTGGGACATCCGCCACCTGCCGCGGCTGATGCCGCTGCTCGCATCGCTGCCCGCCGGCGCCTTGCGCGACCAGCTTCAGGCCGAGATCGACCATTTCGCCGCCGCGGTGGCGCCGCGTCTGCCCGCGCTGCGCTGGCAGGTGGTGCACAATGACCTCAACCACCACAACATCGTCATCGACCCGCAGGCGCCCGAGCGGATCGCGGGCGTGCTCGACTTCGGCGACATGGTGCGCACGCCGCGCGCCGTCGATGTCGCGGTGGCGGCCTCCTATCTCACCCATCTCGAGGAGGATCCGCTTGCCCCGGTGGCGCGGATGGTCGCGGCCTATGCCGCGGTCACGCCGCTTGATGCGGCCGAGGTCGAGCTGCTGCGCGACCTGATCGTGGCGCGGCTGGTCGCCTCGATCACCATCACCGAGTGGCGCGCGGCGCGCTATCCGGAGAATGCCGAGTATATCTTGCGAAACAACCGCGGCGCGCGGGCCGGGATGGCGGGCTTTGCCGCCCTGCCGCGCGAGGTGGTCACGGCGGCACTGCGGGCCGCGGCTGAGGAGGGCGTGCGATGACGCGCGAGACGATGGTGAACGCCTATGTCGAGGGGGCAGCCGACCTCGATGCCGAGACCGCGGCGCTGATCGCGCGGCGGCAGGCGCTGCTCGGGCCCGCCTATCGGCTGTTCTACGAAAAGCCGCTGCATCTGGTGCGGGGCGAGGGCGCATGGCTCTATGATGCCGCGGGCGAGGCCTATCTCGACGCCTACAACAACGTCACTTCGGTCGGGCATTGCCACCCGAAGGTGGTGGCGGCGATTGCCGCGCAGGCGGGGGTTCTGGCGACCCATACCCGCTATCTGCACGCGGGCGTTCTGGACTATGCCGAGCGGCTGCTCGCCACGCTGCCGGACGAGATCGGGCAGATGATGTTCACCTGCACCGGCTCCGAGGCGAATGACCTTGCGGTGCGGATCGCGCGCGCCTTCACCGGCGGCACCGGCATCATCGTGACCGAGACTGCCTATCACGGCGTCACCCAGGCGGTGGCGGAGTTCTCGCCCTCGCTCGGCCCCGCGGTCGATCTGGGCGTGCATGTGCGCACCGTGCCCGCCCCCGACAGCTACCGCGAGGCGGATGTGGCAGGCGCCTTCACCGCCTCGGTCGAGGCGGCGATCGCCGATCTGACCCGCCACGGCATCCGCCCGGCGCTCTTCATCTGCGACGGCATCTTCGCCTCGGACGGGGTGTTCGACGGGCCGGCGGGCTTCCTGCAGGGCGCGGTGGCCGCGATCCGTGCCGCGGGCGGGCTTTACATCGCCGACGAGGTGCAGTCGGGCTTTGGCCGCACCGGCGACGCGATGTGGGGGTTCCAGCGCCACGGCGTCACCCCCGACATCGTGACCATGGGCAAGCCGATGGGCAATGGCTATCCGGTCGCGGGCGTCGCGCTGCGCCCCGAGGTGGTCGCCGAGTTCGGCCGCAAGGCACGCTATTTCAACACTTTCGGCGGTAATGCCGTGGCGGTTGCGGCGGCGACCGCGGTGCTGGACGTGATCGAGGGCGAGGGGCTGGTCGCGAACGCCCGCGACGTCGGCGCGCATCTGCGCGACGGGCTGCGCGGGCTGGCGGCGCGTCATCCCTGCATTGGCGACGTGCGCGGCGCGGGGCTCTTCATCGGCGTCGAGATCGTCTCGGACCGCGCCGCGAAGACCCCAGATCCGGCGCGCACGGCGGCCATCGTCAATGGGCTTCGCGCGGAGCGCGTGCTGATCTCGGCCTGTGCCAAGGGCGCGAATGTGCTGAAGATCCGCCCGCCGCTGATCTTCACCCGCGAGCAGGCCGACCTGCTGGTGGCGCGGCTTGACCGGGTGCTTGGCGGGCTCTGAGCCTAACCCATCAGGAAGCTCTGCGGCGGCCGGCCGAATTGCGCGCGGAAGGCGGCGACGAAGGCGCTCGGGCTGCGATAGCCGAGCGACCAGGCGATCTCGGTGCTGCTTTGCCCGCGCTCGAGCCGCTCGATCGCCGCCATCAGCCGCAGCCGGCTGCGCCACTGCCGGAAGGTGAGCCCGGTCTCGGCGCGGAACAGCCGTTCCAGCGTGCGCGGGCTCGCCCCGGCCAGGGCCGCCAGATCGGCGAGCGGGCGCGCCTCGTCGGGGCTCTCGCGCAGGTGCCGCATCAGCCGCACCAGCCGCGCGTCATGCGCGCCGGGCAGGCTGAAGGGCGCCTCGGCCAGCGCCTCGATCTCGTCGGCGATGACCGCGGCCAGATGCAGCCGCCGCGCGTCGAAGGGAGCGTCGGTCGTCAGCGCGGCCAGCCGCAGGATCAGCTCGCGCAGCAGCGGCGTCAGCAGCAGCACGGCGCAGCGCGGCACCTGCCGGCGCAGCGGCAACGAGGGGTCGACGTAGAGGTTGCGGATCTCGACCTCGGTCTCGGTGGTGACGTGGTGGTCGGTGCCGCCCGGGATCCAGACCGCATGGCTGGGCGGCACGATCCAGACGCCGCCGCGGCTTGTCACCCGCAACACCCCCTGCATCGCCCAGATCAGCTGGCCGCGCGGGTGGCTGTGAGGCTCGACCATCTGCCCGGCCGGCATCTGCCCGCTGTGCACCAGCACCGGGCGCGCGGGATCGCGCACGAAGCCCGCGCCGCTGGCGGGCCGGGTTGGCGTTTCGGCGACATCCTTTGTCATGATGATGGTCTAACGCAGGGGCGCGCGCCGGGCTAGTGTGGCGACGAGTGCGAACGGGGGGCCCATGTCAGTCGCAAGAATTTCGATGAAACCGCTTTTCGTCGCGCTGGTCGTGCTGGCGGCGCTGGTGCTGGCGTTGCTGCCGCCCGCCGGGCTGACACTCGAGCAGGCGCGCACGCTCGGCATCGTGCTGGTCACGCTGGCGCTCTGGGCGACGGGGGTGGTGCCGGGCTATCTGGCCAGCCTGATCTTCTTCGCCGTGGTGCTGATCCTCGGCCTCGCGCCGGCCGCCACGGTCTTTGCGGGCTTCGGCTCGACTGCGGTCTGGCTGATCGTCTCGGGCTTCGTCATCGGCACGGCGATCGGCGTGTCGGGCCTTGGCGGGCGACTGGCCGAAGCGGTGGGGCCGGTGCTCGGCCGCTCCTATCCCTGGCTCATTGGCGGGCTGATGGGCGTGGCGATGGCGCTCGGCTTCCTGATGCCCTCCTCGGTCGGGCGTGCCGTGGTGCTGGTGCCGATCGGCATGGCGCTGGCCGACCGGGCGGGCTTTGGCCGCGGCTCGAACGGGCGGATCGGCATTGCCGCGGTGCTGGCGATCGGCTGCAACATGCCGAGCTTTGCGATCCTGCCCTCGAACATCCC
Source organism: Paenirhodobacter hankyongi (assembly GCF_003664585.1). GTDB lineage: Bacteria > Pseudomonadota > Alphaproteobacteria > Rhodobacterales > Rhodobacteraceae > Rhodobacter > Rhodobacter hankyongi. The sequence continues at coordinate 65,022 of NZ_RCHI01000001.1, forward strand.
GAACATGGTGCTGTCGGGCGCGGCCGAGACCATCCACCACGTCCATTTCGGCTATACCGAATACCTGCTGCTGCATTACCCGGTGCTGGGCATTCTCAAGGCGGCGCTGACCGTCGCGCTGGTGCTGCGCCTGTTCCCGGCCGAGGTCGGTGCGCCGCTGCCGCGCGTGCTCGAGGCAGAGGCCGCGGCGGGCGCGAACCCCGGCGAGCGCGGCAAGCAGATCCGGGTGGCGGTGATCCTGCTTGCGACGCTCGTGCTGTGGATGACCGACAGCTGGCACGGGGTGAACGCGGCCTGGGTCGGGCTGGTCGCGGCGGTGATCCTGCTGATGCCGGGGATCGGCGTGGTGACGCCGCCGGCCTTCAGGCAGGGCGTCGACTTCGGCATGCTGCTGTTCGTCGTCGGTGCGCTGGCGCTTGGGGCGATGGTCAATGCCTCGGGGCTCGGTGCGCTGCTGGGCGCGGGGCTGCAAAAGGTGCTGCCGATGGCGCCCGGCGCCGAGGCGACGAATTTCCTGTCGCTCGTCGCGATGGCGAGCGGCACCGGCCTCTTCGCCACCGTGCCGGGGGTGCCCGCGGTGCTGACGCCGATGGCGCAGGATCTGGCCACCCTCACCGGTTTCAGCCTGAAGGCGGTGCTGATGACCCAGGTGATCGGCTTCTCGACGGTGTTCTTCCCCTATCAGGTCGGGCCCCTGGTGGTGGCGATGCAGCTCTCGGGCGAGCGGCTTTCCCACCTCGTCAAGGTGGTGCTGCCGCTCGCGCTGCTCACGCTTCTCGTGCTCGCCCCGCTCGACTTCCTGTGGTGGAAGCTCCTGGGCTGGATCTGACGCGTCAGGGGATCAGGACCGTGGTGCCGGTGGTGCGCCGCCCCTCGAGTGCCGCATGCGCCTCGGCCGCCTCGCTGAGCGGCCGCGTCGCCACCACGTCGGCGCGGACCTCGCCGCGTTCGAGCCGGGCGAACAGATCGGCGGCGCGGCGTTCGAGGTCTTCGCGCGCATCGACATAATCAAAGAGCATCGGCCGGTTCGCCGACAGCGAGCCCCGGGCCAGGTCGGAGAGCTTGAAATCCTCGATCATCCCCGAGGACTGGCCGAAGTTCACGAACATGCCGAAGCGCTTCAGACAGGCGAGCGAGCCGCGCCAGGTGTCGCGCCCGACGCTGTCATAGACCGCGGCGCAGAGCGCGCCCCGGGTCAGCCGCGCGACCTCGGGGGCGAAGTCGGTGGCGGTGTAGTCGATGACGTCGCTGTAGCCGTGCTGAAGCGCCAGCGCGACCTTGGCGGGCCCGCCCGCGGTGCCGATCGCCCGCGCCCCGATCGCGCGCAGCCACTGGCCGAGGAGCAGCCCGACGCCGCCCGCCGCCGCATGGACAAGAACGGTGTCGCCCGGCTGCACCGCGTAGGACGAGGTGACGAGGTATTGCGCCGTCAGCCCCTTCAGCATGACGCTTGCCGCCACCGTGTCGGGGATCGCGTCGGGCAGCCGCACCAGCCGGTCCGCGGGCACCACGCGGCGGGTGCGATAGGCGCCGAATTTCAGCACATAGGCCACCCGGTCGCCGGGCCGCACCGTGTCGACGCCGGGGCCCACCGCCTCGACCACCCCCGCGGCCTCGGCGCCGGGGATCATCCTGCCCTCGGGCCAGGGGTACAGGCCCGAGCGGTGATAGACGTCGATGAAATTCACCCCGATCGCGGTGTGGCGGACCAGCGCCTCGCCGGGGCCGGGGGCGGCGGTCTCGACCGCGCTCCATTCCATCACCTCGGGGCCGCCCGGGCGGCGGGCGACAAGGGCCATGTCCATCGCGCGGCCTCCTTACAGCTGGAATTCGGGATCGACCGGGATCTGCATCCCGGTGACGAGGTGGTTCGTCTGCGCCGCGAGCGCGACGATCGACAGAAGCTCGGCGTGCTCGGCCGCGCCCATGCCCTTCGCCTTCGCCTGCGCGGTGTGCGAATGCACGCAATAGCTGCAGCTGTTGGCGATCGAGACCGCGACATAGATCATCTCGCGCGTCTTCGGGTCGATCTCGCCGGGCACGGTCATCACCGCCTTCAGCCCCTCCCAGGTGCGCGCAAGAAGCCCCGCGTCGAAGGCGAGCGCGCGCCAGAAGTTGTTGATGAAGTCGGTCTTGCGCGTCGCGCGGATGTCGTCGAACACCGCCTTGACCGCGGGGATCGTCTCCGCCTCGGCATCGCTCATCAGTTTCACGGTCGCCATCGCGTCCTCCTTTTTCCGCCGCTCAATGCACGGCGGCATACATGATCCTGGCCTCGGTCGCCTCGCCGGGCGAGAATTCCTCGACGATCCGGCCCTGACGGCACACGAGGATGCGGTCGGAGAGGTTCATCACCTCGGGCAGGTAGGAGGAAATCACCACCACCGCGAGCCCCTCGTTCGCGAGCCGGTTGATCAGCGCGTGAATCTCGGCAATCGCGCCGACGTCGACGCCGCGGGTGGGTTCGTCGAAGATGACGAGCCGCGGTTTCTGCACCAGCCCCTTGCCGATCACCACCTTCTGCTGGTTGCCGCCCGACAGCTCGACCACCCGGGCATTCTCGTTGATCGCGCGGATGTTCAGGGTCTGCGTCCACTCGGCCGCCACCGCCGCCATCTCGGCGCGCCCGACATACCAGGCGTGATCGTGCCCCGCCGCCAGAAGCCCGGAATAGATGTTCTCGGCAATCGACATCGTCTCGAAGAAGCCCTCGGCCTTGCGGTCCTCGGTGATGTAGACGATGCCGTCGCGCACCGCCTCGCGCGGGACGGTATAGCGTACCGGCCGGCCGTCGAGCGCCACCGCCCCGCCGCGCAGGAAGTCGCGCTTGTAGATCCCCGAGACCACCTTGAAGGTCTCGGTCCGGCCCGAGCCCACCAGGCCGAAGACCCCGGTGACCTGCCCGGCGAAGATGGAAAACGAGGTGTTGCGCACCATCGCCCCCATCGACAGGTCCTGCACCGACAGCACCTTTTGCCCGGCCTTGCGGGTGCCCGCGGCCGAGCGGTCGCGGTAGAGCGCATCGGACAGCGTGCGCCCGACCATCGCGGCGACGATCGTCTCGCGGGTGAACCCGGCGGTCGGGCCCGTCGCCACCAGCTCGCCGTCGCGCAGGATGGTGATGCGGTCGGAGAGGTCGAGCGCCTCCTCGAGCGCGTGCGAGATGAACACGATCGACACGCCGCGCGCCTTCAGCCGGCGGATCAGCGCGAAGAAGTGGCGCTTTTCCTCGGGGGTCAGCGTCGCGGTCGGCTCGTCGAAGATGATCACCTCGGCGTTGTGATGGACGGCGCGGGCGATCTCGACCATCTGCTTCTTGGCGGCGCCCAGCGTCTCGACCATCGCCGCCGGATCGACCGGGAAGTTCAGCGATTGCAGGAATTGCTGGGCCGAGATGTAGGTGCCGCGCAGCCGGTTCAGGAACTTCTCGGAGCCGAGATAGAGGTTCTGTGCCACCGTCATCGAGGGCACGAGCGAGGTCTCCTGGAAGACCATCGCGATGCCGGCCTCGAGCGCCGCGTTCGGCGTGGCGAAGACCGTCTCGCGGCCATGGAGCCACATCCGCCCGGAACTGGGCGCGACGACCCCCGCCATCATCTTCGTCAGCGTCGACTTGCCGGCGCCGTTCTCGCCCAGAAGGGCGTGGATCTCGCCCTTGCGCAGTTCGAAATCGACCTCGCGCACGGCGGGGACGCCGCGATAGGCCTTGGTGATCTTCTCGAGCCGCAGGATCGCATCGTCCATGCTCAGCCCTCCGCCGGCAGGGTGACGAGGACGTCGCCGCCCTTCGAGGCGACGACAAGCCGGCCCGCATGCACGATCGCCGAGCATACGCCATGGCGGTGGCCGTTGGCGCGGCTGTGCGCGCTCGAGACCGGGTTCATCTGCCGGTCGAGCCGCACCACAAGGCCCCAGGAGCGCGAGGGCGACCAGGGCTTGTGCACGCCCATGGTGCGGATGCCGCCGCATTGCAGCGGTTCGAGGAAGCTGCGCCCCGAGGCGAGCGCCGGCGCGATCCAGTAGTCGCGCGGCACCTCGCGGATCATGTCCTCGCGGTAATGGGTTTCGTGCAGCACGAATTCGATCAGCCGGTTGCGCGGCGCAAAGACCGCAAGCACCGCACCGCCGTCGGGGGTGGGCGAGATCCGCGCGGGATAGCCCGGGATCATCTCGATCAGCGGTTTCAGCCCGCCCTCGGCATTCAGTTCCATCACCCGGTGCCGCCAGCTTTCGGAAAAGGCGATGGTGCCGCCCGGGCGCGGGCAGAGCCCGTTCGGCCAGGCGAGATCCTGTGCCACCTTGTGGAAGGGCTGTCCCTCGGCGCGGCGCACCCAGATCGAGCCGGTGGCGCGCCGCTTCATCAGATCGGCGGCCCAGTCCGAGGGCGCGTGCTCGGCCGAGCCGTTCGTCAGCCACAGCGCGCCATCGGCGGCAAAGGCAAGGCCGGTGATCGCGCGCACCTCGGGCAGCAGGTGCTGCGCCACCCCGTCGACCAGCAGCACGCCAGTTTCCAGCGCCACCGCAAGCTGGCCCTCGGCCGAGACGGCGAGCGCGGTCACCGGTGCGTCGAAGCGCTGGAGAAGCAGGGGCTCGGCGCCCGGCACGAGGCGGTAGAGCGCATTGCCCGAGGAGGCGATGAGGTCGCCACCGAGCACGGCGAGGTTGTCGGGTTCGGCAAGACGCGCCAGCACCGGCGCCTCGTCAAGCGCGGTATTCGGCCGGAACGCGCCGTCCATCGGCGGGATCGTCACCGCCTTGCCGCGAAACAGGTCGAGGATCGGATCGAAGATCATGCGCGGGTCCCCCAATAGGCGCGCATCCCGGTCCACTCGGGGTCGGCGCCCTCGATCCGGTAGCGGCCGATGCGGTTGTTCAGGATGCCGCCGATGAACAGCTCGCCCTTGTGCTCGCGCATCGAGGTGACCATCGGGTGGTTCTCGCCGGTGAGGTCGCCGAAGGTCTGCAGGATGCGGCCGCTGTCGTCGAATTTCACGATGCCGCCGGTGTTGATGTTCGGGAACAGCCAGTCGTCCTGCGGCAGGCGGCGGGTCATCCGCTTGCGCATCGCCGGATGGCGCAGGCTGAGATCGAAGCTTGGCGTGCGCATGCCGAGCCAGGCCATCCAGTAGGTGCCGTCCGAGGCGCGGTTGATGTTGTCGGTATAGCCCGGCATGTCCTTGATCACGCATTCCGCGGTGCCGGCCTTCGGCCCCTCGAGCCAGTAGCGATGGATCCGGCAAGCCCAGCTTTCGGCGAAATAGAGCGACTTGCCGTCATGGGCCATGCACACGCCGTTGGTGTAGCGATAGCCATCGAGCAGCGTCTTCGTCGAGCCGTCCCGGGGATCATAGACCAGCAGCCGCCCGGTGCCGCGGTTCTCGATGCTGTCGAGTGTCCAGTCATGCGCGTCATAGCGCTTCGTCGAGTCGGTGAAATAGATCCGCCCGTCCGGCGCGATGTCGAGGTCATTGGGGTCGCGCAGCCGCGCGTCATCCTGCACCGAGGTGAGCGAACGCCGGGTCTCGGCACTCAGCCGCGTCACGGTGCGGTCGGGCGCGATCTTGTAAAGCCCCATGGCGCCCACGCAGGAGATCAGGTTGCCGTCGCGGTCGAAGGCGAGGCCGAGGGGGAAGCCGCCGACATGGGCGAAGACCTCGGAACGGGTGTAGTCGGGCGCGAAATAGCGCACGATCTCGCCATGCCGGGTGCCACAATACAGATGGTCGTCGGCGTCGAGGATCACGTCCTCGGGCCCCTCGAGCTCGCCCAGCCCGATATGCTCGGCTGCGGCGAGGCGGTTGTTCAGCGCATAGGGCGTGCCCGAATGCGGCTCGGCCGACTGGGGCTCGCCCATCTTCAGATAGACCGGCGCGACATAGACCTCGTTCAGCACCTTGTGGCGGTTCTTCAGCCAGCGGATGTCGATGGTGACGGCGACGGCCAGCATGATGCCCAGGACCATCTGGTTGGTGCCGGTGCCATAGCCCAGGCGAATGAGCCCGTTCGTCATCACCAGCACGATCACCGCGCCCATCAGCCCCTTGACCACCGAGCCGCGCCCGCCGCCGAGGGCATTGCCGCCGACGACCGCCGCGGTGAGGGCGAGGATCTCGAGCCCGGCGCCGGTGCCCGGGCCCGCGCCCGAGAGCCGGCAGGCGATCAGGAACCCCGCCGCGCCCGAGCACAGGCCCGAGAAGACATAGGTCAGGAACACCGTGCGCCGGACCTTGATGCCGGCGTTATGCGCCGAGCGGCGCGAGCCGCCGACGGCGAGGATGTGCCAGCCGATGCGGGCGCGGGTCAGGGTGACGTGGGTGACGAGCGCCAGCAGCCCGGCCGCGATCACCGGCACCGACAGCCCGGCGAAGGTGCCGTCGCCGATGAAGTCCCACGCATCCGAGCTGGCAAAGGACATCTGGATCGCGGCGCCGAACTGCACCACCAGGATGTCGAAGACGGCGCGGCCGATGATGAAGGTGACCAGCGTGGTCAGGAACGCACGCAGCCGCAGGAAGCCGACGAGATAGCCGTTGATCGCGCCGAAAAGCGCGCCGGTCGCCAGCGCCGCCAGGAAGGCCGCCCAGACCGGCAGGCCGAGGATGAAGAACGAGCCCACCGAGGCGAAGGTCGCCAGCGCGAAGATCGACCCCACCGAGAGGTCGATGCCGCCGCCGAGCATCACCACCGTGAGACCGATCACCACGATCGCGAACTCGCCCAGCTGGCGGGTCGATTCCTGCAGGCTGAACGGGTTGAAGAACCCGGGGATCGCCGTGCCGAAGAGCGCGATCACCGCCACCAGCACGAGGAACGGGATCGCGTTGTCGGTCCAGCGCTTGGTCAGGATCTCGCCGATCAGGTGATCGGGAATGAGGTTGTAGCGCAGGGCCTGCAGGCGTTCGCGTGACGGCATGTCGGGGATGTCCGGCTCGGGGGAGGGGAGGGGCGGCCCCGCAGGGCCGCCCCGGTTCGCGTGAGTGGTCGTCGCGTGAGTGGGGAAGGGCTTACTTCGCCGCCGCCTGCAGCGCCTGCAGCGCCTGCAGATCCCAGCAGGTGCCGGGGGTCAGGTCGGCCTTGGTGGTGGCCTTGAGCAGCGTGTAGAGATAGGCAGACGAGGTGCCCGGCGCCTGACCGCTTTGCAGCAGGTACTTGATCATCGCCACCATGTCGCTCGACTCGTGGGCGAGATCGGTCATCACCACGGCGTCATAGGTGCCATCCTCGAGCCGGTCGCAATCGGCGGTCTTTTCGCCGCCGCCGGTGGTCACGAGGTAGACCTTGTCCTGCAGCCCCGCATCCCGGATCGCGGCGGCGGCGCCGGTCGCGTCGCCGTCCCAGAAGTCGATGATGCCGCAGATGTCGGGGTTTTGCTGCAGCATCGTGGTGGTCACGTTGCGCGAGGTGGTGGCGTCCCAGTTCGAGTCGGGTTTCGCCACGACCTGGAAATCGGGATATTTCGCCAGCACCTCCATGATGCCCGCATATTGGAACAGGCTGGTGGCGTTGACCTGATCGCCCTGGACAAGGCCGATCTTCTTCGAGCTGCCCTCGCCACAGCCCTTGACCACCGCCTCGGCCTCGAGCCGGCCAAGCTGGGTCCAGTCCGAGCCGGTGTAGACGTCGGCCTTGAAGTTCGCCGGGTTGTCGACAAGGATCACATAGATCCCGGCCTGCTGCGCCTTCTTCAGCAGCTTCGAATAGCTGTTCAGGTCGGGCGACATCACGATCAGCACGTCGGGCTTCTCGGCCGAAGAGATCGCTTCGGTGATCGCCTGCGCGCCGGCCTCGGCCGACCAGTTCGGGTCGCGGGTCTCGAGCGTGCCACCGAAGGCGTCGATCTCGCGCTTGAGGAAGGCGGTCCAGCCCTGCGCCAGGTCGAAGCCCATCGACAGCGGCACCAGCATCACCTTCTTGCCCTTCAGCGCGGCCGAATAGGCGGCCGGGCCCGGATCGTCGAGGGCGGCGGCGGGCAGCGTCGCGGCGCCGAGGAACCCCGCGGCCGCGGCGGTCATCAAGGCAGTCTTCAGCAGTGTCTTCATGTCGTTACCCCTGTTGGAAATGGCCCGCCGCCCGGATCGCGCGCGGGGGCGGTCGTCGGTCTCAGATGTCGCCTTGCTGCGCGGTCTGCTCGTCGCGCGGGTTCAGCACGCCGTCGAAGATGATCGCGGCCAGCAGGATCGCGGACTTGATCAGGTTCTGATAGAGAAGCGGGATGTCGAGGATGGTCATCGCGTTCAGCATGATGCCGATCAGCGCGGCGCCGATCAGCACGTTGCGCACGCCGCCCTTGCCGCCCGCGAGCCCGATGCCGCCGATCACCGTCACCAGAACGATGTCGTAAAGCTGGGGCGAGTTCACCACGCGGGTGTTCATCGACTGCAGGCTGCCCGCGGTCAGGATCCCGGCGGCGAAGGCGACGAGCGATGAGAGCACGTAACGCAGCACCAGCATCGGGCGCACCGGCATGCCGACATTGCGCGCCGCCGCCGGGTTGTCGCCCGCGTAATAGACATAGCGCCCCCATTTGGTGAAGCGCAGGAAGACGAAGGCGGCAAGGGCGAGACCGGCGAAGACGAAGACCTCGACCGGCACGTCGGCAAGCCGCAGCGCGCCGAGCTCGGCCACCCAGTGCCCGGGCGGCACCGGCACCGCGTCCGAGCCGATCAGCTGCGAGCGCACGAGCCCGTAGACGAAGGAGGCCGAGGCGAGGGTGACGAAGATCGCCGGCACCTCGGCATAGGCGACAAGGAAGCCGTTCGCGAAGCCGATCGCCACCACGCCGGCAAGGGCCAGACCAAGCGCCGCGCCGTCGCTCATGCCGTTGCCCAGCATTTGCAGATACCACGCCACCGACATCGCCATCACCGCCACCATCGACAGGTCGATGCCACGGCCGATCACGATGATCGCCATGCCGAGCGCGAGGATGCCCAGCACCGAAACCGAGCGCACGATCGCCACCAGATTGTCGGCGGTGAAGAACCCCGGCAGGGTCAGCGCCGCGACGACGAAGATTGCCACCGCGATCGCGAAGACGATGCGCTCCTGATTGAGGGATCCGAGAAAACCCATCGGCAAGACCTTCCTGTGGCGGCCGTCCTCTTGCGGGGCGGGCCGATCCGGTCAGGCTAGTCGCGCGCGCGCAGCACGGTCCAATGAATAATTTCGACCAAAACCGATGCGAAACCGGAATGGATCCGGGGGTCAGACCACCTGCAGCCGGCCATAGCGGGCGGCGGGCAGGCGGCCGTCCTCGGGGGCCTGATCGGCGCGGATATGGGCGCCGAGCTCCTCGATGAAGCGCCGGCCATAGAGCGGCAGCCCGGCCCGCGCGTTCCACATCGCGCAGATGCCGAACTGCACCGGGTCGCCATTCAGTGCGATCGGCCGGCTCACCAGCCGCTCGACCGGGGGCTTGGCCGAGGAGGGCACCACCGCGATGCCGTTGCCGCCCTCGGCCATGGCGAACAGCGTGTGCGGCGAATAGCTTTCCAGCACGATGTCGGCGACGGTCCCCGAGACCCGGCAGGCGGCGTCGAACACCTCGCGCGAGGCATGGCGGCGGTTCAGCGTCAGGATCGGCCGGTCGAGCAGATCGGCCAGTTCAACCGGCGCATTGCCCTCGGGCAACAGTTCCGGCTCGGCCACGGCGAGAAAGCCGAGCTGGCCGAGCGGCAGGCTTTCGAGCACGTCGATCGGCGCCGAGGGCGCGGCTGAGAGGGTCAGGTGCAGCTGCCCGTCCTTGAGCTTGCCGGCCAGTTCCGGCCCGCCGCCATCCTCGAGCCGCAGCTCGATCCCCGGATTGGCCGCGCGCCAGCCGCGCAGGAAGGTGGGCAGATAGCGCTCGATCATCTGCGAGCAGGCGCCGACGCGCAAAAGCCCGGCGTCGCCCTTCGCCAGATCCTCGGCGCAGGCCAGCAGGCTGCGATCGGCGGCAAGCACCGCACCGACGCGGCCACGCAGCGCCTCGCCCGCGGCGGTCAGGCGGATGTTGCGCCCGGCCTTCTCGAACAGTGCCACGCCCAGGTGATCCTCGAGCGCCTTGATCTGCCGCGACAGCGCCGATTGCGTCAGGTTCAGCCGTTCGGCCGCGCGGGTGACGTTCAGTGTCTCGGCGGTGGCGGCGAAGGCGGTGTAGGTGCGGATGTCCATGGGCGCTCCGGTTTGGCCGGGGAAAGCCTAGGCGCGGGCAGGGCGATGCGTCAACAATCCTGCTGCATCCGCGGCGGCGCGAAGCGGCAGGTCTTTTTCCGTCGATCCGGTGTCGCAAATGTTGATCGGCGCCACGAAAACTCTGGCTAGAGTGGGCTCATGCGGCCCCGTCCGCAGCGAGTCACGGCGGCCTGCCGCCCCCCTTCAGCCCGATCCGTGCGCAAGGCGCGGAGCCAACAGAGGTGCCACATGCTGGGCAAGACCGAAATCCGCGCGCTTCTCGATGCACGCCGCCCGAACTATGCGCTCGAACGCGATCTCTACTGCGATCCGGGCGTCTTCGAGGCGGATCTCGAGCAGATCTGGTACAAGGAATGGCTGTTCGCGATTCCGGCGGTGCAGCTGACCAAGACCGGCGCTTATGCGACGCTGCAGATCGGCGCCTATCCGGTCGTCATCGTGCGCGGCGCCGACGGCGCGATCCGCGCCTTCCACAACGTCTGCCGCCACCGCGGCCAGCGGCTGTGCGCGAAGGAAACCGGCTCGGCGCCGAAGATCGTGTGCCCCTATCACCAGTGGACCTACGAGCTGGACGGCCGGCTGCTTTACGCGAAGGACATGCAGCAGAGCTTCGACCCGGCGGCGCACGGGCTGAAGCCGGTGGCGTGCAAGACCATCGGTGGCATGGTCTTCGTCTGCCTCGCGGACACGCCCCCCGACACCGCGCTTCTGGAAGAGAAGCTGTCGACCTATCTCGCCCCCTCGGGCATCGCGGAGGCCAAGGTCGCCTTCACCTCGACCATCGTCGAGAAGGGCAACTGGAAGCTCGTGCTGGAAAACAACCGCGAGTGCTATCACTGCGGCGGCTCGCACCCCTCGCTGTGCCGCACCTATTCCGACAGCCCGACGATGACCGCGATGGAAGGCCCCGACAGCGCCGCGCCCGAGATCCTCGAGCACTGGAAGCGCTGCGAGGAGGCCGGCCTGCCCTCGCGCTTCACCAACGAGCCGAAGATGCAGTGGCGTCTGGCCCGCATTCCGCTGCTGAACAACGCCGAGAGCTACACCATGAGCACGAAGCGCGCGGTCAACAAGCTGATGGGGCAGATGCCCTTCTTCGATGCCGGCTCGCTGCTGTTCTACCACTACCCCAACAGCTGGAACCACTTCCTCGCCGATCACGCGATCGTCTTCCGGGTGCTGCCGGTCAGCGCCACGGAAACCCTCGTCACCACCACCTGGCTGGTGCCGAAGGATGCGGTCGAGGGCGAGGATTACAACCTCAAGGAACTGACCGAGGTCTGGGAAGCGACGAATGACGAAGACCGCCGCGTCGTCGAGGAGAACCAGAAGGGCATCCTGTCGCCGGCCTACGAGCCCGGCCCCTATTCGACCGTGGTCGAGGAGGGCGTGATCCAGTTCATCGACTGGTATTGCGACCTGATGTCGGCGCGTCTTGCGCCCCGACCCGCGCTGGCGGCGGAGTGATCGGATGGCGAAACCCCGGCTGAACTGGGGCGCCGAGCCCTGGCAGGATTCGGAGCCGCTTGAATGCGCGATGGTGGTGCCGGAGACCTCCGACACCGCCACCTTCACCTTCCGCGCGCCCTCGGGCGCGTGGTTCGACTATCAGCCGGGGCAGTTCGTCACCCTCGACCTGCCGGTCGATCCGGCGAAGGGGGCGGCCGGGAACGTGCAGCGCACCTACACGATCTCGTCGAGCCCGTCGCGGCCGCTCTCGATCTCGGTCACGGTGAAGGCGCAGAAGGACAGCATCGGCACGCGCTGGATGCTCGATCACCTGAAGCCCGGGATGCGGATCCGCGCCTTCGGGCCCTCGGGGATCTTCTCCTTCCTGCGCCACCCGGCGAAGAAATACCTGTTCATCTCGGCGGGCTCGGGGATCACCCCGATGATGTCGATGACCACCTGGGCCTGGGATTCGGGCGAGATGCCCGACATCGCCTTCGTCCACGCCGCGCGCCGGCCCTCGGACATCATCTTCCGCGAGCGGCTGGAGCAGTTCGCGAACCGGGTGCCGGGGCTGCAGCTGCGCCTGACCGTCGAGGAGCCGGATCCGTTCCGCTTCTGGCCCGGCTATCACGGCCGGCTGAACCAGATCATGCTGGGCCTGATGGCACCCGACTATCTGGAGCGCGAGGTGTTCTGCTGCGGGCCCGAGCCCTTCATGCAGGCAGTGCGCGAGATGCTGATCTCGCTCGGCTATGACATGGAGCATTACCACCAGGAAAGCTTCGGTGCCCCGGTGGCGACCGAGGCCGAGGCGCCGGTGATCGAGGACGTCACCCCCGAGGAAGGGGTGAAGGCCGAGGTCACCTTCACCGAAAGCGGCGTCACCGCGCCCTGCGCCGAGACCGACACGATCCTGGCCGTCGCCAAGCGGTCGGGGCTGAACATCCCCTCGGGCTGCACCTTCGGGCTGTGCGGCACCTGCAAGGTGAAGAAGGTCTCGGGCGAGGTGCACATGGTGCACAACGGCGGGATCTCGGACGAGGATATCGAAGAGGGCTGGATCCTTGCCTGCTGCTCGAACCCGATGGGCAAGGTCGAGGTCGAGGTCTGACCCGTTCAGGGGCCGGCAAGAGCCACCACTCACAGACTGAAACGCCCGCCATTTCCGGCGGGCGTTTTCTTGTCTGCGGAGGAGGGTTCAGGCGGCCGAGCTGGCCACCGGAACGTAGTTCAGCACCGGGGCAAGCCAGCGCTCGGCCTCGGCGAGCGTCATGCCCTTGCGACGGGCGTAATCCTCGGCCTGATCGCGTTCGACCCGGGCGACGCCGAAGTAATAGGCCTCGGGATGGGCGATATAGAGGCCCGAGACCGACGAGCCGGGCCACATCGCCATGCTGTCGGTCAGCGTCACCCCGGTCGCTTCGGTGGCGTCGAGCAGATCGAAGAGCGTGACCTTCTCGGTGTGGTCGGGCTGGGCGGGATAGCCCGGGGCGGGGCGGATGCCGCGATAGGGCTCGGCGATCAGCTCCTCGGGGGAATAGCCCTCGTCGGGCGCATAGGCCCAGAACTCGCGCCGCACGCGGGCATGCAGCAGCTCGGCCAGCGCCTCGGCGATGCGGTCGGCCAGCGCCTTGACCATGATCGCGCCATAGTCGTCATTGGCGCGTTCATAGCGCGCGGCGATTTCCTGCTCCTCGGGGCCCGCGGTCACCACGAAGCCGCCGACATGGTCGGGCACGCCCGCCGGGCCGACGAAATCGGCCAGCGCCACGTTCGGCCGGCCCTCGCGCTTGCGGGTCTGCTGGCGCAGGGTGTGCAGCGTGGCCAGCGGCGTCGCCCGGTCCTCGCCGGTGAAGAGCCGGATGTCGTCGCCCTCGGCATTCGCCGGCCAGAAGCCAACCACCGCCTTGGGGTTGAACCACTTCTCGGCGATGATGCGGTCAAGCATCGCCTGCGCATCGGCGAACAGCGCGCGCGCCGCCTCGCCCTGCTTCTCGTCCTCGAGGATGCGCGGATAGATGCCCTTCAGCTCCCAGGTCTGGAAGAACGGGGTCCAGTCGATATAGCGCGCGATCTCGGCCAGGTCCCAGTCGGCCAGAACCTTCGTGCCGAGGAAGCGCGGCGCCGGCGCGGCATAGCCCGCCCAGTCGATCGCCAGCGCATTCGCCCGCGCCTCGGCCAGCGGCAGGCGCTGCTTCGCCAGTTCCGCGCGCTCGTGCCGCTCGGCCACGTCGCGATACTCGGCGCGGACCTGGTCGATATAGGCGACCTTGTGCTCGGCGCTCAGCAGCTGGCTGACGACGCCCACGGCGCGGCTCGCATCGGTGACATAGACCGCCTGGCTGTGGGTGTAGCGCGGCGCGATCTTCACCGCCGTATGCACCTTCGAGGTGGTCGCGCCGCCGATCAGCAGCGGAATGTCGAAGCCCTCGCGCTCGAGCTCGGCGGCCATGTGCACCATCTCGTCGAGCGAGGGGGTGATCAGACCCGAGAGCCCGATCGCGTCGACCTGCTCGGCCTTCGCCACCTCGAGGATCTTCTGCGGCGGCACCATCACGCCAAGGTCGATGATCTCGTAATTGTTGCACGCCAGCACGACGCCGACGATGTTCTTGCCGATGTCGTGCACATCGCCCTTCACCGTCGCCATCAGCACCTTGCCTGCGGTCTCGCGGCCGGTGCCGCCATTCGCGGCCTTTTCCTCTTCCATGTAAGGCAGCAGCACCGCCACCGCCTGTTTCATCACACGGGCCGATTTCACCACCTGCGGCAGGAACATCTTGCCCGCGCCGAAGAGGTCGCCGACGACGTTCATGCCGGCCATCAGCGGCCCCTCGATCACATCGAGCGGACGGGTGGCGGCCTGACGGGCCTCCTCGGTGTCGGCCTCGATGAATTCGGTGATGCCGTTGACCAGCGCATGTTCGAGCCGCTTCGCCACCGGCCAGTCGCGCCAGGCGAGGTCGCGCGCCTTCTCCTCCTTCGCGCCCGCGCCCTTGAAGCGTTCGGCGATGGTCAGAAGCCGTTCGGTCGCGGTGCCGCCGACCTTGGGGGCGCGGTTCAGCACCACGTCCTCGCAGGCCTCGCGCAGCTCGGGGTCGATCTGGTCGTAGACGGCAAGCTGGCCGGCGTTGACGATGCCCATGTCCATCCCCGCCTGAATGGCGTGGTAGAGGAAGACCGCGTGCATCGCCTCGCGCACCGGTTCGTTGCCGCGGAAGCTGAACGATAGGTTCGACACCCCGCCCGAGACATGGGCGTAAGGCAGGTTCTGCCTGATCCAGCGCGTCGCCTCGATGAAGTCGACGCCGTAATTGTCGTGTTCCTCGATTCCCGTCGCCACCGCGAAGATGTTCGGGTCGAAGATGATGTCCTCGGGCGGGAAGCCGAGCTCGTCCACGAGGATGCGATAGGCGCGCTCGCAGATCCGGGTCTTGCGCTCGAAACTGTCGGCCTGGCCCTTTTCGTCGAAGGCCATCACCACCACCGCGGCGCCATAGGCGAGGCAGAGCGAGGCATGGGCGCGGAAGGCGTCCTCGCCCTCCTTCAGGCTGATCGAGTTGACGATCGGCTTGCCCTGCACGCATTGCAGGCCGGCCTCGATCACCTCCCATTTCGAGCTGTCGATCATCACCGGCACGCGGGCGATGTCGGGCTCGGCGGCGACGAGGTTCAGGAACTCGACCATCGCGGCCTTCGAATCGATCAGCCCCTCGTCCATGTTGATGTCGATCACCTGTGCGCCGTTCTCGACCTGGCTACGGGCCACTTCCAGCGCCGCGGCATAGTCGCGATTGGTGATCAGCTTGCGGAACCGCGCCGAGCCGGTGACGTTGGTGCGCTCGCCCACGTTCACGAAGGGGATGTCGGGGGTGAGGGTGAAGGGTTCGAGCCCGGAGAGGCGCAGCAGGTGGTTGGTCATGGTCGTACCTCAGGCGGGGATCTTGCGGGGGGCGAAGGGACGCACCGCCTCGGCGATGGCGCGGATATGCTCGGGCGTGGTGCCGCAGCAGCCGCCGACGACGTTCACCAGCCCCTCGCGGGCGAAGTCGGCCACTTGCCGGGCGGTGTCCTCGGGGCCCTCGTCATACTGGCCGAAGGCATTCGGCAGACCGGCGTTCGGATAGGCGCAGATCCTCGTGTCGGCAACGGCCGACAGTTCCGCCAGATGCGGGCGCATCGCGGCGGCGCCAAGGGCGCAGTTCAGCCCCACGGTGAAGGGCTGCGCGTGCTGCACCGAATACCAGAAGGCGGTCGGCGTCTGGCCCGAGAGGGTGCGCCCCGAGGCATCGGTGATCGTGCCCGAGATCATCAGCGGCAGCCGCGCGCCGTGCTCGGCGAAGGCCTCGAAACAGGCGAAGATCGCGGCCTTGGCGTTCAGCGTGTCGAAGATCGTCTCGATCAGGATCAGGTCCGAGCCGCCGGCGATCAGGCCGCGCACCTGCTCGCCATAGGCGCGGCGCAGGTCGTCGAAGGTGACAGCGCGATAGCCCGGATCGTTCACGTCTGGGCTGATCGAGGCGGTGCGGTTCGTGGGCCCGACGGCGCCGGCGACGAAGCGCGGCCGGCCGTCCTCGGCCTCGGCGCGGTCCATCGCCCGGCGGGCCAGGCGGGCGCCCTCGCGGTTCAGCTCGAACACCTTGTCTTCCATGCCGTAATCGGCCTGCGCGATGGTGGTCGAGGAAAAGGTGTTGGTCTCGACGATGTCGGCACCGGCGCGGGCATAGCGCAGGTGGATCTCCTCGATCGCCTCGGGCTGGGTCAGGATCAGCAGGTCGTTGTTGCCCTTCTGCGGCTTGTCCGAATGGATGTGGCAGGCGCAGCCGCCGCCGCAGCCGGTATAATCCTCTTCGCTCAGGCCAAGGCTCTGGATCTGCGTGCCCATGGCGCCGTCGAGGATCAGGATGCGCTCGCGGGAAAGCGCCTCGAGGCGGGCGAAGGCCTCGGTGCGGGGCAGGCGAAGGTTGATCATCGGCGTACGGGCCTCCTTGCAAAGCAGCAAAGACCCTACTGCGCCGGCAACCCGCGCGCAAATTCATAATTTTCGTAAAGATTATGAGTGAAATCGAAGTTCGGGGTCAGTCGAGCGGCTTGCCCTCCGCCTTCAGGCGCCGCAGCCGGTGGATGTCGATGCGCCAGTCGGCGATGCAGCGGGCGACGCCCGCGCGTACCGCGGCGCCGATCGCCTCGCCAAGCGCGGTGTGCAGGCCGGCGTGGGGCAGGGCGGGGCCCGCCTCGCGCGCGGCGATCGCGATGCAGTCGGTGCCGGTGCCGGTGGCAAGCCCGGTTGGCAGCTCGATCGCCGCCTCGATCACCGCCGCGGTGCGGGCTTCGGTCGCGATGCTGAGCGCCTCGAAAAGCGCGGGCTCGGTCAGTGCGGCATGGATCTGCACGGCGATGTTGATCGTGCCCCAGTCCATGCCGGCCCAGTCCTGCCGCCGGCCCACGGCCTCGGCATTCGAGAGGCCCGCGGTGGTCAGCGCCTCGACCGTCACGCCCTCGACCTCGGCGCGGGTCAGGGCATGGGCGCGGATGTCGCGCGAGGTGAGCAGGCCGACGGCATCGGCCCCGCCCCGCCCCGCCATCTCGCGCGCAAGCCAGGGCGTGACGTCAAGATCGGCGGGCAGGTCGGCATTGCGCACCTCGCGCCACCAGATCGCCGGGGCGCGGGTGAGCCCGCCGTTGTGCACGGCCCAGCTGAGCACCCGGTGCGGCGCGCCGAGATCGGCGCAAAGCCAGGGCCGGTCGCAGGTGACGATCATCGCGCGACCCGGCCGAGCGGCTGGA
This sequence comes from Paenirhodobacter hankyongi, assembly GCF_003664585.1. Taxonomy (GTDB): domain Bacteria; phylum Pseudomonadota; class Alphaproteobacteria; order Rhodobacterales; family Rhodobacteraceae; genus Rhodobacter; species Rhodobacter hankyongi. Next base: position 82,434 of record NZ_RCHI01000001.1, read on the forward strand.
AGATCAGCCCCTCGGGGCCCTCGGACAGGTGCGCGCGGATGCCGAAGGTGCCGGCCAGCAGCGCCTCGGTCAGCACCGCGCGGGGGGCGCCGTCGGCAACGATCCGGCCGGTGTCGAGCACGATCAGCCGGGTGCAGTGCCGTGCCGCAAGGCCGAGGTCATGGAGCGAGGCGAGCACCGTGCCGCCCTCGGCCGCAAGCCCGGCAAAGAGCGTCATCACCGCAAGCTGCTGCTCGGGATCAAGCCCGGCGGTGGGTTCGTCGGCCAGCAGCAGCGGCGCCTCCTGTGCCAGCGCGCGGGCGAGCAGCACGCGCGCCTGTTCGCCGCCCGAAAGCTCGGTCGCGCGGCGCGGCCGCAGGGGGGCAAGGCCGAGCCGGTCGATGGCGCGGGCAACGGCGGCGGTATCCTCGGGCCGGCGGCCGGGACGACCGAGTGCGACCAGCGTCTCGACCGGCATCGGCCAGGCGATCTCGCGGCCCTGCGGCAGGAAGGCCGCGGCACGGGCGCGGGCGGCGGGCGGCAATGCGGCGATCGACGAGTGTCCCCCGGCCGGCAAGAGCCCAAGCGCCGCGCGCAGAAGCGTGGTCTTGCCGGCGCCGTTCGGGCCCAGAAGGCCGACGAATTCGCCCTCAGCCAGCGTCAGGGAAATATCATGCAGCACCGGGCAGGGGCCGCGGCGGACGGTCAGATGATCGAGGACAAGCCGCATCACAGCCCCTCCTGCCGGGTGCGCAAGATCAGGTGCAGGAAGAAGGGCGCGCCGACAAGCGCGGTCAGCACGCCCAGTTTCAGGTCGCGGTCCGGCGCGATCAGGCGCACCGCGACATCGGCCGCCAGCACCACCGCCGCCCCGCCAAGCGCCGAGGCGGCCAGCAGCCGGCTGGGCCGCGCGTCACAGGCGCGGCGCAGCAGGTGCGGCACGACGAGGCCGACAAAGCCCACGGCACCGGCGACGGCGGTCGCGGCGCCGACCATCAGCGCGGCGGCCAGCACCGTCAGCAGCCGCAGCCGGCGCAGGTTCACCCCAATCGAGGCCGCCGCATCCTCGCCCAGCGTCAGCGCGTCGAGGCTGCGCGCGGCGGGGATCGCCAGCAGCGCGCCAAGGCCGAGGAAGGGCAGCGCCAGCTGCACATGCAGCATCGAGCGGTCGGCAAGCGAGCCCATCATCCAGAAGATGATCTCGTTCGCGGCAAAGGGGTTGGGCGAGAGGTTCAGGATCAGCGCCGTGGTGGCGGTGGCGAGCGACGAGATCCCGATGCCCGCCAGGATCAGCGTCAGCGTCGAGCCGCGCGGGCCCGAGAGCAGCAGCAGCACCGCGACCGAGGCAAGCGCGCCCGCAAGCGCGGCAAGCGGCAGGGCGAGCGCAAAGGCCGCCGAGACCCCGGTCTGGATCGCCAGCACCGCGCCGAGCGCCGCCGAGGAGGAGGTGCCGATCAGCCCGGGCTCGGCCAGCGGGTTGCGCAACAGCCCCTGCAGCAGCGCGCCCGACAGCCCGAGCGCCGCGCCGATCGCCGCGCCGAGGATCGCGCGCGGCAGCCGCACCTCGCGCATCACCAGCGTCACCGCCTCGCCCTGACCATGGATCAGCGCGGCGAGGCTGTCCGACAGCCCGATCGCCGCCGGGCCGACCAGCAGCGAGGCGAGGAACAGCAGGGCGCCGGCAAGGCCGAGCGCGGCAAGAAGCGCGGGATAGGGCAGGCGCATGGTCACTCCGTCAGGCCGTCGCGGGCGGCACGCAGCGCCCGCACGGCGCGCAGAACATAGGGCGTTCCGCAGATCCAGTCACGATCCGCCATCGCCGCCCGCGCCGAGGCGGTGCCGAGCGCGGCGAGCGCCGGGTGGTCGAGCACCTCTTCCGAGCGCGAGGCGCCGGGATAGCGCTGCCCCGAGACGATGAGATCGGGATGGGCGAGGATCAGCACCTCGAGCGGCAGGGTGCCGCCGATGCTCAGCCCCGCCTCGGCACCGACATTGCGGAACCCGGCAGCGGCGAGGATCTGGCCCGAAAGCGTCTTGTCGCCCAGCGAATAGCTGTTGGCATAGTAGAGTGCGGCGCGCGGGCCGGTGGCGGGATCGGCGCGCAGCGCGGCCAGATCGGCGTCGAACTGCGCCACCATCGCGCGGGCGGCCTCGTCACGGCCGAGGGCGGTGCCCATGGCGAGGATCTCGGCGCGCACGGCCGCCATGTCGGAGGCGGGGGCGAAGGTCTCGACCCGCACGCCGAGGCGACGCAGCAGGCCCGTCGTCGCGGGGCTGGTATAGGTGCCCGCCAGCACCAGATCGGGGCGCAGCGCGAAGACCTCTTCGGCAAGGCCGTGGTTCTCGGGATAGGCCGCGGCCTCCTCGGCCATCGCCGAGGCGAGCGGATCGCGGGCGAGGTTCGACACCGAGACAAGCTGCCCGGGTGCGGCGAGCAGCATGGCCAGCTGGTCGGTGCACAGGTTGATCGACACCACCCGCTGCGGCACCTCGGCCGCGGCGGGGGGCGCCAGCATCAGCGCGGCGGCAAGCGCAAGCGCCCGCCAGCCCTTATGCCGCTCAGAACGACGCACGGAGCCCGACATAGAAGGCCCGGTCCGAGGTGCCATAGCCCTTGTTCGTCTGGTATTCCTTGTCGAACAGGTTCTCGACCCGCAGATAGCCGGTCCGCCCCTCGCCGAAGTCATAGTCGAGCGAGGCGTTGACCACCGCATATTCGGGCATCCCGTCGGGCCGGTCGGCGACGTAATGCACCGACATGTCGCCCGACAGTGCCTCGGTGATCGTGCCGGTGGCGGTGACGGTCAGGTCATGACGCGCGACCGCCGCCCAGCCGGTCGAGACCGAAGTGTCGGTGTAGGTATAGGCCGCGGCCAGATCGAGACGCGGCGAGACCCGGTAATGGCCGGCCAGTTCCAGCCCAGAGCGGCGCGAATGGCCCGGCACCTGCGCATAGCAGCCCCAGGGCTGACCGCAGGCGGTGGCGGCGTAATCCCAGCCGATCAGGTTCTTGGCGTCGAGATAGAAGGCCGTGGCGCGCAGGCTCGCCGTCTCGCCCCAGCGTTTCTCGATGCCGATGTCGGCGCTCTGGCTGTCCTCGCGCTTCAGGTCCGGGTCGCCATAGACGCTGAAAAGCTCATAGAGCGAGGGGGCGCGGAAGCCGTTGCCGAGCGAGGCGCGCAGCAGAAGGTCGTCCTGCAGCCGGTAGACCGCCGCGATCCGGCCCGAGGTGAAGCCGCCGAAATCGCTGTGGTCGTCATGGCGCAGCGAGAAGGTCAGGTCGAGCTTTTCGGCCGCGGCCCAGTTCAGCTCGCCGAAGACACCGTTGGTGCGGGTCGAGGCGCCGGCGGATTTCTCCTTGGTGGTGTCGGCGCCGAAGACGAGCCGCGCCGTCGCCCCCAGATCCGTCGCGCCCTGATAGCCAAGCTTGGTGCGGGTGCCGTCGAACGGGTCGCACCAGCCGTTCGAGCACGACTGCCGGTCGCTGTCGAACCAGGTCGCGTCGAGCGTGTTGGCGACGGTGCCGGTGACGAAATCGGCAAAGACCCGCGCGCCCTTGGTGTCGCGGGTGGTGAAGTCGTCGCCCGGCGTGCCGGCGACATCGCCGGTGTAATCGTCGAATTCGCCCCAGCTCTTCTCGGCAAAGCCGTTCGCGCCCAGCGTCAGCCCGTTCGCGAAAGTGTACTGGCCGAAGAAGCTGAGCCGGTTGGCGCGATAGCCATCGGCCTCGTAATTGCCGTCGTTCTCGTCGCGGGCCGAGAAGCCATGCGTCGAGAGATGCGAATAGGTCAGCGCGGCCTCGGCGTTCTCGGTCTTGGTGGCGACCGAATAGCTGAACTTGCGGGTGGCATACTGGCCGTATTCGGTGGCGACCGACTGCTCGGTGCCAGGTTTCGTTGCGCGCTTGGTGGTGATGTTGATCACGCCGGCCACCGCCTGCGAGCCGTAAAGCGCCGAGCTCGAGCCCTCGAGCACCTCGATGCGGCTGACATCGGCGGTCGAGAGCGTGCCGAAGTCATAGGCCCCCTGGGGCGAGGCCGGATCGCCCACCTCGATGCCGTCGACCAGCACGGGGATGTATTGCGCCGGCGCGCCGCGCAGATAGAGCGACGCGGTGGTGCCGATCGGGCCCGAACCGTTCACCGAAATCCCGGGCAGGCGCGCGAGGTAATCGGCAACGCGGGTGTCGCCGGCCTGGGCCAGCGCGTCGGCGGTGACGACGGTGACGGTGGCGCCGGTGCGATCGGTGCCGGTGGCCTCTAGATTGGCCGAGACGGTGATCTCGTCGAGCGCGGTGGTGTCCTCGGCGCCGGCGGGCAGCGCGGTGACAAGGGCGGTGGTGAGAAGCAGCGAGATGCGCAGGGTTTGCATGCGGAACTCCCTCAGGGCGGGGCAGGGCCCCTCGTGAAACGAAATCTGACGGGAGATCCCGCAGACGGCGACAATCACCACTGCGGATGGCCGCTGAACCGATGCGCCCCGCATCGGACAAGGGTGAGTGCCGCGGCAGGTCTCCTGGCTTGCGGGTCTGGGCTCGGACGGGCCTTCCCGGGGGATCGCCCCAGTGGCAGTTGCCGTCTTCGCTCGCCGCTTACAGTTGCGGGGGCAGCTGCGGCATGACCCGAAGGCGCACCGCATTCCCTTTTCATCCGGACTTTGGGCCCGGAACCGAGGCGCGTTCGTCTTGCGCGATCGGGGGCGGCGCTGTCAAGCGCCCGTGAGCCTGCGCGAGGGCCGCGTGAGCTGGCGATGCGGATTTGCCGCGATGCAGCGACGGGACATGTGGGCCGGACAGCGAAAGGGGCCCCACCGGGGCCCCTGGTCTGGTTTCGAACCGGTCTGTCTCAGGACTGCAGTTCCATCTGCCGCGCCCGGTCGCGCAGCACGAATTTCTGCACCTTGCCGGTCGAGGTCTTCGGCAGCTCGCCGAAAACCACGGTCTTCGGCGCCTTGAAATGCGCCATGTTCTGCCGGCAGAAGGCGATGAGCTCCTTGTCGGTCACTTCCGAGCCCGCGCGCAGCTTGACGAAGGCGCAGGGCGTCTCGCCCCAGCGTTCGTGCGGGCGGGCGACGACGGCCGCCTCCATCACCTCGGGGTGCTTGTAGAGCACGTCCTCGACCTCGATCGAGGAGATGTTCTCGCCGCCCGAGATGATGATGTCCTTCGAACGGTCCTTCAGCTCGATATAGCCATCGGGGTGCATCACGCCGAGGTCGCCCGAGGCGAACCAGCCGCCGGCAAAGGCCTCGTCGGTGGCGGTGGGGTTCTTGAGGTACCCCTTCATCACGTTGTTGCCGCGCATGAAGATCTCGCCCATCGTCACTCCATCGGCCGGCACCGGCTCCTGGGTGTCGGGGTTCGCCACCATGATCTCTTCCATCGCGTGGTTGCGCACGCCCTGCCGCGCCTTGAGTTTCGCGCGCTCGGGCAGCGACAGCCCGTCCCATTCCTCGTGCCAGGCGCAGGTGACGCCGGGGCCGTAGGTCTCGGTCAGGCCATAGCCATGGGTGACGTCGAAGCCGAGCGCCTCCATCTTCTCGATGATGATCGCGGGCGGCGGGGCGCCGCCGGTCAGCACCTTGACGCCCTTCTGCAGGCCGTCCTTCATTTCGGGGGCCGCATGCACCAGCATCGCCAGCACCACCGAGGCGCCGCAGAAATGGGTGACGCCCTCTTCCTTGATGAGGCGATAGATCGGTTCGTCGCGCACCGCGCGCAGGCAGACCGCGACCCCCGCCGAGGCGGCGATGGTCCAGGGGAAGCACCAGCCGTTGCAATGGAACATCGGCAGCGTCCACAGGTAGACCGGCCGGTCCCCCATGTGCCACGACACGACATTCGCCAGCGCGTTCAGATGCGCGCCGCGGTGGTGATAGATCACGCCCTTCGGGTTGCCGGTGGTGCCCGAGGTGTAGTTCAGCGTGATCGCGTCCCATTCGTCGTCGGGGCGGATCCAGCGGAAATCGGCATCGCCCTCGGCCAGCAGCTCCTCATAGCCGATCTGGCCGATCTTGCGCGCCGCGCCGAAGGCCGGGTCGGTGATGTCGACCACCAGCAGGTCGCGCGGCCGGGCGATGTGCACGGCGCGGTCGACGATCTCGGCGAATTCCGGGTCAACGAAGATCACCTTGCTTTCGGCATGGCTGAGGATGAACGCCACGGCCTCGGCATCGAGACGGGTGTTGATCGCGTTCAGCACCGCGCCGGCCATCGGCACCGAGAAATGCGACTCGAACATCTCGGGGATGTTGGTCGCCATGATCGAGATCGTGTCGCCCTTGCCATAGCCGCGCTTCGACAGCGCCGAGGCCATCTTCAGGCAGCGCGCATAGGTCTCCCCCCAGGTGCGGCGCACGCCCTCGTAGACCACCGCAAGCCGGTCCGGATAGACCTTGGCCGAGCGGTCCATCAGGCTCAGCGGCGTGATCGGCAGATAGTTCGCCGGGGTCTTCTCCACCCCGATGTTGTAGATGTTGTGCTCCATGGGTCCTCCCTTGGTGTGGCCGGGCAGGGCGCCCGGCCGCAGGTTGTCTGATCAGGTCTTCAGCGGCTTGCCGGTCTCGAGGATGTGCTTGATCCGGGCAAGCGTCAGCGGCACCTGCATCATCTCGACGAAGGCGCGGGCCTCGAGCGCACGCAGATCCTCCTCGGCCAGCTCGCCGCCAAGCGGGCCGCCGGTGATGACCGAGGCGATGTGCTCCTGCACCGCGAGATCGGCCGCCGACAGCTTGCCCGCCGCCACCATCTCGCGGCGCGGGGCGAGGATCGCCTCGGCCTCCTCGGCGCCGCCGGTGGTGATCCGCTCGGGCGCAAGCGCCTCGTAACCGTCGATCATCGCCAGCGCAGTCCGCATCGCCGCGCCGATCCGGTCATCCGCGTGCATCACCACCTGCGTCGTCGCGGGGTCGAGGAAGCCAAGCGTCGCCGCCTCGCGCGCCGAGCCCGCCGGGCGCGGCTGGGTCAGTGCCGCGAAGGCCTTCGCCGCGCCAAGCCGCGCGGTCAGCCGGGTGCAGCCGCCCCAGCCCGGCAGGATGCCAAGCGTGTGCTCGGGCAGGCCGATCTTCGCCTCGAGATGCACGACACGGGCCGCGCAATGCAGCGTCAGCTCGCAGCCGCCGCCGAGCGTGATCCCCTGCACCGCCGCGACCGAGGGCACCGGCGCCTGCCGCAGCAGCGGGTAAAGCGCATGGCCGCGGGCGATGAAGCCACCGATCGCGTCCCAGTTCGCGCTCTCGATCATCTCGACGAAACGGGCGAGGTTGGCGCCGGCCGAGAAGGCGCGCGGGTCGTGGTTGCCGACCACCAGCGCCTTCACCGCGCCGCCGATCTTGCCCAGCGTCTCCTCGATCATGTCGAAGACGCCGTCGTCGACCGCGTTCATCTTGGTGGTGAGTTCGAGACAGCCGACGCCGTCGCCCAGATCCCACAGGCTGGCCGAGGCATTGCCGGCAAGCTTCGTGCCTGCCGCCTTCGCCCGGTCGAGCGGGTCATGCGCCGAGGCGTCCTTCACCACCGCGGGCATCGCCGGCAGGTTCAGCGCGGCGCGGCTGGCGGCGTCGAGGCCCTGGGCGATGGCGAAGGGGCCCTTGCGCCAGGCAAAGCCGAGCTCGAGCGCCGCATCAAGCGCCGCGGGGCCGGTCGAGATCTCGGCGACATGGGCCGCGGCATAGCGCAACACCTCGCCCAGCACCTCGCGCGCATAGGCGCCAAGCTTGCCCTGATCGGCCAGAAGCGCGCCCAGGTCCTTGCCGCCGCCGGGCACGGTGACGGGCTGCACCGCGCGGTATTCGCCGGTGGCCGGGTCGATCACCTCGCGGCTGCCGTCGGCCGCCTTGCGGTAGAAGCCCGCGCCCGATTTGCGGCCGAAACGACCCTTGGCGATCATGTCCCTGACCAGCGCGTTCGCCGGCAGGTCGAAGCGGTTGATCGCGTCGTCGCCGGGCAGCTCGCCCATCAGCGAGCCCCAGATGCTCGGGATCATGTCGACGCCGACCAGATCCGACAGGCCGAAGACGCCGGTGCGCGGGATGCCGAAGACGGTCTGCACGGCGTCGGCCTCCTCGATCGTCAGGCCAAGGCGCAGCGCCTCGACCATGGCGATCGACATCCAGGTGCAGCCGATGCGGTTCGCGATGAAGCCGGGGGTGTCGCGGCAGTCGATCACCGTCTTGCCCAGCACTGCGCGCCCCGCCTTGCGGATGAAGGCCTGCGCCGGCCCGCCGTCCTCGGCGACCAGCTCGAGCAGCGCCATGTGCCGCGGCGGGTTGAAGAAATGCGAGATCGCGAAGCGCGCGGCGAACTCGGCGCCGAAGCCCTCGGTCAGCAGCTCGCGCAGGATCGTCGAGGTGTTCGAGGACACCACGGCACCCGGCGCCAGAAGCGGCGCGACCTTGGCGAAGAGCGCGCGCTTGACCTCGAGGTTCTCGATCACCGCCTCGATGATCCAGTCGGCCTCGGCGATGCGGCCGATGTCATCCTCGACGTTGCCGGGGCGCACGAGCGCGGCGGGGCCGGGGCCGGCGAAACCGCCCGCCTTCAGCTGCGCGGCGATGCCCGCCTCGGCGCGGGCGTTGCGGTTGCCCTCGGCCGGGATGTCGAGCAGGTCGACCGGCACGCCGGCGTTGGCGAATTGCGCGGCGATGCCCGCGCCCATCGAGCCCGCCCCGATCACCACGGCGCGGCGGCATCCGCTTGTCGTCACGCCCCAGGCCTGCGTCAGTTCCGTCATCTTCGTGCCTTTCTCGTCATGCCCCGCGGGGCCGTCGGGACCGGGCAGCGTGCCGCCGCGGTCGTCTGTCTCGGGGCCGGGGGACGGCCGGCGGCGCCTCGCGCGTGGCGGCCTCCCGCATGGGGGGCTGCCGGGCGCTGGCCCGAAGATCCGGTGACGGGTCCTCCCGTGCACAGCCCGGGCCCCTCCGACCCCGGCTGCATCCGGCACTAGCTCATGCAGGTGTTGCGCAAGTTTTGTCGAATTGTATCGAAATGTGACGTCCGCCGCTTCGGGCTTTTGGAGGGGGCGGGGGATGTTGCATGCTGGCCGCGGTGGAGGAGAACCGATCGGAATCGCGATGCAGAACAGACCCGTGCGCCCCGGCCTGTCGGTGCCGCTCGAGGAGGCGCTGAACGAGCTCGAGGAGGGCTTTGCCGTCTTCGACGCCGAATTCCGGCTGCTGGCCTGGAACCGGCGCTTTCTGGAATTGCACGACCTGCCCGCGGCGCTGGCCTTTCCGGGGGCGGACTACGAAAGCTTCGTGCGCTGCTTTGCCGAGCGTGGCGATTACGGCCCGGGCGACCCCGCGGCGCTGGTGCGCGGGCGGATGGCCGGCGCGCGGCGCGCCGAGCGGATCCAGATCGAACTGGCCAAGCCGATGGATCGGGTGATTGAGGCGGTGGGGCGGCCGCTCGCCTCGGGCGGCTATCTGTCGACCTGTGCCGATGTCACCGCCCGGCGCAACCGCGCGGTGCAGCTCGAGGCGCAGGTCGAGGAGCGCACCCGCGCGCTGCGGCTGAGCGAGGAGCGCCTGGCGCTGATCGCCGACGAGGTGCCCGCGGGGATCGCGCATTTCGACAACGAGTTGCGCATCCTCTATGCCAACCGCCGCTTTGCCCGCGCCTATCACCGCAGCCCGGCGGAGATGATCGGGCTGCACGCGACCGAGGTGCTGTCGGCGCGCACGCTGGGCGAGTCCGCGCGCTATTTCGAGCAGGCGCGGCGCGGCGCGCTCGTCGATTTCGAGATGCGGGTGGAGCTGCCCGACGGCCGCTTCAAGGACATCCGCACCCTGCTGCGCCCCGAGCGGCCGTCCTCGGGCGAGGTGATCGGCTTCTATCTGCTGTCGATCGACGTCACCCGGCGCAAGGCGGCGATGGCGGCCTTGATGGGGGCGCAGAAGATGGATGCGCTTGGCCGCATGGCTTCGGGCATCTCGCATGATTTCAACAACCTGCTGACGGTGATCCTGGGCAACCTGCTGCCGCTTGCCGAGGAGATCGGCGAGGGCGAGCTGAACCGCGAGTTCCTGGCGCCGGCGATTGCCGCCGCGCGCCGCGGCTCGGCGCTGACGCAGCGGCTTCTGACGCTTGCCCGGCGCGAGCAGTTCGCGCCCGAGCCCACCGACATCCCGGGCGCGGTGGCCGAGATCTGCACGCTTCTGCGTGCCTCGATGCCCCGCAAGCTGGTGATCGGCACCGAAAGCGCGGCCGAGGTGCCGCCGGCGCTGGTCGACCGCTCGCAGCTCGAGATGGCGCTCCTGAACCTTGCGATGAACGCGCGTGACGCGACCGGCGGGGCGGGGCGGATCGGGATCGCGATCGAGCCCTATGACCTGCCGCCGCAGGAGGCGGACCTGCTCTATCTGCCGGCCGGCCGCTATGTCCGGCTGCGCTTTTCCGACGACGGCTGCGGCATGTCGCCCGAGCAGGTCGAGCGGATCTTCGAGCCCTTCTTCACCTCGAAGGCGGCGGGCGCCGGTTCGGGGCTTGGCCTCTCGATGGTCTATGGCTTCGTCAAGCAGTCGAATGGCGCGATCATGGTCGACAGCGCCCCGGGCAAGGGCACGAGCTTCACCATCCTGCTGCCCAGCGTCGAGCTCGCCGCGCTGCCGCCCACGCCGCTCGCGCTGCCCGCCCCCGAGCCCGCCCCCGAGGAGGAAAGCCCGCCGCTTCTGCTGCTGGTCGAGGATGACCGCGACGTGCGCCGCACCCTGCGCCGCAAGATCGCCGCGCTTGGCCATCCGCTGATCGAGGCCGACAGCGCCGACGAGGCGAAGCTGCTGATCCAGCGCATCGGCGCGATCGCGGTGGTGATCTCGGATATCGACATGCCCGGCACGCTCGACGGATTCGGCCTGGCGCGCTGGCTGGCGGCCGAGCGGCCGGGCACCGGCGTCGTGCTGATGAGCGGCAAGGCGGGGCTTGCCGGTCAGGCGGCGGCCGAACTTCCGGGCCTGCCCATCCTGCGCAAGCCCTTCACCGATGCGGCGCTGGCCGCCGCACTTGCCACCGCGCGGGCGCAGGCGCGCGCGCCGCAACAGGCCGGGAGAGACTGATGCCCCTGATCTACCTGCTCGAGGATGACCTCGACATCGCCCGGCTGATCGAGCGCACGCTGAGCCAGCAGGGCTATGCGCTGCGCAAGTTCCGCCGTCTGGCCGAGTTCGAGCGCGAGGTGCGCCGGCAATTGCCCGACCTGTGCCTGATCGACCTGTCTTTGCCCGATGGCGACGGGCTTGGCCTGCTTGGCTCGGGGCTGTTGCCGCGCTCGGTGCCGAGGGTGGTGGTGACCGGGCGCGGGTCGGTCACCGACAAGGTGATCGGGCTCGAGATCGGCGCCGATGACTATATCACCAAGCCGTTCGAGCCGCGCGAGCTGGTGGCGCGGGTGCGCGCCGTGCTGCGCCGTGGCACGCTCGCCCGCGAGGAAAGCGAGGCGGCGGCGCATGCGCAGGCGCGGTTCGGCGGCTGGGTGGCGAACCTGACGGCCTGCACGCTTGCCGGCCCGGCGGGGCAGCAGGTGGCGCTCAGCTCCTCGGAAACCAGCCTGCTCGGCGCCTTCCTGAATGCGCCGAACCGGGTGCTGAGCCGGGCGCAGCTGCTCGATGCCACGCGCGGGCGCGCCGACGAGCCCTTCGACCGCTCGATCGACGCGCGGGTGTGCCGGCTGCGCCGCAAGCTCGAGGATGACAGCCACGCGCCCGAGCTGATCCGCACCGTCTATGGCGCGGGCTACATCCTGACGAGCGATGTCGACTGGCTGTGACGCGGCTCAGCGGTAGGCGCGCAGATAGTGGTTCTCGAACATCCGCTTGAGCCAGTGCAGCGGCTTGAGCGCGGGCAGCACGATGTTGATCTTGCCGCGGCGGAACACCAGCATGCCGCGGTCGAGGCTGTCCATGATGCACACGAGCTCGGCCTCGAAGGCGGCCTTCGGTTCCTCGCCCTTCAGCGTCGCGGCGATGTTGGCGGCGGCGGCCTTGGCCTGCAGGTCGGCCTGATGCGCCTGTTTCGGCATCCAGTCCGGCCCCGGGAAGCTGCCGGCATCGCCCGCGACCCAGATCCCGGGCCGGTCCGCCACCCGGCACAGCCCGTCGGACAGCACCATGCCGCCCGGCGAGAGCGGCAGATCGGCATTCGCGAGCCACGCCGGCCCGGTCATGCCGGGCTGGAACAGGATCAGGTCGGCCGCGATCTCGCCGCCCTCGGTCACCACCTTGGCGGGCTCGATCCGCACCATCTTGTGGCCCAGATGCGTCTCGATGCCGCGCTTCGCCATCTCCTTCAGGATGCCGTCCACCGCCTTCTCGCCAAGCCGCTGGCCGGGGCGGGACGAGGGGCTGAAGAACACCAGCCGGAACTTGTCGCGCCGGCCCTCGCGGCGCAGCAGCGTGTCGAGGATGAAGAGATATTCGAACATCGGCCCGCCGCGCATCGCGCCCGGCTCGTTCGGATTCGTCGCCATGCCGATCGCGATGGTGCCGCCCTCCATCGCCTTCAGTCGCACCGCGATCTGCTCGGCGGCAAGGATGCCCTCGCAGGGGATGATGGCGTTCTCGACGCCGGGCAGCTTGCGGATGAAGCGGCCACCGGTGGCGATCAGGATCTGGTCGGCCATGATCGGGCCGGCATCGGTCTCGACCACCTTCTCGGCGGCCTTCATGCCGGTGACCGAGGCCTTGACGTGCTTCACCTGGTGGCGCGCGAAGAAGGCCGCAAGCGGCAGGCGCAGCGCCTCGGCGGTGCGCAGCCCGGCCGGGATCCAGATCGAGGAGGGCAGGTAATGCAGTTCCTCGCGCGGCGAGACGACGGTGATCTCGGCCTCGACCTTCTGGCGGCGCAGTTCGCGAACGGCGGTGAGGGCGGCAAAGCCCGAGCCGAGAATGGCAATTCTGGTCATGTGCTGGATCCGGGCTGAGATATTCGATCTCTGGAATGTAACTTTGCCGCAGCGCAGAAGCAAGCGCGGCGTCGTGGCCCAGGGGGCGCGGGGCTCAGCGGCGGCGCAGGGCGCGGGGCGGAATGCCGGCGCGGGCGCGCAGCTTGGCCACCACCCGGCGCGAGACGGTGATGCCCGCCTGCGCCAGTGCCTCGGCCAGTGCGCCGTCGGTCAGCGGTGCGCTCGGATGCTCGGCGCCGACCAGGGCGCGGATGCGGGCGATGACGGCGGGGCCGGCCTCGGCATTCTCGGCCTGGGCGACGGCGCGGCCGAAGAAGGCGGCCAGCGGTTCGGTTCCGCGGGGGGTCTCGGCCGAGCCTGCGGCGACCATCCGGCTCACCGTGCTTTCATGCAGCCCGATCGCCGCGGCGACGGCACGGCGGGTCAGCGGGCGCAGCGCGGCGGGGCCGTCGCGCAGGAAGCCCGGCTGTTCGCGGGCGAGCGCCGTGCCAAGCGCCAGCAGCGCGGCGTTGCGCCGCTCGACCGCGGCAATCAGCGCCTGCGCGGCACGGCGCTCGCGCGCCGGGCCGGTGATCGCGGCCAGGGCAAGGCGCGGCGCGGTCTCGCGGTTCAGCCGCACGGTCCAGCCCGCGCCCTCGGGGGCGAAGACGAGATCGGCGATGCGGGCGCGGGCAGGGGGTGTCGAAAAGCCCGCGGCGGGGCGCGGGGTCAGACCGCGCAGTCGCGCGAGCAGCGGCGCAAGCGTGTCGGGCGCGAGCCCCGTGGCGCGGGCGAGCGCCGCGGGGCCGCCCTCGGCAAGGGTGGGCAGCGCCTCGAGGACGCGGCGCATCTCGGGCGCGATCGGGCCTTCCTCGGCCAGTTGCAGGGCCAGGCACTCGGCAAGCGAGCGGGCGAACAGCCCGCGTGGCTCGATCCGCTGCAGCTGCGCCAGCACCGCCTCGATATGCGCGGGCGGCAGGCCGAGGCGGGCGGCGATCGCCGGCGTCGGCGTTGCCAGAAACCCCTGCGCATCCAGTGCCTCGGCCAGCGCCAGCGCCACCGCGCGGTCGGCGGGGGCGGGAACAAGACCGGGCAGGCGCTCGAGCACATGGGCGATGAGGGATGGCCCCTCATCGGCGATCTCGACATCCTCGAGCGCCGCGGCCCGCGGCAGTTCAAGCCGCAGGAAGGGGTTCTCGGCCGCCGCCTCGCGCAGGCTCTCGCCCAGATCGAGGTTCGACAGGCCGAGCAGGCCGATCGCGCGCACCAGGTCCTGGCTGAGGGTCAGCCGGGTCTGCTGGCGCAGCGCGATGTCCTGGCGCAGCTTCATGCGGGCGCGATCTCCTCGCCGCGCAGCACGCGGGCAAAGCCGCGGGCGATGCGCTGCTGATCGAGCGGGCCGGCGAGCGAGGCCATCGCCTCGGCATGCAGATCCTCGGCCAGCCGCACCCCGTCGGGCGGGGTGATCAGCGCGCGCAGGAAGTCGAGGGTGAACTCCGGGTGGGCCTGCGACGAGATCGCCGGGAAGTCGGTGTAGAGAAAGCCGCCGTTCGGCGAGGCGGCGGTCGAGAACAGCCGCTCGGCCCGCGGCGGCGGCACCATGACCTGATCCTGATGGATCGAGAGCGCGGGCAGCGCGCCCGGCCCGAAGACCGCCGCGCCGGTGGCGCTCAGGTCGTGGTCATGCCGGCCCACCACCCAGCCGTCGGGCGACTTGCGCACCTCGCCGCCGAAGGCCTGCGCCATCACCTGATGACCGAAGCAGACACCGGCGAGCGGCACCCGCGCCGCGGCGATGCGCTGCAGCCCGGCGATCAGCGGCGCGATCCACGGCCGGTCCTCGTAGACGCCGGCGCGCGAGCCGGTGACGAGGAAGGCGTCGAAGGCGGTCAGATCCTCGGGCACCGTCTCGCCCTCGGCGATGAAGACACGGGTGAAACGCGCCTCGGGCAGCACGGGGGCAAGCCAGCGCGAGAACATGTCGGCATAGCTGCCATGGACGGGCTCGAAGGCGGGGCCGGTGGTGTCGGTCTCGAGAATGCAGATCTTCATGGGGTCCTCGGAAGGGGCGGGGGGAGGCCCCCCGCCCGTTGCTCTCAGCTCAGTTCGATCCAGACGGATTTCGTCTGGGTGTATTGGGTCAGCGCCTCGAGGCACTTGTCGCGGCCGTTGCCCGATTGCTTGAAGCCGCCCCAGGGGGTGGTGGCATCGCCCGCCTCGTAGGCGTTGACCCAGACGATGCCGGCCTCGATCTCCTGCGCGAAGCGATGCGCGCTTTTCAGATTCGAGGTCCAGATCGCCGAGGCGAGGCCGTAGATCGTGTCGTTCGCGGTGGCAATCGCATGGTCGAGGTCGTCGACCGGGATGATCGAGGCGACCGGGCCGAAGATTTCCTCCTGCGCGATGGTCATCTTGTTCGACACCTCGGTGAAGAGCGTCGGTTCGACATAGCAGCCGGCGTTGAACCCCGCCGGCACGCCGCCGCCGAAGGCAAGCTTCGCCCCCTCGGCCTTGCCCTTCTCGATATAGCCGAGCACCCGCGATTGCTGTTCGGGGGTGACGAGCGGGCCCATGGTGGTCGCGGGGTCGAGCGGGTTGCCCGGCACATGCATGCCCTTCGCGGCCTCGGTGAAAAGCGCGACATAGTCGTCATAGACCTTGCGCTCGACGAGGATGCGTGAGCCGGCCGAGCAGACCTCGCCCTGGTTGCCATAGATGCCGGCGACGCCGAAGGTCGCGGCCTTCTCGAGATCGTCGCAATCGGCCAGCACGATCTGCGGCGACTTGCCGCCGCATTCGGTGGTGACGCGCTTCATGTTCGACTGGCCGGCATAGACCATCATCAGCTTGCCGACCTCGCCCGAGCCGGTGAAGCCGATCTTGTCGACATCCATGTGCAGCGCGAGCGGCTTGCCGGTTTCCTCGCCAAAGCCGGTGACGACGTTGAAGACGCCGGCGGGGCCGCCCGCCTCGCAAAAGAGCCTGGCGAGCAGAAGCGCCGAGAGCGGCGACTGTTCGGCCGGTTTCAGCACCACCGAGTTGCCGCACGACAGCGCCGGGGCCAGCTTCCACGCCGCCATCATCAGCGGGTAGTTCCACGGCACCACGATGCCGCACACGCCGAGCGGCTGGCGCAGGATGTAATGCAGCGCATCGGCCCTGGTCGAGGTGACGACGCCCTCCATCTTGTCGATGGTCTCGGCAAAGAAGCGGATCGTCATCAGCGAGCCGGGGATGTCGATGTTGAGCATGTCCGAGATCGGCTTGCCCATGTCGAGCGTGTCGAGAAGCGCGAAATCCTCGGCGTGCGCCTCGATCAGATCGGCGAAGCGGCGCATCACCGCCATCCGGTCCGAGGGCGCCATGCGCGACCACACGCCCGACTTGAACGCCTTCTTCGCGCTCGCGACGGCGCGGTCGACATCCTCGGCGGTGCCGCGGGCGACTTCGGCCACGACCTCGCCGGTGGCGGGGTTCACGGTCTCGAACTTGCCGCCCTTCGCGGCATCGACGAAGGCGCCGTCGATGAACAGGCGGGTGTCGGGTTTCAGCGCGGCGGCGCGCGCCTGCCAGTCCTTCAGGGTCATGGTCATGGGGGAACCTCCTGTCATTTCTGTTTTGTGTCGCGGGTCGAGACCACCGAGACGACGATCAGCACCAGCGACAGCAGCACGATGATCGTGCCGACGGCGTTGATCTCGGGCGTCACGCCGCGGCGCAGGGTGGAATAGATGTACATCGGCAAGGTATTGTCGCGGCCGGTCAGGAAGAAGGTGACCGGGATCTCGTCGAAGCTCAGCACGAAGCTCAGCATGCCGGCGCCGACGATGGCGGTGCGGATGTTGGGGAGCGTGATGTCGACGAAGCTGCGCCAGGGCGAGGCGCCCAGATCGAAGGCCGCCTCCTCGAGCGATTTCGGCAGCCGCTGCAGCCGGGCATAGACCTGGGTCACGACGACGCCCAGAAGCGCCGTGGCATGGCCGAGGATCACCGTTTCCAGGCTGAGCGGGAAGCCGATCAGCTTGAACATGTTCAGCATCGAGATGCCGGTGACGATGCCGGGCAGGGTGATCGGCAGCAGGATCAGGCGGCGGAACACCGTCTTTCCGGGGAAGTTGACCTTGTGCAGCGCGAGTGCCGCGGGCACGCCCACGCACAGCGTCAGGATCGTCGCCCCGGTCGCCACGTAGAAGCTGTTGCGGATCGCGGCGAGCAGGTCGCCGTTCGAGGCAAGCTTGACATACCAGTCGAGGGTGAAGCCCGACAGCGGCCAGGTCAGCGAGCGCGAGTCGTTGAACGAGAAGGCGATCAGCACCCAGATCGGGATGTAGAGGAACGCCATCAGCGCCGCGACGAAGGTCATGAAGGCGGTGTCGGCGCCATAGCGGGACACGAGGCCCGGGGCGCGGTTCGGTGATTGTGCCATGTCAGATCCCTCCCGTGGCGCCCTTGCGCTCCATCCGGTCGCTGAGCGAGACGATGGTCAGCACGACGACCAGCATCACGATGGCGAGTGCGGAGCCGAGCGGCCAGTTCAGTGCGGCGCCGAATTGCGTGGCGATGACGTTGGCGATCAGGTTGCCGTCCGGCCCGCCCACCAGGAAGGGCGCGATGAAGTCGCCGAACGACAGGCAGAAGGTCAGCGTCGCCCCCGCCGCGATGCCCGGTGCCGAGAGCGGCAGCGTCACCGTCCAGAAGCTGCGCCACGGGCCCATGCCCAGATCCGCCGCCGCCTCGGTCAGGTTCGCGGGGATCTTCTCGAGCGCGGTATAGATCGGCATCACCATGAAGGGGATGAAGATATAGGTCAGCGTCACCACCATCGCGAACTGGTTGTAGAGGAAGATCGAGGAGGGCTCGTCGATCAGGCCGATCGATTTCAGGAACGAGTTCAGCACCCCCTCGGTGCCAAGGATGGTCTTCCAGACATAGGCGCGCAGCAGATAGCTGACCCAAAGCGGCGCGATCACCGCCATGTAGAGCCAGGTGCGCAGCTTGGCCGAGCGGCAGCGGAACACCAGCCAATAGGCGAAGGGATAGGCCAGCAGCAGCGAGGCCACCGACACCAGCACCGAGATCTTCAGCGTGCGCAGCAGCACCAGCACATATTGCGGGTCGGTGAAGAGGGTGACGTAATTGCCGAACTGGAAGGCCGGCACGAAGGTCGGGTATTTCTTCACCCAGAACGAGAAGGTGACGATGATCCCGTAGGGGAGCAGCATGAAGAGGGCGATCCAGAGCAGCGGAATGCCCAGCACCATCACCCCCGAGAGGTTGCGGCGGGCGTGGCTCACGGCGTGACCTCCCCCTCGAAGACGAAGACGTTGTGCGGCTCGACGGCAAGGCGCAGGCTTTGTCCGAGCGGCGGCACCGGGCTGAGCGCGAGGCGGTCGGGAAGCAGGCTGTCGGTATAGACGCGGCTGCCGTCCGCGAGCTCGACCGCAAGCCGCAGCCCGAGCCCGTAATAGATCACCTCGGCGACCCGGCCCTCGAGCACGTTTTCCGCGGTTTCGCCCTCGGCGAGCAGGCGCACCTTCTCGGGGCGGCAGCCGGCGGTGACGGTGCTGCCCGCGACCAGCGGCGCATCGACGATCGCGCTCAGCCGGCCGCCGCCGATCTCGATCTCGGCGCGCTCGCCCGTGCAGCGGATGACGCGGCCGGGCAGGAAGTTGGTGGTGCCGATGAAATTCGCGACATAGGGCGAGGCGGGGTGGTCATAAAGCTCCTGCGGGCGGCCCTGCTGGGCGATGCGGCCCTTCTCCATCACCACGACGCGGTCCGACATGACGAGCGCCTCGGTCTGGTCATGGGTGACCATGACGAAGGTGATGCCGACCTTCTCGTGCAGGTGCTTCATCTCGATCTGCATCTGCTCGCGCAGCTTCGCATCGAGCGCCGAGAGCGGCTCGTCGAGCAGCAGCACCTTCGGTTCGCGCACGATGGCGCGGGCCAGGGCGATGCGCTGGCGCTGACCGCCCGAGAGCTGCTGGGGACGCAGCTTCACCTTGTCGAAGAGACCGACGAGCTTGAGCGCATCATGCACCTTGGTCTCGATCTCGAGCCGGCCGAGGCCCTTGACCTTGAGCCCATAGCCGACGTTCTCGCCCACGGTCATGTGCGGGAAGAGGGCATAGTCCTGGAACACCATGTTGACCTCGCGCTTGTAGGGCGGGTCCCAGGTGACGTCCTTGTCGGCCAGGCGGATGGTGCCGTGGGTGGGCGTCTCGAAGCCGCCGATCATCCGCAGGAGCGTGGATTTCCCGCAGCCCGAGGGGCCGAGCAGCGTGACGAATTCGCCGTCCTCGACCGTCAGCGAGACATTGTCCACGCCGATGATCGTCGGGCTGTAGTGTTTGGAGATGTTCTCCAGTTCGATGATTGCGGCCATGTCGCCTTTCCCTGAAACGTGGCGCCCGGGCTCTCCTCCCCCGAAAACCCGGCGCCCTTTTGATTGGTGGCCCGGCCCGGGATGCCGCGCGGCATCCCGGATCGGGCGGGTCGTCATTGCGCCTTCACGGCGTTCCAGGCGTTGGTGTAGGCCTCGAAGCGGTCACCGAGCGGCTGCCAGACCATCAGGCTGTCGAGATAGGCCGGGTCGTCCTGATGCAGCGAGGTGAACTGTTCGGGCGTCATGCAGGCCTTGGCCGAGACCGGGTCGGCCACCGAATAGCCGTTGATGTTGGCGACACCGCACTGACCGAGCGGCGACAGCTGCATGTTCAGGAACTTGTAGGCGCATTCCTTGTTCGGCGTGCCCTTGACCACCATCCAGCTGTCCATCCAGCCCTCGGCGCCTTCCTTCGGGATGAACTCGGTGACCTTGATGCCCTCGGCCTTCAGCATCCCCGACTGGTAGCCCGCCCAGGTGTTCGAGATCACCACTTCGCCGGCCTTGTAGAGGTCGACGAGCTCGCCCGCGGTGGCCCAGTACTTGCGGATCAGCGGCTTCTGCTCGAGCAGCTTCTTCTGCGCGGCGGCGATCTGCTCGTCGGTCAGGTTGTAGATGTCCATGTCGCCGTTCAGCCGCGCCGCGACATAGATCGAGGACTTGTCGTCCCACAGCGCGACCTTGCCCTTCAGCGCGGGGTTCCACAGGTCGGCGATCGAGGTCGGCGGCGTGGTGAAGGCGTCGTCGCGATACATGAAGGCGATCGCGCCCCAGACATAGGGCATGCCGTAATATTCGCCGTCCTTCTGGATCCCGTCGAGGTCGCGGAATTTCTTGTAGATGTTGTTCCACTCGCTGATCTTCGCGGTGTCGAGCGGCTCGACGAAGTCGAGGTCGATCATCAGCTTGGTGGTGTCGATCGAGGGGGTGATGAGGTCATAGACGCCACCGCCCGACATCAGCTTGGGCGCGAAGTCGTCGTTCGAACCGACATAGGTCGCGTTCACCTTGCAGCCCGACTCTTCCTCGAACTTCGAGATGAAGGAGGAGTCGGCATAGCCTTCCCAGGTCAGCACGTTGAGCGTGCCTTCGGCAAGCGCCGGGGCGGCGGTGGTCAGGGCGAGGGCGCCAAGCGCGCCGAGCAGGATCTTCCGGGTCATTTCGTGTCTCCACTGTTGGTTGAACGGCCGTTCACGGCTCTTTTCGGGTCTTTCGCGAGATGGTGCCGATATCGACACCCAGAGCGGCAGCGGCCTTGCGCTTGCTGCCGTGGATGCGGATCGCCTCTTCGATGATCCGCAATTCGTATTCCGCCAGGGCCTCGCGCAGCGGCAGGCCCTCGGGCGGGTCTTCCGCCCCGGCGACGGTCGGTGCCGTCGCCGGGGCCCGGACAGGCACGGCATCGAGGTCGATGGCCATCAATCGCCGCGGCAACTCGTCGATGTCGTCGCCGAGCACCGAGATCTGCTGCATCAGGTTCCACAGCTCGCGGATGTTGCCGGGATACTGGTAGGCACGCAGCCGCGCGCACAGATCCTCGCTGAGGTCGAGCGGCTGCGAGCGGCGCTGGTTGATCGCGGTGAGAAAGCGCTCGATCAGATGGTCGAGCAGCTCGGGCACCTCGCGCAGCGGCTTGATCGGCATGTTCACCACCGCCAGCCGGTAATAGAGGTCGAGGCGGAAGCGGCGCTCCTCGGCCATGGCGAGCAGGTCGCGGTTGGTGGCCGAGATCACCCGCACGCTGACCCGCCGCGGCCGGGTGCCGCCGATCCGCATCACCATCCCGTCCTCGAGGAAGGTCAGCAGCTTGGCCTGCAGCGGCAGGGGGATCTCGCCGATCTCGTCGAGGAACAGCGTGCCGCCCTCGGCCATCTCGATCAGGCCCTTCTTGCCCTCGGTCGAGGCGCCGGTGAAGGCGCCCTTCTCGTAGCCGAAGAGCTCGCTTTCGAACAGCGTCTCGGGGATCGCGGCGCAGTTGACCGCGATGAACGGGTCGGTGGCGTTCGACACGAAGCCGTGCAGGTGGCGCGCGATCTCGGTCTTGCCGACGCCCGACTCGCCGGTGATGATGACCCGCGCGCCCTGCAGAAGCGCCCGCTCGCCGCGCGACATCATCCGGTCGAGCCAGGGCGACAGGTGGCGCTGGCGCGCGAAGTCGGGACGCAAGCGGCGCTCGGCGGTGGTCGGGAAGGGTGCGGCGTCGCGCTGGCCCGCGGCCTGGCGGCGGGCGTGGTCGAGCACCGCCAGATCGCGCAGGGTCAGCACATGGCCGCCGGTCGCGATCCGGCGCAGGGTGACAAGCACCGCCCCCACCGTGTCGCCGCGCAGCATCACCGAGCCGGTGCGCCCGGCCTCGATCATCTCCTCGACCGGCAGCCAGTTCAGCGCCGAGCCGGCACCGAGACGGGCCAGCGTCTGGCCCGGCGCGGTCGCCGCATCGAGCCCGCCGATCATCGCCGCCTCGCGGTTCAGATGGGTGACGGCGCCCGTGGCATCGAGCACGATCAGCCCGTCGGGCAGCGCATCGAGCGCGGTTTCAAGCGCGGGGGGCTGCGGGCGGGTGTGGCTGGTCATCGCGTCACCTCCCATCCCTCAGCGCTCCGCCCGGAAGCGCGCGATGCGCCCCGCCGGGGCGCCCGCGAGCGCCGGGCCGCGCTTCAGCCGCAGGCTGAGGACCAGGCACTCGGTTTCGCGCAGGCGCAGCGGCCGGGCCTGCATCTCGGCCCGCCCCCCGGTTTCCGAGCGCAGCGGCACCACCGTCCAGGTCCGGTCGGGATGGCCCGGCAGCCGCCCCGCCGCGGCCTCGAACAGCGTCTCGAGCGGCAGGGGCAGCTCGATGTAGTCGCCCAGTTCGCGCGTCGCATAGGCGTCGGTTGCCAGCGACAGCAGCTCCTCGGCCGCAAGGTTCGTGCGCAGCAGGTGCCCGGCGCGGTCGATCACCAGCACCGCATCGGGCAGCGCCGTCAGCACCGCCTCGAGCGCCTCGATCTCGTCGCGCAGCACCGCGGCGCGGCGGGCGTGTTTCGAGACGTCGCGCACCGTGCCCCACATCCGGGTCAGCCGGTTGCCGCGGATATGGCCGCGCACGTCGTTCTCGACCTCGATCCAGACCCCGTCATAGCGTAGATCGCGCGAGGGCGAGGCGGTGACGTCGAAGCTCGCGCGCACCAGACGGCGGACGAAATCCTCGTTTTCCGGCGTGCGCGGGAAGGTCTCGTGCACCGGCAGTTCGTTGAAGTCATGGCTAGGCGGGGCGCGGTAGAGCCGCGCCATCGCCTCGTTGCAGAAACGCCAGCGCGGGCCGTTCTCGAAGACCTGGCGGATCGTCTCCTGCTCGGGCGCGGACAGGTCGACGGGTTCCGCCCATTCCATGCACCAGCCCGCATCGTCCGAGGTGGCGAGGATCGAGGCGATCACCTCGTTCTCCTCGGCCAGCCGCTCGACCGCGTCGATCATCCCGCCGCGCGGCCATTTGAAGAGCCGCAGGCAGGGGCCCGCGAGCGGGTCCTCGACCCGCTCGATCACCGCCGTCACCGGCAGCGTCGAGGCGCCCGCACAGCGCAGCTCGAGCGCCAGCACCTGCGGCCAGGGGCCGGTGAGGGCAAACAGCGTCTCCAGCCGCTCGCGCGCGGCCAGCGGATAGATCAGTGACCACGGACGGCCGGCGGCCGCGCCCGGGTCAAGCCCGAGCGCGGCATCCTGCAGGGGACTCGCGCGCAGGATCGTCCCGTCGCGCGCGAGCCAGTCTTCCAGCATCGAACCTTGCGGTTCCCGTGCTCCCATCAAGTGATCTCCCCGTCGGCCCCGCTCAGGGCACGCAATGCAAGTAGCGTTCCACATCCCAATTGGTGACCTCGCGCAGGAAGCGCGTCCACTCATCCTGCTTGTATTCGTCGAAGACGTCGTAGAGACGCCCCGGCAGTGCCGAGCGAATGACCTCGTCCTTTTCCAAAGCGGTCAATGCATCGCGCAGATTGAGAGGGATGAGCTTGACCGGCTCGCCCGACTGCCAGACCTCGGTGACGTTACGCGATTCGGGGGCGCCCGGGTCGATCTTGTTGCGGATGCCGTCGTCCATCGCCTTCAGCAGCGCGCCGCAGAAGAGATGCGGGTTCACCATGCTGTCGACGGCGCGGAACTCGAACCGGTCGGGGGACGAGATGCGGATCGTGCAGGAGCGGTTCTGCAGACCCCAGTTCGCCCCGATCGGCGCCCAGAGGCCGAAGTCGTTGAAGCGGCGATAGGAGTTCACCGTCGAGGCGCCGATGCAGGTGAGCGCGTCGATGTGCTTGAGCGAGCCGCCGAGAATGTGGTGGCCAAGTTCCGTCGGCAGCCAGCCGCCGTCCTTGTTCTCGAACTCGTTCACCCCACCCTTCGAGTAGTGCCACAGCTCTTCCATGCCCGGAAGCTCGCCCGGGATCAGCTGCTGCAGCTCGCGCGAGCCGCCGGTCCAGACCGAACAGTTGTGGTGGCAGCCGTTCGCGGCATAGCCCATGAAGGGTTTCGCCATGAAGCAGGCAATCAGCCCGTTCTGCCGCGCCACCTCGGCGCAGATCTGGCGATAGGTGGTCATCCGGTCGCAGGTCGGCAGCGCGTCGTCGAACTGATAGTTCAGCTCGATCTGGCCGGGGGCGTCCTCGCAATCGCCCTGGATCATGTCGAGACCCATGGCGCGGGCGTAATCCGACACCTGCATCCAGATGTTGCGGGCGCTCTCGAACTGGCCGATGTGATAGGCATAGGCCTCGGTGATGCCCTCATAGGGGCGGACCTCGCCATCCTTCGGCTTCAGCCACAGCATCTCGGGCTCGAGGCCGACGCGCAGCGTGAGGCCGTTATGCGCCTCGCGGAACTCGCGGTCGAAGCGCTTGAGGTTGCCGCGGGTGTCGTATTCGTAATGCTGGCCCGGGAAGTTCGGGTCTTCGAGGCTGTAATAGAGCGTGCAGAAGACGCGCGCGACGCGCTTGTCCCAGGGCAGCTGGCAGAAGGTGTCGGGATCGGGCAGCGCGATGCATTCCATCGCGTTGCTGTCGAACCCGATCAGGTTGCCCTTGAAGTTCGGGGTGACGTCGGCGACGCCGCCCATCCAGGTCTGTACGCCCTTGCGCGCCTGGGTCTCCCAGTGCCGCGCCGGGGCGGCCTTGCCCATCACGCGGCCGGTGATCGAGATGTATTGGTAATAGATGTAATCGACGCCAAGCGCGTCGATCTTGCGGCGCACGCGCTCGACCAGCGCGGCGCGGCCGGGCGCCTCGATCTCGCGGTGATAGTCGGTGTCAGTGGTGGTCATGGTCGTCTCCCTGTTGTTCTGACCACTCAGCCTTCGAGATAGCGGGCGCGTTCTTCGGCGCTGACCGCTTTCGCGAGGCTGGCGTATTCGGCGCGGCAGGCGGCCGCGAAATTCTGGCAGAAGGCCTGCCCGAAGATGCGCGCGGCATCGGGCGAGGCGGCGAGGCGGTCGGCCGCCTCGGCAAGGTCGCGCGGAAAGCGTTGGGCACCCTCGGGCACGACATCGGGATGCGTGGCGGTGGCGGGGGCGGGGGTGTCAAGCTGCCGCTCGATCCCGTCGAGCCCCGCGCCCAGCATCAGCGCAAGCGTGAGATAGGGGTTGCAGTCGGCCGGCGGCACCCGGAATTCGAGCCGCGCGCGGTCGCCCGCATGGGGGGCCGAGCGCACCGCAACGGTGAACGGGTATTCGGCCCAGGTCAGCGATTTCGGCGCCCAGCTGCCCGGCGCAAGCCGGCGATAGGCGTTCACCGTCGAGGTGCACATCGCGAAGGCCTGCGGCACGATCTGCATCATGCCGGCGATGAACGAGCCCGCAAGCGCCGAGGTCTTCGCCTCGGGGTCCGAGAATAGGTTCTTGCCCGTCGCCTTGTCGCGCAGCGAGACGGTGCAGTGCCCGCCGATGCCGGGGTATTCGGCGCCGAGATAGGGCATGAAGCTCGCCGTCTTGCCCATCTTGCGGGCATAGGACCGCGCCGCCATGCGGAAGAAGGCGGCGTCATCGGCCGCGCGCAGCCCCTCGGTCGCGCCGAGCGTCGCCTCGAGGCAGCCCGGCCCGAGCTCGACGCCCAGACCGTAGAGCGCGACGTCATGGCCGAGGATCTCGGCCTCCATCCCGGCGATGAACGCGGCATGGGTGTTTGCCGTGGCGCCCGACCAGCACTTGTTGTCGGGGGCGAATTTCGCAAGGCCGGTGAAACCCTTCTCGCGCACCGAGGTGTCGGTCTCGTCGAGCACGATCACCTCGAATTCGAAGGCCGCGTCGACGGTGAAGCCCATGGCGGCGGCGCGGTCGATCTGCCGGCGCAGCACCTCGCGCGGCATCAGCTCCTTCGCGGCACCCGAGAGCTCGGCGATCACCGTGACGGCGCCGGGCTCGGACGGGTTGCGGCGCATCGAGCTTGGGTCGATCTCGACCGTCTCGGTGTAGAAGGCATCGCCGCCATAGAGGTTGTCGGCGCTGTCCCAATAGGCGAGGACGTTGGCAAAGCGCGCGTCCGTCGCCCAGTCGAGGAATTGCGGGCGGCGCAGCCGGCGTTCGCGGAACACCGAGGCATAGTCGAACTGGCCGACATGGACGATCTCGGCATTCAGGGCGTCAAGGGCGGCGGTCAGGTCGTGGGTCATCGGGGCCTCAGGCGGTAAGCGTTTCGGTCAGCGCCGCGTCAAGACGGGCGCGGGCCCTGGCGAGGGCGGCAGGGTTCGCACCGAGGCCGAGCACGCCGACCGGCTCGCCCCCGCGCAGGTATTCGACGATCACCGGTGCGCGGCCGACGAGCGACAGCTCGCCTTCCAGCACCCGGCAGGCGTCGGCGAGATAGGGCGCGCCGAAGGCCTGCAGCCGCATCCCGTGCTGGTCCGACCAGAACGAGGGCATCGGCGCGAAGCGGGTGGCAAGGGCCGTGCCCGTGGCTTCGGCGGCAAGCGTCTCGCCCACCCGTTTCGCGGTCTGGCCGGGCACGCACCAATGCTCGGTGCGGCGTGCCTCGGGGCCGAAGAGCGGGTTGACGAAGCGGGCGACGTCGCCCACCGCCATCAGCCCCTCGGCGCCGGGGGCGATCATCCGGTCGTCGACCAGCACGCCGTCGCGCAGATCGGCGCCCGATCCCGCAAGCCATTCGACATTCGGGTGCGAGCCGAGCGCCTCGACGATCACCTCGGCGGCAAGTGCCTGACCGTCGTCGAGGATCACGCCCTCGTCCGAGAAGCCCGCGACCGAGCGGCCGGTGAGCAGCACGACGCCATGGGCGCGGTGCAGCGCCGCCATCGCCGCGGCGACGCGCGGGCCGAGGGCGCGCAGCATCGGTTGCGGCGAGGGCTCGACGATCGTCGCCTCGAGGCCGAGCTTGCGGCCGGTCGCGGCGATCTCGCAGCCGATGAAGCCACCGCCGATCACCACCATCCGCGCGCCGGGGCGCAGGCTCGGGGCCAGGCGGACGAGGTCGTCGAAGCTGCGCAGCACGTGGCGGCGGGCCTCGGCGCCCGGCAGGGGCAGGCGGCGCGGGCGCAGCCCGGTTGCCGCGATCACCCGCTCGCCCGGCACCAGCGCGCCATCGGCGAGCCGCACGCCGCCCGGTTCGAGCGCCACCGCGCCCGACCCGAGACGCAGGCTCAGCGCCGCGGGCGAAAGCTTCGAGCGCAGCAGCAGCTTGCCGAACACCGCCTCGCGCGCCGCGGTGTCGCGGGCCAGCGTCTCGGCCGCCTCCTTCGACAGCGGCGGGCGGTTGTAGGGGGCGAGCGGTTCGTCGCCCACAAGGGTGATCCGCGCCGCGGGCAGGGCGGCGTGAACCGCCTCTGCCGTGCGCAGGCCCGCAAGCGAAGCCCCGACGATGGTGATGCGCGGCGCGGTCATGGCGTCAGCCGAGAAGGATCGCCTGCTCGGGGCAGGCATCGGCGGCGGCTTCGACATCGGCGCGCTGCGCCTCGTCCACTTCGGCGACCCAGACGAGCCCGCCGTCGTCGTCGAAGGAGAACACCTCCGGCGCGGCGATCACGCATTGGCCGTGCAGCAGGCAGATCGACATGTCGACATCAACTTTCATTTTCGCTTCCCTGTGTCTGATGGGGTCTGGGTGGCTTGGATCAGGCCGGATCGAAGGCGATCGGCAGGGTGATGGCGCCGGTGTTGCCGCTGTCGGCGAGCCATTTCACCTCGCCGTTGAAGCGCGGGTTCTTCAGCCGCTGGGCGAGCAGCTTCAGCGCCTCGGTCATGTCGCCGCGGGCGATGAAATGGCCGAGGCAATGGTGCGCGCCGCCGCCAAAGCCGAAATGCGGCTTGCGTTCGGCGGTGATGTCGAAGCCGGGCTCGGGGAAGACCGCGGGGTCCGAGGTCGCCGATTGCGAGAACAGGTGGATCGTCGTGCCGGCCTTGATCGGCAGGTCGTTGTAGGTGAAATCCTCGGTCGCCTCGCGGGTGACCCAGGTCACCGTCGGACGCACGCGCATCACCTCCTCGACCGCGGCGCGGGCGAGATCGGGCTGTTCGGCCAGCAGTGCCCATTGCTCGGGGTGCTCGATGAAGGTCGCCATCGCCAGGCCGAGCTGGTTGCGGGTGGTGTCGATGCCGCCGAAGATCGCCAGAACGATCATGTCGAGCAGCTCCTGGTCCGAGAGCTGCGACTTGTCGGCATTGGCCTGCACCAGCATGCCGACGAAATCGTCGGACGGATTGGCGCGCTTCAGTGCCACCAGATCCTCGGCGTATTTCAGCAGTCGGGCGGTTGCCGCCTCGACCGTGGCGAGGTCCTGCTTGAAGGTCACGCCAAGCGCGAGGCCCATCTCGGCGGCGATGTCGGCGAGCTCGCGCCAGGTCTCGAAGGGCAGGCCGAGCAGGTCGCAGATCACGCCGGTGGCATAGGGTTCGGTGAACTCGGCGATGAAGTCGCATTCGCCCTTCGCGGCGAAGCCGTCGATCAGCTTGTTGGCGAGCGCCTGGAACTTCGGCCGCAGCTCGGTGATGAGCTTGGGCGAGAAGGCGGGGTTCGCCATCCGGCGCAGGCGCGAATGGGTCTCGCCCTCCTGCGACAGCAGCATCGCGCCCCACCAGCGGGCAAACAGACCGCCGTGCACGTCGCTCAGCTCGGGCCAGCGATAGGAGCCCTGGCGCAGCTTCGGATGGCGCAGCAGCTTCATCACGTCGTCATAGCGCAGCACCGCGATGCCGTAGTTGGTGCGGGCATACCAGCTCGCCTCGCGGGCATCGAGGACCGCCTGCGAGCGGATCGAGAAGGTGGGGGCGGCAACGTCCAGATAGGGCGCTTCGGCGAGGGTTTCTTGCGTCATCGGCTCAGGCTCCGGTCAGGGGTGCGCGGTTCACTAGGCCATGATGCAAGTTCCGTTCCAAAATATTCCATGGCAGCGAAGAAAAACGCATCATTCGGAAAAACAAGGAAAAGAAATTTCTCGGCGCGGAGGGGGGCGGGGTTTCTTCCGCCTGACATGGCGGCGCCGGCCGCGGGCGATGCGTCGTTGCATCGCTGCATCGGGGCATCTGCGCATCACCTGCGGCGGTGCAGCCGGGGCACGTCGGGCAAAAAATCACGGATCCGTCCGCATTTTGGCCTGATTTTAGGTGAATGAGGCCTTAAGACTTTTGCCAAACACCAAGGCCCGCCGGCAAAGCGCGGGTGCCAGAGCAGGACAGACCGATGACGAACCGCCCGAAAGCCGCCCTGCGTGGCCTTCTCCTTCTTGCCGCGCTGCTCGTGCCCGCCGTGGCCCGGGCCGAGATCGACTTTTCCGGGCGCTCGACGCTCGGCGTGGGGCGGTTCTTCAACAACGATTACCTGGGCGATGGCAAGGACCGCTGGCAGACCGGCAGCTACAACATCTCGGTGGTGCGCGGCGTGAGCTGGGACGGGGCGCTGCCCTCGCGCCCGTTCGAGATCATGGAATACCGCTTTGGCGCCTCGATCATCGCGCCCTCGGTGCTGAGCCACCCGCCGGCCGGCGATCGCCGCTATGCGGGCGTGCTGCATTTCGCTGCCAAGACCCAGTTCGAGCTGGCGCCGAAGGTCGAGACCGGGCTCGGCTTCGGCCTTGTCGCCGTCGGCCCCTCGACCGGCGTCGCGAATTTCCACGAATCCGTGCACCGGATCTTTTCGGCGCCGACCCCGAAGGTGGCGAAGGATCAGCTCGAGGATCACCTCTATCCGGTGATCGACGGCGAGATGGGCCGCAGCTTCGCTCTCGGCGCGCTCGATGCGCGGCCCTTCGTCGAGGCGCGGGCGGGCGACGAGACCCTGGTGCGCGCGGGCTTCGACCTGGCCTTCGGCATGCGCGAGCAGGGCGCACTGTGGCTGCGCGACGAGATCACCGGGCAGCGCTATGTCGGCATCTCGGGCCAGTCCGAGCCGTTGGCGCCGAGCTTCGTGCTGGGTGCCGATGTCGCCCATGTCTTCGACAGCGGCTATTTCCCTGCGGAAGACGGGGTCGATTTCGAGGGCACCCGCACCCGGCTGCGCGCGGGCGTCAGCCTGCGCTCCGAGACCTTCGGGCTGTTCTACGGCGTCACCTGGCTGTCGAAGGAATTCGAGGGCCAGCCCGAGGGCCAGCTCCTGGGCAGCCTGCGCGCGCGCGTCAACTTCTGACGCAGAGGAAGGCGAGGGGGCGGCTGCGGCACGCTGCCACAACCGTTAACAAAAAGGATTCCCAAGAGAATTTCCCCATGTTAGCGTGTCCTCCAATCAAGGGCCAAAAGGCCCGTATAAAACGAGCGCGGGACATACAGGCAATGAAAACGGGCTATCAGGGCACGTTTGTCATTTCATGGGCACAGACGGAGATCGACGGCGCGGCCGCTGCGCCGGCGTCGGCACTTGCCATCGGCTCCTGCTGGCGCTGGGGCGGCGAGGCGGTCTGCGTGGACGGCCCGCGCGGTCTTCTGCTGCTCGGTCGGGCCGAGGGCGAGGCCGAGGTGCGGCTGCGTGCGGCGAAGATGGTGCGCCGGCTGCTGGGCGCGGCCCTCGAGGAGGTGCCGCTGCCCGAAGACCCGCTGCTGGCCACGCTGCCCGAGCTTCCCGATCAGAGCTTCACCGTGACCGACGGCCACGCCGCCTGGGTGGTGACGCTGGTCGAGGTGGCGACGGGGGGCGCACGGCTGCTGATGTTCTCGGGCGGAGTGCCGCCGCGCGGGGCCGATCTGTGGGTCGTCGAGGTCGGGCTCGACACCCGGCCCGAACCGGCGCGGCTGCCGCCGCCCGGCGTGATCTGCTTCACCCCCGGCACGCTGATCGACACGCCGGACGGGCCGCGCCCGGTCGAGGCGCTGCGCCCGGGCGACCGGGTGCTGACCCGCGACGACGGCGCGCAGGAGCTGCTGTGGATCGGCTCGCGGCGGATGACCGGGGCCCGGCTGCATGCGCTGCCGCATCTGTGCCCGGTGCGGATCTGTGCTGGCGCCTTCGGCATCGGCCGGCCGACCGGCGACCTGATCGTCTCGCCGCAGCACCGCATGCTGATCCGCGGCCCGCAGGCGCGGGCGCTGTTCAACGAGGCCGAGGTGCTGGTGCGGGCCTGTGACCTGGTCAACGGCGGCTCGGTGCGGGTCGAGCAGGGGCTGGCGGGGCTGCACTATATCCATCTGCTGTTCGCCCGCCATCAGGTGATCCGCGCGAACGGGATGGAGAGTGAGAGCTTCCACCCGGCCTCGACCGCGCTCGAGATGATCTCCGAGCCGCAGCGGGCGGGGCTGCTGGCGCTGCTGCCCGAGATCGCCACCGATCCGCTGGGCTATGGCGCCTTCGCGCGGCGCGCGCTGAGCGGCTCCGAGGCGGCGATCCTGCGCCACGATCTGGCTGCCTGAGGGCGGGCCGGGCAGGGGGCGCTGCCCCCTCCGGCGCCGCGGGCGCCGTCACCCCCGAGGTATTTTCGGCAAGGAGAAAGCCGGGCGAAGGGGACGGGGCATTCGGGGCATTGACTCCGGTCAGGCGGGCTGTATAAGCCCCGCCAGTCCGGATGGCTGCGGTCTTCCGGATTTCATTGGTGTTGGTGGACCCCGCGAGGGGAAACCTGTCGCCCGAGGCCTCGCGGATGGGGCCGAGGGAGGAGGACAACGCCCTTCGGAACACATGAAGGAGATCAGCCGTGACCAAACGCACGTCTGCCAAGTACAAAATCGATCGCCGCATGGGCGAGAACATCTGGGGCCGCGCCAAGTCGCCGCTGAACAAGCGCGAATACGGCCCGGGCCAGCACGGTCAGCGCCGCAAGGGCAAGCTGTCGGACTTCGGTACCCAGCTGCGCGCCAAGCAGAAGCTCAAGGGCTACTACGGCGACCTGACCGAGAAGCAGTTCCGCCGCATCTATGCGGAAGCCGAACGCGTCAAGGGTGACACCGGCGAGAACCTGATCGGCCTGCTCGAGCGCCGTCTGGACGCGATCGTCTATCGCGCCAAGTTCGTGCCGACCGTCTTCGCCGCCCGTCAGTTCGTCAACCACGGCCACGTGACCGTGAACGGTCAGCGCGTGAACATCGCTTCCTACCGTGTGAAGGAAGGCGACGTGGTCGCGGTGCGCGACAAGTCGCGTCAACTCGCGCTGGTGCTCGAGGCCGTGCAGTCGGGCGAGCGTGACGTTCCGGATTACCTGGAAGTCGACCACAACAAGATGACCGCGACCTTCGTGCGCACCCCGGCTCTGGGCGACGTGCCCTACCCGGTGCAGATGGAACCGAACCTGGTCGTCGAATTCTACGCGAAGAACTGATCTCTCGGTCTTCGCCGATCTTGCGGGGCCGTCCTTCGGGGCGGCCCTTGCCTTTTGCGCGCCCGCAGTGGCGCGGCGGGCGGGCTGCGACGCAAGTAGCCCTTCCCATGTGCCCCCGCCCCGGCTAATACGGCGGCGAGAGCAAGGAACCCCGCCATGAACGACCTGATCCGCCCGAAGCCCGGCATCCTCGACATCGCCCTTTACGAGGGTGGCGCGGCGCATGTCGCGGGGCTCAGCGATGCGATCAAGCTGAGCTCGAACGAGAACCCGTTCGGCCCTTCCGACAAGGCGAAGGAGGCGTTCTCGCGCGCCGTGCACAAGCTCAACCGCTATCCCTCGACCGATCATGCCGGGCTGCGCCAGGCGATCGGCGATGTGCACGGGCTCGACCCGGCGCAGATCATCTGCGGCGTCGGCTCGGACGAGCTGATCCGGATGATCGTCAATGCCTATGCCGGACCGAAGGACGAGGTGCTGTTCACCGAGCACGGTTTCCTGATGTATCGCATCGCGGCGCTTGGCGCGGGGGCGACCCCGGTCGCGGTGGCCGAGCGCGAGCGCACCACCGATGTCGACGCGCTGCTGAAGGCCTGCAACAAGAAGACGAAGCTCGTCTTCCTGGCGAACCCGAACAACCCGACCGGCACGATGATCGGTCTGGCCGAGCTCGAGCG
Source organism: Paenirhodobacter hankyongi (assembly GCF_003664585.1). Classification (GTDB taxonomy): domain Bacteria; phylum Pseudomonadota; class Alphaproteobacteria; order Rhodobacterales; family Rhodobacteraceae; genus Rhodobacter; species Rhodobacter hankyongi. The sequence goes on from NZ_RCHI01000001.1 coordinate 115,061, forward strand.
TCTGGCCATGGGGCTGCCGAAACAGGCGATCCTGGTCATCGACGGCGCCTATGCGGAATATGTCGAGGGGTATGATGGCGGGGCGGGACTGGCGACGCGGCTGCCCAACGTGTTCATGACCCGCACCTTCTCGAAGATCTACGGGCTCGGCGGGCTGCGCATCGGCTGGGGCTATGGCCCGCGCCACATCATCGACGTGCTGAACCGCATCCGCGACCCGTTCAACCTGTCGACCGCGCAGCTCGAGACCGCCGAGGCGGCGATGCGCGATCAGGACTGGATCGCGCGCTGCCGCGATGACAACACCCGGCTGCGCGGCTGGCTGGCCGAGGCGCTGGCCGAGAGAGGCGTGCCGTCGGACACCTCGACCGCGAACTTCATCCTCGCCCGTTTCGGCTCGGAAGAAGAGGCGACGGCCTGTGACGAGTTCCTGAAGAAGGACGGGCTGATCGTGCGCCGTGTCGGTGGCTATGGCCTGCCGAACTGCCTGCGCATCACCGTGGGCGACGAACCCTCGTGCCGGCGCGTGGCGCATATGATCGGCCAGTTCAAGGCGGGTGCGACGGCATGACGGAATACAGGCGCGTCGCGCTGATCGGCCTTGGGCTGATCGCCTCCTCGATGGCGCATGCGATGCGCGAGAAGGGGCTGGCCGGAGAGATCGTCGGCCATGCCCGCTCGGCCGAGACGCGGGCGACGGCGCGCGAGATCGGTCTGGTCGACCGGGTCTGCGACACCGCGGCCGAGGCGGTGCAGGGCGCCGACCTTGTCGTGCTGGCGGTGCCGGTGGGCGCCATGGGCGCGATCGCGGCCGAGATCGCCCCGCATCTGGCCGAGGGCGCGACCATCACCGATGTCGGCTCGGTCAAGCAGGCGGTGATCGAGGCGGTGGCGCCGCATCTGCCGGGCCATGTGCATTTCATCCCCGGCCACCCGCTTGCCGGCACCGAGCATTCGGGGCCGCGTTCGGGCTTTGCCACGCTCTTCGTCAACCGCTGGTGGCTGCTTACGCCGCTCGAGGCGACGGAGCCCGCGGCGCTTGCGCGGCTGCGCGGCTTCCTGACCGGTCTTGGCGCCAATGTCGACGAGATGGACGTGCATCGCCACGATCTGGTGCTGGCCGTCGTGTCGCACACGCCGCACCTCATCGCCTACACCATGGTGGGGGTCGCCGATCACCTGCGCCGCGTAACGCATGAAGAGGTGATCAAGTATTCCGCCTCGGGCTTTCGCGACTTCACCCGCATCGCGGCCTCGGACCCGACGATGTGGCGTGACGTGTTCCTGACCAACCGCGAGGCGACGCTCGACATCCTCGGCCGGTTCACCGAGGAGCTGTTCATGCTCCAGCGCGCGATCCGGATGGGCGACGGCGACATGCTGTTCGACTATTTCACCCGCACCCGCGAGATCCGCCGCGGCATCATCGAGGCCGGTCAGGACACCGCCGCCCCCGACTTCGGCCGTGGCGCGCCGGTGCCGGAGAAGAAGGCATGATGCGGCGGGCGGCGGGCGTTTTCGCGCTGCTCGCAAGCCTGACAGCAGGCCTGGCCCATGCCGAGGCGCCCGGCGCCTCGCCGCGCCCCGTGGCGCGCCCGGCCGATGCCGCCCCCGCGCCCGACGCTCCGCTTCTGCTGGCGGCGGCCGTGCCGGTGCGGCCGCAGGCCCGTCCGGCGGCACTGGTGCCCGAGGCCGGACCGGCCGCCGGGGCCAGCCTTGCCGCGGGGGCGCTTGCCCCCGAACCCGAACCCGAGACCGCCTCGCTGGCGTTCGCCGCCTTGCGGCCGCTGCCGAAGCCCGCGGTGGCGCGGGCCGCGACGGCCGCCGCCCCGCGGGAACAACTGATCCAGGTCTCGGGGGCCGGTCCGGCCAAGCGTCTTGCCGCGCCCGGGCGCAGCGGCGCGCTGTGTGGCGTGCCGGGGCTGACGGGTCATCCGATCGCGCCCATTGCCTCGCGCGTGCAGGGCTGCGGCCTGCCCGACGGGGTAGAGGTCACGGCGATCTCGGGGATTCCGCTGTCGCTGCCGATCCAGGTCGATTGCGGCACCGCGGTGGCCTTCAAGCGCTGGATCGACCGCGGCATCGTGCCGGCCGTGGGCAACCGCGGTGGCGGGCTTGCGCGGATCGAGGTGGCGGGCTCCTACATGTGCCGGCCGCGCAACAACCAGCGCGGGGCGAAAGTGTCCGAGCATGGCCGCGGCCACGCCGTCGACCTGGCGGGGCTGCGTCTGCGCAACGGCCAGACGATCACCGTGCTCGCCGGCTGGAAGAGCGACGCGCGGCTGCTGAAGGCGGTGCATGCCTCGGCCTGCGGCACCTTCGGCACGGTGCTCGGCCCGAAGTCGGACCGCTTCCATCAGGACCATATCCACGTCGACACCGCGGCGAACCGCGGCGGGCCCTACTGCCGCTGAACCAGCACCGGCGCGCGGCCAAGCGGCACCGGGCCGAGGCTCATCCGCCCCTGCGCGAAGGCGAGCGGCACTTCGACGGCGCCGTCCTTTGACTGCTGCGCCAGATAGGCGCCGAGCGTGGTCAGCATCGGCACCCGTTTCGCCTCGACCAGCCCCGCCGCCACCGCGACCTTCAGCCAGGCGGCCCAGTCCCTGGTCGAGAGCGTGATCGTGCCCTCGGGCCGGCCCTTGGCGTCGATGGTGAGCGCGCCGCGGGCATCCAGCGCCCGCCCGCCCCAGGTCAGATGCGCGTCGGTCAGATCGAGCGCGGTCAGCTCGGGCATCCGCTCGGCCACCAGCGCGGGCGGGGTATCAAGGCTTGCCGTCGCATCGACCGTCACCGTCTCGATCACGTCGGGCAGGCCCGCGCCGGGGGCGAGGCTGTCGGTCAGCCCCTCGGGCAACGCCAGCGCCGTGGCCCCGGCGACGATCTGCCAGCGCCCGTCTCCGGCCCGCGTCGCGGTGGCGGTCACGTCCTGTGCCGCCAGCGCGGGCGTGCTGGCGTCCTCGGCGCTCAGCCGCGGCGCGTCGAGGGTCAGCGTCGCGCGGCGCAGCGGCAGCGCGGCGCCCAGCCCGAGGCCCAGCGTCGCGACGCTGTCGGTGGCGGCAAGGGTGAAGCGCTGCCCGGCAAGCGTCAGCTTTTGCGGCGCGGTCGCGGCGATGCGCCAGTCGAGCGGCGCCCAGAGCGGCGCGGCGAGTTCGGCCGAAGGCGCCTGCCAGCGCCCGCCCGCCTCTGGGAAATCGAGTGCGGGCGCCGTGACCTCGGCGCCGATGCGCAGCGGAAAGCCCGCCGCGCTGACCGAGGCCGCGCCACCGCGCCCCTCGGCCGCAAGGCGGGCAAAGCCTTCGGCCGTCTGCCGGGCGAGCAACGTGCCGCCACCCCAGCTTGCCGCCGCACCAAGGGCCGCGAGGGCCGTGATTGCTCCGAGCCAGCGCATCGCCGCCCCCTTCCCAAAGACCTGCCTCCCATGTAACCACGCCCCCGCAGGAGGGCCAGCGCAATGACCGAAACGTTATGGATCTTCGGCTACGGCTCGCTGATCTGGGACCCGGGATTTGCGCCCGCCGAGGTCCGGCGCGCGCGGCTTGACGGCTGGGCACGCAGCTTCTGCATGCGCTCGATCCATTTTCGCGGCACCCACGCGGCGCCGGGCCTCGTCCTTGCCCTCGACGCCGCCGAGGGGGCCAGCTGCACCGGTCTTGCGCTGCGCGTGCCCGAGGCGGAGGCCGCCGAGATCCTCGCCGCGATCCGGGCGCGCGAGCTGATCTCGGACGCCTATCTCGAGCGGCGGCTGACGGTGACCTGCGAACAGGGCGAGCAGGTGTCGGTGCTGGCCTATGTGATCGACCGCGCCGGGCCGCAATATTGTGCGCTTCCCCCCGAGGAACAGGCGCAGATCATCGCCCGGGCGGCGGGCGCGCGCGGGCCGAACCGCGACTATCTGTGGAACACTGCTCAACATTTGCGCGCGCTTGGCATTCCCGACCCGGAACTCGAGGCGCTTGCCGCACGGGTGCGCGACCTCGCCGGTTAAGTCTTGGCACTGTCGCGCCCGCCGCCTATCCTCGCGCCAAGAACAAGCGAGAGGCAGACCATGCGCGCCCCTGTCCGGCGGCCCGAACCGCATTTTTCCCAGCCCGTCCGGCAGGTCACGCTGATGCTGATGGCGCTTGCGCTGGTCGGCGCGGGCGGCTGGTTCGCCTATGCCCGGATCTTCCCGGTCTTCCTCGCCAACCCCTGGCTGAACGGGCTGATCGGCACGGTCTTCGTGCTGGGCATCCTGACCTGCTTCTGGCAGGTGGCGCAGCTGGTCGCGGCGGTGAGCTGGATCGAGAGCTTTGCCGCCGACCGCCCCGGCCGGCCGCAGCTGCAGGCGCCGCAGATGCTCGCGCCGCTGGCCGCGCTGCTGGGCAGCCGCGGCGCCACCCGCTCGATCGCCACCACGGCCGGCCGCTCGATCCTCGAATCCGTCGCCACCCGGATCGAAGAGGCGCGCGACATCACGCGCTATCTGACCAACCTGCTGATCTTCCTCGGTCTTCTGGGCACTTTCTACGGGCTGGCGACGACCGTGCCGGCGGTGGTCGACACCATCCGCGCGCTCGCCCCGCAACCCGGCGAGACCGCGACGGCGGTCTTCGACCGGCTGATGTCGGGGCTTGAATCGCAGCTTGGCGGCATGGGCACGGCGTTTTCCTCCTCGCTTCTGGGGCTTGCCGGATCGCTGGTCGTCGGCCTGCTCGAGCTGTTCGTGACGCATGGCCAGAACCGCTTCTATCGCGAGCTCGAGGAATGGATCTCCTCGATCACCCGGCTCAGCTTTGCCGCCGCCGAGGGCGATGGCGAGGCCTCGGCGGTGGTCGAGATCCTCGACCACATGGCCGAGCAGATGGACGCGCTGCAGACGCTTTTCGTCCGATCCGAACATGCGCGCGGGCAGACCGAGACGCAGCTGGCGCAGCTGACCGACGCCTTTGCGGGGCTGGCGCAGAACCTCGGTGCCGACCTGTCGACCCGCGCCGAGCAAAGCGCCTCGCTCGCCAAGATGGCGGGCGGGCAGGACCGGTTGGTGACCGCGCTCGAGGCGCTGACGCAGCGTGCGGCGGCCGCGCAGGACAGCGAGGTCGATGCCGAGATGCGGATGCGGCTGCGCTCGATCGACCTGCAGATGCTGCGCCTGCTCGAGGAGCTGTCGGCCGGCCGGCAGGAAAGCATGGCCGAGCTGCGCAACGATTTCGCCGCGCTGACCCGCGCGATCCTGACCCGCCCGCGCGGGCAGGAGGGCTGAGATGGCACTCCCCCGGCGCGGCGGCGCGCGGTTCTCGACCAATGTCTGGCCGGGCTTCGTCGATGCCATGGGCGCGCTGCTGATGGTGCTGATCTTCGTGCTGTCGATCTTCATGATCGTGCAGTCGATGTTGCGCGACACGATCACCAGCAAGGAAAACGAGCTGACCGCACTGACCCAGCAGGTCGACGGGCTGTCGCAGGCGCTGTCGCTGGAGCGGGCGCGGGCGAAGGATCTGGCCGGGCAGCTGGATGCGGCGGGACAGAAGATCACCGATTTCGAGGCGCAGGTGGCCAGTCTGATCGCCGCGCGCGATGCGGCGAAGGCCGATGCCGATGCCAGCGCCGCGGCGCTCAAGCTTGACAAGGCGACGATCGAGGAGCTGCGGGCCAAGCTGAAATCCTCGGGCGACGAGGTCGCGGCGATGACCCTCGCGCTCGAGGCCGAACGGCAGAAGGCGGCCGAGACGCTGACCCTGCTGGCCGCGGCGGAGGCCTCCGAGGCGGAGCTGAAGCAGCAGCTGGCGACGCAGATGACCGAGGCCGAGAAGGCCGCGGCGCTGCGCGCGGTGGCGGAGAAGGCGCTGGCCGATCAGACCCAGCTCAGCGACCGCAATGCCGAGAAGGTGGCGTTGCTGAACGCGCAGATCGCGGCGCTGCGCAATCAGCTCGGAGAGCTGCAATCGGTGCTCGATGCCGCGCAGGCGCGCGATGCGGCGTCAAAAGTGCAGGTCGAGACGCTGGGTGCGCAGCTCAATGCGGCGCTTGCCCAGACCGCGGCCGAGCAGAAGCGCCGCGCCGAGCTCGAGGCCGAGGCGCGCAAGAAGGCCGAGGCCGAGGCGCAGGATCTGGCGAAGTATCGCTCGGAATTCTTCGGCCGGATGTCGCAGCTCTTGCAGGGCCGCGAGGGCGTGCGCATCGTCGGCGACCGTTTCGTCTTTTCCTCGGAAGTGCTGTTCCAGCTCGGCTCGGCGGATCTGTCGGAAGAGGGCAAGGCGCAGATCGCGCGGGTGGCCGAGACCTTCCGCGAGCTGGCCTCGGACATCCCGCCGACGATCTCCTGGATCCTCGAGGTCGACGGTTTCACCGACGACACGCCGCTCTCGGGGCAGGGGGCGTTTCGCGACAACTGGGAGCTGAGCCAGGCGCGGGCGCTGTCGGTGGTGCGCTACCTCATCGACGATCTGGGCTTTCCGCCGCGGCGGCTGGCGGCGACGGGCTTTGGCCAGTACCAGCCGGTGGTCGGCGGCACGAGCGAGAGCGCGCGGGCGCAGAACCGGCGCATCGAGCTGAAGCTGACCGAGCGCTGAGGCGGCGGTCTGCGAGGGCGGCCGGGCAGGGGGCGCTGCCCCCCGTGGCCTGCGGCCCCTCCCCCCGGGATATTTGCGGCAATTGGAAGCGGGGTGTGGTTTTTCACGAAATCACGAGGGCGCGCGCGGGGGCTTGACGGGTACCGTGTGGCGCGGCATCTGGCGCTGTCCCCTGCACTGGAAAATCATGCGTCAGCCCCTGTCGTGACCCCTGTTCCTGGCCTCTTCCCCGAATGTTCAGGAGCCTTGCGATGACCCCCCTCCAGTTTTCTTCCGGCGACCTGATCGCCGATCGCCGCGCCGATTATGCCGAGGGCCTGCTGGCGGCGGGCGAAGCGGCGGCGGCGGCCGATCTTTACCGCCAGGCGCTCGAGGTCGCGCCGGGTTGGGTCGCGGGCTGGTACCGGCTGGGCGAGATCCGCGCCGAGCAGGATCTGCCCGGCGCCGCCGAGGCCTTTGCCGAGGCGCTGCGGCTCGACCCCGCCGATGTGATGGGGGCGGCGCTGCGCCTTGATCTGTTGCGCCCGCGGCCGGCGGCCGAGACCATGCCCTCCGCCTTTGTCGAAACGCTCTTCGACCAGTATGCGAGCCATTTCGATGCGGCGCTGGTCGGGTCGCTCGACTATTGCGCGCCGCAGCTGATCCGGGCGGGGCTGAGCGGGGGGCACGGCCGGGTGCTGGATCTCGGCTGTGGCACCGGGCTGATGGGGGCCGAGCTGCGCCCGCTTGCGGATTGGCTCGAGGGCTGGGACATCTCGGCCGAGATGCTGCGCGAGGCCGAGGCGAAGGGGATCTATGACCGGCTCGGGAAGGCGGATCTCTCGGCGCTGCCGGTGCCGGCCGAACGCTGGGATCTGGTGACGGCGGCAGATGTCTTTGCCTATCTCGGGGCGCTCGAGCGGATCGTCGGCTGGGTGGCGCTGGCGCTGGTGCCGGGGGGCAGTTTCGCCTTCACCACCGAGGCGCATGACGGGCCCGAGCCGCTGATCCTGCGCGAAAGCCGCCGCTATGCCCATTCCGAGACCTATCTGCGTGGACTTCTGGCCGAAGCGGGCTTTGGCGAGGTGACGGTGCGGCGTGCGACCCTGCGCCGCGACCGCGGCGCGGAAATCGCGGGCTTCGTGGTTCTGTCCCGGCGCAATCCGGATATGATGGCCGCGGTCGGAGAGGCGGTCGTCACCGCCTGAGAGGAGGCGGGATGAACGCGCTGGCTTACGAGCATTATGGCTATGCCGCGGTGGCGGTGATCGGAACGCTGGCGGCGGTCTGGGCGGTCGATCATCTGCTCGGCCGCCCGGCGGTCGCGGCGCGACTGGAGCCCTGGCGCGGCGTGGTGGCGCCCTTCATCAACGTCAATGCGATGCTCTTCGGCCTGACGCTCGCCTTCATCGCCAATGACACCTGGTCGGCGCGCGACCGGGCGATGGATGCGGTCTTTCGCGAGGCGGACAGCCTGCGCAGCCTCTTGGTGCTGGCCTCGGCGCTGCCCGAGCCTGCGCGGGGCGCGATGGCGGGGGCGGTGCGCGACTATGGCACCGCGGCGGCGGGCGAATTTACGAACCTTCGGACGCGCGACGTGGCGCCCGCGGCGGCGGTGGCCGCCGATGCGCTGTTGCGCCGGGTCGCGGGGGTCAGTGCCACGGCCGCGGGCGAGGTGGTGCAGGCCGAGATGCTGCGCCAGGTGATGCGGCTGCGCGATGATCGCGACCTGCGCGTGTCTCTGTCGCGCACCCATCTGAATCCGCTGAAATGGCTGGGCATGGCGGCGCTTGGCTTCCTCACCATCCTGTCGATCGCGGCGGTGCATCTGGGCGCGCCGAAGGCCGGGATGCTGGCGACCGCGCTCTTCGCGCTGGCCGCCGCGCCCTCGGCCGCGATCGTGCTGGTGCAGGGCAATCCGTTTCAGGAGCCCGCCGCGATCAGCGCCGCGCCGATCCTTGCGGCGATCGCGGGCGAGCCCTGATCGCGCCTATTTGTCATAGGCGGGCAGGCGCGCGAAATCGAGCGTGGCGAGCACCGGCAGCATCGCGGCGCTCTCCATTCCCTGCGCCTGCACCAGCACCCGCCCGCCGGCCAGCGCGGAAAGCGAGCCGTCCTGTTCCAGCATGTCCTGCGACCCGGCCTTCACGATCTTGCCCATCATCGCCATCATCTGCGGAGTGCCGAGCATCCCGGCCATCGAGGCGACGATCGGGCTGTCGGCGGTGAGGGTCAGGGTGAAGCTGTCGCCCGCGGCGCTGGTATAGCGCCCCTCGACCATGTTGCCGGACATGCCCATCATCGCCATGCCTTGTGCGCCATCGGTGTTGACCTCGCGGCTCCAGCCCTCGGGGGCCTCTGGCAGCATCGCGGCGAGCTTGGCGCTTTGCAGCGCCTGCACCTCTTTCCCGGCCACGGTGATCTGCGCCGCGGTGGTGGACAGATCGCCTGCGGCATGGGCCGCAAGCGCCGCGTTGAGCGCATCGTCCACCGCATCGGCATGAAGCGGCGCGGCGAGCAGGCCGGCAACGAGGAGGGGGGTGGCAAACGTCTGTTTCATCGTCGTCTTTCCCTGGGTTCAGTCGGTGGGGCGCGCCCGGGGCGCGCGGGTGAAACTGCGGTCCGTCGCGCCTTCCGCGTGCCGCGGGCCGCGCGGGCGCGGCACGAAAGCGGAAGGGGGCAGGCTCGCGCTCGACCGGCCGGAAACCCGGTGCCGGGCGCCCGGATCTGCTGTCCTGAAGCTGAAATGGCTCATGTCAAAATCCGGTGGGCTGCGAGGCGCACCGGAGCATTGCACATGGAAAATGACGTCAGGTCAATCGCCGAGAGCGGGGCGCGGCGAGCCGCGCCCCGGCCGGCTCAGCCCTGTGCGTCCCCGGCAGCGACGCAATCGGCGTAGTAATGCACCGTGCCATCCGCCTCGGTCTCCTGCACGAGGCCGTGGATGTCGGTCTCGAAGCCCGGGCATTCGCGCGCGAATTCGCGGTTGAACTTGAGGTATTCGACGATGCGCGGGTTGAACACCTCGCCCGGGATCAGCAGCGGGATGCCGGGCGGATAGGGGGTGACGAGCGAGGTGGTGATGCGCCCCTCGAGATCGTCGATCGCCACCCGCTCGGTGGTGCGGCGCGCGATATGGGCGAAGGCGTCCGAGGGTTTCATCGCCGGGGTCAGGTCGCTCAGATAGATCTCGGTGGTCAGCCGCGCGACGTCATACTTGGCGTAAAGCGCGTGCACATGGGCGCAGAGGTCGCGCAGGCCCATGTGTTCATAGCGCGGTTGCTTGGCGCAGAACTCGGGCATGATGCGCCACATCGGGTGGTTCTTCTCGTAATCATCCTTGAACTGCTGCAGCGCGGTCAGCAGCGTGTTCCAGCGGCCCTTGGTGATGCCGATGGTGAACATGATGAAGAAGGAATAGAGCCCGGTCTTTTCCACCACCACGCCATGCTCGGCGAGGTATTTCGTCACGATCGAGGCGGGGATGCCCCAGTCCTCGAAGCGGCCGTCGAGGTTCAGGCCGGGGGTGATGATCGTCGCCTTGATCGGGTCGAGCATGTTGAACCCCGGCGCCATGTCGCCAAAGCCGTGCCAGCTGTCCTCGCCGTCCGAGGGGTGCACGCCATCGGCATCGGTGCGGCGCAGCACCCAGTCCTTGGTGCGGCCGATGCCTTCCTCGGCCAGCTCCTCGGGGCCCCAGACCTTGAACCACCAGTCGTCGTCGCCGTATTCGTCGTCGACCTTGCGCATCGCGCGGCGGAAATCGAGCGCCTCCATGATGCTCTCCTCCACCAGCGCCTCGCCGCCCGGCGGCTCCATCATCGCCGCGGCGACGTCGCAGCTCGCGATGATCGAGTATTGCGGGCTGGTCGAGGTGTGCATCAGGTAGGATTCATTGAAGAGATGGCGGTCGAGCTTGGTCTCTTCGCTGTCTTGCACCAGCACATGGCTCGCCTGGCTGATGCCGGCCAGCAGCTTGTGGATCGACTGCGTCGCATAGACGACCGAGGCGCGGGTGCGCGGCCGCTTGCGGCCCATCGAGTGATACTGGCCGTAGAACGGGTGGAAGGCGGCATGCGGCAGCCAGGCCTCGTCGAAATGCAGGTTCTCGACCCAGCCGTCGAGCAGGCCCTTGATGACCTCGGTGTTGTAAAGGACGCCGTCATAGGTCGATTGCGTCAGCGTCATGATCCGCGGCTTCACCCGGTCGGCGTCATAGTCCTTGAGCAGCGGGTTCGCCCGGATCTTGGCGCGGATCGTCTCGGGCTCGAATTCCGAGCGCTGGATCGGGCCGATGATGCCCCAGTGGTTGCGCGTGGGCTTCAGAAACACCGGGATCGCGCCGGTCATGATGATCGAGTGCAGGATCGACTTGTGGCAGTTGCGGTCCACCACCACCACATCGCCCGGCGCCACGGTGTGGTGCCAGACCATCTTGTTCGAGGTCGAGGTGCCGTTCGTCACGAAGAAGCAGTGGTCGGCGTTGAAGATCCGCGCCGCGTTGCGCTCGGAGGCGCCGATCGCGCCGTTGTGGTCGAGCAGCTGACCGAGTTCCTCGACCGCGTTGCAGACGTCGGCGCGCAGCATGTTCTCGCCGTAGAACTGGTGATACATCTGCCCGATCGGCGATTTCAGGAAGGCGACGCCGCCCGAATGGCCCGGGCAGTGCCACGAATAGGACCCGTCCTCGGCATAGTCGAGCAGGGCACGGAAGAACGGCGGCTGGATCGCCTCGAGATAGCTTTTCGCCTCGCGGATGATGTGCTTGGCGACGAACTCGGGGGTATCCTCGAACATGTGGATGAAGCCGTGCAGCTCGCGCAGGATGTCGTTCGGAAGGTGTCGCGCGGTCTTCGTCTCGCCATAGATGTAGATCGGCACCTCGGCGTTCTTCCAGCGCACCTCCTCGATGAAGTTGCGCAGGTTCATCACCGCGGGGTCGAGATCGGGGCCGGGGGTGAATTCCTCGTCGTCGATCGACAGCAGGAAGGCCGAGGCGCGCGACTGCTGCTGGGCGAATTTCGACAGATCGCCATAGCTCGTCACGCCGAGCACCTCGAAGCCCTCGTCCTCGATCGCCTGGGCCAGGGCACGGATGCCGAGGCCCGAGGAGTTCTCGGAGCGGAAATCCTCGTCGATGATGACGATCGGGAAGCGGAACTTCATGCGGCTCTCCTTCGGGGAGCGGGGCCCGGATGTGGAACGGGCCGGAGATTGCCAGGATGCGCGGGCGGGCTGGTCGCGGGTCCCTTGTTCCTTGCGTTGCGCCCCCCGTCAAGAGCCCTGTGCGCCCCCGCGCGGCAGGGCGCCGGCGGGGCTGTGACAAGCCCGTGACCGGGGCCGGTGCAGGGCCCGGTTGCGGGGGCGGCCCGCGGTGGAATGCGTCTCGATTATGAACGCATTGGCGATAGTGCTTCCCGGTTTGCGCCATTTTGTGGATGGAGCGCCTGCACTACCTTCTGGGCAAGCCGGATGAGAGTCCGGGGGGCACGGGGCAGGGCAGGCGGCGCAGGCGCCGCATCGGCCGCCCGCGTCGCCCGCACCAGATCAGGAGAGTTTCGATGAGCACCGTTCCCACCCTCGACGCCCTGCGCGACAGCCTGCCCCCGACCGAGCGGATGCCGCTCGTCTTCCTCGGCCATGGCAGCCCGATGAATGCGATCGAGGACAATGCCTACAGCCGCGCCTGGACCGATCTCGGCCGCAAGCTGCCGCATCCGAAGGCGATCCTCGTCGTCTCGGCGCATTGGATGACGCGCGGCACGACGCTGGTCGACGTCTCGGCGATGCCGCGCACGATCCATGACTTCTACGGCTTCCCGCAGGCGCTGTTCGACGCGCAATACCCGGCCCATGGCGCGCCCGATCTGGCGCGCGAGGTGGCGACGCTGCTGGCCAGCCACCATGCCGAGACCGATGGCACCTGGGGCCTCGATCACGGCGCCTGGACGGTGCTGAAGTTCCTTTACCCCGGGGCGGATGTGCCGGTGTTCCAGGTCTCGGTCGACATGTCGCGCGGCCTCGAACATCAGCTCGAGATCGGCCGCACCCTGTCGCAGCTGCGCGACCGCGGCGTGCTGATCCTCGGCTCGGGCAATGTCGTGCACAACCTGCGTGCCATGCGCTTCAACGGCCGTCCCGCCGATTTCGCGATCGAGTTCGACACGCTCTTCGCCGACCGTCTGGCCGAGCGTGACTTCGCGGCGCTGGCTGACCGGCCGAAGCTGGGCAGCCTGCTGCAGATGGCGCATCCTTCGGTTGACCACTACCTGCCCGCGCTGACCATCGCCGGCGCCTCGGACGCGCGCGACGATCTGACCTTCATGACCAGCTCGATCGACCTTGGCACGGTGTCGATGCGGTCCTTCGTGTTCCACGCCTGAGGAGGGGGCCATGCTGGTCGACGGAAAATGGGTGACGGCCTGGCAGCCGGTGCAGAAGGCCGACGAGAAGGGCCGCTTCGTGCGCCAGGTCTCGAGCTTTCGGAACTGGATCACCCCTGATGGCAGCGCCGGGCCGACCGGCGAGGGCGGCTTTGCCGCCGAGCCCGGGCGCTATCGGCTTTACGTCGCGCTGATCTGCCCCTGGGCCTCGCGCACGCTGATCGCGCGCAAGCTCAAGGGGCTCGAGGCGCTGATCCCGGTGACGGTGCTGAACCCGACGCTCTCGGACGAGGGCTGGGCCTTCGGCGGCTATCCGGGCGCCGAGGAAGACCCGCTCTTCGGGGCGCAGCACCTGCACGAACTCTATACCCAGGCCGATCCGCATTTCACCGGTCGCGCGACGGTGCCGGCGCTGTGGGACATGCAGCGGGGCGTGATGGTGAACAACGAAAGCGCCGATATCCTGCGCATGTTCGACACCGCCTTCGAGGGGCTGGTGCCCTCGGACCTGCGGCTTTACCCGGCCGATCTGGCCGAGGAGATCGACGCGCTCAACGCCCGGATCTATGACCGGCTGAACAACGGCGTCTACAAGGCGGGCTTTGCCGTCACCCAGGCGGCCTATGACGAGGCGGTCGCGGGCGTCTTCGAGATGCTCGACGCGCTCGAGGCGCGGCTTGACGGCGACTATCTCTTCGGCGACCGGCTGACCGAGACCGACATCCGCACCTTCGTCACGCTGATCCGCTTCGACGCGGCCTATCACGGCCTGTTCAAGACCAACCGCCGCCAGATCGCCGATTATCCGCGGCTGTCGGCCTATCTGGAGCGGATGCTGCACCTGCCCGGGGTGATCGACACCGTCAACATGGACCACATCACCCGCGGCTATTACTCGATCAAGGCGCTCAATCCGACCCGCATCCGCCCCGTCGGTCCCGCCCATGTCGAGCGGATGCTTGCCGCGGCGCGCTGAGCGCCGCGTCACATCGGCGTGTAAAGCGGAGGGTGCAGGTGCCTGCGGGGCCGGGCCGGATTGCGTTGCCCCGGCCCGTTGGCTAGGGTCGGGCCATTCGTCGGAAAGGACCTGCCCGTGCCCGCCACCCCCCGTCTGCTGCGCCCCCTCCTGCTTGCCGCTCTGCTGGGATCGGTCGCCGTGCCGCCGGCCAGTGCGGATGTGGCGGGGCCCTATCTTGCGGCGCGCGCGGCCACCGTCGCCAATGACTATGCCGCGGGGCTCAGCTATTACGACCGGCTGCTGGTCTCGATGCCCGAGGACCGCGACGTGCAGGACGGCGCGCTCTTGACCCATGTCGCGATGGCCGATTTCGACCGGGCCGGGGCGCTCGCCTCGGTGATGGTGACGCAGAAGGACCCGACGCAGATCGCCACGCTGGTGATGCTGGCGCAGAACGCGAAGAGCGGGGACTTCGCCAAGGGGATTGCGCTGCTCGATGGCGGGGCGGATCCCGGCGCGCTCGTGGGCGGGCTCTATCGGGCCTGGGCGCTGGTTGGCGAGGGGCAGATGGGCGATGCCGCCAAGGCCTTCGACGCGATGGTGCAAAAGCAGGGGCTCGAGGGCTTCGCCTCCTATCACAAGGCGCTCGCGCTGGCGCTGGTCGGCGATTACGAGGGCGCCGAGAAGATCTTCACCGGCACCTATGCCCAGTTGCTGAACGGCACCCGGCGCGGCATCGTCGCGCATGTTCAGGTGCTGTCGCAACTCGAGCGCGACGCCGAGGCGATCCGCCTGCTCGACACCAGCTTCGGGCAGAATCTTGACCCCGAGCTGGCCGCGCTCCGTGCCCGGCTCGAGAACAAGGAGACGCTGCCCTTCACCGTGATCCGCTCGGCCGCCGATGGCGAGGCCGAGGTGTTCTTCTCGGTGGCGCAGGCGATCAACACCGACTCGCCCACGGCCTTTGCGCTGCTGCACGCGCGACTGGCGAGCTGGCTGCGCCCGGCCGACGGCGACGCGCTGCTGCTGTGCGCCGCGATCCTCGAGGCGCAGAAGCAATACGATCTGGCGATCGAGACCTATGCCCAGGTGCCGGCGGACAGCCCGATCGCCCATGCCGCCAAGCTTGGTCAAGCCGAGGTGCTGGTGCAGGCCGACCGCGTCGACGATGCGATCGGCGTGTTGCAGGAGCTTGCCAAGGCGCATCCCGAGCTGCCCGCGGTCTGGTCGACGCTGGGCGACAACCTGCGCCGCAAGGAACGCTACAAGGAGGCGGCCGAGGCCTATGACAAGGCAATCGCGCTGATGGGCGAGCCCGAGCCGCGCGACTGGTTCGTCTGGTATGCCCGCGCCATCGCGCAGGAGCGTTCGGGCCAGTGGGACAAGGCGGAGCCCGGCTTCCGCGAGGCGCTGAAGCTCAGCCCGGAACAGCCCTCGGTGCTGAACTATCTCGGCTATTCCTATGTCGAGAAGAAGCTCAACCTCGACGAGGCGCTCGACATGATCAAGCGCGCGGTCGCGGCCGAACCCGACCAGGGCTATATCGTCGACAGCCTCGGCTGGGCGCTCTATCGCCTTGGCCGCTATGACGAGTCGGTGGTGCAGATGGAGAAGGCGGTCGAGCTTGACCCGACCGAGCCGCTGCTGAACGATCACCTCGGCGATGTCTACTGGGCCGTCGGGCGCAAGCGCGAGGCGGAGTTCCAGTGGCGCCGGGCGCTGAACCTGGGCCCGGGCGAGGATCTCGACATCGACCGCGTGCGCGAGAAGCTCGACATCGGGCTGGATGCAGTGCTGAAGGCCGAGGGCGCGCCGCCGCTCCATCCGGCGACGGCCAATGCCGGCGATTGAGGTCTTTGCCCCGGCGAAGGTGAACCTCGCGCTGCACGTGACCGGGCGGCGCGCCGACGGCTATCATCTGCTCGACAGTCTCGTGGCCTTTGCGCCGGTGGGCGACCGGCTGCGGCTCGACCCTGCGCCCGCGATGGCGCTGCGGGTGACGGGGCCCGAGGGCGCGGGCGTGCCCGAGGGGCCCGAGAACCTCGTCCTGCGCGCGGCGGCGCTGCTGCCGGCGGGGCAGGGGGCGGCGATCACGCTTGAAAAGCACCTGCCGCCGGCCTCGGGGATCGGTGGCGGCTCGTCGGATGCCGCGGCCGCGCTGCGCGGGCTGGCGCTTTTGCGCGGGAGTGCGGTGCCGGGGGCGGGGCTCGAACGGCTGGGGGCGGACGTGCCGATGTGCCTGGTGCCCGCGCCCGCCCGCACGCAAGGGATCGGCGAGGAGCTGAGCCCCGTTTCGCTGCCACCACTGCCCGCGCTACTGGTCAATCCGCGGGTGGAGGTGCCGACGCCCGCGGTCTTCCGTGCCCTGGCCTGCCGCGAGAACCCGCCGCTGCCCGATCTGCCGGCCTTTGCCGATGCGCCGGCCTGCATCGACTGGCTGGCGCAGCTGCGCAACGACCTGCAGGCGCCGGCGATCGCGACGGCGCCGGTGATTGCCGAGGTGCTCGACCTGCTGGCGGCGCTGCCGGGCTGCCGGCTGGCGCGGATGTCGGGATCGGGGGCCACCTGCTTTGCGCTCTTCGCGACCCACGCCGAGGCCGAGGTGGCGCAGGCGCAACTGCGGGCGAGGCGGCCGGATTGGTGGAGTGCCTGCGGCCCGCTTGGCGATCAGACGGCCGCGGCCGCGCCCCGCCGCCTCTAGGCGCGGGACGCAGGGTCGCTCATTTCACCCGCGCGACGACGTAATCGGCCAGATCCGACAGCATGTCGCGCAGCGAATGCGCCGGCAGCGCGTTCAGCGAGGCGCGCGCCCGGTTGCCCCAGGCCAGCGCCTCGTCGCGCGTCGCCTCGAGCGTGCCGTGCAGGTGCATCAGCCGCAGCGCCTCTTCAAGGTCGCCCTCGCGCTGGTCACCCTTCTCGATCACCCGCACCCAGAAGGCGCGTTCGGCGTCCGAGGCCGCCGCCACCGCCTTGATCACCGGCAGCGTCAGCTTGCGCTCGCGGAAATCGTCGCCGGTGTTCTTGCCGATCTGCGCCGAGGCCCCGCCGTAATCGAGCAGGTCGTCCGCCATCTGGAAGGCGATGCCGAGCGCGTCGCCATAATCATGCAGCGCCCGCACCGCGTTCTCGTGCGCGCCGGCCAGCACGCCGCCGACCTCGGTCGCCGCCGAGAACAGCGCCGCGGTCTTGCCACGGATCACCTTGAGATAGGTCGCGGGCGTGGTCGCCAGATCCTGCGCCGCGGTCAGCTGCAGCACCTCGCCCTCGGCGATCACCGCCGAGGCATTGGCGAGGATGTTCAGCACCCGCATGTTGTTCGCCTCGGTCATCAGCTGGAAGCTGCGCGCGAAGAGATAATCGCCCACCAGAACCGAGGACTTGTTGTCCCACAGCAGGTTGGCCGTCGGCCGGCCGCGGCGCTGCTTGCTTTCGTCGACGACGTCGTCATGCAGCAGCGTGGCGGTGTGGATGAATTCGACCGTCGCGGCGAGGTGGACGTGATAGGGCCCCTCATAGCCGCAGACCTTGGCCGCGGCGAGGGTCAGCATCGGCCGCAGCCGCTTGCCCCCGGCCTCGATCAGATGGGCCGTCACCTCGGGGATGCGCGGCGCGTGTTCCGAGCTCATCCGGTCGCGGATCAGCACGTTCACCGCCTCCATCTCGGCGGCCAGCGCCTGCGCCAGGCGGTCGTGCGGCTTCGTGGCCTTGTCGTCCAGGCTCATTCTTCTTCCTTCCCGCTTCCCCTCGTCTCGACAGGGCGTCACACTGCCCCTAAGTGAGGGAACATGAAAGAGCTTCTGCGCACCACGGACCCGGTGAAACTTGCCCTGGCGACGGCCCTTCTCGAGGGCGAGGGTATAACGGCCTTTCAGATGGACGTCCATATGAGCGTGCTCGAGGGCAGCCTTGGAATTCTGCCGCGCCGGCTGATGGTGGCAGAGCGCGACGCCTTCATGGCGCGGGCGATTCTGGCCGACAACCGGATCGGCTCCGACTGATGTTCGCGCCCGAAGATCTGACGCAGGACCGCTTCCTCGACGGCCGGCTTCTGGTGGCGCAGCCGCGCAAGGGCTATCGCGCCGCGATGGACCCGGTGCTGCTGGCCGCGGCCTGTCCGGCGCGGCCGGGGCAGGCGGTGCTCGAGCTTGGCTGCGGCGCCGGGGTGGCGAGCCTGTGCCTTGGCTGGCGCGTGCCCGATCTGCGGCTTGCCGGGCTGGAACTGCAGCCCGCCTATGCGGCGCTTGCCCGCGCCAATGCCGCGGCGAATGGCATCGCCGTCGAGGTCGTCGAGGGCGACCTTGCCGCGATGCCGCCGTCCCTGCGGGCGCGCAGCTTCGATCACGTCATCGCCAACCCGCCCTATTTCGCGCCGATGGGCGGCACCGCCGCCGCCGATCCCGGGCGCGAAACGGCGCAGCGCGAGGCAACCCCCTTGGCCGAGTGGGTGACCTCGGGCTATCGTCGTCTGGTGCCGGGCGGCTGGCTGACGGTGATCCAGAACGCCGACCGCCTGCCCGAGCTGCTGACCGCGATGGCGGGGCAGGGCGGCTCGATCCGCGTGCTGCCGATCGCGGCGCGCACGGGCCGGGCGGCCGGGCGGGTGATCGTTCAGGCACGCAAGGGCGGGCGGGGGCCCTTCGCCCTGCTCGCGCCGCTGGTGCTGCATGCGGCGCCGGTGCATGCCGGTGATGCCGAGGATTTGACGAAAATTGCGCAAGATGTGCTGCGCTGCGGCGAAGTCTTGCGCATGGAGCCCTGATCCTTTCGCAAGATTTCGCGACCCGATCTGACATTCTGTCGCGCCAGTGCGACAGGCGCGTGACACGACTCAAAAAACGTGCTGCACTCTGATAACGGTAACAAGAGAGGAGACTGCAATGTCGCTTGGTTCGCACATCACCGAACTTCGCAAGAAACATCAGGCCCTGTCGGTCGAGGTCGAAAAGGCGACCCGGACCCCGAGCTTCGACGATCTGCATATTGCCGAACTGAAGAAGCAGAAACTCCGCATCAAGGAACAGATCAGCCGCCTCGAAGGCGTGACCGCCTGACGCCTTCCCGGCCCGGATGGCGGCCGGGCCACGTTCAGCGCGATCGACCGGCCATGGCGGCGAGGAAGGCCCCGGCGGCGATCATGGCGGCTGCCAGCACCAGCACCGGGCTGGCGGCCGCGACGCCCGCCACGATCAGCGCGAGCGTCGACAGCAAGGGAGCCGCGTAGGAGGCCGTGCCCAGCATCTGGATGTCGCCGCGCTTGACGCCGATGTCCCAGGTGTAGAAGGCCAGCCCCACCGGCCCGATCCCCAGAGCCAGAACCGAGATCCAGCCGCGGGCCCCGACGGGCCAGAGCGTGTCCTCGAGTGCGACATGGGCGACGGCGGACAGCACCGCCGTGGCCAGGCAATAGACCGCCACGGCCGCGGTCGGCACCTGACCGAGGCGGCGCGAGATCAGCGAATAGCTGGACCAGGTCAGCGCGCAGAGCAGCGCAAGCCCATAGCCCGGCAGCGCCTCGGCCCGGGCCGAGATGCCGCCGCGGGTGACGATCAGCGCGGCGCCGGCAAAGGCGATCAGCGCGCCGACGACATGCAGCCCGCGCAGCTTCTCGCCCGGCAGCAGGCCGGAAAACAGCACGATCAGCAAAGGCCAGAGATAGGCGATCAGGCTCGCCTCGGCCGGCGGCGCGAGCCGCAGCGCCGAGAAATAGAGCAGGTGATAGCCGAAGAGCGCCACCGTGCCGAAGGCATAGACCTTCCACGAGATCCGCTTGAGCACGCCGAAGCCTTCGGTCGCGGCGACCCAGACCAGCCCGATGGCGCCGCCGATTGCGAAGCAGATCGCGTTCAGCTGCAGGGGCGGCA
This sequence comes from Paenirhodobacter hankyongi, assembly GCF_003664585.1. GTDB lineage: Bacteria > Pseudomonadota > Alphaproteobacteria > Rhodobacterales > Rhodobacteraceae > Rhodobacter > Rhodobacter hankyongi. Next base: position 134,793 of record NZ_RCHI01000001.1, read on the forward strand.
CCGGGGCCGATCCGACGGTGAACAGCGCCAGCAGCGCCCAGAGGGCAACGGCGGAAAAACCGATCAAAGTGGCTTGCTTGCGCGACATCTGGTCCTCGAAATGCAAAGAGGCCCGCACCATGCGGGCCTCTTGCCGTTTTGCCAAGGGCAAATCAGGTCAGATACTGACCGCCGTTCGCGGTGATCGTCGAGCCGGTGATGAAGCCGGCCTCGTCCGAGGCGAGGAAGACGACGCAGCGCGCGATGTCCTCGGGTTCGCCCAGACGGCCGACCGGGATCGTCGCGATGATCGATTCGCGCACCTTTTCCGGCACCGCCATCACCATCTCGGTGGCGATGTAGCCCGGGCAGATCACGTTGACGGTGATGCCCGCGCGCGCGCCTTCCTGCGCCAGCGCCTTGGTGAAGCCGATGTCGCCCGCCTTCGCCGCCGAATAGTTGGCCTGGCCGAACTGCCCCTTCTGCCCGTTGATCGACGAGATCGAGATCACGCGGCCGAACTTGCGGTCGCGCATGCCGGGCCACAGCGGATGGGTCATGTTGAACAGACCCGACAGGTTGGTGTCCATCACCTCTTTCCACTGTTCGCGCGTCATCTTGTGGAAGGGGGCGTCGCGGGTGATGCCCGCGTTGTTCACCAGCACGTCGACCGGGCCGAGATCGGCCTCGACCTTGGCGATGCCCGCGACGCAGGCATCATAATCGGCGACCGACCACTTGTAGGTCTTGATGCCGGTCTCGGCGGTGAACTTGGCCGCGGCCTCGTCGTTGCCGGCATAGTTCGCCGCAACGGTGTAGCCCGCATTCTTCAGGGCGATCGAAATCGCGGCACCAATGCCGCGCGACCCCCCGGTAACAAGTGCAACTCTGGACATGACTCCTCCTCTGGATCAAATGCCTTTGAAACGCTGTTACTCAAGAAGAACCTTGCGCGCAACAATGTTGCGCGCAGAATTTTCAAAAACTGTCTCGCTGATGCGTCACAGCCCCTCGATGCACATCGCGACGCCCATGCCGCCGCCGATGCACAGCGTGGCAAGGCCCTTCTTCGCGCCCGACCGCTTCATTTCGAACAGCAGCGTGTTCAGGATGCGGCAGCCCGAGGCGCCGATCGGGTGGCCGATGGCGATGGCGCCGCCGTTCACGTTCACCTTCGACAGATCCCAGCCCATGTCCTTGTTCACCGCGCAGGCCTGGGCGGCGAAGGCCTCGTTCGCCTCGATCAGGTCGAGGTCGGCCGCGCTCCAGCCGGCCTTGGCCAGCGCCTTGCGCGACGAGGGGATCGGGCCGCAGCCCATGATCGAGGGATCGACGCCCGCGGTCGCCCAGGAGGCGATGCGCGCGAGCGGGGTCAGGCCGCGCTTCTCGGCCTCGGCTTCCGACATCAGCAGCACCGCGGCGGCGCCGTCGTTGATACCCGAGGCGTTGCCGGCGGTGACCGTGCCGTCCTTGATGAAGGCGGGCTTCAGCTTCTGCATCGATTCGAGCGTGGCGCCGTGGCGGATGTATTCATCGGCGTCGACGATGGTCTCGCCCTTGCGGGTCTTCACCGAGAAGGGGACGATCTCGTCCTTGAACTTGCCGGCAAGCTGTGCCGCCTCGGCCTTGTTCTGCGAGGCGAGGGCGAATTCGTCCTGCATCTCGCGGGTGATCTGCCACTGCGCCGCGACGTTCTCCGCGGTCTGGCCCATGTGATAGCCGTTGAAGGCGTCCCACAGCCCGTCCTTGATCATCGTGTCGATGAATTTCAGGTCGCCCATCTTCTGGCCGGCGCGCAGATGCGCGGCATGGGTGCTGAGCGACATGCTTTCCTGGCCGCCGGCGATGACGATCTCGGCGTCGCCGCACAGGATGTGCTGGGCGCCGAGCGCGACCGAGCGCAGACCCGAACCGCAGACCTGGTTGATGCCCCAGGCGGCCGATTCGATCGGCAGGCCGGCCTTGATATGCGCCTGGCGGGCCGGGTTCTGGCCCTGGGCCGCGGTCAGCACCTGGCCGAGGATGGTTTCCGACACTTCGCCCTTCTCGATGCCGGCACGGGCAACCACGGCCTCGAGCACGGACGCGCCCAGCTCATGGGCCGGAACATTGGCGAAAGAGCCGTTGAAACTGCCGACGGCGGTGCGCGCCGCCGAGACGATCACGACATTGGTCATGGATTCTCTCCTCACAGGATCCCGGGGCGTGGATGGCTGCCCCTTTCCGGTCTGCAGCATGCCCCATGCGGGAGGCAGGTCAAGGAGATTTCCGACGTTGGCGCAAACAGTTGCGCAATTTTATTTCGTATTTTGCGCAAATTTCGCAGTTCCGCTAGGCGCGTTTCACCTTTGCCGATTCCGGCATCTTCCAGGGCGGCATCACCGTCGGCGCGCCGAAATAGTAGCCCTGCATGCAGTCGATGCCGAGCGAGGTGAGGAAGGCGGCGTCGGCGGCGTTCTCGACCGCCTCGGCAACGGTGAACATGTCGAAATGCTGCGCGATCGAGATCAGCGCGGCGGTCAGCACCTGGTTGTCGGCATTCTCGGCGATGCCGGTGATGAACTGGCCGTCGATCTTCAGGATGTCGAAGAAGAACTCGCGCAGGTAGCGGAACGAGGTGTAGCCCGCACCGAAATCGTCGAGCGCGAAGCTGACGCCGCGCGCCTGCAGGTCGCGCATGAAGACGCTGACGATCTCGGGCATGCTCATCGCCGAGCTCTCGGTGATTTCGAGAATCAGCCGTTCGGCCGCGGTGTCGTCAAGTGCGAGCCCCTTGTTCAGGGTCTTCATCCAGTCGGGATAGCCGATCGAGCGCGCCGACATGTTGATCGCCAGCCGCAGGTGGCGGTCCTCGGCGAGCGAGGCGAGCCCCATTTCGAGGGCGAGGCAGTCGAGCCGGCGGCCCAGTTCGGTCCGTTCGACCGTTTCCATGAAATCCTTGGCTGGAATGATCCGCCCGGTCTCGTCGAGCACGCGGATCAGCCCCTCGTAGAAGGCGGGGCGATCGGGGCTTGCGGTGCGCACGATCGGCTGGAAGGCCAGGATCACGTCGCGCCGTTCGATCGCGCGGCGCACCATGTCGATCACGTCCCGGTCCCGCTGGGCGATGGCGAAATCCAGCGGGCTCGTGAGCGCAGGCTCGATCGGCTCCTGAGGCGGCAATTCGCGTTTCGACATCTTCGTCTCCCGTTGCGGACCCTGCCATCCTCCGCGCGGCTTGCTAACAACGCGTAAAGGTGCGGGAAAATCTTTCCCCATGGTAAAGAAACGGTTTCCGGCCGCGTAAACGCTTCGGTAAGGCCGCGCGTCTAGTCTGGTGCCGCACGTCAAGCGGGGGGCACATGGCCAGTCAGGCAGAGATCGCGCGCAGTTCGTCGGGCGAGGTCCCCTTCGCCTTTTCCGAACTCTTCTATTCGCGCACCGACCCGCGCGGGGTGATCCTTGCGGGCAATGACGTCTTCCAGCGTGTCTCGGGCTATGACTGGGCCGAGCTGCTGGGCGCACCGCACCGGCTGGTGCGCCATCCGGACACGCCGCGGGGGGTGTTCCACATCCTGTGGGGGGCGCTCGGCAAGGGCAATCCGATGGGGGCCTATGTCAAGAACCGCGCGAAATCCGGGCAGCATTACTGGGTCTTCGCGGTGATGCTGCCGATCGCGGGGGGCTTCCTGTCGGTGCGGCTGAAACCCTCCTCGCCGCTTTTCGGCCAGATCCGCGAGATCTATGAGGAGCTGATCGCGCACGAACAGGAGGGGCTCGACCCCGAGGCGGCGGCGCAGTGGCTGCGCGGGGTGGCGCACAAGAAGGGGTTTTCCAGCTACACGAGCTTCATGGCCTATGCGCTCGGGCAGGAGCTGACGGCGCGCGATGCGCGGCTCGAACGGCCGGCGGATGCCCGCACCCGGGTGCTGACCGAGATGAACGAGGCGCTCGAGGAAACCGCGCGCGAGCAGGGGCGCCTGCTGCGCAGCTTCGATTCGCTGCAGTCGATCCCGAACAACATGCGCATCGTCGCCTCGCGGATGGAGCCGACGGGCGGGCCGATCTCGGCGATCTCGGAGAATTACAAGATCTCGTCGCAGGCGATCTCGGCGCGGCTGCACAGCTTTGCCGGCGCCCGCGACAGCCTGATCGACCGGGTCTCGCGCGAGGTGGCAAAAGCGCTGTTCCTGCTTGGCTGCGGGCGGGTTCTGGGCGAGATGACCGCGAGCATCGCCGCCGCCGCGCCGGCTCCGGGCATCGACTGGGAGGTCGAGCGCACGCTTCTGCTGGGGCTTGAGCGGGACTGCGCCCGCGACGGGCGCGAGGCGATGCTGCGCGCGGTCGAGCATTCGGCCACGCTGAACCGGGCAAGCGCCGAGGTGCGCCGCCACATGCTCGGCCTCGACACGATCCGGGTGCTTGGTCGCGTCGAATGCGGGCGGATGCGCGACACCGGCGGGCTGGCCGCCACCATCGACCAGCTCGACGCCTTCCATGCCGAGATCAAGGGGCGGCTCGAGACGATCATGCGCCTGTCGGAAAAGATCGGCCTGTCGATGGGCAGCTATCTGCGCGCCAGCAAGGCCGCCTGAGCGGCCGTTCAGTCGGCGATCAGCGCCTCGATCACGGCGCGGGCGGCGGGGCCGTTCCAGTCCGCTTCGCCGATCAGCCGCGCCACCTCGTGGCCGTCGCGATCGATCAGCACGCTGACCGGCAGCCCCATCACGCCCATGGCGCGCGACAGCGTCTGCTTCTCGTCCTGGAAGCGGGGCAGCCGGGTCACCCCGGCTTCCTCGAAGAATTTCGCGATCTTCGGCTGCGGGTTACGGCCGGTGGCCAGCGTCACCACCTGGAAATCCGCGCCGCCAAGCTCGCCCTGCAGCGCGTCGAGCCCGGGCATCTCGACCCGGCAGGGCGCGCACCAGGTGGCCCAGAGGTTCAGCAGCACGACCTTGCCGCGGAACTCGGTCAGGCGGTGCTCGGCCCCGGTCTCGTCGACGAAGGGCAGCTCGGGCGTGGCGAGCGGCTGCTCGTAGACGACGAGCTTCTTCATGTCATCGGTCTTCAGCGCGCCAAGATCGGCGGCCGCGGCGGCATTTGCAGTGAGGCTCAGGGCCGTATAAAGGACGAACAACCGCAGCATGATGCCTCCTGACAAAGGGCCGACCGATGACCGACAGCACGGAAAAATCCTCGAACGCGATGTGGGGCGGGCGTTTCGCCGCCGGCCCGGACGCGATCATGGAGGCGATCAACGCCTCGATCGGGTTCGACAAGCGACTTTACGCCCAGGACATCCGCGGCAGCCGGGCCCATGCCGCGATGCTCGCGGCGCAGGGCATCCTTACCGATAGCGATGCCGCGGCGATCCGGGAAGGCCTGCTCACGGTCTTGTCAGAGATCGAGGCCGGCAAGTTCCCGTTCTCGACCGCGCTTGAAGACATTCACATGAACGTCGAGGCGCGTCTGAAGGAGATCATTGGCGAGCCCGCGGGCCGTCTGCACACGGCGCGGAGCCGCAACGACCAGGTCGCGACCGATTTCCGCCTGTGGGTGCGCGATCAGGCCGATGCCGCGATCAAGGGCCTCGACGCGCTGATCCGGGCGCTCGTCGCCCGCGCCGAGGTGACGGCCGACTGGGTGATGCCGGGCTTCACCCATCTGCAGACGGCGCAGCCGGTCACCTTCGGCCATCACATGATGGCCTATGTCGAGATGTTCGCTCGCGACCTCGGCCGCTTCACCGATGCGCGCAAGCGGATGAACGAAAGCCCGCTCGGCGCCGCGGCGCTGGCCGGCACCGGCTTTGCGATCGACCGCCACATGACCGCCGAGTCGCTCGGCTTCGACCGGCCGATGGCGAACAGCCTCGATGCCGTGTCCGACCGCGACTTCGCGCTCGAGTTCCTCTCGGCCTCGTCGATCTGCGCCGTGCACCTGAGCCGGATGGCGGAAGAGCTGGTGATCTGGTCCTCGGCGCAGTTCCGCTTCGTCGCGATGTCGGACAAGTGGTCGACCGGCTCGTCGATCATGCCGCAAAAGCGCAACCCCGATGCCGCGGAACTCATCCGCGCGAAGATCGGCCGCATCCTGGGCGCGACCGTCGCGCTCTTCACCGTGATGAAGGGCCTGCCGCTCGCCTATTCCAAGGACATGCAGGAAGACAAGGAACAGGTCTTCGACGCCGCCGACACGCTGATGCTGGCGCTCGCGGCGATGACCGGGATGATCTCCGACCTCACGGTGAACCGCGACAAGCTGGAGGCCGCGGCCTCGAACGGCTTCTCGACCGCGACGGACCTCGCCGACTGGCTGGTGCGCGAGGCGGGGCTGCCCTTCCGCGAGGCGCATCACGTCACCGGCACGCTGGTCGCGATGGCCGAGAAGAAGGGCGTCGATCTGCCTGACCTCAGCCTTGCCGAGATGCAGTCGGTCAATCCGGCGATCACCGAGGACATCTTCCGCGTGCTCGGGGTTCACAACTCGGTCGCTTCGCGGCAGTCTTACGGTGGCACCGCACCCGATCAGGTCCGCGCGCAGATCGCGCGCTGGAAGCAGGTGCTGGGCTGAGGAGGCCGTGATGAAGGTTGTGCTGCTCCTGACCGGGCTTGTGGCCCTGGCGGCCTGCGGTGTCGACGGTGCGCCGACGCCGCCGAAGGGCGGTCCGGCCGTTCCGGTGACCGGCGTGACGGTCACCGGCGAGGCGAGCCTCGGCGTGGTCGGGCACCTGTGACGGCGCGCGCCGCGGGTCTTCTGCTCGCGGTGTGTCTTGCCGGCTGTGCCCCGCGTGCCGGGGTCCGTGTCGGCCCCGACGGGCAGACAAGCGGCGTGGTCTCGGGCGGCCTCGGCCCGGTCCGGGTTGGCGTGACCGGCGCCGGCCGCGGTTTCGTCGGCACCCATCTGGGCCCGTTCGGTCTCGGCGCGGGGTTCTGAGGCCCGCGCGCCCTGTTCCCGACACAATAGTTGGCTTTTCCCGCGGGGCGCTTCGCGTTAAACGGGGCGAAACCGGAACGAGGGCGCAATGGACCATTTTCTCTACCGCAACGGGGTGCTTCACGCCGAGGATGTCGCGATCCCCGAGATCGCCGCGGCGGTCGGCACGCCCTTCTATGTCTATTCCGCCGCGACGCTGACGCGGCACTTCCACCTGTTCGACGAGGCGTTCGGCGACACGCCGCATCTCGTCTGCTTCGCGATCAAGTCGAACTCGAACCTTGCGGTGCTCAAGCTTCTGGGCGATCTGGGCGCGGGCATGGATGTGGTCTCGGGCGGCGAGTATCGCCGGGCGAAGGCCGCGGGCGTGCCGGGCGACCGCATCGTCTTTTCGGGTATCGGCAAGACCCGGGACGAGATCCACCTCGCGCTGACCGGCGGCATCCGCCAGTTCAACGTCGAGAGCGAGCCCGAGCTCTTGGCGATTTCCGAAATCGCCGCCGGGCTGGGCGTCACCGCGCCCGTCGCGCTGCGGGTGAACCCCGATGTCGACGCCCATACCCACGAGAAGATCGCCACCGGCAAGTCGGAGAACAAGTTCGGCATCCCGATCGCCAAGGCGCGTGCCGTCTATGCGCTGGCGGCCAGCCTGCCGGGCCTCGACGTGATCGGTGTCGATGTGCATATCGGCAGCCAGCTGACCGAGCTCGGCCCGTTCGAGGCGGCCTTCCGCAAGGTGCGCGAGCTGACGCTGGACCTGCGCGCCGACGGCCATGATATCCGCCGGCTCGATCTGGGCGGTGGTCTCGGCATCCCCTACACCCGCTCGAACGAGGCGCCGCCCTTGCCGGTCGAATATGTCGGTGTGGTCAAGGACGTGCTCGGCGATCTCGGCTGCGAGATCGAGATCGAGCCGGGCCGGCTGATCTCGGGCAATGCCGGGCTGCTCGTCTCGGACGTGATCTATGTGAAGGAAGGCGAGGGGCGCAAGTTCCTGATCGTCGACGCCGCGATGAACGACCTGGTGCGGCCTTCGATGTATGGCGCCTGGCACGACATCGTGCCGGTGGTCGAGCCCGCGCCCGGCACCCCCGCCACCCCCTTCGACGTGGTCGGCCCGGTGTGCGAGACCGGCGACACCTTCGCCCGCGCCCGCGCCCTGACGCCGCTCGCGCCGGGCGATCTGATCGCCTTCCGCTCGGCCGGGGCCTATGGCGCGGTGATGGCCTCGGAATACAATTCGCGGCCGCTGATCCCCGAGGTTCTGGTGCAGGGGGATCACTTCGCTGTCATTCGTGCGCGTCCGAGCTTTGAGGAAATGCTCGCCCGCGATAGCATCCCCGAGTGGCTCTAGGCACCTTTGCCCGGGGCCGGAAAGGCAAGATGCAGCGACGCCCCCGTTCCGCCCCCACAGCGCCGATCGCGGCGCTGGCCCGCCCGATTGCGCTGACCCGGGCGGGGCTGGCGCTGGAGCGGGGTCTGCGGGCGTTCTGGCCGGCGCTGTCGCTGCTGGCACTGGCCTTTACCGCGCTCGCCTTCCGCCTGCCCGCGCTGCTGCCGCCCGGTGGCGGGCGCATCGCGGCGGGGATCTTTGGCCTTGCGCTGATCGCCGCGCTCGGCGCCGGCCTGTGGCGCTTTCGCTGGCCGACACGGGCCGAGGCGATCGCCCGGCTTGACGCGACGCTGCCGGGCCGGCCGCTCACCGCGCTCACCGATGCGATGGCGCTTGGCCAGACCGACCCGGCAAGCGCTGCGCTCTGGCAGGCGCATCTCGACCGCAGCGCACGTGCCGCGGCGGGTGCCCGTCCGGTGCCGCCCGCGCCCGACCTTGCCCCCCGCGACCCTTTCGCGCTGCGCATCGCGGCGCTGAGCGCCGCGGTGATGGCGCTGATCTTCGGTGCGCCACTGGCGCTCTTCGAACCCGGCGCCCGCCCCGGCACGCCGGGCGGCGCCGAGGCGGCGATGGGGCCGAGCTGGGAAGGCTGGGCCGAGCCGCCGCGCTATACCGGCAAGCCCGGGCTCTACCTCAACAAGCTGGAACATGACGCGGTGGCGCTGCCCGAGGGCACGCGCTTTTCCTTCCGCTTCTACGGCGCGCCGGTGCCCTTCGAGGAAAGCGTCTCGAACCCCGCCGCCGCGCCCGATGCCGCCGCCGATCCGCAGCGCCGCGATTTCGAGGCGGTGCGCTCGGGGCGCATCCATCTGGGCGGCACCGGCGGGCGCGATTTCATCGTCACGCTTTTGCCCGACGCGGCGCCCTCGGTGGTGCTGGTGGGGCAGGCGGAACGGCGCGCCGACGGCAAGCTCTCGCAGCCCTTCCACGCGCTTGACGATTACGCCGTGACCGCCGGCGAGGCGCGGATCACCCTTGATCTGGAGGCGGTCGACCGCCGCTATGGGCTGAGCGTCGCGCCCGAGCCGCGGCCGGATCTGGTCTATGACCTGCCGATGCCGATCTCGGGCTCGCGCGCCGATTTCTCCGAGGCGCTGGTCGAGGATGCGGCCGAGCACCCCTGGGCGAACCTGCCGGTGACGCTGAGCCTGTCGGTGACGGATGGCCGCGGGCAGATGGGTGACACCGGGGTGCAGCATCTGGTGCTGCCCGGCCGGCGCTTCTTCGACCCGCGCGCCGCGGCGCTGATCGAGGCGCGCCGCGATCTGCTGTGGTCGCGCGAGAACGGCCCGCGCACCGCCGAGATCCTGCGCGCGATCACCAACCGCCCCGAGGGGCTGTTCCCGAAGGCCGACATGGCGCCGACGCTGCGGCTGGCCGCGCGGCGGGTCGAGGTGCCGGGGCTGACGCCCGAGGTGCGCGACGAGGTGGCGGCGATGCTGTGGCAGATGGCCGAGCTGCTCGAGGATGGCGGGCTTTCGGATGCGCTGGCCGCGATGGAGCAGGCGCAGCAGCGGCTGAGCGAGGCGATGCGCAACGGCGCCTCGAAGGACGAGATCGCCAAGCTGATGCAGGAGCTGAAGGAGGCGACCGACAATTACCTGAAGATGCTGGCCGAGCGCGACGCGCAAAAGGAGCAGGGCCCGCAATTCGGCCAGCAGGGGCCGAGCCAGCAGATTACCGGCGACCAGATCCAGCAGATGATGGACGCGATCCAGAAGCTGATGGAAGAGGGGCGCATGGCCGAGGCGCAGGAGCTGCTCGATCAGCTCGCCCGGATGATGCAGAACCTGAAGGTCACGCAGGGCCAGGGCGGGCAGGGCGACGGCCCCGGCAGCCAGTCGATGAAGGACCTGGGCGAGACCCTGCGCGAGCAGCAGAAGCTGTCCGATGACGCCTTCCGGCAGATGCAGCAGCCGCCGGGGGCCGGGCAGGACGGCATGGGCAACGAGGCCGTGCCCGACGGGCAGGGAGCCACGGATGGCGGGCAGAGCCTGGCCGACCGGCAGCGCGCGCTGCGCCGCGAGCTTGACCGCCAGCGCGGGCTGATGCCGCGGCTTGGCGCCGAGGCGGGCGATGCCGCGCGCCAGCGCCTCGAAGAGGCGGGGCGCTCGATGGACCGCGCCGAGCAGGCGCTGCGGCAGGGGGAGAACGGCGCCGCGCTCGACCGGCAGGCCGACGCGATCGAGGCGCTGCGCGAGGGCATGCGCAACCTTGGTCAGGCGATGGCCGAGGAGCAGGGCCGCGGCACGCCGGGGCAGGGCGCCGAGGGCGAACAGCGGATGGGCGATGCGACGGGCGGCAATGGCGCGCGCGAGCTGCCGCGCGACCCGCTCGGCCGGACGACGGGCGAGGGCGGGCGGATCACCAGCAATCAGGACCTGCTCTCGGGCGAGGACGTGCGCCGCCGCGCGCAGGATCTGCTCGACGAGATCCGCCGCCGCTCGGGCGAACGGCTGCGGCCCGAGGACGAGCGCGATTATCTGAAACGGCTGCTCGACCGGTTCTGAGCGGGCCGGGCCGGCGCGCTCAGCCTTTGGTGTGCGGCTGCAGGGTCTCGATCACGCCGCGCAGCTGGCCATCGAGCCAGACCCGCCCCTCGTTCACCGCGCCGACATAGGCGCGGAGCGCGGGGGCAAGCGGCGGCACCGCGGCGCCAAGCCGGGGCGCAAGGCCGTAAAGCGCGGCCAGCACCACGGCGGCCCCCATCACCAGCGTGAAGCCGAGCCGGAAGCCCGAGCGTTGCCGCGCGAGCACTTGCGGCGTGTCATGCGCCGCGGCCTCGCCGGCGCGGTCGGCGCTCGCCCGCAGGGTCGAGTTGATCTGCTCGATATCCGGCAGCCGGCCGCGGCCGCGCGGGGCACCGCCTGCGGGGGCATCCTCGCGCTCGTTCAGATCGGCGAAGCGTTCTTCTTCGAGCGCTTCCTCGGAGGTGGACAGGTCGCTGAAATCGGGCACGGTGCGCGCCGAGGGCGCGGCGGCGATGGCCGCGAGCTTGGCGGCGGCACGGCTCGCCGCGGCCGTGGGCGGCGGCTCGAGGTTCATCTCTTCCTGCGTCTCGAGGGGCGCGGCCGTGCCCTCGGCGCGGCGGGCGCGGGCCTCGCGCTCGGCTTCTTCTCGCAGGATCGCAAGCAGGCTGTCATCGAGCGTGCGGCGCTGCGGCGGGGCCGCGGGCTCGGCTGCGGGCGCGGGGGCAGGCGCGGACGCCGGGGAGGGCTCTGCGATGGCCTCTTCCGCCTGCACAACCTCCGCAGGCGCCTCCTCTGCGGCGATCTCGGCCAGTGCTTCGGCCAGCGCCGCGTCTTCGGGATCCTCGGGCTCTTCGTCTTCCGGCCCGGCAGGCGGCGCGTCCGCGCCAACCGCCTCGGGCGCGGCCTCTGCCGGCGCCTCGGGCATGTCCTCTTCGGGGATCTCCCACCCCTCCGGAGCGGCGAGAGCCTCGGGCGTCCCGTCCTCCTCGGCCTCGAGCATGGTGCGGCTCTTCTGGAACCACAGCTGCCCGCAGGCGGAACATTGAACGTCGCGCCCGGCCTCCGGGATCACCGCGTCGTCGACCTCATATTGTGCGCCGCAATTCGGGCAGATCAGCCGCATGCCCGCTCCCATCCCGCTGTCACAAGCCATTCTGGCAATTCTTCTGTACATGTTGTAGCAAGCGCGTGATCAATATCCAAGGGTTTGCGTTCCGAGGACAATTCCGTCCCGGTGCCACCAGATGAAGGGGCCGTGCAGTGATCGAGCTGCAAAATGTCGCCATGGGCTACGGCGGGAGCGAGCTCGTCGCCGAGATGACGCTGAAGCTGGTGCCCGGATCGTTCCATTTCCTCACCGGCCCGTCCGGGGCGGGCAAGACCAGCTTTCTCAAGCTGTGCTATGCCGAGATGCTGCCCTCGGCGGGCTATCTGAACCTGTTCGGGCAGGACGTGCGCACGATGACGCGCGACGACATCGCCCATGTCCGGCAGAAGATCGGCGTGGTGCATCAGGACTGCCAGTTCCTCGACCACCTGCCGGTGGCCGAGAACGTGGCGCTGCCGCTGACGGTGACCGGGCGCTCGGTCGACGGGGCCGAGCTGCGCGAGCTGCTGAGCTGGGTCGGGCTGCGGGCGCAGGCCGGTGCGCTGCCGCCGCAGCTCTCGGGCGGCGAGCGTCAGCGCGCGGCACTGGCCCGCGCGGTGATGATGTCGCCCGAGGTGATCATCGCCGACGAACCGACCGGCAACCTCGACTGGGAGATGTCGCTGCGCCTGCTGTCGCTGCTGGTCGAGCTGAACCGGATGGGCAAGACCGTGGTGATCGCCACCCATGACCTGAACCTGATCCGTCAGGCGAAGGCGCAGGTCTCGGCCCGGGTGCTGCGGATCGCGAACCGGCGGTTGCATCTGGCGGGGGCGGATCTGTGATGATGCGACTGACGATGTTCCGCGCCGACATGAGCGCCACCGACCGCGTCGTGCCGCCCTCGGGGCACACGGCCAACCTGACCGTGCTGACCTCGGCGGCGATGGCCTTCCTCGCCGTCTTCGCGCTGGCGCTGTCGCTCGCCTCCGGCCGGCTCGCAGATCGCTGGTCCGAGGCGCTGGCGCGCTCGGCCACGATCCGGATCTCGGCCCCGCCCGAGCAGATCGAGGCGCAGACCAAGGCGGTGCTCGACGCATTGTCGACGACGCCCGGGGTCGAGAGCTATCGCGCCCTCGACGACGCCGAGATGAAGAAGCTGCTCGATCCGTGGTTCGGGCCCGACCTGCCGGTCGACAGCCTGCCGCTGCCGAAGCTGGTCGAGCTGACCGAGACCGCGCAGGGCATGGACACCGAGGGGCTGCGGCTGCGGCTTGCGGCCGAGGCGCCCGGGGCGGTGCTCGATGACCACACGCGCTGGCGCCGGCCGCTGGTTGCGGCCGCCGGCCGGCTGCGGTTCCTCGGCTGGCTGTCGATGATCCTGATCGGCGGGGCGATGGCGGGGATGATCACCCTTGCCGCGCAGGCGGCGCTTGCCGCGAACGGGCAGGTGATCCGCACGCTCCGGCTGGTCGGCGCGCGCGACGCCTTCATCGCCCAGGCCTTCGTGCGCCGCTTCACCCTGCGCGGGCTGACCGGCGCCGCCGCGGGCACCGTGGTCGCGATGATCGCCATCGCGCTGCTGCCCGCCACGGACGAGGCCGGCGGCTTCCTCACGGGGCTCGGCTTCACCGGCTGGGGCTGGCTCTGGCCGCTGTTCATCCCGCCGCTGGCAGCCCTTGTGGCCTTTGGCGCGACCCGCCACGCGGCCTTCCGCATGCTGAAGGAGGTGCGCTGATGGTGCCGGCAGACAAGATGCGCCCGGGCAAGGTGACCTGGTTCACCTATCTGCGCTCGGTCTTCTTCTACATCCACATCGCGCTGGTGACGCTGGTTCTCGGCCTGTGGGGGGTGATCTTCCAGGTGCCGTGGTTCGGCCGCAGCGGCGTGCACCGCGTCGCCTCGGTCTGGAGCCATGCGCTTCTGTGGGCGGCGAAGGTCGATCTTGGCCTGAGCTACGAGATCCGCGGAGAGCCGCCCGTGGGGGACTGCATCATCGGCGCCAAGCATCAGAGCTTCTTCGATATCCTGATCATTGCCCGCCACGCGCCCGAGCGTGCCTTCATCATGAAGAAGCAGATCCTGCGCGTGCCGGTGATGGGCTGGTTCGCCTGGAAGGCGGGCTGCATCCCGATCGACCGCTCGAAGGGATCGGAGGCGATGAAGGTGATGCTGTCGGAAGTGACGGCGCGGCAGCAGGGCGAGGGGCTCGGTCAGCTCATCGTCTACCCCGAGGGCACGCGGGTGAAGCCGGGCGAGAAGCGGCGCTACAAGCCGGGCATCGGCGCGCTCTACGAGGCGACGGGGCTGCCGGTGGTGCCGGTGGCGACCAATGTCGGGCTGTTCTGGTCGAAGCGCGGCTTCCCGATCCGCTCGGGCGTGGGCGTCGTCGAATATCTGCCGGCGATCGCGCCGGGGATGCAGCTGCACCCGCTGATGGAGCGCATCGAGGCCGAGGTCGAGGGCACGTCGGATGCGCTGATGGCCGAGGCGGGGTTCGTCGCGAAGGACGCGGGCCGGCGCTGAGGCGCCGGACCTAGACGGCTCAGGCGATCTTCAGCGCGGCGATGCCGGCGACGATCAGCACCACGCCCAGCCCGTGCATCAGGTTCAGCGGTTCGGTGAAGAACATCGCGGCATAGATCATCGTGCCAAGCGCGCCGATGCCGCTCCAGACCGCATAGGCGGTGCCGACCGGCAGCGCGCGCATCGCATTCGCCAGCATCAGGAAGCTGATCACCACCGTCACCACGGTGACCACCGAGGGCACCAGCCGGGTGAAGCCCTCAGAGTATTTCAGCCCGACCGCCCAGACCACCTCGAGCAGCCCGGCGATGGCAAGGGTGATCCAGGGGTTCACGCGGCGAGGCCCTTCGAGCCCATGTCGAGGAACTTCCGGCGGCGGTCCTTGATCAGCTCGGCCGGCTTCTTGCCCTTCATCTCGTCGAGCATCAGCGCGATCTCCGAACCGACCGAGGCGATGGTCGCGGCGCGGTCGCGCTGTGCCCCGCCAAGCGGCTCCTTGATGATCCGGTCGATCACCGCAAGCTTCTTCAGATCCTGCGCGGTCAGGCGCAGCGCCTCGGCGGCCTCGCGCATCTTCTCGGCATCCTTCCACAGGATCGAGGCGCAGCCCTCGGGCGAGATCACCGAATAGACGGAATGCTCGAGCATCGCGATCCGGTTCGCCGTGGCGAAGGCCACCGCGCCGCCCGAACCGCCCTCGCCGATGATGACCGAGACCAGCGGCACGCCGATCTGCAGGCATTTCTCGGTCGAGCGGGCGATCGCCTCGGCTTGGCCGCGCTCTTCCGCGCCCTTGCCCGGATAGGCGCCGGGGGTGTCGACGAGGGTGATGACCGGCAGCCGGAAGCGGTCGGCCATGTCCATCAGGCGGATTGCCTTGCGATAGCCCTCGGGGCGGGCCATGCCGAAGTTGCGCTCGATCCGGCTTGCGGTGTCATGGCCCTTCTCGTGGCCGATCACCATCACCGGCGCGTCGTTGAAGCGGGCAAGCCCGCCCATGATCGCGTGGTCGTCGGCGAAGTTCCGGTCGCCGGCGAGCGGCGTGTATTCGGTGAACAGCGCCTCGATGTAATCCTTGCAATGCGGCCGGTCGGGATGGCGCGCGACCTGGGTCTTCCGCCAGGGGCTCAGATCCTTGTAGAGGTCCTTGAGCAGCTGCGCCGCCTTCTTGTCGAGCGCGGCGGCCTCCTTCTCGACATCCATCTCCTCGTTGGCGCGCGCCAGTGCCCGCAGCTCCTCCGCCTTGCCCTCGATTTCCGCGAGCGGCTTTTCGAACTCGAGATAGGTGGCCATCGAAACCCTCCGTCAGTGCTGCCGACTATATGCCGGCGCGGCGCGGGAATTGCAACTGACGCGGCGGGAAGGTGACGGAGCGCCTGCACGGTGGCATGCTGGACCGGGGAGGATCCGGCACGGGTGAAGGAGCGGATCCGATGGGCCACGAGATTTCGGTTCGGGAACTTGGCGCGGCGCGGCTGGCGGGGGTGCTGCACCGCGGCGACTATCGCAAGCTGGGCACCAGCTTCGAGCGGCTGCGCGAGCTGCTCGGCCCCGGGGACTGGGCGCAGGTGCGCCGCGCGGCGGCGGTTGGGCACGACAATCCGCGCCGCACCGCCGAGGCCGACCTGCGTGCCCATGCCTGCGTGCTGGTCACCGAGGCCTTCGCGCTGCGCCCGCCGTTCGAGGAAATCCGTTATCCTGCGGGACGATACGCGGTCATGCTGCTGCGTGGCCCCTGCGATCAGCTGCCCGAGGCCGGGCGCGGGTTCATCGAGGACTGGCTTGCCGCCTCGGGCGAGGTGGCGGCCGGCCCGGCGCCCTACGAGGTCTATCTGAACGATCCGCGCGACACCGCGCCGGCCGACCTGCTGACCGAGGTGCGGCTGCCGCTGGTCTGAGGGGGCGGAAAAGGAAAACGCCCCGATCCTTGGATCGGGGCGCCCCTGTTTCCCTCATGCAGGCGGGGCCTCCCCTCCCCACCGCTCCGGGATCCAGACCGATTCGCCTGGGCGAATCGTTTTCATAGTGCTCAACCTTTCATCATTTCGGACTGTCTGACAATAACTTCCGCCTGCCGGATCGAAGCAATATCGACAAGACGGCCCTTGTAGACGGTGGCGCCGGCGCCCTCGGCCTTGGCCTTCTCCATCGCGGCAAGGATTTCGCGCGCTTCGGCGACTGCGGCCTCCGACGGCGTGAAGACCTCGTTGGCCAGCGCGACCTGCTTCGGATGGATCGCCCATTTGCCGACCATGCCGAGCGTGGCCGAGCGCAGCGCCTGCGCGCGGAAGCCCTCGTCGTCCGAGAAATCGCCGAACGGGCCGTCGACCGGCAGGATGCCATGGGTGCGGCAGGCGGCGACGATCGCGGTCTGCGCCCAGTGCCACGGGTCCGACCAGTATTTCGCGCCCTCGCGGATCATGTAGTAGTTTTCCTGCGTGCCGCCGATGCCGGTCGTGGCCATCCCCATCGAGGCGGCGAAGTCGGCGGCGCCCAGGCTCATCGCCTGCAGGCGCGGGCTCGAGGCGGCGATTTCCTCGACATGGGCGATGCCGGCGGCGGTCTCGATGATGACCTCGAGCGAGATCCGCTTCTTGCGGCCCTTCGCGGCTTCGATCGCGGTGACCAGCGCATCGACGGCATAGACGTCGGCGGCGCAGCCCACCTTCGGGATCATGATCTGGTCGATGCGCTCGGAGCCCTCTTCCAGCAGCTCGACGACGTCGCGATACCAATAGGGGGTGTCGAGGCCGTTGATCCGCACCGACAGATACTTGCTGCCCCAGTCGATGTCATGCGAGGCGGCGATGATGTTGCGCCGGGCCTGCGCCTTGTCGTCGGGGGCGACCGAATCCTCTAGGTCGAGGTTGATCACGTCCGCGGCCGAGCTGGCCATCTTCTCGAAGATCGCCGGGCGCGAGCCGGGTCCGAAAAGCTGGCAGCGGTTGGGACGGGCGGGGGCAGGCGGCTGGACGCGGAAGCTCATGGCACCTCTCGGCAAGTATGTTACGAGTTTTGTTGCCGTTGGGATATAATCTTGCGCATCCGCATGCAAGCCTTGTTTCGCAATCGCAGAATCGCGCGCCCGTCGTGGTGATGAATTTCATGGCAGAAAGAAAACTTGCATCTTTCTTCGACAAATCTCAGAAAGTGTCGAAGATTCTGCGATGTCCTGTGCGATCGCGGCGCATGTTTCTCAGGAAATCCGGTGCGGCCGCGGTAATCTTTCGCCAAACACCCCATCAGCACGGCCGAGGAACCCATGGCGCAGATCGAGACCCCCTATCTTCTTTTCCTGGGCGACGCGCCCGACCAGCTGGCCGCGAAGGTCGCGCAGGGCATCAAGGACTGGCGCCCGGAATTCGCCGTGGGCCAGTACCGGATGGAGGGCTGCAAGGCCGACATGGGCCTGCCGGACATGAACCTCGCGACGGCGAAGGCCGCCGGCTGCAGGACGCTGGTGATCGGCGTGGCGAACCGCGGCGGCATCATCTCGCCCGCGTGGAAGAAGGTTCTGGTCGCGGCGCTGGAAGAGGGCTTCGATCTGGCGTCGGGGCTGCACAACCTGCTGCGCGACGAGCCCGAGCTTGTTGCCGTGGCGCAGGCCTGCGGCCGCACCCTGCATGACGTGCGCGTGCCCTCGGTCGCCTATCCGATCGCGAATGGCGTGAAGCGCACGGGCAAGCGCATGCTGGCCGTCGGCACCGACTGCTCGGTCGGCAAGATGTACACCGCGCTCTGCATCGAGAAGGAGATGCGCGCCCGCGGCATGGCGGCCGATTTCCGCGCCACCGGCCAGACCGGGATTCTCATCACCGGCGACGGCGTGCCGCTTGACGCGGTGATCGCCGATTTCATGGCGGGCTCGGTCGAATATCTGACCCCCGACAATGACGCCGAGCACTGGGACCTGATCGAGGGGCAGGGCAGCCTGTTCCACGTCAGCTATTCCGGCGTGACCATGGCGCTGGTGCATGGCGGCCAGCCCGACGCGCTGGTGCTGTGCCACGAGCCGACGCGGCCCCACATGCGCGGCCTGCCGGGCTACACTCTGCCCTCGCTCGAGGCGCTGCGCGACGTGGCGCTGACGCTCGCCCGCGTGGCGAACCCGGCCTGCGTGGTCGTCGGCATCTCGGTCAACACCCAGCACATGGCCGAGGACGAGGCGAAGGCCTATCTCGCCAGGCTCGAGGCCGAGATGGGCCTGCCCGCCACCGACCCCTTCCGCTTCGGTGCGGAAAAGCTCGTGGACGCGCTCGCCGCGATCTGAGACGGTGACACCCGCCGGGGGGATGCCCTCGGCGGGACTATTCTTGCCAAGAAAAGGGGGGACGGGATGATTTCCGTGACCGCGGATGTGTTCCGCCTGGCCGAGGTCTTCACCATCTCGCGCGGCAGCCGCACCGAGGCGAAGGTGCTGACGGTGCGGATCGAGCGCAATGGCGTGACCGGCTGGGGCGAATGCGTGCCCTATGCGCGCTATGGCGAAAGCCTTGAGACGGTGACCGCGCAGATCGCGACGCTTCCGGCCGCGATCACCCGCGCCGAGCTGCAAGAGGCGCTGCCGCCGGGGGCCGCGCGCAATGCCGTCGACTGTGCGCTGTGGGATCTCGAGGCGAAGGCCGCGGGCAAGCGGGTGTGGGAGCTGGCGGGCCTTGCCGCGCCCGGGCCGCAGACCACCGCCTATACGCTCTCGCTCGACACGCCCGAACGGATGCGGGCGGCGGCGGCAAGGAATGCCGCGCGGCCGCTGCTGAAGATCAAGCTTGGCACCCCCGACGACATGCCGCGGCTTGAAGCCGTGCGGGCGGGCGCGCCCGCCTCGACGATCATCGTCGACGCGAACGAGGGCTGGAGCGCCGAGGTCTATGCCGATCTCGCGCCGCATCTCGTGCGCCTTGGCGTCGCGCTGGTCGAACAGCCGCTGCCGGCGGCCGCCGATGAAGACCTGATCGGGCTTGCCCGCCCGGTGCCGGTCTGTGCCGATGAAAGCTGTCATGACCGCGCGAGCCTTGCCCACCTCAAGGGCAAGTATGACATGATCAACATCAAGCTCGACAAGACCGGCGGTCTGACCGAGGCGCTGGCGCTGCGCGATCTGGCCCGTGCCGAGGGCTATCGGGTGATGGTCGGCTGCATGGTCGGATCGAGTCTCGCGATGGCGCCCGCGGTGCTGGTTGCGCAGGGCGCGGAGGTTGTTGACCTTGACGGGCCGCTGCTTCTGGCCGAAGACCGCGACACGCCGCTGTGTTACGACGCAGGCCGCGTTTTCCCGCCCGAACCGGGCCTGTGGGGCTGAGAAGGAGATCTGCATGAGCCGCACCGTCTATCTGAATGGCCAGTATCTGCCCGAGGAAGAGGCCATGGTCTCGATCTTCGACCGTGGTTTCGTCATGGGCGACGCCGTCTACGAGGTGACCTGCGTCCTCGATGGCAAGCTGATCGAGTTCGAGGGCCACATGACCCGCCTCGAGCGCTCGCTGCGCGAGCTCGAGATGACCTGTGACATCAGCCGCGAGGAATGGCTGGCGATCCACCGCAAGCTGGTCGAGCTGAACGGCGTCACCGACGGCGGCGTCTATCTGCAGGTGACGCGCGGCAACGCGGGCGATCGCGACTTCCACTTCCCGCCGGCCGGCACGCCCGCGACCGTGGTGCTGTACACCCAGTCGAAGCCGGGCCTGGCGAATGACCCGCATGCGCTGACCGGCATCAAGGTGATCTCGGTTCCGGACCTGCGCTGGCACCGCCGCGACATCAAGACCGTGCAGCTCCTTTGGGCCTCGATGGCGAAGATGGCGGCCGAGAAGGCCGGCAAGGATGACGCCTGGTTCGTCGAGGACGGCTTCGTCACCGAGGGCTCGTCGAACAACTGCTACATCGTCAAGGGCAACAAGATCATCACCCGCAACCTGTCGAACGACATCCTGCACGGGATCACCCGCGGCTCGGTGCTGAAGATGGCGCGCGAGGCGCAGCTGGAGATCGAGGAACGCCCCTTCACCATCGAAGAGGCGCAGGCGGCCGACGAGGCCTTCTACACCTCGGCCTCGTCCTTCGTGATGCCGATTGTCGAAGTGGATGGCGTCAGCCTTGGCGACGGCACCCCGGGCCGGGTGTCGAAGCGCCTGCGCGAGATCTACATCGAGGAAAGCCGCAAGGTCGGGATCTGATCTTTCCCCGCACGGCGCCGATCAGGGCCCCGGCTTCGGTCGGGGCCTTTTCGTTTCAGGCATTGCTTCGGAAACGGAAGATTTCCGGGGTCAGGCGTGCGGCCACGGTGTCCTCGATCAGCAGCACCGGCGCGCCCGCGATCAGCACCCGGGTGTGCGGGCCCGCCTGTTCGAAGCGGATCTCCTCCGGGGCGGGGATGGGGATGTCGAGCTCGAGCTCGAGCAGGTCGCCCGGGGCGAAGCCGCGCACGCGGGTCAGGGTGGCGTCGGTGTCGTCCGCCTCGGCCTCGGCCGGTGCAAGCCCGGCCGCGACCCGGGCCAGAACCGTGTCATGGGCGTCCTCGGGCGGCGGCGCGTCGGCCGCCTCTGCCGGGAGCGCGTTCCGGGCCGGGGGAGGGGGCGCGGGCGCCTGCTCCTGTGCGCGTCGGGACGGGGCGAGCTCGGCCCAGGCCAGCAGGGCAAGCGCGCCGCCAAGGGCGATGAACAGGAGGAGAAGCAGGACCATCCGGGCCTCCGGGCTTTGCTTCAGCCTGCCGGCTGGCGCGCGCGCATGCAAGACATTCGTGCGCGCCGGTCCCCCGTCAGCCGTTCGCCGGTGCCGCGACCGAGACCGCGTAGCCGGCGCCGCTCGCCGGGTCGAGCACCGAGATGGTGGTGCCATCGCCCAGCGTGTCGAGCGTGCAGTCGGCCAGCCGCGCGACCAGCGTGTCGTTCACGAACAGCCCGACGCCGCCCTTGATGCTGTCCATCTGGAAGCTGTCCTGCGCCGGGTCGAAGCCGTCGACCACCACCTCGATCAGGTCGTTGGTGTTGAAATCGCTGATCGTGACCGGGGCGTCGCCCGGGGCCCAGACGATGCCGAAAGCGTCGTCGCCGTTGCCGCCGGTCATCGTGTCGCCGTCGTCGCCAAGCAGCAGGTCGTTCCCCGCACCGCCGTCAAGCCGGTCTGCGGCGCCCGCCAGGGGGTCGAGCGCGATCAGCGTATCGGTGCCCGAACCGCCCAGCAGCACGTCCTGGCCGGCATCGTCGGCGAGCAGATCGTTGCCGACATTACCCGCAAGCGTGTCATTGCCCGCGCCGCCGATCAGCGCATCGCTGCCGACGCCGCCGTTCAGGCTGTCGTCGCCCGCGCCGCCATCAAGACCGAAGACGCCGGCCTCGCGCAGTGCGCCGGTGATCTCGTCGGGCGAGGTGATGCCGTCGATCGCCTCGGACTCGAGCGCCGAGAAATCGCTGTCATTGCCCGCGTTGCCGAACAGCGTGTCGTTGCCGGTGCCGCCCGAGAGCGCATCGGCGCCGGTGCCACCGCTCAGGCTGTCGTCGCCCGCGCCGCCTGCCAGCACGTCGTTGCCATCCCAGCCGATCAGCGTGTCGCGCCCGCCGCCGCCCATCAGGCTGTCGTCGCCCGAGCCGCCGTGCAGGCTGTCATGCCCCGCGCCGCCCCCCAGCGTGTCGTCGCCCATGCCGCCTGTCAGCGTGTCGTCGCCGTTGTTGCCGGCGAGCTGGTCGAAGCCGTTGCCGCCCGAAAGGACGTCGTCGCCCCGACCGCCGGTCAGCCTATCGGGCCCGGCAAAGCCAAGGAGCGTGTCGCCGGCGTTGCCGGCGTCAAGCTCGTCGGCGCCATTGGTGCCGGGGATCTCGTGGCCTTCGGTGCCGGCGGCGTCCGTGCTGTCCACCGCGTCGGCGGCCTTTGTCATGTCCGAGACCCCATACCGGTAGCCGGTCGCGGTATCGGTCAGGAAGATCGAGTCGCCGGTGTGCAGATCCTCGAGCGTCGCGCCCTCGAGCGTGCCGACCAGCGCGTCGTTGACGTAGAGGCCGACGCCGCCCTCGAGGCTGTCCATCTGGAAGCTGTCGTGACCGGGGCGGAAGCCGTCGACCACGACCTCGACCATGTCACTGTCGTTGCTGAAGTCGGTGATCGTGACCGGGGCGTCGCCCGGGTTCCAGACGATTCCTAAACCGTCCTCGCCCTCGCCGCCGGTCATCGTGTCGCCATCGTCGCCAAGCATCACGTCGTCGCCCATGCCGCCCTCGAGCAGGTCGGCCGCGCCTGCCAAGGTGTCGAGCGCGATCAGCAGGTCGTCATTCGAACCGCCACGCAGTGTGTCGTGACCCGAATCGTCGGCCAGCAGGTCGTTGCCGACGTTGCCCGCGAGCGTGTCGTCGCCCCTCCCGCCGATCAGCGCATCGCGGCCGGTGCCGCCGTTCAGGCTGTCATCGCCCGCGCCACCATCAAGGCCGAAGACGCCGGCATCGTGCAGCGCGCCGGTCATGTCGTCGAGCGAGGTGATCCCGTCGAAGATGTCCGCATCGATGCCCGAGGCGTCGCGGTCATTGCCGCCGCCGCCCAGGATCGTGTCATCGCCTGCGCCGCCGGTCAGCATGTCGGGGCCCGAGGTGCCGGTCAGGCGCTGATCGTGCTGGGGCTCGTTCTGGTCCTCGTCAGTCTCACCGCCGACCCCGCTGAACGCGGCCCCGGCAAGACCGAGCGGCAGAAGCGCAAAGAGCCACAACATTTCCATGACGAAATACCTCAGCAGAATCAAAGAATTGTCTTCAATGTCCCCGGAGTGGCGGTGAGGTCAAGAAAAGTTGATGAAAAAGCCGTAAAATCGCGGCGTCATTCCGCACAATGCGGGCTGTGCGACGGGATTGTTTCCGGGCCTGCGGTTCAGAGGCCGCTTTCGGCCAGAACCCGGCTGAGCACCGGGGCAAGGCGCTCGGCCCAGGCCTGCTGGCCCCCGGCCTCGGCGATCAGGTCGTTGCGCAGCTCGATCAGCACGTTCGGCCGGCCCGGGGCCAGCGCATGGCGGTCGATCGAATCGCCGTCGAGATGGCCGGCATAGGGCTCGTTGTCGCCCACGCAGATCCCCTCGGCCGCGAGCGCCGCGATCAGCGGCACGGCAAGCCGGCGGTCCTTGTGCGAGGACAGCACCCCCACCTGCCACGGCCGCGGCGCATGGCCGCGCAGTTGCGGGGTGAAGGAGTGGATCGCGCAGATCACCGTGTCGGGCCGACGCGCGGCCAGCGTTTCGAGCGCGGCGTGATAGGGCCGGTGCAGGCGGGCGAGGCGTTCCTCGACGGCCGCATCCGAAATCGCGCGGTTCGCCGGGATGATCGTGCCATCGTACAGCTGCATTACCAGCGTCGGGTCATCCTCACCGCGGTTCGGGTCGATCACCAGGCGCGAGAAATCGCTGTGGATGAGCGGGGCATCCAGCCGCTCGGCCAGCGCCTGCCCGAGGCCGAGCGCGCCCACGTCCCAGGCGATATGGCGTGCCATGTCGGCGGCCGCGATGCCGAGGGCGCCGCCGTTCACCCAGGCGGGCACGCGGTTCGTGGCGTGATCCACGGTGACAAGCCAGCGCGCAGGTCTTTCGGCGCCGATGATCTCGTAGGCAGGATGCGTCATGTGTTCGTCGTCTCTTTCGGTCACGACAGGTTTACGCCAGCGCGGCGGGCAGGGCCAGTTGCCCCCTGCCGGTTTTTGTTCCATAGCTGGGCGCGGCCCGCCAACCGACTGAAACAACAGGATCGAGGACGGATGAGACGCCTTCGCAACGTCAAGATCGTGGCAACGCTTGGCCCCGCATCTTCTGATTACAAGACCATTCGCGCGCTGTTCGAGGCGGGAGCCGACGTGTTCCGGCTGAACATGAGCCACGGCACGCATGACGAGCAGCGCGCCCGCTTCGACATCATCCGCCAGATCGAGGCCGACACCGGCCGCCCGGTCGCGGTGCTGGCCGACCTGCAGGGGCCGAAGCTGCGCGTCGGCACCTTTGCTGCCGGCGCCGCCGATCTGGAGGAGGGCGAGCGCTTCCGCTTCGACCTCGACCCGACCGAGGGCGACGGCCACCGCGTCTGTCTGCCGCATCCCGAGATCTTCGCGGCGCTGGTGCCCGGCACGCGCCTTCTGGTGAACGACGGCAAGATCCGGATGCGGGTCGAGGCCTGCGGCGCCGATTTCGCCGACTGCACGGTGACGGTCGGCGGCACGATCTCGAACCGCAAGGGCGTGAACGTGCCCGACGTGGTGCTGCCGCTCGCGGCGCTCTCCGACAAGGACCGCAAGGACCTGGAATTCGCCTGCGCGCTTGGCGTCGACTGGCTGGCGCTCAGCTTCGTGCAGCGCCCCGAGGACGTGATCGAGGCGCGCACGCTCGCCAGGGGCCGCGCCGCGGTGCTCTCGAAGATCGAGAAGCCCGCGGCCGAGAAGGCCTTCGACGAGATCCTCAAGGTCTCGGACGGGATCATGGTGGCGCGCGGCGATCTTGGCGTCGAGCTGCCGGTCGAGGCGGTGCCGCCGATCCAGAAGCGGCTGGTGCGCAAGTGCCGCGCCGCGGCCAAGCCGGTGATCGTCGCGACGCAGATGCTGGAAAGCATGATCGAAAGCCCGATGCCCACCCGCGCCGAGGTCTCGGACGTGGCGACGGCGATCTACGAGGGCGCCGACGCGATCATGCTGAGCGCCGAATCCGCCGCCGGCCGCTATCCGGTCGAGGCGGTGTCGACGATGAACGCAGTGGCCCGCTCGGTCGAGAGCGACCCGACCTATCGCGAGGTGATCGAGGCCTCGCGGCTGGTCGCGCGCCAGACCATCGCCGACGGCATCGTGGCGGCGGCGCGCGAGATCGCCGAGGCCACCGACATCTCGGCGATCTGCTGCTATACGCAATCGGGCAAGACGGTGTCGCTCAGCGCGCGCGAACGGCCGCGGGTGCCGATCATCGCGCTGTCGCCGCTGCCGGCGACGCTGCGCAAGCTGTGCCTGTTCTGGGGCGTGCATGCGGTGCGCTGCGAGGAGGTCGAGCGCTTCAAGATGGCCGTCGTCAACGCCGCCCGCGCGGCGCGCGACTATGGCTTTGCCGACGAGAGCAACCAGATCGTGGTGATCGCGGGGGTGCCCTTCAACGTGCAGGGCACGACCAACATCCTGCGCGTCGCGCCCTGCGACGAGCGGTTGATCTTCCGCACCGACCCGGAATAGCCTGATCCGCAGGCGGCTGCGGGGGGGCGCGATGATCGACAGTGACGTTCTGCTGGTGGGAGGGCTGCTGGTCGCGGCCTTCGCCATTCCCGCCGGTTTCTCGGCCTTTTCCGAGGGCAGGCCGCCGCGCGCGGCGGCCGTGGCGCTGGCACTCGGCGCGGTGCTGGTCGCGGCGGCGGTGCTGCAGCGACCCGGCGGCTACAGCCCCGCACAGATCCCCGCGGCCTTTGCCCGGGTGGCGGCGCGGCTGCTGCACTGAACCCGGAGCCCCGGGCCGAAACCGGCGGATTTGCTCTTGCCAAACCGGCGGCAAGGTCCTATCAGCCGCCCCCTGACCACCGTGCGGCCGGCCGTTGAGGCATGCCGAGTCGCGCGTTCACTCTCGACTAGAGGAGACGGAAATGCCCAAGATGAAGACCAAATCCGCTGCCAAGAAGCGGTTCAAATTCACCGCGACCGGCAAGGTCATTGCTGGCGCCGCCGGCAAGCGCCACGGCATGATCAAGCGCACGACCAAGTTCATCCGCGACAGCGCGGGCACGATGATCCTGTCCGACTCGGACGCGAAGATCGTCAAGAAATACATGCCCTACAACCGCTGAACGGAGGCCTGAACAATGTCCCGCGTCAAATCCGGCAAGGTCACCCACGCCTCGCACAAGAAGGTCCTGAACAAGGCCA
Organism: Paenirhodobacter hankyongi; assembly: GCF_003664585.1. Classification (GTDB taxonomy): domain Bacteria; phylum Pseudomonadota; class Alphaproteobacteria; order Rhodobacterales; family Rhodobacteraceae; genus Rhodobacter; species Rhodobacter hankyongi. Next base: position 161,011 of record NZ_RCHI01000001.1, read on the forward strand.
AGGGCTATTACTCGGCCCGTTCGCGCAACTTCCGCACGGCGACCCAGGCGGTCGACAAGGCGAACCAGTACGCCACCCGTGACCGCAAGCAGCGCAAGCGCAACTTCCGCGCGCTGTGGATCCAGCGCATCAACGCCGCCGTGCGCGCGTTCGATGCCGAGATGACCTACTCGCGCTTCATCAACCTGCTCGCCAAGGCCGGCATCGAGGTCGACCGCAAGGTCCTCGCCGATCTCGCCATCCACGAGCCGGAAGCCTTTGGTGCCATCGTCGAACAGGCGAAGGCTGCCGCGGCTGCGTAATCTCCCGATTTCGGGATTGCATTTCGAACCCCGCGCCGGCGCTTCGCCGAGCGCGGGGTTTTTCGTTTCACGCGCTTGAAATCGGGCCGGAGCACGCTTAGCACGGGCTCCGACCAGCCAGGAGAGAACAGATGAACGCGCTCGACGAGCTCAAGGCGAAATATCTCGGGGGCATTGCGCAGGCCGGCGACGAGGCCGCCCTCGAAGAGCTGCGGCTTGCCGCGCTTGGCAAGAAGGGCGAGATCAGCCTGAAGATGCGCGAACTCGGGCAGATGAGCCCCGAGGAGCGGCAGACCACCGGCGCCGCGCTGAACGTGCTGAAATCCGAGATCGACGCCGCGCTGCGGGCGAAGAAGGCGGCGCTCGCCGATGCCGCGCTCGATGCCCGGCTGGCGGCCGAATGGCTTGACGTGACGCTGCCCGGCCGGCCGCGGCCCGCGGGCACGATCCACCCGGTCAGCCAGGTGATGGACGAGGTCACGGCGATCTTCGCCGACATGGGCTTCGACGTCGCCGAGGGGCCGCAGATCGAAAGCGACTGGTACAATTTCGACGCGCTGAACATCCCGCCCGAGCATCCGGCCCGGCAGGAGTTCGACACCTTCTTCATGGCGCGCGACCCGGCCGATGCGCGCCCGCCGCATGTGCTGCGCACCCATACCTCGCCGGTGCAGATCCGCGCGATGGAGGCGAAGGGCGCGCCCATTCGCGTGATCGCGCCGGGCCGCGTCTATCGCATGGACATGGACCAGACCCACGCGCCGATGTTCCATCAGGTCGAGGGCATGGCGATCGGCCGCGACATCTCGATGGCGAACCTGAAATGGACGCTCGAGGAATTCTGCAAGGCCTTCTTCGAGGTGCCGAATGTCGAGCTGCGCTTCCGCGCCTCGCATTTCCCCTTCACCGAACCCTCGGCCGAGGTCGACATCCGCTGCTCGTGGGAAGGCGGTCAGCTGAAGATCGGCGAGGGCGACAGCTGGCTTGAGATCCTCGGCTCGGGGATGATGCAGCCGAAGGTTCTGGCCGCGGGCGGGATCGACCCGAACGAATGGCAGGGCTTTGCCTTCGGCATGGGCATCGACCGCATCGCGATGCTGAAATACGGCATCCCCGACCTGCGCGCCTTCTTCGAGAGCGACCTGCGCTGGCTGAAGCACTACGGCTTCGCCCCGCTCGATCTGCCGACGGTGTTCGGGGGGCTGAGTAAGTGAACTTCGACTTTGTAAACTGGGGGCTCGGTATACTCACAGCCGTGATCGTGGCTGTGCTCGGGCGCTTGGTCTTCAAAGCGATTTCGGATCGGCTGGAAAAGAAGCCCCAATTGGATTGGTTTGTTTTGGCGGATTTTTCAGCTCCAGAGCAAAGAATCCACGCGGACTCGTTCGACGTTTTTTATGCGGCGAGGCTTCAAGACAGTGCGCGCTTTAAGCCTGACCTTATAGATCAATATCGTGCCGATCTCAGAACTTCGCGGGAGGCTGTAAAGATAAAGATAAGGAATGAGGGAGCAGGACCTTCAGAAACGGTATCTCTGTTGTTGAATGGAGATCCAACCTCGATCGATCTTAGTCCCTCAACCACTATCAAGAAGATGGTAACGGCAGATCAAAAGACCCACTTAGAGATTCCCGCAATTGGCGGAAATTCTTCGGTTGAGATGTTCCTTTATGGAGTCCCTGCCTACAAACTGGTGGGGGTTTTTCACAAGGGAATCCCTATCAGCAAAAACCTGTCAGGGTTGCTTCCCTATAAGCGCCCACGAAGTCATTGGATGTGGGCGTTGCAGGGTTTTTCCTTCGGAATGATGTTCATTGTTGCCCTCGATACCCTGGTGAAGAAGTATAGTCCTGACACTGAACTCAAGATTGAGCAGGCAGTTCAATCCGAAAATCAAGGCGAGCCGAAAAAATGAAATTCACCCTCTCCTGGCTGAAAGACCACCTCGAGACCTCGGCCACCGTGGACGAGATCGCCGAGGCGCTCACCGACCTCGGGCTCGAGGTCGAGGAGGTCGTGAACCCGGCCGCGAAACTTGCCCCCTTCACCATCGCCAAGGTGCTGAAGGCCGAGAAGCACCCCGACGCCGACAAGCTGCGCGTCTGCCAGGTGCTGACCGACGAGGGCGAGAAGACCATCGTCTGCGGAGCGCCGAACGCGCGGGCGGGGATCACCGTCGTGCTGGCGAAACCGGGCGACTATGTGCCGGGCCTCGATGTCACCCTCGGCATCGGCAAGATCCGCGGTGTCGAAAGCGCCGGCATGATGTGCTCGGAGCGCGAGCTGGAGCTTTCGGACGAGCATAACGGCATCATCGAGCTGCCCGAGGACAGCCTGAATTCCGAGGTCGGCTGCAAGTTCACCGACTGGCTGGCCGAGAACCGTCCGGCGGCGGTCGACCCGATGTTCCACATCAAGATCACCCCGAACCGCCCCGATGCGCTTGGCGTGCGTGGCGTGGCGCGCGACCTTGCGGCGCGCGGGCTTGGCGTGCTGAAGCCGCTGGTGGTCGAGGCGGTGCCCGGCGGCTTTGCCTGCCCGGTCGCGGTCGAGATCGACGCGGGGCTGAAGGAAAAGGGCTGCCCGGTCTTTGCCGGCCGCCTGATCCGCGGCGTGAAGAACGGGCCGAGCCCGGCCTGGCTGCAGGCGCGGCTGATCGCGATCGGGCTGCGGCCGATCTCGACGCTGGTCGATATCACCAACTTCTTCACCTATGACCTGAACCGCCCGCTGCACGTCTTCGACGCGGCGAAGGTGCAGGGCAAGGTGCGGATCATCCCGGCCCAGGGCGGCGAAGAGCTGCTGGCGCTTGACGGCAAGACCTATACCCTGGCCCCGGGCCAGATGGTGATCGTCGACGACAAGGGGCCGGAAAGCCTTGCCGGCATCATGGGCGGCGAGCTCTCGGGCTGCACCGAGGAGACCGTCGATGTCTTCCTTGAAAGCGCCTATTGGGACCCGATCACCATCGCCGCCACCGGCCGCGCGCTGAAGATCACCTCGGACGCGCGCTATCGCTTCGAGCGCGGCGTGGACCCCGAATTCACCCTGCCGGGCCTCGAACTCGCGACGCAGATGGTGCTTGACCTGTGCGGCGGCGAGGCCTCGGAGGTGGTCGTCGACGGTGCGGTGCCAGACACCTCGCGCGCCTACCGGCTCGACCCGGCGCGGGTGATCTCGCTGGTCGGCATGGAGATCCCCGAGGCGGAACAGCGCCGCACGCTCGAGGCGCTCGGCTTCACCTTCGAAGGCGACATGGCCGCCCCGCCGAGCTGGCGCCCCGATGTGCAGGGCGAGGCCGATCTGGTCGAGGAAGTGGCGCGCGTCGCCTCGCTCTCGAAGCTGGTGGGCAAGCCGATGCCGCGCGAGACGACCGGCGTGCCGGGGCCGATCCTGACCCCCGCGCAGGTGCGCGAGAAGACCGCGCGGCGCACGGTCGCGGCGCTCGGCTACAACGAATGCGTCACCTACAGCTTCATCGACGGCGCGGCCGCGGCGATGTTCGGCGGCGGTTCGGAAGCGATGCGGATCGAGAACCCGATCAGCTCGGAAATGACGCATATGCGTCCCGACCTGCTGCCGGGCCTGCTGGCGGCGGCGGCGCGCAACCAGGCGCGCGGCTTCGCCGATCTGGCACTCTTCGAGGTCGGCCCCGCCTTCATCGGCGGCGAGCCGGGCGATCAGGTGACGCAGGCGACCGGGCTTCTGGTCGGCGCGCGCGCCGCCCGCGACCCCTGGGGCTCGCGCCGGCCGGTCGACGTCTATGACGCCAAGGCCGATGTCGAGGCGGTGCTGGCCGCGATCGGCGCGCCGGCACGGGTGCAGATCAACCGCAAGCTCGACGCCTGGTGGCATCCGGGCCGCGCGGGCAACATCGCGCTTGGTCCGAACGTTCTGGCCACCTTCGGCGAGGTCCACCCCCGCGTGCTGCGCGAGATGGGGGTGAAGGGGGCGGCGGTGGCCTTCACCATCCGTCTGGCCAACATTCCCTTCCCGAAGGCGAAAACGCCGACCCGTCCGGCCCTTGTCCTGCACGATCTGCACGCGGTCGAGCGCGACTTCGCCTTCGTCGTCGATGCCTCGGTCGAGGCGATGACGGCGGTGAACGCGGCGCTTGGCGCCGACAAGGCGCTGATCGAGGCAGTCTCGGTCTTCGACGCCTTCACCGGCCCGAAGGCGGAAGAGCAGATGGGGGCGGGCAAGAAGTCGATCGCGCTCGCCGTCCGGCTGCAGCCGAAGGACAAGACCCTGACCGATGCCGAGATCGAGGCGGTGTCCGCCAAGATCGTCGACAAGGTGGCCAAGGCCACCGGCGGCAGCCTGCGCAAGTGACGCGGCGGCGCTGACTTCGCGTCACGCTATCCGGTCCTGAAAATCCCGTTAGGCTCCTCTCCCATTGGGGGAGGAGCCTGATGATTTTTGACTATCTGATCTTGGGCGGCGGCTCGGCCGGCGCCGTTCTGGCCGCGCGTCTGAGCGAGGATCCGGCGCTGCGGGTCTGTCTGGTCGAGGCCGGGACCGAGGCGCGGGACATCTTCGTGCGCGCGCCGGCGCTGGTCGCGGCGATGGTGCCGGGGCGACCGCCGATTCACAACTGGGCCTTCCACACCGTGCCGCAGCCGGGGCTGGACGGACGGCGGGGGTTTCAGCCGCGGGGCAGGGGGCTTGGCGGTTCCTCCGCGATCAATGCGATGCTCTATATCCGCGGCCGGCCCTCGGATTATGACGCCTGGGCCGAGGCGGGGGCGGAGGGCTGGAGCTGGGACGACTGCCGGCCGCATTTTCTTGCGGCCGAGCGCAACATGCGCGGAGCGTCGGAGTGGCACGGCGCTGCGGGGCCGCTTCAGGTCGGCGATCAGCGCCGTCCGCGTCCGGCGACCCGCGCCTTCATCGAGGCCTGCGCCGCCGTCGGCTGTGCGCCGAATGACGATTTCAACGGGACCGAGCAGGAGGGCGCGGGGCTTTACCAGGTCACGCAATTCTGGGACGGGCTGCGCAAGGGCGAGCGCTGTTCCGCGGCGGCGGCCTATCTGCACCCGGTCATGGCGCGGCCGAACCTGACCGTGCTGACCCGCGCGCGGGCCGAGCGGCTGCTGATCGCCGAGGGGCGGGCCACCGGGGCACTCGTCCGCCGCGGCCGGCGTCATCTGCGGATCGAGGCGCGGCGCGAGATGATCGTCTCGGCCGGCGCCTTCGGCTCGCCGCAACTGCTGATGCTGTCGGGGATCGGTCCGGCCGAGCATCTGCGCGAGCACGGCATCACCCCGGTGCACGACCTGCCCGGGGTGGGGGCGAACCTGCAAGACCACCTCGATTACATCGTCTCCTATACCTCGCCGCGGCCCGATGTGGTCGGGCTGAACCCGGCCGGGCTGTGGCGCATGGCGCGCGCCGCCGGGTTCTGGAAACGGCACGGCGAGGGGCTTTTCGCCTCGCCGATGGCCGAGGGGGCGGCCTTCCTGCGCTCGGAACCGGGGCTCGCCGAGCCCGACCTGCAGCTCCACTTCGTCGTCGGCATCGTCGACCGGCACATGCGCCGCCCGCATCTGGCGGATGGCTGGTCGGCGCATGTCTGCGCGCTTCGGCCGTTCTCGCGCGGGACGGTGCGGCTCGCCTCAGGCGACCCGCGGGCCGCGCCGGCGATCGACCCGGCCTTCCTCAGCGATCCGCGGGATGCGGCGCTGCTCTTGAAGGGGGCGCGGCTTCTCGATGCCATCGCCGGGGCCGAACCGCTGGCGCCGTGGCGCGGGCGGCGGCTTTACCCGCATGACGGCAGCGACGCCGGACTGATGGCCGACATCCGGGCGCGCGCCGACACGATCTATCACCCGGTCGGCACCTGCCGGATGGGGCGCGACGCGATGGCGGTGACGGACGCAAAGCTGCGGGTGCACGGCATCGCCGGGCTGCGGGTGGTCGATGCCTCGGTGATGCCGAGCCTGATCGGCGGCAATACCAACGCGCCGACGATCATGATCGCCGAGCGCGCGGCGGGCTTCATCCGCGCCGATCGGAAGGGTGGTTGACCCCGTCCGACCACGGCACGGGGTCAAGGTCGCGCGGGTTCACGCCCTCGAGGCAGCCCGCGTTCACCCCGTATTCGTTCGGGTTCGAGCGGCGCTGGTGGTGGGTGTAGATGCCGCAGGTCCTGCAAAACCAGTGCTTCGCCGTCTGCGTGCCGAACTGGTAGAGGCTCAGGTTCTCGGCCCCCTTCACGATGCGGATGCCGTCGAGCGGGGCCGAGACGGCCACCGCCCCGCGCCGCCGGCAGAACGAACAGTCGCAGCGCCGCTTCGTGTTCAGCCCGTCCGAAAGCGTCACCTCGATCTCGACGGCGCCGCAATGGCAGGTCAGGCGGTGGGGCGTGTGGATCTCGGGCAGCATCAGCGCCTCCTGCGGCGGACCACGGGGATCGTGGTGCGGATATATTCGATGTCCGGATGCGGCGGCCGGCCGTGGGTGCGGGCCCAGAAGCCCGGCCCGCCCATGCGCAGGAAATGCGGCACGCACAGCACGAGCCCGGCGAGGAAGCCGCCGATATGGGCCCAATAGGCGACGCCGCCGGTGAGGCTCGTCTCGGTGCTGCCGATCACCTGCAGCCCGAACCAGACGCCGAGCACGATCCAGGCGGGGATGGTGAAGATCCGGAAGAAGATGATGAAGATGATCAGCACATCGACGCGGGCGCGCGGGAACATCAGCAGATAGCCGCCCATCACCCCGGCGATCGCGCCCGAGGCGCCGACCATCGGGATCGTGCTGGTCGGGTCAATGGCGATCTGCGCGCCGGCCGCGGCGAGGCCCGAGAGCAGGTAGAAGGCAAGGAAGCCGAGCGGGCCGAACTGATCCTCGAGATTGTCGCCGAAGACCCACAGGAACAGCATGTTGCCGCCCACATGCATCAGGCTGGCATGGAGGAACATATGGGTGAACAGCCCCCACAGCCAGGCGCCCTGCGACACCGCCGCGGGATAGAGCGCGCCCGCCTGCCACAGCCCCTCCATGTTGCCGCCCCAGGGCGCGGTCAGGAGATAGAGCGCGAGGTTGATCGCGATCAGGCCCCGGGTGATCCAGGGCGTGCGCATCGAGGGGTTGTGGTCGCGGATCGGGAACATGGGGCGAGAGTTTCCGATCCGCCCCGTCCCGTCAAGCGAGCGGCCTTATTTCTGCGCGCGGATCAGCACCTTGCCCGCGGCATCGGTGAGCTCGAGCACATCGCCGGCCATCTGCGCATCCTTGGCGCGGCCGATGGTCGAGTGGAAGGCGCGCTCGACCTCTTCGGCCGGGCCGAGGCAGGCCATCCGGGTGCCGGCCAGCGCGCCGATCTCGAGCTTGCCGTCATGCGTGCTGACCCGGCCCGAATAGCGGTTGCAGCCCGAGGTGCCGGCGATCATCCCGTCCTCGGGGCGGGCGAGGGTGACGCTGACACCCTCGGGCACGGCGGTGCCGGCGATCTCGGTCACATGCCACTCGACGCCCATGCCCAGCAGTTCGAGCGGGTCGGCGGCGGCCTCGTCCTTGCAGGCGGCAAGCGCAAGGCAGGCGAGGGCGGTCAGCATCAGGCGGCGCATGGGGGTCCTCCGGTCATGTGCCGCGCACAGTGGGCCCGGGGGCGGGCGCCCGCAACCCGCATCACGAAAGCGTGTCAGAAGGTGGGCGGCGTGTTCACCCAGATCACCACGGTGCGGCCGTCGGCGGCATTCGCCCAGGCATGCGGGCGGCGGCTTTCGAAATAGATCGAATCGCCGATGCCCAGCTCGTGCACCTCCTCGCCGTCGAGGGTGATGCGGAAGCGGCCCTCGAGCACGGTGATGAATTCCTCGCCCTCGTGGCCATAGCCGCCTTCCGAGGCGGCGCCGGGGGCGAGGATGAAGCGGTGACAGTCCATCTGCCGGCGGCCCTCGGCCAGCACCTCGACGCGCACCCCCTCGACCGGCATCGGCCAGATCCGCGCCGCGCCCGAGCGCACCACCGGGCTGCCCGGCGCGTCCTGCCCCGACAGCCGCGACACCGTGGTGCCGTAATACTGCGCCAGATCGGCGAGCACCTTGAAGCTGACGCCGGCGCCGGTGCGCTCGAGTGTCGACAGCGCCGAGGCCGAGATCGCCATCGCCTGCGCCACGTCATCAAGCTTTTCGCCGCGGGCGTTGCGCAGCTGGCGCAGAGCGGCGCCAAGCGGTTCGTTGGTGATTGCCGTGGCGGCCCCGGTGCTGTCGCCCTCGGCCTCGAGCGTGGCGCGGATCGCCGCCGGGTTCAGCCCCGCCTCGCGGCGCAGGAACGAGATCCGCTGCAGCCGCGCCACATCGGCCGCGCTGTAAAGCCGCTGCCCCGAGGCGCGCCGCTGCGGCGCGATCAGCCCCTGCGTCTCCCACAGCCGCAGCGTCGAGGGCGCAACGCCCGCCGCGCGCGCCGCTTCGGTCACGCGGAAGGTCGGTTCGCCGTCGGTCTGGTCAGAGGGGGCGCTGGAATCGGTCATTTTCTAAGCCTTACACTGGCAATCTGCAGGGCACCATCAAAGGGTGCAAGAAATTTCTTGCAGAAAAAATGCAAAGTGCGATGGTGAGTCATCACGAATCGGAGTTCCCCATGACCGTGCAAACCTCGCCCGAACTTACCGCCCGCAAGAACGCCGCCGTCGCCCGCGGCGTGGGCATGACCACGCAGATCTACGCCGCCAAGGCCGAGAACTCCGAGGTCTGGGACAAGAACGGCAAACGCTACATCGACTTCGCCGCCGGCATCGCCGTGGTGAACACCGGCCACCGTCACCCGAAGGTGATCGAGGCGGTGAAGAAGCAGCTCGACGCCTTCACCCACACCTGTCACCAGGTGATGCCCTACGAAAACTATGTCGTGCTGGCCGAGCGCCTGAACGCCAAGGTTCCGGGCGATTTCCCGAAGAAGACGATCTTCACCACCACGGGCGCCGAAGCCGTTGAAAACGCGATCAAGATCGCGCGTCACTACACCGGCCGCTCGGGCGTGATCGCCTTCGCCGGCGGCTTCCACGGCCGCACCTTCATGACCATGACGCTGACCGGCAAGACCGCGCCCTACAAGGTCGGTTTCGGCCCGATGATGAACGACGTCTGGCACCTGCCCTACCCGAACGCGCTGCACGGCGTGTCGATGGATGACGCGCTCGAGGCGCTGAACCGTCTGTTCAAGTCCGACGCCGACCCGACCCGCATCGCCGCGATCATCCTCGAGCCGGTGCAGGGCGAAGGCGGCTTCGTGCCGGCTCCCGAAGGCTTCATGAAGAAGATCCGCGAGATCTGCGACGAGAACGGCATCGTGATGATCGCCGACGAGGTGCAGACCGGCTTTGCCCGCACCGGCAAGCTCTTCGCGATGGAACACCACGGCGTTGCCGCCGACATCACCACCATGGCCAAGGGCCTTGGCGGCGGTCTGCCGATCTCGGCGGTGACCGGCCGTGCCGAGATCATGGACCACGCCCAGCCGGGCGGCCTTGGCGGCACCTATGCCGGCAACCCGCTGTCGGTGGCCGCGGCGAATGCCGTGCTCGACGTGATCGAGGAAGAGGGCCTGTGCGACCGCGCCGCCCGTCTGGGTGCGCGCCTGAAGCAGCGCCTTGCCAGCCTGCAGGACCAGGTGCCGGAACTCGTCGAGATCCGCGGCCCGGGCTTCATGAACGCGGCCGAGTTCAACGTGGCGGGCACCGACACGCCGAACCCGGACTTCGTGAAGAAGGTCTGTGAAGAGGCGCTCGAGCGCGGCCTCGTGCTGCTGACCTGCGGCGTCTACGGCAACGTGATCCGTTTCCTGTCGCCGCTCACCATCCAGGAGCCGGTGTTCGAGGAAGCCCTCGACATCCTCGAGGCCTCGATCCTCGCCGCGAAGAAGGGCTGACACGATGTGGGGAGAGGCTCCGCGCGGGGAACGGCTCGATGACACCGATCAGCGCCTGATCGCCGCCTTGCGGCGGGACGGGCGTGCCTCGGTCTCGGACCTGGCCGCGCAGCTCGGCCTCTCCCGCGCCACCGTGCGCACGCGCATCGAGAGGCTGGTCGCGCGGGGCGAGATCTCCGGCTTCACCGTGCTCACCCGCGCCGACGTCACCGCCTCGCCGGTGCGCGGCATGATGATGCTCACCGTCGAAGGGCGCGCCACCGAGCGCGTCGTGCAACGGCTGCTCGGCCTGCCTGCGGTGCAGGCCGTGCACACCACCAACGGCCAGTGGGACCTGATCGTCGAGATCGGCACGCGCAGCCTGCCCGATCTCGACGAGACGATCCTGCACATCCGCCGCATCGAAGGGGTGCAGCGGACCGAGACCAACCTGCAGCTGTCGACCCGCCGTCCCTCGGCGCGTCTCTGACGCCTTCCCTCCGGCCCGCGCGCGCGCCATGATGGGCGCGCAAGGGGAGGGGCGGCGATGGACGAGACGATGCTGAAGCTGGGCGTCGCGCTGGCGATCGGCCTTCTGGTCGGGCTCGAACGTGGCTGGCGCGAGCGCGACGAGCCCTCGGGCAGCCGCACCGCGGGGCTGCGCACCTATGGCATCTTCGGCCTGCTCGGCGGCGTTTTCGCCGCCGTCAGCCTGGCGCTCGGTTCCTCGATCGTGCTCGGCGCGGCCTTTCTCGGCTTCGCGGCGCTGTTCGGTCTCTTCGAATACCGCGAATCCCGGCATGACGAGAATTTCAGCGTCACCGGGCTGATGGCCGGCCTTGGCGTCTTCGGCCTCGGGGCGCTCGCCGTGGTCGGCGACTACCGGGTCGCCGCGGCAGGCGGCACGGCGCTCGCCGGCATCCTTGCCAGCCGCGAGATGCTGCATGGCGCGCTGCGCCGGCTGAGCTGGGTCGAGCTGCGCTCGGCCCTTGTCCTTGCCGCGATGACGGTGATCGTGCTGCCGCTGCTGCCCGACCGCACGATCGACCCCTGGGGCGGTTTCAACCCGCGCGAGGTGTGGTTCTTCACCGTGCTGATCGCGACGATCTCCTATCTCGGCTACATCGCGGTGCGGATGCTGGGCACGACGCGCGGGCTGATCGTCAGCGGGCTTGCCGGCGCGCTCGTCTCCTCGACCGCGGTCACCGTGGCGCTCGCGCGCATGGCGAAGGAGGCCGAGCGCCCGGTGCCGCTCGCCGGCGCCGCGGCGCTGGCGGCGCTGGTGTCGGTGCTGCGGGTGACGGTGGTCGTCGGGCTGATCGGCGGGCCGGTGCTGGTGCAGATCCTGCCGGTCACCGCCACGGCGGCGGCGGTGCTGGCGCTGGTCGGCGGGCTGGTGCTGGCGCGGGCGAAAAGCCTGCCCGAGGGCAGCGAGATGTTGCGCAACCCCTTCGAGCTGCGCGCGCTGCTGGCCTTTGCCGCGCTGTTCTCCTGCGTTTCGATGCTGAACGCCGCACTCAGCGCGCGCTTCGGCGGTTCGGGCCTGATCGTCACCTCGGCCGCCTCGGGCCTTCTCGACGTCGATGTCGCGGTGCTGAGCGCGCTGCGCCTGACGGGCGAGGACTTCGCCGCGCCGATGGTCGCCGGGGCGGTGCTGATGGCGCTTGTCTCGAATACCGTCGGGCGGATCTTCCTGTCGATGCTGGCGGGGCCGGTGCGGTTCTGGGCAGCGCTGGCCCTGATCTCGGCGCTCGCCGTTGCGGCGGGCGGGGCGGTCTTTGCGGTGCTCTCCGCCGCCGGCTGAGCATCACCATCGCGTGCCCCCGCGACAATGACGCGCAGCCACCTTGGCCGGGGCCGCCAGACCTTCTATGATCGCGGCCGCGGACAGAGAGGACATTCCCATGATTGCAGAGCTCGGCCATTTCGCCCTGATCCTCGCCTTTTGCGTGGCGCTGATCCAGATGGTGATCCCTCTGATCGGCGCCCAGAAGGGCTGGAGCGGCTGGATGGCGGTTGGCGACCCCGCCGCCTCGGCCCAGTTCCTGCTGATCGCGGTCGCCTTCGCCGCGCTGATGCACGGCTTCGTCACCTCGGATTTCTCGCTGAAGGTGGTCTACGAGAACTCGCATACCGACAAGCCGATGCTTTACAAGGTCACCGGGCTCTGGGGCAACCACGAGGGCTCGATGCTGCTGTGGGTGCTGATCCTGTCGCTCTTCGGCGCCGCCGCGGCCTGGTTCGGCGGGGCGCTGCCGCCGCGGCTGCGGGCGCGGGTGCTGTCGGTGCAGGCCTCGATCGGGGTGGCCTTCCTCGGCTTCATCCTGCTCACCTCGAACCCTTTCACCCGCCTGGCCGAGCCGCCCTTCAACGGCCGCGACCTGAACCCGCTGCTGCAGGACCCGGGCCTCGCCTTCCATCCGCCCTTCCTCTACCTCGGCTATGTCGGGCTCTCGATGGCCTTCTCCTTCGCCGTCGCCGCGCTGATCGAGGGCCGCGTCGATGCCGCCTGGGCCCGCTGGGTCCGGCCCTGGACGCTTGCCGCCTGGATCTTCCTGACCATCGGCATCGCGCTCGGCTCGTGGTGGGCCTATTACGAGCTTGGCTGGGGCGGCTTCTGGTTCTGGGACCCGGTCGAGAACGCCTCCTTCATGCCCTGGCTTCTGGCCGCGGCGCTGCTGCATTCGGCGATCGTCGTCGAGAAGCGCGAGGCGCTGAAGAGCTGGACGATCCTTCTTGCGATCATGGCCTTCGGCTTCTCGCTGATCGGCACCTTCATCGTGCGCTCGGGCGTCATCACCTCGGTGCACAGCTTTGCCAATGACCCGAAGCGCGGCATCTTCATCCTGTTCATCCTCGCCCTCTTCGTCGGCGGCGCGCTGACGCTTTACGCCGCGCGGGCGGGGGCAATGCAGGCGAAGGGCGTGTTCTCGATGGTGTCGCGCGAAAGCGCACTGGTGCTGAACAACATCCTGCTGGCCACCGCGGCGCTTGTCGTCTTTGTCGGCACGCTCTGGCCGCTCGTCGCCGAGATGGCCTGGGGCCGCAAGCTCTCGGTCGGTGCGCCGTTCTTCGACAAGGCCTTCACCCCCTTCATGGTGATCCTCGCCCTGATCCTGCCGATCGGCGCGATGATGCCGTGGAAGCGGGCGACCCTTGGCAAGCTCGTGCGCCCGCTCGCCCCGGCAGCGATCCTGGCGCTCGCCGTCGCGGGCCTTGCCTGGACGCTCGAGACCGGCCGCCCGGTGCTGGCGCTGGTCGCGGCGGGGCTGGGCTCGTGGCTCGTCTTCGGGGCCGCGGCCGAGCTTTGGGTGCGCGCCGGTCGCACGCCGGCCCGTCTCGCCCGTCTGCCGCGCGCCGACTGGGGCAAGGCCACCGCGCATTCGGGGCTGGGCGTGGTCTTCGCCGGCATCGGCCTGCTGATGGCGGGCCAGGTCGAGGATATCCGCGTCGCCCAGGTCGGCGAGACCTTCACCGTCGCGGGCTATGCGATCACCCTCGACACCGTCGAGCACCTGCCGGGCCCGAACTACACCACCACCGAGGCGACGATCACCGTGCGCCAGGACGGCAAGTTCGTCGCCACGCTGCATCCCGAGAAGCGGATCTACCCGGTGCAGGCGATGCCGACGACCGAGGCCGACATCGACAACGGCTTCCTGCGCGACGTCTATCTGGTGATCGGCGACCCGCAGGAGGGCGGTGGCTGGGCGGTGCGCACCTATATCAAGCCCTTCGCGGACTGGATCTGGGCCGGCGCGCTGCTGATGGCCCTTGGCGGGCTGCTCAGCCTGAGCGACCGGCGCTATCGCGTCGCCGCCGGCGCCCGCAAACCCGCCGCCTCCACCATCCAGCCCGCGGAGTGACCATGCTGAAACGTCTTGCGCTGCTGCTGCTTCTGGCCACCCCCGCCCATGCCGTGCAGCCCGACGAGGTGCTGGCCGATCCCGCGCTCGAGAAACGCGCACGGGAAATCAGCCAGGTGCTGCGCTGCCCGGTCTGTCAGGGCGAGAACATCGACGAATCGAATGCCGATGTCTCGCGCGATCTGCGGCTCCTGGTGCGCGAGCGCCTGACGGCGGGCGACAGCAATGCGCAGGTGCTCGACTACATCACCGCGCGCTATGGCGAATATGTGCTGTTCGAGCCGGAAAGGACCGGCGCGAACCTGATCCTCTACTGGACCGGGCCGGCGGTGCTGCTGGTGGCGCTTGGCGGTGCCTTCGTCTGGATCCGCCGCCGCCGGCGCGAGGAACCGCCCGCGGCGAAGGCCCTCAGCCCCGAGGAAGAGGCGCGGCTGAAGGAGCTGATGAACTCCTGAGCCACCCGCGGCCCGGGCCGTGACGCACGGTTTCGCTTTCGTCCCCCGTTGTCCCGGCTAATCTCCGGTCGGGACAAGGGAGGACGGCATGAGCTGGCAGACGATCCGTTACGAGATTTCCGAGGGGCTTGCGGTCATCACGATGAACCGCCCCGAGGTGATGAATGCGCTCAACACCACGATGCGGGCCGAGCTGCTCGAGGCGCTGAGCCGCGCCACGGGCGAGGCGCGGGCGATCGTGCTGACCGGCGCGGGGCGGGCCTTCTGCTCGGGCCAGGACCTGGCCGATGGCGCGGCGACCGGGGTGCTCGAACTCGAGACCGTGCTGCGCGAGGAATACGAGCCGATCCTGAAGGCGATCACCGACTGCCCGGTGCCGGTGATTGCCGCGGTGAACGGCGCCGCGGCCGGGGCAGGGGCCAATCTTGCGCTCTCGGCCGATGTGGTGATCGCTACCGAATCGGCGGTCTTCCTGCAGGCCTTCACCCGGATCGGGCTGATGCCGGATGCGGGCGGCACCTATTGGCTGCCGCGGCAGGTGGGGCTTGCCCGCGCCATGGGGCTCGCGCTTTTTGCCGACAAGGTCACTGCGGCCGAGGCCGCCGCGCAGGGAATGATCTGGGAGGCGGTGCCCGACGTCGATTTCGCCCATCACTGGCGTGCCCGCGCCGAGCATCTGGCCAAGGGCCCGACCCGCGCCTTTGCCGCGGTGAAACGCGCGATGCGGGAAAGCTCGGCCAATGATCTGTCGGCGCAGCTGTCGCTCGAGGCGGAACTGCAAGGCGGGCTTGGCCTGACGCAGGACTTCCGCGAGGGGGTGCAGGCCTTCCTCGAGAAGCGCGCGGCACGGTTCGAGGGCCGCTGAGCGCTTGCCGGCGGGCCCCGGGCACGCTAGCCAAGGGCCGAGTGCGGGCGTGGCGAAATGGTAGACGCATGGGACTTAAACTCCCTCGGGCCCAGCCCATGCCGGTTCGAGTCCGGTCGCCCGCACCACGACCAAGCGAGACCGGTCCGGCCCCGATCTGGCGGGGCCATTCCGCAATCGCCGCGCATTGCGCGTGTCAGCCGTCACCTGAGAGCGTCCCCGCGCGGTGGAGACGGCACGCCCTTTCCGGCATGGTCGGTCATCGTCATGCGGCCGGCTGGCTGGACAGGACAGATGTGGTGCGGCACAGTGCCGGGGTCGGGATGGCTTGACCCGAGCTTGCAAGGACAGGAAATGTGATTCGGGATAACGTAATTTTTGGCAAAGAAAATTTCCTCTTTCTCCACAACGGGGCGCATGCCGAAACCTCGCTCCTGATCGGAGAGGCGGTGCCGGAGGCCACGTCGGTGCGCAATTTCCGCGACAACATCTCGGCCAGGCGGGCCTGGTGCGCGGAACGGGGCATCGCCTATGCGCATGTCGTCTATCCGTCGAAGCATCTGGTCTATCGCGACCACCTGCCCGACGATCTTGCGGGGCGGGTCGGCGGCATCTATCAGCGCTATTTCGCCGGCGATGACGAGATCCTCTATCCGATCGACCTGCTTCTCGAGGGGCGGAAGCAAGGCCACGTCTTCAGAACCTGGGATACCCATCTGAATGATCGTGGCGCGCTGATCGTTGTGCAGGCCCTGCTGTCGAAGATCGGGATTGAGGCCGGCGACATCCAGGACGCCTTCGAGGTTGCCGAGAGCAATCTGGGCGGCGATCTGGCAAATATGACTGCACTGTCCGGAACGGTCCCCGAGATGGTGCTCCGACAAAAATTCAGGTTTTTCATTTCCAATAACTTGCCGCTGTTGCCGCGAAACCGGTTTCACAGCGTCGTCATTCGCAACCGGCATTCCGTGACCGAGAGCAGGCTTCTGGTGTTCGGCGACAGCTTCCTGCACCAGTCGCTCAAGTTCCTCGCCCGCTATTTCCGGGAAATCCTCTTCGTCCGCTCGTCGTCCTTCCAGGAGGACATCGTCGCGCTCTACGAGCCGGACGCGATCATCTCCGGCAATGTCGAGCGATACCTGATGAAGGTCAATCGCGATGTCGACGCTGATAGCTTCCTGCTGTCGCAGCTCAATTCCCCCGACTATGCGTCGGACGACCGGCATCAGCTGGCCTTCAACGCGCAGCTGTCGCACCGCTTCCACCGGCTCGCCTATGACCGCTGGACCCCCGCCATCGACGCGCTGCAACCGTCTGCGGAAACCCAGCTCGTGCCGGTTCAGGATCTGGTCAGCACGGGAACGTCCTTCCGGGCGACCGGCAACGATCCGATCTTCTCGATCCATGGCACTGCGGGGCAACGGATCGAGAGGTTCACGGTCGAGTTCGTGTCGGATGTCGATTCTGTGGCGCAGTTCTTCTTCATCCCCGAGGGCGACCGGACGTTCAGTGGCGAGCACAGCATCAGCCTCGCCGTCGTCCGGGGATTCAACCGGCTGCAGTTCGAATTGGGGGGGCAGCTGGTGAAAGGTCTCCGCTTCGATCCGTTGGCCGCACCCGGGACGATTTCGCTGCGGCGTTCCGAGCTCGTGACGCTGCCCGGCTGAGATCTTCGATTGTCGATCGCGGGGGCAGCTCCTTGAAACGATGCGGTCGCAGCGGGGCAAGGCGATGCGGCCTGCTCACCAACCCGTGCGACGGTGCAAAATCCGCTTGTGCCCGCCAAGGCATCGGCCTATATCGCCCCCCACGGATGTGGCGCCTTCGTCTAGGGGTCAGGACGTGTGGTTCTCAGCCATAAAACACGGGTTCGAATCCCGTAGGCGCTGCCAATCTTCCGCGACATGAACGATCACCGCCGACCACCCTTCGGGGTGGCGGCGGCGTTCTGCTTTCTTCCCCCGCCATCACGGCTGCGTGCAGATTCTGCCTGCAGGAACACAATGCTTGCCCGGAGCGGTTTCGCCGCCTAAACGGGCAACAAACGAAGGGAGAGCCCATGGCACGCAGACCGCAAGCCCCGATCGAGGACCGGCCCACCACGAAACGCATCGGCGCGCTGAGGGGGCTTGCCCCCTTCGTGCGGCCCTATCGCGGCACCGCTGCCGCGGCGCTCGCGGCGCTTGTCCTCACCGCCTCGATCAGCCTGATCCTGCCGATCGCGGTGCGCCGCGTCGTCGACGGGTTCCAGCAGGGGGCCGAGCTGCTCGACCAGTATTTCGGTGCGGCCCTCGTCATCGCGGCGCTGCTCGCGATCGGCACCGGGCTGCGCTATGCCCTTGTCACCCGCTTCGGCGAACGCGTCGTTGCCGATATCCGCAAGGCGGTGTTCGGCCGGGTGATCGGCATGTCGCCCTCGTTCTTCGAACGCATCCTGACCGGCGAGATCATCTCGCGCATCACCACCGACACCACGCTGATCCTCTCGGTGATCGGCTCCTCGGTCTCGGTCGCGCTGCGCAACGTGCTGATCCTGATCGGCGGCCTGCTGATGCTGCTCGTCACCTCGGCCAAGCTGACCGGGCTGGTGCTGCTGGTGGTGCCGCTCGTCGTCGTGCCGATCGTGGTGATGGGCCGGCGGTTGCGCGTTCTCGGCCGCGAGAACCAGGACTGGATCGCCGCTTCCTCGGCCTCGGCCTCGGAGGCGCTGCTCTCGGCGCAGACGGTGCAGGCCTTCACCCACGAGGCGCTGACCCGGCGCGCCTTCTCGGACGTGACCGAGAAAAGCTATGACTCGGCGCGGCGGCGGATCAGCACCCGCGCGCTGATGACGGTGATCGTGATCTTCCTCGTCTTCGCGGGCGTCGTCGGCGTGCTGTGGGTCGGTGCGCGTGACGTGCGCGGCGGCGCGATGTCGGTGGGCGAGCTGGTGCAGTTCGTGATCTATGCGGTGATGGTCGCGGGCTCGGTCGGGGCGCTCTCCGAGATCTGGGGCGAGCTGCAGCGTGCCGCGGGCGCGACCGAGCGTCTGGTCGAGCTGCTCTCGGCCCATGACAGCGTCACCGATCCCGAGCATCCGGTGCCGCTGCCGATGCCGGCGAAGGGAGCGATCCGCTTCGAGGACGTCAGCTTCCACTATCCCTCGCGGCCCGAGACCTCGGCGCTCGATCATGTCGAACTGACGATCGAGCCGGGCGAGACCGTGGCCCTTGTCGGCCCCTCGGGGGCGGGCAAGACCACCGTCGTGCAGCTGATCCAGCGCTTCTGGGACCCGGAGACGGGGCGCGTCACGATCGACGGCTATGACCTGCGCAGCCTGGCGCGTGCCGATTTCCGCCGGGCCATCGCGCTCGTGCCGCAGGACCCGGTGATCTTCGCGGCCTCCGCGCGCGAGAACATCCGCTTCGGCCGGCCCGAGGCGACGGATGCCGAGGTCGAGGAGGCCGCGCGCGCGGCCCATGCCTGGGACTTCCTCACCGCGCTGCCGCAGGGCTTCGACACCTATGTGGGCGAGCGCGGCGTGATGCTGTCGGGCGGGCAGAAGCAGCGCATCGCCATCGCCCGCGCGATCCTGCGCGACGCGCCGATCCTGCTGCTCGACGAGGCGACCTCGGCCCTTGATGCCGCGTCCGAGCGCGAGGTGCAGGCGGCGGTCGACCGGCTGTCGGTCGGGCGCACCACGGTGATCGTGGCGCACCGGCTGGCCACGGTGAAGAAGGCGCATCGCATCGTCGTCTTCGACGAGGGCCGGATCGTCGCCCAGGGCACGCATGAGGAACTGGTGGCCCAGGGCGGGCTTTACGCCGAGCTTGCGAAGCTCCAGTTCACCGACGGCGCCGCCCTCTGAGGCGGGCGCCGCTTCCCCCGCGGCGCGGGGCAGGACTGCCCTCGCGTCATGGCTGCCATGACGTGACGTTTCGGTAAGCCTTGCCCTTGCCGCCCGTCGGCGCTTTGACGCATTCTGCGGGCGAGGCCCGGGGAGGAACGGGCAGGGGAGGTTGAGATGGCGGAAGTCTATGCCACGGTCGCGGACCGTGATCGTATCGAGCGTGAGGCGCCCTGGGCGGCGCGCGACAACGCGAAGACGCTGTACGAGTTTCTGACGCGTGCGAAACAGCGCCACGGGGCGCGGCCGGCGCTGTCGTTCCAGCTGTTCTCCGACCCGAAGGCGCCGGCGCAGACGCTGACCTGGTCGGCGCTGCATGCGCGGGTGACGCAGGCCGCGAACCTGCTGCGCAGCCTCGGCGTGGGCGAGGGGGACACCGTCGCCTATCTGCTGCCGAACTGCCTCGAGACTGCGATCACGCTGCTGGGCGGGGCGACGGCGGGCATCGTCAACCCGATCAATCCGCTGCTTGAATCCGAGCAGATCTCGGCGATCCTGCGCGAGACCAAGGCCAAGGTCCTGGTCACGCTCAAGGCCTTCCCGAAGACCGACGTGGCGCAGAAGGCGGCCGAGGCGGTGAAGTTCGCGCCGAACGTGCAGACGGTGCTCGAGATCGACCTGAACCGCTATCTCGCGCCGCCGAAAAGCTGGATCGTGCCCTTCCTGCGCCCGAAGATGGAGACGCGCCATCACGCCGACGTCTTCGATTTCAACCGCGAATGCGCGAAGATGCCGGGCGACCGGCTGACCTTCGCGGACAGCACCGGCGACCGGGTCGCGGCCTATTTCCACACCGGCGGCACCACCGGCATGCCGAAGGTGGCGCAGCACAAGTATTCGGGGATGATCTACAACGGCTGGCTCGGCGGCACGCTGCTGTTCGACGAGACCGACGTGATGATCTGCCCCTTGCCGCTGTTCCACGTCTTCGCCGCCTATCCGATCATGATGTCGGCGATCGCGGCGGGCGCGCATGTGGTGATGCCGACGCCCGCGGGCTATCGCGGCGAGGGCGTCTTCGACAATTTCTGGAAACTGGTCGAGCGCTGGCAGGTCACCTTCCTCATCACCGTGCCGACGGCGATCTCGGCGCTGATGCAGCGGCCGGTGAATGCCGATATCTCGTCGCTGCGCACGGCGATCTCGGGCTCGGCGGCGCTGCCGGTCGAGCTGTATACCCGCTTCAAGGAGGCGACCGGCGTCGAGGTCTGCGAGGGCTATGGCCTGACCGAGGCGACCTGCCTCGTCGCGGTGAACCCGCCCGACGGCAAGAAGAAGGTCGGCTCGGTCGGTCTGCCGCTGCCCTACACCCATGTGCGGATCCTGCGCCGTGTGAACCACGAATACATCGAATGCGGCATCGACGAGGTCGGCGAGATCTGCGTCGCCAACCCGGGCGTCTTCGAGGGCTCGACCTATACCGAGCCGGACAAGAACCACGATCTGTTCGCCGAGGACCGCTTCCTGCGCACCGGCGACCTCGGGCGCCTGGATGGGGACGGCTATCTGTGGATCACCGGCCGCGCAAAGGACCTGATCATCCGCGGCGGGCACAACATCGACCCGGCAGAGATCGAGGAGGCGCTGCTCAGCCATCCGGCTGTGGCCTTCGCCGGTGCCATCGGCCAGCCTGACAGCTTCGCGGGCGAGCTTCCCTGCGCCTATGTCGAGCTGGTGGCGGGCGCCGAGGTGACCGAGGCCGAGATCATGGCCCATGCGAAGAAGCACATCCACGAGCGCGCCGCGATCCCGAAGCATATCGAGATCATGGCGGAACTGCCGAAGACCGCGGTCGGCAAGATCTTCAAGCCCGACCTGCGCAAGCGCGCGATCCAGCGGGTGCTGGACGCCGCGCTGAAGGAGGCGGCGATCGCCGCCCATGTCGTCTCGGTGATCGAGGACAAAAAGCGCGGTCTGGTGGCCGAGATCGCCACCACCGGCGCGGTCGAGGAAGAGGCCGTCAAGCGCAAGCTCGGCGAGTTCACCGTGGCCTGGGAATGGGCGAAGTGAGCCGGACCTGAGATCAGGGGGCGGGCCGCTGGTCCGCCCCTTTCCCTTTGCGCTCAGCCGCCCAGCTCGACCGTCGCGTGCCGCGTGCCGATCACCTTGCCGGCGCGGACCAGCTCTGCCGTGGCGCGGTAGGGGCCCCGGGCAAAGCCGCCCGGCGGAGCCTTCTTGCCGGCATAGCGGAAGAACAGCGCCTGTCCCTTGGCAACCGGCATCTCCTGCGCGAAGCGAAAGCCCGCGGGCCCCTCGATCACCACGCGCAGCACGTCGCCCGTCACGCTGTCCCAGCCATAGGCCCAGAGGATCAGCGCGCCGGCATCGGCGGGCAGGTGGGTCTCGGCAGGGGCGCCATTCCGGATCGCGGCATACTCGGGCGGGGCCGCCGAGAACCCGGCCTCGAGCAGGCCGCCGGGGGTGTAGGGCAGGGGGCTTTGCCACAGCCCGGCCTGCGCGGCGGTGGTGCAGCTTTGCGCGGCCGCGGGCAGGAACGGGTCGACGGGGGCGCCGTTCTCGCGCAAGGTCAGGTGCAGGTGCGGAAACTCGGCGAGCCCCGAGAGGCCGACAAGGCCGAGGGGGGTGCCGGTCGCGACCGTCTCGCCGGGTTTCACCCGGATCGAGCCGCGTTTCAGATGGCAATATTGCGTCTGCCAGCCCGCGCCATGCTCGATCACCACGCCGTTGCCGCATTCCTTGCCCGCGACGCTTTCGCCGGCCAGGAATGCGCCATCCGCCTCGCCGTCGCGCACTGCACGCACCCGGCCGGGGGCGGCTGCCAGCACCGCGACGCCCGCCTCCATCGCGGCGCGGGTGGGCAGGGCGAAATCCGTGCCGTCATGGCCTTGGTAGGTGACGGTGCCGCAGCCGTAATCGCGGATCCCCGGCCCCGGGTCGCGGTCGACGTACTGCTGGATGTAGCAGTCCTTGCCCAGCGTGCAGTCGATGGGCAGGGCAAGCGTGATCGCCTCGGCCGACGCGGCCGGGGCAAGGAAAATCCCGGCCCCGAGGATCAGGGCCGGGATCCGATGTCGTCTGGACCGCACGGGATCAGCCGGCGGGCAGCAGGCGCGGTTTCGCCTCGCCGGTCAGGCGCGGCTTGCCGGGCTCCTCGACGTCGAGGACGATGGCGTCGTCCTTGACCCCGATGAAGACCATGCCGCCCTTGGTCAGCTTGCCGAAGAGCAGTTCCTCGGCGAGCGGCTTCTTGATGTATTCCTGGATCACGCGGCCGAGCGGACGCGCCCCCATCTTGTCGTCATAGCCGCGCTCGGCGAGCCAGTTCGCCGCCTCGGGGCTCAGCTCGATATGCACGTTGCGGTCGATCAGCTGCGCCTCGAGCTGCAGCACGAACTTGTCGACAACCTGCAAGATCACGTCACGCGACAGCGGCGCGAAGCTGACCACGGCATCGAGACGGTTGCGGAACTCGGGCGTGAAGGTGCGCTCGATCGCCGCCGTGTCCTCGCCCTCGCGCCGGTCGCGGCCGAAGCCGATCGCCGCCTTCGCCTGTTCCGAGGCGCCCGCGTTCGAGGTCATGATCAGGATCACGTTGCGGAAGTCCACCGTCCGGCCGTTGTGGTCGGTCAGCTTGCCGTGGTCCATCACCTGCAAGAGGATGTTGTAGACATCCGGATGCGCCTTCTCGATCTCGTCGAGCAGCAGCACGCAATGCGGGTGCTGGTCGACGCCATCGGTCAGCATGCCGCCCTGATCGAAGCCGACATAGCCCGGAGGCGCACCGATCAGCCGGCTGACCGCGTGCTTCTCCATGTATTCCGACATGTCGAAGCGCAGCAGTTCCACGCCGAGCGTATCGGCCAGCTGCTTCGCCACCTCGGTCTTGCCGACGCCGGTCGGACCCGCGAACAGGTAGTTGCCGATCGGCTTTTCCGGCTCGCGCAGGCCGGCGCGGCTGAGCTTGATCGCCGAGGCCAGCACCTCGATCGCCTTGTCTTGACCGAAGACCACGCGCTTGAGCGTCTTTTCCAGATCGCGCAGCACCTCGGCATCGCCCTTCGAGACGGTCTTCGGCGGGATCCGGGCGATCTTCGCCACCACCGCCTCGATCTCCTTCGGGCCCAGCGTCTTGCGCCGCTTGCTCTCGCTCAGCAGATGCTGGGCGGCGCCGGCCTCGTCGATCACGTCGATCGCCTTGTCGGGCAGCTTGCGGTCATGGATGTAGCGCGCCGACAGCTCCACCGCCGCCTTGATCGCGTCGTTGGTATAGCGGATGTCGTGATGCTTCTCGAAATAGGGCTTCAGCCCCATCAGGATCTTCACCGAATCCTGCACCGTGGGCTCGTTCACGTCGATCTTCTGGAACCGGCGGGAGAGCGCGCGGTCCTTCTCGAAGTGCTGGCGGAACTCCTTGTAGGTGGTCGAGCCCATGCAGCGCAGCTTGCCGCCGGCCAGCGCCGGTTTCAGCAGGTTCGAGGCATCCATCGCCCCGCCCGAGGTGGCGCCGGCGCCGATCACCGTGTGGATCTCGTCGATGAAGAGGATCGCGTCGGGATGGTCCTCGAGTTCCTTCACCACCGCCTTCAGCCGTTCCTCGAAATCGCCGCGATAGCGGGTGCCGGCCAGGAGCGCGCCCATGTCGAGCGAGAAGATCGTCGCCTTCGACAGGATCTCGGGCGTCTCGCCACGGGTGATCTTGAGCGCGAGGCCCTCGGCGATGGCGGTCTTGCCGACACCGGGGTCGCCCACCAGCAGCGGGTTGTTCTTGCGCCGGCGGCACAGCACCTGGATCGCGCGCTCGACCTCTTCCTCGCGGCCGATCAGCGGGTCGATGTCGCCCTTTTGCGACTTCTGGTTCAGGTTGACGCAGTATTTCGCCAGCGCCGATTCCTTCGCCTCGCCGGGCTGGGCCGCCTCGGCCTTCTGCTCGTCCTCGGCGCCGACGACCGGGCGCGCCTCGCCGAAGGCGGGGTCCTTGGCGACGCCATGGGCGATGAAGTTGACCGCGTCATAGCGGGTCATGTCCTGCTCCTGCAGGAAGAAGGCGGCGTTGCTCTCGCGCTCGGCGAAGATCGCGACGAGCACATTCGCCCCCGTCACCTCGGTGCGTCCCGAGCTTTGCACATGGATCGCGGCGCGCTGGATCACGCGCTGGAAAGCGGCCGTGGGCACGGCCTCCGAGCCCTCGACCTCGGTGATCAGGGTCGACAGGTCGTCTTCGATGAATTCGTTCAGGGTCTGGCGCAGCTCGTCGAGATCGACGCCGCAGGCGCGCATCACGCGGCTGGCGTCGGGCTCGTCGATCAGCGCGAGCAGCAGGTGTTCGAGCGTTGCAAGCTCGTGCTTGTGCGAATTTGCCAGCGCGAGGGCCCCGTGGATGGCTTGTTCGAGCGTGGTCGAGAACGACGGCATTTGGTGCTCCTTTCCTGGGGTGCGGGGCCTGGGCCCTGTGCTGGTCCGATAGGACTAGAGTTCGGCGGAAACGGCCGCGCTTCAAGCCCTCTTTGCGTAAAAATCACTCACTGTTTCCGCTCTGCCCGAAAAGTGAACAGAACCTCTGCCCGTTTTCCCGCCCCGAGGGCAGGCGCCCCGCCGTCCGCAGAGGGCGTGACCGGGGGTGAAAATCCCGCGTCGGGACCAGTTCCGGGTTGAAATAGGGTGGGGAAGGGGTCATTGGAAGGGCCTCTCGTTAGGGAAATGACGGAAAGAACGATGGCCTCCTTCCGGATCTCGCGTCTGGCGATGTGGCGTCGCTCGCGGGCGATGAACTCGACACGGCTTTGGAAGTCGCGCTTCGTGTTCTGGATCGGTGCGCTGGCGATCGGTGCGATCAGCGCGGGTTTCGCAATTGCCGCCGACTTCGCGCAGAAGACCTTCGCGGCCTTTGCCGGAACCGACGAGTTCCGCCTTGCGCCGCTGATCCTCACCCCGCTCGGCTTCGTCGCCTGTGCCTGGGCGGCGCGGAGCTGGATCCCGAATTCGCAGGGCTCGGGCATTCCGCAGGCGATGGCGGCGCGGGTGCTGCGCGATCTGCCCGACCGCGGCGCGATGCTGAGCCTGAAGATCGCCGTGGGCAAGGTGGTGCTGACCGTGGCCGGCCTGTTCTGCGGCGCCTCGATCGGGCGCGAGGGGCCGACGGTGCAGGTCGGCGCCTCGATCATGATGGCGGCGGGGCGTTTCGGCGGCATCCCGGCGGGGCGCGGGCTGATCCTTGCGGGCTCGGCCGCGGGCATCGCGGCGGCCTTCAACACCCCGGTCGCGGGCATCGTCTTCGCGATCGAGGAAATGAGCCGCGCCTACAAGGCGCGCACGAACGGCGTGGTGCTAATCACCGTCATCATCGCCGGTCTCTCCTCGCTCGGCATTCTCGGCAACTACACCTATTTCGGCCAGTCCGACGCGCTGGCGAGCGGCTGGCGCGACGGGCTGCTGGTGCTGGCCTGCGGTCTCGTCGGGGGCGTCGTCGGGGCGATCTTCAGCCGCGCTGTGATCTTCATCACCCGCTGGCTGCGGCGCTTGCGCGTGGTCAGTGCGGGGCGCAAGGCGGTGCTGGTGGCGCTCGTCGCGGGCATCGTCACCGCGGTCGCGGGCGTCTCCTATGACGGGCTGACCTGGGGCACGGGCTATGACGTCGCCCGCGCCGCGATCGAGGGGCAGGCGCCGCCGCCCAGCTATTTCCTGGCAAAGCTCGTCTCGACGCTGGCCGCCACCGTCTCGGGGATTCCGGGGGGGCTCTTCGCGCCCTCGCTCTCGGTCGGCGCGGGGCTGGGCGCCACCGTGGCGCTGGTGCTGTCGAGCGAGGTGGGCCTGGCCGCGATCCTTGGCATGGCGGGCTATTTCGCCGGGGTGACGCAGGCGCCGATGACGGCGTTTGTCATCATCATTGAGATGACCGGCAACCACGACATCATCGTGCCGGTGATGGCGGCGGCGATGCTCGGCTATGGCACCTCGCGCTTCATCTCGCCCGAGCCGCTCTATGCCACCCTGTCGCGGCTCTTCGTGGCCGATGCGCTGCGTGCGGCGCGGGCGGCCGGGGCGGCAGGGCGTGCGGCGGCGGCACAGGAGGTGGCGGCGGTGGCCGAGGCCGAGGCGCTGTTCGAGGACAGCCCTGCGGACGACCGGCCCGCGGGCGCCGCCGGCAAGGACGGCGACGGGCCGCGCTGAGCGGCCCGCGGATCGCTCAGAACCGGTCCTTGCGCGCCCGCGCCTCGGTGAAGGTGTCAAGCGCGCTTGCCTCGGGCGGCAGGCCGAGGGCGCGTTTCAGCGCCGGATCGGCGCCGCGCAGGAACGGGTTCGTCGCCAGTTCCAGATCCAGCCGGGCCGGCACCGTCGGCCGCCCCTCGGCGCGCAGCGCCTTCACCTCGGCCATCCGCGCGCGCAGGGCAGGGGCCTCGGGCTCGAGGCTCAGCGCGAAGCGGCCGTTCGCTTCGGTGTATTCGTGGCCCGAGCAGATCAGCGTGTCGCCCGGAAGCGCCGCCATCCGGGTCAGCGTCGCCAGCATCTGCGCCGGGCTGCCCTCGAACAGCCGCCCGCAGCCCCAGCTCATCAGGCTGTCGCCCGAGAACAGGAGCCCCGCCCGCGGCATGTGAAAGGCGATGTGGCCGAGCGTGTGGCCCGCGGCATCGAGGATCTCGGTGCGGTGGCCCGCGACCTCGATCACCTGGCCCGGATGCACGGCCCGGGTCAGCGGCGGCAGCCGGTGCGCATCGGCCTCGGCGCCGATCACCGCCGCCCCGGTCGCGGCCGCGAGCGCCGGCACCCCGGCGATGTGATCGGAGTGGTGGTGGGTGAGCACGATCGTGTCGAGCCGCCAGCCGCGCTCGGCCAGCAGCTGCTGCACCGGCGCCGCCTCGGGCACGTCGACGACCGCGGTCGTGTCGCTGCCGGCATCGTGCAGCAGATAGGCGTAATTGTCGGCAAGACAGGGGACGATCAGCAATTCGAGGGTCATGGCTTTTCGTGTCGCATTCGCTATTGTGGCCCCCAGTTACGCCCGGGGAGGGACCGCACGCAATGCACCTCGACGTGCTCGACCTGCGCAATTTCTACTATCGCACCCAGCTTGGCCGTGCGGCGCAGCGCGCGGTGCGCGACCGTCTGCTCGAGCTCTGGCCCGCGACCTCGGCCGAGATGGCGGGGCTGACCGTGGCGGGCTATGGCTTTGCGGTGCCGCTGCTGCGGCCCTATCTCGCGCCGGCGCGGCGGGTGATCGGGCTGATGCCCGCGGCGCAGGGGGTGATGCCCTGGCCCGCGGGGATGCCCAATGTCTCGGTGCTGTGCGAGGAGACGCGCTGGCCGCTCGAGACCGGCATGGTCGACCGGCTCGTCGTGCTGCACGGGCTCGAGGTCTCGGACAACCCCGATGCGCTGCTCGAGGAATGCTGGCGGGTGCTCGGCCCCGGCGGGCGGGCGATGCTGATCGTGCCGAACCGCTCGGGCCTCTGGGCGCCGCGCGAGACCACCCCCTTCGGCTTTGGCCGGCCCTACACGCTTGCCCAGCTCGACATGCAGGCGCGGCGCGCCGGATTCGTGCCCGAACGCCACGCCGCGGCCCTCTACATCCCGCCCTCGCACCGCCGGTTCTGGCTGCGCTCGGCCGCGATGTGGGAGCGGATGGGGGCGCGGGTGTCGGGCTTCCTTGCCGCGGGCGTGCTGTTTCTCGAGCTGTCGAAACAGGTGCATTCGCCGCGCCGGCCGGGGCTTGGCGCCGCGGTGCGCAAGCCGCTGTCGATCCTGGAAGGGGCGGCGAAGCCGATGGCCGATCCGGTCTGAGGCCGTGGCCCGGGGCGGCCCCTGCCGCAGGGGAATCATGCCACGAACCGCCCCGCCCGGCACCCCACGCAAAAGTGGGATTCTGCATTGCAGCATCGTGTTAGCGCCACAACTTCCGGTCGGCTTGCGCTAACAGTTCCGCCCCTGGCCGAATTCCTTTCGCGCACCTCACATTCTCTTGTGCAAGACGGTTGCGAGGGGGGGATGGCTCTGCTACACGCGGTCCCGAATGCGGCGTCTGGGCGGGAACCCGAACGCCGAAGGGAGCCTCCGGCCCGGCCCGGTCGGTGCGATCGGATCGGACGCGCGGGGGCAAGAGCATCGGAAGGGTGGACGTGTCCGAACCAGCTTCGATTTCCGCAGCCATCGCCGGGCGCTATGCCACGGCCATCTTCGAACTCGCACGGGATGCCGGGGGCGTTGATGCCCTCGAGGCCGATGTCGGTGCGCTCGGTGCGGCTCTGGCCGCCTCGGCCGAGCTGCGCGACCTGATTTCCTCGCCGCTCTACAGCCGCGACGATCAGGGCAAGGCGATCGCCTCGGTGGCCGCGCGCATGGGCCTCTCGGCGCCGATGGCGCAGGGGCTTGCGCTGATGGCGTCCAAGCGTCGCCTGTTCGCGCTGCCGCAGCTTCTCAAGGCGCTGGCCGAGGCGATTGCCACGGCGAAGGGCGAAGTGACCGCCGAGGTCACCGCCGCCGCGCCCCTCAGCGACGAGCAGGCCGCCAAGCTGGCCGCCACGCTGCGGGAAAAGACGGGCAAGACCGTCAAGCTCAATGTCGCCGTCGATGACAGCCTGATCGGCGGAATGATTGTCAGGCTGGGCTCGCGCATGATCGACACCTCGATCCGCTCGAAGCTCGCTTCTCTCCAGAACACCATGAAAGAGGTCGGATAATGGGCATCCAAGCAGCTGAGATCTCTGCGATCCTCAAGGAGCAGATCAAGAACTTCGGGCAGGACGCCCAGATGGCCGAAGTCGGCCGCGTGCTCTCGGTGGGCGACGGTATCGCCCGCGTGCACGGGCTCGACAACGTCCAGGCGGGCGAAATGGTCGAGTTCCCCGGCGGCATCCGCGGGATGGCGCTGAACCTCGAGGTCGACAACGTCGGTATCGTGATCTTCGGCTCCGACCGCGACATCAAGGAAGGCGATGTCGTCAAGCGCACCAACGCGATCGTGGACGTGCCCACCGGCCCGGGCCTGCTCGGTCGCGTCGTTGACGCCCTCGGCAACCCGATCGACGGCAAGGGTCCGGTGACCTATGTCGAGCGTCGCATCGCCGACGTGAAGGCTCCGGGCATCATCCCGCGCAAATCGGTGCACGAACCGATGGCGACCGGCCTGAAATCGGTCGACGCGATGATCCCGATCGGCCGTGGCCAGCGCGAGCTGATCATCGGCGACCGTCAGACCGGCAAGACCGCGATCGCGCTCGACACCATCCTGAACCAGAAGTCGTACAACGAGGCCAACCCCTCGAACAAGCTGCACTGCTTCTACGTCGCCGTCGGCCAGAAGCGCTCGACCGTGGCGCAGCTGGTGAAGAAGCTCGAGGAATCGGGCGCGATGGAATACACCACCGTGATCGCAGCGACCGCCTCGGACCCGGCGCCGATGCAGTTCCTCGCCCCCTACTCGGCGACCGCGATGGCGGAATACTTCCGCGACAACGGCCAGCACGCGCTGATCATCTATGATGACCTGTCGAAGCAGGCCGTGTCCTATCGCCAGATGTCGCTGCTGCTGCGTCGTCCCCCGGGGCGTGAAGCCTATCCGGGCGACGTGTTCTACCTGCACTCGCGTCTGCTGGAACGTTCGGCCAAGCTGAACGAGGACTACGGCCTCGGCTCGCTGACCGCTCTGCCGATCATCGAGACCCAGGCGGGCGACGTGTCGGCCTACATCCCGACCAACGTGATCTCGATCACCGACGGCCAGATCTTCCTCGAAACCGAGCTGTTCTACCAGGGCATCCGCCCGGCCGTGAACACCGGTCTCTCGGTGTCGCGCGTCGGCTCCTCGGCCCAGACCAACTCGATGAAGTCGGTCGCCGGTCCGGTGAAGCTGGAACTCGCGCAGTATCGCGAAATGGCCGCCTTCGCGCAGTTCGGCTCGGACCTCGACGCCGCCACGCAGAAGCTGCTGAACCGCGGTGCGCGCCTGACCGAGCTGATGAAGCAGCCGCAGTACTCGCCGCTGACCAACGCGGAAATCGTCGCGGTCATCTTCGCGGGCACCAACGGCTTCCTCGACACCGTGCCGGTGAAGGAAGTCGACCGCTTCGAGAAGGGGCTGCTGAGCTACCTGCGCTCGAACCGCAAGGATGTCCTTGACTGGATCACCAACGAAGATCCGAAGATCAAGGGCGATGCCGAAGCCAAGCTGAAAGCCGCGATCGCAGAATTCGCCAAGACTTTCGCTTGACCCGCCTGAAAGGACAGGGACATGCCCAGCCTTAAGGACCTCAAGAACCGGATCGCGAGTGTCAAGAACACTCGTAAGATCACGAAGGCGATGCAGATGGTCGCGGCGGCAAAGCTCCGTCGCGCCCAGGAAGCCGCCGAACACGCCCGGCCCTATGCCGAGCGGATGAACGCCGTGATGACCAGCCTTGCGGCTTCGGTCGGCGGCTCTGCCTCTGCGCCCCGGCTTCTGGCCGGGACGGGCTCTGACCAGACCCACCTCCTGGTGGTGATGACCGGCGAACGCGGGCTTTGCGGTGGCTTCAACGCCAACATCGCCAAGCTTGCGCGGCACCGGGCGGACGAACTGCTGGCTGCCGGCAAGACGGTGAAGATCCTGACCGTCGGCAAGAAGGGCCGCGACGCGCTGCGCCGCGACTATGGCCAGTATTTCGTCGGGCACGTGGACCTGAGCGAGGTGAAGAAACTCACCTATCTCACCGCCCGCGGGATCGGCCGTGACATTCTCGCCCGCTTCGACGCCGGCGAATTCGATGTCGCGACGATCTTCTACTCGGTCTTCGAGAGCGTGATCTCGCAGGTGCCGACGGCGAAACAGGTGATCCCGGCCCAGTTCGAAGAAAGCGAGGGGCATGGCTCCTCGGCGCTCTTCGACTACGAGCCGAGCGAGGAGGCGATCCTCCACGACCTGCTGCCGCGCGGTGTCTCGACGGCGATCTTCTCGGCGCTGCTCGAGAACAACGCCTCGTTCAACGGCGCCCAGATGTCGGCGATGGACAACGCCACCCGCAACGCGGGCGACATGATCGACAAGCTGACGATCGAGTACAACCGCTCGCGCCAGGCCGCGATCACCAAAGAGCTCATCGAAATCATTTCGGGCGCCGAGGCGCTCTGACGGAACCGGAGATAGACAATGGCAAGCAAAGGCAAAGTGACCCAGGTCATCGGCGCCGTCGTCGACGTGCAGTTCGAAGGCGGCCTGCCCGCAATTCTGAACGCGCTCGAGACCACCAACAACGGCAAGAAGCTGGTGCTCGAAGTCGCCCAGCACCTCGGCGAGAACACCGTCCGCGCGATCGCGATGGACGCCACCGAAGGCCTCGTGCGCGGCGCTGAAGTCGTCGACACCGGCTCGCCGATCTCGGTGCCGGTCGGCAACGCGACGCTCGGCCGCATCCTGAACGTCATCGGCGCGCCGGTGGACGAACGCGGCCCGGTCGAAGCGGCCGAATACCGCGCCATCCACCAGCCGGCCCCGGATTTCGCGGCGCAGTCGACCGCGTCGGAAATCCTCGTCACCGGCATCAAGGTCATCGACCTGCTCGCCCCCTACTCGAAGGGCGGCAAGATCGGCCTGTTCGGCGGCGCCGGCGTGGGCAAGACCGTTCTGATCATGGAACTGATCAACAACATCGCGAAGGTGCACTCGGGCTTCTCCGTGTTCGCCGGCGTGGGTGAACGGACCCGTGAAGGCAACGACCTCTATCACGAGATGATCGAGTCGGGCGTCATCAACCTCGACAACCTCGAGGAATCGAAGGTGGCGCTGGTCTATGGCCAGATGAACGAGCCTCCGGGGGCCCGTAT
Source organism: Paenirhodobacter hankyongi (assembly GCF_003664585.1). GTDB lineage: Bacteria > Pseudomonadota > Alphaproteobacteria > Rhodobacterales > Rhodobacteraceae > Rhodobacter > Rhodobacter hankyongi. Next base: position 192,987 of record NZ_RCHI01000001.1, read on the forward strand.
GCGCGTCGCCCTCTCGGGCCTGACGCTGGCCGAACAGTTCCGCGACCAGTCGGGTTCGGACGTGCTGTTCTTCGTCGACAACATCTTCCGCTTCACCCAGGCGGGTTCGGAAGTGTCGGCGCTGCTCGGCCGTATCCCTTCGGCCGTGGGCTATCAGCCGACGCTCGCGACCGACATGGGCGCGCTGCAGGAACGCATCACCTCGACCAAGGCGGGCTCGATCACCTCGGTGCAGGCGATCTACGTTCCGGCCGACGACCTTACCGACCCGGCGCCGGCGACCTCGTTCGCCCACCTCGACGCCACCACGGTTCTGTCGCGTGCGATCTCGGAACTCGGCATCTACCCGGCCGTGGACCCGCTCGACTCGACCTCGCGTATCCTCGATCCGCAGATCGTCGGCGAAGAGCACTACCAGGTCGCCCGTGACGTGCAGGGCATGCTGCAGCGCTACAAGTCGCTGCAGGACATCATCGCTATCCTCGGCATGGACGAACTGTCGGAAGAGGACAAGCTGACCGTGGCCCGCGCCCGGAAGATCCAGCGCTTCCTCAGCCAGCCGTTCGACGTGGCGAAGGTCTTCACCGGCGCCGACGGCAAGCAGGTTCCGCTCGAGGACACCATCAAGTCGTTCAAGGCGGTGGTGGCCGGTGAATACGACCACCTGCCGGAAGCTGCCTTCTACATGGTGGGTGGCATCGACGAAGTGATCGCCAAGGCCGCGAAACTCGCTGCTGCGGCGTAAGGGGGATAACCCATGGCCGATACGATGCAGTTCGACCTCGTCGCACCCGAGCGGAAGCTTGCTTCCGCTCCGGTGACCGAGGTGCGGATCCCGGGCGCCGATGGCGACCTGTCCGCGATGCCGGGGCATGCGCCCCTGATCACCACGCTGCGGCCGGGGATCCTGACCGTGGTCAGTGCTGCAGGGACCGCGGAATACGCGGTGACCGGCGGCTTTGCCGAGATCACGCCCGAAAGCGTGATCGTTCTGGCCGAGCGCGGCATGCCGAAGGCGGAACTGACGCCCGACGTGCACGCCGAGATGGTGGCCGAGGCCCGCAAGGCCGTCGAGGAGGCTGCGCCCTCGCTCGTCGATGCCGCGATGAAGGTGCTCGCCGACATGGAAGCCCTTGGCACGCACATGACCCTCTGAGGGGCGGTGCCGCAAGATCGAAGGCCCCGGGGGAAACCCCGGGGCTTTTTTCTTTTCCCGAGGCGTCGTAGACCTTCGGAAAAGCCGGAGATTGAGGCATGTTGAAGATCGCGTCGCACCGGGTGGGGATTGCCCAGGGGTCGCTGGTGCTGTTTTCCGATTTTCAGGACGGCGGGGTGATGTGGACCGGCGAGGGCCCGCGCGAGCTGCGCCGCATCGTCACCTTCCGCGAGCCCTTCCGGGAAACACCTGCGGTGCAGGTCTCGCTGTCGATGTGGGACATCGACCAGAAGCACAACGGCCGGATGGACATCTCGGCCGACATGGTGACGTCCGAGGGCTTCGTCATTGTGTTCCGCACCTGGGGCGACACCCGCGTGGCGCGGGTGCGGGCGGACTGGATGGCGATCGGCGGTGTCGGACACGAGGACGACTGGGAGGTCTACTGAGGGGCAGGGCAGGGGAGCGCCGCGTTCCCGCAAGCCGTCGCTCCAGGCCGCCGTGCAAAGCGCCCCGCACACGTCCAATTGCGGCAAATATCCCGGGGGGAGAGGCCCGCAAGGGCGGCGGGGGCGCGCCCCCTTTTTCCGGCAGCCGGACAGCAAAAGGGCGCCCCGAGGGGCGCCCTTCCGTTTCCCGCAAGGGAAGGCGTGATTACATCATGCCGCCCATGCCGCCCATGTCGGGCATGCCGCCAGCCGGAGCCTTGGGCTCGGGCTTCTCGGCGATCATCGCCTCGGTGGTGATCAGCAGGCCGGCAACCGAAGCCGCGTTCTCGAGCGCGGTGCGGGTCACCTTGGCCGGGTCGATCACGCCGAACTTGAACATGTCGCCATATTCTTCGGTCTGCGCGTTGAAGCCGAACGAGAGCGATTCCGAGTCGCGGATCTTGCCGGCGACCACGGCGCCGTCGACGCCCGAGTTCTCCGAGATCTGACGCAGCGGCGCTTCGAGGGCGCGACGGATGATCGAGATGCCGACGTCCTGATCGGCGTTGGCGCCCTTCAGCCCGTCGAGCGTCTTGGTGGCCTGCACGAGGGCGACACCGCCGCCGACGATGATGCCTTCCTGAACGGCCGCACGGGTCGCGTTCAGCGCGTCATCGACGCGGTCCTTGCGCTCTTTCACTTCGACCTCGGTCATGCCGCCGACGCGGATGACAGCGACGCCGCCAGCGAGCTTGGCCACACGTTCCTGCAGCTTCTCGCGGTCGTAGTCCGAGGTGGTTTCCTCGATCTGGGTGCGGATCTGGGCGACGCGCGCCTCGATCTCGGCCTTGTCGCCGGCGCCGTCGACGATGGTGGTGTTCTCTTTCGAGATCGACACCTTCTTCGCCTTGCCGAGCATGTCGATGCCGACGTTCTCGAGCTTCATGCCGAGGTCTTCCGAGATCACCTGGCCGCCGGTCAGGATCGCGATGTCCTGCAGCATGGCCTTGCGACGGTCACCGAAGCCCGGAGCCTTGACGGCGGCGATCTTCAGGCCGCCACGCAGCTTGTTGACCACGAGGGTGGCCAGCGCTTCGCCTTCCACGTCCTCGGCGATGATGAGGAGCGGCTTCTGCGACTGGATCACGGCTTCCAGCAGGGGAACCATCGGCTGCAGCGACGAGAGCTTCTTCTCGTGCAGCAGGATCAGCGCATCGTCGAGATCCGCGATCATCTTGTCGGGGTTGGTGACGAAGTAGGGCGAGAGGTAGCCGCGGTCGAACTGCATGCCTTCGACGACTTCGACTTCGGTCTCCATGCCCTTGTTTTCTTCGACGGTGATGACACCCTCGTTGCCGACCTTCTGCATCGCGTCAGCGATGAAGCGGCCGATCTGGGCTTCGCCGTTCGCCGAGATCGTGCCGACCTGGGCGACTTCGTCGCTGTCGGCGACCGGGCGCGAGGCGGCCTTGATCGCTTCGACGACCTTCGCGGTGGCAAGGTCGATGCCGCGCTTCAGGTCCATCGGGTTGAGGCCGGCGGCGACCGACTTCAGGCCTTCCTTGATGATCGCCTGGGCGAGCACGGTGGCGGTGGTGGTGCCGTCGCCGGCTTCGTCATTGGTGCGGGCGGCGACTTCTTTCACCAGCTGCGCACCCATGTTCTCGAACTTGTCCGAGAGCTCGATTTCCTTCGCGACCGAGACACCGTCCTTGGTGATGCGGGGCGCACCGAACGACTTCTCGATGACGACGTTGCGGCCTTTCGGGCCGAGAGTGACCTTCACGGCGTCCGCGAGGATGTTCACACCCTTCAGCATGCGGTCGCGGGCATCGGTCGAGAACTTGACGTCCTTGGCTGCCATTGTTTGGCTCCTTCAGAATAGCGTTGAGATCAGGGGATCGCGTGGGCGGATGGGCCTCAGGCGATGATCCCCATGATGTCGGATTCTTTCATGATCAGCATTTCGGTGCCGTCGAGGGTCACTTCGGTGCCCGACCACTTGCCGAACAGGACGCGGTCGCCGACCTTGACCGACGGCGCGATCAGCTCGCCCGAGTCCTTGCGCGCGCCTTCGCCCACGGCGACGACTTCGCCTTCGGCCGGCTTTTCTTTCGCCGAATCCGGAATGATCAGCCCGCCCTTGGTCTTTTCTTCGCTCTGCACGCGCTTGACCAGCACGCGGTCATGAAGCGGTTTGAATGCCATCTGGGTCACTCCCTAAGGTTCCAGGTTGAAAGCTTTTAGCACTCAGCGCTGGCGAGTGCTAACGAGGCGGGAGTTAGTCACGCCCCCCCGGGCCTGTCAACACCCCGATTGCCGAAAATTTCCGCTGCACCGCGGCGATCCGGAGCATCCGGCAGGGCAGGGCGTGCATGCTGCGGGAAAGCGCGCCTGTTAGCGCCGAAGCTTCCCGCGCAAGGCGTGACAACCGACCCGGCTTTCCGTATAACCCGCGCGACATCGCTTCAGACCCCGAGGAATCCATGACCATCAAGGTTTTCGGCCATAAATCTCCCGACACCGACTCGACCGGCTCGCCCATCGTCTGGGCCTGGTATCTGACCGAAGTGAAGGGCGTGGCTGCCGAGCCCGCGCTGCTGGGCGAGCCCAACACCGAGGCCGCCTTCGTGCTGAAGCACTGGGATCTGCCGAAGCCCGCGATCATCGCCGGCGTCGAGCCGGGCGAGAAGGTCGTCATCGTCGACACCAACAACCCGGCCGAGCTGCCCGAGGGCATCAACAAGGCCGACATCACCGCGATCATCGACCACCACAAGCTGGTCGGCGGGATCGAGACCAAGGGCCCGATCGACATCACCATCCGCCCGCTCGCCTGCACCGCCACCATCATGCACGACCTGATGGGCGAGGCCGTCGAAAAGGCGCCGAAGGCGATCAAGGGCGCGATGCTGTCGTGCATCCTGTCGGACACGCTCGAGTTCCGCTCGCCCACCACCACCGACCACGACAAGGCCGTTGCCGAGAAGCTGGCCGCCGATCTGGGCGTGAACATCAACGAGCTCGCCTCGGCGATGTTCGAGGCGAAATCGGACGTCTCGGCCTTCTCCGACGCCGCGCTGCTGCGCATGGACTCGAAGGAATACAACGTCGACGGCACCGAGCTGCGCGTCTCGGTCCTCGAGACCACCGCGCCGAAGCTGCTCCTTGACCGCAAGGACAGCCTGATGGCCTCGATGGTGGACGTGGCGAAGGAAGACGGTGCCGATCAGGTCCTGCTCTTCGTCATCGACATCCTGAACGAGGAAGCCACGCTGCTGGTGCCGAACGATCTGGTGAAGAAGATCGCCGAGGCGTCGTTCGGCTGCACCGTCGAGGGCGACACCGTCGTCCTGCCGGGCGTCATGTCGCGCAAGAAGCAGATCATCCCGGCGCTGAAGGTCTGATCCTTCGCACAGGGCAAGCTTGCGGGGCGGGGGGAAACCTCCGCTCCGCTGTCGTTTTGAGGGGAACGGAAAGCGCCCGGGGCGGGTTTGCCTTCCGTCGCGGGCGTGTCATATAGCGCCTGTAGGACAACGCGGCGGGGCGGCAGCGCGCCGCATCAAGGATTTGAGGCTGTGATGACCCGTATCGTGCAATCCCTGGCCGAGATCTCGGCGCCCTATGACGCGCTTTTCTGCGACCTCTGGGGCTGTCTGCACAACGGCGTCGCGCCCTTCCCGGCGGCCGTTGCCGCGCTGCAGGACTTCCGCGCCAAGGGCGGCCGTGTGGTGCTGCTGACGAATGCGCCGCGGCCGGCGAAATACGTGATCGCCACGCTCGACCGGCTCGGCGTGCCGCGCGATGCCTGGGATCTGGTCGTCAGCTCGGGCGATGCGGCGCAGGACGCGATGTTCGCCGGCGCCGTCGGTCGCAAGGTCTGGCATCTCGGGCCGGAGAAGGACAACGGCTTCTTCGAGGAGGTGCCCGAGGCCTGGCAGGGCCAGCCCGGCGTCGAGCGCGTGTCGCTTGCCGAAGCCGAGGGCATCGTCTGCACCGGCCCCTTCGACGAGATGAACGAGGTGCCCGAGGATTACCGGCCGCGATTCCTGCTGGCCAAGACCCGCGGCCTGCCGATGCTCTGCGCCAACCCCGACATCGTCGTCGACATGGGCGAGACGCGGATCTACTGCGCCGGCGCGCTGGCGGCGCTTTACGAGGACATGGGCGGCGAGGCGCTCTATTTCGGCAAGCCGCATCCGCCGATCTATGACCTTGCACGCCGCCGTCTGGCCGCGCTCGGCGTCGCCGAGGATGCGCGCCTCCTGGCGATCGGCGATGGCGTCAACACCGATGTCGCAGGCGCCGCGGGCGAGGGCATCGACGTGCTTTTCGTCACCGGCGGGCTTGCGGCCGACCAGTTCGGTCCCGATATCGAGTCTCCGGATGCCGAGCTGCTCGACACCTGGCTTGCCGCGCGCCAGCAGGCGCCGCAATTCGCCATCGGCCGTCTGCGCTGAGGTGCTTCGCGCCCCGGCGTGCTGCCGGGGTGCCTCATCTCAATTCTGCAATTTTCTTGCGCAACCTGTCTCATTTTGGCACGGAAGTTGCGCAATGACTTGCGTGCGAGGGGCGGGAGTGTTATGCCGCAGTGCAACATGAACCGCGGCAGGACAGCGACAATGGCGAACGACTTCACCCCCGGCACGATCTATCTGGAAGACCTTGAAATCGGCATGAGCCGTTCGCTCAGCAAGGTCATCACCGACAAGGACATCGAGATGTTCGCCGAGGTCTCGACCGACCACAACCCGGTGCACCTCGATGCCGATTATGCCGCGAAGACCATGTTCAAGGGCCGCATCGCGCATGGCATGCTGTCGGCCGGGCTGATCTCGGCGGTGATCGGCGAGCAGCTGCCGGGCCATGGCACGATCTACCTCGGCCAGTCGCTGAAGTTCCTCGCGCCGGTGCGTCCGGGCGACGAGGTGGTCGCCGAGGTCAAGGTGGTGGCGATCGACCACGCCCGTCGTCGTGTCACCCTTGAAACCACCTGCTCTGTGGGCGATACCACCGTCATCAAGGGCGAAGCGCTGGTTCTGGCGCCCTCGCGGAACTGAGACGCGCCGGCCACGGCGCCGGAAGACGGGGAAGATGCAGACGTTCACCCACTGGCAGGATGTGCCCGAGGCGTTTCGCGGCGCCTCGGTCGCGATGGGAAATTTCGACGGGATCCATCTCGGCCACCAGTCGGTGATCGATCTCGCGCGCGGCAAGGGCCCGCTTGGCATCGTCACCTTCGAACCGCACCCGCGGCAGGTCTTCGCCCCCGAGGCGCCGCCCTTCCGGCTGATGAATGCCGAGGCGCGGGCGCACCGGCTGGCGAAGCTCGGCGTCGAGCGGCTGTTCCAGCTTCCCTTCGATCGCGCCCTTGCCGGGATGAGCGCCGAGGCCTTTGCCCGCGACGTGCTGGCCGAGGGGCTGGGCGTGCGCCATGTCGCCGTGGGCGGTGACTTCCGCTTCGGCAAGGCGCGCGAGGGCGACACCGCGACGCTGATCGAGCTTGGCCGCCGCTTCGGCTTCGAGGTGACGGTGGCGCCGCTGCTGCATCTCGAGGGCGTCGAGATCTCCTCGACCGCGATCCGAAAGGCCCTGGCCGAGGGCCGCCCGCGCGATGCCGCGGCGATGCTCGGTCACCTGCACCGCATCGAGGGGCCGGTCCTGCACGGCGACAAGCGCGGCCGCGATCTGGGCTTTCCGACCGCGAACATGAGCGTCGCCGGGCTGCACCTGCCGCGGCTTGGCGTCTATGCGGTGAAGTTCGACGTGCTCAAGGGCCCGCATGCGGGCAGCTACGAGGGCGCGGCAAGCCTGGGCGTGCGGCCGATGTTCGGCGAGAACACCCCCAATCTCGAGACCTATGTCTTCGACTTCAAGGGCGATCTTTACGGCGCCGACGTGTCGGTGGCGCTGGTCGAGTATCTGCGCCCCGAGCTGCGCTTCTCGAGCCTCGATGCGCTTGTCGACCAGATGAAGGCCGATTGCGCGCAGGCGCGGATGATCCTCTCGGGGGCGTGACGCGGCCCCCCCTTCCCCTTGGCCCCAGTTTGCGGCAGGGTGCGCCGATGACCGATCTTCGCCCCGAATTCTGGACCCTGCCGCTCGCGAAGCTGACGCCCGCGGAATGGGAAGCGCTGTGCGACGGCTGCGGCCGCTGCTGTCTCAACAAACTCGAATACGAGGACACGGGGGAGCTTGAATTCACCCGCGTCGCCTGCCGGCTGCTCGATGACGAGACCTGCCGCTGCACCCGCTATGAAACGCGCCACCAATACGTGCCCGAATGCGTGCTGCTGACGCCGAAGTCGATCCGCAAGATCGCCTACTGGATGCCCGCGACCTGCGCCTATCGGCTACGCTTCGAGGGCAAGCCGCTCGAACCCTGGCACTACCTGATCTCGGGCTCGCATGAGACCGTGCACGAGGCGGGGGTCTCGGTGCGTGGGCGGACGGTGTCGGAAACCGAGGTGCCCGAGGATCTGTGGGACCAGTTCATCATCGAGGAACCGTGATGCATTTCGCCTCTGACAACACCGCGGGGGTGGCTCCGCAAATCATGGCGGCGCTCGAGGCCGCGAATGCCGGCAACGTGCCCTCCTATGGCGCCGATGCGCTGACCGAGGCGGTGACGGTGCGGCTGCGCGAGATCTTCGAGGCGCCGCAGGCCGCGGTCTATCTGGTGGCGACGGGGACGGTGGCGAATGCGCTGTCCTGTGCGATGTTCTGCGCGCCCTGGGAGACGGTCTTCTGCCACCGCACCGCCCATATCGAGGAAGACGAGTGCGGTGCGCCCGAATTCTTCATCGGCGGCGGCAAGCTGACGCTGGTCGACGGGCCGCATGCGAAGATGGACCCGGCGGCGCTGCGCCGCGCCATCGCCCATACCGGCCGCGGTGGCATCCACAACCTGCAGCGCGGCATGGTCTCGATCACCAATGCGACCGAGGCGGGCACCGTCTATTCGGTGGCCGAGGTGACGGCGCTGGCGGAGGTCGCGCGCGATTTCGGCCTGCCGGTGCACATGGACGGGGCGCGTTTCGCCAATGCCCTGGTCGCGACCGGGGCGAGCCCGGCCGAGATGACCTGGAAGGCGGGTGTCGATGTGCTGAGCTTCGGCGGCACGAAGAACGGCTGCATGGGCGTCGAGGCGGTGATCCTGTTCGACCCCGCCCGCGCGCGCGACTTCGAGCTGCGGCGCAAGCGTGGGGGGCATCTCTTCTCGAAGCACCGCTTCCTTGCGGCGCAGATGCTGGCCTATCTGGCGGGCGGGCTGTGGCTCGATCTTGCCGCCCATGCGAATGCGATGGCGGCGCGGCTGTCCGAGGGGATCGCGGCCTTGCCCGGGGCGAGCCTCGTGCATCCGACCGAGGCGAACGCGGTCTTTGCCGCCGTTCCGCGTGCCGCGCATCGCCGCGCGCAGGCGGCGGGCGCCGCCTATTACCTGTGGCCCTTCGACCAGTCGCTCGATGGCCCGGGCGAGGAGCCGCTTGCCGCGCGGCTGGTGTGCAGCTGGGCGACGACCGAGGAAGAGATCGACGAGTTCCTCTCGCTTCTGCGCTGAGGCCAGGGGGGGGGGCGCTGCCCCCCCGGAGTATTTTCCCAGGGAAAGGCCCGGAAGGGGCGCCTTAGCTCCGCTCGAGGTTCAGCGCGATCAGATCGGTGACCTGGCGCGTGTGGGTGAGCGGCAGCATGTGGCCCGCGCCCGGCACGCAGGCCGTGCCGACATCGGCCATGCGCGCGGCCAGCGCCTCGCAGACCCGCGCCGAGATCGGCGGGCTCTGATCGCCATGGATCAGCATCACCGGCGCGTCGATCGCCTCGATCCCGCCCGGGCGGCAGATCCGGTCCGGGTCCTCGAAATTCGACGGGGTGACATTCGCCACGATCGGCATCTGCGCGATGAAGCGGGCGCGGTGGCGGTCGGGGATCGTGTCCCAGGGCACGCCCGCGCCCCAGTCGCGCACGAAGCGGCGCGCGGCCTCTTCCAGCGCGCCTTCGGCGAGGAGGGTGTCGAGGTGGTCCTGATGCGGGCGCAGCTCGGCCCATTCGGGGCTGTCCTTCGCGGCGGCGAAGAGCACCGGCTCGATCAGGGTGAGCGAACGCACCGCCTCGGGGGCGGCCACGGCAATGCGCAGCGCGACCGAGGCGCCGAAGCTGTGGCCGATCAGGTCGACGGGCCTCTCGATGAAGGAGGCGGCGATGCGGGTGGCGAGTGTCTGATAGGCGCCGGGCGCCGCGCCCTCGGCCGCCCACGGGTCCGACTTGCCATGGCCGGGCAGGTCGAAGGCAACGGTCGAGAGCTCGGCGAGCGGCGCCAGCAGCGGCCCCCACATGTCCGAGGTGCCGAGCATGCAGTGGATGGCAAGCGCCGGGCGCGGGCCGGTGCCGAACACCTGCCAGCTGATGCCGGTGCCCTCGCGGATGTCCTTTTCCATCACAGCGCTCCCAGCTCCTCGTCGAGGAAGTCGAGCCGGTCCTGGCCCCAGAACCGCGCATCGGTCTCGCGCAGGATGTAGAAGGGCGAGCCGAAGACGCCGCGCTCGACCGCCTCCTCGAGGTTGCGCTCGTAGGCGAGCGCACCGGTGAAGAGACCGGTGGTGACGAGGTTCGGATCGAAGCCATGCGCGGTCAGAAGATCGCGCAGCACCTCGTCCTCGGCGATGTTGCGCCCCTCGGCCCAGAGCGCGCGGCCGATCGCGTGCACGAGCCCGCCCAGATCGCCGCCGCCCGCCGCCTGCGCCGCGATCACCGCGTAAGAGGCGGGCGCCGGGTTCGGCGGATAGCCCGCGGGCGCCAGCGTCAGCGGCAGGCCGAGCCGTTTCGACCAGCGGGTGAGTTCCTGGCTGCGATAGGCGAGCCGGTTCGGGTGCCGGCCGGCGGGGCGGGTGCCCCCCGTGCGGTCGAAGAGCCCAAGCAGGTCAAGCGGCTTGTAGGCGATCTCGGCCCCGTGGCGGGCGGCGATTTCCTCGAGTCGCAGCCCGGCAAGGTAGGTCCAGGGGCTGAAGACCGAGAAAAAGTAGTCGATATGGGCCATCAGGGCTCCTTTGGGGCATGCGCGGCGTTTGCGGGGAGGCTAGCCCGGTGCTAAGGCAGGCGCAATCTTCGCGAATCCGCCGGTCTGCTCCCGGCGCAGACCAGAGGTAGCTGATGCCCGTCATGACTGAACCGAAACTCATTGCTGGCAATGCCAACACGCCGCTCGCCCAAGCCATCGCGCGCCGGATGTCGATGCACCGGGGGATGTCGGTGAACCTCGTCGACGCCCGGGTCGAGCGCTTCAACGATCAGGAGATCTTCGTCGAGGTCTACGAGAACGTCCGCGGCGAGGACATGTACATCATCCAGCCGACCTCGAACCCGGCGAATGACAACCTGATGGAACTGCTGATCATGACCGACGCGCTGAAGCGCTCCTCGGCCGATCGCATCACCGCCGTGATCCCCTATTTCGGCTATGCCCGTCAGGACCGCCGCGCCAAGGCCCGCACGCCGATCTCGGCCAAGCTGGTCGCCAACCTGCTGACCGAGGCCGGCGTCGACCGGATCCTGACGCTCGACCTGCACGCGGCGCAGATCCAGGGCTTCTTCGACATTCCCGTCGACAACCTCTATGCCTCGCCGGTCTTCGCGCTCGACATCCTGCACAACTTCAAGGGCCAGCTCGACGACGTGATGGTGATCTCGCCCGACGTCGGCGGCGTGGCCCGTGCCCGCGAGCTCGCAAAACGCATCGGCGCGCCGCTCGCCATCGTCGACAAGCGCCGCGAGAAGGCGGGCGAGGTTGCCGGCATGACGGTGATCGGCGACGTGACCGGCAAGAAATGCTTCATCGTCGACGACATCTGCGACACCGCGGGCACGCTGTGCAAGGCGGCCGAGGTGCTGATGGAAGCCGGCGCGACCGAGGTTCATGCCTATATCACCCATGGCGTCCTGTCGGGCCCGGCGGTCGAGCGCGTGCGCAACTCGGTGATGAAGTCGCTTGTCATCACCGACTCGATCCAGGCGACGCCGGCGACGCTTGCCTGCCCGAACATCCGCATCGTGCCGACCGCGCCGATGTTCGCCCAGGCGATCCTGAACACCTGGTCGGGCACCTCGGTCAGCTCGCTGTTCGAGACCGACACGCTGGTGCCGATCTACGAAGGCTTCTACTCGCAAAGCTGATCTCAGCCGAGGCGACGGACCATGGGCCCGGGGATTTCCCCGGGCCTTTTCCTTGCGCGAAGGTCGGATTGCGCGGGGCCGACGATCGGCGCAGCCTTGGGCGATGCGGCTGTTCCTGCTCACCACCCTCGTGATGATCGCCTTCGCGGCGAATTCGGTGCTGAACCGGATGGCGGTCGGCGTCGCGGGGCTCGATCCGGCGCTGGCGGGCGTGGTGCGGCTCGGTGCGGGGGCAGGGGTGCTGATCGCCCTGACGCTCGCCCGGCGGGGCAGTACCGCGCTGCGCCTGCCGCCGCGGGTGGCGCTCGCCGGGATGGCGACGCTTTTTCTCTATATCCTCGGCTTCACCCTGGCGAACGGTCGCATCGACGCGGGCGTCGGCGCGCTGATCCTCTTCGGCTCGGTGCAGATCACCATGTTCGCGGCGGCGCTGATTGGCGGTGAGCGGGTCGGGCGCTGGCGGCTGATCGGGGCGGGTGTGGCCTTTGCCGGGCTTGCGGTGCTGGTGGCGCCCGCGGGCGGTGTCACGGTCGATCGGCTGGGCGCGGCCTTCATGGCGGCGGGCGGACTCGGCTGGGGGCTCTATTCGCTGAACGGCCGGCGGGCGCGTGATCCGCTCGGCGCGACGGCGGTGAACTTTTCGCTCGCGCTGCTGCCGGCGCTGGCCTGGCTCGCACTGCGCGGCGCGGTGCCGGCACCCACCTGGGGGATCTGGCCGGCGCTCGTCTCGGGGGCGGTCACCTCGGGGCTTGGCTATGCACTGTGGTATGCGGTGGTGCCGCACCTTGCCAAAAGCCTTGCCGCCGTCGCGCAGCTCTCCGTGCCGGTGCTGGCGGCGCTTGGCGGGGCCATATTGCTCGCCGAGGTTCCGGGGCCGCGCTTCTGGGCGGCGGCGGTGCTGGTTCTGGGGGGCATCGCGCTGTCGCTGCGCAAGGGCTAGGGGCGCTGCCCCTCTGGGCCTGCGGCCCATTCACCCCGAGGTATTTTGAGCAAGATGAAAGCCTCTTCATCTTGCCTGAAATACCTCGGGGTCCGGGGCAGAGCCCCGGCGCTCAGAGCACGCGGTTGACGTGGCCCATCTTGCGACCGGGTTTGGCCTCGGCCTTGCCGTAAAGATGGATCTGCGTGCGCGGCTCCTTCGCCAGCACCGGCACCCGCGCGACATCGTCGCCGATCAGGTTCAGCATCTCGACATCGGCATAGCGGCTGCCGTCGCCAAGCGGCCAGCCGGCAAGCGCGCGGATGTGCTGTTCGAACTGGTCGACGGTGCAGCCCGCCTGCGTCCAGTGGCCCGAGTTGTGCACCCGCGGCGCGATCTCGTTCACCAGCAGGCCCTTCGGCGTGACGAAAAGCTCGACCCCAAGCACGCCGACGTAATCGAGCGCGTTGAGGATCTTCGCGGCGATCAGCACCGCGTCCGAACGCAGCGCGGGCGAGATCCGCGCCGGCACCGTCGTCGTGTGCAAAATCCCGTCGCGGTGCACGTTCTCGCCCGGATCGAAGCAGGAGACCGACCCGTCAAGCCCGCGCGCCGCGATCACAGAGATCTCGCAGCTGAACTCGACGAAGCCCTCGAGCACGGCGGGCGCACCCGCCATCGCGGCAAGCGCGGCGGGCGCGTCCTCGGGCGTCTTGATCCGCGCCTGGCCCTTGCCGTCATAGCCGAGCCGGGTGGTCTTGAGGATCGAGGGCGTGCCGATCGTGGCGAGCGCCGCCTCGAGCGAGGCCATGTCCTCGGCCGCCGCCCAGGGGGCGGTCGAAAGGCCGATCCCGTTCAGGAAGGCCTTTTCCTGCAGCCGGTCCTGCGAGATCGCCAGGGCCCGGCGGTTCGGGTGGATCGGACGCAGCCGCTCGATCAGATCGAGCGCGGCGGTCGGGATGTTCTCGAATTCATAGGTCACCACGTCGACGCTTTCCGCAAAGGCGGTGAGCGCGGCCTCGTCCTCGTAAGGCGCGGTCGTCACCTTCCAGGCGACCTGACCCGCCGGCGGCTCGGCGCCCGGCTCGAAGATGTGGCAGCGAAAGCCGAGCCGCGAGGCCGCGACCGAGAGCATGCGGCCAAGCTGGCCGCCGCCGAGAATGCCGATGGTGGCGCCGGGTTTCAGGGTCTCAGTCATCTTGCGGCTCGTCGGGAATGGAGGCGGAAAGGGCGGCGCGCCAGGCGTCGAGGCGTTCGGCGAGCGCAGCGTCGGAGATCGCGAGGATGCCCGCGGCCATCAGCCCGGCATTCGCCGCGCCCGCGGCACCGATCGCCATGGTGGCGACGGGGAAGCCCTTCGGCATCTGCACGATCGAATAGAGGCTGTCGACGCCCGAGAGCGCCTTCGTCTGCACCGGCACGCCGATCACCGGCACCCGGGTCTTCGAGGCCATCATGCCCGGCAGATGCGCGGCGCCGCCGGCGCCGGCGATGATGACATGGAGCCCGCGCTCGACCGCGGTCTTGCCATAGCTCCAGAGCCGGTCGGGGGTGCGGTGGGCCGAGACGATCTTCTTCTCGTAGGGAACGCCGAGCTCGTCGAGCACCGCCGCCGCCTCGCGCATGGTCGCCCAGTCGGACTGGCTGCCCATGATGATTCCCACTTTCACGCTCATCGCCGCCCTCGCTGTTGTCGCGCGGGCACTATAGGCGGCAGGCCCGGAACGGCAAGGGGGCCGGGCGGGGCAGGGGCCGCCATCAGGCGATGATGTCGGGGGTGAGGCGGTCCTCGATCCGGGCGATCTGGTCCTTGAGCGACAGTTTCTGCTTCTTCAGCCGCACGATGCGCAGCTGATCGGGATGGCCGGTGTCGACGAGCGCCGCAATCGCCTCGTCCAGATCGCGATGTTCGCGCCGAAGGACCGCAAGCTTCAGCCGCAGCACTTCTTCGGTGTTCATCTCGACGGGGGCATCGCTGTGGGCGTTCATGTCCGGCTTTCGGGCTTCTGACTGGCTCTGGCTTGCAAGGCGCGCGGGCGACTCGGCCCCCGGCTGAGGACAAATATAGCAATTCCTTGCGTTTGCGGGGAAAAATTCGCGGTGCGGCCCGGCGGCAGGAACCCCTTGCAGCTGCGGCATCGCCTGCCCATATCTGTGCGGAACGGGCTGCCGCAGCGCGGGGCCCGCAACCGCAATGTCGCTGATCAAGGGCTTGCCTGATGACGAAACTGAGCTTTGGCGCGCATCCCTATCTGCTGGGCTTTGACCAGCTGGAGCGCCTTGTCGAGCGGACGGCCAAGTCCGGCTCCGACTCCTATCCGCCTTACAACATCGAACAGAACGGCCCCGATGCCTTCCGCATCACCCTTGCGGTGGCGGGCTTCGCCGAGGATGACCTGGCGATCACCATGGAGGACCGGGCGCTGGTGATCCGTGGCCGGCAGGCCGATGACCTCGGCGAGCGGATCTTCCTGCACCGCGGCATCGCCGCGCGCGCCTTCCAGCGCAGCTTCGTGCTGGCCGATGGCGTCGAGGTGGCGGGGGCGGCGCTCGAGAACGGGCTGCTGCATGTCGATCTGAAGCGGGTGATGCCCGATCCGGTGGTGCAGTCGATCCCGATCCGGCGGCGGTGAACATCAGGCAAGGAGGCTGAAATGGACACGAGATATGATTTCGGCGCAGAGACGGGCGAGCGCATCGTCTATGTCCGGCCGGTGGCGGTGGCGGACCTGCCCGAGGAAATCCGGGCACAGGCCGCGGGGCTGACCCAGCTTTACGCGCTGTGCGATGCGAATGGCGAGCGGCTTGCCCTCGTCAAGGACCGCTGGATGGCCTTTGCGCTCGCGCGCGAGAACGAGGTGCAGGCGGTCAACGTGCACTGACCCGCGGGCAGGGGGCTTTGCCTCGATGGCCCCGCCCGAGGGAAACACCCCGGCGGAAAAGCGAAACGCCCCGGCGCAGGCCGGGGCGTTCGTCATTTCGGGCTGAGGGCCGATCAGGCCTTGATCAGGCCCATCGACTCGAGCTTCAGGATCACCTGATGCGCGCAGTGGTCGACATCGACGCCGGCGGTGTCGACGCGCAGCTCGGGGGTCGCGGGTTCTTCATAGGGGTCCGAGATCCCGGTGAATTCCTTGATCTTGCCTTCGCGCGCGAGCTTGTAGAGGCCCTTGCGGTCACGCGCCTCGCATTCCTCGATCGAGGTCGCGACATGGACCTCGACGAAGGCGCCATAGGCCTCGATCATCTCGCGCACGGCGCGACGGGTCGCGGTGTAGGGCGCGATCGGGGCGCAGATCGCGATGCCGCCGTTCTTGGTGATTTCCGAGGCGACATAGCCGATGCGCTTGATGTTGATGTCGCGGTGCTCCTTGGAGAAGCCGAGCTCCGAGGACAGGTGCTTGCGCACCACGTCGCCGTCGAGCAGCGTCACCGGGCGGCCGCCCATTTCCATCAGCTTGACCATCAGCGCGTTGGCAATCGTCGACTTGCCCGAGCCCGAGAGGCCGGTGAAGAAGACGGTGAAGCCCTGCTTGGCGCGCGGCGGCGAGGTGCGGCGCAGCTCGGTCACCACTTCCGGGAAGGAGAACCATTCCGGAATGTCGAGACCTTCACGCAGCCGGCGGCGCAGTTCGGTGCCCGAGATGTCGAGCACGGTGCAGCCTTCCGGCACCTCGTTCGCGGGGTAGTACTGGGCCTTCTCCTGCACATAGACCATGTGCTTGAAGTCGACCATGACAACGCCGATTTCCTCTTCGTATTTCTTGAAGAGTTCCTGCGCGTCATAGGGACCGTAGAAGTCCTTGCCGGCACTGTTCTTGCCCGGGCCGGCGTGGTCGCGGCCGACGATGAAGTGGGTGACGCCGTGGTTGCGGCGGATCAGCCCGTGCCAGACGGCTTCGCGCGGGCCGGCCATGCGCATGGCCAGGTTCAGCAGCGACATCGTCGTGGTCGACTGCGGGTATTTGTCGAGCACCGCCTCGTAGCAGCGCACGCGGGTGAAGTGGTCGACGTCGCCGGGCTTGGTCATGCCGACGACCGGATGGATCAGCAGGTTCGCCTGCGCCTCGCGCGCGGCGCGGAAGGTCAGTTCCTGGTGGGCGCGGTGCAGCGGGTTGCGGGTCTGGAAGGCCACGATCTTCTGCCAGCCGAGCTTGCGGAAATAGGCGCGCAGCTCGTTGGGCGTGTCGCGGCGGGCCTTGAAGTCGTAATGCACCGGCTGCTGGATGCCGGTGATCGGGCCGCCGAGATAGACCGGGCCCGCGACGTTGTGCAGGTAGTTCACCGCCGGGTGGGCGAGGTCATCGGCGCCGAAGACCTTCTCGGCCTCGCGCGCCTTGTTCGGCACCCACTTGTCGGTGACCGACAGGATCGCGAGGATCACGCCTTCCTGATCGCGCAGCGCGATATCGGTGCCGGGCGCGATGCCCTCGGCGAATTTCTCGCTGACGTCGAGGGTGATCGGCATCGGCCAGAGCGAGCCGTCCGCGAGGCGCATGTCCTCGACGACGCAGTTGTAGTCTTCCTCGCTCAGGAAACCCTTGAGCGGGTTGAAGCCGCCGTTCATCAGCAGCTCGAGGTCACAGATCTGACGCGGCGTCAGATCCCACGAAACGAGGTTGCCCGCTTCGATCTTCAGCTTCTGCGCAGACTCGTGGGAAACGTAGAGCTCCGGGATCGGGGCGAGATTGGGAAGGGACATCGCGGGACCTGTCTGATTGACGTCAAATGCGGAAAGAGTGCAGCAATGCACCCTGCCGGGCCTTAGCCTGCAACACGCGCGCGTTGCAAGCAGTCTGGTCGCGAACCGGCAGAAAAAAGCCGGTTCTCGGGTATTTTGGCACCATTTTAGGCTGAATTTCGTCCTTCCGGGCGGGAGGGCGACGGATGTTCCGCTCCCCGCCCGGACGTAGCGTCACTCCTGCTCGGCGAGCCAGCGCTCGGCGTCGAGTGCGGCCATGCAGCCCATGCCCGCCGAGGTCACTGCCTGACGATAGATGTGGTCGGTCAGATCGCCCGCGGCAAAGACCCCCTCGATCGAGGTGCGGGTGGTGCCGGGCTCGACCTTGACGTAGCCGCCGTGGTGCAGCTCGAGCTGATCCTTCACCAGCTCCGAGGCGGGCGCATGGCCGATCGCCACGAAGAAGCCGTCGCAGGGCACCACGGTTTCGGCGTCGGTCTTCACGTTGCGGATCCGCACCCCGGTGACGCCAAGCGGCGCGTCGGTGCCGAGGATTTCCTCGGGCACCGAGTCCCAGATCACCTCGACCTTCGGGTTGCGGAACAGCCGGTCCTGCATGATCTTCTCGGCGCGGAAGCTGTCGCGGCGGTGGATCACCGTGACCTTGGTGGCGAAATTGGTCAGGAACAGCGCCTCCTCGACCGCGGTGTTGCCGCCGCCGATCACCACGACCTCCTTGCCGCGATAGAAGAAGCCGTCGCAGGTGGCGCAGGCCGAGACGCCGAAGCCCTTGAACGTCTCTTCCGAGGGCAGGCCGAGCCAGCGCGCCTGCGCCCCGGTGGCGAGGATCACCGCATCGGCGACATAGGTCGTGCCGGAATCGCCAAGCGCCACGAAGGGCCGGTCGCCGAGTTTGAGGCTGGTGATCGTGTCCGAGATGATCTCGGTGCCCATGGCGCGGGCGTGTTCCTCCATCTGCACCATCAGCTCAGGCCCCTCGACCGCGGTGCGGCCGGGCCAGTTCTCGACCTCGGTGGTGATGGTCAGCTGGCCGCCGGGCTGGATGCCCTGCACCAGCACCGGGTTCAGCATCGCACGCGCGGAATAGACGGCGGCGGTATAGCCCGCAGGCCCCGACCCGATGATCAGCACGCGTGTCTTCTTCGTCTCGCCCATGGCAGCCTCCCGGTTTCTGGCGGCGAAGATATAGGCATAGACGGGCGCGGACGGAACCCCCCGGCCAAAACGCTTTGAAAATCGGTCGAATTGCTCTTGCAGCGGTTCGGGCGAAAGAATATTGCGCCATCTTCTTCTCGCGGATAAGTTCTGCGCAACTGCGGAGGGTAAGATGGCCAGCACCAAGCTTGACGAGATCGACCGGAAGATCCTGGCCGAGTTGCAGGCGGATGGTCGCATGACGAACGTCGAGCTGGCCAAGCGCGTCGGCATCTCGGCGCCGCCCTGCCTGCGCCGGGTGCGCACCCTCGAGGAGGCGGGCTATATCCGCGGCTACCATGCCGACGTGAACCCGCGCGAGCTGGGCTTCGAGGTGCAGGTCTTCGCCATGGTGCGGCTGCAAAGCCAGGCCGAGGCGGACCTCAGCGCCTTTGAAAACCGCTGCCGTGCCTGGCCGCTCGTGCGCGAGTGCCACATGCTGAACGGCGAGATCGACTTCGTGCTGAAATGCGTGGCGCCGGATCTGTCGACCTTCCAGTCCTTCCTGATGGGCGAGCTGACGCCGGCCGACAACGTGGCGAGCGTGAAGACCTCGCTCGTCATCCGCTGCGCCAAGGACGAGCCCGGCGTGCCCTTCGACGTGCTCGAGGACCGTCTCGCGAAACAGGCCTGAGGTCTGACTAGGGCCCGGGGCGATTCGGCGCTCCGGTGCAAAAACATCCCCGAAAGACCGGCATCGGGCCCCCTCGCGGCTCCTCCGCTTCAAAATGCCGCAAGCGGGCAGGGGCCTCCGATACCCCCCTGTCCCGCTTCCAATCGCCACGAATATCCCGGGGGTGAGCGGCGTCCGCCGCGAGGGGGCAGCGTCCCCTCCTTGTCCCGCCAGATGCCCGGAGGACGCCCCGCCTCAGGCGGGAATCGTCATCCCCTTGTCCTTCGCCAGCACCCGCATCCGGTTTTGCAGCTTCTCGAAGGCGCGCACCTCGATCTGCCGGATCCGCTCGCGCGAGACCTCGTATTTCGCCGACAGCTCCTCGAGCGTGACCGGCTCGTCGCGCAACCGCCGCTCCATCAGGATGTCGCGCTCGCGCTCGTTCAGCACGTCCATCGCCGCGACCAGCATCGCGCGGCGCGCCTCGAGCTCGTCGGCCTCGGCAAAGGCCTCGGCCTGGTCGGCGTCCTCGTCCTCGAGCCAGTCCTGCCACTGCGCCGCGCCGTCGCCCTCGGCCGAGCCGACCTGCGCGTTCAGCGAGGCGTCCGAGCCCGACAGCCGGCGGTTCATCTCGACCACCTCGGTCTCGGTGACGTTCAGATCATGGGCGATCTGCTTGACCGCATCGGGGCGCAGGTCGCCCTCCTCATAGGCGCCGATCCGGGCCTTGGCCTTGCGCAGGTTGAAGAACAGCTTCTTCTGCGCCGAGGTGGTGCCGAGCTTCACCAGCGACCACGAACGCAGGATGTATTCCTGGATCGCGGCGCGGATCCACCACATCGCATAGGTGGCCAAACGGAAGCCGCGCTCCGGGTCGAAGCGCTTCACCGCCTGCATCAGCCCGACGTTCGCCTCGGAGATCACCTCGGCCTGGGGCAGGCCATAGCCGCGATAGCCCATGGCGATCTTCGCCGCGAGTCGCAGGTGCGAGGTAACAAGCTTGTGCGCGGCCTCGGAATCCTGGTGATCGACCCAGGCCTTGGCCAGCATGTATTCCTCTTCCGGCTCCAGAAGCGGAAACTTCCGGATTTCCTGCAGATAGCGGTTCAGACCCTGTTCGGGACTGGGCGCGGGCAGGTTGGCGTAAGTGGTCATGCGTTCCTTTTCTCCCTGATCGACCTGAGCAGATGGGGACCGGCTGTCCCGCTGTCAAGGCCTCGGGCCCCGGGCGGGCGGCTGGCCGCACCGGGATGAGCGCAGGATGAGCGCCTTCGCGTCGGGCATCAAGGCCTGTCTCAGAGTGGAACGCGCTCGCCCAGTTCGACCACGCGGTCGCGCGGCAGGTGGTAATAGGCCGTCGGATCGGCCGCAAAGCGCGACAGCGCCGCGAAGAAGCGGTTGGAGGCGAGCTCGGGGCCGCTTCCCACCGGTACCGGCCGCCGCCGGCCAAGGAAGAAGGTCGAGGTCATCACGTCGAAGCGCAGCCCGGCACGGCGTGCGGCCCCCATGGCGCGCGACACGTTCGGGTTTTCCATGAAGCCGAAGCGCAGGACCAGCCGCACGAAGCCGTTGCCCAGCGGCTCGACGCTCGCACGTTCGGCCGCAGTGGCATAGGGCACGCGCAGCATCTCGACGGTCAGCAGAACGGTCTGCTCGTGCAGCACGCGGTTGTGCTTGAGGTTGTGCAGAAGCGCGGAGGGCACCACCTTCGGGTCCGAGGTCAGGAAGAAGGCTGTTCCCGGAATCCGGATCACCGAACTGTCCTGCATCGAGCGCAGGAAGCTGTCGAGCCGCACCGCCGAGCGATGGACGCGCATCATCATCAGCTGGCTGCCGCGCCACCATTGCCACATCACCACCCCGATCACGAGCGCGATCAGCATCGGCACATAGCCGCCGGCGAAGATCTTCGCGAGGTTCGAGGCGAGGAAGACGGATTCGATCAGGGCGATCGGCGCCACCAGGGCGATTGCCTGCGCCGGCCGGGCGCGGCCGCTGACGATCAGCAGCAATGTGCCAAGCACGGTGGTCAGCATCATCGTGCCGGTCACCGCGATGCCATAGGCCGAGGCCAGCGCCTCGGAGCTGCCGAAGGCAAGCACGAGGCAGATCACCGCGGAGAGCAGCATCCAGTTCACCACGCCGATGTAGATCTGCCCGCTCTGGTCCTGCGCGGTATGACGGATCGTCAGCCGCGGCAGGAAGCCCAGCTGCATCGCGCCGCGCGCCATCGAGAAGGCGCCCGAGATCACCGCCTGCGAGGCGATCACCGTGGCCATCGTGGCAAGTCCGACGATCCAGGGCAGGAGCGTGCCGGGCACCATGGCGAAGAAGGCGTTGTCTGCCCGTTCGGGATGCGACAGCACCATCGCCCCCTGTCCGAGGTAGTTCAGCACCAGCGCCGGCAGCACCAGCGCGAACCAGGCGATGATGATCGGCCGCCGGCCGAAATGACCAAGATCGGCGTAGAGTGCCTCGCCTCCGGTCACCGCGAGAAACACCGCGCCGATCACCGCGAAGGCGGTGCCGAGGTGGCTGGTGACGAAGCCGAGACCCCACAACGGGTTGAAGGCGCGCAGCACGATCGGCGCCTCGAGCAGGTGCAGCAGGCCGAGCCCCCCGAGCACAAGGAACCAGATCACCGTCACGGGGCCGAAAAGGCGGGCGACGCTCGCGGTGCCGCGCGCCTGCACGACAAAAAGCCCGACGAGAATCGCCAGCGTCACCGGGATCACATAGGTTTCAAGCTCGGGCAGCACGAGCCCCATGCCCTCGACGGCCGAGAGCACCGAGATTGCCGGGGTGATCGCGGCATCGCCGGCGAACAGCGCCGCCCCGGCGATCGCGATCATCAACACCGGGATGGAACGGCGCCCGAGCGCCAGCCGCACCAGTGTGTAGAGCGCAAGAATGCCGCCCTCGCCGCGGTTGTCGGCGCGCAGCAGCGCGAAGACATATTTCACCGTGACGATCAGCAGAAGCGTCCAGATCAGCAACGACAGGATGCCCAGGACCTCGGCCGGGCCGGGGGTGACGGCGCCGGTGGCCCGCAGCGCCTCGCGGAAGGCGTAGATGGGCGAGGTGCCGATATCGCCGTAGACGACCCCGATCGCGCCGAGGGTCAGCGCGGCCAGCCCCTGACGTGGGTGGCCGTGGTCCACGGTCTCGGAGTCGACCTCGCTCTCCGCGCGCAGGAAGTCGGCAATGTCGAGTGCGCCTTCGTCGAGACCGGCGGTGGTTGCGCTGGTCAGCGTGGAACCGGAAACGGGGCCGGCGGGCATGGGCATGAAACCACCATCTGGAAAGGGGGGAAGCGGGGCCGGCGACCGAGGGCGCCGGGCGGACCTGTCGAAAAGCGAGTGTCACTCGCGCGTGGGACGACACCACCTCCGCTGCGGTCTTGCGCAAAACACGCTTCGTTCAAGACTATGTGAGCTGCGCAGGGCCTGCAAGTGGTCGGCCGAGCGACGTCGCGACGCTCAGCCGGCCGTCCCCGTGCGCAACGCCGTCAGAAGCAGCTCGATGTCCGCAGGCAGGGGCGAGGAAAAGCTCAGCTCCTCGCCGGTCACCGGGTGGACGAAACCGAGCGTCGCGGCATGCAGCGCCTGACGCGGGAAGGCGGCAGCCGCCGCCGCGCCCGGCTCGCCCACGGCCTTCGGCGGCAGCTTGCGCTTGCCGCCATAGACCGGATCGCCGATCAGCCCGTGGCCGGCATGGGCCATGTGCACGCGGATCTGATGCGTGCGCCCGGTCTCGAGCCAGCAATCGACGAGCGCCGCGACACCACCGAAGGCCTCGACCACGCGGGCGCGGGTGACGGCGTGACGGCCGCCCTCGAACAGCACCGCCTGGCGCTGCCGGTCGGTCTTGTGGCGGGCGAGCTGCGAGGTGACCTTCATCACGTTGCCCGCCTCGAAGCTGACGCCGCGGGTGCCGCGCAGCCGCGGGTCCCCGGCATCGGGCACGCCATAGACCACGGCCGAGTAATGCCGGTGCACCGTGTGCTTCTCGAATTGCGCGGCAAGGCCGTGATGGGCGCGGTCCGACTTCGCCACCACCAGAAGGCCCGAGGTGTCCTTGTCGATGCGGTGCACGATCCCCGGCCGCGCCTCGCCGCCGATCCCCGACAGGGTGCCGCCGAAATGATGGAGCAGCGCATTGACCAGCGTGCCGTCTTCCGAGCCCGGCGCCGGATGCACCACCATCCCCGCGGGCTTGTCGATGACGATCAGATCCTCGTCCTCCCAGATCACGGTGAGGGGGATCTCCTGCGCCACGGTCTCGACCGGTTTCGGCGGCTCGAGCGCGATCTCGTAGATCTCGCCGGGCTCGACCTTCGCCTTCTGGTCGGTGACGGGCGCGCCGTCCTTCGTCACCGCGCCCTCGGCGATCAGCCGTGCCAGCCGCGAGCGCGACAGCGCCGCTTCCTCTGGCACTGCCGCCGCCAAGGCCTTATCAAGGCGGCCGGCGGGGGTGTCCCCGATCTCGACGCGAAGGATGGTCTGCCCGATGTCCGACATGCTGCCTTCCGATCCGGCCCCGCTGCCCGAGGTCCGGTTTCTGAAAATCCTGGTGACGGCGCTGGCCGTCACGATGATCCTCGGGCTTGTAACGATCGTCGGGCTGCTTGTCACCCGCCTGTCGGGCCCGGTGCCGCTGCCCGAGCTGCCCGCCGCGGTGGTGCTGCCCGAGGGGCTGCGCCCGATCTCGCTCGCCTTCGCCGGCAACCGCATCGTGGTGCTGGGCGCCGACGACCGGGTGCTGGTCTATCTGCGCGACGGCACGCTGCTGGGCGAGACCCGGCTTGCTCCCGCCCCCGGGGCGCCCGCGCCATGAGCGCGCCGGTGCCGCGGCTGGCCGTGCTGGCGGTGGTGCTGCGCGGCGAAGAGGTGCTGCTCGTGCGCCGGGCGAACCCGCCCGATGCGGGGCTCTGGGGCTATCCGGGCGGCAAGGTCGACTGGGGCGAGACGGTCGAGGCGGCGGCACTGCGCGAACTGACGGAAGAGACCGGGCTTGTGGCCCGCGCCGGCACCGTCATCGCCCAGACCGACGCGATCAGCCGCGACGCGGACGGCGCGGTGCAGTTTCACTATCACCTCGTGGCCGTCGCCTGTGCGCAGGCGCAGGGCGAGCCGCAGGCCGCCGATGACGCGCTCGAGGCGGAATGGGTGCCGGTGCCCGAGGTGCTGGCCCGCGCCCGCCCGATGAGTGCGCGGGTCGAAGAGGTCCTCGCCCGGGCTCTGGCGGCGCGAGTTTAGGCTTTTCCCTGCACAAAGACTCCCGCCGGAGGCGCGGGCAAGGGTGCGGGAGCCTCCGGCGGGAGTCTTTGAACCAAGAAAAAACCGCGGGAGAAAAGCCCGCGGGGCGGGGCTCAGGCCCCGGTCTTCGGGCTTGCGGCCTCGAGCGCATCGAGACGGGCCTTCAGCGCCTCGTTCTCCTCGCGCGCCTTCTGCGCCATCGCCTTCACCGCGTCGAATTCCTCGCGGGTGACGAAGTCGCGGTCGGCAAGCCAGCGGTCCATCCAGCTTTTCATCGCGGTTTCCGCCTCGGTGCGGGCGCCCTGCGCCACGCCCATGGCGTTGGTCATCAGCTTGGACATCTCGTCGAAGAACTTGTTCGGCGCTTGCATCGCATCCCTCATGGTCACGGGGTTTTGCCCTATATGAGCGCAGCTGCGGCAAGAGACAAGGTTGACTTCGCCCCGGCCCGCGGGCTTCCTGCGCGCGACATCGAGGAGCACCATGGCCATTCCCTTCCCCGAGATCGACCCGAACGCCTTTGTCATTCCGGTCGTGAACCTGCCGATCCGCTGGTATGCGTTGGCCTATATCGCCGGCCTGCTGGCCGGCTGGCGCATCATCGTGGCGCTGATGAACCGCCCCGCGCTCTGGGGTGGCACCGCGCCGATGCGGCCGAAGCTGGTCGAGGATCTGCTGACGGCGGTGATCCTTGGCGTGGTGATCGGCGGCCGGCTCGGTTTCGTGCTGTTCTACGAGCCGGGGTATTACCTGACCCACCCGCTCGAGGTGGTGAAGGTCTGGCAGGGCGGCATGTCCTTCCACGGCGGCTTCCTCGGCACGGTGGTGGCGGGGCTGTGGTTCTGTCGCCGCCACGATCTGCCGGCGCTGCGCGTGGCCGATGCCTTTGCCCTTGTCGCGCCGATCGGGCTGTTCCTGGGCCGGGTCGCGAATTTCATCAAGCCCGAGCTTTGGGGCCGGCCCACGGATGCGCCCTGGGGGGTGATCTTCCCGGTCGAGGCGGCGCAGGTCTGCAACGGCATCGCCGGGCAGATCGACGGCATTTGCGCGCGCCACCCCTCGCAGCTCTACGAGGCGGGGCTCGAAGGCCTGCTGCTGGGCGCCATCCTCTGGGCGCTGATGGCCACGGGGGCGCTGAAGCGGCCGGGGCTGTTGCTGGGCGTGTTCCTGACCGGCTATGGGCTCAGCCGCGCGGTGGTCGAGCTCTTCCGTCAGCCCGACGCGCAATTCGTCGGGCCGGGCAACCCGCTCGGGCTTGCGCTGCAGTTCGGTGACTGGGGCCTGACCATGGGGCAGATCCTGTCCTTGCCGATGATCGCTGCCGGGCTGTGGTTTGCGCTGCGCGCGCGGCGGGGGCAGGCGTGACCCCGCTTGCCGAGATCTTCGCGCGGCGCATCGCGCTCGAGGGGCCGATCCGGCTGGATGCCTACATGGCCGAATGCCTGCTGCATCCGGCGCATGGCTATTACGCCACCCGCGACCCGTTCGGCCGGGCAGGCGATTTCATCACCGCGCCGGAAATCTCGCAGATGTTCGGCGAGATGCTGGGCCTGTGCCTGGCGCAGGCCTGGCTCGATCAGGGCGCGCCCGCGCGCTTCGTGCTGGCCGAGCTCGGCCCCGGGCGCGGCACGCTGATGGCCGACATGCTGCGCGCGATGCGCGCCGTGCCGGGGATGGCGACGGCGGCCGAGGTGCATCTGGTCGAGGCCTCGGCCAGCCTTCGCGAGGTGCAGCGCGCGCGCCTTGCGGGCCATGCGGTGCAGTGGCACGACAGCGTGGCCGATCTGCCCGAGGCGCCGCTGTTCCTGGTGGCGAACGAGTTCTTCGATGCCCTGCCGGTCCGCGCCTTCGAGCGCCGGGGCGGGGCCTGGGCCGAGCGGCAGGTGGGGCTTGCGGACGGGCGGCTGGTGCCGGGGCTCGCCCCGCCGGCGGCGCTGGCGCTGCTTGACGATCGTCTCGCCGACACGCAGGACGGCGACATCGTCGAGATTTGCCCCGCCGTGCCCGCCATCGTGACCGAGATCGCCGGCCGGATCGCGCGCCAGGGCGGCGCGGCGCTGGTCATCGACTATGGCAACTGGCGCAGCCTTGGCGACACCTTCCAGGCGTTGCGCGCCCATGCCCCTTGCGACCCGTTCGAGGCGCCGGGCGAGGCCGACCTGACCGCCCATGTCGATTTCGAGCCGATCGCGCGCGCGGCCCGCGCCGCCGGCGTTGCGGTGAGCGCGATGACCCCGCAGGGGGTGCTGCTCGAACGGCTCGGCATCACCGCCCGGGCCGAGCGTCTGGCGCAGGCGCTGACCGGGGAGGCGCTTGACGCGCATGTTGCCGCGCATCGGCGCTTGACCCACCCGGCCGAAATGGGTCACCTGTTCCAGACGCTTGCCCTTTACCCCAAGGCCGCCCCGCGGCCTCCGGGCTTCGATGCAGCCACCGCAGAAAATGATGCCGACAACTCTTGATATCCTGACCTCGCGCGCGCTTTCGGGCGTCAAGCATGGCTTCTTCACTCGCCGCGGCGGGGCCTCTTCTGGGGTGTTCCAGGGGCTGAACTGCGGCCACGGGTCAAGCGACCTGACCGAGGCGGTGAACCTCAACCGCGCCCGCGTGGCGAGCGCGATGGGGGTGAGCCCGGCCGAGATGGTGGGCGTAAACCAGGTGCATTCCGCCGATGTCGCGGTGGTCGATGCGCCGCTGGCTGCCCCGGTCACGGCCGATGCGATCGTCACCGCGACGCCCGGTCTGCTGCTGACGGTGCTGACCGCAGATTGCGAGCCGGTGCTGTTTGCCGACCGCAGCGCGGGGGTGGTGGGCGTGGCCCATGCCGGCTGGCGCGGCGCTCTGGGCGGCGTGCTCGAGGCGACGCTTGAGGCGATGGAGGGGCTGGGGGCGCAGCGCGCCGATACCGTGGCGGTGATCGGCCCCTGCATCTCGCAGCGCGCCTATGAGGTCGGTTTCGACTTCATGGACAATTTCCTCGCCGAAGACCCGGAGTATGACCGCTTCTTCGCCGGCGGCCCGAATGGCAAGCCGATGTTCGACCTGCCGTCCTTCGGCCTGCACCGGCTGCGCACGGCGGGGGTGGGCGCGGCGGAATGGACCGGGCATTGCACCTATTCCGACCCCGACCGATTCTATTCCTACCGCCGCGCAACCCATGCCGGCGAGGCGGATTACGGCCGGCTGATCTCGACGATTCGGCTCTGATTGCGGCGCGATTGCGCCGGGGGCTGCCACGCTCTTGCCGCAATTGTGGCGCCCCGCGGCGGATTTCGGTGAAAACCCGTTGATTTGTTCGTCCGGCGCAACAATCGGGAGCCATAATTCCCGCAGATGGCCCCGTGACGGATTGGTTCCAAAGCCTTAACAGTGCCGCAATGGGCCGCGATAAAGAGGGCATCCGGGACGATCCCGCACTGACACGCCCCAAGGCAGGAGAGCAGAGATGAGCACCACCAAGACCCCCCGCTGGATGAAATCGGTCCTCGCCGAGGCCGCGCAGTCCGAGGTGCAGATGCCCTGGGCTCGCGGTGCGCGCCGCGAGGCGATGATTGTGCGCCGGGCTGCTGACGAGGCCGCCTCGCGCGCGCCGCAGCGTCCGGTGCTGGCCGCCCGCTGAGCGGGCTGGCCCCCGGGCCGGGGGCTGCCACTCCCGGCCCGCCGAGGCCGCGTCGTCCGCGCGATCGATTCGCTGCCCATTTTGGCAAGATCCGCGCCGGGCGCGGCTTTCGCGAAACAGTTCCCGCAGGCCCCGTGGATTGATCCCGCGGGGCGGCGCAATTTTCAGTAAAATTTGACCGCTCGGCGGGGCGTGCGCATCCTCTCAGGGTCTCTCTGCGAAAGGGTGGGGGCCCCGCAGATCCGACGCATATCAAGGCTGTTTTCATGACCCAGAACCGCCCTCTGGCGGCCGGGCCGGTTGCGCCCGCGACCCCTGTCCAGATTTCTGCGCGCCCGGCGCCTGCCGCGCCCGATGGGCGTGCGCCGCGCCCCGTGCCCCTGACCCGTCGTTACGAGACCTGCTGGCTCGCAGCCGATGGCCGCATCGACAGCGCCACCCGGCTTGGCCCCGCGGTTCCGCTGTTCGAGGAGGCGTTCTCGGCGCTCGCGCGCGGTGCGGTGATCGCGACCGGGGACGGGCCTGTCGCGGTCGAGGACCTCGTGCCCGGTGTGCGCGCGCTGACCGCCGAGGGGCGGGCCGAGACGATCACCTGGATCGGCTCGATGGTGCTTTACCCCGATGCGACGACCGACGCGGCGTCCGGCCCCATCCGCGTCACTGCCGGGGCCTTCGGTCAGGGCCGTCCGATGTCCGACCTCGTGCTGGGCCCCGCGGCCCGGCTGTGCCTGCGGGGCGGCCGGCTGACGCGGGCGACGGGGCTCGAGGCGGCCTATGTGCCGGTGCGGGCCCTGGTCGACGGCGAGACCGTGATCGCGCTGCGCCCGGCGATGCCGGTCACCGTGTATCATCTCGTTCTTGCACGGCAGGGCAGCCTGCGCGTCGCCGGGGTGGAGGTCGAGAGCTATCACCCCGGCGGTGGGCTCGAGACGATGGTCGAGCCGCGGATGCTGTCGCTGTTTCTGGCGCAGTTCCCGCAGCTGCGCGGGCTTGCCGATTTCGGCCCGCCGGCGCTGCCGCGGCTGACCTCGGCCGCCGCGGGGGCGCTGTGGGGCTGAGGCTCAGCCCGGCAGGGTCTCGCGCAGGTAACGCAGCATGTTGCGGCCCATCACCTTGGCAATCACCGCCTCGCTCATCCCGGTGTCCATCAGCGCCTGGGTGATCGCGGCAAGCTCGGAACTGTCGAGATCGGTGGTCACCGCGCCGTCGAAATCCGAGCCGAGCGAGACGTGATCCTCGCCCAGAAGCGCCACCGCGGCCGTGATGCTTTTCGCGATGCCCGCGGGCGTCGCATCGCAGACCGCCTCGTCCCAGAAGCCGATGCCGACCACGCCGCCCTTCGCCACGATCGCCTGCATCAGCTCGTCGGGGAAGTTGCGCTTCGTCGGGCAGGTGCCGTGGATGCCGGTGTGGCTGACGATCGGCCGGGTGCCGGGCATCGCCAGCACGTCGCGCGCCATCTGCGGCGAGGCATGGGCGAGGTCGATCACCATGTGGCGCGCGACCATCTCTGCCACCACCTCGCGGCCGAAGGGGGTGAGGCCGGCGTTGTCCTCGCCATGCAGGCTGCCGCCAAGTTCATTATCGAAGAAATGGGTGAGCCCCATCAGCCGGAACCCCGCGTCGTAAAGCCGGCCGAGGTTCTCGATCCGGCCTTCGAGCACATGGCCGCCCTCGGCGCCGAGCAGGCCGCCCACGGTCTCGGCGCCCGCCGCGCGCGCGGCCACCAGCGCGTCGAGATCGGCGCGGGTGCGGATCACGGTCAGCTGCTCGGGCGCCTTCGCCGCGGTCGCATTCAGCCGGGCCGCCTGATCGAGGCCGCGCGCCATCAGGCTGAACCAGGTCTGCGGCGGACGCGCCTCGGCGATCATCAGCGCGGTGATGTTGTCGCGCGCGCTGGCCGAGTTCTGCTCGTAATTCTGCCCGGCGGGGCTTTTCGTCACCGTGGTGAAGACCTGCAGCGCGACATGGCCCGCGCGCAGCCGCGGCAGGTCGACATGGCCGCGGGTCGAGCGCATCAGCAGGCTGCGCCCCCACAGCAGCGCGTCCGAATGCCAGTCGCCGACGAACAGCCGGGCATGCAGCGCGGCGGCCTCGGGCGAGACCGGCCAGGGCGCATGCGGGGTGACGGCGTTCTGCCCGTTTTCGGCAATGCGCGGGGCGAGCGTGAAAAAGGTGCCGGCTCCCAGAACCAGCACCCCCGCAAGGCGCCACAGCCATTTGCGTGCCATTTGAAATTCCTCCCTGAAATCCTCCGGTGCCGAGGCTAGCAGGGCGGGGCAAGGGCGCCCAGAGGCACCCTTGCGTCAGGCTCAGGCCTCCATCGCCTCGAGCTCGTCGATGAAGCCCGCGATCATGCTCAGCCCCTTGTCCCAGAAGGCGGGGTCCGAGGCGTCGAGGCCGAAGGGGGCGAGCAGCTCCTTGTGGTGCTTCGAGCCGCCGGCCTTCAGCATCTCGAAATACTTCTCCTGGAAGTCGGGCAGCCCGTCGGCATAGGCGGCGTAGAGCGCGTTCACCAGCCCGTCGCCGAAGGCATAGGCATAGACGTAGAAGGGCGAGTGCACGAAATGCGGGATATAGGACCAGAAGGTCTCGTAGCCCGGCATGAAGGTGAACGCCGGCCCGAGGCTCTCGGCCTGCACCGACATCCACAGCGCGTTGATGTCCTCGGGCGTCAGCTCGCCCTGGGCGCGGGCGGCGTGCAGCTTGCATTCGAAGTCATAGAACGCGATCTGCCGCACCACGGTGTTGATCATGTCCTCGACCTTGCCGGCGAGCAGCGTCTTGCGCTCGGCCTGGGTCTTCGCGCCATCGAGCAGCTTGCGGAAGGTCAGCATCTCGCCGAAGACCGAGGCGGTCTCTGCCAGCGTCAGCGGCGTGTCGGCCAGCATCTCGCCCTGGCCCGCCGCAAGCACCTGGTGCACGCCATGGCCGAGCTCGTGCGCCAGCGTCATCACGTCGCGCGGCTTGCCGAGGTAATTCAGCATCACATAGGGGTGGACGGTGGTCACGGTCGGATGCGCGAAGGCGCCCGGCGCCTTGCCGGGCTTGACGCCGGCGTCGATCCAGCCCTTCTCGAAGAACGGCTGCGCGATCTCGGCCATCTTCGGCGAGAAGCTGGCATAGGCGGTCAGCACCGTGTCCTTCGCCTCGTCCCACAGGATCTTGCGCGGCGCCTCGCTCGGCAGCGGCGCGTTGCGGTCCCAGATCTGCAGCTTGTCGAGGCCGAGCCATTTCGCCTTCAGCGCGTAATAGCGGTGGCTGAGCCGCGGATAGGCGGCGACCACGGCGTTGCGCAGCGCCTCGACCACCTCGGGCTCGACGTCGTTCGACAGGTGCCGGCCGGTCTGCGGCGTCGGCATCTTGCGCCAGCGGTCCTCGATCTCCTTTTCCTTGGCGAGCGTGTTGTGCACGCGCGCGAAGATCTTGATGTTGTCGGAAAAGACCTTGGCCAGCGCATGCGCCGCAGCCTCGCGCTTCGGCCGGTCGTGGTCGGTCATCAGCGTCGTCGTGGCTTCAAGGTTCAGCCTCTCGCCCTCGACCTCGAAGGTCAGCGCGGCGGTGGTCTCGTCAAAGAGCCGGTTCCAGGCGGCGGCGCCGACAACCGACTGGTCGTGCAGGAATTTTTCCAGCTCGTCGGACAGCTGATAGGGTTTCATCGCCCGCATCCGGTCGAACACCGGCTTGTAGCGCGCCACCGCCGGATCGGCGAAGACCGCCTCATAGGTCGCGTCGTCGATCCGGTTGAACTCGAGCGAGAAGAAGACGAGCGGCGTGGTGTAGCCGGTGATCCGGTCCTGCGCGTCCGACAGGAACTTGGCGCGCGCGCCATCGACGGTGTTCTGATAATAGCGCAGCCCGGCATAGGACATGATCCGCCCGGCCGTCGTCTCGATCGCCTCGTAGCGGCGGATGCACTCGGCCATCGCGGCGGCGTCGAGCGTGGCAAGCTTGCCCTCGTAATCGGCCGCGAAGCTCGCGCACATGGTTTCGAGCGAGCCCATGTCGCGGGCCAGTTCCGGCGCGTCGGGGGCGGTGTAGAGATCGCTCAGGTCCCAGTCCGGCAGGTCACCGAAGCCGCCCGAAGCGCCCCCGGCACTGGCGTTGGCATCGGGAAGCGGCAGGTTCTTTTTCATGGCACCCTCATCTGTGGTTGTCCCAGAGATAGGCGCAGGCAGGGGGCAGGTTCAAGCCGCGGTGCGGATCGGACGGCGGCAGGGCGCCGGTGCCGGTGCGCCGCCGCGGTCGATCCCGGCGGCCCGGCCGGTCGCCGCCCTGCCGAAAAAGCGCGATGAATTGCCCGATTTGGCGGCTAAAGTTATCATTTCGCTGCGAAAGTAGGCCAATAGCTGTATAAATTTTAATCAAATGCCCCGTGTTCGCGCTTAATTCCGGGGTACGGGTGCTTTGACACCGGGGCGCCGCTTCCGCTCGCCGAAACCGCTCCTTAAGGTTTGAGCAAGGCCGGAGGAATCAACGCGCCATGACTGACTTCTTCAACGAAATGTATGACGCCGGAAAAGTCCGCGAGCCCTATGCACGGCTCGAGGACTGGACCAAGGCGATGCCCGCCGAATTGCGGCACCTGAAACAGGCCGAGGCGGAGGCACTCTTCCGCCGCATCGGCATCACCTTCGCGGTCTATGGCGAAGGTGGCGACCCGGATCGGCTGATCCCCTTCGACATGTTCCCGCGCGTCTTCACCCAGTTCGAATGGCGCCGGCTGGAAAAGGGCATCAAGCAGCGCGCCCGCGCGCTCAACGCCTTCCTGCTCGACGTCTACGGGCGCGGCGAAATCGTCAAGGCGGGCAAGATCCCGGCGCGGCTGGTCTATCAGAACGAGGCCTACGAGCGCGCCGTCTCTGGCTTCACCCCGCCGCGCGGCATCTACAGCCATATCGTCGGCATCGACATCGTGCGCACCGGCGCGGACGAGTTCTTCGTGCTGGAAGACAATTGCCGCACCCCGTCGGGCGTCAGCTACATGCTGGAAAACCGCGAGATCATGATGCGGATGTTCCCGCAGATCTTCCGCGAGAACCGGATCGAGCCGGTCGATGGCTATGCCGACGCGCTGCGCCGGACGCTGGCCTCGGTCGCCCCGGCGAAGTGCGACCGGGAGCCCACGATCGCGATCCTCACGCCGGGCCATTTCAACTCGGCCTATTACGAGCACAGCTTCCTCGCCGACCTGATGGGGGTCGAGCTGGTCGAGGGCGCCGATCTCTTCGTCGAGGGCGGCTTTTGCTGGATGCGCACGACCGAGGGGCCGAAGAAGCTCGACGTGATCTATCGCCGCCTTGACGACGCCTTCCTCGACCCGCTGTGCTTCCGCCCGGACAGCATGCTGGGCGTGCCCGGGCTGATGGATGTCTACCGCTCGGGCGGGGTGACGATCTGCTCGGCGCCGGGGGCCGGGGTGGCCGACGACAAGGCGATCTACACCTATGTGCCGGACATGGTGCGCTTCTACCTCGGCGAGGAGCCGCTGTTGAACAACGTGCCCACCTGGAAATGCGCCAAGGACGACGATTGCAAATATGTCCTCGAGCATCTGGGCGATCTGGTGGTGAAGGAGGTGCACGGCTCGGGCGGCTACGGCATGCTGGTCGGGCCGAAGTCGACCAAGGAGCAGATCGAGACCTTCCGCATCAAGATCACGGAAAATCCCGACAATTACATCGCACAGCCGACGCTGGCGCTGTCGACCACGCCGACCTTCGTCGAGGAGGGCATCGCGCCGCGGCACGTCGATCTGCGGCCCTATTGCCTTGTCGGCGAGAAGATCGAACTGGTGCCGGGCGGGCTGACCCGCGTGGCGCTGAAGGAGGGCTCGCTGGTCGTCAACTCGTCGCAGGGCGGCGGGGTCAAGGACACCTGGGTGCTGGCGGAGTGACGACAAGATGCTGAGCCGGACTGCGGAAAACCTGTTCTGGATCGCGCGCTACATCGAGCGGGCGGAAACCATGGCGCGCCTGCTCGAGGTGGGCGCAAGGATCGCGCTGATGCCCTCGGCGGGGCATGGCTATCGAAGCGAGTGGGAGAGCCTCTTGCAGGCCTCGGGCACGGCCGAGGGCTTTGCCGAGAAATACGGCGACCCGGTGCAGCGCAACATCGAGAGCTATCTGTTCTTCGACCGCGACAACCCGTCCTCGGTGGTCAGCTGCATCGAGCGGGCGCGCGAAAATGCGCGCATCGTGCGCACCGCGCTGACCGCGCAGGTCTGGGACGCGCTCAACATGGCGTTCCAGGAGATGCGCCAGCTCGAGCGCAAGGCACGCTCCGAACTGGAGCTGACCGAACTCACCGAATGGGTGATGCGGCAGGCGGCGATGATCCGCGGCGCGATCGAGGCGACGCTGCTGCGCAACGACGGCTACAACTTCCTGAACCTCGGTTTCGCGCTCGAACGCGCCGACAACACCGCGCGGCTGATCGACGTGAAATATTACGTCCTTCTGCCGAGCGTCGATTTCGTCGGTTCCGGGCTCGACAACTATCAGTGGCAGACATTGCTGCGCGCGATGTCGGCGCAGCGCGCCTTCCACTGGGCCTATGGCGGCGACATCACGTCGAAGAAGATCGCGCATTTCCTGATCCTGAACCGGCAGACGCCGCGCTCGCTGATCACCGCCACGACCTCGGCGATGGAGCATCTCGACGATCTCGCCCATGCC
The DNA here is from genome assembly GCF_003664585.1 of Paenirhodobacter hankyongi. Lineage (GTDB taxonomy): Bacteria > Pseudomonadota > Alphaproteobacteria > Rhodobacterales > Rhodobacteraceae > Rhodobacter > Rhodobacter hankyongi. The sequence goes on from NZ_RCHI01000001.1 coordinate 227,720, forward strand.
TATCACAAGTCCGGCCCGGCACAGATGCGCGCCCGCGCGCTGGTGGGCGAGCTGGCCGAGACCACCGTCGAGGAGATCTTCGAGGAAGGTCTGCACGAGTTCCTGACCCGCTTCATCCGCGACATCGGCGAGCTCTCGAACATGGTCTACAACGCGTATCTGAGCGGAGAGGCGAGATGATCCTGACGGTCAACCACGTGACCACCTACCGCTATGACGCGCCGATGCGCGCGGCGGTGCAGTCGCTGCGGCTGTTTCCGTCGCGCTTCGACGGTCAGCGGGCGATCCGCTGGGATGTGACGGTCGAGGGCGGCACCCGCGGCGGTTCGTTCCGCGACGGCGCGGGTGACAAGGTCGAAGGCTGGTCGATGCGCGGCCCGGTGAGCGAGGTGTCGATCGCCGTCTCGGGGCAGGTCGAGACCATCGACATGGCGGGGGTGCTGCGCGGCCACCGCGAGCTGGTGCCGCCCTTCGCCTATCTGCGCGAGACGGTGGCGACCTGGATCGACGACGCGATCGAGACGCTGGCGCAGGAGGCTGCGGCGGGTGCCGATGACGCGCTCGACCGCGCCCACCGGCTGAGCGCGGCGGTGGCCGGGGCGATCACCTATGCGCCGGGGGTGACCCATGCGCATACCACCGCGGCAGAGGCGCTCGATCTGGGCGAGGGGGTCTGTCAGGACCATGCGCATGCGCTGATCGCCTGCGCGCGCGCCCTCGACATGCCGGCGCGCTATGTCTCGGGCTATCTCTACGCCCGCGACGACGGCGTGCCGCACGAGGCCAGCCACGCCTGGGCCGAGATCTGGGTCGAGGGCATCGGCTGGATCGGCTTCGACGCGGCGAACGGCTGCTGCCCGGACGAGCGCTACATCCGGCTCGGCTCGGGGCTCGACGCGCGCGAGGCGGCGCCGGTCAAGGGTGTCGCCATGGGCGCGGGCGAGGAGAAGCTCGACGTCACCGTTGCTCTTGACGCGATCCAGCAATAGAAGGGTTCCCGGGCTTTTCCGGGGAAGAACATGACGTATTGCGTTGGCCTTCTGCTCGACGAGGGGATGGTGCTGCTGTCCGACACCCGCACCAACGCGGGGCTCGATAACATTGCCATCTATCGCAAGATGTTCGTCTTCGAGGAGCCGGGCGAGCGCGTCGTCGCCATCCTGACCGCGGGCTCGCTCTCGGTCACGCAGACGACGATGGCGCGGCTGCACGAGGCGGTCGACGACCACGAGGCGACCTCGGAAACCTCGATCATGCTGGCGCCGACGATGCTGAAAGTGGCCGAGATCGTCGGCAACACGCTGTCGTCCGTGCGTCAGGACATCGACAGCAAGATGGAGGCGTCGAAGGTCTCGACCGCGGCCTCGATGATCGTCGCGGGTCAGCGCAAGGGCGGCGCGATGCGGATGTTCCTGATCTATCCGGAAGGGAACTTCATCGAGGCGACCGAGGACACGCCCTATCTGCAGATCGGCGAGCACAAATATGGCAAGCCGATCCTCGACCGCGTGGTGACGCCCGCAACCTCGCTTGACGACGCGCGCAAGGCGGTGCTGCTGTCGATGGACTCGACGCTGCGCTCGAACCTATCGGTGGGCATGCCGCTCGATTTCGCGGTGATCGCGAAGGATGCCTGCCGCGTCACCACGCGCCGCCGGATCGAGAAGAAGGACCCGGATTTCGCCCGCATGTCCGAGGCCTGGTCCGAGGCGCTGCGCGAGGGCTTCACCCGCATCGAGATCTGAGCCCCGGGGCCGGGGGCTCAGGCGCGTGCGAAGGTCTCGGCCACCGCGTCAAAGAAGCGCGCGCGGGTGGCGGCGCCCTCCATCATCAGCTCGTGCTGGGCGCCCTCGAAGACCTCGAGCCGCCCTTTCGGCCAGCGTGCCATCCGCGCCGTCACCGCCGGGATGTCGATGATCCGCTCGGCGCCGCCGATCGCGGTCAGACAGGGCAGGTCGGGCGAGGCAAGCGCCGCCAGCGCCTCGCATTCCAGCACGCCCTGCGTCACCCAGTGCAGCGTCGGCCCGCCAAGGGCGAGCTCGGGCGCCTCGCCCAGATGGCCGACCATGAAGGCCCACATGCCGGGATCGGTGGTCAGCTTGTTGTCGAGGAAGGGCGCGCTCAGCACATAGGTGCCGGGGCCGGTGCCCGGGGCATAGCGTTCGGCAAGGGCGCTCGCGTCGAAGAGGCGGGAGATCTGCGGCCCGAAGGGGTGGATCAGCCGGGGCAGGCCGATGCCCCACATCGGCGCCGAGAAGGCCGCGGCCGAAAAGGGATGCACCCCCATCAGCGCCCGAAGCCCGATCGCGCCGCCCATCGAATGGCCGAGGATGAACCACGGCCGCGGCAGCTCGAGCGCGGTCGCCGCGGCGATCACCGCGGCCAGATCGCGCTGGAAGTCGGGGAAATGCGCGACATGCCCCTTCAGCGGGTCGTCGAGCGGCCGGTCAGCCAGCCCCTGGCCGCGCCAGTCGACGGCGAGCATCGCATAGCCGCGCGCGCCCAGATCGGTGGCCGCGGGGCCGTATTTCTCGACATATTCGGTGCGGCCGGGCAGCAGGAACACCGTGCCCTTCGCCGCCGCGGGCCCCGGCCACAGGCCGAGGCGGATGCGTGCCCCGTCCTCCGTGCGCAGCCAGACCGCGCGGCCGCCCTCGGGGCCGCGTGCCATCGCCGCATGGAACGGGGCCGTCTGCATCAGCTGAGCGCCGCGCCGAGCTGCATCGCGAGGCCCATCGAGCCGTCGATCTTCAGCTTGCCGGTCATGAAGGCCATCGTCGGGTTCACGTCGCCCTCGAGGATGCCGCGGAAGGTGTTGGCATCGGCGATCAGCGTCACATCGGCCTCGTCATCGCCCGCGCGCACGCCGTCGGCGTCGATGATGATACTGCCTTCGTCCTTGATGACGAATTTCGCCGTCGACGAGAAGCCGTTGGGCAGTTTCACGGCCAGCGCCGAAACCGCCTTGTCGATGATGTCGCTCATTGAGTTCCTCCGAAAGTGAACGCCGGGCTCTCGCTTTCTCCGGCGCTTGGGTTACAGTTTGGTATATGCGCGCGCTCCGGGCCACAAACAAATGTATCGTTGCGGCAGTTGCCGTAATCGTCAACTTCGCAGTTCCGGCCCATGCCGAGACGGCGGGTCTCGACCGGTCTTTCGCCGAACTGGCCGATCCGGACTATGCCGGCTGGAGCCGTGCGGAGTCGGACATCCGCCGCGCCTGGTCGCGCTCGGGCTCGGCGTCGATGGATCTGCTGCTCAAGCGCGGCGAGGAGGCGCTTGATTCGGGCGACACCACCGCAGCGATCGAGCATCTGACGGCACTCACCGATCACGCCCCCGATTTCGCCGAGGGCTGGAATGCGCGCGCGACGGCCTATGCGGGGGCAGGGCTCTTCGGCCCGGCGGTCGAGGATATCGCCCGCACGCTTGAACTCGAGCCGCGGCATTGGGAGGCGCTGGCCGGGCTGGGCGCGATTCTCGAGGAGATCGGCGACCAGCCCCGGGCGCTTGCCGCCTATCGCGCCTCTTTCACCTTGAACCCGCACCAGCAGGATGTGAAAGACGCTATCGCAAGGCTGGAAAAGGAGCTTGCGGGCGTCGCGCTGTGACGGCCGCGAGGGGGCAGGGGAAATGTCTGGGCGGATTACCGCGGTCCTCGGGCCGACCAACACCGGCAAGACGCATTACGCGATCGAGCGGATGCTGGCGCATCGCACCGGCGTCATCGGGCTGCCGCTGCGGCTTCTGGCGCGCGAGGTCTATGACCGGATCGTGACCGCGCGCGGCCCCTCGGTCGTGGCGCTGGTCACCGGCGAGGAGCGCATCGTGCCCGAGCGCGCGGCCTATTGGGTCGCGACCACCGAGGCGATGCCCGAGGTCGGCGCCGATTTCGTCGCCATCGACGAGATCCAGCTCTGCGCCGATCCAGAGCGCGGCCACGTCTTCACCGACCGGCTGTTGCACATGCGCGGGCTGCACGAGACGCTGTTCCTGGGCTCGGAAACGATGAAGGGGGCGATTGCCGCGCTGGTGCCGGGGGTGCAGTTCACCCGCCGCGAGCGGTTCTCGAAACTCAGCTGGGCAGGTTCGAAAAAGACAAGCCGGATGAAGCCGCGCAGCGCGATCGTCGGGTTTTCGGTTGAAAATGTCTATGCCATCGCGGAACTGCTGCGCCGTCAGAAGGGCGGGGCGGCGGTGGTGATGGGGGCGCTTTCGCCCCGCACGCGCAACGCGCAGGTGGCGCTCTATCAGTCGGGCGACGTCGATTACCTCGTGGCCACCGACGCCATCGGCATGGGGCTGAACCTCGACATCGAACATGTCGCCTTCTCCTCGATGGCGAAGTTCGACGGGCGCCGGATGCGCGCCCTGTTCCCGCACGAGATCGGCCAGATCGCCGGCCGCGCCGGGCGGCACACGATGGACGGCACCTTCGGCGTGACCGGCGAGGCAAGCCCGCCGCCGCCCGAGGTGATCGCCGCCGTCGAGGAGCACCGCTTCGCCCCGATCCAGCGGTTGCAATGGCGCAACCCGCGGCTTGAATTCGGCACGCCCGAGCGGCTGATCCGCTCGCTCGAGGAAAGCCCGCAGAACCAGTGGCTGACCCGCGGCCGCGAGGCGGACGACCTGCGCGCGCTGAAGGCGCTGGTCGAGATGCCCGAGATTTCCGGCCGGATCGGCCATCCGCATGACGTGCGCCTGCTGTGGGACGTCTGCCGCATCCCCGATTTCCGCTCGATTTCCGAGGCTGAACATGCCACGCTTCTGGCGCGCATTTTCGGCTTCCTGCGCGAGGGCAAGGGTGTGCCCTCGGACTGGCTTGCGGGCCAGATCTCGCGCATCGACAAGGTTCAGGGCGACATCGACACGCTGTCGAAACGGCTCGCCTTCATCCGCACCTGGACCTACGTGGCGCAACGCAAGGGCTGGGTCGATGACGAAACCCATTGGCGCGAGGAAACGCGCGCGGTAGAAGACCGCCTGTCGGATGCGCTGCACGGTGCGCTGACCCAACGATTTGTGGACCGGCGCACCTCTGTGCTGCTGCGCCGGCTCAAGCAGAAGGAGACCCTCGTGGCCGAGGTGAACGACAAGGGCGAAGTGACGGTCGAGGGCGAATTCGCCGGCCGTCTGGAAGGCTTCCGCTTCCGGCAGGACGCGACCACGTCGCCTGACGAGGCGAAGATGCTGGCGCGCGCCGCCTATGAGGCGCTGAAGCCCGAGTTCAGCCTGCGGGCGGACCGCTTCTACAACGCGCCCGACACCGAGATGGACTTCACCGAGCAGGGTGGCCTGATGTGGGGCGAGCTCGCGGTGGGCAAGCTGGTGAAGGGCTCCGACCCGATGAAGCCCTCGGTCGAGGCCTTCGTCGACGAGGAAGCGGGCGCCGATGTGGCCGAGAAGGTCAAGCGCCGCCTGCAGCATTTCATCGACCGCAAGGTCGCCGCGCTGTTCGAGCCGCTTCTGGCGATGAGCCGCGACGAGGCGCTGACGGGGCTTGCCCGCGGCTTCGCCTTCCGGCTGGTCGAGCATATGGGCATCCTGCCGCGCGAGGGCGTGGCCAACGAGGTCAAGGAGCTTGACCAGGACGCCCGCGGCCTGCTGCGCAAGCATGGCGTGCGCTTCGGCCAGTACACGATCTTCCAGCAGGCGCTGCTGAAGCCCGCGCCGACCCGGCTGCGGCTGGTTCTCGCTTCGCTTTGGGACGGGCTGCAGGAATTCCCCGAAAGCCCGCCTCCGGGCCTCGTGACGATCCCGCATATCGCCGAAGTCCCGGTCTCGGCCTACACGCTCTCGGGCTATCGCCCGGCGGGCAGCCGCGCCATCCGCATCGACATGCTTGAACGGCTGGCCGACCTGCTGCGCACGCAAGACACACGTGGCGGCTTCGAGGCGACGCCCGACATGCTGTCGATCACCGGCATGACGCTCGAGCAGTTCGCCGACCTGATGCAGGGGCTGGGCTATCGCGCCGAGAAGGGCGAACGGGCGAAGACCCGTCCCGTGGCCGAGCCGAAGCCGCCGGTCGAGGGCGCCGAGAACCCGATCCCGGAAGAGACCTCGCCGATTGCCGAGACCGAAGCCGAGGCAGAGGCTGCCGCGGCCGAGCCCGAGACCGAGGTGTTCTACACCTTCGCCTGGGCCCCGCGTCCGCGCCCGCAGCGCCCCGAGCGCGCCCCGCGTCGCGAGGGCGAGGGCGGTGGCAAGCCGCGCCGCGAGGGTGGCAAGCCCGAGTTCCGTGGCGACCGCGACGGCGCCAAGGGCGGCAAGCCGAAGGGCAAGGGCAAGCCGCACGGCAAGCCGCGCGACGAGGACAAGTCCCGCGCCTTCGAGGCCCGTCCGCCGAAGAAGGACAAGCCGATCGACCCGGACAACCCCTTCGCCGCCGCGCTGATGGGCTTCAAGAGCAAGCCCTGAGTGGACGACAGCCCGGATCGCATCCGCATCGACAAGTGGCTGTGGCACGCGCGTGTGGTGAAGACCCGCGCGCTTGCCGCCGAACTGGTGTCGAAGGGGCGGGTCCGGGTGAACGGCAACCGCACCGACAAGCCGGGCCGCGCCGTCGGCCCGGACGACGTTCTGACCATTGCGGTCGCCGGGCGGGTGCGGGTTCTGCGCGTCCTTGGCTGCGGCCTGCGCCGCGGCCCCGCGACCGAGGCGGCCGAGCTGTTCCTCGAGCTGGGCGAGGCCGGTGTTTCCCCGGCCGCCGAAACCGCGGAACGCCCGTCCTGACCCCGCGGCAAGAATGCCGCGGCCGGTCTTTCCGGTCCTCGCGCTCTTGATTGATCCGCACGGCAGGGCTAGGAAACGAAAAAAGCGCAAACGATCCGGGGTTTCTCCATGACCTATGTCGTCACCGACAACTGCATCGCCTGCAAGTACACCGACTGCGTCGAGGTCTGCCCGGTGGACTGCTTCTACGAGGGCGAGAACACGCTGGTGATCCACCCCGACGAATGCATCGACTGCGGCGTGTGCGAGCCCGAGTGTCCCGCTGACGCGATCCGCCCGGACACCGAGCCGGGGATGGAAAGCTGGGTCGAGCTGAACCGGAAATACGCCGAGATCTGGCCCGTCATCACCCAGAAGAAGGAACCGCTTCCCGATCACGAGAAGCACGACGGCGAGACCGGCAAGCTCGAGAAGTACTTCTCGCCGAATCCCGGCACCGGCGACTGATCGGGCGATTCCCCCGGGAGCGTCCGGGAACGGGGAGAGCACCCGATTCGGCTGGGTCAGGCCTGCTTCCCCAAGGGAAAGAATCGGATTTTTTACGGCCAAGGCCTTGAATCTGCGGCATCACGGTCTCGTGCTGTGCCGCAGCGCTTTGAAATGACCTTATTTTGTGCTACATTCCTGTGACAAGGAGTTCGACCCCCCAAACCTCGGCGGACCTGCTCGCCTGCCCGAGGCGTTTCTGGTGAGAGAAAATGACATCGCGGAGCTTCGGCGCCGGGGATGTTTTCTGCGCTGAAATCGGTGGGCGAAGGACCGGCTGCGAGGAAGCGACTGAATGACCAAGACCAAGAAGACCGAGTTTCGTCCGGACGATTTCGTTGTGTACCCTGCCCATGGCGTCGGCAAGATCATGTCGATCGAGGAGCAGGAGATTGCCGGTCTCCGGCTCGAGCTTTTCGTCATCTCCTTCGAGAAGGACAAGATGACCCTGCGCGTGCCCACCCACAAGGCGCTCGACATCGGCATGCGTGGCCTGTCGACCCCGGACGTGGTGTCGAGGGCGCTCGAAACCCTGAAGGGCAAGGCCAAGGTCAAGCGCGCGATGTGGTCGCGCCGGGCCCAGGAATACGAGCAGAAGATCAATTCGGGCGACCTGCTGTCGATCGCCGAGGTGGTGCGCGATCTGCACCGCGCCGATGACCAGCGCGAGCAGTCCTATTCCGAGCGTCAGCTCTACGAGGCGGCGCTGGAACGTCTGACCCGCGAGGTTGCGGCGGTCTCGGGCACCGACGAGGCGGGCGCGGCGAAGAAGGTCGACGACGTGCTCGTGGGCCGCGCGGCCTGAGCCTTCCCGACATGTCCTCACGACGGGCCCCCTTGCGGGGCCCGTTCGCGTTTCAGCCCTTGCTGTCGAGCGGCGTGGCGGGGGTGGCCTCGGGCTCCTCGCCCTTCTCCTCGCGCCGGGAAAAGCTTTTCAGCATCGCCGCTTCCAGCTCGGCGTTCAGCTCGCGGGTGCGCTGGATGTATTCGGGGTTCTGCTCGATCGGCACGCCGGGCTTCCAGGCCTGCGCCAGATCGCGCACCGCGGCGCGGTCGATCTTGAAGAAGATCTTCTCGAGCTCGGAGGCCTCGAACTCGTTCAGCCCGACGTTTTCCAGCACATAGCGCGCGGCGCGCAGCGACGAGTCGAAGAGCTCGCGCACGATGTCGTTGGCGCCGGCCTTGTAGAGCTCGAACACATGGATCCGGTCGCGGGCGCGGGCGATGATGTGCAGATCGGGCCGGACCGAGCGGGCATAGGCCACCAGCCGGTTCGCCGAGGCCTTGTCGTCAAGGCACACCACCAGCACCTGCGCCTTGGCCAGCCCCGCCGCCGCCAGCAGGTCGGGCCGCGTCGGATCGCCGAAATAGGCCTTGAAGCCGAAGGTGCGCATCAGCTGGATCGTCTTCAGATCGGCATCGAGCACCGTGGTGCGGAAGCCCGACATCGTCACCATCCGGTTCACCACCTGGCCGAAGCGGCCGACGCCGGCGATGATGATCGGCTGCTGCTCGTCGATCTCGTCGGCATCGGGGCCGTCGTCCTCGCGCCGCAACCGGCGCGCGAGCTGTTCGTTCAGGATGAACAGCAGCGGCGTGATCAGCATCGAGAGCGCGATCAGCACCAGCACCTTTTCCGCGACGGGCGTGGGCAGGATCCGCTGGCTGACCGCGAAGGAGACGAGGACGAAGCCGAACTCGCCCGCCTGCGCCAGGCCAAGGGTGAAGAGGCCGCGATCCGCCCCCTTCAGCCGGAAGATGCGGGCGAGCACGTAGAGCACCCCGGCCTTCACCGCCACCAGTGCGGCGACGAGGCCGATGATCTGGAACGGCTGGGCGGTGATCACCGCGAAATTGATGCCGGCGCCGACGGTGATGAAAAAGAGGCCCATCAGCAGGCCCTTGAACGGCTCGATGTCGCTTTCGAGCTCGTGCCGGAATTCGCTGTCGGCGAGAACCACGCCGGCAAGGAAGGTGCCAAGCGCCGGCGAGAGCCCCACGAGGCTCATCAGCGAGGCGATGCCCACAACGATCAGCAGCGCCATCGCGGTGTTGATCTCGCGCAGCCGTGCGCCATGCACGAAGCGGAAGACGGGCCGCACCAGATAGTGCCCGGCGATGATGATGAAGGCGACGGCGGCGAGCGTCATCAGCGTCACGCCCCAGCCCGGCATGCTGTCGATGAAGCGGCTGACCGGGTGATCGCCCGCCGCCTCGGCCTTGGCGACGGCGCGCGCGCCCGGCAGCGCCAGCAGCGGCAGCAGCGCCAGCATCGGGATCACCGCGATATCCTGCGTCAGCAGCACCGCGAAGGCCGAGCGCCCGCCCGCCGTCTGCATCAGCCGCTTCTCGTTCAGCGTCTGCAGCACGATCGCCGTCGAGGAGAGCGAGAAGATCATGCCAAGGGCCACCGCGACCGGCAGGGTCTGGCCGAAGGACAGCGTGAAGATCGTCACCAGCGCCATCGTCAGCAGCACCTGCAAGCCGCCCAGCCCCACCAGCTTGTCGCGCATCGCCCAGAGCGCGCGCGGTTCCAGCTCCAGCCCGATCAGGAACAGCATCATCACCACGCCGAATTCGGAGAAATGCTGCAGATCCGTCATCTCCGACCCCGACAGGCCCAGCACCGGCCCGATCAGGATGCCGGCGCAAAGGTATCCCAGCACCGAGCCCAGCCCCGCGCGGGTGGCCAGCGGCACCGCGATCACCATCGCGAATAGGTAAAGTGTGGCCTGAATCAGGAAGCCGGTCATGTGCGCGGGGACTCGTCAACTGGGCCGCGCGAAGCGGCCGGAGGAAAGGGGGAGGGTGAACGCGACAAGCCTAGAGCATCACGCCCCGGCGGCAAGGCAGAAACCGTCGTTTGTCGAAGCTGTTATCGCCCGTCAGCTGCCCTTGAGCATCTTCAGCATCAGGGTGCGGCTGCCCTTCTGATAGGTCAGCTGTCCGTCGCCAATGGCGGTGACCCTGCCGCCGTCGAGCCGGTCGCCGACCGAGACCTTGACGAAGCGGCCGTTCGGCATCCGGATCAGCGCGCGGCGATTGCCCGAGCCGCCGTAAACGCCGATCAGGTTCATCTCGCGCAGCGCCAGCGCGTTCTGCTCGGTCGCCTGTTTCGCCACCGAGGCCGAGGTCGGCATGTTGCGCGTCGGCATCGTCGGCTCGGGCTCGTCCAGCTCGACCAGCGGCTCGGGCGCGGTGGCCACGGTACGCCGCGGCGCGGGGGCGGCCTTCTGCGGGGCCGGAGCGGGGGCGGCGACCGGGGCGGGCGGAGCCACCACCACCGGCACCGGTGCCGCGGCGGCGATGACCGGCTCGGGTTCGGAGGCGATGGCAAGCGCGAGCGCCTGCTCGACCGAGGTCTTGAAGCTGCGCGGGCGGGCCGCGGGGCGGCGCGAGACCGAGACCGCCTGCGAGGTGGCATCGGCAACCGCCGCTGTGGCCGCCTTGGCCTCTGCTTCGGCCTTTGCCGCTTCGGCCTCGGCTGCGGCGGCGGCCATCTCGGCGCTGCGCTGCACGGCTGCCGGCCGGGCCGAGGGGCGTTGAGCGGCAAGGCGCAGCTCTTCGGCAGAGAGCGGCGCGGCCGGCGCGGCCACTGCGGTGTCGGGGGCCGGCGCGGGGGCCGGTGTCGGGGCCGGCTGCACGGCAGGCGCCGCGGCGGTGGCGGCGGTCTCGACACCCGCCGGCCGGGTCTTCGGCTTGAAGCGTTTCAGTGCCGGGTCAGCCCAGGGCAGGGCGGCGGCCGCCTCGGCGGCGATGGCGGCCTGCGTCACCGTCTCGGGGCGGGCGCGCGACGCGCGCGGCGGGCGGCCGGCGTAGAGGGTGAAGCCGCCCGGCGTCACCACGCCCTCGGGCGTCGGTTCGAAACTGTCGCCCGGCGTGACGCGGGCCAGATCCTCGAAGGGCGGCGGGGCAGCCGGGACGACGGGCTGGGCATCGGCCTGCGGCGCGGCAGGCGCGAGCACGGCGCCGGCCGGCGCGCCGGCCGCGGTCTCGGCCGCGGGGGGCGCCGCCGCGAGGGCGGCGTCGCCGGTGCCGGGTTCCGCGGGGGCGGCCTCCGGCGCGTCGGCGGCGGGTTCGGCGGGCAGCTGCGCGCTCGACAGCGTCGCGTCTGGGGCCACGGCATCCGGGGGCGCAGCGTCGGGGCCGACCGCGTCGCGTGCTGCGAGGGCATCCGGCGCGATGCCATCGGCCGCCATCTCGGGATCGGTGCCGGCAGGATCAGCGCCCGCAAGATCGCCATCGGCGGCCATGTCGCTTGCGGCTTCGTCCGCGGCGCTTGGCTGGGCGTCGCCATCGGCTGCCTGCATCTCGGGGGCGGTGTCGGCGGGAAGGTCGCTCGCCGCGGTTTCGGTGCTGACGGGGGGCTCCTCGGCCTGGCCGTCGATCGTGGGCGCAAGCGCTGTGTCGGTGCCGACCCGCGGCGCGGGCACATCGAGATACGAGGCCCAGATCGCCACCAGCCCGAGGAAGATCACCAGCGCGGCCACCAGCGTGACGCCCAGATGGCGCGGCTTGCCGCCGACCTCCTTGTGCCGGCGCGCGCCGAAGACCGTGGTCTCTGGCGGGGCGGGCGCGGGCTCGACCGGGGCGGGTTTCTTCTTCTCGATGCGCTGTGCCTTGCGCGGCGCGGCCAGGACGGGGGCGGCCTCCTCTTCGGGCAGGTCGAGCCCGGGGGCGGCGATCGCGGCGGTGCGCAGCGCGCCGCCCAGCGGGCGGGGCGGGGCCGCGCCGCGCGCGACGCCGGCGAGCGGCGGAACACGGGGCGACCGCTGGGCGGCGCCGGCCTTCGGCTCGGCAGCCTCGTTCTCGCTCTCGGCCGCGGTCTTCGCGTCCGCGTCGGGGGCGTCATCCGTTTCGGAGGCGCCGTTGGCGGCGTCCTCGACCGGGGCCGCTTGCGGTTCCGTGACGGCCTCGTCGGCCGTCTCGGCCGCTTCCGGGGCCTCTTCGGCACGGTTCTCTTCCGCGGGGGCGGAGGTGTCTTCAGTCGCCTCTGCCGTCGCGGCGACGGCATCCTCTGCCGCGGTGTCCGCGGCGGGGGTGTCCTCGGCGGGGGGGGCGATCTCGGCCGCCGTCATCTCGATCGCGCTCGCCTCGGCGGCGACAAGGGCCGCGGCAACCGCCAGCGTGTCGCTTTCGGCGGGGCCTTCCTCGGTCGCAAGCTCGGCCGCTTCCGCCTCGGGCACCGCGTCGAGCGGCGCGAGCGGGGCATCCGCGTCGGCCGGGGGCTCCTCGGCCGCGACCGGCGCATCGGCGTAGTCTTCCGCGTCGCCTTCGGTCGCGGGCCGGTCCGCGGGGGCAGGCGCCTCCTCGAGCGGCGCGTTCAGCGCGTGTTCGAGATCGGCAAGGGCCTCGGGATCGTCGATCTCATCATCGAGCTCGGGGCGGGGAGGCGCCTCCGCCGCAGATTCGGGGGGTGCCTCGGCGAGAGCGGCCTCGGCGACCGGCGGCTCGGGCGGAACGTCGGAGTCGGGTTGAACGTCGGAGGGGACATCGGCCGGCTCGGGAAAGGCCGTCTCGGCACTCTCTTCGGCAGGCGCTGCCTCGGTGCTTTCCGCCTCCGCGGCGACCACCTCGGGCTCGGCGACCGTGTCCATCGCGGGCGCCGTCTCCGTCTCCGTCTCCGTCTCCGTCTCCGTCGCAGGCTCCGCCTCGGCGGGCGCGATCATCTCCTCGACCGCGAGCGCCTCGGTCGCGATCCCGCTGTCCGGGGACGGCGTGTCCTCGAGCGGGGGGATCTCCTCAGCGGCAGGCGGCATCGGCGCTTCCGGGAGGGGGGCAACGGCTTCGGCCCCTTCCGCCATCAGGTCGAGCGGCGCGGCATGGGGGGCCGTGGCCAGCGGCACCGGGTCCTGGTCGCGATCCAGCCGCACGCCCTCGGGCAGGTGACGGCCGGCGACCGAGCTCAGCCCGAACCAGGGCTCGCCGGCGAAGTTGCCGGGGGCCGGGACGGCGACGAAGCCCACCGGGCAGAAGCCCCAGTCCTCGGCAAAGCTTTCCGCCTCGGCCAGGGTGTCGCGTGCCACGACCGCCACCTGCACCCGCTCGCCGCGGCCCGACCAGTCGAAGACCAGGTCGGGCACCTCGTAGGGCGTCATCCCCTCGAGCGCGGCGGTGATCTGGCGGCGGCGCATTGCGGGGCGCGGGCCGGGGGCGGCGATCTCGGCATAGAGGATCTGGCTTGCCGGGATGATCAGCTTGGTCAGCACGCCGGTTTCGGGGGCACGCGCCTCGGCCAGGCGGCGCATCCGGCCAAGTTCCTCGGCCAGATTCGGCGCATCGAGGCTGACTTCGCCCAGGATCTCCCAGCCGGTCGGGGTGCGGTGCAGCAGGCCGATGCCGTCATGCGATAGATTGAGCGCGAAGCTGGGTTTCATGACGGGGCTCTGGACATGCGGGACGGGCGCCGGAACGGGCGCAGGCGGTTCCTTCCTTGGTAAAGCATCTTCCCCGCCATGAAAAGCGGGGCCCGGGCCGCCGGCCCTGCCAGCACCCGCATCGGGCGGCATTTCTCCGCCGAATGTTGAAAAAGTGATGGGGGGCGATCCCTGGAGCGACTGTCGCCGCCCGGCTGAGGGCTTATTTCTGCTGCGCCCCGCACCCGGAACAAGGCCGGGCGCAGGGCCCGGCCTTCCTGGTTCTCGCGGTGCCGCCTCAGGCGGTGGCGGCGGCCAGTGCCTGATCGAGGTCGTCGATCAGGTCGGCCACATCCTCGATCCCGATCGAGAGCCGCACCACGCCCGGCGCGGCGCCGGCGGCGACCTGCTGTTCCTCGCTCAGCTGGCGGTGCGTGGTCGAGGCGGGGTGGATGATCAGCGAGCGCGCATCGCCGAGGTTCGCGACGTGGCTGAAGAGCTTCAGATTGTCGACGAGCTTGACGCAGGCGTCATAGCCGCCCTTCACCGCCACGGTGAAGAGCGCGCCGGCGCCCTTCGGGCAGATCTTCGCGACCCGGTCGTGCCAGGGCGAGGACGGCAGGCCCGCCCAGGTGACATAGTCGATGCGCGGGTCCTTCTCGAGCCACTCGGCCACGGCCTTCGCGTTCGCCACGTGCTTTTCCATGCGCAGGCTGAGCGTCTCGATCCCCATCAGCGTGTAATGCGCTGCCTGCGGGTTCATCGTCATGCCAAGGTCGCGCAGCCCGATCGCGATCGAGTGGAAGGTGTAGGCCATCGGCCCGAGCGCCTCGTGGAACTTCAGCCCGTGATAGGCCGGTTCGGGCGCGCTGAGCGAGGGGAACTTGTCCGAGGCCGACCAGTCGAACTTGCCGGAATCGACGATCGCGCCGCCCATCACCGTGCCGTTGCCGGTGAGGTATTTCGTCGTCGAATGCACGACCAGCGTCGCGCCATGCTCGATCGGGCGGCACAGGTAGGGCGAGGCAAGGGTGTTGTCGACGATCAGCGGCAGGCCGAGCTTGTCCGCCACCTTAGCCACCGCGTCGAGGTCGGTGATGTAGCCGCCGGGGTTCGAGATCGACTCGCAGAAGATCGCGCGGGTGTTCTCGTCCACCGCCGCCTCGATCGCCGCGGGATCGTCGAAATCGACGAAGGTGCAGCCCCAGCCGAAGCGCTTCATCGTCAGGCCGAACTGGGTGATGGTGCCGCCGTAAAGGCGCGTCGAGGCGACGATGTTCAGGCCCGGCCCCATCAGCGGGAAGAGCGCCATGATCTGGGCCGCGTGGCCCGAGGAGCAGCACACCGCCCCCGCGCCGCCTTCGAGCGCGGCGATGCGGCCGGCGAGCGCCGAGACCGTCGGGTTCGTCAGCCGCGAATAGATGTAGCCCACTTCCTGCAGGTTGAAGAGCCGCGCCGCGTGATCGGCGTCTTTGAAGACATAGGCCGTGGTCTGATAGATCGGCACCTGGCGGGCGCCGGTCGCGGGGTCGGGCTCGGCCCCGGCGTGCACCTGCAGCGTGTCAAAGGAAAAGTCGGTCATATGCGCCTCCCGAAATGCATCGGGGCGAACCCTATCGCCGGGCCCGGGGCGCTTCAAACACATTCGTTTTGCGCGGGATGTTCCGGCTCAGGACCTAGAGGCCGAGGTGCAGATGCCCGCGCAGCCGGTACCAGGCCGGTGCGATGAAGCATTTCAGCACCATGTAGGTGAAGCCGATCGCGCCAAGCTGGCCCGCCGACTCGATCATCCGGTCAGGGCTGAACGGCGCCCCCGCGGAGGTCGAGAAGGGCTGCACGATGAAGGCCAGCAGCTCTGCCGCAAAGGCCGAGGCCAGCGCCAGCGCCGCAAGCGTGCCGAGAAACCGCAGCGGCCGGAACCAGCCCGACAGCCCGGTGTGCACGGCCTCGGCGAAGATCGCCAGGCCGATGCCGGTCAGGGTGGTCATGACGACGGGGACTTCCGCACCGAGAATCGGAACCGTGAATTCCATGAGCCGGTCCATGGGTTTCTCCCTCTACGCTCTGCCAAAAAGTTAACGGCAAACTGCGGTGGGATTGCGGGAAAACCGTGGTGGAAATGTGGCGGCGCCTCAGCGCAGCCAGAGCCCCTCGCGCCGGATCGCGTTGCGCAGCACCTGCTCGCGCCGCGGCAGGGCGTCGCGGTCGAACTTGCGCCGCAGCTTCTGGCCCTTGTGCTGATAGATCAGCTTCTTCGCGGGCAGGTAGGTCTTCAGCACCTTCTTCACCGCGTTCGGCGCCGTGACCTCCTCGACCATCGCCACCGCTGCGTCGCTTTCGCGCGCATAGAGCAGCGGCAGGGCGCGGTAATGGGTGGAGACCGCGCCATCGAGCCCGGCAAGCTCTGGCCCAGGCCGGCCGCCGCCGAAGGAGTGGATCACCAGCGGCAGCGCGATCTGGTCGAGCCAGGGATCGAGCGACTGGCTGGCCAGTTCGTCGGGTGTGCTCCAGCGGATCCAGTGCGCATAATGCATGAAGCGCTTGCCGAAGGCCTGGGCGTCGGCGCCGAAGAACCAGCCGGCGTTGAAGTAGAGATAGCGCTGCCAGTATTCATCGGGCTTGCTCAGGTCGAGCGAGCTTTCGAAATCGAGGCCGAAATGGTCGTAGAGGCTCTTCCAGATCTCGGTGTAGCCGACCTTGTAGAGCGGCGGCTCGGGCCAGGTGCCCTCGCGCCGCATCGAGGCCGAGGGGCGCGCGAAATCGAAGCCCACGCTGCTCAGCGGCCCGGTGAACACAGTGTCGGTGTCGAAGAAGACGAAAGGCTCGGCCGGCAGCGCCGTCATCGCCTCGATCTTGTTGCCGTAGGGATAGCTTTCGCCGAAGTGCTTGTTCTCGAAGGGGACGATCTCGGCGCCGGCTTCCGTCAGCAGCGCCCGCACCGGGTCCGAGATCCGCACCGGTTGCGACCAGCGTGCGCCCGTGGGCTCGGCGATCAGCAGCCGGCCGGCGAAATCGGGATTGGTCTTGCGGAAGGAGAGGGCGAAGAGGATCGCCTCGTATTCGAGCCGCCCGGCCTGCGCCACACAGAACACGTTGTAGGTTTGCCCGCTGGCCGCTGTGCCCGTCATCGTAATGCCTTTCACTGTCGCGACACTATAGCGGCAGAGCGGCGGCGGAGGGAAGGTGCCGCGCGCGCGAAGACCGCAGCAGAAGTGCCCGCAGGCCTTGCGAAAATCACCAATCCTGGGGGGGAATGGTGGGTGACCCTGGAATCGAACCAGGCGTGGGTCTCCCCGGCGGAGTTACAGTCCGCTGCCGCACCTTGCAGCTCGTCACCCGACGTGGGGCGGGATTTACCGAAGGGGTCGGGGGGCGTCAAGCGGGTTTTTCACGGATTTCGCGGCTCTTGCCAAAACGGCGCTGCCGGCGCAGGAAGGGACAAAAGGGGAGCGGCGATGAAGAAACCGACCTGGGTGATCGAGAAGGAGCGCGCCAAGCGCGCGGCGGCGGCGGAAACCGTGTGGCTGTTCGGCCTGCATGCGGTGCGCGACGCGCTGGTGAACCCGGCGCGGGTGAGGCTGCGCCTCGTGCTGACGAAGAACGCGTCCGACAAGCTGACCGATGCGATCGCCGCCTCGGGCATGACGGCCGAGATCGTCGATCCGCGCAAGTTCGACACGCAGGTGCCGCTCGCGCCCGATTCCGTGCACCAGGGCGCCGCGCTCGAGGTCAAGCCGCTCGACTGGGGCAAGCTCGAGGACGTGGCGCTCACCGGCCGCGGCGCGCCGCTGGTCGTGCTGCTCGACCGGGTGACCGATCCGCACAACGTCGGCGCGATCCTGCGCTCGGCCGAGGTCTTCGGGGCGCGCGCCGTTGTCGCCCCGGCGCGGCATTCGGCGCCCGAGACCGGCGCGCTGGCAAAGACCGCCTCGGGCGCGCTCGAACGCCAGCCCTATCTGCGGGTGACGAACCTCGCCGATGCGATGGAGGAACTGCGCAAGATGGGCTATGTGCTGCTCGGCCTTGCGGGCGAGGTCGAGGAAACGCTGGCCGAGGCGCTGGCCGCCGTCGGCACGCGGCCCGTGGCGCTGGTGCTTGGCGCCGAGGGGCCGGGCCTGCGCGAGAAGACGCGCGACACCTGCGACCGTCTGGTGAAGATCCCCTTCGGCGGGGAATTCGGCTCGCTCAACGTGTCGAATGCGGCGGCGGTGGCGCTTTACGCGGCGACGCATCGCTGAGGGCGATGGGGGATGCGGCGCGCGGATCTTTCACAAAGACGCGATTCGTTCCCGCCCCCCTTTAACCGCGGTTTCACATACCTATGTAAGATCACAGAAGCGCAGCTTGGAACCGCTGTGTTTCAGTTCACTGTCCCTCGTTCCGCACCTGTGCGCCCGGCCATTCTGGTTCGGGCGCATTTTTATCTGTCCGGCTGAAAGGGAGGCTCCCATGACCGATGCCGAACTCCGCGAGATCCTGCAGACCACCAAGGTGATCGCCGTCGTGGGCTTTTCCGCGAAAACCGACCGCGCCTCGCATTACGTCGCGGCCTTCCTGCAG
Source organism: Paenirhodobacter hankyongi (assembly GCF_003664585.1). GTDB lineage: Bacteria > Pseudomonadota > Alphaproteobacteria > Rhodobacterales > Rhodobacteraceae > Rhodobacter > Rhodobacter hankyongi. The sequence goes on from NZ_RCHI01000001.1 coordinate 245,857, forward strand.
GCGAAGGGATACCGGGTGATTCCGGTCAACCCGGGCCTCGCCGGCCAGAGCTTCCTCGGCGAGACGGTCTTTGCCGATCTCACCTCGATCCCTCCAGAGATCGCCGTCGACATGGTCGACATCTTCCGCGCGCCCGAGGCGGTGCCCGGCATCGTCGACGAGGCGCTTGCCCATCTGCCGGCGCTACGCACGGTCTGGATGCAGCTTGGCGTGATCAGCGCGGAGGGCGCTGCCCGCGCTCGCGCGGCCGGCAAGCGGGTGGTGATGGACCGTTGCCCGAAGATGGAGATCCCGCGGCTCGGGCTGTGAGCGGGGAGGGGGGCTCTGCCCCCCGCTGCGCGCCCCCCGAGGTATTTTCGGCAAGATGAAAAGCGAAGGGCCTCGCCTTGGTGACGAGGCCCCTGCTTTCTCCTTGCCTGAAATACCTCGGGGGTGAGCGGCGTCAGCCGCGAGGGGGCAGCCCCCCCTGCGCCCTCAACCCTTGACCGCCGCCGCCGCCTCGACGATCGCATCGGCGATGAAGTCGAGCTCGGGGCGGGTCAGCCGCGCGGGAAGGCGGGTGTCGCAGGCGCGCATCAGCATCGCGCGGGTCTTCGGCAGCTCGGGCAGCTCGCCGAGGAACTGCCAGTTCCAGAAGGCGCGGGCATTGTCCTTGCTCAGCCCGAAGACCTGCACGCCGACGCCGCGAGCCCTGGCCTCGTCCTGCAGGCGCAGCGCCTCGGCATCGGTCCAGTCGCCCTTGAGGTTGAACTGCAGGCTGTCGGGGGCGCGCGTCTCGGGGCCGAGGGCGGGCGGCACGTCGAGCCAGGGGCTCTCGTTCAGCTTCGCCGCGACGTAATCGTGGTTCGCCAGCCCGTCGCGCACGCGGCGCGGCACTTCGGCCAGCTGCGGCCGGATCACCGCGGCCGACAGGTTCTGCATCCGGGTGTTGTAGAGCGGCAGCTGGTTTTGCCAGTGCACGAAGCTGTTCTGCAGCCCCGGGTGTTTCTTCCAGTTGTGCTCGTAGGCGCCCGACATGATGATCGCGCGGGCGGCGAGTTCCGGGTCATCGGTCACCAGCACCCCGCCCTCGCCGGCGTTCACCAGCTTGTAGCTCTGGAAGCTGAAGCAGCCGATCTTGCCGATCGTGCCGATCTTCTTGCCGTCCCAGACGGTGCCGAGGCTGTGTGCCGCATCCTCGATCACCGGCACGCCCTTCGCGTCGGCGAGCTCCATGATCGCGTCCATGTCCGAGGTGTGGCCGCGCATGTGCGAGATCAGCACCGCCGCGATGCTGTCGTCGAACTTGGCGCGGAAGTCGTCGAGATCGACGCGGAAATTCTCGCCCACCTCGACCAGCACCGGCACGCAATCGGCATGCACGATCGCCGAGGGCACGGCGGCGAAGGTGAAGGCGGGCACCAGCACCCGCGCGCCGCGCGGCAGGTCGAGCGCCTTCAGCGAGAGGAAGAGCGCCGCCGAGCAGGAGGCGACGGCAACGGCATAGCGGGTGCCCATGAAGGCGGCGAACTCCGCCTCGAGCTGCGACACCGGCGCATTCTCCGAGGTGTAGCGGAACAGGTCGCCCGAGGCGAGAAGCCGCTCGATCTCGGCGCGCGCGGCCTCGGGGATGGGCTCGGCGTCGTAGCAGTTCGGCGGGGGGCAGGTGGGGGCGAGTGCGCCGTCACGGGGCATGAATTTCAGCTTTCCTGAATGTGACATTCGGGAAAGCTGTAAGATGCTGCGGGCCGCAGGCCAAGTGAAAGTTTCGTGTCGCCGGCGAAGTGTCGCCTAGAATCCCAGTCTATCGCGCAGGCTGTACCAACCCATGCCGAGCGCGAGGAGCGGGAAGCGCAGGTGGCTGCCACCCGGGAAGATATGGGCGGGCAGGGCTGCCATCACGTCGAAACCGTCGCCGGTCGCCGTCACCGCCTCGGCCATCAGCTTTCCGGCATGGGTGGCGAGCGCCACGCCATGGCCCGAGAAGCCCGATGCGGAGAGGCAGTTCAGATGGGGGCGGCGGAAGCAGGGCATCCGGTTCACCGTGATCGCCAGTGTGCCGCCCCAGGCATGGGTGATCTTCACCCCCTTCAGCTGCGGATAGACCTGTTCGAGCGGCTTGCGCACCAGCGCCGCGATGTCGCGCGGGAAACGATAGCTGACTGTCTCGCCGCCGCCGAAGAGCAGCCGGTCTTCATGCGCGCGCCAGTAGTTCACCACGAATTTCGTGTCATGCGCGGCGATGTTCTCGGTCAGCACCTCGCGCAGGCGGGCGCCCAGCGGTTCGGTGGCGACGATGTAATTGTTGATCGGCATCACGCGCGCGGCGATCTTCGGCTCGAGATGGTCGAGATAGCCGTTGGCGGCGAGGATCACGTGGTCACAGCTGACCTCGCCCGCCGCGGTGATCACCCGGCTCGTCTCGCCCGCGTGATGAGCGTGGCGGATCTTCGTCACCGCCGAGCGCTCGAAGATCTGCGCCCCCGCGGCCTCGGCCAGCCGGGCGAGGCCAAGCGCGAGGTTCAGCGGATGCAAATGCCCCGCGCCGCGGTCGATGTCGCCGCCGACGTAAAGCGGCGAGGGGATCAGCGCGGCAAGCCCGTCGCGGTCAAGCGGCGTGATCGCGTCATAGCCGTACTGGGTGGCGAGGTGCTCGGCCATGTGATGGGCGTGGGCAACCTCGCGCTCGTGCACGGCGCAATGGGCGATGCCGCGATGGGTCGGCACGCCCGCCTCGGCGGCGAGCGCATAGGTCAGCGCCTTCGCCTCCTCGGCCATGTCCCACATCCGCCGCGCCGCGGGCTTGCCGGCCATATGCTCGAGATCCGTCACCTCGAGCCGCTGGCCCGAACCGATCTGCCCGCCGTTGCGGCCCGAGGCGCCAAAGCCCGCGCGATGCGCCTCGAGCACGACGACGCGCCGCCCCGCGCGGGCGAGATGCAGCGCCGCCGACAGTCCGGTATATCCCGCGCCGACCACCGCGACATCGGCGCGGACCGCCCCCGCCAGGGCGGGACGGTCGGGCGCGGCATCGCGGCTCGCGGCATAGAAGCTTTGCGGGAATTCCCCGGGACGGTCGTTGGCGAAGAGAAGATTCATACGTTCAGCAGCAGATGTTCCCGCTCCCAGGGCGAGATCACCTGCAGAAACTCCTTGTATTCGTTGCGTTTCACCGCCTCGTAGACGGTGCAGAACTCGATCCCCAGCACCTCGCGCACCGGCGCGGAATCGGAGAACAGATCCAGCGCGTCGCCGAGGTTGTAGGGCAGGTCGGTCTCGTTCATGTAGGCGTCGCCGATGCATTCGGGGCGCGGCATCCGCTTCTCCTTGAGGCCCAGATAGATGCAGGCAAGCGAGGCGGCGAGGCCGAGGTAGGGGTTGCAGTCCATCCCGGCGAGGCGGTTCTCGATGCGCCGCGCGGCGGGGCCCGAGATCGGCACGCGCAGCCCGGTGGTGCGGTTGTCGCGGCCCCACTCGAGGTTGATCGGCGCGGCGAAGTCCGGCACGTAGCGGCGATAGCTGTTCACATAGGGCGCGAGCAGCGCAATCACCGCGGGCAGGTGGTTCTGCAGCCCGGCGATGGCATACATGAACTGGATGCTCTCGCTGCCGTCGGGCTCCGAGAAGATGTTCTCGCCGGTCTTCACGTCGACCACCGACTGGTGGATGTGCATCGCCGAGCCGGGCTCGCCCTCGATCGGTTTCGCCATGAAGGTGGCGAAGCAGTCGTGGCGCAGCGCGGCCTCGCGGATCTGCCGCTTGAAGAAGAAGATCTGGTCGGCCAGATGCACCGCATCGCCATGGGCGAGGTTGATCTCGACCTGACCGGCGCCGCCTTCCTGCAAGATGCCGTCGATCTCGAAGCCCTGCGCCTCGGCAAAGTCATAGATGTCGTCGATCACCTTGCCGTATTCGTCGACGGCCGACATCGAATAGGCCTGCTTGCCCGCGGCGCGGCGGCCCGAGCGGCCCATCGGCGGGATGATCGGCTGGTTCGGGTCGAGGTTGCGCGCGACGAGGAAGAATTCCATCTCGGGCGCGATCACCGGCTTCCAGCCCTCGGCCTCGTAAAGCGCAAGGATGCGCTTGAGCACGTTGCGCGGCGCGGTCGGCACCGGGTTGCCTTGCTGGTCCTCGACGTTGTGGATGATCTGCAAGGTCACGTCGGCGGTCCAGGGCGCGGCGGTGGCGGTGGCCCAGTCCGGCGTCAGGATCATGTCGGGCTCGGTGAAGGCGCCCATCGGGTTGTCGACCCATTCGCCGGTGATCGACTGCAGGAAGATCGAGTTCGGCAGGAAGAAGCGGTCCTGATGCACGAATTTCGAGGCCGGCATCGCCTTGCCGCGCGCCACGCCCGCGATGTCGGCGACGATGCACTCGACCTCGTCGAGACGGCGCCCGGCGATGTAGTCGCGCGCGGCCTGCGGGATCAGATCGGTCCAGTCTGACATGATGTGCCTTTCGGGGCTCAGGCCCGGGGTTTGAGGAAGAAGGCCGTGATCCGGTCGGCAAGCGTGCCGGAGTCGTTCGGCTGGCCAAGCCGGGCGCGGGCGGCCTCGAGCCGGTCGTCGGGGACCACGCCCTTGCCGCGGGCGTTCATCAGCCCCTCGACGAAGCTGTCGCGGAACTCGGGGTGGGCCTGCACGGTGAAGGCGGCATCGCCATAGACGAGCGCGGCATTCTCGCAAAAGGCGTTCGAGCCCGCCACCTCGGCCCCCTCGGGGCGCTGCGTCACCTGGTCCTGATGCCAGGCGTTCAGCGTCACGGACTCGCCGCCGAAATCATAGTCCTGCGCGCCGACGGCCCAGCCCCCGGGGAATTTCTCGACCGTGCCGCCCATGGCCTGGGCGATGATCTGGTGGCCGAAGCACACCCCGACCATCGGCACCTTCGCCGCGATCGCCTTGCGGATGAAGGCCTCGAGCGGCTTGATGAACGGGTGGTCCTCATAGGCGCCGAAGCGCGAGCCGGTGATGAGCCAGCCCTCGCAGTCATGGACGTCGGCGGGGAAGTCCATGTCCTTCACCCGGTAGGTGCGGAAGGTGAATCCGCGTCCGGCCAGAAGGGTTTCGAACATGTCGGGATAGTCGCCGGAGCCCTCGCGAAGGATGTCGGGGGTTTCGCCGGTTTGCAGGATGCCGATCAGCATGGAAGTCTCATGAAAGTTGGGTCGGGCAAGCCTAGCCCTCCGTCCCGAAGCGGGCAAGGGGGCCGGAACGGGCGGCGGGCGGGCCGTTTGCGCATGGGCGGCGGCCCTTTGCGCATGATCCGCCCGGCCATGTCACACCGTGTCGAGGTAGAGCTCGGTCTGTTCCTGCTCGGACAGCTCGGCCATGTAATGCACCTCCTGACGCTTGGTCATCAGGAAGTTCTCGATCAGCTCCTCGTCGAAGATGCGCCGGATCAGCGGGTCTTCGGCGAAGGTGTTGATCGCGAGGTTCCAGGTCGCGGGCAACTGCGCAAGACTTTGCGCATAGGCGTTGCCGATGATCGGCTCGTCGGGGCTCATGCCATCCTCGATGCCGATCAGCGCGGCACCGAGAACCGCGGCGATGCTCAGATAGGGGTTCACGTCGCCGCCCGCCACGCGATGCTCGATCCGCCGTGCCGCGGGGCCCGAGGCCGGGATCCGCAGCGCTGCGGTCCGGTTCTCATAGGCCCAGCCGATGCCGGTGGGCGCATGGGCGTTCGGCACCAGGCGCTCGTAGCTGTTCGCATGCGGTGCGAAGATCAGGGTCGAGCCGGGCAGGGCGGCGAGGCAGCCTGCGACCGCGGCGCGCATCGCCTCCGATCCCTTCTCGCTGCCGTCGTTGAAGATGTTGCGCCCCGCCTCGTCGAGGATCGAGAAATGCATGTGCATGCCGTTGCCCGACCACAGCGAATAGGGTTTCGCCATGAACGAGGCGGCGAAACCGTGGCTGCGCGCGAGCCCCTTCACCAGCATCTTGAAGAACCAGGTGTCGTCGGCGGCCTTCAGCGCGTCGGGCTGGTGCATCAGGTTCAGTTCGAACTGGCCCGGACCGGCCTCGGAAATCGCGGTGTCGGCGGGAATGTCCATCGCCTCGCAGGCGTCATAGAGCGCGCTGAAGAAGGCATCGAAGGCATCGAGCGCGCGCAGGGACAGCGTCTCGCCGCCGGTGCGCCGCTTGCCCGAGCGCGGCGAGGGCGGCACCCGCAGGGTCTTGCCGCTGTCGTCGATCAGGAAGAATTCGAGCTCGGTCGCCACCACGGGCGTCAGGCCGCGCGCCTTGTAGCGGTCGACGACGCGGGCCAGCGCCTGACGCGGATCGCCCGCATAGGGCCGGCCGTCCATGTGGAACATCCAGATCGGCAGAAGCGCCGTCGGCGAGGCGAGCCAGGGCATCGGCATGAAGCCCCGCTCGGTCGGGCGCAAAAGCCCGTCGCAATCGCCGGTCTCGAAGACGAGGGGGCTGTCCTCGATATCCTCCCCCCAGATGTCGAGGTTCATCACCGAGAAGGGGAAGCGGGTTCCCTCGGTGAAGATCTTGTCCGCGAACCTTGCGGGGATGCGCTTTCCCCGCGCCACCCCGTTCAGGTCCGCCGCTGCCACGCGAATGGTGCGCACTTCGGGGTGTTCAATCAGCCAGTCCATATCCTCACCTGACGATTTGCGGCCTGATCCTCAGTTTCGGGCGGATCGCGCCCGGCAGATGCCGGTTCAGGCGGCGGTTGATCCCCCCGAACAGCGCGATCAGGGTGACGGTCAGACAGACGAAGTAGAACGCCGCGATCGGGTAGGGGATGAAGGGGTTGAATGTCTTGTCCGCGAAGAACTTCGCGTAATAGAGCGCGTCGCCGCGCTGCTGGAACGCCGGGAAGCCCGAGAAGAAGACGAGCGTCGTGGCGTGGAAGAGGAAAATTGCCTCGTTGGTGTAGGCGGGCCAGGCAAGGCGCAGCATCGTCGGCCAGACGACGCGGCGGAACTTGGTCCAGCCGGTCATGCCATAGGCATCGGCGGCCTCGAGATCGCCCTTCGGCACCGCGTTGAGCGCACCATAGAAGATCTCGGCGGAATAGGCGGAGGTGTTGAGGAACAGCACGAACAATGCGCCGGCCCAGGCCGAGGTCATCCAGTCGGTGGGGACCAGAAGCCCCCACAGGTCGAAGCCGGTGCGCGGCAGCATCACCAGCGCCTCGTAGGCGATGAAGAACTGGATGAAGAGCGGCGAGCCGCGGAAGACGAAGATGAACCACTCGGCGGGCTTGCGCAGCCAGCGGTTCGGGCTGGCCTTCGCGAGCGCGAGCGCGGTGGCGAAGAAGAAGCCGAAGGCAAGGGCGAAGACACCGAAGTAGATGTTCCAGATCAGCCCCGAGCCGATCAGGGTGAACTGGTCGCACAGGGTGAAATCGCCGCGCGGCAGAAGCCGCTCGCCAAAGCCGAGCGAGCGCAGGCCGTAATCGGAGATCGTCTGCAGGCAGGAGGAACTCATGCGCCGGCCTTTCGCATCGCTTCGCCCGCCATCGTCGCCTGGCCCCGCGCGAGCCGCGTCGCGAGCCGGCCGAGCACGATCTCCGAGACCCGGGTCATGCCGAGATAGAAGGCAAGCAGCAGCAGGAAATACCACAGCCGCCAGTCGGGATGCGGGAAGTCATAGATCTGCGACTTCGTCGCCCCCAGCTCGCGCGCCCAGTAGACGATATCCTCGACGCCCAGCAGGAACAGCAGCGGTGTGGCCTTGATGAGGATCATCCACAGGTTCGACAGGCCGGGCAGCGCATAGGTCCACATCTGCGGGATCAGGATGCGCCGGCGCACCTGTGCGGGTGTCATGCCATAGGCCTCGGCGGTCTCGAGCTGGGCATGCGGCACCGCCCGCATCGCGCCATAGATCACGTTCGAGGCAAAGGCGCCGAAGACGATGGCGAAGGCCACCACGGCGAGGAGGAAGCCATAGACCTCGTGATAGATCTGCGGCGCGGAATTCAGCGGCAGCTTCGCCGCGGGGCAGACGAGGAAGTCATTGCCCTGCCGGATCGGCGCGGTCCAGTCCGGGCAGAGGATCTTGTGGCGGATGTATTCCAGCCCCTGGTCCATCGCCACGGGCACGAACAGGAAGAAGATGATGTCGGGAATGCCGCGCACCATCGAGGTGTAGCCCTTGCCGAACCAGCGCAGCGGCGCGATGTGGGAGCGCGCGGCGAGCGCGCCGCCAAAGCCGAAGGCCAGCGCCACCGGCGCCACCACCAGCATCAGCGCAATCACCACGAGGAACGAGCCGTAGAACAGCAGGTGCTTGCCCGAACTCAGGTAGCACAGCATCCAGGCGAGGCCGTCGAGGGCCTTCGGGTCGGCGCAGCTTGCGAACATGGAACCTGTCAGGAAGGGGCGGGTGCCGATCGTGAGACGGCCCCCGCCGGGGGGATCAGAAGGTCAGGGCGTCGTCGCCGAACCATTTCTTGATCATCGCGTTGAGCGAGCCGTCGGCCTTCATCGCGGTGATGACGGCGTTGAACTTCTCCTTCAGCGCGGTGTCGGACTTGCGCAGGCCCATGCCGATGCCTTCGCCAAGCGGAACATCCTCGCCGGTCCAGACGAGCGCGCCGCCCTGATCGGTGGTGAAGGCTGCCAGGGCGTCCTTGTCGGCGAAGACCGCGTCGGCCTCGCCGTTCTTCACCGCGGCGACGGTGTCGTCGAGGGTGGCGAATTCCAGCAGCGTCGCGCCCGATTTCGCGACGTAATCGGCCTGGATCGTGCCGACCTGCGCCGCGACCACACCCTTGAGGTCGGCGCCGTCCTTCAGCGCGGCATAGGCCGAGGCTGCCGGCGGGTAATAGGCTTCGGTGAAGTCGATGGTCTGCTTGCGCTCGTCGGTGATGCTCATGCCGGCCATGATCGTGTCATAGTTGCCGCCGAGCAGGTTCGGGATGATGCTGTCCCATTCGTTCGTCACCCAGGTGCACTTGACCTCGGCCTTGGTGCAGAGCGTGTCGCCGAGTTCGCGTTCAAAGCCGTCGACCTCGCCCTTGTCGTTGATGAAGTTGAAGGGCGGGTAGGCGCCCTCGGTGCCCATGCGCACGACATCCTCGGCGCTGGCAAACCCGGTCGACAGCGCCAGCGCGGCAGCGGCGGTCAGGATCAGCTTCTTCATGTGTTTCCCCTGTGCAGTGTTTGCAATCGTTGATTGTCTATCGTTGGCATCAAGCCGGCACGCTGGCCGACAGGAACTGTTGCAGGCGCTCCGATTTCGGCGCGCCGAAAAGCTGGGCAGGCGGACCTTCTTCCTCGATCAGGCCCTTGTGCAGGAAAATGACGTGATCCGAGACATCGGCCGCAAGGCGCATGTCATGGGTGACGAGGATCATCGTGCGATGCTCGTTCGCGAGATCCTTGATCACCTTCACCACCTCCTGCTGCAACTCGGGGTCGAGCGCCGAGGTGGGTTCATCGAAGAGCAGCGCCTCGGGCTGCATGCACAGTGCGCGCGCGATCGCCGCGCGCTGCTGCTGGCCGCCCGAGAGCTGTGCCGGCCAGTTGTCGGCCTTGTCGCCGATACCGACCTTGGCCAGCAGACTGCGCGCCAGCACCTCGACCTCCTTCGGGTCGCGCTTCAGCACCGTCACCGGCGCCTCCATGACGTTTTGCAGGATCGTCATGTGCGACCACAGGTTGAACTGCTGGAACACCATCGACAGGTTGGTGCGGAAGCGGGTCACCTGCGCTCGGTCGGCGGGACGCCGCGCGAGACCCTCGCCCGCCCATTTCACCGCCTCGCCGCCGAACAGGACCTCGCCGCGCTGGCTGTCCTCCAGCAGGTTGCAGCAGCGCAGCAGGGTGGATTTGCCCGAGCCCGAGGAGCCGATCAGCGAGATCACCTCCCCACGGTCGGCGCGGATCGAGACGCCCTTGAGCACCTCGAGCGACCCGTAGCTTTTGTGCAGGTCGCGGATTTCGATGACGGGTGCGGTCGCTGTCACTTTTCGGCTTCTCTTTGTCCGGTTGGTAAAGTTGGCGCGATTCCGGGGGGGAATGCAACGGCGGAGTGACGCTTGACGCTGGGAGATGCGCCAAAATGTCGGGCAGATGCATGCAGAGCGGGCATCCCCCTCAGCCGCGCCGGGCTTCCACCCGTTGTCGCGCCAGAGCCGAATCGCGGTCATTGATGCCCAGAAGGCTTGCGGTCAGGCGGATCAGCGCCTCTTCCTCGGGGGCGCGGGCGTCGTCCGACAGCGCCACGTCCCACATCGCCTCGATCACCCCGGCGCGGTCTTCATGGGCAATCTTGTCCTTCAGTGCGCGGGTGAAGCGCACGGTGTCGGGGGCCTCGGCCTCGACCGCCTCGCCGCGCTCGCGCAGCGCCTGCGCGGCCTCGGGCCCAAGCCCGCGGCGCATCGCGAGAACGCGGTCGATGCGCATCTTCTCGCCCTCGTCATACTGGTCGTCGGCGCGGGCAAGCCGCACCAGAAGCGCCGCCAGCGCCAGTTCCGCATCATCCGAGGTGAGCGGGGCAGGGCGGGGGTCGGCGAGAAGGTTGAGAAGTGCCTTGAACATGGCCGACACTCTAGCGCCTTTCGCGGCCGGGGCAAGGCGGGCTCAGCCGGCGTGGCCCTCGACAATGGCGAGCGAGACCTCGGCCGCGGCATCGCGCCCGGCCAGCGTCGCCTGATACCCCGCGCCGTGATGGCAGGCCCGCGCCGCCGCCAGACTGGGAAATTCGACGATCACGGTTTCGGGCGCCATCGTGCCCGCCACCACCTCGGGCGCGCCACCGAGCACCAGAAGACGCCCGCCCGCCGCGGCGATCGGGGCGGCGGCGGCCGCGCGATAGGCGGCATAGCCCGCGCGGTCGTGCACACGCACCTGCGCCACCCAGTATGCCGGTGTCATCCGCCCGTCGGGCTCAGCCATCCCAGCCCTCGACGATGCAGATGTCGGCCTCGGACACCGGCGTGCGCAGCGCCATTGCGCGCTGGTATTCCGGGCTCAGGTAGCAGGCCCGCGCCGCCTCGATCGTCGGAAACTCGATCACCACGGCGCGCGGGCGCAGGTCGCCCTCGACCACCTCCTGCGCACCGCCGCGCACGAGAAACCGGCCGCCATATTTCCCGAAAGCCTCCGCATTCGCCTCGCGATAGGCCGCATAGGCCTGCGGGTCGTCGACAGTGACGTGGCCGATCCAATATCCTTTCGCGCTCTTGCTCATCTGCGCCTCCCATTTTGCCAAAGCGTTGCGGGAGAACGCGGATTTTGCAAGACGACTCAGCGTCGCGCGGCCTTTTCGGCAATCCCCGAGGTGCCCTCGCGGCGCTCGAGCTCGGCCAGCACCTCGGCAAGGGGGACATCCTTCGCGGCGAGCATCACCAGCAGGTGGTAAAGCACGTCGGCGCTTTCATAGACGAGATTCTGGCGGTCGTCCTTGGCCACGGCCATGCAGGCCTCGATCGCCTCCTCGCCGAATTTCTGCGCGCATTTCTGCGCCCCCTTGGACAGCAGCTTCGCCGTCCAGGAGCTGTCGGGATCGGCGCTCTTGCGCGCCGCGATCGTGGCTTCAAGCCGTTCGAGCGTGGTCATGTCAGCCTCACGGGGATGCCGGCGGCGGCCATGTGTTCCTTGGCCTGCCGGATGGTGTAGGTGCCGAAGTGGAAGATCGAGGCGGCAAGCACCGCCGAGGCATGGCCCTCGGTCACACCCTCGACCAGATGGTCGAGCGTGCCGACCCCGCCCGAGGCGATCACCGGCACCTCGACCGCATCGGCGATGGCGCGGGTCAGCGGCAGGTTGAAGCCCGCCCGGGTGCCGTCGCGGTCCATCGAGGTCAGCAGGATCTCTCCCGCGCCCTTCGCCTCGACGGTGCGGGCGAATTCGACCGCGTCGATGCCCGTCGACTTGCGCCCGCCATGGGTGAAGATCTCCCACCGGCCCGGTTCCACCGTCTTCGCGTCGATCGCAACGACGATGCACTGGCTGCCGAAGCGGTCGGCGGCCTCGGCCACGACATCGGGGTTCGCCACGGCGGCAGAGTTGAAGCTGACCTTGTCGGCACCCGCGAGCAGCAGCTTGCGCACGTCCTCGTGGCTGCGCACGCCGCCGCCGACGGTGAGCGGCATGAAGCATTGCTCGGCGGTGCGGGTGACGAGGTCGTACATCGTGCCGCGGTTCTCGTGCGTCGCATGGATGTCGAGGAAGCACAGCTCGTCGGCGCCCGCCGCGTCATAGGCCTTCGCCGCCTCGACCGGGTCGCCCGCGTCGATCAGGTTGACGAAGTTGACGCCCTTGACGACGCGGCCGTCGGCGACATCGAGGCAGGGGATGATGCGGGTTTTCAGCATGGAGGCGCCTCCTTTGGCGCCTTGATAGCGCCCGTCGCGCGGGATGGGAAGCGAAAGGGCAGGGGCGCTGCCCCTGCACCCCGAGGTATTTCGGGCAAGATGAAGAGAGGGCCGCGGCGCTTTCATCTTGCCGAAAATACCTCGGGGAGCCGAGGCAGCGCCTCGGCGGGGCGGAGCCCCTCTTACGCCTTCAGCGCCGCAAGCGCCGCGGTCAGGTCGAGTGCGCCGTCATAGATCGCCCGGCCCGAGATCGCGCCGGCAATGACGCCGGTGTCGCGCAGCGCGATCAGGTCGGGCAGCGACGACACCCCGCCCGAGGCGATCACCGGGATCGTCACGGCGCGGGCCAGCGCCTCGGTCGCCTCGATGTTCGGGCCGGTCATCGCGCCGTCGCGCAGGATGTCGGTGTAGATGATCGCCGCAACGCCCGCATCCTCGAAGGATTTCGCGAGATCGGTGACCATCACGTCGGTCTCCTCGGCCCAGCCCTTGGTGGCGACACGGCCGCCGCGGGCGTCGATGCCGACCGCGACCTGGCCCGGGAATTCGCGGGCCGCCTCGCGCACCAGCGCCGGGTTCTCGACCGCCACGGTGCCGAGAATGACGCGCGAAAGCCCCTTCGAGAGCCAGCCCTCGATCGTCGCCATGTCGCGGATGCCGCCGCCGAGCTGGGCGGGAACGGTGATCCGGGCGAGGATCGCCTCGACCGCGGCGGCGTTCACCGGCGCGCCGGCGAAGGCGCCGTTCAGATCGACGAGGTGGACCCATTCGCAGCCCGCGGCCTCGAACTTGGCGGCCTGGGCGGCGGGATCGTCGCCGAACACCGTGGCCTTGTCCATTTCGCCATGCAGCAGGCGCACGCACTGGCCGTCCTTGAGGTCGATCGCGGGGTAGAGGATCATCGCGGCTCTCCTTGCCTTCGGGCTTTGGGCTTTCGGGCCTCATGCCACGGGCCGGGGCGCGCGGCAAGCCTTGCGAAACGCCACGTCAGGCTTGCCGGGAATCGGGGGGCGTGACCAGATGACGCGCAGGGAAACCGGGAGGAGAGACCATGAAACGCATTCTGCTGGCGGGGCTGTTTGCGCTCGCCGCGGGCGCCGCGGGCGCCGATCCGATCGAGGGGGTCTGGCAGACCCAGGCCGATGACGGCGCCTATGCGCTGGTGCAGATCGCGCCCTGCGGGGCGGCCTATTGCGGCAAGATCACCCGCACCTTCAAGGATGGCGGCGAGTACAAGTCGCCCAACATCGGCCGGCAGATCGTCATCGACATGGCGCCGAAGGGCAATGGCGCCTACGAGGGCAAGGTCTGGCGGCCCTCGAACGACAAGACCTACATCGGCAAGATCGCCCTTGCGGGCGATGCGATGAAGCTGTCGGGCTGTGTGCTGGGCGGGCTCGTCTGCGCCAAGCAGGACTGGTCGCGGGTGAAGTGACCGGCCTGCCGGCGGCAACGGAAAGGGCGCCTTCGGGCGCCCTTTTTCATGGTTTCCACTGCAGGAAGTTCGAGATCAGCCGCAATCCGGTGCGCTGCGATTTCTCGGGGTGGAACTGCGTCCCCACCATGTTGTCGCGCCCGACGATCGCGGTGATCGGCCCGGCATAGTCGACATGGGCAAGCAGGTGTGCGGGGTTCGCCACGCGGAAGTGGTAGGAGTGCACGAAATAGGCGTGATCGCCGGTCTCGATCCCCTCGAACAGCGCATGCGGGCGGTCGATCACCAGATCGTTCCAGCCCATGTGCGGCACCTTCAGCGCCGGATCGGCGGGCTCGATGCGCACCACCTCGCCCGGGATCCAGCCGAAGCCCTCGGTCGGTTCGAACTCGAGCCCGCGGCTTGCCATCATCTGCATGCCGATGCAGATGCCGAGGAAGGGCGTGCCCTTCTGGTGCACCGCCTCCTCGATCGCCTCGAAGAGCCCGGTGAAGCGGGTGAGGGCGGCGCGGCACGACGGGAAGGCGCCGTCGCCCGGCAGCACGATGCGGTCGGCGCGGGCCACCACATCGGGTTCCGAGGTGACGACGACCGAGCCCTGTCCGAGCTCGAGCGCCATCCGCTCGAAGGCCTTGCGGGCCGAGTGCAGGTTGCCCGAGTCGTAATCGACCAGAACGGTGAGGCTCATCTGTCTTCCCCTCTCAGAGTGCGCCCTTGGTCGAGGGCAGGACCCCGGCCATGCGCGGGTCGATCTCGACCGCCATGCGCAGCGCGCGGGCGACCGACTTGAAGGCCGCCTCGGCGATGTGGTGGCTGTTGATGCCATGCACCTTGTCGACATGCAGAGTGATGCCGCCGTTGGTCGAGAGCGCCTGGAAGAACTCGCGCACCAGCTCGGTGTCGAAGGTGCCGATCTTCTGCGTCGGGAACTCGACGTTCCACACGAGGAAGGGCCGCGCCGAGAGGTCGAGCGCGGTGGCGACCTGGGTGTCGTCCATCGCAAGCGCGAAATGGCCGTAGCGGCGGATGCCCTTCTTGTCGCCAAGCGCCTGCACCAGGGCCTGGCCAATGGCGATGCCCGTGTCCTCGACGGTGTGGTGGTCGTCGATGTGCAGATCGCCCACCGCGGTGATCGTCATGTCGATCAGCGAGTGGCGCGCGAGCTGGTCGAGCATGTGGTCGAAGAAGCCCACCCCGGTGACGTTCCGGTAGCTGCCGGTGCCGTCGAGGTTGATCTCGACCGAGATCTCGGTCTCGGCGGTCTTGCGGGTGATGGTGGCCTTGCGCATCGTCGCTCCCTTCCGTGTCACAGCCTTATAGGGCGCGGGGCGCGGCTTGCAAAGCAGGGGTGGGGCAAGGGTTTCTTAAACTCTTGCGCGGCATCTTTTGCCCGGCGGGGTGGAGAGCGCGACATGAGAATTCTGGTCCTGGCCGGGCGCTCGCCCGCGATGAGCCGCTTTTGTTCATTGATGCATGAGACCGGTTTCGAGGTGGCGCAGGCCCTGACCCTGGCCGAGGCGCGCATCCGCGCGCGGCTGCTGCGGCCCGGGGTGGTGGTGGCGGGGCTGTTCCCCGGGGAAGATGCCGAGGCCGGAGAGAGTGCGCTTGGCCTGATCCTGACGATGCAGGCGCATACGCCGGATCTGATGACGATCCTGCTGACCGATTCGCCGCTTTTCGCGCATGGCGAGCTTTTCGACATGCTCGGCTCGCTGCGTTGCGTCCTGGCCGAGACGATCGCGGCAGAGGACCTGGCCGAGGTGGTCCGGCATCTTCTGGCGCGGGGCCCCGGTCTGTGGGCTGTCCCGCATGCCTGTCTGCGGTGTCGTGTGGCCGATCAGTGCCACGATGCCGCCGCGGTGCGCGAGGGGGAGGAGGCGGGGGGATGGTCGTGCTGCATCGGCTGCGGTCGCGGCGTCTGAGCGGGGCGCGTGTGTCGGCCGCAAGCGTGGCGCGGGCCAGAAAAGCAAAAGGACCGCCGAAGCGGTCCGTTTCGCATTCATTTCGCTGGAGCGGGCGATGAGATTCGAACTCACGACCCTTACCTTGGCAAGGTAATGCTCTACCCCTGAGCTACGCCCGCATGCAGCGATATGTTTCCGAACTGGAGCGGGCGATGAGATTCGAACTCACGACCCTTACCTTGGCAAGGTAATGCTCTACCCCTGAGCTACGCCCGCACCGTTGTTCGGTGGAGGCGATTTATGGGATCGGGCGGGGGGCCGCAAGAGGAAAAATTCGTCGCTCCGAAAAAATCCTGTGGGCATCTTCCGGCGCAGGGTGGGCGCGATGCGGGAACCGTCAACAGGGCTTGGCCGTTGGCAGGGGGAAGGGCGGAAAGATCCGCCCCGACCCGAAACCACAGACGGAGGCAAGCGATGAACACCGACATGCTCGAAGGCAAGTGGAAGGAGATCAAGGGCAGCGTGCGCGCCAAATGGGGCGAGCTGACCGATGACGAGGTCGAGCAGGTGGCCGGCAATACCGAACGCCTGGCCGGGCTGATCCAGCAGAAATACGGCCGCTCGAAGGAAGAGGCGAAGCGCGAGGTCAACGACTTCATCGATTCGCTCTGACCGGGACGATTCCGGTGAAAAGGGGGGCTCAGGCCCCCCTTTTTGCGTTTCAGGCGAGGATCGCCAGCACCGCACTTGCGGCGAGCGACAGGAAGGTCAGCCCCATGCCGGCGACGCGCGCACGCATCGGGCCGCCGAAGCCGAGCGCCCAGGCGTGCAGCGCGCGCCCGAGAATCAGCGCCGCGCCCGACAGGTGCAGCGCGATGGCCCCGGCGCCGGCCAGCTCGGCCAGCAGCAGCATCACGATGCCGAAGGGCGCGTATTCGGCGAGGTTTCCGTGCGTGCGGATCCGCAGCGCCAGATCCCCGTTGCCGCCATCGCCGATCGAGACGCGCTGCGCCTTGCGCGCGTTCACCACATGCAGCGACAGGAAAATGTAAAGCGCCACCAGCGGCAGCGCATACCAGGCCGTGATCATCAATGTCTCCCATGCAATCGCGCCCGCAGCCTGACCGGCCACGGGCGCGAGAACAAGGGGAAACGGACGGACTTACTCGAGCTCGACGAGCAGGTCCTTGGCGTCGATCTGCGCGCCGGGCGCGACATGCACGGCCTTCACCGTGGCGGCGCGATCGGCGTGGATGCCGGTTTCCATCTTCATCGCCTCGATGGTCAGCAGCAGGTCGCCCTGCGCCACCTTCTGCCCGACCGCGACGGTGACCGAGGCGACGGCCCCCGGCATCGGCGCGCCGACATGGGCGGGGTTGCCGGCCTCGGCCTTCGGCCGCGCCTTCACCGCCGATTTCACCGCCCGGTTCGGCACGCGCACCGCGCGCGGCTGGCCGTTCAGCTCGAAGAACACCTTCACCTCGCCGGCCTCGTCGGTCTCGCTCATCGTCTGATAGCGGATCTCGAGCGTCTTGCCCGGGTCGATCTCGGCCGAGATCTGCTCGCCCGCCTGCATGCCATAGAAGAAGACCGGCGTCGGCAGGGTGCGCACCGGCCCGTATTGCCGGTGCCGGCCCATGTAGTCGAGGAAGACCTTCGGATACATCAGGTAGCCCGCCAGATCCTCGTCATCGACGGCATAGCCGTTCAGCTCGGCCGAGAGCTTTGCCCGCGTCGCCTCGAGATCGACCGCCGGCAGATGCAGCCCCGGCCGCTCGGTCGAGGCGGGCTCGCCCTTCAGCGCCTTCTTCACGATCGCCTCGGGCCAGCCTCCGGGCGGCTGTCCAAGGTTGCCCTTCAGCATGTCGACGACCGAGTCGGGGAAGGCCATGTCGCGGTCGGGATCAAGCACATCGGCCTTCGACAGCCCCTGCGCCACCATCATCAGCGCCATGTCGCCCACCACCTTCGACGACGGCGTGACCTTCACGATGTCGCCGAAGATCTGGTTCGCGTCGGCATAGGCCTGCGCCACCGCGTGCCAGCGTTCCTCGAGGCCAAGGCTGCGCGCCTGCGCCTTGAGGTTGGTGAACTGGCCCCCCGGCATCTCGTGCAGCCAGACTTCCGAGGCGGGAGCGCGCGTGCCCGATTCGAAGGCCGCATATTGCGTCCGCACCGCCTCCCAGTAGTTCGACATCCGCCGGATCGCGTCGATGTCGAGGCCGGTGTCGCGCTCGGTATGGGCGAGCGCCTCGACGATCGAGCCGAGGCAGGGCTGCGAGGTGCCGCCCGAGAAGGCGTCCATCGCCGCGTCGACGGCATCGACGCCCGCCTCGGCCGCGGCCAGAACCGTGGCCCCGGCGATGCCCGAGGTGTCATGGGTGTGGAAGTGAATCGGCAGGCCGACCTCGGCCTTCAGCGCGGTGACGAGGGCGCGGGCGGCGGCGGGCTTGAGCAGCCCCGCCATGTCCTTCAGGCCGAGCACATGGGCGCCCGCGGCCTCGAGCTCCTTCGCCATCGCGACGTAATACTTCAGGTCGTATTTCGCCCGCTCGGGGTTCAGGATGTCGCCGGTGTAGCAGATCGTGCCTTCGCAGATCTTCTCGGCCTCGATCACCGCATCCATCGCGACGCGCATGTTCTCGACCCAGTTCAGGCTGTCGAAGACGCGGAACACATCGACGCCGGTCTTCGCCGCCTGCGCCACGAAGAACCGCACCACGTTGTCAGGATAGTTGGTATAGCCCACCCCGTTTGAGGCGCGCAGCAGCATCTGCGTCAGCACGTTCGGCATCGCCGCGCGGATGTCGCGCAGCCGCTGCCAGGGGCATTCCTGCAAGAAGCGATAGGCGACGTCGAAGGTGGCGCCGCCCCAGCACTCGACGGAGAACAGATCGCCCAGATTGGCCGCATAGACCGGCGCCGCCTTGATCATGTCGATCGAGCGCATCCGGGTCGCCAAGAGCGACTGGTGGCCGTCACGCATCGTGGTGTCGGTCAGCAGCAGCCGCTTTTGCGCCTTCATCCAGTCGGCCACCGCCTTCGGCCCTTCGGCCTCGAGCAACTGCCGGGTGCCGGGACGGACCGGGCCCTTGATCTCGGGCAGGCGCGGCGGGCGTGCCTCGGCCGGCGGCTTCGGCCGGCCCGCGGTCTCGGGATGGCCGTTCACCGTGATGTCGGCGATGTAGGTCAGGATCTTGGTGCCGCGGTCGCGCCGCTTCTTGAAGCTGAACAGGTCAGGCGTCGTGTCGATGAACTTCGTCGTGTAGCCCATGCTCAGGAAAGTCGGGTGCTTGAGCAGGTTGATGACGAAGTCGATGTTGGTGCTCACGCCGCGGATGCGGAACTCGCGCAGCGCGCGGTCCATGCGGTGGATGGTCTGGTCGGGGGTCTGCGCCCAGGCGGTCACCTTCACCAGAAGGCTGTCGTAATAGCGGGTGATGACGCCGCCCGCATAGGCCGTGCCGCCGTCGAGCCGGATCCCCATGCCGGTCGCGGTGCGATAGGCGGTGATGCGGCCGTAATCGGGGATGAAGTTGTTCTGCGGGTCTTCGGTCGTCACCCGGCATTGCAGCGCGTGGCCGGAAAGCGTCACCTCGGATTGCGCGGCGGCGCCCGTCGCCTCGGCCAGCGTCGCGCCCTCGGCGATGCGGATCTGCGCCTGCACGATGTCGATGCCGGTGACCTCCTCGGTCACGGTATGCTCGACCTGCACGCGCGGGTTGACCTCGATGAAGTAGAAACGGCCCTCGTCCATGTCCATCAGGAACTCGACGGTGCCGGCGTTCTGATAGCCGACGGCATTGCCGATCTTCAGCGCCAGGCCACAGACCTCGGCGCGCTGTTCGGGTGTCAGATAGGGGGCGGGAGCGCGCTCGACCACCTTCTGGTTGCGCCGCTGCACGGTGCAGTCGCGCTCGTAGAGGTGATAGAGATGGCCATGGGTGTCGCCCAGAAGCTGCACCTCGACGTGGCGGGCGCGCAGGATCATCTTTTCCAGATAGCCCTCGCCGTTGCCGAAGGCGGCCTCGGCCTCGCGCCGGCCCTCGCGCACCTTCTCGACCAGCTCGTCGGGGCCCATGATCGGGCGCATGCCGCGCCCGCCGCCGCCCCAGCTCGCCTTCAGCATCAGCGGATAGCCGATCGCGGCCGCCTCGGTCTTGATCGCGTCGAAATCGTCGCCCAGCACCTCGGTCGCGGGGATCACCGGCACCCCCGCCTTCATCGCCACATGCCGGGCCGAGGCCTTGTCGCCAAGGGCGCGCATGGTCTCGGCGCGCGGGCCGATGAAGGTGATGCCGGCCTTGTCGCAGGCCTCGACGAAATCGGGGTTCTCCGACAGCAGCCCATAGCCCGGGTGGATCGCGTCGGCGCCCGATTCCTGCGCCACACGGATGATCTCGGGGATCGAGAGATAGGCGCCGACGGGGCTCAGCCCCGCGCCGATGCGATAGGCCTCGTCCGCCTTGAAGCGGTGCAGGGAGAGCTTGTCTTCCTCGGCATAGACGGCGACGGTCTTCTTGCCGAGTTCGTTTGCGGCCCGCATCACGCGGATGGCAATCTCGCCCCGGTTGGCGATCAGGATTTTGCGGAACATCATGGACCCTCCCCGCAGTGGTGCTGGAAAACCTAGCGTCGCTGCGATGCAGCGCAAGTCAAATCTGCGAAATTGAGCAAATTAACTGACCAATTTGGAAATGTTTGCAAAGTTTGGGTGGCCGGGCGGCTATTGACCTGCGGCAAGGCGGCGGGCAAGCAGGGGGCATGATCGAGTTGCGCCCGGTGGGCTACATCATCGGCCTGCTGGCCACGGCCCTCGGGGCGGCGATGCTGATCCCGGCCGCGCTCGATTTCCTGCGCGGCGACGTCAATGCCGGCGCCTTCCTCGAGGCGGCGATCGTCACCATGACCGCGGGCGGTCTGGTGGCGCTGGCGGCCCATGACGGGCGCGGCACGATGCTGAGCCTGCGGCAGAGCTTCGTTGTCACCACCGGCGCCTGGGCGGTGCTGCCCGCCTTCGGCGCGCTGCCCTTCATCACCGGGGCGCCGGGGCTCGACTTCACCGACGCCTATTTCGAGGCGATGTCGGGGCTGACCACCACCGGCACGACGGCGATTCCCGAGCTCGACGAGCTGCCCGCCGGCACCAACCTGTGGCGCGCGATCCTGCAATGGCTGGGCGGGCTCGGCATCATCATCGTGGCGATGATCTTCCTGCCGGTGATGAAGGTCGGCGGCATGCAGTTCTTCCGCTCGGAAGGCTTCGACACCTTGGGCAAGATCCTGCCGCGGGCGATGGACATCTCGGCGGCGCTGATCCGGATCTATGTCGGGCTGACGGTGGCCTGCGCGGTGACCTATGGCGTGCTGGGGATGACGGCCTTCGACGCGGTGGTGCATGCGCTGACCACGCTCTCGACCGGGGGCTTCTCGAATTACGACGCGAGCTTCGGCGTCTATCGCGGCGCGCCGGAATATGCGGCCTCGCTGTTCATGCTGCTGGCCGCGATGCCCTTCATCCGCTTCGTGCAGCTGGCTCAGGGCAACCCGGCGCCGCTGTGGCGCGACCCGCAGGTGCGCGCCTTCCTGCGCTGGCACGGCTATGCGATCGCGGTGATCGTGCTCTATCGGCTGATCCGGCACGAAAGCGCGTTCTGGCCGACGCTGCGCGAGGTGACCTTCAACGTCGTGTCGACCTTCACCGGCACCGGCTATGCGTCCGAGGACATCACCTCCTGGGGGCATCTGGCCTTCGTGGTGCTGATCATCACCGGGCTGATCGGCGGCTGCACCTCCTCGACCGGCTGCTCGGTCAAGGTGTTCCGCTATCTGATCCTGTTCCAGGCGATCAAGGTGGCGATCCGGCGGCTCTACAGCCCGCACCGGGTGATGGGGATGCGCTATGACGGCCGCGCGGTCGAGCGCGAGGTGCTCGATTCCGTCGTCGCCTTCTTCACCCTCTTCGTGCTGACCTTCGGCGGGCTGATCGTGGCGCTGTCGCTGACCGGGCTCGCGCCGCGCACGGCGCTGACCGCGGCCTGGACGGCGATCGCCAATGTCGGGCCGGCCTGGGGGCCCGAGGTGTCGGCAAATGGCGCCGTCGACCGCTTCCCCGACAGCGCGAAATGGCTGATGGCGCTCGGGATGATGCTTGGCCGGCTCGAGCTGATGTCGGCCTTCGTGCTGCTCTTGCCGAAGTTCTGGCGCGGCTGAGCGCCGCGCCCGCGGTCAGGGGCGGGCGGTCATTTCCAGCAGGCGATCTGCACGGTGAATTTCTGCGCCTCGACGGCCAGATCCTCTGCCGCAAGCGTGCCCGTTGCCTCCGACGCGGTGGGCATGAAGCCATGCTCGGCCAGCACCTGAACCAGCGGCATCGCCTGCACCGCCTCGGTCAGGCCGGCGGGCATCAACTTGGTGCCATCGGCCGCGCGTGGCAGCACCACGCCGACCAGTGCGCCCGAGCCATCCAGCACCGGCCCGCCCGCATCGCCCGCCAGCGTGTGCACCGCCAGCCGCGCCCGGTTCGCCTCGCCGGCAAGGCCGGTCAGATCGGAGAGCGTGCCAAAGCTCAGCACCGGCGCGGTCAGCGTCTCGGGATAGGAAAAGCCCGCCACCGCCACCTGCGCACCGGCGGCGGTCGCCGCGGTCTCGAAGGCGACGATGCCGGCAGGCGCCATCGCCTTCTTCGGCGTCAGGACGGCGATGCCAAGCGCCGGATCGGAGAAGGCGAGATCCGCCTCCTCGTCCTCGATGGTGATCTTGGTGCAGGTGTCGAGCCCGGCGCCCGCCGTCAGAACCGCGCCCTTCTCGTCGATGAAGGCGCCCGAGCGGGCAAACTCCGGGTGCCGCCGCTCGAGCCCCGCCATCAGATCGCCGCGCGTCACCGTCATCGGCGTGCCGAGCGAGGGGTCGAGCGCGGTGCTGCCGATCGGCCGGAACGAGGCCTTCATCGCCGCCAGCACGCGCTGCATCTTCGTCTCCTGCCCGGGCGGCCAGGCTAGGGTGAAGCCCTTGATCAGCCCGCCCGCCAGATGCGCCTCGGTCCAGGAGTGCAGGCTGTCGTTCTGTCCGGCGATGGTGAAGCCGCTGCGGTTTCGGCTGCGCTCGCCCTCGGCGGGCACCAGCGCCAGCGTCTGCATCCGGTCGTAAAGCCCGTAAAGCGCGTTCTGGTCGCCGGTGAGCGACAGCAGCAGCGCGGTGACGCCCGAGCCGTCCTTGGCGCGATAGATGACGAAGGGCGGGTCGTAGCGGTCGAATTCGACCAGGCCGAGCGGCAGGTCGATGGCAATGCCGGCGTCGGTCTCCTCGACGGTCTCGAGGCCGAGCGCGGCGCGGTCGGCCGCGACGGCGGCGAGAAGCTGCGTCTGCTGCGTCGAGGCGAGCACGCCGGTCGGTGCAAAGCCCTGCGCCGTCTGCCAGGCGGCGATCGCCGTGCGGGTGCCGCGGCCGAAGGCGCCGTCGATCGTGGCGTTGTAGACTCCCTGCCATTCGAGCGCGGCCTGGATCTCCATCCGTGCCTCGCGGTCAAGTGCCGCCTCGAGCCGCTGTGACTCGGCCAGCGTCTCGACCGGCATCTCGGGCGCGGGCGCCGGGGCGGCGACGGCAGGCGGGGCCTCGGCCGCGGGCGCGACGGGCGGCGGTTCGATCGCGGCGGTTTCCGGGGGCGCGGTTTCGGGGGCGGGCGGCTCGGCCGCCGGGGGCAGGGGGGCGCCCGCGCCGGGCCAGAACTGGTCACGGAAGCGGCCGCCGTCCGAGACATAGCTGTCGCGCGGGATCAGCCCTTCACGGCGCAGCGTGCGCAGCCGCGCCGTTGCCTCCTCGGTGTCGGCGAAGGGGCCGATGGCGATCGCATACCAGCCTGTCGACATCGCAAAACCGGCGATGTCGGGGAATATGCCGGCCCAGTCCTGCGCGCGCTCCTCGGCCTGCGGGAGCGAGGGCTGCGCCTCGATCTGCACCCAGACCGGGTCGGCCGCGCCGGGGCCCGTCCAGATCATCCCCGCCAGACCCGCCGCCGTCGCGAGGCGCATCGCCTTGCGCATTCCCGTCATCGTGAAACCCGCTTCCTGTTCTCAAAACAGGGTGAGGTTAGCAGGCTGGCGGCGCACGTCACCCCGGAAATCGCGTGAAATCGGGCCCGGGCGCGGGGCGGGGCGTTGACCCTTGCCCGGCGCTTGCCTAGAGAGAAGGCGCTTTGAACCAGAGGGAAGCCATGTCGAACCCTGTCGCTCCGCGGTCGTTCCAGGAAATCATCCTGCGGCTCATGAATTACTGGGCCTCGAAAGGCTGCGCGGTGCTGCAGCCCTATGACATGGAGGTGGGCGCGGGCACCTTCCACCCGGCGACCACGCTGCGCTCGCTCGGCTCGAACCCCTGGGCCGCGGCCTATGTCCAGCCCTCGCGTCGCCCGACCGATGGCCGCTATGGCGAGAACCCGAACCGTCTGCAGCACTATTACCAGTATCAGGTGCTGATCAAGCCAAGCCCCTCGAACCTGCAGGAGCTCTATCTCGGTTCGCTCGCCGCGATCGGCATCGACCTTGACCTGCACGACATCCGCTTTGTCGAGGACGACTGGGAAAGCCCGACGCTCGGCGCCTGGGGGCTGGGCTGGGAAGTCTGGTGCGACGGCATGGAAGTCAGCCAGTTCACCTATTTCCAGCAGGTCGGCGGGCATGACTGCAAGCCGGTCTCGGGCGAGCTGACCTATGGGCTCGAGCGCCTTGCGATGTATGTGCTCGGCATCGACCACGTCATGCAGATGCCGTTCAACGCCCCCGACGCGCCGATCCCGCTGACCTATGGCGACGTGTTCCGGCAGACCGAGGAAGAATATTCGCGCCACAACTTCGACGGTGCCAACACCGAGATGCTCTTGCGCCATTTCGAGGATGCCGAGGCGGAATGCGAGCGGCTGCTGTCCTTCCCGGCCGAGGACCCGAACTCGGGCAAGCGCATCCTCATGGTGCACCCGGCCTATGACCAGTGCATCAAGGCCTCGCATCTGTTCAACCTGCTCGACGCGCGGGGCGTGATCTCGGTGACCGAGCGGCAGGCCTATATCGGCCGGGTCCGGGCGCTTGCGAAGAAATGCGCCGATGCCTTCGTGCAGACCACGGCCGGCGGCTGGACGCCCGAGGCCGCGCAGTGAATGGAAAGCTGGTCGGAGGCAGTCTCGTGCTGGGCGCGCTGATCACCGGGGCCGCGGTCTATTACCTGCAGGTCTACGGCTATTATCACGCGGTCGATGCGGCGGCGCCGGCCGCCGAGGTGCGGCTGACCGCGATCGAGACCGGCACGCCCGAACCGATCCTCGCCGAGGATTTCCAGGGCATCGACGCCGACAGCTCGCCGCTGCGCTATCGCGGCTGCTTCCGCACGCCGATGAGCCTTGCGCTGCTGACCGAGACCTTCACCGTCTATGACAAGGCCACGCCGCTCACTGCGCCGGGCTGGTTCTCCTGTTTCGACGCTGCCCGGATCGGTGCCGACATCGAGACCGGCCGGGCGGTGGCCTTCCTGTCCGAACACGACATCCACCCCGGCGTCGACCGCGTGGTGGCGATTTATCCCGATGGCCGGGCCTATGCCTGGCAGCAACTGAATGACGAAGCGGAGAAGTGACATGCCCGATCTGCTGATTGAACTCTTCTCCGAAGAGATCCCGGCGCGGATGCAGCCGGGGGCGCGCGAGGCGCTGAAGAAGCTGGTGACCGACGGTCTCGTCGAGGCGGGCCTGACCTATGGCCATGCCGCGGCCTTCTCGACGCCGCGCCGCCTCACGCTCGCCCTCGAGGGGCTGAGCGCCGAGAGCCCGACGCTGCGCGAAGAGCGCAAGGGCCCCTCGACCGGCGCGAACGAGAAGGCGATCGAGGGCTTTTTGCGCTCGACCGGCCTGACGCTCGACCAGCTCGAGGTGCGCGACGACAAGAAGGGCCAGGTCTATTTCGCCGTGGTCGAGAAGCCCGGCCGCACCGCGCCCGAGATCGTCGCCGAGGTGCTGGAAAAGACGATCCGCACCTTCCCCTGGCCGAAGTCGATGCGCTGGGGCTCGGGCACGCTCAAATGGGTGCGGCCGCTGCATTCGATCCTGTGCCTGCTGACCACCGAGGCCGGCGCCGAGGTCGTCGACCTCGAGGTCGAGGGCATCCGTTCGGGCAACACCACCGAAGGCCACCGCTTCATGGCGCCGGGCCGCTTCGCGGTGACGGGTTTTGACGATTACGTCGCCAAGCTGAAGGCGGCGAAGGTCGTGCTCGACAGTGCCGAGCGCGAGGAGATCCTGTGGAACGAGGCGCAGACGCTCGCCTTCGCGCGCGGGCTCGAACTGGTGCCGGACCGGGGCCTGCTGGCCGAGGTCGCGGGGCTGGTCGAATGGCCGGTCGCGCTGATGGGCGACATCGCCGAGACCTTCCTCGGCCTGCCGCCCGAGGTGCTGCAGACCTCGATGAAGGAGCACCAGAAGTTCTTCTCGGTGAAGAACCCGAAGACCGGCCGGATCGAGGGCTTCGTCACCGTGGCGAACCGCGAGACCGCCGATCATGGCGCGACGATCCTGAAGGGCAACCTCAAGGTGCTGTCGGCGCGGCTGTCGGATGCCAAGTTCTTCTGGGAACACGACCTGCGGATCGTCAAGACCGAGGGGCTCGAGGGCATGGGCGAGGGGCTGGCCCAGGTCACCTTCCACAACAAGCTGGGTTCCCAGGCGGCGCGGATCGAACGCATCGAGGCGCTGGCGCAGGAGATCGCGCCGATGGTCGGTGCGCAGCCCGATCTGGCCGCCGAGGCCGCGCGGGTGGTGAAATCCGACCTGCGCTCGGCGATGGTCGGCGAGTTCCCGGAACTTCAGGGCCTGATGGGCAGCTATTATGCCAAGGCCGCGGGCCTGCCCGAGGCGGTTGCGAATGCCTGCAAGGGCCATTACTCGCCGCTTGGTCCCTCGGACGAGGTGCCCTCGGAGCCGGTGACGGTGGCGGTGGCGCTGGCCGACAAGATCGACACGCTCACCGGCTTCTGGGCGATCGACGAGAAGCCCACGGGCTCGAAAGACCCCTTCGCGCTGCGCCGCGCCGCACTGGGCGTGATCCGGCTGGTGCTCGCGAACGGGCTGCGGCTTGACCTTGCGAAGGTCTTCGCGACGGCGAATGACAAGACCGATGCGGCCGACCTTCTGGCCTTCTTCCATGACCGGCTGAAGGTGTTCATGAAGGACCAGAACATCCGTCACGACGTGATCGACGCGGTTCTGGCGATGCCGGGCAATGACGATCTGACGCTTGTGGTGAAGCGGGCCGAGGCGCTCGCGGCGTTCCTGAAGACCGAGGATGGCGGCAACCTGATCCAGGGCTTCAAGCGCGCCAACAACATCCTCAGCCAGGCCGAGGCGAAGGACGGGGTCGAATACAGCTTTGGCGCCGATCCGAAATTCGCCGAAGGGGTCGAGGAGACCGCGCTGTTTGCCGCGCTCGATGCCGCCGAGGCGGCGATCGGGCCGGCGATGGCGGCCGAGGATTTCGGCGCCGCGATGGCCGCGATGGCCGCCCTGCGCGCACCGATCGACGCCTTCTTCACCGCGGTGCAGATCAATGCCGAGAACGAGATCCTGCGCCGCAACCGGCTCAATCTGCTCTCGCGCATCCGCCAGATCTGCCTGAGCGTCGCCGACCTGACGAAGATCGAGGGCTGAGCCCCGGCGCGGCGCCCTTTCCCCGGCCGGGGAGGGGGCGCTGCCCCCGCCTGCCGCTGGCAGGCCCCCCGAGGTATTTCGGGCAAGATGAAGGCCCCGGGGTGGTTCCTGCGGCGCCTCAGCCGGCCGCGAGGGCGAGGGCTGTCGCCTCGTCGGTGACGAGGACGCTCGCCAGCCCGCCGCGCAGCATGGCGCGGATCGCCTCCACCTTTTCCGGACCGCCGCCGATGCAGATCCGCTCGGGTACCTGCAGCAGGTCGCCGAGCGCCATGGTGATGTGGCGGCCGTCGAATTCGCTGTGCACGATCTTGCCTTCGGCGTCGAAGAAATAGCCCGCGGCAAAGCCCACCGCACCGAGGTCGCGATAGGCGGCCAGCTCGGCCTCGGTCATGAAGCCGCCCTGCACCAGCAGCGTCTCGCCGGTCAGCTGGGTGACGCCGAACACCGCCTTGGTGCAGCCGCGCAGCAGCGCGAAATGGTCGCGGATCGCTGGCTCGTGCATCAGGATCTCCTTCACATGCGGCGAGGAGACGACACCCGGCGCATGCAGGTTGATCGCCCGCGCGTTCAGCCGCGCCGCGATGTTCGAAGTGCACAGCACCGGCGAGAAGTCGAAGGTGGCGGCCGAGGAGCCGGTGATCTGCGCCACGGTGACGGTCGGGCAGGCGATGGCGCTGAGGTGTTGTGACAGCGCGAGCACGGTGCGCCCCCAGGCGACGCCGATGGTGTCCTCGGGCCGCAGCCGGTTTTCCAGCACCCGCGCCGCGAGATGGCCGATCTGGCCATGCAGCGATCCGCCCTCGCCCTCGCGCTGGCGCGGCAGGATGTAGCATTCCGCCAGGCCGGTCGCGGCGCAGATCTTCAGCGACAGCGCCATGCCGGCGATTCGCGTCGGGTCGATCGAGATGTTCACCACCCCCTCGTCGCGCGCTTTCTGCAGCAGGTTGAACACCGAGGCGCGGGAGATCCCGAGCTCCTCGGCGATCCGGTCCTGCTTTTGCCCCTGCTCGTAATAGAGCCAGGCCGCCCAGAGCACCTCGTCCATGCCGAATTGCGCCGGAACGGCGCGCCGGCCGGTCCGGGGCTCGGTCGTCTCGATCAAATCCGCTTTTTTCGCCATGCCTTTTCCCTTCGTCGGTCGGGGCCGAAATGCGCCCCGACCTCTCGGGCAGTTTCGCATGAAAGCGGGCGTTTTGGCAAATGCCGACGTTGCGTGAAAATTGTTATTGACGAATGACAGAGTCATCTGGCAACTTTCACATCAAGGGAGAGCACTTGCTTGGGAGGAGCAGATGAGCTTGCCGCTGACGGCGCGCGAGAGCGCGACCGGGGGCTGGAATGCCCTCATCGAAGACGTCACCACCGGCCGCTGGCAGGACCCGGACACCGGGGCTGCGGTCACCGTGCCGTTCCGCTGCATCGAGATCGGCGACGGGTTTGCCGCCGGGGCGCGGGATCTGGTCGAGCGGGTGATGCGGGCCGGGAGCTATGCCGTGGTCTGCGATGCCGACACCGCCGAGGCGATGGGGGCGGAGGTTGCCCGGGCGATGGGGGCGAAGGCACGGCTTGTCGTGCTCGATCACCCGCATGCCGACGAGGCGCAGGTGCGGGCGCTGAGCGATGAGACCCGCGATGTCGAGGCGCTGATCGCCGTCGGCTCGGGCACGATCAACGATCTGTGCAAATACGCGACCTTCCGCGACGGGCGGGCCTACAGCGTCTTCGGCACCGCGCCCTCGATGAACGGATACACCTCGTCGACCGCCTCGATCACCCTCGATTCCGGGCTGAAGACCACGCAGAAGGCGCATGCCGCGCGCGGCGTCTTCATCGACATCGGGGTCTCGGCCGCGGCGCCGCAATACCTGATCGGGGCGGGGCTCGGGGACAGCCTGTGCCGGCCCACCGCGCAGGTCGACTGGTATTTCTCGCATGTGATGCTGGGCACGCGCTATGCCACCGCCCCCTATCTTCTGCAGGAAGAGGACGAGGCGGCGGTTCTGGCGCGCAGTGCGGGGCTCGGTGCGCGCGACCATGACGCCATCGGGTCTCTGCAGCGCCTGCTGACGCTTGGCGGGCTGGGCATCGCGGTGGTGGGGATGAGCCACCCGGGCTCGATGGGCGAGCATCAGATCTCGCACTGGATCGACAGCTTTGCCGGCGCGCGGCATCCGGGCACGGTGCATGGCCAGCAGGTCGGCGTTGCCTCGGTCACCATGGCGCGGTTGCAGGCGCGGATCCTTGCGATGGAAGAGGCGCCGCGGCTGCGGCCCTGGCAGCCCGACGAGGCGGCGATTCGGGCCCGCTATCCGGCCGCCGCGGTCGAGGATTGCCTGACCGCGAGCCGGGCGAAGGCGATGACGGCCGATCAGGCCGAGGCCTTCAACGCCAAGCTTGCCGCGATCTGGCCCGAGCTGCGTGCGACGCTTGGCGCGATGATGCTGCCGCCGGACGAGATGGCGGCGCATCTGCGCGCGGCCGGCGGCGGTGCGACGCCGGCCGAGATCGGCCTCGATCGCGACCTCTATATCGAGGCGCTGCGCCACTGCCGCGAGATGCGCGACCGCTATTCGCTGCTCGATCTAGCCGAGGACATCGGCATTCTGGACGATTTCATCGAGGAGGAAGTCTGATGCGACCGCTTGCCGAGCTCGACCCGGCCGCGCTGCGCGGTTGCGTCGCGGTGCTGACCGATATCGACGACACGCTGACCACCGACGGGCAGTTGCCCGCCGCCGCCTATGGGGCGCTCGAGCGGCTGGCGCAGGCCGGGCTTGCGGTGGTGCCGATCACCGGCCGCCCGGCGGGCTGGTGCGACATGATCGCCCGGTTCTGGCCGGTCGCGGGGGTGGTGGGCGAGAACGGCGCCTTCTACTTCAGCTATGACCGCACGGCGCGGGTGATGCGGCAGCGCTTCTTCGCCTCCGAGGCCGAGCGTCAGGCGAACCGCGCCCGGCTGAGCGCGCTGCGCGAGCGGATCCTGCGCGAGGTGCCGGGGGCAGGGATCGCCTCGGACCAGCTTTACCGCGAGGCCGATCTCGCCATCGACTTCTGCGAGGATGTGCCGGCATTGCCCGAGGCCGAGGTGCAGCGCATCCTCGACATCTTCGCCGAGGCGGGGGCGGTGGCGAAACTGTCGTCGATCCATGTGAACGGCTGGTTCGGCGATTACGACAAGCTGTCGATGACCCGGATCTTTGCGCGCGACATCCTCGGGCTCGACATCGACGCCGAGCGGGCGCGGGTGATCTTTGCCGGCGACAGCCCGAACGACGGGCCGATGTTCGGCTTCTTCCCGAACAGCTGCGGCGTGGCGAATGTGCGCGACTTCGCACCGGGCAGCTTCACGCCGCCGGCCTTCGTCGCAGGCTCGGAAGGGGGCGCGGGGTTCGTCGAGATCGCCGAGCGGATTCTGAGCGCGCGGGTGCCGGAGGCGGCCGATGCCTGACATGGTCGATCTGTTCATCATCGGCGGCGGCATCAACGGCTGCGGCATCGCGCGCGACGCGGTCGGGCGGGGCTATTCGGTGGTCCTGTGCGAGCAGGGCGATCTCGGTGGGGCGACCTCGTCCTCCTCGACCAAGCTGCTGCACGGCGGGCTGCGCTATCTCGAACATCACGAGTTCCGGCTGGTGCGCGAGGCGCTGATCGAACGCGAGGTGCTGTGGAACATCGCGCCGCATATCGTGCGCCCGCTGCGCTTCGTGCTGCCGCACAGCAAGGGGATGCGGCCGGCCTGGCTGCTGCGGCTTGGCCTGTTCATCTATGACCACCTCGGCGGGCGCAAGCTGCTGCCCGGCACCGCGCGCGTCGACCTGGAGTCGGGGCCGATCGGGCAGGGGCTGCGCGACGGGCTGACGCTTGGCTTCGAATATTCGGATTGCTGGGTCGAGGACAACCGGCTGGTGATCCTGAATGCGATCGACGCGGTCGAGCGCGGTGCGACGGTGCGGGTGCGCACCCGCTGCACGAAGGCCGAGCCGCGTCCGGGCGGCGGCTGGCGCGTCACCCTGCGCGGCGAGAGCGGTCGCGAGGAGGTGGTCGAGGCGCGGATGCTGATCAACGCCGGCGGTCCCTGGGCGAACGATGTCGCGCGCACCATCGCGCGGCGCCCGCCGAAGGGGCGGGTGCGGCAGGTGCAGGGCTCGCATATCATCGTGCCGAAGCTCTACGACCACGATCGCTGCTTCATCTTCCAGAACGGCGACGGCCGGATCGTCTTCACCATCCCCTACGAGGGGCGCTTCACCCTGATCGGCACCACCGACCGCGACTATCCGGGGGACCCGGCCAAGGTCGCGGCCTCGCCCGAGGAAATCGCCTATCTGTGCACGCTGGCGAGCAGCTATTTCAAGCGCCCGGTCACGCCCGCCGATGTGGTCTGGACCTATTCCGGGGTGCGCCCGCTCTATGACGACGGCAGCTCCGAGGCGCAGAAGGCCACCCGCGATTACGTGCTCGAGCTCGACACCCGGGCCGAGGCACCGGTGCTGTCGGTCTTCGGCGGCAAGATCACGACTTATCGCCGACTTGCCGAATCGGCGCTGGAGCGCATTGCTTCGTGCCTCGGAGATCCTGAGGGAGGCCCGCGGCTGCCGGCGGGATGGACCGGGCAGAAGGCGCTGCCGGGCGGGGATTTCGCGCCGCTGGCGTTCGACGCCGAGCGCGACGCGCTACGCGCGGAGTATGGTTTCCTGGCCCAGGCCGAGGCGACCCGGCTGCTGCGCTATTACGGATCGCGGGCGCGACGGGTTCTGGGAGGGGCCCGCAGCCGTGCCGATCTGGGCGAGACCTTCGGCGGCGGTCTGACCGCGCGCGAGGTCGACTACATGCGCGCGCAGGAATGGGCGCGCAGCGCCGAGGACATCCTGTTCCGCCGCTCGAAGCTGGGCCTTGTGCTCAGCCCGGACGAGGTCGCCGCGCTCGAGCGCTACATGGAAGGACCGATGCCGAAACGTCAGAGCGCCTGAGCGCGATCGCGCCGGGAGTGGAGGCCCGGGGCGCTCTGATCCAACCGGCCGCACGGGAGGCGGCCGAGCAACAGGGAGGAGACGCGATGTTTCTGGGGATCGACCTTGGAACGTCGGGGGTGAAGTGCATCCTGATGGATGACGCCCAGAGCGTGATCGGCGAGGCTTCCTCGCGGCCGCTCGAGGTGAGCCGGCACCGGCCGGGTTGGTCGGAGCAGGACCCCGAACTGTGGTGGGAGGCGGTGAGCGAGACGCTCGACAGCCTAGCGGCCGGGCATCCGGCAGCGATGGCGGCGGTCGAGGGGATCGGGCTGTCGGGGCAGATGTATGGCGCGACCGTGCTTGATGCACGCGATCAGCCGCTGCGCCCGGCGATCTTGTGGAACGACACCCGCAGCGGCGCCGAGTGCGACGAGCTGATGGCGGGGGTGCCCGATCTGGTGGCCCGCGTCGGGCGCCGGCCGACCCCCGGGGTGACGGCCAGCAAGATCCTGTGGCTGCGCCGGCACGAGCCCGAGACCTATCGCCAGATCCGCAAGGTGCTGCTGCCCAAGGACTATGTGCGGCTGCGGCTGTCGGGCGAGAAATCGACCGACCTCGCCGACGCGAGCGGCACGATGTGGGTCGATCTGGCGGCGCGGAACTGGTCGGACCGGATGCTCGAGGCCTCGGGGCTGAACCGCACGCACATGCCGCAGCTGGTCGAGGGCACCGAGGTCTCGGGCCGGCTGCGGCGCGAGCTCGCCGCCCGCTGGGGCATGCACCGTCGCCCGGTGATCGCCGGCGGCGGCGGCGACAACGCCTGCGGCGCCTGCGGCACCGGAGTGATCGAGGATGGCGACGGCACCGTGTCGCTCGGCACCTCGGGGGTTTTGTTCGTGGCCAACGACAGCCCGCGCCCGGCCGGCGATTACGCGATCGAGACGCTGTGCCACGCCGTGCCCGGCCGCTGGCACCAGATGTCGGTGCTGCTGTCCGCGACCTCCTGCCTGACCTGGCTCGGCGCGCGGCTCAAGCGCGAGCCCGGCGAGCTGGCCCGGGCGCTTGGCGAGGCGCCGCTGCCGGCGACGGGGCTGATCTTCGTGCCCTTCCTCGACGGCTGCTGGTCGCCGCGCTCGGACGCCTCGGTGCGCGGCGGCTTCTACGGCCTGGCGCATCAGCACGACGATCTGGCGATGGCGCAGGCGGTGATGCAGGGCGTGGCCTTCGCGCTGCGCGACTGCGCCGACGCCTTCCGCTCGGGCGGCTCCGAGCTGCGCCGGCTGCTGGCGATCGGCGGCGGCTCGCGCTCGCGCCCCTGGCTGTCGATGATCTCGACCTCGCTCGGCGTCGAGCTCGACGTGCCGCGCACCGGCGCCCTTGGCGCGGCCTTCGGGGCGGCGCGGCTCGGCATGATCGCGGCGAGCGGGGCGGCGCCCGACACCGTGCTGCGCCGCCCGGCGCTGCGCGAGGCGATCGGGCCCGAGCCCGCCCATGCCGACGGCTACGCACAGGCCTACGACCGCTGGAGGACGGTCGCGGCGCTGTGCTGACGAAGGGCGGGCGCCTTGCGGGGCGCCGGCCGAGGACCCCGCCCGGGAACAGGGCGGTGCAACAGTGGAGGAGAGACGACATGACCGAAGAATTCACCGGCGCGGGCCTTGGCCGCCGTGCCTTCCTGACCGGGGCGGCAACGCTCGCCGCATCGGCCGCGCTCTGGCCGCGCGAGATGCGCGCCGCCGCCGCCGACCGCAAGTTCGCCGCCTCGCTCGGCTGGACGACCTATGACTCGGGCCGCCACCTGCAGGACGGGTTCAACGCCGCGGTGAAGGAGCTGGGCGGTTCCCTGACCACCACCGACGCGGGCTTTGACGCGCGGGTGCAGTCCGACCAGATCGACTCGCTCGTCGCCTCGAAGCCCGAGGCGCTCTTCGTCACCCCGGCCGATGCGGTGGCGATCGCCCCGGCGGTGCAGCGCGCGATTGCCGCGGGGATCCCGGTGTTCTGCGCCGACAGCTCGGTGCCGGGCGCGATGGTCACCACCACCGCGATGTCGTCGAACTTCGGCATGGGCCAGTATTCCGCCGAGTTCATCTGCAAGGCGCTGAACGGCAAGGGCAAGATCGCCCGGGTGATGCTGCCGCAAAACGAAAGCTGGGATCAGCGCACCTACGGCATGGAATGGACGCTGCGCCGCTATCCCGGGATCGAGATCGTCACCGAATGGGCCTTTGCGCTGGCCGGCAACGTCACGCCGCGTCAGGCGGTCGACAACATCCTGACCTCGAACCCCGATGTCGACGCGATCTGGTGCGCCTGGGACGGCGCCTCGGTCGAGGGCACGCTCGCCGCCCGTGCCGCGGGGCGGGCCGATCTGATCCTGACCGGCATCGACGGCGGCTCGCAGGCCTTCAACTACATTGCCGCCGACACCCCGCTGAAGCTGTCGATGGCGCAGAGCTTCTACGAGATGGCCTATGCCAGCGTCTTCTATGCGCATGAGGTGCTGGCCGGGCGCAAGGCGCCGCGGCTGATCATCACCCCGACCTATGCGGTGACCAAGGACATGCTGAAGGACGGTATTCCCGACGATTACGACGTGCCGGGGCGCGCCGGAGAGCTGGGCTGGACCCGCGCGCTCTGACCCGGGTCGGGCCGCGGGTGACCCCCGCCCGCGGCCCGCAAACGCAACATGAGGAACTGAAGCCATGGCAACGCCCGTTCTGACGGCGTCCGATGTGTCGAAGCGGTTCGGCCCGGTGCAGGCCCTGCGCGGCGTGGACTTCCACGTCGGGCCGGGCGAGGTGCACGCCCTGCTCGGCATCAACGGCGCGGGAAAATCCACCTTCATCAAGATCCTCTCGGGGATCATCCAGAAAGACGGCGGCACGCTGACCGTCGCCGGCCGCGAGGTGCATTTCCGCACCCCCGAGGACGCGATCCGCGCCGGCATCGCCACGGTGCAGCAGCACCCCGAGCTCGTGGCCGACATGAGCGGGCTCGACAACATCTTCCTCGGCCGCGAGACCGCCGGGCGCGGGCTGTTCGCCCGCATCGACCGCGCCGCGCTCGAGGCCCGGGCCGAGGCGCTGCTGGCGCGCTTTGCCGTGCCGCTCGACCTGCGGCAGGAAGTCGGGCAGATGTCCGCGGTCGAGCGCGAGGCGGTGGCGATCCTGCAGGCGCTTGCCGTCGACGGCATCCGCGTGCTGATCCTCGACGAGCCGACCTCGACGCTCACCGAGGTCGAGCGCGAGGACCTCTTCGCGCTGATGAACCAGCTCAAGACCCGCGGCATCTCGATCATCTACATCACCCACCAGCTGGAAGAGGTCTTTGCCATCGCCGACAGCTTCTCGGTGTTCCGTGCCGGCACCTGCGTGGCGCGGATGAGCGTCGCCGAGGCGCGCGAAAGCCGGGTGTCGCTGGCCGAGCTGATGCTGGGCGAGGCGGTGGGGGACGTGTTCCCGCCGAAGGCCGGGGCGCCCGCGGGCGAGGCGCTGCTCGAGCTCGAGGGGCTCGGCCGGCCGCATGAATTCACCGACATCAGCCTTCAGGCCCGGCGCGGCGAGATCCTCGGCATCTTCGGGCTGGTGGGGTCGGGCTGCGACGAGCTGTCGAAGACGATCTTCGGCGCGCTGCCGGCCGCGCGCGGCACGATCCGCGTGCATGGCCGCGAGGTGGCGCTGCGCTCGCCGCGCGCGGCGCTCGATGCCGGGATCTTCCTCGTGCCGGGCGACCGGCGCAGCGAGGGGCTGGCGCTGAGCCGGCCGGCGCTGTTCAACGTGCCGCTCGCCAACCTGCGCCGCGCCTCGGGCGGGTTCTGGGCACTGCGCCGCGGAAGGCTGCGCCGCGACGCGCAGGAGCTGACACGTCAGGTGGCGCTGCATCCGCCAAGCCTGACCACGCCGGCGAGCGGCTTCTCCGGCGGCAACCAGCAGAAGATCGTGCTGGCGAAGGGGCTCTACAGCGAGGCCGACATCTACATCTTCGTCGAGCCCACGGTCGGCGTCGACATCGGCGCGCGGGCGAAGATCTATGCGCAGATGCGTGCGCTCGCCCGGACCGCCGCGGTGGTGGTGATCTCGAGCGACTGCGACGAGGTGCACGGCGTCGCCGACCGCACCGTGGCGCTGCACAAGGGGCGTCTGGTGGCGCCGGGGGCACGCGGCTTCAGCCGCGACGACCTGCTGATGGCGGGGATCATGGGGGAGGTTGCGGCATGAGCCGGCTGAACGATCATTTCCGCGGCGCGGCCCGGGTTCTGGGCTTTGTCGCACTGGTGCTGGGCGTGGGCGCGGTCTTCGCGCTGATCGAGCCGCGCTTTCTGAGCCACGCCAGCCTGAGCGGCATCGCCCGGCACATGGCGGCGAACGGGCTTGCCGCGCTTGGCCTCACCTTCGTGGTGATCGTGCGCAAGTTCGACCTGTCGATCGCCGGCATCGCGGCCTTCGCGGCGATGTCGATGGGGGCGCTGATCGCCGCCGGGCTGCCGCTTTGGGCGGCGATCATGGGCGGGCTGGCGCTCGGTGCGGTGCTGGGCGCCATCTCGGGCATCGCGATCAGCTATTTCGAGCTGCCCGACATCGTCACCACCATCGCCGTCGGCTCGATCTGCGGCGGGCTGGCGTTCCTCTACACGGGCGGGCGCTCGATCTTCCAGAACTTCTTCCAGAGCGGCATCACCGACCTCAACGATGCCCGGCTGCTGGGGCTTGGCGTCTCGCTGTGGATCCTGCTCGCCGTCTATGCCGCGGCCTGGTTCGTGATGAGCCGCACCCGCACCGGCATGGCCTTCTATGCCACCGGCGAGAACCCGGTCGCGGCGCATTTCTCGGGCATCGCGACGCGGCGCTTCGTGGCGCTCGCCTATGTGCTGTGCGCGCTGTGCACGGTTCTGGCGGTGCTGCTGATCCTCGCGGAATCGGGCAATGCCGAGACCAACAAGGGCGCGAACCTGATGATGCCGGCCTATGCCGGGGTGTTCCTCGGTGCCGCGGTGATGGGCGGGACCTCGGTCGTCGCCACCTTCGGGGGGATCCTGCTCATCACCATGCTCCTCGACGGCTTCGCGCTGATGGGGGTGCCCTACTACTACAGCGACGGGGTCGTCAGCCTGATCCTTCTGGGCGGTGTGATCGCCTTTTCGGACAGCCTGCGTGAGTGGATCACCGGGCTTGGCCTGCTGCGCCCGCGCGCGGCGCGGAAATCGGAGAACAGGGCATGACCATGACCTATATCGACAAGACGACCCGCCCGGGCGGCACCCTGCGCCGGCGCATGGCGCGGCTGACGACCGATCTGTGGCTGCCGGCGGCGGTGGTGGTGCTGACCCTCGCGGTGGCGAGCGTCCGGCCGCAGATCCTCGACGCCGGCAATATCGCGGCCATGCTGAAATCCTTCTCGGTGATGGCGGTGATGGTGCTCGGTCTGACCTGGGTGATCGCCGCGGGCAAGATCGACGTCAGCTTCATGCAGGTCGCGGCGCTCGCCAACATGATCTGCGCCTGGAGCCTGGCGCAGGGCTGGGGCTGGGGCGCGGCGATCGGCGCGGCGCTGGCGGCGGGGCTGGTCGTCGGCGTGGTGAACGGGCTTCTCGTCTCGGCGATGCGGCTGCCGGCGCTGATCGTCACGATCTCGACCGCGGGGATCTGCGCCTCGATCGCGGCGGCGCTCGGCAAGGGCACGGTGATCCGGATCGAGGCGCCGGGGCCGCTCGCACCGCTGCTCGACCCGGTGCTCGGGGGCGCGGTGCCGCCGGTGGTGGTGCCGGTCCTGCTGATTGCGGCGCTGGCCTGGGTCGTGCAGGAGCGGCTGGCGATGGGGCGCTATATCTATGCCATGGCGCAGAACGAGGCCGCGGTGCGCAGCGTCGGCGTGCCGGTGGTGGGGCTTGGCGTGCTGCTTTTCGCCCTCTCGGGGGTGAGTGCGGCCGCCGCGGGTGTGCTGCTCGCCGAGCATCTCGCGTCGGGGCAGCCGATGATCGGCGGGCCCTACCTGATCAACGGGCTCACCGTGGTGCTGCTCGGCGGCATGATGGTGCGGGTCGGCAAGCCGAACATCCTCGGCACGCTGACCGCGACGCTCTTCATCGGGGTGCTGTTCAGCGGCACGGCGCTGCTTGGTCTGCCTGACTACCAGCGCCAGATCATCCAGGGGGCGCTGCTGCTGATCGGGCTCGCGGTTGCCACGCTGGCGGCCCGCCACCACGGCACCGGAGGGCACCGCGATGGCGCGTGATATCACCATCGGGCTTGATTGCGGCACGGGCGGCGCGCGGGCGCTGGTGTGCGACGCGGCGGGGCAGGTGCTTGCCATGGCAACGCGCGAGTACCCCACCCATTACCCGCGCCCGGGCTGGGCGACGCAGGCGCCGGCCGACTGGTGGCGCGCAGCCTGCGGCGCGATCCGCGAGGCGGTCGAGCGCGCCCGGATCGACCCCGCCCGCATCGCCGCGATCTGCGCCGACGGCACCTCGAGCACGCTGGTCGCGCTTGATGCCGATCTCGAGCCGGTGGCCGAGGCGATCCTGTGGATGGACAACCGCGCTTCGCCGCAGGCGCGCCGGATCGAGGCGACCGGCCATGCCGCGCTGCGCCGCTCGCGCGCCGGGGTCAGCGCCGAGACCGCGCTGCCGAAGATCCTGTGGCTGCGCGAAGAGGCGCCCGAGCGGTTTGCCCGCACCCGCTGGTTCGTCGAGATGGCCGATTATCTGGCGCTGAAGCTGTCGGGCCGGCTGACGCTCGGGCAGAACCTGACGATCAACCGCTGGTTCTATGACCCGCGCGCCGGCGGCTGGCCCGAGGATTTCCTGAATGCGATCGGGCTTCAGGGCATCACCGCGCGGTTCCCGTCCGAGATGCCCGCGCTTGGCGATCCGATCGGGCCGCTTTGCGCTGCGGCCGCGGCCGAGACCGGGCTGCCCGCGGATGTGCTGGTGGTGGCGGGCGGCACCGACGCCTATGTCGCGATGGTCGGGCTCAACACCCTGCGCCCGGGCGAGACCGCCCTCATCACCGGCACCTCGCATCTGGTGCTGCCGGTGGTGGCCGAGGATGTCGAGATCGAGGGCCTCTTCGGCCCGCATCCCGATTGCGTCACCCGGGGGCGTTTCGTGATGGAGGGCGGGCAGGTCTCGTCGGGGGCGATCCTGCGCTGGTGGCATGACCTTCTGCACGAGGCGGGCGACGGCTATGGGCCGTTGCTGGCCGAGGCCGAGGCGGCGCCGGCCGGGGCGAACGGGCTCGTCGTGCTCGACTTCTGGCAGGGCAATCGCAACCCCTTCACCGATTACGACCTGCAGGGCGCGATCTGGGGGCTGACGCTCAAGCATTCGCGCGCCGATGTGACGCGGGCGCTGATGGAGGCGGTGGCACTTGGCACCGCGAACATCCTCGGCCGGCTGAGTGCGAAGGGCCTTGCCGTCGACAGCATGACGCTCGCGGGCGGGGTGCTGCGCTCGCCCTTCTGGGTGCAGATGCACGCCGATTCCACCGGCACGCCGCTGCGCATCCCCGAGGTGGGCGACGCCACCGCTTTCGGTGCCGCAATCGCGGCGGCGGTGGGGGCGGGGCTGCATCCCTCGCTCGAGGCGGCGGCGGACCGGATGGTGCGGATCCGCGACGAGGTGCACCCCGACCCCGGGCGCACCGCGCAGTTCCGTGCGCAGCTTGACCTTTACCTTGAAACCCATGCCGCGCTGCGGCCGCTGATGCACCGCATGGCGGCGCGCAGCCGGGCGAGCCCCGCGCCGGTGGCGGCGCCCCCGGCCGCCGTGCCCGCCTGATCCCGGGCCGACCACACACCACTCACGACCTTGCCTCCTGCCGGCTGCGGCGCGCCCTGCGTCGCGGCACGGCCCAACGATGCCTGACGAAAGGAAAGATCATGGCTCATATCGGTGACCTCATTGCGGAAATGCTGGCGCAATACGGGGTCGAGTATGTCTACGGCATGCCCGGCGGGCAGACCACGGCGCTGCATGACGGGATCTCGCGCCGCACCGACCGCATCCGCCACATCCTGATGCGCGACGAACGCAACGCCGCCTATGCCGCCGACGCCTATGCGCGGCTGACCGGCAAGCCCGGGATCTGCGACGTCACGGTGGGCCCCGGCGCCAACCTCTTGCCCGCGGGCTTCCTCGAGGCGCTGAACGCCTCGATCCCGATGATCGGCATCATCGGCGAGCTGCCGCTCGACTGGCTGCCGCTGAAGGAGAAGGGCATCGCGAGCCAGGGCTTCGACCAGCTCTCCTTCTTCAAGACCTGCACCAAGGAGGCGTTCCTCGTGCCCTCGGTCACCGCGCTGCCCGAGCTGATCCGCACCGCCTTCCGCATCGCCACCGCGCCGCGGCCGGGGCCGGTCGCGCTGATCATCCCGCATGACATCTTCGATGCCGAATGGGACGAGGAGGTGCTGAAGATCCGCGTCGACGACCGCGCCCGGCAGATCCCCTATCTGCGCAGCTGTGCCCCGCATGGCGAGATCGCCCGCGCCGCGGCGCTGATCCGGCGCGCGAAGCGGCCGGCCCTCGTGTGCGGCGGTGGCGTGCACGGATCGGAGGCAACGGCCGAGGTGACGGCCTTCGCCGACCGGCTCGACGGGCTGGTCGTGACCTCGCTCTCGGGCAAGGGCTCGGTCCCCGAGACCCGCGACTATGCGGCGGGGGTGCTGAACCCGCTCGGCTCGAAGGCGGCGATCGATCTCGTCCGCGAGGCCGATCTGGTGATCTGGTGCGGCTCCAAGGTCAGCCAGAACACCGGCATGAACTGGTCGCTGCCGCTGCCCGAGCAGGCGACGATCACCATCGACGCCGACCCGCTCGAACACGGCCGCACCTTCCGCCCGACGGTGGCGCTGCTCGGCGATGTGCGCGAGACGGTGGCGGCGATCGACGCGGCGCTGGCCGAGATCCCGGCCCATCCCGAATGGCGCGCCCGCATCGCCGAGGTGAAGGCCGCCTGCGACGCCGACAAGCGCGCCGAGATCGAGAGCGACCGGATGCCGATCCAGCCGCCGCGGGTGATGGACGAGATCGCGCGCCGGCTCGGCGCCGAGGATATCGTGGTCTCGGACGCCTCGTTCTCGGCGGGCTGGATCTCGGGCTACATCCCGGCGAAGCGGGCGGGGCGGCAGTTCCTGTTCGCGCGCGGGCAGGGCGGGCTTGGCTATTCGGTGCCCGCGGCGATCGGCGCGGCGGCGGTGCGGCCCGATGCGCGCATCGTCACCGTCGCGGGCGACGGCGCCTTTTCCTATACCGTGGGCGAGCTTGCGACGCAGGCGCAATATGGCCAGCGGATCGTCAACGTGGTCATCAACAACGGCAAGCTCGGCTGGATCCAGCTGTGGCAGGAGCTCTACTTCAACAACGTGCAATCGGCGGTGCTGGAAACGCAAAGCGTGAAGCCGGGCTATGCCGGGGCGGCGGCGGCGCTTGGTCTTCTCGGGATCTATGTCGAGACCCCCGACGAGATCGGCCCGGCGCTCGACCGTGCCTTCGCCCATGACGGCCCCTCGGTGGTCGAGATCCGCATCGACGACCGCGCGACGCCGATCCACTCGTTCAAGCGGCGCCTGCGCGAGAAGTCGGACACGCCCTTCCCGCGGCCGGGCACCGTCTACAAGCTGCGCGACTGGAAGGTCTCGCCCGACCTTGCCGAGTGACGCGAGGATATTCGCCGCCCCCGGAGCGATCCGGGGGCGGTTGCCATTGCCGCGCCGGGCAGGGCTGCTAGATCGGGGGAACGACCTGTTTTCCGAGGACCGAGAATGAAACTCTACTACAAGCCCGGCGCCTGTTCGCTCGCCTCCCATATCGTGCTGTGCGAGATGGGCGTGCCCTTCGAGACCGAGGCGGTCGATCTGCAGGGCAAGGTGACCGCCGGCGGGCGCAACTATTTCGAGATCAACCCGCGCGGCGCGGTGCCGGCGCTCGAGCTTGATGACGGCACGGTGCTGACCCAGAACGCGGCGATCCTGCCCTTCCTCGGCGATCTGTCGCAGATTGCCGCGCTGAAACCCGCCTGCGGCACGATCGCGCGGGCGCGGCTGCACGAGGCGCTCGGCTTCTGCTCGGACCTGCACGCGGCCTTCAGTGGTCTTTTCGCCCCGAACATGTCCGAGGAGACGCGGGCGATGGTGATGGCGCGGGTGAGCCGCCGTCTGGGCGAGCTCGAGGCGATGATGCCGGCGGGCGAGGGCTATTGGCTCGGCCCCGATTTCACCCAGGCAGACGCCTATGTCGCCACCATCCTCGGCTGGGGGCTGGCGCTGAAACTTGACCTGTCGGCCTGCCCGAAGGCGCTGGCACTGCGCGCGCGGGTGATGGCGCGGCCGGCCGCACAGGCGGCGCTGCGGGCCGAAGGGCTGATCTGAGAACGGGCCTGTCCGGGTCTTCCGGGCGGGCTTTCCCGTGCTTTGGCTGACGCGGCGGCACCGACGTTGCGTCCGTCACTTGATCGTCGCACTTGCACGGGGCGCGTTTCCGCATATCCTGCGGGGGACCGGGGGATTGCTGCAATGCAGAAACATGCTGACTTCGCTGAATTCGTCACGCTGACGCCCTCGGCGCAGATCAGCATCGCGCGCCATGGCTGGCGGGCGAAGTGCCTGCAACGGCTGATCCGGCTTGATCTGCCGGTGCCGCAGACCGTGGCGCTGCCCTCCGAGACGGTGCGCGCGATCGTCGCCGGGCAATTGCCCGACACCGAGAAACTGGCGGCAGTCTTCGGCCCCGATTTCCTTGTCTCGGTGCGCTCGAGCCCGGAAAACCCCGAATGGGGCGGGCCGGGCACGGTGCTGAACGTCGGCATGAACGACGCGATGCACGCGCGGCTGACCGACAGCCACGGGCGCGAGGCGGCCGACGCGCTCTATCTGCGCTTCGTGCAGAATTACGCGACCCATGTCGCGCGGCTCGATCCCGACATGTTCCATGACGAGCCGGGGCCGGGGGCGCTCGCCTCGGCGCTCGCCACCTATCGTGCCGAGACCGACGAGGACTTCCCGCAATCGCCGGCGCGGCAGCTGGGCGAGGTGCTGCGCTCGATGGCGCGGGCCTGGGAGGGGACGACGGCGCGGCTCCTGCGTCAGGCGAAGGGCGCGCCGCTCGAGGCGGTGCTGGGCCTTCTGGTGCAGCGCATGGCGCTTGGCATCGGGCCGGGGCTGTCGGGCTCGGGCACGATGCAATTCGCCGATGGCGTCACCGGCGCGCGCCGCATCACCGGCCGCTTCCGCGGCCAGAGCCAGGGCCGCAAGGCCTCGGTCGAGACGCTATATCTCACCCGCGACCCGCGCGGCGCCTCGCTCGAGGAGGCCTCGCCCGAGGTCTTCGCCGAGCTGCAGGGCTATGGCTTCGCCTGCCGCGCGAAGCTGCGCGAGGAGATGCAGATCGAATTCGCGATCGAGGGCGGCCGGGTCTCGGTGATCGATGCGGTGCGGGTGGTGCGCTCGGCCCGGGCGGCGGTGAAGATCGCCGTGGCGCTGGCAAAGGACGGCATCATCAGCCGCGAGGAGGCGCTGCTTCGGGTCGAGCCGCGGGCCCTGTCGGAGCTTCTGCATTATCAGGTCGACCCGCGCGGCGCGCGCGACCGCTTTGCCCGCGGCATCGCGGCCAGCCCCGGCGCCGCCACCGGCCGCATCGTCTTCACCGCGGCCGCCGCCCAGGCCTCGGCCGCGCGGGACGAACCCTGCATCCTGGTGCGGCGCGAGACCGTGCCCGAGGACATCCGCGGCATGCACGCCGCCGTCGCCGTGCTGACCGAGCGTGGCGGCATGACCAGTCACGCCGCGGTGATCGCGCGCGGGCTTGGCCTGCCCTGCATCGCGGGCTGTGCCGACATCTCGATCAACCCGCGCGAGAAGGTGATGCTGGCGCCCGGCGGGCGGATCTTCCGCGAGGGCGACGTGATCACCCTCGACGGTACCAATGGCGAGGTGCTGGCGGGTGCGGCCGAGATGCTGGAACCGGCGCTCGACGACGGGTTCCGCACCTTGCTGCACTGGGCCGACAATGTGCGCGACATCGGGGTGCGGGCGAATGCCGACACCCCCGAGGACGCCCGCACCGCGCGGATGTTCGAGGCCGAGGGCATCGGCCTTGCCCGCACCGAGCACATGTTCTTCGACGAGGATCGCCTGACGCTGATGCGCGAGATGATCTTTGCCGACACGCCGAACGACCGGCGCATCGCGCTGGAACGGCTGCTGCCGATGCAGCGCGCCGACTTCATCACGCTCTTCGACATCATGGCGGGCCAGCCGGTCTGCATCCGGCTCTTCGATCCGCCGCTGCACGAGTTCCTGCCGCATGACCGCGAGGGGATGCGCGAGCTGGCCGAGGCGCTCGACCGGCCGCTGAGCGAGGTCACACGGCGTTGCGAGGCGCTGTCCGAATTCAACCCGATGCTGGGCATGCGCGGCGTGCGCCTTGGCGTGACCGTGCCCGAGATCTACGACATGCAGGCCCGCGCGATCTTCGAGGCAGCGGTCGAGGCCAGCCGGCGCGGCGCCAAGGTGGTGCCCGAGGTGATGATCCCGCTGGTCTCGGCCGCGCGCGAGGTCGAGATCGTCAAGACCCGGATCGACGCGGTG
Source organism: Paenirhodobacter hankyongi (assembly GCF_003664585.1). Classification (GTDB taxonomy): domain Bacteria; phylum Pseudomonadota; class Alphaproteobacteria; order Rhodobacterales; family Rhodobacteraceae; genus Rhodobacter; species Rhodobacter hankyongi. The sequence continues at coordinate 290,689 of NZ_RCHI01000001.1, forward strand.
GCGGCCGCGGTGCGCACCGAGATGAAGGCCGAGTTCACCTATCGCCTCGGCGTGATGGTGGAAACGCCGCGCGCCGCGCTGCGCGCGGGCGAGATCGCCGAGCACGCGCATTTCCTCTCCTTCGGCACCAACGACCTGACGCAGATGACCTATGGCCTGTCGCGCGACGACGCCGGGCGCTTCATGTCGACCTATGTCAACCAGGGCGTCTATGCCGAGGATCCGTTCCACATCCTCGACGTCGAGGGGGTGGGGGAACTGCTGCTGATCGGCGCCGGGCGGGGCAAGGGCGCGCGGCCCGACGTGACGATCTCGGTCTGTGGCGAGCATGGCGGCAACCCCGAATCGATCGCCTTCTGCCGCGCCGCGGGCTTCGATTATGTGTCCTGTTCCCCCTTCCGGGTGCCGGTTGCCCGCCTTGCCGCCGCGCATTTCGCCCTTCTTGCGCCGAAGCATCGCGCGGGCCCCTGATCTTGCGTTTTTTCGCTGATTCCACTGGCGTTTCGCCCGGCGCGGGACTACTCACAGAAACGTGGCTCCGGGGGTGATTCGGGGCGCCAGTCAGCGGAATTCCGCCGTAAAGGCGGAAGGAAGTCCTTGTTTTCAAATCGGTAGGTAGACGCGGTGCAGCCATCTGGGCTATGAGCGCCGGGTCCCGGCATTTGTCGGGGCGACGTCCTTATCGGAAGATACACATGTCAGTGCTGAAAAGCTGGACGGGTGGAGCGGTGCTCCTCCTTGCCCTTGCCGGAGGCTTGCGTGCCGAAGTTACGGTAAGCCAGTCAAACGACCCCATCGGGATTGCGCAGCCCGGCTTCGCTCAGTCGAGCCTTGTCGCGCTGCTGTCCCAGGAACGCAGCGGGTTCGATTCGGTTCCAGCGAGCCGGATTTCCGCAATCACCACCGCGCCCCGCCCGAAAGCCGGGGAGGCGCCCGATGTCCTCACCGAGGACTGGCTCGCGGCCCAGCCGGTTCCCGCCGGCGGTGACCAGCAGTTTCAGTGCCTCGCCAGCGCCCTCTATCACGAGGCCCGCGGCGAAAGCGTCGAAGGCCAGCAGGCCGTGGCCGAGGTCATCCTCAACCGTGTCGACGACGGCCGGTTCCCCCACACCATCTGCGGTGTCGTGCATCAGCGTGCCGGTGGCAGCTGCCAGTTCAGCTGGGCCTGTGACGGCCGTTCGGATGCCGTGCGCCGCGATGCAACCTACGAGCAGGTCGCCAAGGTCGCGCGGGCGATGCTGGACGGGATGCCGCGCAGCCTGACCGACGGCGCGACCTTCTTCCACGCCCGCGGCGTCCGCCCGAGCTGGTCGAACCGCTTCGTCAACACCGCCGAGATCGGCGCGCATCTGTTCTATCGCCGACCGATCCAGACCGCCTCGAACTGAGGTGGGGTCGTTTCAGGCCTGAAGAATGACGTTTCGGGGTGGGCCTTTGCCCGCCCCGTTTCTATAACGGCGGGGCGTGACTGCACAGGACGCCGATGACACCCGATCCCATCTCCGACACCTCGCTGGCCTTCGCCCATCCCGAAGAGCGGGCGATCGCCTCCGCCTCGGCCGATCCGCGCGACCGGATCTCGCTGCGCGACCATGTGGTCACCGCCGATATCGGTGCCTTCCAGCAGGAGCGCGGCCACGGCCAGCGGCTGCGCTTCAACGTGGTGGTCGAGGTCCGCCCGGCGCCGGCGCCGCTCGAGGACGACGTCGACCGCATCCTCAGCTATGACCGGATCACCGAGGCGATCGCGGCCGAGCTGGCGGCCGAGCGGCTGAACCTGCTCGAGACGCTGGCCGAGCGCGTGGCCGAACGGATTCTGGCCGAACCGCAAGCGATGCGCGTCTTCGTCCGGATCGAGAAGCTCGACCGCGGCCCGGGGGCGCTTGGCGTCGAGATCGTGCGCTCGCGCGCCTCGGTGCCGGTGGCGGCGCACGAGGGGCAGGGGGCCGACGCGCTGCACCCGGTGGTCGCCTATCTGACGAATGCCGCGATCGCGGCGCCCGACCTCGGGGCACGGCTCGACCGGCTGGCGGCCTCGGGCGCGCCGGTGATCCTGACCGTGGGTCTGCCCGACACCCCCGTGCCCGAAACCGGGCAGCGCCCGACGCAGCGGCGCATCGACCTTCTGGCGATCGAGCAGAACGCCTGGCGGCTCGCCGCGCGTGACCGCCGCTGCATGGTCGTCGCGACCCGCACCGAGATCGACTGGGCGATGCGCAACGGCGAGATGGTGGTCTGGGCGCCCTCGAAGATCGTGCTCGACGCGGTCGACGGCCCGAAGGGGCCGGCGCGCGACGCGGTGGCGCTGGCGCTGTGGCTGGCCGAGCAGAGCGCGGCGCTGCGGCTGGAACTTCACGGCGATGTTTCAGCCCCGGCAGGAAGCCGCGTGCCGGTCGTCTCGGTGCCGGTCTGACGCTTGCCAAGCCGGGCTGCGCGCGCGATACGGGCGGCATGACCCGTCCGTATTACCGCCCGCTCGTCCAGTCCGATGCCCTCCGCCCCGAAGGTGCCCTGCCGCTTGCCGGTGGCTGGTGCTGGTTCACCGAGGTCGAAGTCCTCGGCCGTGGTGGCGAGAGCGAGATCCTGCCCGCAACACATCTGCCGCCCGAGGTGGCCGAACGCCTGTGCGCCCCGCGCCGCCCGGTCGCCGGTCTGACGATGGACGCGCCGCGGATCATGGGCATCCTGAACGTCACCCCCGACAGCTTCTCGGATGGCGGCCGCTATGACGACGAGGAGATCGCGCTCGACCATGCCCGCGCGCTGGCCGAGGCCGGGGCCGACATCCTCGACATCGGCGGCGAATCCACCCGCCCCGGTGCGCAGGAGGTGCCCGAGGACGAGGAAATCGACCGTACCGCCCCGGTGATTGCCGCCCTGCGCGACGAGGATTTCCCGCTGCCGATCTCGATCGACACCCGCAAGGCGCTGGTCGCCGATGCCGCGGTCGAGGCCGGGGCCGAGATGCTCAATGACGTCTCGGCGATGGAATTCGATCCGGCGATGGCGGAACTGGCGGCGATCACCGGCCTGCCGATTTGCCTGATGCACGCCCAGGGCCTGCCCGAGACGATGCAGGACGACCCCGAGTACGGCGATGTGCTGCTCGACGTCTATGACTATCTCGAGGACCGCATCGCGCTCGCCGAGGCGCAGGGCATCGCGCGCGAGCAGATCGTCGTCGATCCGGGCATCGGCTTCGGCAAGACCGTGGCGCATAACCTGGCGCTCATTCGCGGTCTTGGCCTGTTCCACGGGCTCGGCTGCCCGATCCTTCTGGGCGTGTCGCGCAAGCGCTTCATCGGCACCGTCGCGGGAGTCGAGACCGCCGAGGCGCGGATGCCCGGCACATTGGCCGTGACGCTCGCCGGGATCGCGCAGGGGGCACAGATCCACCGCGTGCACGATGTCGCCGAGATCGCCCAGGGCGTCCGGCTGTGGAACGCGATCACGAAAGGGTACGAGCAATGACGCGCAAACTTTTCGGCACCGACGGGGTGCGGGGCGAGGCCAACAGCTGGCCGATGACCGCCGAGATGGCGCTGAAGCTTGGCGCCGCGGCGGGGCGCTACTTCCGCCGTGACGCCGGCAACGGCCACCGCGTGGTGATCGGCAAGGACACGCGGCTGTCGGGCTACATGCTCGAGAACGCGCTGACCGCGGGGCTGACCTCGACCGGGATGAACGTGCTGCTGCTCGGCCCGGTGCCGACGCCGGCGGTGGGCTATCTGACCCGTTCGATGCGCGCCGATCTGGGGATCATGATCTCGGCCAGCCACAACCCCGCCAAGGACAACGGCATCAAGTTCTTCGGGCCCGACGGGTTCAAGCTGTCGGACGAGGCAGAGGCCGAGATCGAGGCGATCGTCGCCGGCGAGATCCGCCCGGCGCAGCCGCACAACATCGGCCGGGCGAAGCGCATCGATGACGGCGTCGGGCGCTATGTCGAATATGCCAAGACCACCTTCCCGGCGCGCGACCGGTTGAGCGGGCTGAAGGTGGTGGTCGATTGCGCGAACGGCGCGGCCTACAAGGCGGCGCCCGAGGTGCTGTGGGAGCTGGGCTGCGAGGTGATCCCGGTGGGCGTCACCCCGAACGGGCACAACATCAACGACCGCTGCGGCTCGACCCATACCGAGACCGCCTCCGAGGCGGTGCTGCGCCATGGCGCCGATCTGGGGATCTCGCTCGATGGCGATGCCGACCGGGTGATGATCCTCGACGAGCGCGGGCAGGTGGCCGATGGCGACCAGATCATGGCGCTTTTCGCCCGCCGCTGGGCCGAGGAAGGCAAGCTGCGCGGCGGCGCGCTGGTGGCGACGGTGATGTCGAACCTCGGGCTCGAACGCTTCCTCGCCGGCCGCGGGCTCCGGCTCGAGCGCACCAAGGTCGGTGACCGCTATGTGGTCGAGCGGATGCGCGAGGGCGGCTTCAATCTGGGCGGCGAGCAGTCGGGGCATATCGTGATGACCGACTATGCCACCACCGGCGACGGGCTGATGGCGGGGCTGCAGTTCCTCGCCGCGATGGCGGAAAGCGGGGCGCGCGCCTCGGAACTGACCCAGCAATTCGAGACCGTGCCGCAATTGTTGAAGAATGTGCGTTATGCCGCCGGGCAAGAGCCCCTTTCGACCGAGAATGTTCGAAAAGTGATCGCCGAGGCGGAGGCACGCCTGGCCGGTCAGGGCCGGTTGCTGATCCGCAAGTCGGGGACCGAGCCGCTGATCCGGGTGATGGCGGAATGCGAGGATGCGGCGCTGCTGTCCGAGACCGTCGACGGCATCGTCGCCGCGGTCGAGGCGGCGGCGTAACTCAGCGCTTGCCGTCGGGGTTCGCGTTCGCCACCCCCCACCAACGGATCTCGTGGCCGAGGAAGGCGCCCAGCCTCTCGGCCGCGTCCGGCGCGGTGATGTCGAGTTCGAGGAAATTCGGATCGCCCGCAAAGACCTGCCGCATCGCGTCGAGATGCGCCCCGATCCAGCGCGTCACCTCGCCCGGGCGGCCACCGCGGCCGCGGGGCAGGCCGGGGATGTCGCTTTCGGTGATCCGCTCGACCAGCGTGTTCCAGCGGCCAAAGCTGCTTTCGGTCGCCTGCGGCGGGCGATAGTTCAGGATGAAGCGGCAGTCGGGATGCAGCCGGCGGATCGTCAGCAGCAGCGCGATGTCGAGGTTCGGCCAGAGGTTCACCCCCTGCGCGGGCATGCAGAAATCCATCTGCGTCACCGCGTCGACGCCCTCGAGGAGCGCCAGCGGATCGCCGCGCGAGAACCAGCCGTCATAGATCAGCCGGCCGACCGGGCGGTTGCGCCACATCCAGTGCGCGCTGACGAGGCCGCTTTCCTCGAGCGCGCGCTGGATCGTGCTGGTGCCCGATTTCGGGAAGCCGACGACAAGCAGCTTCGGCAGGCGGCGCGCGTCGGACGTTTCGTCCATCGGTGCCCCCGGTCAGAGCGTCGCGGCGTAGACGACCGCAGTGATCGCCTCGCCCAGCGTCCAGATCAGTCCGACGATGGGCCAGGCGCCGCGGGCGCCAAGGCGGGCGCGTGCCTTTGCCAGCGCGCGCAGCGTGACCAGCCGCCACAGGCCGAGCGCCGCCGCGAAAAGCCGCAGGAAGGGCGTCAGCAGGTCGGGCAGCTGCGCATAGAGCAGGCCCGAGATCAGCACCACCAGCGGCACCACGCCCAGAAGCACGCCGTAATTGCCGATCCAGAAGGTATCGCCCAGACCCAGCCGGCCGGCGACGAGGTCGCCAAACCACGGCGCGGTGAAGATCTTCGCGCGTTCCGCCTCGATCTTCTCGATCTCTCGTTCCGTCAGTTCGGCCATCGCTGCTCTCCTTCTGCGCGCGCAGCGTAGAAACAAACGGGGCGCCCCGCAAGGCGCCCCGTCCGTGGTTCACTGTCGCAAGGATCAGTTGCGGGCCTTGTCGACCAGCTTGCCCTTGGCGATCCACGGCATCATGCCGCGCAGCTTCTCGCCGACCTGTTCGATCAGATGCTCGTCGTTGATGCGACGGGTCGCCTTGAAGAAGGGCTGGCCGACGGTGTTTTCCTGCATGAAGTCACGCACGAACTTGCCGTTCTGGATGTCGGTCAACACCGCTTTCATGCGGGCCTTGGTCTCTTCGTAGGGCAGAACGCGCGGGCCCGAGACATACTCGCCGTATTCGGCGGTGTTCGAGATCGAGTAGTTCATGTTCGAGATGCCGCCTTCGTAGATCAGGTCGACGATCAGCTTCATCTCGTGCAGGCATTCGAAATAGGCCATCTCGGGCTCGTAGCCGGCTTCCACCAGCGTCTCGAAGCCCATGCGGATCAGCTCGACCACGCCGCCGCACAGCACGGCCTGTTCGCCGAACAGATCGGTTTCGCATTCCTGACGGAAGTTGGTCTCGATGATGCCCGAGCGGCCGCCACCGATCGCCGAGACATAGCTCAGCGCGATGTCCATCGCCTTGCCGGTCGCATCCTGCGCCACTGCCACGAGGCAGGGCACGCCGCCGCCCTTGACGTATTCGCCGCGCACGGTGTGGCCCGGGCCCTTCGGCGCCATCATGATGACGTCGACGCCCGGCTTCGGCTCGATCAGGCCGAAGTGGATGTTCAGACCGTGGGCGAAGGCGATGGCGGAGCCTTCCTTCAGGTTGTCATGCACGTATTTCTTGTAGGTCGCGGCCTGCAGCTCGTCGGGCATGGTGAACATGATCACGTCGCACCAGGCGGCGGCTTCGGCGATGCCCATGACCTTCAGGCCTTCGGCTTCGGCCTTCTTCGCCGAGGGCGAGCCTTCGCGCAGCGCGACGACCACGTTCTTCGCACCCGAGTCGCGCAGGTTCAGCGCGTGGGCGTGGCCCTGCGAGCCATAGCCCAGGATGGCGACCTTCTTGTCCTTGATCAGGTTCACATCGCAATCGCGATCGTAGTAGACGCGCATGGCGCTCCTCCATTGCTTGATGCGCACAGGATAGGCGTCTTGCGAAGATTGTCGGTTCATTGTTTGAAGATTTTCGCGTGATGCGTTAAAGATCATTCCTGATAATCGGCATTGGCGGAATATTCATGCTCATCGACGATACCGACCGCAGGATTCTGCGCCAGTTGCTGGCGGAACCGGCGATGGCGACGGCGGATCTGGCCGAGCGGGCGGGGGTGACCACCGCGACCTGCTGGCGCCGGCTCGAACGGTTGCGCGAGGGCGGGGTGATCCGTGGCGCGCAGGCGGTGATCGACTGGCGCGCGCTTGGCTGGGAGGTCGAGGTGAGCCTGCGCTTCACCCTCGACAAGACCCATCCGCGCGCCTTCGACGAGTTTCTGGCCGCCGCGCGCGAGGTGCCCGAGGTGCTGGAGATCCAGACCTTCCTCGGTCAGACCGATGTGCGGCTGAACGTGATCGCCCGCGACATGGCGCATTGGCAGGAGATCTATCGCGCCCGGATCCTGACCCTGCCGCATATCCAGGATACCGAGGCGCTGATGCTGATCTCGACGATCAAGGACAGTGCGGAGCTGCCGCTGTGATCGCGCTCGACGATACCGACCGGGCGATCCTGCGCGCGCTCGAGGCCGATGCGACGCTGAGCGCGGGGGCGCTTGGTCGCCGGCTGGGCCTGTCGCAGCCCGCCTGCTGGCGCCGGATCCGGCGGCTTGAGGAGGCCGGGGTGATCGCCGGGCGGCGGCTGGTGCTGGACCATGCCGCGCTCGGCTTCGGGGTGACGGTGTTCCTGGGGGTGAAGCTGGCGACCAAGGGCCGCGTCAGCCTCGAGGATTTCGAGCGCGCGGTGACCGCCATCCCCGAGGTGCAGGTGGTGCAGCATGTGCTGGGCCTCTTCGACTATCGCATCAAGGTGCGCGCCCGCGACATCGCGGATTTCGAGCGCGTGCTGCGCCGGCGGATCATGACCTTGCCCGGGCTTGGCCAGGTCGAGGCGAATGTGCTGCTGTCGGAGGAGCGGCTGCCGGGGCCGCTTGGCTGATTTTCAAATTGCCCGCTTTGTGGGCATGTCGCCATTCTGGCGGGCATTGCGGCCTCGTGCCTTCGCCGGGGCAGGGGGTGCCGCAGGGCGCGGGATGGACCTTCCCGCATGCGGGGGATTGGATCGGGGCGAGAGGAAATGATGTTCGACACAGCCGGCCAGTCCCGCATGCAGCGCAGCCATGGCGAGGCCGCCGTGGCCTTTGATGGCGCGCGCCTGACCGGGCTGCGGCAGAAGGGCTCGGGCAAGGCGCTGCTGCCGCGGGTGCGCGGCGTGCCGGAGGTGGTGTTTCTCAACACCTCGGGCGGGCTGACTTCGGGCGATACGCTCTCCTATGCCGTGACACTCGAGGGCGGCGCGCGCGCCGTGACCACCACGCAGGCGGCCGAACGCGCCTATCGCGCCAACGCCGGCCCCGCCCGTGTCACCGTGCACCACAAGGTCGGTCCGGGCGGATCGCTCGACTGGCTGCCGCAGGAGACGATCCTGTTCGAGGCGGCGAACCTTGCCCGCGAGACGGTGATCGAGCTTGCTCCAGACGCCTCCTGCCTGCTGCTCGAGGCGGTGGTCCTGGGCCGGGCTGCGATGGGCGAGACGGTGGAGACCTTGCAGTTTTCCGACCATCGCACCATCCTGCGGGCCGGAAAACCAGTGTTTTTCGAGCCTTTCGCGCTGAATTCGAACATTCTGGCCCGTGGGCCGCGTGCGGCGATCCTGGGGCCCGCACGTGCCTTCGCGACGCTGGTGCTCTGCGCCCCGGGGGCCGAGGATGCGGTCGCGGCCGCCCGCGCGGCGCTGGCCGAAGCCGGGGTTGAAGGCGCCGCCTCGGGCTTTGACGGCAAATGCGTGGTGCGGTTGCTGGCCCGTGACGGCTGGCCGCTGCGCCGACAGATCCTGAAGCTGATGGATGCGCTGCGCCGGGGTGCTGCCCCGCCGCGCGTCTGGCAATTGTAAGAGGGAACGATGAACCTGACCCCCCGTGAAAAGGACAAGCTGCTGATCAGCCTTGCCGCCATCGTGGCGCGCAACCGGCTCGAGCGCGGCGTGAAGCTCAACCACCCCGAGGCGATCGCGATCATCTCGGATTTCGTGGTCGAGGGCGCGCGCGCCGGCGTCTCGGTGGCCGAGCTGATGGAGACCGGCGCCCAGGTGCTGACCCGTGAGCAGTGCATGGAGGGCATCCCCGAGATGATCCACTCGATCCAGGTCGAGGCGACCTTCCCCGACGGCACCAAGCTCGTCACCGTTCACCATCCGATCCGCTGAGGTGCCGCGATGATCCCCGGAGAAATCTTCCCCGCCGAAGGCGTGATCACCCTGAACGAGGGGCTCGAGGCGATCACCCTCACCGTCTCGAACACCGGCGACCGGCCGGTGCAGGTGGGTTCGCATTACCATTTCGCCGAAACCAACCCGGGCCTCAGCTTCGACCGCGCCGCCGCGCGCGGCTATCGGCTGGATATCGCCGCGGGCACCGCGGTGCGCTTCGAGCCCGGCCAGACCCGCGAGGTGCGGCTTGTGCCCTATCGCGGCGCACGCAAGGTGTTCGGCTTCAACCAGACCGTGATGGGGGACCTCTGATGCCCGCAACGATTTCCCGCGCCACCTATGCCGACATGTTCGGCCCCACCACCGGCGACCGGCTGCGCCTGGCCGATACCGATCTGATCATCGAGGTCGAGAAGGATCTTACCACCTATGGCGAGGAGGTGAAATTCGGCGGCGGCAAGGTGATCCGCGACGGCATGGGGCAAAGCCAGGTCAGCCGCGCCGCGGGCGCGATGGACACCGTCATCACCAACGCGCTGATCGTCGACTATACCGGCATCTACAAGGCCGATGTCGGGCTGCGCTCGGGCCGGATCGCCGGCATCGGCAAGGCCGGCAACCCCGACACCCAGCCCGGCGTGACGCTGATCATCGGGCCCGGCACCGAGATCATCGCGGGCGAGGGCAAGATCCTGACCGCGGGCGGCATGGACGCGCATATCCATTTCATCTGCCCGCAGCAGATCGAGGATGCGCTGGCCTCGGGCGTGACGACGATGCTCGGCGGCGGCACCGGCCCCGCGCATGGCACGCTCGCCACCACCTGCACCCCGGGGCCGTGGCACATCGGCCGGATGCTGCAAAGCTTCGAGGCCTTCCCGATGAACCTTGCCCTGGCCGGCAAGGGCAACGCCTCGCTGCCCGAGGCGCTCGAGGAGATGGTGAAGGCCGGCGCCAGCTCTCTCAAGCTGCACGAGGACTGGGGCACCACGCCCGCGGCGATCGACTGCTGCCTGTCGGTGGCCGATGCGATGGACGTGCAGGTGATGATCCACACCGACACGCTGAACGAAAGCGGCTTTGTCGAAAACACGCTCGCTGCCTTCAAGGGCCGCACCATCCACGCCTTCCACACCGAGGGCGCGGGCGGCGGCCATGCCCCCGACATCCTGCGCGTCGTCTCGGCGCCGAACGTGATCCCGTCCTCGACCAACCCGACGCGGCCCTACACCAAGAACACGATCGAGGAACACCTCGACATGCTGATGGTGTGCCACCACCTCGACAACAAGGTGCCCGAGGACGTCGCCTTCGCCGAAAGCCGGATCCGCAAGGAGACGATCGCCGCCGAGGATATCCTGCACGACATGGGCGCGATGTCGATCATCAGCTCGGACAGCCAGGCGATGGGGCGCGTGGGCGAGGTCATCATCCGCTGCTGGCAGACCGCCGACAAGATGAAGAAGCAGCGCGGGCGGCTGGCCGAGGAAACCGGCGCCAACGACAACTTCCGGGTCCGCCGCTATGTCGCGAAATACACGATCAACCCGGCGATCACCCATGGCGTCGCGGCGCATATCGGCTCGGTCGAGGTCGGCAAGCGCGCGGATCTGGTGCTGTGGGACCCGGCCTTCTTCGGCGCCAAGCCCGAGATGGTGCTGATGGGCGGCATGATCGTCGCGGCGCAGATGGGCGACCCGAACGGCTCGATCCCGGCGCAGCCCTTCTACACCCGGCCGATGTTCGGCGCCTTCGGCAAGGCGCTGTCCGCGAGCTGCGCCACCTTCGTTTCCGAGGCGGCGGTGGCCGAGGGGGTGAGCGGGCGGCTTGGCCTCGAGAAGGACGTGATCGCGGTCAAGGGCACGCGCGGCATCGGCAAGGCGGACATGATGCTGAACACCGCGACGCCGATGATCGAGGTGAACCCCGAAACCTACGAGGTGCGCGCCGATGGCGAGCTGCTTGTCTGCGAGCCGGCGGAAAGCCTGCCGCTTGCGCAGCGCTACTTCCTGTACTGAGCGATCAGGTCAGGCTGAACCGGGTGAACAGCCTTGCGCGCGGCAATGTGCGCAGGGCGCCGGCAAGGTCGGGCAGGGCGATCCCCGGTCCCCGCTCCTCGGCCGTGCGGCGCGACGAGCGCAGCACGCGCGAGACCTTCTCGCGGGTATAGCCGGGGTCGAGGCGGATCTCGTCGGGCAGAAGCCTCGGGTCGAAGACCTGGCTGCGCTGCGTCACCACCTCGATCTTGTGCCAGCGGCCGACGGTCGGCAGGTCGGGACGGGTGAGGAACGCGGCGCGCAGTTCGGCCTCGCGTCGGCGCAGACGGGCAATCTCGGTCCGAATGGCGACCAGCTCGTCGGCAGGGGGTGTCAAATGCATCTTCGCCTCCCTCGCGAAGTTAAAGCATCAGTATGCGCCGCCATCTTTAAGAAACGTCTAACAGCGAAGGTCCGAGATGACAGAACTTCCCCATGCGCAGGCCGTAGTGCCGAAGGGCCAGTGGCAGGGCGCGGCCGATCACGTCGCGCTGGACTACGAAGGCCGTTTCCTGCGCCGCAAGCGGCTGGTGTCGGCGGGGGGGATCGCCTTCCTTGTCGACCTGCCCGAGGTGGTGAACCTGACCGGCGGCGAGGCGTTCCGGCTTGATGACGGGCGGCTGGTCGAGGTGCGTTGCGGGCTCGAGCCGGTGCTGAGCATCTCGGGCGATCTGGCGCGCCTTGCGTGGCACATCGGCAACCGCCATACGCCGTGCCAGATCGAGCCCACGCGGCTGGTGATCCGCGCCGATCACGTGCTCGAGGCGATGCTGCGCCAGCTTGGCGCGCGGGTCACCGCGACGGTCGAGCCCTTCGCCCCCGAGGGCGGCGCCTATGGCATGGGCCGGACGATGGGCCATGACCACGGCCATGCGCACGGGGCGGGGCATTCGCACGGGCCGGGGCAGTTCCATGTCCACCCCTGAGGCGCTTGGCCTGCTCAGTCTCGTGCAATGGCTGTCGCCGGCCTTCCCGACCGGCGCCTTCGCCTATAGTCACGGGCTTGAACAGGCGGTGGCGGAGGGCGACGTGCGCGACGCGCCGGCGCTGGCGGACTGGCTTGCCGACATCCTCGCCCATGGCGCGGGCTGGAACGACGCGGTGCTTCTGGCCTGCGCGCTGCGCGGCGAGGATCTGGCGCCGCTCGCCGATCTGGCCCGCGCGCTGGCCGGCAGTGCCGAGCGGCTGCATGAGACCGAGGCGCAGGGCGCGGCCTTCACCCGGGCGCAGGCCGAGATGACCGGCGCGCCGCTCGAGCCCCTGCCGCTGCCGCTTGCGGTGGCCCGTGCGGCGCGCGGCCTGGCCCTGCCGGCCGGGCAAGTGATTGCACTTTTCCAACATTCCTTCGCCTCGAACCTGGTCTCGGCGGGGGTCAGATTTGTCCCTTTGGGACAATCGGCGGGGCAGGCGGTGCTGGCCGGCCTGCACCCGATGATCGCTGCGCTCGCCGCCCGCGCAGTCACGGCCACGCGCGCCGATCTGGCGAGCGCGGCCTTCCGCGCCGAGCTGCAGGCGGCGGCGCATGAAACGCTTGACGTGAGGATCTTCAAGACATGACGAACGGACCGCTTCGCGTCGGTATCGGGGGCCCGGTGGGCGTGGGCAAGACCACGCTGACCGAACAGCTGTGCCGCGCCCTGGCCGGCCGCTGCTCGATGGCGGTGGTGACGAATGACATCTACACCCGCGAGGATGCCGAGGCGCTGATGCGCGCGCAGGTGCTGCCGGCCGAGCGCATCCGCGGCGTCGAGACCGGCGGCTGCCCGCATACCGCGATCCGCGAGGATGCCTCGATCAACCTCGCCGCCATCGCCGAGCTGAATGCGGCCTTCCCGGACCTCGACCTCGTGCTGATCGAGTCGGGCGGCGACAACCTTGCCGCCACCTTCAGCCCGGAACTGGCCGATCTGACGATCTATGTGATCGACACCGCGGCGGGGCAGGACATCCCGCGCAAGCGCGGTCCGGGGGTGACCCGCTCGGACCTGCTGGTGGTGAACAAGACCGACCTTGCGCCCTATGTCGGCGTCGATCCGGTGCTGCTTGAATCCGACACGCAGCGCGCCCGCGGCGCCCGGCCCTATGTCATGGCGCAGCTGCGCCAGGGCCGGGGCATCGCCGAGATCGTCGCCTTCCTCGAGCGCGAAGGGGGGCTCGAACTGGCGGCGATTCCGACCTGATTGGCAGAAAAACCGACAAATTGATCAAAATGGTGCCCGGGCGTTGCGCGACGCCCGGGCATTCGCCCAATTTTTGGCCGTAATTCACGAATTCGTGCCGGGGGCGTGATCCTCCCGTGCGCCGCCGCTTGCCGCAGCGCGGCGTGCTGCGCTCTGCTGTCCTCAGCGGCACCGGAACCGGGCCGCGCCGCCGCAACCGGCGGCCGACAATCTGCCCGCGCATCGAACGACGGGCCGGAACAGGGGGATTTTCACGATGATGCGGTTTGGGACGCGGTTTGGGACGCTGATGGCGGGCGCGGCGCTGGCCACGCTGTTCGCGGCGGGCGGTGCGCTCGCCGAGGGCGACACGATCAAGGTCGGCGTGCTGCATTCGCTGTCGGGCACGATGGCGATCTCGGAGACGACGCTGAAGGACACCGTCCTGATGCTGATCGACGAACAGAACAAGAAGGGCGGCCTTCTGGGCAAGAAGATCGAGCCGGTGGTGGTCGACCCGGCCTCCGACTGGCCGCTGTTCGCCGAGAAGGCGCGCGAGCTGATCACCGTCGACAAGGTGGATGTGATCTTCGGCTGCTGGACCTCGGTCAGCCGCAAGTCGGTGCTGCCGGTGCTCGAGGAGCTGAACGGGCTGCTGTTCTACCCGGTGCAATACGAGGGCGAGGAAAGCTCCTACAACGTCTTCTACACCGGCGCCGCGCCGAACCAGCAGGCGATCCCGGCGGTGGACTATTTCCTGAACGAGCTCGGCGTGCAGAAATTCGCGCTGCTTGGCACCGACTATGTCTATCCGCGCACCACGAACAACATCCTGACCGCCTATCTGAAGTCGAAGGGCATCGCCGAGAGCGACATCTTCGTCAACTACACCCCCTTCGGGCAGTCGGACTGGTCGAAGATCGTGGCTGACGTCAAGGCGCTTGGCGCCGACGGCAAGAAGGTGGGCGTGATCTCGACGATCAACGGCGACGCGAACATCGGCTTCTACAAGGAACTCGCGGCCTCGGGGATCACCGCCGAGGACATCCCCGTCGTCGCCTTCTCGGTGGGCGAGGAGGAGCTTTCGGGTCTGGGCGAGGGCGATCTGAAGAACCTCGTCGGCCAGCTGGCCGCCTGGAACTACTTTGAGAGCGCCGACACGCCCGAGAACAAGGCTTTCATCGAGGGCTGGCACAAGTATACCGGCAACGACAAGCGCGTCACCAACGACCCGATGGAGGCCACCTATATCGGCTTCAACATGTGGGTGAACGCGGTGACCGAGGCCGGCACCACCAATGTCGACAAGGTCGAGGATGCGATGATCGGGCAGAAATTCCCGAACCTCACCGGCACCACGGCCGAGATGCTGCCGAACCACCACCTGACGAAGCCGGTGCTGATCGGCGAGATTCAGGCCGACGGCCAGTTCGACATCATCTCGCAGACCGACCCGGTGCCGGGCGATGCCTGGACCGACTTCCTGCCCGAATCCGCCGTGCTCTCGTCGGACTGGAAGACGCTCAAATGCGGCATGTACAACACCGACACCAAGACCTGCGTTCAGTTGAAGTCGAATTACTGATCGGCTTCGGCACCCAGGAGGGGGCGTTCGCGCCCCCTCCGACGACCCTTGCAGGGAAACCGAGATGCGCAAATTCCTTCTGGCGCTGAGTGCCTCGCTGTGCCTCGCGCTGCCCGCGCCCGCGCAGGAAAGCGCTGCCCCCGCTCCATCCGAAACGACGATTGCCGCGCCGGCCCTCACCGGCCTCGCCGCAGTGATCGCCGGGAATGCCGAGGCGATCGCCAGGCCCTCGCGCCAGACCATCGGGCCTGTTGTGGCGGCGATCGTGGCCGCAGGGGAGGGCGCGCCCGGCTTCCTCGCCGCCTGGGCCGACAAGCGGCTGGGGCAACGCAAGTCCGACGGGGCGATCTTCGTGGTCGAGAAGCAGGGCGCCGATTATGCGCTGAGCGACCCGGTCAGCGGCGCCCTGGCCGGCACCGCGGCGAAAGCCGAGATCGCCGAGATCAAGCCGAATTCCGGCGTGCGCGGGCTGATCGCCGGTGCGCTGGTGCAGTTCCAGCTCTCCGACCCCGACCCGGCCCAGCGTCGCGCCGCGCTCGAGGCGCTGGCCCGCGAGGGCGGGGCCGAGCATCTCGCCCCGCTCGCCGCCGCGATCTCGGGCGAAAGCGACCCGGTGATCCGGGCGCAGAAGGAGCGCCTGCTCGGCCTTCTGACCATCCGCTTCGGCGCGACGCCCGCCGCGCGCGTTGCCGCGATCGAAGGGTTCGGCGCCGATATGGGGCTTGATTTCCGTGCGGCGCTGAACCCGATCCGCGCCACCGCGCGCGCGGCCTTCGACGGCGCCCCTGCGGGCAATGTGGCGAAAGAGCTGCGCCCGGGGCAAGGCGGCTTCACCGCCGAGGAAGCCTATGCGCTGCTTGTCGCCCAGGGGCTCGCGCCGAAACGGCTCACCCGCGCCGACCTGCGCGCCGCGCTCGAGGCGCATGTGGAGAACGGCGCGGTCGGCGGCGTGCCGCTGGCCGCGCTCGACGACCCGGCAAAGCGCGACGCCGCCTATACCGCGCTTGAAGCGGCCGGGGCCGTTCCCGCCGCCGCCACCGATGACGAGGTCGCAAACGCCGTCGCCGCACACCGCTATGCCGAGATCTACGCCGAGCCCGAGGCCGCCGTCACCACGGCCGCCGCCGCGGCGCTGCAATCGGTCTCGCTCAAGGTCGACGCGATGCAGGGGATCGACCTCGGCCTCGACGCACTGTCGCTCGCCTCGATCTATTTCCTCGCGGCGATCGGCCTTGCCATCACCTTCGGCGTGATGGGCGTCATCAACATGGCGCATGGCGAGTTCATCACCATGGGCGCCTACACCGGCTATGTCGTGCAGCTCTGGATCCACGATTACACCGCCTCGATCCTCGTGGCCCTTCCCCTCGCCTTCGCCGTCACCTTCACCGCCGGCGTGGCGATGGAGCGGCTGGTGATCCGCCATCTCTACAAGCGCCCGCTGGAAACGCTTCTGGCCACCTTCGGCATCTCGATCGCGCTGCAGCAGCTCTTCAAGAACATCTTCGGCACCCAGGCCCGGCCGCTCACCGCGCCCGACTGGCTGGACGGGGCCTGGGTGCTGAACGACATCGTCGGCATCTCCTATATCCGCATCGCGATCTTCGTGCTGGCGCTGGTCTTCCTCGGCCTCTACCTCTTCGTGATGAAGCGCACCCGGCTCGGCCTCGAGGTCCGCGCGGTGACGCAGAACCCCTCGATGGCGGCCTCGATGGGGATCAACCCCGACCGTATCAACATGCTGGCCTTCGGGCTCGGCTCGGGCATCGCGGGCATCGCGGGGGTGGCCATCGGCCTCTTCGCCAAGGTCACCTCGGAACTCGGCTCCGATTACATCGTGCAGAGCTTCATGACCGTGGTCGTCGGCGGCGTCGGCAATATCTGGGGCACGCTCGCGGGCGCGACGCTGGTCGGCTTCCTGCAAAAGGGGATCGAGGCGCTGAACCCCTCGAACACGCTGGCCGCGCAGACCTACATGATCCTCTTCATCATCATCTTCATCCAGTTCCGGCCGCGGGGCATCATCGCCCTCAAGGGCCGCGCGGCGGGGGATTGAGCATGACCCGGCACGCATCCCTCGCTCTGCATTCATCTTGCCCGAAATACCTCGGGGGGCCCGGGGGGCTGGCCCCCCGGCACGCCGCCGCAATCCCGGAGGCCCGGAGATGAAACCCGGCTTTCTCGCAAAGAACCCCTCGGTTCTCGCCTTCCTCGCACTGCTTGCGCTCTTCACCCTCGCGGTGACGCTGCTTTCGACCGCCTATGGGGCCGAGATCGTCTCGACCTCGATGGTCAAGACGCTGGGCAAGACGCTCTGCCTGTGCCTCATCGCAATCGCGATGGATCTGGTCTGGGGCTATACCGGCATCCTCAGCCTCGGCCATTTCGCCTTCTTCGGGCTTGGCGGCTACATGATCGGCATGTGGCTGATGGTCGCCCGCACCCGCGAGATCGTGCTCGCCTCGGCTGCGGGCGTGCTGCCGATGACGCCGCAGGAGCTGAGCGACGCGATCGCCACGCAGATCTTCGGCGTCGTGGGCTCCTCCGAGCTGCCGGCGATCTGGCATTTCGCCGGATCGCTGCCGATGCAGCTCCTGTTCGTCGTGCTGGTGCCGGGGCTCCTCGCCTTCCTCTTCGGCTGGCTCGCGTTTCGCTCGCGCGTCACCGGCGTCTATCTCTCGATCCTGACCCAGGCGATGACGCTCGCGCTGTCGCTGTATCTCTTCCAGAACGACTCGGGGCTGCGCGGCAACAACGGGCTCTCGGGGCTGCAGAACATCCCCGGCCTTGCCGCCGATCAGGATCACCTGTCGGTGTGGTTTCTCTGGGCCTCGGCCGTGGCGCTCGGGCTCGGCTATCTGCTCGCCAGCTTCGTCACCTCGGGCAAGTTCGGCTCGGTGATGCGTGGCATCCGCGACGACGAGGCGCGGGTGCGCTTCCTCGGCTATTCGGTCGAGAGCTACAAGCTCTTCGTCTTCACCCTGACCGCGGTGATCGCCGCGATCGCCGGCGCGCTCTACTACCCGCAGGCGGGCATCATCAACCCGGCCGAGATGGCGCCGATCGCCTCGATCTATCTTGCGGTCTGGGTGGCGATCGGGGGCAGGGGGCGGCTTTACGGGGCGGTGATGGGCGCGGCCTTCGTCTCGCTCGTCTCGACCTGGTTCACCGGCGGGCGCGCGCCCGACCTGACCCTCGGGATCTACACGGTGAAATGGGTCGACTGGTGGCAGGTGCTCTTGGGCCTCAGCTTCGTCCTTGTCACGCTCTTCGCGCCGAAGGGGCTCTCGGGGCTTGTCGACCTGCTTGCCGGGCTGCGGACACCCTGGCGTGGCGGCACCCCGCTCGGCCCCGATGACGGCTCGCTGCGCGAAGAGGAGGCGGTGGAATGAAGGCGCTGCTCGAGGTCTCCGGCATCTCCGTCTCCTTCGACGGTTTCCGCGCGATCAACAACCTGTCCTTCTCGATCGGCCCGGCCGAGCTGCGCGCGGTGATCGGCCCGAACGGGGCGGGCAAGACCACCTTCATGGACATCGTCACCGGCAAGACCCGCCCCGACGAGGGCCGCGTGCTCTGGGGCGAGAAATCGGTCAACCTGCTGCGGATGAACGAGGCCCAGATCGCCCGCGCCGGCATCGGCCGCAAGTTCCAGCGCCCGACGGTGTTCGAGGACCAGTCGGTGGCCGAGAACCTGATGATGGCGCTGAAGGCGGCGCGCGCGCCGTGGAAGGTGCTGGTCTGGCGCCCGCGCCCGGCCGATCACGCCCGTGTCGCGGCGCTGGCGGCGCAGGTCGGGCTTGCCGATAGTCTGACGCGGAAATCCGGGGAATTGTCGCACGGTCAGAAACAATGGCTCGAGATCGGCATGCTGCTCGCGCAGGAACCCCGGCTTTTGCTGGTCGACGAGCCCGCGGCCGGGATGACCTTGGCCGAGCGCGAGCAGACCACCGCGCTGCTGGTCGATCTGGCGAAGACCCGCGCCGTGGTGGTGGTCGAACACGACATGGATTTCGTGCGCCGGCTGAACTGCCGGGTCACCGTGCTGCATGAGGGATCGGTGCTCGCCGAGGGCTCGCTCGATCACGTCACCGCCGACCGGCAGGTCATCGAAGTCTATCTGGGGCGCTGAAGATGCTGGAAACCAAGGGGCTTACCCTTCACTACGGCGGGTCGCAGATCCTTTACGGCATCGACATGGTGGCGAAGGCGGGCGAGGTGACCTGCATCATGGGCACCAATGGCGTGGGCAAGACCTCGCTCCTGAAGGCGATCTCGGGCACCCATCCGCGCTCGGGCGGCACGCTTGTCCTTGATGGCGAGGAGGTGCCGCGGGTCCCGCCGCAGGGCATGGCGCGGCGCGGACTTGGCTATGTGCCGCAGGGGCGGATGATCTTCCCGCTGCTCACCGTGCGCGAGAACATGGAAACCGCCTTCGCGGTGCTGCCGAAATCCGAACGCTTCATCCCCGACGAGATCTATGATCTGTTTCCGATCCTGAAGGAATTCCTGCATCGGCGCGGCGGCGATCTGTCCGGCGGGCAGCAGCAGCAGCTGGCGATTGCGCGGGCGATGCTGATGAAGCCGAAGATCCTGCTGCTCGACGAGCCGACCGAAGGGATCCAGCCCAACATCATCCAGCAGATCGGCCGCGTCATCGCCTATCTGCGCGCGCGCGGCGATATCGCGATCATCCTGGTCGAGCAGTATTTCGACTTCGCCCATGACCTCGGCGACCGCTTCTATGTGCTCAAGCGCGGCACGGTGGCGATGGAGGGCACGAAGGTGTCGCTCACCCGCGAGGCGCTGCGCGAGGTGGTGAGCGTGTGAGGGCAGCGCCCCCTGTCTGTTCAGCGCACGCCAAGCCCCGCCCGCATCAGCGTCTTGCGCACCGGCTTGAGCGAATAGAGCGCGCCCAGAACCCCCGCGCGCAGGTCGCGCAACGGTTGCGGCGCGACCATCGAGGCGCGGTTGAGGAAGTCGATGCCGATCTCGCGCGCCTTCACCTCGGGCCAGCGCCGGCGGTTATAGGCGGCAAGCATCGCCGGTTCGCCGAGATGCGCCGGGTCCTTCTCGGCCAGCCGCAGCAGGCAGGTCAGATCGGCAAGCGACATGTTCAGCCCCTGCGCCCCGATCGGCGGGATCACATGCGCGGCCTCGGCAATGAGCGCGACGCGCTCGGCCGCGAAGCGCGCGGCGATCTGCGTCATCATCGGCCAGACCGAGCGGCGGGTGACGAGGGTGAGCGGGCCCAGAAGCCCGGTCGAGCGCGCGTTCATCGCCGCCTCGAACTCCGGCACCGGCAGGGCGGCCAGACGCTCGGCCTCGGCGCCGCGTTCCATCCAGACGATGGCCGAGCTGTGCAGCCCGTCGCGGTCGGGCAGCGGGATCAGGGTGAAGGGGCCGCCCGAGCGGTGGATCTCGGTCGAGACGTCATTGTGCGGCAGCGGGTGGGTCACGGCGAAGGCGAGCGCCTTCTGGCCATAGCGGGTGGTCTTCACCGGGATGCCCGCGGCCTCGCGGATGAAGGAGTTGCGGCCATCGGCGGCCACCACCAGCTTCGCGCGCACCCGGCTGCCGTCCGACAGCGTCACCTCGGCCCCGCTTTCGCGGGTGACGAGGCCGGTCGTGGCGACGCCCGGGCGGAAATCGACGAGCGGCAGTTCGGCGAGCCGCGCCACCATCTCGCGCCGCAAGAGCCAGTTCGGGAAGTTCCAGCCGAAGGGCTCGTCCGACAGATCGGCGGCGTCGAAATCGCGGGTGAGGCGGGCGACGGGCTCGGCCCCGCCCGCGTCGATGATGCGCATGATCTGCAGGGGGGCCGCATAGGGGGCGAGCCGCGCCCAGAGCCCCGCGCCCTCGAGCACGGCGCGCGAGGGGTGCAGGAAGGCGGTGGTGCGCATGTCGGCGCCGGCCTCGCCCTCGGCGGTGACGGGGGGCTGCGGGTCGACGCAGATCGTGGTGAAACCGGCCGCCCCGAAGGCCGCCGCGGCGGTCAGGCCGGCGACACCGCCGCCCGAGATCAGGATGTCGGTCGTGCGCAGGGTCTGTTGCTCCATCTCGGGCCTCCGTTTCAGCGCGCCCAAGATGCCCCGGCGGGCGGCGCGTTGCAATCGGGTGCGGCGATCGGTCCGCGCCGCGGAAGCGAACGGCCTCGCACACAAGCAGAAACGGCCCGGAGCCGGAGGCTCGGGCCGTGTGCGGCGTGCCGTGCCGTGCCGGCTCAGCCGCCCGCGGTCATCACCACGAGGAAGGCCAGCATGATCCAGGTGGCCACAACGGCCCAGAGGATCAGCCCGCCAAGGCCCATGAAGGCGACGAGGCCAACGGCGATGCCGATGATCACGAGCGCCAGAAGGTACATCTGGGCGGAATTGTCTTTGGTGTCCGCGTGCTTGGCGGTCATGGCAGAATCTCCCTTGGCTGTCTCCCTGACAGTCCGGTCTGCATAGCGGCTGGCGCCGCGCATGGGAACCGCGCCACGTTGTCGCAGGGGCGAAATGGCTCAGCTGTGACGCGGATGCCGCAGCGCGGCAAGGAATCCCGTCAGGTCGTTGGTGTGGTGCTGGATATGCGGCCCGGAGGCGGGGTCGGGGGCCACGTGGACGGTCTGCATCCCCATCGCATGGGGGGCGGCCAGGTTGCGCGGGTCATCCTCGAACATCGCGGCCTGCGGCGGGCGGATGCCGGCCTTGGCAAAGACCGTCTCGAAGGCCTGCGGCTCGGGCTTGGGGTGGAACTCGGCATCCTCGACGCCGAACACCCCGTCGAAAAGCCCGCTCAGCCCGCGCGCGTCGAGCACCCGCTGCGCATAGGGGGCCGAGCCGTTGGTGAAGACGATCTTGCGCCCGGGCAGGTCGTCGATGGCGCTGCGCAGCGCCGGGTCGGGGCTGAGCGAGTCGAAGGAGATGTCGTGCACCTCGGCCAGATAGGGCATCGGGTCGAGCCCGTGCTCGTGCATCAGCCCGGCCAGCGTGGTGCCGTAGAGCCGCCAGTAATGGTCGCGCAGCCGGTTCGCCTCGCCGCGGTCGACGCCGAGCGCGCGCATGACATATTCGGTCATCTTCACCTCGATCTGGGCGAAGAGACGGGCCTCGGGAGGGTACAGGGTGTTGTCGAGGTCGAACACCCAGTCGGTGACATGTGCGAAATCTGCGGCTGACATGGCGCGGACCCTATCCCGGCCGTCGGGCAGGGGAAAGGGGGAGGGATCCTTTTGTCGGCTTGTCAGGCGGCGGCTGCGCTCCTAAGTCTTGTGCGCAACCGAGAGAGGGCCAATGCAGAAAGACGCTTACACGCTGATCCTCGAGGCGATCGACGCCGGGGTCTACCGTCCGGGTGACCGGCTGGTGGAATCGGAACTCGCCGAGCGGTTCGGCGTATCGCGCACGCCCGTGCGCGAGGCGCTGCAACGGCTCGAGACGCAATCCATGCTGGCGCGCGACGGCCGCTCGCTGATCGTCGCCTCGCTCGATCACAACCAGCTGGCCGAGCTTTACGTCGTGCGCTCGGAACTCGAGGCGCTGGCGGCGGCGCTCGCCGCCAAGCATGCCGCGCCCGAGGAGGTGCGGGTGCTGCAGGAGATGGTCGACGAGGACCGCGCCCGCACCCGCAATCCGATTGCCCTGTCGCAGGCGAACAAGCGCTTCCACCGGCAGATCCATCTGGCCTCGCACAACCGCTATCTGGTGCAGCAGCTCGACCTCGTGCACCGCTCGATGGCGCTTCTGGCGACCACATCGCTGGCGGCCGAGGGGCGGGGCGAGACGGCGCTGGCCGAACACCAGGCGATCGTGGACGCGATCCGCAAGGGCGACGAGGAGGGGGCCGCGGCGGCGCTGCGGGCGCATATCTCGAAGGCCTTCGAGACGCGGCTGAAGCTCGATGCCCAGGGCGGGCACAAGGGCGCGGTCGAGGGGCGCTAGTCGATCTGCGGTGCCCGCGGCGGGCGGGCGGGCTCGGCGGTTGCCGGAGCGAGGGCCGGGGCGGGTGTTGCCGGCGCCGCGACGCCGTGCAGCGCGTCGAACAGCCCGTGCGCGGTCTTGTCCCAGTAGAAGGGCCGGGTGACGACCTCGTAGATCGCCTTCCAGCCGGCGAGCGCGCCGAGCGGGAAATAGAAGTGCAGCGTTGGCACCCAGGGCAGCAGGTGGCGATGGCGGGGGCCGCGTACCGCCCAGATCCCGACCGCGAGATTGACGATCTCGGCCAGCGAGAAGAGGGCCTGCAGCGCCGTTTCGCTTCCGGCCGAGAGCAGGTCGCGCACCGGGTGCCACAAGCCGAGGAAGATGAGCCAGCAGCTCCACAGCACCGGCGCCAGCAGGTATTGCGAGAGCGCGCCGAGGAACATCACCTGCAGGCCGAGAAAGCGCCAGGCGCCCAGCTCGCGCCACAGCTGTCCGGGCGTGCGCATGTGCACCCCCCAAGTCATCGCATAGCCCTTGAGCCAGCGCGAGCGCTGCTTGACCCAGGGCAGGGGGCGGCAGTTCGCCTCTTCGCGGGTGACGGTGGCGAGCAGTTCGGTGCGCAGGCCGCGCCGCGCGAGGCGGATGCCCAGATCGGCATCCTCGGTGACGTTGAAAGCATCCCAGGCGCCGACCGCCTCAAGGAGGTCGCGGCGGAAGAACAGCGTGGTGCCACCCAGCGGCACGGCCAGGCCGAGCCGCGCGACGCCGGGCAGCACGGCGCGAAACCAGACCGCATATTCCACGGTGAAACAGCGCGCGAGCCAGTTCGTGCGCGGGTTGTAGTAATCGAGCACCCCCTGCAGGCAGGCGACGTCGGGCGGGGCCTCGGCAAAGCGGCGGGCCGCGGCGTGGAGCTGGTCGGGATCTGGCATGTCCTCGGCATCCCAGACCCCGACGATCGAGCCGCGGCAGAAGTTCAGCGCAAAGTTCAGAGCCCGCGGCTTCGTCCGGATCGGCCCATCGGGGACGGTGACGACCCGCAGCCAGCGCGGCAGCGTCGCGCCGGCCAGCGCGTCACGCGTCGTCCAGTCCCCTTCCTCGACCACCAGCAGCACGTCGAGCAGCTCGCGCGGGTAGGTCAGGCGGCCGAGCCGGTCGACCAGGCGCTCGGCAATATCGTGCTCGCGAAACAGCGGCACCATCATCGAGATCACCGGCAGGCGGATCGGCGCCGTGACCTGCGCCGGCGGCAGGGTCGTCGCCAGGCGGTGCAGCTCGGCGAGCCAGGCCAGCAGCTTGAGCGCCATGGTCAGCACGAGTGTGGCGATGGCCCAGGCGAACAGCACGGCGAAGACGGCCATCGGCGCCAGCAGCAGACCGAGCGCGATCCCGGCCATCGCCCCGAGCGCAAGTCGCGCGGCGCGCTCGCCGTCGTGGCTGCGGCAGCTTTCGGTGGCGGCGACGCGGCATTCGGCGCGGCGGATCAGGGCCGTCTGGCGGCGCGAAAGCAGCGCGTCATGCACCGCCCGCTCGGGGGCGAGAACCATCCGGTAGGGGGCGAACTCGACGGGCAGGGCGCCGCGCAGGCGGGTGAACTCCTCGGGCCGCGCGGTGGCGATCACCGTGGTCGCGCCGATCCGCCGCCACGGCACCATCGCCTCCTTCAGGCACAGCTCGGGGCCGAGGGCGTCGATCAGCCGCGGGTCGGGCGGTTCGGCGGCCAGATCGACGCGCGCGGCCTGCCATTGCTCGGCCAGTGCCGCCATCAGCGCCGCCTCGCTCACCCAGCCATGCGTCAGCAGGATGTCCCCCAGCCGGACGTCCTCGCGCTCGCGCAGGGCAAGGGCCGTGGTCAGGTCGCCCGGCGTGACCGCGCCGTGATCGAGCAGGATCCGGCCGAGCGGTCGGCGTCCGCTGACCGGGCGGGGCGTGCGTGCGCGGCGCGCGGTGATGCCGACGCGCCCGCTGGCGGCAAGCCCGGCAAGCCCCGGGGTGCCGTCCGCCGCCGCTCCGTCGATCCGGCCCCCCTCGTCCGAGATCATGCCGCCCCCGCTGCGCTGGTGTTGCGGAAACAGGATTCCAGAGCGAGGTTAACGCAAGGTTAATCTGGTTCCCGGCGCCGGGGCTGGGCGGAAACGAAAAGGGGCGGCCCGGTGTCCCGAAGCCGCCCCGGCATGTCCTGCCTCGACGCGCTCAGCCGGCGCGGCGGGCCCGCATCGCCTCGGCGAAGCGTTCGAAGAGGTAATAGCTGTCCTGCGGGCCGGGGCTGGCCTCCGGGTGATACTGCACCGAGAACACCGGCCGCCCCTCCATCGCGATGCCACAGTTCGAGCCGTCGAAGAGCGAGACATGGGTCTCCTGCACGCCCTTCGGCAGGGTCTGTGCATCGACGGTGAAGCCGTGGTTCATCGAGGTGATCTCGACCTTGCCGGTGGTCAGGTCCTTGACCGGGTGGTTGGCGCCGTGGTGGCCGTGGTTCATCTTGATCGTCTTCGCGCCAAGCGCGAGGGCGAGCATCTGGTGGCCGAGGCAGATGCCGAAGAGCGGCAGCTCGGTTTCCAGAATGCCCTTGATCATCGGCACGGCATAGGCGCCGGTCGCGGCCGGGTCGCCCGGGCCGTTCGACAGGAACACGCCCTCGGGGTTCAGTGCGAGCACGTCCTCGGCGGTGGCCGAGGCGGGCAGCACGGTGACCTCGCAGCCGGCCGAGGCGAGGCAGCGCAGGATGTTGCGCTTCGCGCCATAGTCGATCGCGACGACCTTCAGGCCGGGGCCCTCGCGGCGGCTGTAGCCCTCGGGCCAGGCCCACCGCTTCTCGTCCCAGGTGTAGCTTTGCGCGCAGGTCACGTCCTTGGCGAGGTCGAGGCCGACAAGGCCCTTCCACTCGCGCGCCTTCTTCACCAGCGCCTCGATGTCGAAGTTGCCTTCGGGATCGTGGGCGATGGCGACATGCGGGGCGCCCTGCTGGCGGATCGCGCGGGTCAGGCGGCGGGTGTCGACGCCGCCGACGCCGATCCGGCCCTTCTTCACCAGCCAGTCGACAAGGTCATCGGTGGCGCGCCAGTTCGAGGGATCGGTCGGGTCCCATTTCACCACGAGGCCGGCGGCGACCGGCTCGGCGGTCTCGTCATCCTCGGTGTTGACGCCGACGTTGCCGACATGCGGGAAGGTGAAGGTGACGACCTGGCCGGCATAGCTCGGGTCGGTCATGATCTCCTGATAGCCGGTCATCGCGGTGTTGAACACCAGCTCGGCGACGGTGACGCCGGCGGCGCCGAACCCCTTGCCGTAGAACAGTTGCCCGTCCGCAAGCGCGATCAGCGCGGTGGGCTTTTCCGATGACTGGTTGATTGCAGGCATGGCGCGACTCCCCGGGGCAAAATCTGCTGGAACCTACGGGGGCGGGCCTGCCGGGTCAAGGCCCTTGCGGCAAAAGATGTTATCGTTTTAAATCAATAAGTTACGCAGCTTGCGCCGGGGCGTTGGCAGGGGTATCCTGACGCCCTTGGGTCAGATGAGGACAACGTGATGCAGATGCGCGAGCGGCTTTCCGCGGCATTGAAAGAGGCGATGAAGGCGAAGGACGCCGCCCGTCTCTCGACGCTGCGGCTGATCAATGCGGCCATCAAGGATCGCGAGATCGCGATGCGGACCGAAGGCGAGGCGGTGTCGATCGGCGATGCCGAGGTGCTGGGCATCCTCGGCAAGATGGTGAAGCAGCGCCAGGAATCTGCGCGCGCCTATGAAGAGGGCGGCCGGCTCGAACTGGCCGAGAAGGAACTCGCCGAGGTCAGGGTGATCGAGGAGTTCCTGCCGCGCCAGCTGAGCGCCGAGGAAGTCACCGCCGCGGTCGATGCGGCGATCGCGAGGGTCGGCGCCAGCTCGATCCGCGACATGGGCCGCGTGATGGCCGAACTGAAGACGAAATACACCGGGCAGATGGACTTTGGCGCCGTCGGCCCGATGGTGAAGACCCGGCTCGGCTGAGCCCGCGCCGTGCCGCCGCGCGCGCGTCCGGATGGATGGCGCGGGGCGGCACGCCTCTTTCCCCGACAGTGATGACGCGCGCGGCCCCGGCCGCGATTCGTCCGCGCCCTTGAAAGCGGCGCGGCGGGGGCGTTTGGCGTGACGATTCGACCTCTGCCGGCGCCCCGCGACTGACGCGACGTCTGCCGGCGCGGCCGGGGCCGTTGTCGCGATGCCTCGAAAATGGACAGTCTGACGCAGGGGGCAGGTCGCGCTTTGAGGCTAGTGCGCCGCTTTCTGACGGTTCGGTGACAGGAGATCGGTCCGTTTCGGTCCCATTTTGTCGCGACGGGTTTTCCGGGTTGAAATCCGATTGCCCGCTTGCGTAAGCTTCCCTCACGGGAGCAAACGAACCAAAAAAACGACAGGGGAGCCCGAATTTGACGACTGCAGCGACCGACGAAGGTTTCGTCGTATTCGATCACGTCCAGAAGAGCTATGACGGCGAAACTCTGGTTGTGAAGGACCTTAACCTCTCGATCGGCAAGGGCGAATTCCTGACGATGCTCGGCCCGTCCGGCTCGGGCAAGACGACCTGCCTGATGATGCTGGCGGGGTTCGAGACCGCGACGCACGGCGAGATACGCCTTGGCGGGACGAACATCAACCACCTGCCGCCACACAAGCGCGGCATCGGCATGGTGTTCCAGAACTATGCGCTTTTCCCGCACATGACGGTGGCCGAGAACCTGTCCTTCCCGCTCGAGGTGCGTGGCATGGGCAAGTCCGATCGCGAGGCGAAGGTGAAGCGCGCCCTCGACATGGTGCAGATGGGCAAGTTCGCGAACCGTCGCCCGGCGCAGATGTCGGGCGGCCAGCAGCAGCGCATCGCGCTGGCCCGCGCCCTCGTCTTCGATCCGGAACTCGTGCTGATGGACGAGCCGCTCGGCGCGCTCGACAAGCAGCTGCGCGAGCACATGCAGTTCGAGATCAAGGCGCTGCACGAACGGCTGGGCATCACCGTCGTCTATGTCACCCACGACCAGGGCGAGGCGCTGACGATGTCGGACCGCGTTGCGGTGTTCAACGACGGCCGGATCCAGCAGCTGGCCCCGCCCGACGAGCTTTACGAGCGGCCGAAGAACAGCTTCGTCGCCCAGTTCATCGGCGAGAACAACAAGCTGCCCGGCACCGTCGAGAGCCTCGAGGAGGAAACCTGCACGGTGCGGCTGCAGACCGGCGAGCTGATCAACGCCACGCCCGTCAACATCCGCCACGTCGGGCAGGAGACGCTGGTCTCGATCCGCCCCGAGCGCATCGAGTTCAAACCCGAGATGATGCCGCCGGGTGCCCACATGATCGACGCCGAGGTGCTCGAGGTGATCTACATGGGCGACATCTTCCGCACCCGGATGCGGGTTGCCGGGATCGACGACTTCGTGATGAAGTCGCGCAACACGCTCGGCCAGACCAAGCTGCGTCCGGGCGAGAGGCTGAAGATCGGCTGGCATCCGCAGGACGCGCGCGCCCTCGACCCGATGTGATCCGGGCGCAGCTCAAAAACGCGGGCGGCGGAACCGTCGCTCCGACAGAAATGACGACAAGTCAGACAAGACCAACAGGGGAGTAAACCATGAAGAAACTTTTGATCCTCACCACCGCGCTGGTGGCGACGGGCTATGCCGCCTCGGCGCAGGAGCTCAACATCGTCTCCTGGGGCGGATCCTACACCGTTTCGCAGGTCGAGGCCTATCACAAGCCCTTCACTGCGATGACCGGGGTCAAGATCAACTCGATCGACGCCGACAACCCGGCGACGCCGCTGAAGGCGCAGGTCGAGGCCGGCAACGTCTCGATCGACCTCGCCGACATCGAGCTTTCGGACGCGATCAGGCTGTGCGACGAAGGCCTGCTCGAGCCGATCGACCCGGCGATGCTGCCGCCGGCGCCCGATGGCACCCCGGCGACCGAGGACTTCGTGCCGGGCGCGATCCAGGACTGCGCCGTGGCGAACATCGTCTGGGGCACGGTCGTTGCCTATGACAAGACCAAGTTCCCGGGCAACGAACCCTCGACGCTGGCCGATTTCTTCGACACCACCAAATACCCGGGCAAGCGCGGCCTGCTGAAGACCGCCAAGCGCACCATGGAAATGGCGCTGGTCGCCGACGGCGTTGCGCCCGACAAGGTCTATGAGGTGCTCGGCACCGACGAGGGCGTGGCGCGCGCCTTCAAGAAGCTCGACAGCATCAAGAAGGACATCGTCTGGTGGGAAGCCGGCGCGCAGCCGCCGCAGCTGCTGGCCGATGGCGAAGTGGTGATGACCACCGGCTACAACGGCCGTTTCTTCGCCGCCGAAGTGGGCGAGGGCAAGCCCTTCGGCACGATCTGGGACGGCGAATACATGGACTATGACCTCTGGGCGATCCCGAAGGGCGCGCCGCATCTCGAGGACGCGAAGAAGTTCCTGGCCTTCTCGACCGACACCCAGCGTCTGGCCGATCAGGCGAAATACATCGCCTACGGCCCGGCCCGGAAATCGTCGAACGCGCTCATCGGCATGTACAAGGACGGCAAGACCGAGATGGCCCCCTACATGCCGACGAACCCGGAGAACATGAAGAACCCGATCTGGACCGACCCGACCTTCTGGGCGGACCACGATGCGGAACTGGCCGAGAAGTTCAACGCCTGGCTCGCCAGCTGATCGTCTGACCTTCAGACTGCGGAGGACGGGGTTTCCCCGTCCTCCCTCTCCCCCGCGCCGCCGCCTTCGCCGCGGTGGCCCCGACGCGCCTTCCGAAGGGGAACCGAATGACCGACGCGACCTCCCAAATGATCACCACCGCGGACGGCAAGCCGCTCAAGGCCGCGCTTGCCGCCTCGCTTGCCGTGCGCCGCCGCCGCGCCTTCCTGCTTGTCGCGCCGCTCTTTCTGTTCATCCTGATCTCGTTCATCGTGCCGATCGGGCAGATGCTGTTCCAGTCGTTCTACAACGACACCTTCAGCAAGAACGCCCCGGCGCTGGTCGAGTGGTTCTCGACCCATCCCGAGGGCTCGGAGATCGACGAGAGCGCCTATGCCGCGCTCGCCGCAGACCTTGCATTGATGAAGAAGAACCGCAGTGCCGGCGAGGCGGGCACCCGGATCAACTATGACGTCTCGGGCACCCGCTCGCTCTTCACATCGACCGCGCGCGGCGCCGACAAGTTCCAGCCACCGTTCAAGGAGGCGATCCTGAAGGTCGAGAAGAAATGGGACGATCCGAACGTCTGGCGCGCGATGCGCTCGGCCTCGAGCCCGTTCACCCTCGACTTCTATCTCGCCGCGAACGACCTGACCCGTGACGAGACAGGCAAGATTGTGCCGGTGGCCGAGGGCCAGGCGATCTACAAGAAGCTGATGGGTCGCACGCTGATGCTCTCGCTCGAGATCACTGCGCTGTGCCTGCTGCTGGGCTTTCCGATCGCCTTCCTGCTGTCCTCGCTGCCGATGCGCAAGGCGATGCTGCTGATGATCCTGGTGCTGCTGCCGTTCTGGACCTCGCTCCTGGTGCGCACCACCGCCTGGATGGTGCTGCTGCAAAGCCAGGGCGTGGTGAACGACCTGCTGGTCTGGCTGGGCCTGATCCGCGACGACCACCGCATCCAGATGATGTATAACGAGACCGGCACGATCGTGGCGATGACCCACATCCTGCTGCCCTTCACCATCCTGCCCCTCTATTCGGTGATGAAGACGATCCCGCCCAGCTATGTGCGCGCGGCGCGCTCGCTTGGCGCCACGTCCTGGACCGCCTTCCGCCGGGTCTATCTGCCGCAGACGCTGCCCGGCATCGGGGCAGGGGGGCTTTTGGTCTTCATCCTGGCGATGGGCTATTACATCACCCCGGCGCTCGTCGGCGGCGCCGATGGCCAGATGATTTCCAACATGATCGCGATGCACATGCAGAAGACGCTGAACTGGTCGCTGGCCGCGGCGCTCGCCGCCGAGCTGCTGGCGATCGTGCTGATCTTCTTCTGGATCTACGACAAGCTTGTCGGCATCGACAAGATGAAGCTCGGCTGAGGAGAGAGGACCGATGGCGCTTCCCGTCTACGCAAGCCCGCTCGAAAGGCTGTGGCATTACACTTACCTGGTGATCTGCGCGCTGATCCTGATCTTTCTGATCGCGCCGATCATCATCGTGATCCCGCTCAGCTTCAACGCGGAGCCCTACTTCACCTTCACCCAGAAGATGCTGACCTTCGACCCCGAGGGCTACTCGTTGCGCTGGTATGATGCGCTCCTCACCTTCGGCATGCAGAACCCCGAGGCCGAGCGCGGCTCTGCCTTCTGGTGGGATTTCTGGCACAACGCCACCTGGATGCAGGTGACGAAGAACTCGGTCATCATCGGCGTCTGCGCGACGCTGCTCTCGGCGGGCCTCGGCACCATCGCGGCGCTCGGCCTGACCCGGCCCGAGATGCCCTTCCGCAAGCAGATCACCGCGGTGCTGATCTCGCCGATGATCGTGCCGATCATCATCTCGGCCACGGGCATGTTCTTCTTCTACTCGGGCCAGTGGCTGCCGGTGCTCAGCCTGTCGGGCGGGGTGCATCTGGAATGGGGGCGGCTTGCGGGCACCTATGCGGGGATCATCCTCGCCCATGCCGCGCTTGGCATTCCCTTCGTCATCATCACGGTGACGGCGACGCTCTCGGGATTTGACCAGTCGCTGGTGCGGGCGGCGGCCTCGCTTGGCGCGAACCCGCGCACGGCCTTCTTCCGGGTGGTGATGCCGCTCATCCTGCCGGGCGTGGTCTCGGGCGGCCTCTTCGCCTTCGTGACCTCGTTCGACGAGGTGGTCGCGGTGCTCTTCATCGCCAACCACGATCAGCAGACGATCCCGCGGCAGATGTGGAACGGCATCCGCGAACAGATCTCGCCGGCGATCCTCGCTGTGGCGACGATCCTCGTGGTGATCTCGATCGCGCTTCTGGCCACGGTCGAGCTGCTGCGCCGCCGCTCGGAACGGCTGCGCGGTCTCAGCCCGCGCTGAGCGGGCCCCCGGAACCGGACGACGCAGGCAGGGGGGCTTCGGCCCCCCTGTCGCGTTGCGGAGGCTGGCATTCGGGGGGCCGGGCACGGCGGGCCTGTTCGCGCAGGTTCACCCCAAGCGCCATCAGTGCCGGCCACAGCATATAGGCCTCGATCTCCAGGTTCTCGCCGAAGGACAGCAGCAGGATCGTCATCATCACGCCAAGGGGCAGCCGCCCCGCGGCGCCCCGCCCGGCCTCGAGCAGCGCGTTCAGGGTCTGCAGCACCATCGGCACCAGAAGCCCGGTGAAGCCGACGATGCCCTTGACGAACAAGAGCCCCCACCAGGTGTGATGGCTGCCGATCGGCATGTGCTCGACGACATGGCCGCCGGGCGCGACGGTGCCATGGCCGAACCAGAAGGCCTCGGCCCGCCAGCGCTCGCCGGCGATGCGCTGCAGCGTCTCGCGCACCCGGGTGCTGTCGGCGCGCGCGCCCTTGAAGGCCGCGACCGCATCGCCCATGAGCCGCGCAAGCGTCGGGCCCAGAACGGCAAGCGAGGCCGCGAGTCCCGCAAGCGTCATCCAGACCGCACTGCGGGCGACGAGCGGCACCATCCGTGGCCCGATCGTGCAGGCGACAAGGCCGATCATCCCCATGCGCGATTTCGACAGCACGATCATCGCCAGCCCGCCCGCCAGCCCGGCGATCCGCCAGCGCCTCTCTTTCTCTTCCAGCGCGAAGACCACCATGATGACGCCCAGAAGCGCCGCAAAGGGCGACCAGGGGGCATAGAACTGCCAGCGCGGGGTCCAGCTCGCCGGGTCATAGGTGAAGAGGTAGACGCTGAAATACTCGGGCCCCGGGCCGCCGATCGCCTTCAGCGGCGAGGTGAAGATCTTCTCGGGCAGATGCAGGATCGGGGCGAGGAACAGGAGGGGCGTCAGGCAGGCCGTCCACAGCCCGACGACGCATTGCCCGCGCACCAGGATCTCGCGCCGCACCGGCAGCACCGCGCCGGCGAGCAGGAACAGCGGGATCAGCGCCCAGCCCTTCATCCAGCCGATCGTCGACTTGATCGTGGCGCCGGTGCCAAGGCCCCAGTCGAGATGCCCGACCCAGAGCGCGATCAGCAGCACGGCCATGCCCGCGAACCAGACCAGCACCAGCCCCGGCACCGGGCCGGTGGCGCGCAGGTCGGGCCGGATCGCCGGGCCGAGGTAGAGCGAGAGTGCCGCCAGCATCGCCAGCGTCCAGCCCAGCACCGGCCCCGCGACATAGAGGGCGCCGAGGAAGTAGAGCGGCCAGGTCCAGACCTGCGCCTTCCACACCATCGCCTCGGCCGGGTTGGCGGGGGCGAGTGGCGCGGTCATGGCGCGGCGGTCGCGACCGGGCGCGGCGCCAGAAGCCGGCCGATCAGCGGCTTGCGCACCCAGCCAAGAGTGAGCCCGATCAGCAGGAAGATCGTCGCCGCACCGCCCGCCGCAATCGCCAGCCCGCGCCGCGGCGAGGAGGGGGCATCGGGCAGCGACGGGTCCTCGAGCACCTGCACCAGCGGGTAGGAGGCGTAAAGATCGGTCTTCGCACTGCCCGAGCGTGCCATCGCCGAGGCAAGAACCGTTTCCGCGACGCGGAAGTTGCGCTCGCCATCCTCGAGCCGCGCGGCAGGCGCGCGCAGCGCCTCGACCCGGGTCTCCATCGTCGCGAGCCGCGCGCGCTGGCTCGCACGTTCCGCCGCGAGCCCCGCCCGCGCCGTCTCGGCCGCGACGAGGTCGCGCAGCAGCCCGGCGCGCTCGTCCGCGCGGGTGAGGTCGAGCGTGGCAAGCTGCGCCGGGGCGAGCCCGGTCAGCGCCTCGGCATGGGCCAGCATCCGGGCGCGCGCCGCGGCAAAGCCCGCCTCGGCGGTACGCCGTTCGGGATGGCCGGGGCCGAGCCGCGACAGCGGGGCGAGCGCCGCCGCCGCCTCGGCCGCCGCGGTGGCAAGGGCCGCGTGCTGCGCATCGGCCTGCAGCTTGAGCAGCGCCGCCGCGAGTTCCGGGGTGACGCCCAGCCGGGTCTCGAGGCTCGCCTCGGCCTCGGTCCGGTCGTCAAGCTGCGCCGACAGATCCGCCACGCGGGCGCGCAGGGCGTCCGTCTCGCTGACCAGGGCGGCATATTGCGCGGCCGAGGCAAGGCCGCTGTCGCTCTGCAGTCGTGCCACCTCGGCCCGGGTGGCGGCGACGGTGGCGCGGTACTCCTCGATCGCGCGATCCTCGCTGCCGCGCCGCTGCGCCTGTTCGTCATGGCGCAGCGCATCAAGCGCGCTGAAGAAGGCCGCAAGCAGCGCGCCGGCGCGCGCCTGCGCCTCTTCGGGGCTGGGACCGGTCAGCTCGAGCTGGATCAGCCCGGTCTGATCGACCAGCTCGATCCGCGGCTTGCCGAAGTCCCGCGGCGCCATCCCCCGGCGCGCGGCGGCGGCGGCAAGGATGCGGTCGGCCGAGAGCAGCCGCTTGTAGGTCTCGGTCGGGCTGACGGTGCTTGACGAAAACGGCGAGGGCGCCGCCGAGGAGGCCTGCCCGAGCTGGTCGAGATTGACCGAGGCAGAGCTGCCCGAGCCCGGCAGGATCAGCGACAGTTCGGAGCTGTAGCGCAGCGGCGCCTTCGCCAGATAGGCGCCGATCGGCGTCCAGATCGCCGCCGCGCCCAGCAGCGCAATCACGCCATAGCGGGGCAGGCGGCCGGCATCATCGAGCCGACCGCCGCCGACGAGCCGCAGCCACGAGAGCTCGCGCCACGTCCGTCGCTTGAAGAGGAGACGCCCGCCGCGACCGCTCGCCGTGCTGAGAGTGGTGGCTTCGGCGCTTGCAAGCGGCGTGTCATTCAACATCATGGCCAGCGCCTCCTCTCCTTCCTTCTAGCGCAGCGCGCCGGCGAATGCCGCCGCGAGGAGGGATCGGCCGGGGACGCGATGGGAGAGGGCGACCTATCCGTCCGGATAGGTCAGAACAGCCCCGCGTCGCGCGCGATCATCGCCGCCTGGGTGCGGTTATGGGCGCCGATCTTCCGGTAGAGCGTCTTCACGTGCAGCTTGACCGTGGGCTCGGTCACCTCGAGATCGCGGGCGATCTCCTTGTTCGACTTGCCCTCGACGAGGCCCTCGAGCACCTCGGCCTCGCGCCGGGTCAGCCGTTCGCGCAGCGGGTGGGCTGGGTCCTCGGCGGCGCCGCGCAGGAAGTCGAGCGGCGCATATTGCTCGCCCATGGCCATGAAGCGCACAGCATTGACCAGCGATTTCGCGGCAAGTGTCTTCGGCACATAGCCCGCCGCACCAAGCGCCAGCGCGCGTTCGGCAAGCTCCGGCGTGCCGGTGCCCGAGATCAGCGCCACCCGCTGCCCGCCGTCGAGCGCAAGGATCTGCTCGAGCCCCTCGAGCCCGTTCATTCCCGGCATCGCGAGGTCGAGCAGCACGAGGTCATAGGCCGGTCCGCGCCGGATCGCGGCGATGGCCGCGGGCAGGTCGGCGACGGTCTCGGCCACCATGCCGCCCTCGCTTTCGAGGAACAGCACCAGCGTGTCGCGCAGCAGGTCGTGGTCGTCGGCGATCAGGACGCGCAGGGGCGCCCCGGGGCCGCCGGCCGGTCTCGTGGTCACGGCTGCTCTCCTCCCGGTTGATTCGCCTGGCGGATATGGTTGCATGTTGCGGCCCTCCCGTCGCTTTCATTGCACCAGATCATGGCGATTTTGGGGTGGGCTGCGGGATAGGGGGACCTATCCGGCCGGATGGGACAGCCTGTCGCGGCGGGGCAGAGGGCCGCTGCGGCGGGACAGCGGCCTATCCCGGGGCGGGGCGCGCCCCTCCCGCCGCGTGCTGGAGCGGGCAGGGGCAGGGCAGGCAGGTTGGGGGCAGATCCATGCTTCCGGAGACCCGCCATGACCTTCTCGCTTCCCTCCGCCGCCTTCACCGCCTCTGCCCCCGTCTCCGCCGCCGTCTCCGCCGCCGCGCCGCGCAGTGCCGGCCTGCCCGCGATCCGGCTGTTCGGGCTCGACCTTGTCGATGCCAGTGCCGATGCCGCGATTGCGGCGATGCTCGCCCCCGGCCGGCGCCGCGTGGCTTTCCTGAACGCGCATTGCGGCAATGTCGCCGCGCACGATCCGGCCTATGCGGCGGCGCTGGCCTCGGCGGACCTCGTCCTGCCCGACGGCATCGGGGTCGAGCTTGCGGCGCGCATGCAGGGGCAAAGCTTCACCGCCAACCTGAACGGCACCGATCTGGTGCCGGCGCTTCTGCACGAGGCGGCGCTGCGCGGGCTGTCGGTGTTCCTGTTCGGCGCGGCGCCGGGCGTGGCCGAGGCCGCGGCCGCGGCGCTGACCCGGCGGATGTCGGATCTGCGCATCGTCGGCACCCGCGACGGGTATGAGGGCGCGCGCGACAGCGCCGCGGCGATCGCCGCGATCAACGCCTCGGGCGCCGATCTGCTGATTGTCGCGCTTGGCGTGCCGGCGCAGGACCTGTGGCTGGCTGAGCATGCCGAGCGGCTTGCGCCGCGGCTGACGCTTGGCGTGGGCGCGCTGATCGACTTCCTCGCCGGCCGGCAGCGGCGGGCGCCGGCGCTGGTGCGCCGGGTGCGCGCCGAATGGGTGTGGCGGCTGGCGATGGAGCCGCGCCGCATGGCCCGCCGCTACCTCGCCGGCAATCCCGTCTTCCTCGCCCGCGCCGCGACCGAGGCACTGCGGCTGCGCGGCGCGATCGGGGTGCAGCGCCGGCTGCTCGATCTCGCCGTGGCCGGGGGAGCGTTGCTTCTGCTTGCTCCGCTCTTCGCCCTGATCGCGCTGGCGATCCGGCTCGAGTCGCGCGGCCCCGCGCTCTTCCGCCAGACCCGGATCGGCCGCGACGGCCGTCCCTTCACGGTGTTCAAGTTCCGCTCGATGCACGCCGATGCCGAGGCGCGGCGGGACGCATTTCTGGCCAGTTCGGACCGCGCCGGGATCTGCTTCAAGGCCCGCCATGACCCGCGCGTCACCTGCGTTGGCCGGGTGCTGCGCCGGTTTTCGCTCGACGAACTGCCGCAGGTGTTCAACGTGCTGCGTGGCGAGATGTCGATCGTCGGGCCGCGCCCGGCCCTGCCCGAGGAGGTCGCCGCCTATCCCGCCCATGCGCGCGAGCGGCTGGCGGTGAAGCCGGGGCTGACCGGGCTGTGGCAGGTCTCGGGCCGCGCCGAGATCAGCTTCGAGCGGATGGTCGAGATGGACCGCGTGCATGCGCGCTCGGCCACGATCGTGCTCGACCTCGTGGTGATCGCGCTGACCTTCCGGGCGCTGGTCACCGGGCGCGGGGCCTGCTGAACGGACAGATAGGCTGACCTATCCCATCGGATAGGTCAGCTGTGCCGATGTTCCCGCAGCTGCGCACGCCAAACGTGTTAGCCTGATCTCAACCGTGGCGGGAGATTCTTCCGCCATGCCTTCCGCAACCCTGTCCGACCCCGGGGATCCCATGACCAGACGTTTTCATCCGCTCCTTTCGCTCGCCCTTGCCGGCTGCCTGTTCCTGACCGCGCCGCTGCCGGGCCTTGCCGGCACCGACACCTCCGGCGCCGAGGTGCTGGCGCAAAAGCCCACCGGCACCGTGCTGCTGACCATCACCGGGTCGGTCGCCGGCGCCGCCGCGCCGGTGACGGTGCAGCTCGATCAGGCGATGCTGGCGGCGCTGCCGCAGGCCACCTTCACCACCACCACGATCTGGACCGAGGGGCCGCAGACCTTCACCGGCGTGCCGCTCTCGGCGCTGCTGGCCGCGACCGGGATGACCGGCCGGGCGATCCTCGCCCGCGCGATCAACGATTATTCGGTCGAGATCCCGGTCGAGACATGGCCCTCCGATGGCCCGATCGTCGCCTATCTGCGCAACGGCAAGCCGATGTCGGTGCGCGAGAAGGGGCCGCTGTGGATCGTCTATCCCTATGATGCGCGCGCCGACTATCGCAGCGAGGTGGTCTATTCGCGCAGCATCTGGCAGCTCGACCGGCTGGAACTGAAGCCCTGACGGGCGGGAGGCGGACCGATCGTGTGGCAGGTCGAGGCAGAGAGCGCGCAGCCTGACAGTCCCCGGCGCAGCCGGTTGCGATGGCTGCGCCCCGGGCTGATCGTCCTGGTCTTCGCGCTGGCGCTCGGGCTGATCGCGGTGATGAGCGTCAGCGTGATGGGGCAGTTGCGCGCGCTGCGCACCGCCTCGTCCGACAACCTGCAATGGACGCTCGCCCAGGTCGACACCGAATTCCTGCGCTATCACCATGCGATCGAGGAGGCGCGGATCGACAGCATGCAAGGCATGCTGAGCACCGCCGACCTGGCCGAGCTGCGCACCCGCTTCGATATCTTCTACAGCCGCATCGACACCTTCCGCGCCACCGGCACCTATGCCAAGCTGCGCGATGACGCGGAATTCTCCCGCGCCTTTGCCGACACCAGCGCGGCGCTTGCGCAGATGATGCCGGCGATCGACGGGCCGGATGACGCGCTGGAGGCCAGCCTGCCCACGCTCGATGCCGCGGCCGAGCGGGTGGCGCCGACGGTGCGCTCGCTCTCGCTGATCGGGCTTGCCGAATTCGCCCGGCAGTCGGATGCCGGCCGCGTCGCCGTCACCACCATGCTGATGCGGCTCGGCGGCGTCGCCTCGGTGCTGTTCGTCGCGATCTCGCTGCTCGCGGTGTCGCTGCTGCGGCTCTATCGGCTGAGCGAGACCCGCGCGGATGAACGTGCCGTCACCGCCGCGCGGATGCGCACGGTGATCGAGACCTCGCTCGACGGCATCATCCTGTGCGATCGTCGCGGCCGGATCATCGAGTTCAGCCCGGCGGCCGAGACGATCTTCGGTCATACCGCGGCCGAGGCGAAGGGGCGCGACATGCTGGGCCTGATCCTGCCGCCGGGGGCCGAGACCGCGCCGGGCGGCCTTGCCCTTGCGGCCGAGCTGCGCGACCCGCTGCCCGGCGTGCATGACCGGATCTATCTCGACGGGGTGCGGCGCGACGGCACCACCTTCCCGGCCGAGGTCTCGGTGCGGCTCGCCGATGCCGGCGGGCGGCGGCTGTTCGTGCTGTTCATCCGCGACATCTCGGTGCTGAAACAGGCCGAGGCGGCGCTGACCGAGGCGCGCGACCGGGCCGTGGCCGGCGAGAAGGCGAAGGCCGATTTCGTCGCGGTGATGTCGCACGAGATGCGCACGCCGCTGAACGGGCTTCTCGGCTCGATCTCGCTGTTGCGCGACACCGGGCTCGATGCGCGTCAGCGCCGCTATGTCGACACGGTCGAGCTGTCGGGACGGTTGCTCAGCGGGCTGGTCAACGACGTGCTCGACCTGTCGAAGTTCGAGGCCGGAATGATGGTGCTCACGCGCGCGCCGTTCCAGCTGTCGCGGGTGCTCGACGACGTGGTGTCGAACCAGCGTGAACTGGCGCGGGCGCATGGCAACCGGCTGGGCTGGAGCTGGTGCGGCGCGCCCTTCGATCCCTGCATGGGCGATGCGGCCAAGCTGCGCCAGGTGCTGCTGAACCTCGTCAACAACGCCACCAAGTTCACCACCGACGGCGAGATCCGGATCGAGGTCGAGGCGATGCCGGGCGAGGGCGGGCTGCGCGAGGTCGAGGTCCGGGTGATCGACACCGGCGCCGGCATCGCCGAGGCCGATCAGGAGCGGATCTTCCGCGATTTCGAGATGGTCGACAGCTCCTATGGCCGGCAGGGCGGCACCGGGCTCGGGCTTGGCATCGCGCGGCGGCTGGTCGAGCTGATGGGCGGCGAGATCGGCGTCGAGAGCACGCCGGGCGAGGGCAGCCTGTTCTGGCTGCGCCTGCCGCTCGAACGGGCCGAGACCGCGCCTTCCGAGGCCCGCAGCCCGCGCCGCGCGCCGCGCAAGCGGGCGCCGGCGCAGCGGCTCTCTGTGCTGGTCGTCGAGGACAACGAGATCAACCGCACGCTCCTGCGCGAGATGGTCGAGGCCGAGGGCCATATCGTCACCGAGGCGGTGAACGGCCGCGAGGGGGTGGAGCGCGCCGCGGCGGCCCGGTTCGATCTGATCCTGATGGATGTCTCGATGCCGGTGCTGGACGGTCGCGACGCCACGCGCGAGATCCGCGCCGGCCGCGGCGCCTCGCGCGATGTGCCGATCGTCGGCGTCACCGCCCATGCCCTGCCCGAGGAGCTGGCCGCCTTCCGCGAGGTCGGAATGACCGACATCCTGAAGAAGCCGATCGACCGGCCGGCGCTGGTGCGGCTGCTCGCCGGCACGGTGCGGGCGATGGAGGCGGAGGTTCCGGCTGTGCCGGCGGCTCCGGGCCCCGAGCCGCTCTTCGATCCCGAGCGCTTCGGCGGCATGGTTTCCGGTGCGGCGCTGCAGGGGCTGTTCGAGCGTTTCGTGACGCAGGGGGACGGGCTGCTGGGCGACCTTGCCGGCGGCGCCTTCGGGCCGATGACCGAGGCGACAGCGCGCGCGGCGGCGTTGGCGGCGGTGCATCGCTGTGCGGGCTCGGCCGGCGCGCTCGGCGCGCTGCGGCTGCAGGCGGTGCTGCAGGCGATCGAGACTGCGGCGAAGCGCGGCGATGACGCGCCGCTGGCCGGCGCGGCGGAGACGCTCGCGCCGCTCTGGGCCGGGACCCGGGCCGAGATCGAGGGCTGGCTTGCGGCGCAGCGCGCCGGGCAGGCGGCGGGGCAGGTGGCGGGCTAGAACCCGCCGGCCACCGCGCCGATCACCCGCGCCACGTCGGCGATATTGGTGACCGTGCTGTCATAGCAAGCGAGCGCATCGCCCGGCAGCAGATAGGGGTCGTAATCGTCGCGGTCGGCGCGGGTCATCATGTCCTCGAGCCGCCGCTCGACCACGACCGAGACGCCGGTGAGCGGATTGCGCGACAAGAGCGCGGCCGAGCGGTGCCCGCTGGTCGCCAGCGCCCCGCCGACGCAGTTCGCATTGATCGCCGCCTGCAGGAAGCGCGTGCCATAGGGCACCTGCCGGGTCTCGGCGCCATTGGCCGAGGGGGCGTTGCCGGTGGCGGGCTGGGTCAGGTTCGACAGGAAGAGCGACACGCCCGGCGGGCTGACCGGGCTCGGCACCATCAGCGCCTCCTGGAAGCAGCCGCGCGAGGGCACGGCGACGGTATCGCCCGCGATCAGCATCACGTCGTCGAAGGCCGTGCCCTCGATCGCGCCGCGCATGTCGATCGAATAGCTGCGCCCGCCCCGCGTCAGCCGCACCGCCGACAGGTCGGCGTCGGGCCGGATGCCGCCCGCGGCGCGCAGCGCGGCGGACAGGTTGCGCCCCTCGGTCGAGCCGCCAAGCGCCTCCTGCCGGCGGGTGTCGATCGTGTCGCCGCGCAGGCCGAGCTCGATCACATGCGGCTCGAACACCGCGCCCGAGACGCCGACGCGGACCGAGCCGAAATCGGAGACCAGCACCGAGACCTCGGGTGCCTCGGGGTAGTGCCCGCCGGCGACGAGCCGCGCGCCGATGTCCCTGGCGACCGACCCGGAGCCGCGCCCGGCCGCCGGCACCGCGCCGAGGAAGGGCAGCTTCACCGTGCCGTCGCGCGACACCTCGTAGGCGCCGCTGAAGGTGGTGTCGCCGAAGATCCGGATGTCGAGCAGATCACCGCGCGAGAGCGCCTCGCCGCCCAGGCCTGCGGGGGCGTGCGCGGCGCGGCCGGTGCCGCCCGCCGGCGCGCGGCAGGTCTCGGCATTCATCGCGGCCGAGCGCAGCGCCACTGCCTCCTTCGGCTTCGGTCCGGGGGTGCGGTATTGCGCCTGAAAGCCGCCGCCCGTCGCCGCCGGTTCGAGGTTGTCGGGCCGGCGTTCCGGCGCGCAGGCGACGGCAAGGGCAAGCGACAGGGCAAGGGCGGAAGAGGTCCGGAGGGCGGCGGGGCGGATGGGGCGCAAGCTTTGCTCCGTGAAAGACATGGGGCGAATACGGGCAGAGTATCGGATGGCCGGGCGGGCGTCTACGCGCGCGGCGGGGGTGGGCGACCCTCTCCCTTCGGATAGGGGAACATCCCTTGGCGTCGTCCGGCTCTCCGGGGGCTCCCGCGACGGCGGGGCAGGGGGCGCGGTAAAACGGGGACATGACCTAACGGCATTTCGCCCCAGACCGGACCCGACACCATGCGCACGCCCCGTTTCCCCACCGCCGGCAGCTTTGCCTCGCACCTGATGGCGCTTGGCCTGTCCGACGTGGCGCAGCGCGCCTCGCGCCTCGCCGTGGTGGTGGTGGTGGCGCGCAACCTCGACGCCGGGGCGATCGGCCTTGCGGCCGGCGCCATGGCCGCCTCGGACCTGCTGAAGGCGCTGACCGAGAACGGTGTGAACCAGCGCATCATCGCCGCGCCCGAGGCCGATCTGGAGGCCGCCTGCATCACCGGGCGCAAGATCCACCGCGCCTGGTGCCTCGGTCTTTTCGCGCTGCAGGTGCTGGTTGGCGCCGGGGTCTGGGCGGGCACGGGCGATGCGCTCGTCTTCGGGATGATCGTGCTGCTCGCCGGCGAATATCTGGTGATGCCGGCGGGGCTCATTCACTGCGCGCTTGCGATGCGCGAGGGGCGGCTGGCCCGCACCGCGGCGATCGGCGGCACGCAGGTGGTCTTTGCGAACCTGCTGACCGCGGTGCTGGCGCTGGTGCTGGCCGGTCCGCTGGCGCTTGTGCTGCCGCGGCTGATCGCGGCGCCGGTGTGGCTGATCGGCATGCGCCGGCTGCGGCCGTGGCGCCCGGTGCCGGGCCTCGAGGGCCTGCCGCTGCGCCACTTCACCGGCTACGGCGCCGCGGTGCTGGGCGTCGAGGTGGTCAAGGCCGCCCGGCTGCAGGCCGACAAGCTGGTGATCGGCCTGATCCTCGGGCCCGAGCTGCTGGGTGCCTATTTCCTCGCCTTCAACGCCGGGCTCGGGCTGGCCAGCTCCTTTGCCAATGCCTTCGGGGTGGCGCTGTTCCCGGCGCTGTGCCGGGCCGAGGACCGGGCGCAGGCGCTGCGCCGCGCGCTTCTGCTCTCGGTCGGGCTGATCGCCCCGGTGGTGGTGGTGCAGGCGCTTCTCGCCCCCTGGTATGTGCCGATCCTCTTCGGTGCGAAATGGGCGGGGATGAGTGCCATCGTCTCGACCCTGTGCCTGGCCGCGATCCCGGCGCTGGTCTGGACCGCCGCGGCGCAATGGCTGCGCGCCGAGGGCCGCCCGGCG
This sequence comes from Paenirhodobacter hankyongi, assembly GCF_003664585.1. Taxonomy (GTDB): domain Bacteria; phylum Pseudomonadota; class Alphaproteobacteria; order Rhodobacterales; family Rhodobacteraceae; genus Rhodobacter; species Rhodobacter hankyongi. The sequence continues at coordinate 333,786 of NZ_RCHI01000001.1, forward strand.
CTCGAGTTCCGCGTCACCCTGGCGATGACCGTGCTGTTGATCGCCAACACTGCGCTGACCGCCCCCTTCGGGCTCGGCGTGACCGCGGCGGGCTATCTCGCCGTCGCTTCCCTCACCCAGCTTGGTGCGGCGCTGCCCGCCCTTGCCTCCGCCCTTCGCCTGCCGCGCCGCCCGGCGCTGCGCCTTGCCAACGCCTGACCGACAGAAAGGCCCCGACATGCCCCGTTTCTCGATCATCATCCCCTGCCGCAACGCCGCCGCCACCCTGCCGGCCACGCTCGAAAGCCTCGCCGCGCAGACCCTGCCCGACTGGGAGGCGCTGCTGGTCGACGATGCCTCGACCGATGCCACCGCCGCGCTGATCGCCGCGGCCGCGGCCGCCGACCCGCGCATCCGCGCCGTGACCGCGCCGCGTCGCGGCCCCTCGGCCGCGCGCAACCACGCCGCCCTTGCCGAGGCGAAGGGCGAGATCCTTGCCTTCTGCGATTCCGACGACCTCTGGGCGGCGGAAAAGCTCGCCCGCTTCGATGCGGCCTTCGCCGATCCGGCGGTGAGCGCGGTCTATGCCCGCGTCGCCTTCTTCCGCGCCGACCCCGACCGCCCGAGCACCGCCTCCGAGATTGCCGAGGTGCCGCTGACCATCCTCGACCTGCTGGGCGAGAACCCGGTCTGCACGATGTCGAACCTGGCGATCCGCCGCGCGGCCTTCGAGGCCACCCGCGGCTTCGACGAGGAGCTGGTGCAGAACGAGGATCTCGAATGGCTGGTGCGACTGGTGGGGGGCGGCGCGGTGGTGATCGGCATCGACGCGGTTCTGACCTTCTACCGCACCAGCGTCAGCGGGCTGTCGGCCGACCTGCCGGCGATGCAGGCCGGGCGCGCCGCCGCGGTCGAAAGCGCCGCGCGCTATGGCGAGACCCCCGATCCGCGCCACGAGGCGGTGTTCCTGCGTTATCTCTCGCGCCGGGCGCTGCGGCTTGACCAGCGTGGCGGCTCGGCGCTGCGCCTGGCGCTTGCCGGCATAGCGGCGAGCCCCGGCGGTTTCTTCGCCCCCCCGCGCCGCGGTGCGCTGACGGCGGGGGGCGCGCTGCTCGCCCCGCTGCTGCCCGGCTCGCTGCGCCGCATCCTCTTTGCCTGACCTGTTCCTTTTCCCCGGAGTGCCCACCATGCCCCACGCCTCGATCATCGTGCCCGCCTTCAACGCCGAAGCCACGCTGGACGCGACGCTGCGCAGCCTGCGCGCGCAGACCTTCACCGATCTCGAGATCATCGTCGTTGATGACGGCTCGAGCGACCGCACCGCGCGGATCGCCGCGGACCATGCCGGCGAGGATGGCCGGGTGCAGCTGGTGATGCAGGCGAACCGCGGCCTTGCCGGCGCGCGCAACAGCGGCATCCAGGTTGCCCGCGGCGCGATCATCGGCTTTTGCGACGCCGACGACCTGTGGCGCCCGCACAAGCTGGCCGCGCATGTCCGGCATCTGGCCGAGGCGCCGGCGGTGGGGCTCAGCTTTTCGGGATCGGCGCTGATCGACGGGGCCGGGCAGCCGCTCGGCCTCGCGCAGCGGCCGCGGCTCTGGGGGATCCGACCCGATCACGTCTTCCTGCGCAACCCGGTCGGCAACGGCTCGGCCGCGGTGCTGCGGCGCGCGGCGCTCGATGCCATCGCCTGGCGTCCGGCGGGCGAGACGGTGCGCGACTGGTGGTTCGACGAGCGCTTCCGGCAGTCGGAGGACATCGAATGCTGGCTGCGTCTGGCGCTGACCTCCGACTGGCAGATCGAGGGGGTGCCGGGCACGCTGACTGCCTATCGGGTGAATCCGGCGGGGCTGTCGGCGGCGGGCGGGCGGCAGCTTGCCGCCTGGGAGCGGGTGGTGGCGAAACTCGCGCCGCTCGCCCCCGATTTTTTCGCCCGGCACACGCCGGCGGCGCGCGCCTATCAGCTGCGCTATCTCGCGCGGCGCGCGGTCTCGGCGGGCGACGGGCGCGAGGCGCTGCGCCTTGTGCTTGCCAGCCTGCGCCTGTCGCGCCACCCGCTGGTGAACGAGCCGGCGAAGACCCTGGTCACGCTTGCCGCCGCGCTGGCGCTGCGGCTCTTCGGTGCCGCCGTGCTGCCCGCCCCCTTCGCCCGCCGTTCCGCCTGATCCCCCGATCCCCTGATCCCGGAGACCCGCCATGACCCAGATCCTCCCCGCCGCTGCCCCCGCCCGCCTGCGCGTCGTCCACCTCGTCGATGACGGGAACTGGGGCGGCGTCACCCGCGGCATGAAGTTCCTCGGCCGCGATGCCGACCTGGCCGCCTCGGCACAGCATTCGGTCGTCACCGTCAGCCGCAGCGCGCTGTCCGCCCCGGCGCTCGAGGCCGATGTGATCGTCTCGCATCTGGCGATCAGCTGGCGCGCGCTGCCCTTCCTGACCGCGCTGCGCGCCCGCTATGCGCATCTGCCGATGGCCCATGTCGAGCACAGCTATTGCGAGGGCTTCGTGGCCGGCAACGTGCTGCACCGGCTGCGCTTCCAGACCCTGCTGCGCAGCGCCTTCGCGATGTTCGACCGGATCTGCTCGGTCAGCGCAGCGCAGGGCGAGTGGCTGGTGGCGCGCGGTCTGGTCGGGCGCGAGCGGTTGCAGGTGCTGCGTTCCTGCGGCGGCGTCGCCGATTTCCTCGACCTGCCGCTGGCCGAGGGCGCGCCGCGCGCCTTTGGTGCGATCGGCCGTTTCGACCGGCAGAAGGGGTTCGATCTGCTGATCGAGGCGTTCCGCCGGGTCGCGGTGCCGGGCGCGACGCTGACGCTGGTGGGCGACGGGCCCGAACGCGGCCGGCTCGAGGCGCTGGCGGCGGGGGATCCGCGCATCGGTTTCGCCGGCTATTCCGCCAGCCCCGCGACGATGATGCGCCGTTTCGATGCGGTGGTGATGCCCTCGCGGTGGGAGGCCTATGGGCTTGTCGCGCTCGAGGCGATGGCGGCGGGGCGGGATCTGCTGGTCTCGGGCGTCGATGGGCTCGCCGATCACGTGGGGCGCGGCGCGCGGCTGTGCCGGGGGCGGGAGGCCGAGGACTGGGCCGCGGCGCTCACCGATCTCGCGGCGCAGGACCCGGCGCAGGCCTGCGCGCGCCGGCTGGCCGGCCGTGCCGCGGTCGTGGGGGCCGAGGCCGAGTTCCGCGCGGGCTATGACCGGCTGGTGCGCGACCTGAGCGCGGCGCCCGAGCTGGCGCGGGCGGTCTGAGCGCTCAGGGCAGGATCGCGAGCCAGGCCCAGATCGTCAGCACCGACATCGCGGTGGCGACCAGCACCGAGGAGGCGGCGACGCGTTTCGCCGCGCCATACATGTTGGCGAAGATGTAGGTGTTGACGCCCGGCGCCATCGCCGCGCTCATCACCACCGAGCGCAGCCCCGCCGTCGGCAGGTGGAACACCCATTGCGCCAGCGCATATGCCACCGCCGGATGTACGATCAGCGACAGCGTGGTGACCATGGCAATTGCCCGACCGTCGCCCGCGGGCCGGTAGCGCAGCAGCACGCCGCCAAGTGCGAAGAGGGCGGCGGGCAGTGCGGCATCGGCCACCATGTCGATCGCCGCCCAGCCCGGTTCGGGCATCTCGAGCCCGGTGAGCGCGGTGAAGACGCGGATCGCAAAGCCGCACAGGATGCCGATCACCATCGGCGTGGTCAGCACGCCGCGCAGTGCATTGAGCGCCACCGTGCCCAGCCCCGCGCCCCGCGAGCGCGTGGCCTCCATCGTCAGGATGCCGGCGGTGAACAGCAGCGGCGAATGGATCGAGATGATCGCGAAATTGCCGTCGAGCGCGTCGTGGCCATAGGCGCGCTCGGTGATCGGGATGCCGAGCAGCAGCGCGTTCGAGAACAGGCAGCAAAAGCCGATCGCCGCGGCATCGACGGGGGTGCGGTCGAGCCAGAGCCGCGACAGCGCGATGCCGAGGCCGAAGGCGACGAAGGCCCCGACATAGAACGAGATCATCAGCCCCGCGTCATAGCTGGCGCCGAGGTCGAGCTTGGCGATCGAGCGGGCCAGAAGCACCGGGATCGCGAAGGTCTGCGCAAAGCGCATCACCCCGTCGATCGCCGCCTCCGAGATCAGCCGGCGCCAGGCGGCGAGATAGCCGAAGCCAAGCACCAGGAAGACGGGCAGGACGACATTGAAGAGGCCGCTCATTCGGCGGCGAACTCCAGCACCATGCCGTCATAGGCGGCGCGGATGTTCTCGGGCGTTTCGGCCTCGACCGCGTCGTGGTCGAGGTCGATGTGCATGTTGGTCAGCACCCCCGAGGCCGCGCCGGAGCGTTCGATCCATTCGAGCGCGAGGGCCAGGTGGGCATGGGTCGGGTGCGGCGTGCGGCGCAGCGCGTCAAGCACCCAGCAATCGAGCCCGCCGAGATGGCGCCAGGCCTCTTCGGGAATGTCGCTGACGTCGGGCAGATAGGCGAGCCCGCCGATGCGGAAGCCGAGCGCGTCGATATTGCCGTGTTCGACCCGGAACGGGGTGAAGCGGATCGGACCGCCGGCGCCGTCGATCTCGAACGGGCCGTGGATCGCGCGCAAATCGCAGATCGGGTGATAATTGCTGTCCGGCGGCTGCACGAAGGCATAGCCGAAGCGGTTGATCAGCGCCTCCTGCGTGTCGCTGTCGGCCCAGACCGGCAGGCGGCGGCGCATGTTGAAGGTGATCTGGCGCAGGTCATCGAGGCCGTGCACGTGATCGGCGTGGCTGTGGGTATAGACCACCGCATCGAGCTCGCCGACCTCGGCGCGCAGCAGTTGCTCGCGCATGTCGGGCGAGGTGTCGATCAGCACCCGGGTGATGCCGGTGGGCGCCACCCGCTCGACCAGCATCGAGCAGCGGGTGCGGCGGTTCTTCGGGTTCTCCGGGTTGCACTCGCCCCAGATGCCCCCGAGGCGCGGCACGCCGCCGGAGGAGCCGCAGCCGAGGATGGTGAAACGCATGCGGGTCATCGGGCGGCCTTCGTGAAGAGACGGTCGAAATTGGCGGAGGTGGCGGCGGCGAAGGCGGCATAGTCGAGGCCGAAGACCTCGGCGCCGACGGCCGCGGTCATCGCGGTATAGGCGGGTTCGTTGCGCTTGCCGCGCTTGGGCTTGGGCGCAAGATAGGGGCTGTCGGTCTCGACCAGGATCCGGTCGAGCGGCGCGGCGGCGAAGATGTCGCGCACCTCCTGCGATTTCGGGAAGGTCGCGATGCCCGACATCGACAGGTAGAAGCCGAGGTCGATCGCGGTGCGGGCCAGCTCCGGGCCGGACGAGAAGCAATGCATGACGCAGCTGAAGGGTTTCTCCTTCATCCCCGCGGTCAGGATCGCGGCGGTGTCCGCGTCGGCGTCGCGGGTGTGGATGATGAGCGGCAGGCCGGTCTCCTGCGCCGCGGTGATGTGGACGCGCAGCGAGACCTTCTGCACCTCGGCGCTGTCCGGGGTGTAGTGATAATCAAGCCCGGTCTCGCCCAGGCCGACGAATTTCGGGTGGCGGGCAAGGGCGATCAGCTCGTCCACCGTCGCCATCGGTTCCTCGGCCGCGCTCATCGGATGGGTGCCGGCGGCATAGAAGACGCCGTCATAGGCCTCGGCGATCGCCCGCACCGCGGGTTCCGAGCGCAGTCGGGTGCAGATCGTCACCATCCGGGTGACGCCGGCGGCGCGCGCCCGCGCGATCACCTCGGGCAGTTCCTCGGCGAAATCGGGGAAATCGAGGTGGCAGTGGCTGTCGACGATTTCGGAAATGGGGGGGATTTCGGAAATGAGGGTATTGTCAGCCACGGGCCTTGTCCTTTCGGCGCGGTGCCGTCAGGCGGCGGCCGCGGTCATCTCCAGAACCATATCCATCACGAGGGCGGCAGGGTCAAGGTTGACCCCCTTGCCGTGACGGGCGCGGGCGCCGAGGCTTTGGTGAAGTGACGCCCATTTCATCGCCGCCGCCCCGTCGGGGGCAAGGCGCGCCATCAGCTCGGCCTCGCCCGGCGCGCCCTCGGGCATGGGCGGGCCGACCAGCCCGGCGCGGGCAAGGCGGGCAAGGAAGAGCTCGATCAGCCCCAGAAGCAGGTCATAGCGCGGTTCGTTCGCCTTGCCGGTGATGCTGTCGGCCAGCGCAATCGCCCTTGGCCGGTCGAGCCGGGGCAGGGTGGCGAAGAGCGCGACGAGCGCCGAATAGGTTTCCAGCCCGCCGAGGTTCAGAAGCCGGATCGCCTCGCCGACCGAGCCGGAGGCGAGCGCCGCGAGTGCCTCTTCCTCGCCTTCGGTCTCGGCGCCGGCGGCGGCAAGCGCGCGCGCCATGTCGGCAGGGGCAAGGGTGGCGAGCCGCAGCTCGCGGCAGCGCGAACGGATCGTCGGCAGCAGCCGCGCCGGCTGATGCGTGACGAGGAGGAAGGTCACCCGCTCGGGCGGTTCCTCAAGGAGCTTCAGCAGCGCGTTCGCGGCCTGGGTGTTCATCTCGTCGGCGGCATCGACGATCACCACGCGCCGCCCGCCCTCGGCAGCCGAGAGCTGCAGGAAGTTCTTCAGCTTGCGCACCTCGTCGACGCGGATGTCGAGCGAGAGCGCGCTTTCGGTGGCGTTCGGGCCGCGTTTCAGCACGAAGACCCCGGCCTCGGAGCCCGCATGGATGCGCCGGCACACCGGGTCGTCGGGATCGGTGTCAAGGCTCGTGGGTGGTTCGGGCGTGCCGAAAAGGCCCGCGGGCTCGGCCGCGCCGCGGGTCAGCAGGAAGCGGGTGATGCGCCAGGCAAGCGTCGCCTTGCCGGTGCCGCGCGGGCCGGTCAGCATCCAGGCGTGGTGCAGCCGGCCGGTGGTGAAGGCGGTCAGGAAATCGGCCTCGGCGCGCTCCTGCCCGAACAGGGCCAGGGTGTCGCGCGGGTGGGGGGCGCCTTCGACCTGTGTCGGGTCGGGCAGGTCCTCGGCGCTCATGCCCGCGCCTCAAGCGCCGCACGCGCGGTCGCAAGGATCGCGGCCGAGACCTCTTCCTTCGGCGCGGCGCCGTCGAAGATGCGGAAGCGCGGTGCGAATTCGCGGGCAAGCGCCAGGAAGCCCGCGCGCATCCGCACCTGCAGATCGAGACCGAAATCCTCGAAGCGTTCCTCCTTGCCCTGCCGGCCCTTGGCGCGGGCAAGGCCGACTTCGGGCGGCAGGTCGATGAGGAAGGTCAGGTCCGGCTCGCGGCCGATCATCAGGCCGTGCAGCTGATCGACGAGGCCGCGCAGGTCGCCGCGGCTGAGGCCCTGATACATCCGCGTGGAATCGGCGAAGCGGTCGCAGATCACGATCCGGCCGGCAGCGAGCGCGGGGGCGATGGTGCGCTCGAGATGGTCGCGGCGGGCGGCGGTGAAGAGCAGGATCTCGGTCTCGGCCGACCAGCGGTCCGGGTCGCCTTCAAGGACAAGGCGGCGGATCTCCTCGGCGCCGGGCGAGCCGCCGGGCTCGCGCGTCAGCACGACGTCATGGCCCTCGGCCCTCAGCGCCTCGGCCAGCAGCCGCGCCTGCGTGGATTTCCCCGATCCGTCGATGCCTTCGAAGGTGATGAACATCCGGCCTCAGCTGTTCGCGCCGGAGGCGGCCTGGAAGGCGCGGGCCGAAAGCCGGCCGATCGCCGTCTTCATCCGCACGAGAAAGCCGCCCTCGGCGACATCGGCGGTGGCGACAAGCGGCACCGTCGTCGGCTCGTCAAGGCCCGGGATGTGGATCACCAGCTGGCCGAGCGTGTCGCCGGCCTTCACCGGCGCCTGCACCGGGCCGTTGAACACCGCCTCGGCCTTCACGCCTTCCTTGGCGCCCGCGGGCAGCAGCAGCGTCACGTCCTCGGCCGGCGCCAGGCCCACCGTCGGCGCGGCGCCGAGCCAGACCGGCGCCTCGGCGAGCTGCGTGCCCTTCGTCGCCATGGTGTTCAGCACGAACTGACGGAACGCCCAGTTCGCCACCGCCTCGGCCTCCTGCGCGCGCTCGGTGTCCGAGGCCATGCCGGACAGCACGAAGACGATGCGCCGTTCGCCCATCACCGCCGAGCCGACAAGGCCGAAGCCCGCCTCTTCGGTGTGGCCGGTCTTCAGCCCGTCGGCGTGCCAGTCGGCGGCCGAGATCTTCAGCAGCGGGTTGCGGTTATGCGCGTTCGCCGGGGCGCGGTCCTTGTAATTGTAGGTCGTTTCCGAGAACAGCGGGTAGTATTCCGGGAAGGTGGTGATGATGTGGGCGGCGAGCACGCCGAGGTCATGCATCGACATGCGCTGGCCCGGGTCCGGCCAGCCCGAGGCATTGGCGAAGGTCGAGTCGGTCATGCCGAGTGCGCGGGCGCGTTCGGTCATCAGCCGCGCGAAGGCCTCTTCCGAGCCGGCGAGCCCCTCGGCCACCACGACGCAGGCGTCATTGCCCGAGTTGATCGCGATGCCCTGCATCAGCTCGCGCACCGAGGGGCGGTCGAGCTCGTTGAGGAACATCGTCGAGCCGCCCATCTGCTTGGCCCGGGTCGAGACGGCGAAGGTGGTGTCCGGTGTCACCCGGCCGTCGCGCAGCGCGTCGAACAGCAGCTCGAGCGTCATCAGCTTCGACATCGAGGCGGGGGGCAGCGGCACGTCCGCGTTCTTCTCGAGCAGCACTGTGCGGGTCGTCATGTCGTAGACCCAGGCGGAATTGGCCCGGGTCTCGAAGGCGCGCGCGGGAAGCGCTGCAAGCAGCGCGAGGGTCAGGACGGCGGCGAGGCGGAGAAACGGCATCGGGACGGGACTTCCTTATTTCGTGACGGCGTAGGCGTCGGGATAGCCGAGGCCCTGGATCTTCTTGAGCAACGCATCGCGCTCGCCCGCGCCCGAGGCGGGGCCGGCGACGACGCGCCAGAAGGTCTTGCCCTGGCTCTGTTCGGTGCGCACGGCGGCGGGCACGCCCGCCTTCTTGATCTGCTCGGCAGCGCGCTTGGCGTTCGCCTCGACCGAGAAGATGCCGATCTGCACATAGACCTTTCCGGCCGGCGCCTTGGCGGCCGGCGCGGCGGGTTTTGCCGGCGCGGCGGGGGCCGCGGCGGCGGGTTTGCCTGCGGCGGCGGGCGTGGCCGGGGCAGGGGCGGGCTTTTCGCCCGGTTTCGGCGGCTTCGCGCCCTTGTCGGCAAGCGGCTGTGCCGCGATCGGTTCCGGGGCGGCGATCACCGGGTCGGTGACGATCGGGGCGGTGCCCTCGGCCGGGGCCTCCTCGCGGCGCAGCGCGACGACCGAAAGCTTCGCCGGCGCGCCGGCAAGCAGGCCAAGCGCCGCCGCGGCGTCCGAGGACACCTGCAGCTTGGGGCCGGGGTTGTCGCGCTCGCGCCGGAACAGCGCACCGATCACGAACTTGCCGTTCGCGGTGTTGCGGATGATCACCCGTTCGGGGTCCTTCACCGTCGGATGGGCGACCCAGACGCCACCGAGCGAGGGGCGGCCATCCCACAGGCCTTCCTCCTCGACGGAGAAGGCCTGCGGCGCCTCGACGTCACGCTCGACCAGCCGGGCCGAGGTGGCGGGGGCGACGTCGGAGCCGGTGGCGGTGCCATCCGCGGCGGCCTTCGGAGCGGATTTCAGGAAGCCGAAGGGCTGCGTGCCCTCCTGGCAGCCCGCCAGCGCGAGCGCCGCCCCCAGCATCAGACCAAATCGCTTGCCCGGGTGTTTGCCCTGCGTCGTGTCGCCCATCATGCCCCTCTTCGCGCGGGCTGTTCCCGCGTCCGTTGCGGGCCCTTCGGCCCTTGTCCCACCGGCGCGGCCCCCCGCGCAGTCGCGCCGACTGTAGCGTTTCGGGCGTAGCAAGGAAAGCATCCGGGAGCCTCCGGGGCGGAAATCGGCGGCGGGTGGCTTTCAGAATCGCGTGAAGCCCGCTAGGCGGGGCGGGCCGGAAGCGTGGCCGAGTGGTTTAAGGCTCTGGTCTTGAAAACCAGCGTGGGGGAGACCCCACCGTGGGTTCGAATCCCACCGCTTCCGCCAATTAGCATTGAAAACATGTGTAAATATCCGTTTATTAGATAGATACCCGCCCATCAACCCGCCTTCCTGAAAACGCTTGGATGCAACGCGATCCGACGGGTTCTTCGGGCTTGTCGAGAAGATTGACCTAGATGCCGGGTATTCCCTTCCACTGCAGAGGCATGATGAAGATGCGATCTCGGATAGCTATGGCCGGGCAGTTGGAAAGGGTGAAAAGCTGGAAGCAAGACAGGTTCAGGCCACGGGTGTCACTCGAACCGATATTCGCCCTTCGCGTCAGGGGGGGGGCAGGGGGTGCCATCGCGGGCGAAGGTTTCTGCCATTGCTTCGTCCACCGGGTCACCGCCGGACGCAAATGAGGTTTCCTGTGCGACGAGGCGTTGCAGCTCGCCCGCGTCCGATCCGGTATCGCCCATCGGCCAGAGCGCCGAGCTTGCCAGATGGCGCTTGCGCTGCATCAACGATTGCAGCAGGCAGTCGAAGCTCTGGGCGCGGTAGCCCGGGTGGATCGCCATCGGGACATGGATCGTGACCGGACGGGTCTGGCCGATACGGTGCACGCGGTCGTTGCACTGTTCCTCGACTGCCGGGTTCCACCAGCGCGACAGGTGGATCACGTGGGTGGCTGCGGTCAGCGTCAAGCCGGTGCCCGCAGCCTTGGGCCCCAGTACCAGCAGGTCGAATCCCTCGTCATGCTCCAGGTGCCGTTGGAATCGATTGACGATTTCCTGCCGTTGCTTGATCGCCGTGTCTCCGTTGATCAGGTCAATACGGTCGAGGCCGAACTCGGCGCGTGCCAGTTCGATGAAACGGTACTGCATCTGCCGGTGCTCGATGAAGACCAGCGCCCGCTGGCCTGCTGCGCGGATGTCGCGCAGCAGGTCGAAGGTGGCGTTCAGTCGGGCCGAGGCGGCGATGAAATCCTCGTCGCCGGCGGCATCGTGCAACGCCGGATGCACGGAAACTGTCCGGATGTGGTGCAGAAGCTTGAGCGCCGCGCCCTTTGCCCCGGCGGCCAGCTGGATCCGCGCCTGGTCATAGGTTTCGGCCTGAAAGCGTGGCATGGTCCGGGGGGCCAGAAGCCGTGTCTTGCTGGGCAGATCACGGGCGACCGTGTCCTTGATCCGGCGCAACCCGAGCGGCGGCAGGTCCCCCTGGGGCTTGAAGACCCGCGCGTGCAGATCGGCCATGTTGTCGGTGTCGGGGAGCGCGTAACGCTGGCGGAAGTCCTTCAGGGATCCGAGTGCCCCCGGCGCCAACTGGTCCATGATCGCCCAAAGGTCCACTGTCGAGTTTTCGATCGGCGTGCCGGTCAGGCCGATCCGGAAGTCGGCCTTCATTGCCCGGGCAGCGACGGCGCTCAGCGTGGTCGGGTTCTTGATCGCCTGGATTTCGTCGAACACGGCGGCGGAGAAGGGAATGCGGGCCAGCGAATGTTGATAGTTTGTCAACGTGCTGTAGGTCGTAAGAATCCAGGTCAGATGCCCGGCACCGACCTCGGCTGCGCGTTCCAGGTCGGAAAAGTCCAGCTTCGACGCACCGCTTTCGATGTCCCTGCCTTGAGTTGCCGCTTTTTTGCGGTTCCCGATCCCGCTGCCATACAGCCGGATCAGATGACCGAGCCCGGGCGAGGCGACGTGGCGTGCGACCTCCTGTTCCCAGTTCACCAGAAGCGAGGTCGGAGCGACGACCAGGATCGGTCCGCGTTTCGTGCCCTCGTGTTTCATGTGCTCGTTGAGCCAGACCAGGAAGGAGATGGTTTGCAGGGTTTTGCCCAGCCCCTGTTCGTCGGCATTCAGCACGCCGGGCAGACCGGCCTGCCAGGCCTTGACCTGCCAGTCGAAACTTTCGACCTGGTGATCCTTGAGGGGGGTGGTGATGGTCCGCGGCAGGCGCAGCGGGGCCGCTGCCGTGCGGGGCGGAGTGGCGGGGCGCCAGTGCACCTCTTCGAAATTGTCTTCTGTCCGCAGGACGACCGGTCCCGAGGGCGAGTCTTCCGGGGCGGTGTCGTCGTCTGCGGGCTCTTCCTGGGGGGGCGCTGAGCGTTCTTTCAGCCTCAGTTCCACCGCTTGTAGAACTTCGGGGTGCGCCGGAAGCTGAAGATCGCCCTGGGTGACGTGCTCCTGTCCCGTGTCGATCGCCTGGCGTAGGCGCTCACCCAGCTGCGCGAGCGCCTCGTTCGGCAGAGCTTCCAGGCGGCTGCGCACTTCGGCGGAGAACAGTTCCGGCAGCCAGGTGGTGCCGCTGGATTCGACCAGCGAGAGGTCGGGGCGTTCGTAGATCTCGATCCCGGTGACGCGGGCCGAAAACGCCTCGTATTCAGAGGTTTCGACGAAAGCCGGGCCGGCGGCGGCCTCGATGCTTTCCTCGCGCCCGGCGTCATCCAGCCCGGCCAGCGCGCCACGGGCCTCCAGCGCGGTTTCCAGCGCCTCCGTGATCCGTGGGCGCGGGTTGCGGATGAATTCCCGGCGTTCTTCGCGTGGCGCGCGTTGCATCCGGGTCATGACTTCCAGCACCGGCGCGGCGGCCCGGTCGATCACCAGGAATTTTCCGGGGCCCAGCCGGAAGGCGTTCAATGCGCCGCGCTGGCGCAGCTTGCGCTGGAAATCCCCAAGGCTGGCGCCGGCCAGTTCGGCCATCGATTCCGTCACTTCGAGGGCTTCGCCGATTGCGTGGCCGGAGAACGGTACGACCTCGAAATCCGTGCCTTGCGCATCCGGGGTGATCGAGAAACGGTCGGCAAGCCTGACCTCCAGGCCGGACAGGAAATCGGTCATCGAGAACCGCGCGGCCTGACTGTCGCCGCTGTCCACGATCCCCGGGTCCAGGGCACGGCGGAATCGGGCGAGCGCTTCCCAATCGGCGGCATCTCCCTGACCCGAACGGTAGCTCTCCGCGAGCTCCAGCGCATCGAGCATCCAGAGGGGCACCCGTTGTGATCCGCGGTCGGACTGCAGCAACGCGCCCGTTCGAGCCGGCAGCTTGCGTTGGCCGTTACGTCGCCATTCGGTGTGCAGCCGGAAGCTCGGCTCGCCGACAACGCCCTCGACATTGGTGTGCAGGACGAGATCGGTCAGGGGCGGCAATCCCAGCTCGGCGCCGGTCGTTCCATCCAGCGCCGCAGCAAGGCGATGCGACAGGCGGATCGTATCGGACTCGATGGTCAGCGGCTCGCCGGTTTCCGCCGCGGCGCTGCGCAGGTCGGCCAGTGCCAGCGCCAGCTTGCGGTCCTGCGGTGCGAGATGGGTCAAATCTGTGCCCGGTTTCGCGCGCAGCCGGTCCAGCAGACCGCGCTTTTGCGCGAGGAGAGTCAGGGTGATTGCATCGGGGGTATGGGCAAGGGTGAAAGTCATGGTGTCAAAGGCTCATGGATACCCGGCTTTGCCAGTCGCCGAGATGGGGAATCGTTTTGGCTCCATGCCTGCCGCGGGCGCGGATGTGGTCGACGTCGTATTGACGCTGGTACAGCTTCGGCGAGAGCTCGGCATCGGCTGGGAAGATGTGGACCTTGAAGTTGTAGGTGCCCTCGACGACGATCTTGTTGCCGATCCGCATGAACAGAAGGGATTTGTCCTTTTCGCCGGTCTGATGCGCAAAACGATAGGCAGAATGTCGGGTGTCGGGCGGCAGTTTGGACGTCGCTGCGCGGTAGCCCTCGGAGTTGAAGGCGATCCAGACCTCATCCAGCAGCCCCTGCTCGTATTTGGTCCACCAGAAGTCCTCGCGGTCGCGCCACATATGGCCGCGTTCGACCTCGGTCAGGACGCGGAACAGGAAGCGGATATCTGAGCCCATCAGCCAGCGCAGAAGCTGTTTCTCCAGCGAGGGGTCGATGAGGTTCCAGATCGCATTGCGTGAAACCCGTGGGTGGCCGTAAAGCTCGGTCAGCCGGTCGGTCAGCAGGGTCATCGTGTCGGGAGGCGGGGCTTGTTCAGCCCAGGGACGCAGCAGCGCCTCGATCGCTTCCGCGGCGCCGTTGACGCGGGCGGTCTGGCCGGCGGGGCGCAACCAGTCGAGCAATCTCTCGATCTCGGGCCGCTGGTCAAGCCGGGGGGCGATCTGCCGCACGAAGGCAAGGTGTGCGGCATCCATCAGCCCCGGAGCATGGGGGTGGCGCAGCCCGATCCGGCGCAGCCCGGTCCAGGGATCCTCCATCTGCGCCATCCGGGTCGCGATCGCTTCCGGGGCGTGTTGCGGATCCAGAAGCTCGGGGACATGGTCCAGAAGCTGGCGCCATTGCGCGCCGAGGCGGGACTGTGCGCCTTTCAGGTGGCGGGCCAGGTCTGCGCTGTGGACGGCGCCCGGGGCGAAGGTCTCGATGTAGATCCGCAGCATCGGGTTCAGGAAACCTGCACGGGTCGAGGCGGCGATCTCGGCGAGCAGGAAGGCGCGAATGCGGTCATGGGCGGGATCGTCGCGCCAAGGGGCGGAAAACGCCAGCCGCGCCGCGCGTGTCGCGAAGCTCATCGGCACCTTGTGCCAGTCGCGTCGCGCGATCCGGTCTGCCATTTCGGCCAGCAGCCGTTCCGGATCGCGTTCGGGTTTCTCGGGCCTGTCCCAACGATCCAGAACGCGCTTGACCGTCCGGTTCAAGGCGGTGAAATCCGGTGGAACTGGCAGCTGAAGCGGGGTGGCGCGTTCCAGCAGTTCCGACAAGGGGCGGGGGGGGCTCATGGTTCTCCCCCGCGCAGTTTCAGCTCGGCCGAGATCCGTTCTATATCCTCGACCCGGTGCGGGATCAGGTCCTTGCCCGGTGGCACATACATGATGAAGCGCAGATCGATGCGGCGGTTGGCGGCCTTGCCCTGCAGCGTGTCGTTGTCGGTGATCGGCCGCATCTCGCCATAGCCTGCCAGCGCCAGGACCGGTTGATCCAGCAGGTTCTCGAATCCCAGCATCGGCGGATGGTCGTCACGCGCGCTGTCGGGGGCGATCTCGTTGAAGGCGGAAAGCGCCCGCGTCATCGACAGTTGCAGGTTGTAGGCCTGTGAGGCGTCGGCATCGGTATGCCCCTCGACCTGCACGGTCTCGATCAGGACGAGGTCGGGGTTGCAAGACAGGTCTACCTTGCCGCTCGGGCCGGTGCTGAAGCAGGGTAATTGCCGGGCCAGGTGATCCCCCAGGAGCCGGATGATCCGAAGGCTCTGGCCGCTCAACCCGCCCTGGCCCGAGGCGAAAAGCCCCGCCCCCTGGAACCGCAGCGCATCGCCCTGCGCGCTGACGTCAAGCCCCTCGATCTTCTCGCGCAGGATATCGGCCTTGACCGCCTTGGCCAGGGCATCGACGATCGCGGTGCGGCTACGTACGGCTTCGGCGTTGTAAACCTCGAGCGGGTCTTTCTTGGCCAGCTGTCGGCGCAGTTCGGCGATCTCTTTCTCGAGCTCGGCGATGCGGGTGGCTTGATCTCTGTTTTCCTGCTGCAGCCGAGTGACTTCGGCCTCCAGTCTTGCGATTTCGGCTCGCGCATTGTCGCGTTCCTGCACCACGGTGTCGTAGACCGGACGCGAGACGGTGTCGGTGTCATTGTATCGGCTGGCGAAGAAGGCCAGCAGGATCATCAGGATGAACAGGAAGCTGATCGTCATGTCGGTCATCGACACGAAGGCGGATTCGGCCTCTTCTTCCTCGCGGTGACGACGGGGCGCGAACCGCATCAGGCACCTCTTTGCTGCGGCTGGAAGTCTTGCAGGTTGTCGACGACAGTTTGCAGGACCGACACAGCGTCGTTGAGTCCCTTGGACATGTCGACCACATGGCCGCGCACGGATTGCATCGCCGTCTCGGTCTGCGATGCGTAGATGTCGAAGGCATGGCCGAGCTTGTTGTCGATGTCATCAAGCTTGTCTCCCTGGCCCTGCATCCTGCGGACCAGTTCTTCGACGCCCCGCATGGCCGCTTCGATGGCCTGGCGTTGCGTACCAAGGATTTCTTGCGCGCTCTTCAGCGCCTGAGCGGCGGATTGCGCCGTGATTTCGGCGCTGCGGGTGACGGTGGTCGCGACGTTTCGGGTGCTTTCGTTGAGATTGCGCAGGCCGGCCTCGACCTGCTCGGTGCTGGCGCGGATCGGCTGCGCGGCGGCGGTCATGTCCTGAGAGGCTGTGCGGAATCTGCCGGCCGCCTCGGAGGTCGCTTGCGCCCCATCCCGGAGGCTGGTTGCGGTCGCGCGTGCAGCCTCCGTGCTGTCTTCGAGAGAAGAAACCAGGTCGTCCAGCTGTTCACCCAGCGTCGTGAGCGGTGACATCAGTTCCTGTCCGGCCTTGGCAAAGACCTCGTGCGACATCTCGGTGATTTTCTGGCTGCTGGCTTCGAACGCGCTCAGCATCGAGCGGCCTGCACCGTCGATGGCGGCGCCCGCAGCCGTTCCGGCCTCCTGCATCCGTGCCTGCGCCGCCTCCGCGCCGCTTTTCGCCGCGCCTTCCATTTCCTCGCGCATCGCCTGCGCGGCCTTGCTCATGTCCGAGGCTGCCTCGGACATTGCCCGCGCCCCGGCACCGGTATTATCGCGGATCCCTTCCAGCGTGGTGTTCATGACGCCCAGCAACTGTTCCGCGCCGGCCGTGAAAGCACCGCTGGCGGATTGTGCCGTCTGGGTCATCGAGTTGCGAAGGTCTTCGACCGCCTGTGCGACGCGCGCGACGGCCTGGTCCATCTCACTCCCCATCCGGCCCGAGGATTCGTCCATCCGCGAGGCCAGCTGGGCGATCCGGTCACCGGCCTGGGCGATTCGCTCGCTGGCGATGGTCAGCGCCTGCTCGACCCCCGAACTGACCTGTTGCGACAGGTCGGCGGCCATGGTCTGGACGCTGTCCGTCCCCTGTTGTCCGACCCTGTCGAGGATCGGCTGCATACTGTCCGAGATCGATTGCGCGATCGCCTGCGGCACCTCTTCCCGCAGCGGTCGGCCCAGCTCGGCGACCAGCTCGAAACCAAGCTTGCGCTGGGCTTCCTGCGCTTCGACCTGCGCCTTGAGCTGGTTCAGCGCGATCTGTTCGAGACTGGCGAATGTCAATTTCTCTTCGATCAGCCGCACCAGTTGATGCAAGGCTTTCTCGACCTTTCCGCGTTGGCGATGCAGCACTATGGTGAAGACGATCGAGCAGGCCAGGCCGGTCAGTGACATGATGAACTTGGCCGAGGCAATCCGCAGCAGGGTTTGCATCGTTGCCGAGGTGATCTCTTCGCCGGACATAGAGTGCAGCGCCGCGATCAGCCCCAGGAAGGTCAACGCAAGGCCGATCGAGACGAACAACCCGGGCAGCAAGCGCAGAAATCCCGGGCCGTATCCGAGATCGTCGAGGTTGAAAAAGGTCGCCGGGCGCACCGTGTTGCGCAGCACCGGGGGCTCGGTGAGGTCGTCGACAATCGTCGTTTCGCTGAATTCGTCCCAGGCCTCGCGAAGCGTGGCGCCCGTGTTCCCCTTGGCGATCTCGTGCAGTTCGGCGGAGAATCTCTCGCGGCCGCCTTGGGCAAATTCCTCGGGTGAAATACCGACCAGAGCCTTGTTCACGCGCTGCAACAGCTTTGCGCGGTGGCGCATGATACGCCAGGTGAAAAAGCTGAAGCCGAGCAAGCCGAGCACGAGAAGGATGACGACGAGGCCCGGGGCGCTTTCGTTCTTCAGAGCCGCGGCAATGAAAAGCACGGCGTGCACGACGGGAAGGCCAATTGAATCGAAAATCGTCTGAAAAGCCGTCGGCATTGCTGTCTCTGCTCTCGTTTGTACAGTTACAGGGCCGACAAATCCGCTTTCCACGCAGGGCAAAAAAGACGATACGGCTCCAAATCAAATACTACCTATGGGTAATTGGCGGGCAAATACAGCCCGTTTGGGGTGAGGTTTGGGAATTTTGGAGGCGACCTTTGCGGTGGCGCAAGGTCTGCCGGTTGATCTTGTGCATATCCGGGAGGGAGAGCATTGAAAACGCTCGGAGCATGCCTCGGTTGGGGCAAGGTTGGGGCAAGGACGTGAATCTGTTCAGATGGCTTTCGCCCATCAACCCGCCCTCCTGGAAACGCCTGGATGCAACGTGATCCGACCGGGGGGAGCCTCGGTTTGTGGCGGGGGCGTAAACACTGCCGCGTCGGAAACGGTCGCATCGCGTTGCCAAGGCTTGCTGCGGGTGGTCTAGTCCGCCGCGAAACGACCCCGGAGACCCATCGTGAACCAGCAAGCCCTGTCCGCCTTCCTTTGGTCGGTCGCCGACCTTCTGCGCGGTGACTACAAGCAGTCGGATTACGGCAAGGTCATCCTTCCTTTCACGGTGCTGCGCCGGATCGATTGCGTCCTCGCCCCGACCAAGGACGCCGTGCTGCAGGAGCGCAAGCGGCGCGAGGCGCAGGGGATGCCGCCGGACGCCTTCCTGCGTCGGGCCTCGGGGGCGGGGTTCTACAACGCGTCGGACCTGGATCTGAAGAAGCTCCTGGGCGACCAGGACAATGTCGCGGTGAACCTGCGGGCCTACCTTCTGGGCTTCTCGCCCGAGGTGCGCGACATCTTCGAGCATTTCGATTTCGACATCCAGATCGATCGCCTCGGTAAGGCCGGGCTGCTCTACCAGGTGGCGGAGAAATTCGCCCAGGTGGACCTGCACCCGGATGTGGTCAGCAACTACCAGATGGGGCTGGTGTTCGAGGAACTGATCCGCCGCTTCTCGGAACTGTCGAACGAGACCGCCGGCGAACATTTCACCCCGCGCGAGGTGATCCGCCTGATGGTCGCCCTGATCTTCGCCGAGGACGGCGACGCGCTGAGCAAACCGGGCGTGGTACGCGCGATCTATGATCCGACCGCAGGCACGGGCGGCATGCTCTCGGTCGCGGAAGAGGCGTTGACCGCGATGAACCCGGCCGCCTCGGTCTCGCTGTTCGGGCAGGAGCTGAACCCCGAATCCTACGCGATCTGCAAGGCCGACATGCTGATCAAGGGGCAGGACGTCGGCAATATCGTCTTCGGCAACACGCTTTCCGACGACGGCCACCCGGAGCGCAAGTTCGACTACATGCTGTCGAACCCGCCGTTCGGCGTCGAATGGAAGAAGGTCGAGAAATTCGTGCGCGCCGAGGCCGAGCAGAAGGGCTTCGCCGGCCGGTTCGGCCCCGGCCTGCCGCGGGTCTCGGACGGCTCGCTCCTGTTCCTGCTGCACCTGCTGTCGAAGATGCGCCCGGCATCGCAGGGCGGCGCGCGCTTCGGCATCGTGCTCAACGGCTCGCCGCTCTTCACCGGCGGCGCCGGTTCGGGCGAAAGCGAGATCCGGCGCCACCTGCTCGAATCCGACCTCGTCGAGGCAATCGTCGCCCTGCCGACCGACATGTTCTACAACACCGGCATCGCGACCTATGTCTGGATCGTCTCGAACCACAAGCCCGCCGCGCGCAAGGGCCGGGTGCAGCTGATCGACGGCTCGCATTTCTGGCGCAAGATGCGCAAGAGCCTCGGCTCCAAGCGCAAGGAGCTCGGTGAGGACGACATCGCCACCATCACCCGGCTTTACGCCGCGGGGCAGGAGGCGCGGCTGGCGCGGATCACCGACGCCGCGGGCCGTGTCGAAACCCGCGTGCTGATCGGCGACGCGCCCGAACCGGCCGTGCCCGAGGGCGGCAAGATCGGCTTCGTGCCGCTCTCGCGCATCCTGCCCAATGCCGCTTTCGGCTATCATTCGATCACCGTCGAGCGGCCCCTGCGCGACGCGGAGGGCGCGATCGTGCTT
Source organism: Paenirhodobacter hankyongi (assembly GCF_003664585.1). GTDB lineage: Bacteria > Pseudomonadota > Alphaproteobacteria > Rhodobacterales > Rhodobacteraceae > Rhodobacter > Rhodobacter hankyongi. Next base: position 353,448 of record NZ_RCHI01000001.1, read on the forward strand.
GGCCAGCGCGGCAAGGCGAAGGGCCAGCCGCAACCCGACGCAAGCCTGCGCGACACCGAGACCGTGCCGCTCTCCGAGGAGATCGCGGCGTATTTCGCCCGCGAGGTGCTGCCCCACGCCCCCGACGCCTGGATCGACGCGACGAAGACGAAAGTGGGCTACGAGATCCCCTTCAACCGGCAGTTCTACATCTTCGAGCCGCCCCGGCCGCTGGCCGAGATCGACGCCGAGCTGGCCGAGGTAACGGCGCGGATCGAGGCGATGCTGAAGGGCTTGAGCGCATGAAACCCTATCCGGTGTATAAGCATAGCGGGGTGGACTGGCTTGGAGAGGTGCCCGAGGGGTGGGAGGTGGTGCGGCTGAAATTTGTTGTTGAACGCAACGATGGAGGCATATGGGGTGATGATCCTACAGAAGAAAATAACACCATCGTACTTCGATCAACCGAGCAGACAGAGGATGGTGAATGGTGCATCGAAGATCCAGCGTTTCGAAATATCCAGAGTGATGATGCGGTGCGCTACTGCTTGGAAGAGGGGGACATCCTGATCACCAAATCCAGTGGAAGCGCAAGACACATCGGGAAAGCGACTCTCGTTGACGAAACAATTGCGGCGCTTAACGCGTGCTACTCTAATTTTATGCAGCGAATCCGCACTGGCGAGAGCTATTTGCCAAAGCTTGCATGGTATCTTTTCAACAATCCGCTTGCACGCCGCCAGTTCGATCTAATGTCGAGTAGTTCCACTGGGCTAGCCAATCTAACCGCTGGTATGATCGGACAAATTGTTATCCCTCTCCCCCCTCTGCCCGAGCAGCGGGCGATTGCGGGGTTTCTGGATCGGGAGGTGGGCAAGATCGACGCGCTGGTGGCGGAGAGCCGGCGGCTTGTCGCGCTGCTGGCCGAGAAGCGCCAGGCCACCATCAGCCACGCCGTCACCCGCGGCCTGAACCCCGCCGCCCCCCTGCGCCCCTCCGGCATCGACTGGTTGGGCGACATCCCCGAGGGGTGGGAGGTTGTGCAGTTGAAGCGCTACGCTAAACTGCAAGGTGGATACGCATTCTCGTCAGCTCTTTTTAACCCGGATGGGGTGCCAGTTGTTCGTATGACCAATCTTGATCGAGGCGAACTCGATTTTTCGTCGCTGATTTGTGTTCCAGAATGCGCGGTCAATGAGCGCGTTGCGCTTCGCGAGGGTGACTTAATTTGGGGCATGTCCGGTAGTGTCGGTGAAACTGGTAGCCTTGGCAACTATGCGCGCGTCCGAGAGAAAGATTTACCTTGCCAGTTGAACCAGCGGGTCGGCCGTTTCTTGGCGCAGCCAGATCGGCTTGATTTGTCATTTCTGGAACTCATAATTCAGACCCGTTATTTCTACGAGCAGATCCTTCTTTGGGTAACTGGGACCGCTCAATACAATATTAGCTCAGAACAGGTGGAATCCTGCTCGATCGCTGTCCCTCCAATCAGTGAGCAAGCCGAGATCGTTGCTGAAGTTCGATTGGTGCTAGCGCGGTTCGACGCCCTCACCGCCGAGGCCAATTCCGCCATTGCCCTGCTGCTCGAACGGCGCGCCGCGTTGATCTCGGCCGCCGTCACCGGCAAGATCGACGTGCGGGGCGAGGCCCCGGCGGAAGCGGCGGCGGGGGGCGGCTGAGATGGCGACGCACAGGGAAATCGGCTTCGAGGAACAGATCTGCGCCGATCTGGCCGCGCAGGGCTGGCTTTACGCCGAACCGGGGCAGGCGGGCGACGCCCGCTCCTATGACCGCGTGCTTGCGCTTTACCCCGAGGACCTGATCGCCTGGGCCGAGGCGACGCAGCCCAGGGCTTGGGCCGAGGCGCTGGCCCGCCATGGTCTGCCCGCGATCCTTGCCCGGATCCGCAAGCAGCTCGACGCGCGCGGCACGCTCGATCTGTTGCGCCAGGGCGTCGAGATCGTCGGCTTGCGCGCGCCCCTGATGCTGGCGCAGTTCCGCCCGGCGAGCGGCATGAACCCCGAGATCACCGCGCGCTATGACGCCAACCGGCTGCGGGTGCTGCGGCAGGTGCATTACTCGGAGGCCGCGCCCAACCGCAGCATCGACCTCGTGCTGTTCCTGAACGGCATCCCGGTGGCCACGACCGAGCTGAAGACCGATTTCACCCAGAGCGTTCAGGATGCGGTCGATCAATACCGCTTCGACCGCAAGCCGCAGGAAAAGGGCGGCAAGCCCGAGCCGCTGCTGTCCTTCCCCGGCGGTGCGCTGGTGCATTTCGCGGTCTCGGACCGGCTGGTGCGGATGACGACGCAGCTTGCGGGCCCAGCGACCCGGTTCCTGCCCTTCGACCGGGGCGATCACGGCGCGGCCGGCAACCCGGTGAACCCGGACGGCCACCGCACCGCCTATCTGTGGCAGGAGATCTGGGCGCGCGACAGCTGGCTCGAGATCCTCGGGCGCTACATGGTCGGAGTGAAGGACGCCAGGAAGAAGCTCGTGGGGGCGATCTTCCCGCGCTATCACCAGCTTGACGCGACGCGGTGCATCCGGGCCGCGGTGCTGAAGGAAGGGCCGGGCGGCAAATACCTGATCCAGCACTCGGCGGGGTCGGGCAAGACCAACTCGATCGCCTGGACCGCGCATCAGCTAGCCGACCTGCACGACGCCGGGGACCGCAAGATGTTCTCGACGGTGATCGTGGTCTCGGACCGCAACGTGATCGACACCCAGCTGCAGGAGGCCGTCTTCGCCTTCGAGCGCACCACCGGCGTGGTCGAGACGATCACCCGCGAGCACGGCGCCAAGCGCAAGCAGCTGACCGAGGCGCTGAACGGCGAGAAGAAGATCGTGGTCTGCACGATCCAGACCTTCCCGGCGCTGATGGATGCGGCGGAGAAACTGGCCTCGACCGCCGGCAAGAGCTTTGCGGTGATCGCCGACGAGGCGCATTCGAGCCAGACCGGCGGCGCGGCCTCGGCGCTGAAACAGGTGCTGTCCGCCGAGGAGAAGGCCGAGCTGGAAGATGGCGGCGGGTTCTCCAGCGAAGACGTCATGAACGCGACCATGTCGGCCAGGGCCGCGCCCCGGGGCATCAGCTTCGTCGCCTTCACCGCGACGCCCAAGGGCAAGACGCTGGAACTGTTCGGCCGGCGCCCCGATCCGGACGCGCCCGCCGGCCCCGGCAATCTGCCCGCGCCGTTTCACGTCTATTCGATGCGGCAGGCGATCGAGGAGGGCTTCATCCTCGACGTGCTGCAGAACTACACACCTTATGACCTGGCGTTCCGCCTGTCCGCGAACGGCCGCGAGATCGACGACAGGGAGGTCGAGCGCAGCAAGGGCACCAAGGCGCTGATGCAATGGGTGCAGCTGCACCCGACCAACATCGCGCAGAAGGTGGCGATCGTGGTCGAGCATTTCCGCACCACGGTGATGCCGCTGCTGAACGGCCACGCCAAGGCGATGGTGGTCACCGCAAGCCGCAAGGAGGCGGTGCGCTGGCAGATCGCGATGCGCAAGTACATCGAGGAGAGGGGATACGGGCTTGGCACGCTGGTGGCCTTCTCGGGCGAGGTCAGCGATCCCGAAAGCGGTCCCGACCCGTTCTCGGAGACCAGCAAGACGTTGAACCCGGGGTTGCGCGGCGACATCCGCGAGACATTCAAGGGCCCGGCCTTCCACCTGTTGATCGTCGCCAACAAGTTCCAGACCGGCTTCGACCAGCCGCTTCTGTGCGGCATGTATGTCGATCGCCGGCTCGCGGGGATCCAGGCGGTGCAGACGCTGTCGCGGCTCAACCGGGCCTACGAGAAGGACGGGGTGAAGAAGGACACGACCTATATCCTCGATTTCGCCAACAGTGCCGAGGATATCCTGTCGGCCTTCCGCACCTATTACGAAACCGCCGAGCTGGAGGATGTCACCGACCCGAACCAGGTGCTCGACCTGCGCGCGCAGCTGGACGGGCTGGGCTATTACGACGACGGAGAGGTCGACCGGGTGGTGCGAGCCGCGCTCGATCCGAAGGCGTCGCACGGGGCGCTGTCGGCGGCGCTGGAGCCGGTGGCGGATCGGCTGCTGAAGCAGTTCGCCGCGGCGCGCCAGGCCGAGCGCGAGGCCCGCGCCCGGGGGGGCGAGGACGCCGTTCTGGCCGCGAAACAGGTGCAGGAGGCGCTGATCCTGTTTCGTTCGAACATGGGGGCCTATGTGCGGCTCTACGCATTCCTGTCGCAGATCTTCGATTACGGCTCGACCGACATCGAGGCCCGCAGCATCTTCTATCGCCACCTGATCCCGGTGCTGGAGTTCGGGCGCGAACGCGAGGGAGTCGACCTGAGCAAGATCGAGCTGAGCTTCGTCAAATCGAACCGCAAGGACAGCGCGAGGCTGCAGCTGTCCGGCCCGGCCGAGAAGCTGAAACCGATGACCGAGACCGGCTCGGCCTCGGTGCAGGACAAGGAAAAGGCGCGGCTCTCCGAGATCGTCGCCCGGCTCAACGACCTGTTCTCGGGGCTGACCGAGGGCGATGAGGTGTCGGGGCTGAACACCATCCACACCAAGGTCATGGAAAACGAGCAGCTGCGCCAGCAGGCCGCGAGCAACAACAAGGAGCAGTTCGCCAACTCGCCCCTGCTCAAGGCCGCGGTGATGGATGCGATCATCTCCTCCGCCGACGCACAGGACGAGATGACCCGGCAGCTCCTGAGTTCCGACGCAACGCTGGAGGGTTTCCTGGCCGTCATGACCGGGCCCGGCCAGCTTTACGAGGCGCTCAGGGGGCAGGGGTGAGAGGGGGCGAGAGGTCCGGCCAAACCCGAGGGAATGAGGGAACACCATGGTAAACGTGCCGTGATCTTCGGACATGCAGGATCTACCAACGTCCGTGGTGTTCCCGGAGCGGCTGATGACCAGTAAGGAATACGCCGATCGGCAGGTAGGACCGATCAACAGGACGTATCAGGAAGTCCCTCACGCCGGCCGTTGGTCAGCAACGTATCAGGGCGGGACGGTCTGCACTGCGACGGGATAATCCCGGGGCGGGAATGCTTCGGACGGGGGAGAGCGAGACGCGGCAATCGCTGTGATCCGTGCCACTGCTGGAAATATCTGGGATGGCGTTTCGTTTTATCTTGGGAACTAACACCCCATGACGCGCGAGGGGCTCCGATGAACAATTCTAAACAGGCATTTTGAGATCTGACGCCTCGTCCGGATGCGGAAGGCGGGATGGAGCCTTCGTTTCGCTGGGCTCAGTGCCCCCTGTCATGCTCCTCATGATGCTTGGCCCCGCGCCTCTTCTGTGCCGCGCGGATGCGCTCGATGCCCTCGGTGGTCTTGGGACCGGTGGAGAGGCCGCCATGAAGCCTGCAGCGGCGCTTGCCCGGCTCGGGCCACATCTTGCAGGGCGTGCCCTTTCGCGTCCGGGCGCCGCACTTCATCCGGCGGCGTTGGTTGTAAAGCGCGATGATCGCGGCGATGTCGCTGGGGGTCATTGTTCGTTTCTCCGATCTGAATGAGCGGACGTCGGCGAGGCGGCATGCTTCGCCGGCGTGTTTTAGCTGCCACAAGTGCCACAAGTGCCAAGGCTTCCGATCTGCGGTGTTTTGGACGCGTGGCACTTGTGGTGGATGTGGTGATTTGTCAGGGCTTGGAGAGATAGCGCCCAAAGGCATCCTCGAAGTCACGACGCAGGTAGTAGCTCCCGGAGTTGTCCTGCCGCGGCGCGATCTCGTAGGGCTTGAGCAGCTTGACGATACCTTTGCCCGAAATAGGCTTGTCACCCCGCCATTCGCTCCAGGGCGCCTTTTCCAGCGCGCAGAGCGCGTCGACAAGTTCTTGGCTGCCGATCCGCGGTTCCGGTTTGCGGGTGAAGACCTCCTCGATGTCTTCCAGCAGCTTGATGCCGTCAGACTGCGCCTCGTTGCGGTCGCGGTCGGCGTAGGCCTTGATCAGGGCCGAGTGCAGCTTTTCCGGCCACTCCCCCCCGATCACGTCGGCGATCGCGCAAAGGCAGCGAGCGTTGTCCTGGGCGCGATCGTCCAAGGCTGCGGGAATGTCATCGGGATCTGCGCCACGAAGGGTCGGGAGATGATCGGCGGCCCAACGGGCGCAACGGGACTGAAGCGGCCGGAACTGGTCGATGCGGTCGGCACGGAACCGGCAGACCGTCTCGGTCTTGAGCTTCCGACGCAGGCGCACTGGAATCGCACGGTCCTCCAGCGTGTCCGGCAGGCGCCCGATCATGGCGATGCCCTTAGGCCCCCATACATCGAAGACGATCGGTTCGAAATTGTCGCCGGTGCAACGGAGCACGCTGGAACTCAGGCGATTGTGACCACCGTTCAGCATGCCCAGAAGCTCGCCGTTCTTGTCCTTGCTCAGGAAGGTGTCCCCCTCGTCGATCAGCAAGGTTGGGCGCCATTTTTGGATCACGCGGAACATGGCCGCGGGGCTCAGGTTGGCGGTATGAAGCGGGCGCGGGACGAGCACGCTAAGGAGCGACATCAGCGTGGTCTTGCCGCAGCGTTTTTCCGGCGACGTGATGCCGAGCACCGGCGAGATGGTGGCGGCCTCGTGGCACCACGCATGAAGGATCCAGAACGCGATCAGGGTCGCGCTCTCCGGGGGAAGAACACAGTAGCGCAGGATCGTTTCGTACAACTCGCGCGCAAGCTCGGCCCCGTTCACCGGTTCGACCGCGGGAGCGATGTCTCCGAACTTCAAAGCGACGGTGCCCGAGGCTTTGGCGCGCTCCTCTTCGACTAATGCATCGAAAACACTGACGCGCAGGCCCAGCTTTTCGGCCAATTCATTGCGTTCGCATTCGTATTCGACCGTGCTCTTGGCGGCGGAGGCCTCGATGATTTTCTTGGCCCTCTCGGTCTTGGAGGGATGCACCACGAGAGTGGTATCGTTGGTCATTACACGCCCCCCTTCATGCGCAGGAGTTCGTCGTTCCAGTCACGCCCGTCGGCGGCGGGGAACATTTCGACCGTCCAGTCCAGCGCGCTGGCGCGCATGGCCAGCGCGTCGCCGGCTTTGCGCCCAGGGAGGTCGCCATCCGTCGCGATGATGATGTGGCCGGGGCTGGCTGGGAGGTGGAGGGAGGAGAGGCCAGGGGCCGAGAGCGCGCTCCAGAGCGTCATGGAACGCGGCAGGAGTCCGCAGGCGAGGCTCAGGGCCGTTTCAATCCCCTCGGCCACCACCAGGGGGCCGGGGCCGCGGGAGAGCTTCACGGCGCCCCCACGCGTCGGTCCGAGCATGGTTTTCGTCGGGGTCACCGCCGCCTTGGCCGAACCGTCCGGCTTGAGGTAGGTGCGATGCACGGCGAAGCCCCGGGGGGCATCAATGCAGGCGATCATCGCCGGCAGGCGCTGCGCCGTCTGGGCGTGCCAGGCGGCGGGGTGAAAGCGGAGGTTCGCGGGCAGGGCGCAGGTGATGCCGCGCCTGCGCAGGTAGCGTTCGGCCGGGGTGTTGGCGATGGCCTGCGCCTCGTCCCAGCAGATGCGGGCGAGGGCGGAGCGCTTGCGCATCGCTTTTTCGCGCTCGGCTTTCTGACGCGTCCGCTCGTGCTCGGGGAACTGCAGCGTGTCACCGGTCCCGTCGAGGAGACCGCGGTGGCGCAGCACCCCGCAGATTGCGGGGAAGCTGCAGCCGGCATAGCAATACATCAGGAGGCGCCCGTCATCGCCCTGGGCGATCGAGAGGCTGGGGTGGTGGTCGTCATGGGCGGGGCAGATGGCAATGCCTTGGCACCCGGTCCATTTCCCTCCCAGAGCGCGGGTGATGCACTCGGCATCGCTCGTCGTGCCTTGGGCATGCGGATGCCGCGCATGATGGTGCTGGTGATCATAGAGGGAGAATTTCATTTCTCGCTTATCTCCTCGATTGAGGATCGGGGCGCGAAACTGTATCTTCGGAGTTGCTGAGGACCGAAGAAAAGCCGCCGCCCCCGGATCCGAGGGTGGCGGTCTTAGCCGCGGGTAGCGCAGGTCTTTTCCCACGCCTCGATTTCGGACAGCTTCCAGCGCGCGCATTGCGGCCCCAGCTTCACCGGGTGCGGGAAGGCGGGGTCGGTCTTCGCCCAACGCCAGGGCGTCGAGCGGTGGACGTTGTAGCGTTCCGCCAGCTGCAGATCGGAAATATAGGACTCGGCCATTTCAGGGCACTCCATCGTGTTGCGATGGGGTGCAAACTGTCGCCGGCTTATCGGCTTAAATAGGGGGGAGGTTGCAGAAAACCCCACCCCCCATTCGGGCTTTTCCTACCCCCAGTTCCTGCTCTTCGGTTTTGGCTGGGTGGCAGATTTAAGTGAGGAAATCGTCCTCTTTCAATCCGTTAAATGGGGGGTGGGTTGTTCAAGAAGCCGGTCAGGGTTAGCCGGGGGTGGAGCTGGCTCCACCTTTCTTGTTCCAGTTCACAACCATAGAAATCCGCTCCATTGCGTTGTTAGTTTGAGGTCCTAGCCACTCGTCCTTCCAATTGGTCTCCAGCCACGCTTCGATCTCTTTCCGAGTGCCCGTGTTCAATTCCAAGTTCGGGGCGAGTGCACACCATGTTTCCACAGCCATTGCCAATTCGGGAGAGAAATGGGGGTGGGACGGATCCATGTACGGTAGTGTCCTTTCCTGCTTCACCGAGGTAACGAAGAAGCTGTCCGGTATTCCTTTGGATCTGATCCACGCCTTCATGCTCGTGACGTCGAGCTGGGTCTTGTCCCAGTCTGGTTCGCGATCTTTCGTCTGAGATGTATTGGCGCCGGAGGGCGTCGTCGTGTCCTGACCATTGGAGGGGCTTGGCCATGTGCCCAAGGTGTCGTCGGAATAGGACAGCGTTGCTTCTATGTCCCTTCTCATGACGGCTTGCTGCAAGGCGCTGAAAGCCGCATCGAAGCCCAGCCGGTCTGCGCCATTTCCATAAGGTGAAGGGTCGCCGCCGCACATCAATATCGCAGCGTTCTTCACGCTCATCTGGTCGTGCATCCGCCAGAACCTGAGAGGGTCTTCCTCGATCATTTTATCCTCAACACTTTCGTCCCGACCCGGTTCCTTCCGGTCAGGTAATCTGCCCATGCCGCCATCATCTCGCGGCGCTTATCCACCATGTCGCCGCGCCGGTAAGACGCTTCGACGGCGCTCGAAATCTTGTGCGCCAGCGCGACCTCGGCCATCTCGCCCGGATATTTCGTGCGCTCTGCGATCCAGTCTCGGAAGGTCGAGCGGAGGCCGTGCGGCACTGCAGGGCGCTTGCTGGCCCGGTCGACGAAGCCCGGCCCGCCCACGTCTACATCGGCCTTGTGCAGGCGCTTCATGGCGGCGCTCAGGGTCATATCGGACATCTCGCCGCCACGGGGCGCGGGGAACACGAGCGGGTTGTTCTCGAAGCGCGGGAGAACCCGCAACAGCGTTAATGCAGCGTCGGAAAGTGGAACGCGGTGTTCGCGGTCCATCTTCATCCGTTCCGCGGGGATGATCCAAAGCCCTTGCTCGAGGTCGATCTCTTCCCAGAGTGCGCCACGAACCTCTTGCGAACGGGATGCACAGAGGGCGGCGAACTCGAGGGCGCGGCTTCCCATACCGTCACGGGCGCGCAGGGCGGCGAACCAGCGCGGGGCGTCGTCGATCTGCACCGCAGGCTGGTTGTCGCCTTTCTTCACCTTGGAGGCGGCCGGCAGCAGCTCCTTGAGGTTGCCGCGCCAGCGGGCAGGGTTGTCGCCGTTGCGATGCCCGGCGACGGTGGCCCAGGACAGGACGGCTTCGATCCGCCCGCGAAGGCGCGAGGCGGTCTCGGTCTTGTCGCGCCAGATCGGTTCCAGGACGCGCAGCACGTCTTGTACGGTGATGTCCTGAACCATCATGGGCCCTAGCTCGGGCAGGGCGTATTGGGTCAAGGTGTTGCGCCATTGCTGGCGGTGCTTCGGGTTCTTGTGCGCATCGAGCTTCGCGGCGAGGTAGCGATCGACGGCATCATCGAAGCTGAGCCCGCGGCGTTGCGCGGTAACGAGCGCCGCCCGGGCCGCTTTGCGCTCTTCTACCGGATCGATTCCGTTGCGGATCTTGTCCTTGGTTTCGCGGGCGCGGTCCCGGGCCTGTGCCAAGGTTACATCCGGGTAGCCGCCTAGGCCGATCTCGCGGCGCTTGTTGCCGATGCGCACCCGCAGGAGCCACGAACGCGCGCCTGAAGGGGTGATCTGCAGCGAAAGCCCCGAGACCCCGCCGACAGGGAAGGTCACGTTGCGCCCACGTCCCGGGTGGGTGAGACGCTTCACATCTAGCGCTGAAAGCTCCTTGGCGATGAGAGGCACAATACCCTCCTAAGTACCCGCCCAAGAATATGCGACAAGTTGCGACTTGTGGCAATGCCTTGCAAACTGGTTTCTTAGAAAGTTCTGTGAAGTCATAGCATTGCGACGAGTTGCGAAAAGTTCTCCGCCAAAAATGGCGGCCACCGCTTCCGCCAGCCAAGCGTCCGTGCCGATCGCCTTGCCCCGTCCGGGGCGGGTGTGCCGGCTGTTGCCGGTGCTCGGTGCCCAGCCCGGGGCCGTCTCAGCGTGGATCGAGCCGCGCCTTCAGGTCGGCAACCAGCGCATCGGCCACCGCCCGCACCCGCGGTGCGCGGCGCATGTCGGCGTGCAGGATCAGATAGAGCGGCCGGCTGAAGGCGGGCTGGCGCGCCGGATAGGCGCAGAGCGCCGGGTCCGTCGCGCCCAGGAAATGCGGCAGCAGGGCCAGCCCCAGCCCGGCGCGTGCCGCCTGTGCCATCGTCGCCATGTCGTTGCTGCGGATCGCGGGCTCGGCGCCCGCCATCTCGGCCTCGAGCCAGCGTTTCTGCGCCAGCCCCGGCAGGCTGTCGTCAAAGCCGATCCAGCGGCGCGGTGCCGGCCCCTCGGGCAGTCCGGGTGCGCCGTAAAGCCCGTATCCGATCTCGGCGATGCGCCGAGCGATCAGGTCGCCGGTTTCCGGCAGGCCGATGCGCAAGGCAATATCCGCCTCGGCGCGCATCATGTCGGCCTCGCGCCGGCTGCCCTCGAGGTCGATCGTCAGCCCCGGATGCGCCGCGCTCAGCGCCGCGACGGTTGGCATCAGAAGTTCGGCAAGCAGCACCGGCGGCGCCGAGATCCGCACCCGCCCCGCCATCGGGTCCTGCTCGCGCGCGATGCGGGCAAGGCCGAGGATCTGCGCCTCGACCGCGCCGGCCTTCGCCAGCAGCTCCTCGCCCTCGGCGGTCAGGCTCCAGCCGCTCGCGAGCCGGTCGAAAAGCCGCAGCGCCAGTGCCGTTTCAAGGCTGGTGACGCGGCGCGCGACGGTCGAATGCTCGACCCGCAGCGCGCGCGCCGCCCGCGACAGGCTGCCCGCACGCGCGAGCGCCAGAAAGAAGCGGATGTCATCCCATTGCAGCGCGGCAAGCTCGTCCATGTGCCCCTCGGTCGGTGTCGTGGATGACAGAAAGCAGGGATCGGCCGCAAGGCCAACCCCTGCCGGCCCCGTCAGGTGCGGGCCCGGGTCAGCGCGTCGCTGTCCTCGTAGAAGTGATAGAGCGTCAGCTTGCCGCCCTCGACCCGGGTGATGAGCGCCCAGTCACTTGCGAACGGCTTGCCGGTCGCGCGCACGGTGTGGCGGAACTGGCCGTAAAGGGCGGCGTGGTGGTCATCGCCGAAGGCCGCCTCGACGGTGAACTCGCCGGGCTCCAGCAGCGCGCCGAAGCCGCCGAAGAAGGCCTTCGCGCCCTCGGGGCCGACGAAGGTGCCGTGCAGCGGGTTCGCCGCGTTGTCGCGCGGGCTGACCGAGATGAAGCGCGCCTCGGGGGCGGTCAGGGCGAGGGCCTCCTCGAGCTGGCCGGAAAACACCGCGCCGAGGAAGGATTGGGTCAGGTCGACGGCAGACATTCGTATCTCCTTGTCTTGTCGGGAATTTCAGAAACCGGAAAGGACGATCTTGCCGATCGTGCGGCCGCTCTCGATGCGGCGGTGGGCCTCGCGCAGGGTGTCGGCCGAGATCGGCGACAGCGTCTCGGTGCCGGTCGGGCGCAGCCGCCCCTCGGCCGCCATCTGCGCGACACGGGTCAGGATCTCGCCCTGCCGGGCGCGGTCCGGGGTGGCGAACATCGGCCGGGTGAACATGAATTCCCACACCAGCCCCGCGCTCTTGCGCATCAGCGCGCCGATGTCGGGGGGGCTTGTGAAGGGCACGATGCAGCAGATCCGGCCGCCGGGCGCGATCAGCCGGGCGAGGGCGGGGAAATGCCGGTCGGGGTCGTTCGCCAGCAAGACGAGAGCGGGCGGCGCCAGGCCGAGGTCGGCGATCTGCGCCTCGAGGTCGGCGAGATGGTCGATCACCGCATCGGCACCAAACGACAGGCACCAGGCGCGCGATTGCGGCCGCGAGGCGGTGGCGATCACGGTCAGGCCGGGGACCAGCCGCGCGAGCTGGATCGCCATCGACCCGACGCCGCCCGCACCGCCGACGATCAGCAGGCTGCGCGGCTCGGGCGCCGCGCCGGGTGTCAGGCCGAGCCGGTCGAAGAGCGCCTCCCAGGCGGTGAGCGCGGTGAGCGGCAGGGCGGCCGCCGCGGCGGGGGCGAGCGTCTCGGGGCGGCGCCCGACGATCGCGCGTTCGACCAGGTGGTATTCGCTGTTCGCGCCGGGGCGGGACAGGTCGCCCGCATAGAGCACGGGGTCTCCCGGGGCGAAATCGCGCACGCTCGCGCCGGTTGCCACCACCTCGCCCGCCACGTCCCAGCCGAGCACCGCAAAATGGCCGTCGTCGGTCTTGCGCAGCCGGGTGCGGATGTCGGCCGGGTTGACCGAGATCGCCGCGACCCGCACCAGAAGGTCATCGGGGCCGGGCACCGGCACCGGGATCTCGCGCTCGACGAGCGCCTCGGGGTCGTCGGCGGGCAGGGCCTTCCAGATGCCGATCGCTTTCATCTTGCGCCTCCGTTGCTGCGGTGGGGCACAGATACGGCGGGCCGGCGCGCGCGGGCAGGCGCAGAAAATCGCCGGGGGCCGGGCGAAAACGCCCGGGGGCGGCGTGGGGCGCCGGTCATTGCCCCCGCCGGCGCGAGGCGCGATGATGGCCCGGCATCGACGGAAGGACATCATGGACAGGTTGCGCGACTTCTACCCCGAGATCGAGCCCTACGAGACCGGCTTTCTCGACACCGGCGACGGGCATCGGGTCTATTACGAGCGGGTCGGCACGCCCGGGGCAAAGCCCGCGGTCTTCCTGCATGGCGGACCGGGCGGCGGCATCCATCCCGATCACCGGCGCTTTTTCGACCCCGCGCGCTATGACGTGCTGCTTTTCGATCAGCGCGGCTGCGGCCGCTCGACGCCGCATGCTTCGCTCGAGGCGAACACCACCTGGCATCTGGTCGCCGACATTGAGCGGCTACGCGCGCGCGTCGGTTGCGAGCGCTGGCTGGTCTTCGGCGGCTCCTGGGGCTCGACCCTGGCGCTTGCCTATGCGCAGACCCATCCCGAGCGGGTCAGCGCGCTGATCCTGCGCGGCGTCTATACCGTCAGCCGGGCCGAGATCGACTGGTATTACCGTTTCGGCGTCTCCGAGATGTTCCCCGACGCCTGGGAGAACTTCGTCGCGCCGATCCCCGAGGCGGAGCGCGGCGACCTGATCGCCGCCTTCCGCAAGCGGCTGACCTCGGAGGACGAGGCCGAACGGCTTGCGGCGGCGCGGGCCTGGGCGATCTGGGAGGGCACGACGATCACCTTGCTGCCGCAGGGCGAGGTCGAGGCGCACTATGGCGATGCGCAGTTCGCGCTGGCCTTCGCGCGGCTGGAAAACCACTATTTCCTGCATGATTGCTGGCTGCGGCCGGGGCAGTTGCTGGACGACGCGCCGAAGCTGGCCGGCATTCCGGGCGAGATCGTCCATGGCCGCTATGACATGCCCTGTCCCTTGCGCACGGCGTGGGAGCTGAACCGGCGCTGGCCGGGATCCCGGCTGCATATCGTCGAGGGGGCGGGCCATGCCGCGACCGAGCCCGGCATCCGCGACCGGCTGATCCGCGCGACCGACCGCTTCGCCGCCGGCCTCTAGGCGCCGTCCCGGTCGGCGCGGACGAGGGCGCGATACTCGGCGGGCGTGCGGCCGGTCCGGGTGCGGAAGGTGCGGGTCAGGTGGCTCTGGCTCGAAAAGCCACAGGCCGCCGCCACCGTCGCGATCGGCATCGGCCCGCCAAGCAGCGCCTGCGCCCGGGCGATGCGGCGCGCGGTGACCCAGGCATGCGGGGCGCTGCCGCGCGAGAGCTGGAACATGCGGTGGAAGTGATAGCCCGAAAGGCCCGTCAGCGCCGCCAGATCGTCGAGGTGGATCGCCTCCTCGAGATGCGCCTCGATCCAGTCGTCGACCCGGTGCAGCTGCGCCGCGGTCAGCCCGCCGCGCAGCTGCGGGTGCTGGCGCGCAAGCCCGCCGATCAGCCCCGCGACCGCCGTCTCGGCCAGGAGCACATCGCCCGCCGTCGCCGCGGTGGCGAGCGTGCGCAGCCCTGCGGCCAGCCGGGCGTCCTCGGCGAAGGTGCTCTCGCGCAGATCCAGCAGCCGCGCGTCACAGTCGTGGATCGCCGAGAACCCCGCGCGCAGCCGCGCGTCCGACAGGTAGAGATGCACGAAGCGGAAGGGCGCGGTGATCTCCCATTCCGAGCCGCAGCCCTCGGGCATCACGCAGATCGCGCCCGGATGCCCGGAAATGCCCCCGGCATCGAGCCGCCGGGTGCCGGTGCCGCCCTCGAGATAGAGGCTGAAGGTGTGGTTCTGCGGCGTCTCGTACCGAATCCGGTCGTCGTGGTTGTGCCAGATCGCCACCGCGCAGCCCGCCCCGAGATCGAGGCGCGCTGTGCTCTGCGCAACGGCGGAGCGGCCGAGGAAATCATGGACCGTGGGGCGCATGAGACATCGGTAGCGCCGCGCCCCGCGCCGCGAAAGCCCCGCGCGCGATTTCACCGCAAGAACGTGCAAAACAACTCGGGCGCGGATGCGCTAGAGGCAGGGCATGAACACGCTTTTCCTCTTCGCCGCCACCGTCCTGATCTGGGGCACCACATGGATCGCCATCGCCGCGCAGGTCGGGCCGGTGCCGCTGATCGAGTCGATCTTCCTGCGCTTTGCCGTCGCGGGGCTTGTCATGCTGGCCGGGCTGGCGGCGCTTGGCCGGCTGCGGCGGCCGGCGCACTGGCGCTTTGTCGTGGTGCAGGCGCTGTGCCTGTTCTGCTTCAACTTCATCGGGCTCTACAATGCCGCGGCGCTGATCCCCTCGGGGCTGGTGTCGGTGGTGTTCTCGCTTGCCTCGATCTTCAACGCGGTGAACGCGCGGATCTTCTTCGGCGAGCGGATCACCGGGCGCACGCTGCTGGCCGGGGCGATCGGGGCGGCGGGGCTGGGGCTGCTGTTTCGCGACGACCTTGGCGGCGCGGCCATGGGCGACACCCTGCGCGGCATCGGCTGGGCCTGTTTCGGCACGCTGATGTTCTCCTTCGGCAACATGGCCTCGCGCAAGAACGGACAGCTTGGGGTGACGCCGGTGACGGCGAATGCCTGGGGGATGGGGATCGGGGCCCTGGTGCTCGTCGTGCTGATGATGGCGAGCGGGCAGGGCGTGGTCTGGCCCACGGGGGTGCGCTATTGGGCGGCGCTGGCCTATCTGTCGCTGATCGGCTCGGTCGTCGGCTTCACCACCTATCTGCTTCTGGTGGCGCGGATCGGCTCGGCGCGGGCGGGCTATGCGACGGTGGTCTTCCCGGTGGTGGCGTTGCTGCTCTCCACCCTTTACGAGGGCTTCCACTGGACGCCCGGGGCGTTCGCCGGCCTGGCCCTGACGCTGATCGGCAACGTGGTGATGTTCGCGCGGCGCTGAGGCCGCGCGATCTCGTTCAGTCCGTGACCTTCTTCACGAATTGCGACTTCAGGCCGATCTGGCCGATGCCGGGGATCTTGCAGTCGATGTCGTGATCGCCGTCGACCAGACGGATGCCGCGCACCTTGGTGCCGACCTTGATGACGGTCGACGAGCCCTTGAGCTTGAGATCCTTGATCACCGTCACGCTGTCGCCATCGGCGAGCGGGTTGCCGACGCTGTCGCGCACCTGCAGCGCGCCTTCGGGCGCGGCGTCAGGCGACCATTCGTGCCCGCATTCGGGGCAGACCAGCAGGGAATCCGCCTCGTAGGTATAGGCAGAGCGGCATTCGGGGCACGGAGGCAGGGTGTTTGTCATGCCCCGCTATAACCGGGCGCAGGGCGCGCAGGCAAGCGCAACGCCTGCGGCCCGCTTGGGGCCGCAGGCGCGGGGGTCAGGCCAGATCGGCGGGCAGGATCGCCTCGGGCAGGTTCTGGTAGCACACCGGCCGCAGGAAGCGGCGGATCGACAGCGTGCCGACCGAGGTCGCGCCGAAGTTGGTCGAGGCCGGGTAGGGCCCGCCGTGGACCATCGCATCGCAGACCTCGACGCCGGTCGGGAAGCCGTTCGCCAGCACCCGGCCCGCCATCCGCTCGAGCACCGGCAGCAGCCGGCGGGCGAGGGGGGCGTCGTCGTCATCCATGTGCAGCGTGGTGGTCAGCTGCCCCACGAAGCTGCGCGCCACGCGGTCCATCTCGTCGGCATCGCGCGCCACGACGACAAGGCCGAGCGGCCCGAACACCTCTTCGGACAGCGCGTGATTGCCCAGCCAGTCCTCTGCCTCGACGCGGAACAGGAAGGGTTTCGCCTCGCGCCGGTCGCACATCGAGGTGATCAGCGTCTGCACCCCGGCCTGTTCGCCGATCACCGCCGCGCCCTTGATATAGGCCTGCGCGATGCCGTCGGTCAGCATCACCTGCGCGCCGGTCTCGGACAGCGCCGCGCGGGCGGCCTCGACGAAGGCATCGGCCTCGGGTCCGGCGATCACCACCGCGATGCCCGGGTTGGTGCAGAACTGGCCCGCGCCCATGGCAAGCGAACCCGCCCAGCCCCGGCCGAGTTCGGCCCCGCGCCGCGCGATCGCCTGCGGCAGCATGAACATCGGGTTCACCGCGCCGAGCTCGCCGAAGAAGGGGATCGGCTCGGGGCGCTGTGCGCAGAGGTCGAAGAGGGCGCGGCCGCCGCCGAGCGAGCCGGTGAAGCCCACCGCCTTGATGCGGGGATGCTGCACCAGCGCCTCGCCGACGCGACGGTTGCCGCCCTGCACGAGCGAGAACACGCCCTTCGGCATGCCGCATTTCTCCACCGCGGCATGGATCGCCTCGGCGATGATCTCGCCGGTGCCGGGGTGGGCGCCATGGCCCTTCACCACCACCGGGCAACCGGCGGCAAGCGCGGCCGCGGTATCGCCGCCCGCGGTCGAGAAGGCGAGCGGGAAGTTCGAGGCGCCGAAGACCGCGACCGGGCCGATCGGGCGCTGCATCATGCGCAGGTCCGGGCGGGGCAGGGGGGCGCGGTCAGGGAGTGCCACGTCGTGGCGACGGTCGAGATAGGCGCCGTTCTGGATGTGCTCGGCAAACAGCCGCAGCTGGCCGGTGGTGCGGCCGCGCTCGCCCTGAAGGCGGGCGACGGGCAGGCCGGTTTCCGAGGTGCCGATCTCGGTGATCGCCTCGGCGCGGGCCTCGATCTCGTCGGCGATTGCGTTCAGGAAGGCGGCGCGCTCGGCGCGGGTGGTATAGCCATAGCTCCAGAACGCCTCTTCCGCGGCGCGGGCGGCGGCGTCGACCAGCTCGGGCGAGCCGACCGAGAAGGCATGCGCGGTGCCATGGGCGGGGGCCGAGAGGAAGGTCTCCTCGGTGCCGATCCACTCTCCGGCGATCAGGTGCTTGCCATGGGGCGTGAAGGTCATTGCGTGTCCTTTCAGGTGGGCCGTCGGGCGGGGCGGGCCCGCGACGGGGGCGTCACGGCGACAGGTCGGCGCGGAAAACGCCGCAAGCGTCGGGTTCCAAGCGCATGAATTCAGGCGATTACGCTTTGGCCTGCTCATAGCCAGAATTTTCCCGTTACACCAGTATTTTTCTTATATGAAAATTTCTTGCAAGAAAGGGAAAAACGCTTCATCTTGACTCCAGAATCAACAGAGGGGTTTCCAACCAATGAAAATGATCACCCTTGCCGCCGCCCTGGTCGCCGCGACGGGCTTTGCCGGTGTCGCCCAGGCCGACAAGCTCGACGACATCATCGCCTCGGGCACGCTGCGCTGCGCGGTCGTGCTCGACTTCCCGCCGATGGGCATGCGCGACGCCAACAACGAGCCGATCGGCTTCGACGTCGACTATTGCAACGACCTCGCCAAGGCGCTCGGCGTGAAGGCCGAGATCGTCGAGACGCCGTTCCCCGAGCGCATCCCCGCGCTGATGTCGGGCCGCGTCGACGTCGGCGTCGCCTCGACCTCGGACACGCTCGAGCGTGCGAAGACCGTCGGCTTCTCGGTCCCCTACTTCGCCTTCGAGATGGCGGTGACCGCGAATGAAAAGTCGGGCATCAAGTCGTTCGACGACATGAAGGGCCACACCGTCGGCGCCACCGCCGGCACCTTCGAGGCGATCGCGCTCGAGAAGCAGGTGCAGGAATGGGGCACGGGCGAATTCCGTCCCTACCAGACCCAGGCCGACGTCTTCCTCGCGCTGAGCCAGGGCCAGATCGACGCGACCGTCTCGACCTCGACCGTGGCGATGGCGAACGTGAAGACCGGCAACTTCCCGGGGATCTCGGTCGTCGGCAAGGCGCCGTTCGACACCGACTATGTCGCGCTGTTCACCAACCGCGACGAATACGGCCTGATCAACTATCTGAACCTCTTCGTGAACCAGCAGGTCCGCACCGGCCGCTATGCGGAACTCTACGAGAAGTGGGTCGGCGGCGATCTGCCCTCGCTGACCGTTCCGAACGCCTACCGCTGAGCGGACACGGGAAATACCGGCGGCGCGGGCCTTCCGCGCCGTCTTTCCTTTCGCTCCCCAACAGGCAGGACCCTGCAATGTTCGGTTACACCTTCCAATGGAACCAGGCGCTTGCCCGGCTTCCGAAGATGCTGGATGGTGCGGCGGTGACGATGGAAGTGGCGGTGCTGTCGATGCTGATCGGCATCGCGCTCGCCGTCCTTCTCACGCTGCTGCGCCTGTCCGGCTCGCGCCCGCTCAAGGCCATCGCGACCACCTGGGTCGAGATCGCCCGCAACACGCCGGCGCTCTTCCAGATCTACATGGCGCATTTCGGCGTGGCGAGCTTCGGCATCCACTTCAGCCCCTTCACCTCGCTGCTGATCGGCATCACCTTCAACAATGCGGGCTACCTGGCCGAGAACTTCCGCGGCGCGCTCAAGGCCATTCCCGACACGCAGACCCGCGCCGGCCGCTCGCTCGGCATGTCGCAGCTGCAGGCCTTCCGCTACATCATCCTGCCGCAGATGCTGCGCATCGCCTTCCTGCCGATGACCAACCAGATGGTCTGGGCGGTGCTGATGACCTCGCTCGGCGTCACCGTGGGGATGAACACCGACCTCTACGGCGTCACCCAGGATCTGAACGCGCTGACCTTCCGCACCTTCGAGCTCTTCGCGATCGCGGCGGTGATCTTCTACATCATCACCAAGATCATCACGCTCGGCGCGCGCCTGATCGCGTCGCGCCTGTTCCGGTACTGAGGGAGGACCGACCATGTTTCATACCGCCCTCACCTCGGCCGATCTGATCTTCCTCGCCAAGGGCGCGGGGATGACCATCCTCGTCACCGCGATCTCGGTCTTCATCGGCACCCTCCTCGGCATCGTCTTCGGCGTGCTGCGCGGCCAGCTCGGCCCGATCTGGTTCGCGCCGGTGACCTTCGTGCTCGACATCTTCCGTTCGGTGCCGCTGCTGATCCAGCTGGTGCTGGCCAATGCCTTCGTCGGCATGGTGCTGCGGCTGCATATCTCGGGGCTGACCGTCGCCTGCATGGTGCTGTCGCTCTATACCGCGGCCTATTGCACCGAGATCGTGCGCGGCGGCATCCATGCGGTGCCCGCCACCACCCGCCGCGCGGCGCGCTCGCTCGGCATGAGCTGGCTGCAGGACATGCGCTATATCGTGCTGCCGCTTGCCACGCGGATCGCGCTGCCGTCCTGGATCGGCCTCGCGCTCGGGGTGATGAAGGACTCGGCGCTCGTCTATGTCGTGCAGGTCACCGAACTGCTGAAATCGACCCAGATCCTCATCACGCGCCTGCAGGAGCCGCTGTTCCTGCTCCTGATCTGCGGCGCCTTCTACTTCATCATCAGCTTCCCGCTTGCGCGGTTCGGCGGATATCTCGAAAAAAGGTGGTCCAATGATTGAGATCCAGAACGTCCACAAGTCCTTTGGCCAGCTCGAGGTTCTCAAGGGCATCGACCTGACCGTGCAGAAGGGCGAGGTGGTCACCGTGATCGGCGGCTCGGGCTCGGGGAAGTCGACGCTGCTGACCTGCATCAACGGGCTCGAGCCGATCGACAAGGGCCGGATCCTCGTCGACGGCACCGAGGTCCACGCGAAGTCGACCAACCTCAACAAGCTGCGCCAGAAGATCGGCATCGTGTTCCAGCAGTGGAACGCCTTCCCGCATCTGACCGTGCTGGAAAACGTCACCCTCGCGCCGCGCAAGGTGCTGGGCATGGGCAAGGCCGAGGCCGAGGCGATCGCCGAGAAGCAGCTCAAGCACGTCGGTCTGGGCGAGAAGCTCTCGACCTATCCGACGCGGCTGTCGGGTGGCCAGCAGCAGCGCATGGCGATTGCTCGCGCGCTCGCCATGTCGCCCGATTACATGCTGTTCGACGAGGTGACCTCGGCGCTTGACCCGCAGCTGGTGGGCGAGGTGCTCGAGACGCTGAAGATGCTGGCCGAGGAAGGCATGACGATGATCTGCGTCACCCACGAGATGGCCTTCGCGCGCGACGTGTCGGACCGGGTCGCCTATTTCCACAAGGGGATCATGGCCGAGATCGGCGTGCCGGAGCAGCTGTTCAACGACCCGCAGCACCCCGAGACACGCAAGTTCCTGGCGAGCGTGCGCTGAGATCCTGCTCCGGTGGCCTTGGGCCGCCGGGCATCCCGGAATCACAAAAGGCGCGGGCCGAAACCCGCGCCTTTTTCCTGTCTGTCGAACGCCTCAGGCGTCGAGGGCGGCGAGGCCGAGACGCTCGAACCGCTCGAGCTGTGCAAGTTCCGCCGCGCTCAGCGGGATGCCGTCGCGCAACGCCTTCGCGCGGGCGGCAAAGCGGCGCTCGGAGGGCAGGCGGGCGCCCTGTGCGCCGATCGCGGTGAGCAGCTTCTCGCCCTCGGCGATCGGGTCGCGGCCGCTGCGCGCGGCGAAGACCTGCGGATCGAGCGCCAGCACCAGCGCGCCGTGGCGCGGCAGCAGCGCCGCCGAACCGCCCATGAAATCCAGCGCCTCGCGGCTCATGAACTCGCCCAGCATCGCGCCCGAGAGCAGCTCGACCATGGTCGAGATCGCCGAGCCCTTGTGCGCGCCGAAGGTCAGCATCGCACCCGCAAGCGCCGCCTCGGGGTCGGTCGTGGGCTTGCCCTCGCGGTCGACGGCCCAGCCCTCGGGGATCGGCGTGCCGGCGCGGCGGTGCAGCTCGATCTCGCCGCGTGCGGCGACGCTCGTCGCGAAGTCGAAGACATAGGGCGTCGCGCCCGCCCGCGGCCAGCCGAAGGCGATCGGGTTGGTGCCCAGAAGCGGCTCGCGCCCGCCCGCGGGCGCCACGAAGGCATAGCTCGGGCACATCGAGAGCGCGGCAAGCCCGTCGGCGGCCAGCGCCTCGACATCGTGCCACAGCGCCGAGAAATGCAGGCAGTCGCGGATCACCAGCGCCGCAAGGCCCATCTCCTTCGCCCGGGCGGCAAGCAGGTCCTTGGCGGCATAGAAGGCCGGGTTCGAGAAGCCGCCGCCGGCGTCGACCTCGATCACCGCGCGGCCCGCGTCATGGATCTGCGGCACCGCCTGCGGATCGACCTTGCCCGCGGCGAGCACGCGCAGGCAGCCCTCGAGCCGGTAGATGCCGTGCGACTTGCACGCATCGCGCTCGCCCGCGACGATCACCTGCGCGACCGCCGCGGCGCTTTCGGGGCGCACGCCGCAGGTCTCGAGGATGCCCTGCACGCGCGCCAGCAGCGCGTCGAAGGAAATCGGGGTCGGGTCGGTCATCGGGGCAGTCTCCTTGCAGGTCTGGGCAGTCTGGGGCCGGGGGCCGCAGGCTCCCGGGGGCATCAGGGGGGGCCTACTTGTCGACGTCGACGTAGGTGCAGGCCCAGAAGATCTTGGCTTCCTCGTCGGCGACCGAGCGCAGGCCATGCTTCAGCGTGCTGTCGAAATAGGCGCAGTCGCCGGGTTCGAGGATGACGGGCTCGTAATGCTCGACCACCAGCTCGATGCGGCCCGAGATGACGTAGAGCGTCTCCTCGCCGTCATGCGATTCGAGTTCCTCGGGGCGCAGCGGTGCGCGCTGCTCGACGATGGTCACGAGCGGGATGATCTTCTTCTCGGCCAGCGCGTTGCACAGCACCTCGTATTCGAAGTTGCGTGAGCGCACCTTGCGGCCATGGCCGGCGCGGGTGACGGTCATCCGCGTCGTCTGCTGCGCCTCGTGATCCGAGGAGAACAGCCGTTCCATGCCGATGTCGTAGGCGCGGGCGATTCGCACCAGGTTCTCATAGCTCGGCGAGACCCGGCCGTTCTCGATCTTGTGGATGGTCGAGAGCGCAAGCCCGGTGCGTTGCGCCGCGACTTCGAGGGTGAAACCGCAGGCCTGGCGCACCGCCTTCATCCGGCTGCCCAGTTCCGAGCGCAGCTGCAGCCTTTCGGCTTCCCAATCGTCGCCCTCGGCCTCATCTCCGGGGGATTTTTCCATTTGTGCCATATTTTTCTTTTCTTACCAGTTGTGATCGTTTAAGCATATTTTTGCGCTGATTGCAACATTAGCAGTCAGCGAAACGGAAAGGGTATCCAAAAGTCGGCCGTGCCGGTCCGGAATGGAGCAGGGCACTCGACTTGCTGGATTTTTGGTCTGCGGAGGGGTGAGTCATGGCGACCGTGATCGTGTCCGCTTCGGTGGAAGGGCCGATCCTCGTGTGCGACGAGGGGCTGAGCGTCTGGGGCGGTGTGCACCCGCAGAGCAGCCGGATCATCGATGCCCATCACCCGCAGCATGGCCAGTCGCTGGCCGGCCGGATCGTGATGATGCCGACCAGCCGCGGCTCGTGCACCGGCAGCGGCGTGCTGCTCGGCCTTGCCTTCGCCGGCACCGCGCCGCGGGCGCTGATCTTCCGCGAGGGCGAGGATATCCTCACCCTCGGTGCGCTGGTCGCCGGGCGGCTGTTCGACCATGACATCGCCGTGCTGCGGCTCACGGCCGAGGAATATGATGCGCTCGCCCGCGAGCCGGTGGCCGAGATCACCGCGACGCATCTGCGCGCGGGCGATCACCTCTGGCCGCTGGTTCCGGCCGGGGCAGGGGAGATCGCGCTGAGCGATGGCGACCGCGCGATGCTGGCGGGCGAGGCGGGCGAGGCCGCACGTCTGGCGATGGAGATCATCGTCACCATGGCCACGGCGCAGGGCGCGACCCGTCTGACCGACGTCAGCCGCGTGCATATCGACGGCTGCATCTATGCAAGCCCCGCCTTCCTGACCTTCGCGCGCGCGATGGCCGACAAGGGCGCCCGGGTGCGGGTGCCGACGACGATGAACGCGATCTCGGTCGATCATGCGAACTGGCGCAAGCAGGGCGTCGATCCGGCCTTCGGCGCGGGCGCCGCGGGGCTTGCCGATGCCTATGTCGAGATGGGCGCCCGGCCGAGCTTCACCTGCGCGCCCTATCTGCTCGAGGATCGCCCGGCCAAGGGCGAGGACATCGCCTGGGCGGAAAGCAATGCGGTGATCTATGCCAACAGCGTGCTGGGCGCGCGCACGGTGAAACACGCCGATTTCATGGACCTGTGCATCGCGCTCACCGGCCGCACCGCGCACGCCGGGGTCTATCTCTCGGAAAACCGCGCGCCGCGCCGGATCGTCGAGGTGACGATGCCCGCAGGCGCCGACGATGCCTTCTGGCCGATGCTCGGCTGGCTGGTCGGGCAGGCCGCGCCCGACCGGATCCCGCTGATCCGCGGGCTCGAGGCCGCGCAGCCCAGCGAGGATGACCTCAAGGCGCTCTGTGCGGCCTATGGCACCACCTCGGCCGCGCCGATGCTGCATGTGGCGGGCCACACGCCCGAGGCCGATCTGCCGCCCGCACCGGACGCCGATGTGGTCTCGATCGGGCCCGAGGATTTCGTCCGGCTGTGGCGCGAGTTCAACGCGGGCGGCGAGAAGATCGACCTCGTGGCGCTTGGCAGCCCGCATTTCTCGGCCACCGAATGTGCCGCCTTCGCCGCGCTGATGGCGGGCACCTGCGTCGCGCCGGGCGTCACCGCCATCGTCACCCTCGGTCGCGCCACGCTTGCCACCATCACCGCGAACGGGGTGAAGGCGGCGCTCGAGGCGGCGGGGGTGCGGATCGTGCCCGATCTGTGCTGGTGCTCGATCTCCGAGCCGGTGTTCCCGCCCGAGGCGCAGGTGCTGATGACCAACTCGGGCAAATACGCCCATTACGCGCCGGGGCTGAGCAATCGTGCCGTCCGCTTCGGCCCGCTCTCCCATTGCGCCGAGGCCGCCCGAAGCGGCCTTGCCCCCGCAACCCCGCCCGCCTGGATTTCCGGCGGCGCGTCCTGACACCCGGGCGCTGCGCCTGGCGGCGCGACGATCCCGACACCCTCATTCAAAGGAGCTTCCCATGAAGAAAGACGTCTTCCTCGGCACCATCCCGGCGCTGCTCACCCCCTGCACCCCCGACCGCGCGCCCGACTTCGACGCGCTGGTGCGCAAGGGCACCGAAATGATGGAGGCCGGGATGTCCGGCGTGGTCTATTGCGGGTCCTGCGGTGACTGGCCGCTGCTGACCGACGAACAGCGCATGGAAGGCGTCGAGCGGCTGACCAAGGCCGGCGTGCCGGTCGTCGTCGGCACCGGCGCGATCAACACGAAATCGGCCGTGGCGCATGCCGCCCACGCCCAGAAGGTCGGTGCCGCCGGTCTGATGGTGATCCCGCGGGTGCTGTCGCGTGGCCTCTCGGTCGCGGCGCAGCGCAACCACTTCAAGGCGATCCTCGAGGCCGCGCCGGATGTGCCTGCGATCATCTACAACAGCCCCTACTATGGCTACTCGACCAAGGCGGACCTGTTCTTCGCCCTGCGCGCCGAGCACAAGAACCTGATCGGCTTCAAGGAATTCGGCGGCAAGGCCGATCTGAGCTATGCGGCCGAGCACATCACCTCGCAAGATGACGACGTGATCCTGATGGTCGGCGTCGACACCGAGGTCTATCACGGCTTCGCCAAATGCGGCGCGGTCGGCGCGATCACCGGCATCGGCACGATCTTCCCGAAAGAGGCGCTGCTGCAGGTCGCGCTGTCGCGCCGTGCCGCCGAGGGCTGCCCCGAGGCCGATCTGCGCGCCCGTGAGCTGGCCGAGGCCTTCTCGGTTCTGGCGAAGTTCGACGAGGGCGTCGATCTCGTGCTCTACTTCAAGCATCTGATGGTGCTGAAGGGCGAGAAGGAGTACGAACTGAACATCAACGAGACCGACGCGCTGTCGCCGTCGCAGGCGAAATTCTGCGAGGCGCAGTTCCACCAGTTCAACCGCTGGTTCGCGAACTGGTCGAAGCAGGGCGGGGTGATCGCCGAATGCATGTGATCGACAGTCACACCGGGGGCGAGCCCACCCGGGTGATCCTCGACGGCGCTCCGGACCTCGGGTCCGGGCCGCTGGCCGAGCGCGCGCGCCGGCTCGCGACCGAGCACCGCGATTTCTACCGCTCGGTCATCCTCGAGCCGCGCGGGCAGGCGGCGATGGTCTGTGCGCTGCTGGTGCCGCCGGTCGATCCGACCTGCGTCACCGGGGTGATCTACTTCGACGCCGAGGCGGTGCTCGGCATGTGCGGCCACGGCACCATCGGTCTGGCGGTGACGCTGTTCTACATGGGGCGCATCGGCCTTGGCGAAAGCCGGATCGAGACCCCGGTGGGCGTGGTGACCGTCGACGTGCAGGACGCGAACACGGTCAAGGTGACGAACATCGAAAGCCGCCGCGTCGCGGCCGACGTCTCGGTCGAGGTGCCGGGCATCGGCACGGTGACGGGCGATGTCGCCTATGGCGGCAACTGCTTCTTCATCGTCGACCCGAGCCCGATCCCGGTGGCCTCCTCGAACATCCGCCAGCTCACCGAGGTGACGGTGGCGGTGCGCGAGGCGCTGCGCGCGCGCGGCGTCGGCTGCGGCGAGGGGATGCTGATCGACCACGTCATCTTCTACGGCCCGGCCGAAACGCCCGAAGGCCACAGCCGCAACTTCGTGCTGTGCCCCGACGACGATTACGACCGCTCGCCCTGCGGCACCGGCAGCTCGGCGCGGCTGTCGTGCCTTGCGGCGCGCGGCCTGCTCGCCGAGGGCGAGGAGATCGTGCAGGAAAGCACCATCGGCAGCAGCTATCGGCTGTCCTACGCCAAGGGGCCGACGGGAGGGGTGATCCCCTCGATCACCGGTCAGGCCTATGTGATGGCGGAAAGCACGCTGATCTTCCTGCCGAACGATCCATTCCGAAACGGGATCGTCCTGTGATCCCGGCCGCCCGGCACCCCTGTGGTGCCGGGCGGCGTTCCTTTTTGCAGCTGCGAGCATGATCGAGGTCCGAGATGGGGCAGTCCGAAAACACTGAAATTCTGGTCATCGGCGCGGGGATCGTCGGCGTCGCCGCCGCGCTTGCACTGGTGGGCGAGGGGCACAAGGTGTGCCTCCTTGACCGCAAGGGCGTCGCGGCCGAGACCTCGCGCGGCAATGCCGGCGCCTTCGCCTTTGCCGAGGTCGAGCCGCTTGCCACCCCGGGGATCATGCGCAAGGCACCGAAATGGCTGCTCGATCCGCTCGGGCCGCTGTCGCTGCGCCCGGCCTATGCGCTGCAGATCCTGCCCTGGATGCTGCATTTCTGGCGCGCCACCTCGAAGTCGCGCTACGAGGCGGCGGTGGCTGCGCAATCCTCGATGATGGAACTTTCCTCGCAGGCGCTCGAGCGGCTGATCGGGCGCGTCTCGGGCGAGCCGCTGATGCGGCGCGAGGGGCAGCTGCAGGTCTATGAGGGGCGCGGCCAGTTCGAGGCGTCGCTGCCCGCCTGGGAACAGCGCCGCCGCCATGGCATCGAGTTCCGCCTGATTGAAAGCGCCGGCGCGCTGGCCGAGATCCAGCCCGGGCTGAGCCCGCGCTTCACCCATGGCGGTTACACGCCGACCTGGATGAACACGGTTGATCCCGCGCTCTGGACGGAACACCTGGCCCGCGCCTTCACCGCGGCGGGGGGCGTGATCGAGATGGCCGAGGTGCAGTCGGTGACGCCGGGTGCGGCGGGGGTCGAGGTCGCGACCAGTGCGGGTCTGCGGCGCGCGGCGCAGGTGGTGATTGCCGCCGGCGCCTGGTCGCACCGGCTGGCGCGCACGCTCGGCGACCGGATCCCGCTCGATACCGAACGCGGCTACAACACCACCTTCCCGACCGCGAGCTTCGATCTGCGCACCCATCTGACCTTCTCGAACCACGGTTTCGTGGTCAGCAAGATCGGCGAGGGGCTGCGGGTCGGCGGGGCGGTGGAACTCGGCGGGCTGAACCTGCCGCCGAACTATCGCCGCGCCGAGCTGCTGGTGCGCAAGACGGTCGAGTTCCTGCCGGGCTTCGACCCGACCGGCGGCACGCAATGGATGGGCTTCCGTCCCTCGCTGCCCGACAGCCTGCCGGTGATCGGCCGTTCGCCGAAGTCGGACCGGGTGGTCTATGCCTTCGGCCACGGCCATCTCGGCCTGACGCAATCGGCGGGCACGGCGGAACTGGTGGCGGCGCTGGTCGCGCGGCGCGCACCGGCGATCTCGCTTGCCCCGTTCGCGGCCGAGCGGTTCTGAGGCGCTGAAAAGACCGGGCCGGGACGCAGCTGCGCCCCGGCCCGGTGCCTCAGAAGAGGCGCGGCCAGGTGTCCGAGATCCGGTAGCCCTCGGGCCAGGGATCTGCGGGGTCGAGCATGTGCTGATGCGTGCCGGTGATCCAGGCGCGGCCGCTGATCTCGGGCCGGATCGCCGCCACATCGCCCACCTGCGTGGTGCCCAGAATACGCCCCTCTAATTGCGAGCCGATGATCGAGATCCCGGTGAAGCGGTCCTCGGGCCCCATCTCGCCGCGTGCGTGCAGGATCGCCATGCGCGCCGAGACCGCGGTGCCGGTGGGCGAGCGGTCGAGCTTGCCGGGCTGGATTGCCACCACCGATTGCGCGCTCAGCCGGTTGCCCTCGCGGGTGATCGGCCCGGCGAAGAGGCAGAAGGAATGATGCGCCCAGTCGGGCTTTTCCGGATGCTCGAAGCGATAGCGCGCATTGGCGGCATTGGTGATGCGGATGCCGAGTTCCGCGATCTCGCGGGCGTGCTCGACGCTCAGCGTCACGCCAAGCGCCACCGGGTCGACCACCACGAAGCTGTCGCCGCCGAAGGCGGTGTCGACGGTGATCGTGCCCAGCCCCGGCACCTCGAGCGGCACGCCGAGCCGGGTGGCAAACGAGGGCAGGTTCTCGACATGGATGCGCTCGGCCTTGCCGTTCGCGCAATCGGCCCGCACCCGGACGAGCCCGCCCGGCGCCTCGAGCACCATCTCGGTCACCGGCTCCTGCATCGGGATGATGCCGCTGTCGAGCAGCACCGTCGAGACGCAGATCGAGTTCGAGCCCGACATCGGCGGCGTGTCCTCGGGCTCCATGATGATCCAGGCGGCCTGCGCCTCGGGGGCGCGCGGCGGCACCAGCAGGTTGACGTGCCGGAAGACGCCGCCGCGCGGCTCGTTCAGCATGAAATTGCGCAGACCCTGATCCTGCGCGATCCAGGCCCGCTGTTCCCACACGGTGTCGCCGGGCGGCGGGGCGACGCCGCCGACGATGACATCGCCGACCTCACCCTCGGCATGGCACGAGACGACGTGGATGACCTTTGTGCTGCGCATCTTCCTCTCCGCTGCTGGCGTCCGGGGGCGTTGATCCCGCCACGTCCGGCACCTCCCCGAAGTAGCCGGGAACGCAGGGAAACACCATGGGCGCGGCTCAGCCGCCAAGCGCCTCGCGCAGGCTCGAGGGGGCGGCGGTGCGGCTGCGCAGGTCGAGCGAGGAAAGCAGATCGAGCAGGTGGCTCTTCATCAGCTCCTCGGCCAGCGCGCCGTCATGGGCGGCCAGCGCGCGCATCAGCGCGTGATGGGCGTGGCGTTCGCACAGCGCGCCGCGGCGCTGCCAGTAGACCGCGATGATCAGCGACGAGCGGGCGACCAGCTGGGTGATGAACTCGGCGATCGTGTCCTGATCGGCGATGCGGGCGATCTCGATGTGGAACTTGCCCGAGAGGTAGAGCGCGCGACCGGCCTGGCCCGCCGCGAGTGCCTCGTGTTCGGCGTCGATGTGGCGTTGCAGCAGGGCAAGATCGGCCTCGGTGATCCGTTCGGCCGCCGAGCGCGCGGTGCGCGGTTCGAGCAGGGCGCGGGCCTCGAACACCTCGCGCGCCTCGCGCAGGCTCGGCTGCGCGACAAAGGCGCCGCGGTTGCGCCGCAGCTCGACCAGCCGGTCATGCGCCAGCCGTTGCAGCGCCGCACGCACCACGGTGCGCGAGACGCCGAAGATCTCGCCGACCTCGTCTTCCGACAGTTTCGAGCCCGGCGGCAGGCGATGCTCGTGGATCGCCAGGGCGATGTCCTCGGCGATGCTGTCGGAACTGGTGTCTCGGCTCGGCAGGTCCATGCGTGTCTCCTTCCCTGTGATTCTTGGGGGGTGCGGGGCGGAGGAGCAAGGGGCGAGCTTCGAACACAAGATTGTATACGATTTTGTGCCGGATATCGTGCAACGCGTATCCGATGGTGCATAAATTATGCGCAGATCATGTTTTGCCCGTCTGGCCGGATCGAATCCGTTCCCGCTCCGGCAACCGGTCACCGCAGGGTGGGCGCAGTTGAGCCGACAGGAGCGAAGATGAGAACTCAGGGCGATCTCGAACTCGTGCATCTGACGAAGCGCTATGGCGACACCGTCGCCGTCGACGACATCAGCCATATCTTCGCGCCGGCGAGCTATGTGTGCCTGCTCGGTCCCTCGGGCTGCGGCAAGAGCTCGACGCTGCGGATGATCGCGGGGCATGAGAGCGTCAGCTCGGGCGGGATCGTGCTGCACGGCATGGAAATCTCGAACCTGCCGCCGGCGCAGCGCGGCACCGCGATGATGTTCCAGAACTATGCGCTCTTCCCGCATCTGAATGTGCGCGACAACGTCGCCTTCAGTCTGCGGATGAAGGGCGTCGACAAGGCGACGCGGCACAAGAAGGCGATGGCGCTGCTCGAGCTTGTCGACATGGCGCATCTGGCCGACCGGCTGCCGGCGCAGCTCTCGGGCGGGCAGCAGCAGCGCGTGGCGCTGGCGCGTGCGCTGATCACCGAGCCGCGGGTGCTGCTTCTGGACGAGCCGCTCTCGGCGCTTGACCCGTTCCTGCGGATCCGGATGCGGGCCGAGCTGAAGCGGCTGCAGCGCGAGCTGGGCATCACCTTCATCCATGTCACCCATGGCCAGGACGAGGCGCTGGCGCTGGCCGATGAATGCGTGGTGATGAACCGCGCGGTGATCGAGCAGGCGGGCCCGCCGCGCGAGGTCTGGGGCGCGCCGCGCACCGAATTCGTCGCGCGCTTCATGGGCGGGCACAATGTGCTCGACTGGCATGGCGCGCGCGTCGCGATCCGCTCGGACGAGGTGCGCATCGTCGCCAGCGGCGGCATCGCCGCCACCGCGAGCGCCGTCGAATATCAGGGCGACCGCGTCGCGCTGACCGCGAAGACCGAGGGCGGCGAGGAGATCACCGCGCTGGTGTCCGACGCCGCCTTCTTCGCGCAACCGATCAACCCGGGCGAGGCGCTGCGCCTTGGCTGGGACGAGGGGCGGCTGCACCGCCTCGAAGCCTGACACTCCCCAACAGAGAGGAATTTCCCATGTCGAAGATGCGTTACTCGCGCCGCTCCATCCTGAAATCGGGCGCCGCCGTCGCCGCCGCCTCGGCGCTTCCGGCGCCGATGATCTGGGCGCAGGAGATCAAGAACATCACCCTGCGCCAGTTCGGCACCGGGGTGTCGAACCTGAACGAGGTCGGCCAGAAGGTGAAGGAAGAGCTCGGCTTCACGCTCGAGATGACCGCGCTTGACAGCGACAGCGTCACGCAGCGCGCCGCGACCCAGCCCGACAGCTTCGACATCGCCGACATCGAATACTGGATCTGCAAGAAGGTCTGGCCGACCGGCAACCTGCAGGCGATGGATACGACCAAGATCAAGAATTACGACAAGATCGTCGGCATCTTCAAGGATGGCAAGCTGACCCCGGAAAGCGTTGTCGCGCAGGGCACCGCGCCGAACACCGTGGGCTTCGTCGAAGGCCCGGGCTCGACCGCCTTCGCCAAGGAACAGACGCAGTGGATGACGCTGATCCCGACGATCTACAACGCCGACACGCTGGGCATCCGCCCCGACCTGATCGGCCGTCCGATCGAAAGCTGGGCGGAGCTGCTGAACCCCGAGTTCAAGGGCAAGGCCTCGATCCTCGACATCTCCTCGATCGGGATCATGGACATGGCGATGGTCTGCGAGGCCTCGGGCAAGATCAAGTACGGCGACAAGGGCAACATGACCCGTGCCGAGATCGACCAGACCATCGCGATCTTCACCGAGGCGAAGAAGGCCGGCCAGTTCCGCGCGTTCTGGAAGTCGTTCGACGAGTCGGTGAACCTGATGGCCTCGGGCGAGGTGGTGATCCAGTCGATGTGGTCGCCCGCCGTCACCGCGGTGAAGTCGCGCGGCATTCCTTGCGTGTTCCAGCCGCTGAAGGAAGGTTATCGCGCCTGGGGCGGCGGGCTCGGCCTGTCGAAGTCGCTGACCGGCATGCAGCTTGATGCGGCCTATGAATACATCAACTGGTATCTCTCGGGCTGGGTCGGCGCCTTCCTGATGCGTCAGGGCTATTACTCGGCGGTGCCGGCGACCTCGAAGGACTTCATGACGCCGAACGAATGGGGCTACTGGTTCGAAGGCAAGCCCGCGGCCGAGGACATCGCCGACCCGTTCGGCAAGGTCATGGCCAAGGCCGGCGAGAGCCGCGACGGCGGCTCGTTCTACGAGCGCATGGGCCATGTCGCATGCTGGAACTCGGTGATGGACGAGAACCAGTACATGGTCCGCAAGTGGAACGAGTTCATCGCCTCGTGATGAACCGCGCGGGGGGCGCGCGGCCCCCCGCACCCCCCCCGCGAGTATTTGGCCAAGGAAAAGGGCGCGTCATGGCGGTTTCACGCAATCTGCAGGGCTGGCTTCTGGCCGCGCCGCTCACCGCGGTGCTGGCGGGCTTCCTGGTGCTGCCGATCCTCACCATCTTCATCGTGAGCTTCTGGCAGGCCACGGAATTCTCGATCATCCCGGCCTTCAGCCTCGAGAACTACCAGTTCCTGCTGACCTCTCCGGTGACCTATCAGGTGTTCTTCAAGACCTTCGTCTATGCCGCGCTGGTCTGGGGGCTGACGCTCGGCATCGGCTTCACCGTGGCCTATTACCTTGCCTTCCACATCCGGTCCGAGGCGACGCGGATGGTGCTGTTTTTGCTGTGCACCATTCCCTTCCTGACCTCGAACATCATCCGGATGATCTCCTGGATTCCCTTCCTCGGGCGCAACGGGCTGGCGAACCAGGCGCTGATGAGCCTCGGCATCGTCGACGCGCCGGTCGAGTGGCTGCTTTACTCCGATTTCTCGGTGGTGCTGGCCTTCGTGCACCTGAACACGCTGTTCATGATCACGCCCATCTTCAACACGATGATGCGCATCGACCGCAGCCTGGTCGAGGCGGCGCGCGACAATGGCGCCTCGGGGCGGCAGATCCTGACCCATGTCATCATCCCGCTCTCGAAGCCGGGGATCATGATCGGCACGATCTTCGTGCTGGCGCTGGTGATGGGCGATTTCATCACCGTGCGCTTCATGTCGGGCTCGCAATCGGCGAACGTCGGGCGGCTGATCTCGAATGACATCGCGCTGTTGCAATATCCCTCCGCCTCCGCCACCTCGATCGTGCTTCTGGCGGTCGTCCTTCTGATCATCGGTGCGCTGATGCGCTTCGTGAACATCCGCAAGGAGCTTTGACATGGAACCGCGTCCGCGCAGCTTCTACGCGCTCACCGCCTTCTTCGTGCTGTTCGTGATCTTCCTCTATGGCCCGACGATCACCATCGCGATCCTGTCCTTCCAGGGGCCGCAGGGAGGGCTGACCTTCCCGATGAACGGGGTCTCGACCTACTGGTTCCACAACCTGTTCGAGCAGCAGGCGGTGGGCGACATCTGGGGCTCGTTCCGCCGCTCCTTCGCGCTCGGGCTGATGGTGATGGCGGCGACCGTGGTGATCTCGGTGATGGCGGGGCTCGCCTTCCGCAAGCGCTTCCGCGGCTCGGCGGCGCTGTTCTATCTGAC
Organism: Paenirhodobacter hankyongi; assembly: GCF_003664585.1. Taxonomy (GTDB): domain Bacteria; phylum Pseudomonadota; class Alphaproteobacteria; order Rhodobacterales; family Rhodobacteraceae; genus Rhodobacter; species Rhodobacter hankyongi. Next base: position 387,002 of record NZ_RCHI01000001.1, read on the forward strand.
CATCGCCTCGCTGGTGATCCCCTCGATCCTCGTCTCGCTGGGCGTCGGGCTGATCTTCGACCGCTTCGGGCTGAAGGTGCACTGGGCGACCTCGGGGTTCGGCGCGCAGCTGACCTGGACGCTGCCCTTCGGCCTGCTGGTGATGTTCGCCGTCTTCAACCGCTTCAACCCCTCCTACGAGGAGGCGGCGCGCGATCAGGGCGCCAGTGCCTGGCAGACCTTCGCCCATGTCGTGCTGCCGATCATCTTCCCCTCGGTGGTGGGGGTGGCGCTGTTCGGCTTCTCGCTCAGCTATGACGAGTTCGCCCGCACGCTGCTGACGGCCGGCAGCTACAACACCCTGCCGCTCGAGATCTTCGGGATGACGACGAACGTGACGAAGCCGGTGATCTATGCGCTCGGCACGCTGACCACGGCCTTCTCGCTGCTGATCATCGGCGTCTTCCTGCTGGCCGTCTGGATCACCGCGCGGCGGCGGGCGCGGCGCATGGCGAGCCTCGCGAAGGCGGGCTGAGGTGCGGGCGCAGAACGGACGATTGAAATGAAACTGATCTTCATGAACCCCAATTCCACCGAGTCGATGACGCGACAGGTGGTCGAGGTGGCGCGTGCCGCCGCGCCCGAGGCCGAGATCCTCGGCTGGACCAACACCGGCGGGCCGCCGGCGATCGAGGGGCCCGAGCACGGGCGCCAGGCGCTGGCGGGGCTGATGGCGATGCTGCCCGCGGCGCGCGCGGCCGGCGCCGATGTGCTGGTGATTGCCTGCTTCGACGACACCGGCCTGGGCGAGTTGCGCGCCGCCGCGCATTGCCCGGTGATCGGCATCGGGCAGGCGGCCTATCACATGGCCGCGCTGGTCGCCGGGCGGTTCTCGGTGGTGACGACGCTTGCCGTCTCGGTGCCGGTGCTCGAGGACAACCTCGGCCGCTACGGGCTTGCGACCGGCTGCGTCTCGGTGCGGCCGAGCGGGCTGCCGGTGCTTGCCGTCGAGAAGGGCGGGGCAGCGGTGATCGCGCGGCTTGCCGAGGAGATGCAGGCCGCCCGCGCCGAGGGGGCGGGGGCGATCGCGCTTGGTTGCGCGGGCATGTGCGGGCTGCGCGGCGCGCTTGCGGCGTTGACCGACCTGCCGGTGATCGACGGCGTCGCCGCCGCGGCGAATCTCGGTCAGGCGATTGCGCGCACGGTCGGGGCCGGCACCGCGGCCTGAGCCCGGTCCTGACTTTCGCTCACTTTGACGCCGGGGCGTTCCTGCGCACCCAGGCGTCTTCGTGTCCGGAACATGCGGCCGACGCGGGAGGATTCGCGCTGGCCCCCTCTGCGCGGGGGCTGGGGCCCTGCTGCGCGGCATTTCGCCGGCGGCGCGAAGGGACAGGCCGCGGTTGGCCTGGGCGCAAACGGCAAAAGCGGCGCAATCGCTTGCGAACAGCGGCGAACCTGGCTGATTTCACGTGGATTTTCAGGAGGAAGATGGTGCTGCAGGAGAGGATTGAACTCTCGACCTCTCCCTTACCAAGGGAGTGCTCTACCACTGAGCTACTGCAGCGCCGTTTCGGTCGGCGTCGACCGTGGGCGGGGATTTAGAGGACATCGCGCGGGGGCGCAAGGGCAAATTTTCACTCTCTCTCGACACATTTTTTCGGGCGGGGTAGAGAGGGCCAATGACAGAAGATACCCCCGAGAAGAAACCCGGCAAGGGCGGCGCGAAAGCTGCGCCCGAAACCCGCGAGGAACGGCTGCGTGCCGCGCTGCGGGCGAATCTCGCGCGGCGCAAGGCGCAGGCGCGCGGGCGGGCGGCGGATGCGGCCGAGACGGAATCGGGTCGGGGCGGGCAGGAGAACGAGTAGATGGATTCGATCATCGTACGCGGCAACGGGCCGCTTCACGGCCAGATCCCGATTGCCGGGGCCAAGAACGCCTGCCTCGCGCTGATGCCGGCGACGCTTCTGAGCGAGGAACCGCTGACGCTGACGAATGCGCCGCGGCTGAGCGACATCCGCACCATGACCGAGCTTCTGGCAAGCCTCGGCGCCGAGGTGACGGGGCTGCAGGACGGCAAGGTGCTGGCCACCTCCTGCCATGGCGAGATCAACCCGGTCGCCGATTACGACATCGTGCGCAAGATGCGCGCCTCGAATCTGGTGCTCGGCCCGCTGCTGGCGCGGCTTGGTCATGCGGTGGTGTCGCTGCCGGGCGGCTGTGCGATCGGCGCGCGGCCGATGGACATCCACATCGATGCGCTTTCGGCGCTCGGCGCCGAGATCGAGCTGAAGGAAGGATATCTGCACGCAAAGGCGCTTGGCGGGCTGCGCGGCGCAGTGCACGAGATGCGATTCGCCTCGGTCGGCGCGACCGAGAACTTCCTGATGGCCGCGGTGCTGGCGAAGGGCAGCTCGGTGCTGAAGAACGCCGCGCGCGAACCCGAGATCGTCGACCTCGCCCGCTGCCTGCGCGCGATGGGGGCCGAGATCGAGGGCGAGGGTAGCTCGACCATCACCATTCAGGGCGTCGACCGGCTGCATGGTGCGACCCACCCGGTGGTCACCGACCGCATCGAGCTTGGCACCTACATGCTCGCCCCGGCGATCTGCGGCGGCGAGGTCGAATGCCTTGGCGGCAAGATCGAGCTGGTCGAGAGCTTCTGCGAGAAGCTCGACGCGGCCGGGGTCTCGGTCGAGGAGACGGCGACGGGGCTGAAGGTGAAGCGCAAGAACGGCCGGATCCGCGCCGTCGACGTGGTGACCGAACCCTTCCCGGGCTTCCCGACCGACCTGCAGGCGCAGATGATGGCGCTTCTGGCCACCGCCGAGGGCACCTCGGTGCTCGAGGAGAAGATCTTCGAGAACCGCTTCATGCACGCCCCCGAGCTGATGCGCATGGGCGCGCGGATCGAGGTGCAGGGCGGCCAGGCGACGGTGCATGGCGTCGAGAAGCTGAAGGGCGCGCGGGTGATGGCGACCGACCTTCGGGCCTCGGTGTCGCTGATCCTCGCCGGGCTTGCCGCCGAGGGCGAGACCGTGGTGAGCCGCGTCTACCACCTCGACCGCGGCTACGAGCGGGTCGAGGAAAAGCTCGGCGCGGTCGGCGCCAAGATCGAGCGGGTGAAGGGCGAGTGATGGCACAGGGCCGGTCGCTTGAACTCTTCTTTGTCGATGGCAACCCCGAGGGGATGCAGACGGCGGAGGTGTTCAACTGGACCGGCCATGTCCTTTACTTCCCGCGCACGCAGGTCGCCGCGGCGCTGAGCCGGTCTGCTGCGCGGCACACCGGCGTCTATGTCCTGCTGGGCGAGGGCGAGACCGGGCCGCTTGCCTATATCGGCGAGAGCGAGGACGTGTCGCAGCGGATCCGCAGCCATGACGTGCAGAAGGATTTCTGGACCCATGCGGCGCTGATCACCACCCAGGCGAACAACCTGCACAAGGCGCATGTGAAATACCTCGAGGCGCGGCTGATCGAGGAGGCGAAGCGGATCGGCCGGATGCCGCTCGAGAACGGCACCGCCCCGGCGCGCCCGGGCCTCTCCGAAGCCGCCCGTGCCAATATGGAAGAGTTCCTCGAGACCCTGTTCATCGTGCTGCCGGCGCTGCGCATCGACATGTTTGTGGAACGGAAACGGCCTGCTGTTGTGCCGCCGGCCGAGCTGGAACAGCGTGCAAGGGGGGAGGCGGTCGAAGGGCCGCTCTTTCGGCTGTCGGCGCCGCGCGCGGGCTTGACGGCGCAGGCGCGCCTTGTGCTTGGTGAGTTCGTGGTGGAAGCTGGCACCCATGCGCGCGGGAACTGGACTGGTGTGGACTATGCCACTTACAAGGGGCTTTACACCGAGTTGAGGCAGTCCGGCGTGCTTGTTCCCGAGGGGGACTTCTGTGTCTTCGCCGAGAATTACGCCTTCGCGAGCCCTTCGGCCGCGGCTTCGGTGATCCTCGGGCGCGCTGCGAACGGCACGCTGGAGTGGAAGACCCCGGAGGGGAAGACCTACAAGGAATGGGAGGCCGAGACGCTCTCGGTGCTGCCGCAGGAGGACGCATGACGACCGACGCGCGATTCGAGGACGGGGCAGAGGGGGCGCTCGCGCTGCGGGCCGAGACGGCGGAGGACCTGAAGGTCATCGCCGCGCTGGTGCAGGACGCGGTCTTCTCCACTGCCGACATCGCCTGGGAGGCGAAGGCGCGCCGGCTGGTGGTGCTCGTCAACCGCTTCCGCTGGGAAGACAAGGCCGCGGCCGAGGCGGAAAAGCGCCCCTACGAGCGGGTGCGGGCGCTTCTGGTGATCTCGGGCGTCACCGGCATCGCCTCGCAGGGGATCGACCGCAAGGATCCCGATCTCGTGCTCTCGCTCCTTGATCTCGGCTGGGAGCCGGGCGAGGACCCCGCCGGTCGCGTGCTGCTGACGCTGGCGGGCGACGGCGCGATTGCGATCTCGACCGAATGCCTCGAGGTCGATCTGCACGACGTGACGCGGCCCTACCGCGCCGTCTCGGGCGCCGCACCGCATCATCCCGAATGATCCGCGCGGCCCGCCCCGAGGATGCCGCACGGATCTCCGAGGTTCTGGTGGCCTCGATCACCGGGCTCTGCGCGGCCGACCACCACGATGACCCGGCGCGGATCGCCCGCTGGCTCGCGGACAAGACCCCCGAGGGCGTCGCGGCGATGATCGCCGCGCCGGGCGGACGGCTCTATGTCGCGGGGCGCGGGCGGATCGAGGCGGTCGGCGCGATCGACTGGGCGGGGCAGGCGCCGGATGCCGGCAAGATCACCTTGCTCTATGTCGATCCCGAGGCCCGCAGGCAGGGGTTGTCGGCGGCGCTGCTGGCGGCGATGGAGGCGGAACTCGTGGCGATGGGGCGCACGAACGGCCTGCTCACCGCCACCGCGACGGCCTTCGCCTTTTACCGCCACCACGGCTGGCACGCCGCGGGCCCGGCCCGCGAGGGGCGCTGGATCCTCGGTCATCCGATGCGCAAGACGCTGGGCTGAGCCGGCGAGCCACAGATCCTTTCCTGGTGGAACTACTCTCGGGGGTCCGGGGGCGAGCCCCCCGGCGGCGTCTCGGGCCGAGCCGTCGCATGCGTATTTGAACCCGGAAAAAGCACGGGGCGCGGGGCAGGGGACACGAGTGCTTGCCCCGCGCGCGGCAAGGCCTTAATCCCTTGGGCAAGAAGGAGCCTCCCCATGCCGCATTTCCTTGCCACCGCCGACGCCGATTTCGAGACCCGCTTCACCGCGCTTCTGGGGATGAAGCGCGAGGACAGCCCCGATGTCGATGCGGCCGTCGCCGCGATCATCGCCGATGTGCGCACGCGCGGCGATGCGGCGGTGATCGAGCTGACCGAGAAATTCGACCGGCTGTCGCTGACCCCGGAAACCCTCGCCTTCTCGCCTGCCGAGATGGAGGCGGAAATCGCCAAGGTGCCGGCGGCCGAGCGTGCCGCACTCGAGCTCGCGGCAGAGCGGATCCGCACCTATCACGCGCGGCAGATGCCGCTGGCCGAGGAACGCTGGAGCGAACCCAACGGCGCCGAGCTTGGCTGGCGCTGGACGCCGGTCTCGGCGGCGGGGCTTTACGTGCCGGGCGGGCTGGCCTCCTATCCGTCCTCGGTGCTGATGAATGCGATTCCGGCCAAGGTCGCCGGGGTCGAGCGGCTGGTCATCGCCTGCCCGACGCCCGGGGGCGCGGTGAATCCGCTCGTGCTGCTCGCGGCGCGGCTTGCGGGCGTCGACACCGTCTACCGCATCGGCGGCGCGCAGGCGATTGCGGCGCTCGCCTATGGCACGGCGACGATCACCCCGGTCGACAAGATCACCGGGCCGGGCAATGCCTTTGTCGCGGCCGCGAAGCGGCGCGTCTTCGGCAAGGTCGGCATCGACATGATTGCCGGCCCCTCCGAGATTCTGGTGATCGCCGACGGCACCGCCAACCCCGACTGGGTGGCGATCGACCTGCTCAGCCAGGCCGAACACGACCAGTCGGCGCAGGCGCTGCTGCTGACCCCCGATGCGGGCTTTGCGAAAGAGGTTGTCGCGGCGCTTGAGAAACGGCTTGCCACGCTTGAGCGGCGTGAGATCGCCGGCGCCAGCTGGCGCGATTTTGGCACCGTCATCGTCACCCGCGACCTGAGCGAGGCGGCGGCGCTGTCGAACCGCGTCGCGCCCGAGCACCTTGAACTTTGCGTCGCCGATCCCGAGGCGCTGAGCGCCGAGATCACCCATGCCGGCGCGATCTTCCTCGGCCAATGGACGCCCGAGGCGATCGGCGATTACGTCGGCGGGCCGAACCACGTGCTGCCCACGGCGCGTTCGGCGCGCTTCTCCTCGGGGCTGAGCGCGATGGACTTCCTCAAGCGCACGACGCTTGCGAGGATGACGCCCGAGGCGCTGCGCGCGATCGGCCCCTCGGCCGAGATCCTCGCCACCTCGGAAAGCCTGCAGGCGCATGGCCTGTCGGTGCGTGCCCGGCTTGACGCGCTGAACTGCGCCGAGGCGCTGAAGGAAGGGGACGCCTGATGGCCCGCATCACCCGTCTCGAGATCGATGATAGCGGCCTGCCGGCCCCCGCCCCGGAAATCGAGCAGGAGCGCCGCGTCGCGGTCTTCGACCTGCTCGAGGACAACAGCTTCACCCTCCCGGGCCGCGACGGCGCCCCGCCGCCCGAGGGCCCCTTCGCGCTGACGCTTGCGGTGCGCGACGGCCGGCTGGTCTTCGACACCGCCACCGAGGCGGGCGAGAAGGTGGCCGAGTTCCACCTCAGCTTCGGCCCGTTCCGGCAGGCGGTGAAGGATTACTTCCAGATCTGCGCCAGCTATTTCGACGCGGTGAAGAAGCTGCCGCCCAGCCAGATCGAGGCAATCGACATGGCCCGGCGGGGCATCCACAACGAAGGCGCGCGGATCTTGCAGGAGCGGCTCGAGGGCAAGGCCGAGCTCGACATCGACACCGCGCGCCGTCTTTTCACTCTCGTCTGTGTTCTTACCCCGGTAAAATGATGGCGTCGCTTCCCCATTCGGTCCTGTTCTGCTGCGACCACAACGCCACGCGTTCGCCGATGGCCGAGGGGATGATGAAGAAGTTCTACGGCCGCGAGGTCTATGTGCAGTCGGTGGGGGTGAAGTCGGATCTGGAGATCGACGGTTTCACCATCGCCGTGTGCCACGAGATCGGCATCGACCTGACGCGCCACCGCGCCCGCGATTTCAACGAGCTGTCGGATTTCGGCGACGAGATCGAATCCTTCGATCTGGTGGTGGCGCTGACGCCGGCCTCGCGCGCGCTGGCCGAAGAGGCGGCGCGGGTGCATCACGTCTCGGTCGAGTATTGGCCGATCAACGACCCGACCGGGGTGGGCGAGGGGCGCGAGGCGCGGCTCGCCGCCTATCGGCTGACCCGCGACCAGATCCGCGCCCATATGGTCGAGCGCTTCGGCCTGCCGAAGCAGCCGATCTGAGGCGCTGTCCCCGCGACGGTTTCGCGCGCCCCGACGTCGGTTGCGGGGTTTGACGCGGGGCCTTGCGCATGCCACATCTCGGTCAGTTCCATCCGACCGGAGTTCGCCCATGCCCCGCGCCGAAGCCCTTGCCACCGTCACCCGCTATTACGAGGCCTTCAACGCCGGCGACACCGCCGCGATGGAGGCACTGATCGCCGATGATTTCGAGCATCACGTGAACGAGGGCGAGATCCGCCGCGGTGCCGAGGCCTTCCGCGCCTTCAACGCCCACATGACGCGCTGCTACCGCGAGCATCTGGCCGATGTCGTGGTGATGGCGAATGACGCGGGCACCCGCGCGGCGGCCGAATTCGTCGTGCATGGCGTCTATCTCGAGACCGACGACGGCCTGCCCGAGGCGCGCGGGCAGAAATACGTGCTGCCGGCCGGCGCCTTCCTCAGCCTGAAGGACGGCCGCATCGCCCGGGTGACGACCTATTACAACCTTTCCGACTGGGTCCGGCAGGTCAGCTGATGGTCGAGGTCTGCAGCCTGACCGGCGCGGCGCTCGACGCGGCGCTTGACGACGTGGCGCGACTGCGCATCGCGGTGTTCCGCGACTGGCCTTACCTTTACGACGGCTCGCTCGACTACGAGCGGCGCTATCTCGAAAGCTATCGCGCCTCGGAGACGGCGGTGGTGGTCGGCGCCTTCGATGGCGCGCGGCTTGTCGGCGCCGCGACCGGCACGCCGCTCGAGGATCACGCCGAGGATTTCGCCGCCCCCTTCGCGGACACCGGGCTGCCGCTCGAGGCGGTCTTCTATTGCGCCGAGTCGGTGCTGCTGCCCGAGTATCGCGGCCATGGCCTCGGCCACGCCTTCTTCGACGCGCGCGAGGCTCATGCCCGCGCCCTCGGCCGCGGCTTTTCCGCCTTCTGCTCGGTGCTGCGGCCAGCCGATCACCCGATGCGGCCCGCGGACTATCGCCCGCTTGACGGGTTCTGGCGCAAGCGCGGCTACGAGCCGATGCCGGGCGTCGTCGCGCGGTTCCGCTGGACCGATCTCGGCGACGGTGAACAGACTGAAAAACCGCTGCAATTCTGGGGGCGAGCGCTGTGAGACATGTGACCGTGGCGGCCGCCGCCTATCCCTTCGATCAGGTCGCCGATGTCGCGCAATGGGCGGCGAAGGTGCGGGCCTGGGTGCAGCAGGCGGTGCTTAAGGGCGCCGATCTGCTGGTCTTTCCCGAATACGCGGCGATGGAGCTTGCGGCGCTTGGCGGGGCGCAGGTCGCGGCCGATCTCGAGGCCGCGCTGAACGAGGTGGTGCGCCACCGCGCCGCGATGGAGGCGACCTTCGAAGGGCTGGCGATCGAGTTCGGGCTGACCATCCTTGCCCCCTCGGGGCCGGTGATCGAGGGCGGGCGGCGGCTGAACCGCGCCACGCTCTTCGGCCCGGCAGGGCGCATCGGTCATCAGGACAAGGCGATGATGACCCGTTTCGAGCGCGAGGAGTGGTCGGTGGAGGCGGGCGCGGGGCTGACCCTCTTCGACACCGCGCTTGGCCGCATCGGCGTGCTGATCTGCTATGACAGCGAATTCCCGCTGCTGGCCCGGGCACTCGCCGAGGCGGGGGCCGAGATCCTGCTTGTCCCGTCCTGCACCGACACCGAGGCGGGCTTCTGGCGGGTGCGCGTGGGCGCCATGGCGCGCGCGCTTGAAAGCCAGTGCGTCGTCGTGCAGGCGCCGACCGTGGGCGAGGCGCTGTGGTGCCCGGCGATCGACGTGAACCGGGGCGCGGCGGCGGTCTATGGCCCCTCGGACACCGGCTGGCCGGCGACCGGCGTGATTGCCGAGGGCGCGATGGACGAGCCCGGCTGGGTCGTCGCCACCGTCGATCTGGATCAGGTCGCCGCGAGTCGTTCGGGCGGCGCCGTGCTGCCCTTCGCGCATTGGCCCGAACAGGCGGCGCAGGCCGCGCGCCTTCACGTCGCACCGGAAAAGCTCCGCGACGCTTGACATTCTCCTTGAATTTTGCCGCTTCACGGCGCATGTATCGCGCGCCCGCGGAATCTGGCGGGTGTGTCTTCAGGAGTGAACATGGCCAAGGAAGAAATGCTCGAATTCCCCGGCGTCGTGAAGGAACTCCTGCCGAACGCGACTTTCCGGGTCGAACTCGAGAACGGCCATGAAATCATCGCGCATATGGCAGGCAAGATGCGGAAGAACCGCATCCGGGTCCTCGCGGGCGACAAGGTTCAGGTGGAAATGAACACCTACGATCTGTCGAAAGGCCGCATCAACTACCGCTTCAAGTGAAGCTGATCCTCGGTTCCGCAAGCCCGCGCCGACGGGAGCTTCTGGGCCAGCTCGGGCTGGTCCCGGACGAGGTGCGCGCGCCCGACATCGACGAGACGCCGCAGCGCGGCGAGCTTGCGCGCGATTACGTCGCGCGGATGGCGCGCGAGAAGGCCGCCGTGCTCGATTGCGCGGCGGACGAGGTGATCCTCACCGCCGACACCACCGTGACCTGCGGCCGGCGCATCCTCGGCAAGCCCGGCGACGCGAAGGAGGCGGCCGAGTTCCTCTGGCTGCTGTCCGGCCGGCGCCATCACGTGCTGACCGCCGTCGCCGTGCGCAGCGCCACCGGCCTGCGCGAGCGGCTGGTCGACACGATCGTGAAATTCCGCCCGCTCTCGAACGCCGAGGTGAACGGCTATCTCGCCTCGGGCGAGTGGCAGGGCAAGGCCGGCGGCTATGCCATCCAGGGCCGCGCCGGCGCTTTCGTGCCCTGGATCCAGGGCTCCTTTACCGGCGTCGTCGGCCTGCCGCTGGCCGAGACCGCGCTGCTTCTGAACGCGGCAGGGGTGAGCGCATGAAGGGCCGCATCGTCGTTTTGGGAGAGCTGCACGGGCTCGAAGCCGCGGCGCTGATGGTCGATGGCCGGCTCGAGGATCTGCTCCTCGACAGCTCGGACGCGGTGACGCTCGCGCCCGGCGCGATCTGCCGCGGCAAGGTCGAGCGGCAGATGAAGGGGCAGGGCGGTGTGTTCCTGCGCCTGCCGGGCGGCGAGAAGGGCTTCCTGCGCGAGGCGCGGGGCCTGACCCCGGGGCAGGGCGTCGTGGTGCAGGTCACCGGCGGCACCGAACCCGGCAAGGCGCTTCCGGTCTCGCTGCGGCTTCTGTTCAAGGGCCGTTACGGCATCGTCACCCCCGGCGCGCCGGGGCTGAACGTCTCGCGCCGGATCCAGGACGAGGATCTGCGCGACGGTCTGCAGGCGATTGCCGCGGTGGTGATGGAGGGCTCCGAGATGGGGCTGATCCTCCGCTCGGCCTGTGCCGAGGCCGAGGAGGGCGAGATCGTCGAGGACATCGCCGCGCTGCGCGAGCTGGCCGAGGCGGTGACCGGCGACAGCACGGGCGAGCCCGAGCTGCTGGTCGATGCGCCGAGCCCGCAGGAAGAGGCCTGGCGCGAATGGGCCGACCCCGCCCCCGAGGAGGTGGTCGAGGGCATGGCAGAGCATGGCGTGCCGGAAGCGGTCGATGCGCTGCTGTCGCCGCGGGTCGATCTGACCGGCGGCGGCCACATGATGATCGAGCCCACCCGCGCGCTGATCGCGGTCGATGTCAACACCGGCGCCGATACCTCGCCGGCCGCCAGCCTCAAGGCGAATATCGCCGCCGCGCGTGAGCTGCCGCGGCAGCTGCGGCTGCGCGGCCTCGGCGGTCAGGTGGTGGTCGATTTCGCACCGATGCCGAAGAAGGACCGCGCCGCGCTGGAACAGCAGCTGCGCGCCGCCTTCAAGGGCGAGGCCGCCGAGACCAGCCTTGCCGGCTGGACCCCGCTCGGTCTTTACGAGCTGGTGCGCAAGCGCGACCGCGTGGCGCTGGCGGCGCTTCTGGAGGGGCGGGCATGAGCTGCCCGATCTGCGGCAAGGAAAGCGCCGAGAAATACCGTCCGTTCTGCTCGAAACGCTGTGCCGACATCGACCTTGCGCGCTGGCTGAACGGGGCCTACGTGATTCCGGGCGATCTGGCCGAGGAAGAGGAGCGCGCCCCCGAAGGTCCGCCCGGCGGGGTCTCCGACCGGCCGCACTGAACCCGGCCAAGCCCCTGAAATGCCCGCCTTTCGGCGGCGAAAGGCCCTCCCGACGGAGGGCCTTTGGGTTTTCAGGGGAGGGGGTGAATTTTCCTGCGCGCGGGACGAAAAAATCCGCAAAATCCTCTGGACAGCCCCCGCCCGCTCCAGTAGGAAGCCCACACCAACGCCGGACTAAACGGCACGGTGCCCAGATAGCTCAGTTGGTAGAGCAGCGGATTGAAAATCCGCGTGTCGCTGGTTCGATTCCGGCTCTGGGCACCACTTGAAACCCCAGTAAATGTTGGCTTAGATGGCTCCGTATCCGATCGCGGCATCTCTGTTTTGCTTGCCTGGGCAACACTGGGGCTACAAAACGCTCGTCCTCGAAGTTCGTAGCGCGGCGACCCGGGCGGTCGTCGCTGCAGCGCACCAGCCTCTGGACATTGCAATGCGGCCGTCTGGATGGACGTTGTATTCTGCCGATGGGAAAGCGATGTCCCACATGGACCGCTTACCTGAGCTTTCCGCGCGTTGTAGATAGCCGTTTTCTCAAACGAGCAGACAGTTGTGCGGAAGAGCCGTGTCCGCGAGGGGCAAGTCACCGGAATCTTGAAAGCGTACCAGGCGGGATTCGGCGCCAAGGGAAACGACCGGAAGCGCGGCATAAGCTGTGCCCGAGCGTTGATCGCGGCTTGGCGCCAGGTCATGCAGGGGGGCGGGGCAAACAGATCGCAACGATCTCGGCTCGAACTGAATAAACAATAATGAACTTTTTGGGGGAAAATCGGTTTTTGTCGCGATTGCCCCCTGCTACATCCGCTACCTTGCTACTTCGGTCCTGGTTGGGAAAAGGAGCGATGGAGCGGATGGAGCAGGGGGAGGCGTGTTCGAATGAGACGCGCCATTGGAATTTAACCCGAGGCCGCGCCGCGCCAGATCTTCCAGGCCTGTTTGCGCGGGACGCCTCCGACCTCCGTGCCTTCAGCCAGTTTCGTGACCCAGCCATGGGCTTCGAGGATCGCGAGGAGAGCCTTGAGCCGCTTGGTCTCACGGAGGCGGTTCGGGCCATACTGGACAAGGTCGCGCACGGTGATCATGTCCGCCTCCCACCGCTCCTGCAGCCAGCGCCGCAGCTCTTCGGCGTTGCTGGTTTCGACGGAGATGGCGCTGGCGTCGCTCAGGCGTTTCGCCTCATAGAGGTCGTAACGGGCGAGCGTGATGCCGTGCTCCATCATCTGCACGTTGACCACTTGGGCCTGCAGGTCCTCCCACAGGGTCAGCACCGCAGCGATGCGCGCCGCCTGCTCGGGCGACTTGCTGGCAGCGGCGCGCATCGTATCCAGGTCGCCGCCTCGGCTTGGGCGCGCTCGATCTCCTCATTATACAGATGCAGGCATTCGACGCCATCTTCCGCCATGCGGAGCTGGCGCGGATCCAATTCCTGCCGATGGTTCCCCGTCGGCAGGGCGACGCTCAGAACCTCGGTCAGGCGTTTCTTGAAATCCGCGACGGCTTCATGGCTTTCGGGGGCCGAACCGCGTTTCAGGCGATGTCCGATCCGGCTGACCGGCTGGGTGATCAGGAAACGGGCAAGAAAGCCCTGACCATTCGCGACCGGATTGCCCAGCAGGGACATGGCGACGACGGGCTGGACCATCAGGTGCATCGACAGGCGGCGCCCGCGATAAGTCTGCACACCATCGCCCGCGCGCGTCCGATCGACCGGTTTTCCGTCCCAGAGGTTCGAGAGGCCCGCCATGGTCTTGACGACGTTCTCGGGATTCATGGCGTAGCCGCCAAGAAAGGCACCCCCTTCGTCCGAGTAGATACCCAGTGCCGGGCGCGAAATCTCCATCTGTTTGAGAAGCCCCTCGAGGGTGGGGCCCATTGCCGTCAGGTTCGGATGCAGCGGGGGCAGCGGTTCCTCCCCCATCGCCTGCAGCTCGACCGTCGCCTTGCCCGCCTTTTCGGCGGATGCACCGGCGACAACGGTGAGCAGGCGTTTGCATTTCGCGGTCCAGCTCTGCAGATCGCGTTTATATGCCGCCATATCTGCGCGGTATTTGACAGCTTCCTTTTCTTCGTGCTCGCGCACCCCCGCCATCAACAGCCGATCGCAGGTGCTTTTGCGCTCGCCGCTCTCGGCGATCGTCAGGCAATAGAGCGAGCAGGGCGACGACCCGGCCAAGGTTTCGACATTGGCGAAGCTCTGCACCACCAGCGCGACGATGGACAGGGCCGACTGGGCCGCGATGGCGGGCGGCGCCTGGGTGATGTCGGCAACGGCCTTCACGACGTTTTGCAGCGGCCCGAGCGCCTCCAGCGGGTAGGGCGCCCCTTGCGGGATCTCGCGCATCAGCGGTTGCGGCGCGTCGATCTGGAACGGGGGGGGGCCAGCTTGGTCATCACATGCCCGCCTTTTGCGTCATCAGGACGTCGTTCCAGTCCAGACCATCCGGGGCCTTTGCCAGGCTGGCCTTCCAGCCGTTGAAGGTGGCGCGCTCCGCAAGTTTGTGGGCGGCCAGCTTCCCCGCGTCATCGCCTTCGCGGGGTTCACCTGCGCCTTTCGATAATGCGTGTCGCCCGGCATCAGATAGGTGCGATGCACGGCGAAGGACTGTGCGCTATCGATCCGCGCAATCATCGCCGGCAGGCGCTTCCCGGTCGAATGCCAGCATTCGCGGACGAAGCGCAGCGTATCCGGCAGGTCGCAGGTGACGCCGCGCCCGCGCAGATAGCTTTCGGCGGGGCTGCCTTCGATCGCGATGCCGGCATCCCAGATCGCACGCGCCTGCCGCGCGCGCTTCTCGTCCTTGGTGGTCCGGAGCGTCGCACGTTGAGCCGACAGGATCGGATCGACGTCGCGGCCGAAGTCTTGGGTGTCGAAACCGCGCGCCTTGAGCGCGGCCATGACAGCCTCGAAGTTGCAGCCGGAATGGCAATAGGCGAGGAGCCGACCATCGTCGCCTTGCTTGAGGCTCAAGGCCGGCGTGTTCTTGTTGGGGTGCGCGGGGCAGAATGCCAGGCCGTGGGTCCCGTACCAGTGGCCGCCCCGCGTTTGGTAAGTTTCTGCGCATGATGGGCGCGGGGGAAGCGGAGATTGCTCATTTGACGAACCTTCATTGTTTGAAATGAAGGCGGCATGCGTGTAGTCTTCAGGTGCAACGCTAAAAACCGAACGCCGCCGCCTCCAAATGGGGCGGCGGCTTCTTAGTTGGTGTGGCGGCGCGCCTTGGCCGCCTCGATGACAGCGAAGATCTCGGACTTCGGCCAGCGCGAGAGCGCCCCGAGCTTCAGCGGCTTGGGCACCGTCCCATCCGACACGCGGCGCAGGAAGGTGGGGTAGCTGACGCCAAGGATGACGGCGGCTTCGCGGCCGGCGATGAGCGGGTCGATCGCGGTGTTCGCGACGCGATCCGGTTGTTGAGTGTTGAGGTCCATCTATCAGTCCTTTCGGTGCCTGCTGGCCGTAGCCAACGGTTGGAGAGGATTGATTCGTACTGGCAATGAGATGGGACAGTGCCCCGGGTGTCCCACATTTATCTTTGCACGGTGCTCAGGACCGACGCCGGTGTATGGACGCTCGCGGTCGTCGGATGGGCACATGAGAAACGCTTAGGGGTGTTCGGCCCCAAGCTGCGGTGCGTTCGAATGGATTTTTCGCGTAGCCGTCGGAACGAAAATCCTGACCGAGTGGCCATGCTCTCGACCTTCGCGCAGGCCAAATGGGCCCACACGAACCTCGGGACGGCTGTCTAGGTCTCGTCGGGCAATCCGTATAGCGGGCGCAAAGAAACCGGAACCGGCGCGGTGAGATCCCACTGAACCGTCATCGGGTTCTCCCCCTCCCATCCCGCAAAACGCAGCTGTCCCGCATAGCGGAAGGGGGCGCCGCGGCCATCGCGCAGCTTGGATTTGCGCAAGAAGAGATGCACCGTCCATCCGGGCTCCGCGCCCGACAGAATGCGCCCGCGCAGGCTGTCACGCCGCGTGCTGGTCTGGCTTTGCCAAACGAACCGCGTCGGGGTGGTGAAATGATCCGTGTAATGGCCGCCGACCGAAAGGCTGCCCTTGTCGAGCGTCACCAGTAGCACCATCGCCCGCGCCTCTTTCAGGGTGACGATGCCGGCATTCCAGGCCCCGGTGTTGAACACGGCCCCGAAAAGCGGCGCGATCGCCTCGCGGGGGTAGTCTTGCCAAAGTGCCGGTGTGCGGGGCTGCGGTGCCGGAGCCGGGGTCCATGGTGCCGCTGCCCCTTCTTCCGCGGCCTCTGCGAACAAGGTTGTTTCGGGGAGGTCATAGACCAGATCGCGCGATTGGAAATGGCGCGCGAGCCGCCAATCCACCAGTTCCGCGGCGAGATCGCGGAGCACCGCGCCCGAGGATGTCTCGAAGGTGGTCTCGAACGCACCCGGACCAAGCCGGAACCAGGCCGTCTCGGCAAGAATTTTCAATGGCTGTGCCAGAAGCAGATTGCGCAGTGCGGCTTCGTCCGTGAGGGCGACGTTCAAATCGGCGCTGATCTGCGGGTTGCGTTTGGCCTGCGACGCGATCCGTGCGGTCAAGTCGGCAAGGGAGATCCGCCCCGGAAAGGCGCCGGCCTCGATCATCGCGCGCAAGACCAGCATCTTGTCGCTGCGGGTCATGCGGGTGGTCTCGATCTCGTCGAGGAGGGCTTGATGCGCGTGCCAAACCGCCTGTTCCGTGGCGCTCAGATCGCCCATCTCGGCGACGAGACCGAGCCAGCCTTGTACCCCGGTGCGCGCAGGGTTGAAGCCGGCATGAGCCACTTCCGAAGCGGTGGGGCGGGTGCCGTGGCGGTCGCGGAAGTCGCGATAGAAGGCGATCAGTTCTTCGCCATCGCGGGGGATGCGGATCAGGGCGCGCAGAATGTCGAGGGCTTCGAGGTCGTAGGTCACCTCGCAGCCGGCGGGAAAGCTGGTCTCTTGGTCGACGAACCGCTCGAGCGAGAGGCGCAGCGCGCCGTCACCCGCACCGGCGCGCAGAAGCGTGCGCAGCTTGGTCAGGAAGATGCGATGATTGCCGATATAGTCGATCACCGCCAGATGGGTCTTGCCCGCCGCGCGGCGCAGGCCCCGGCCGAGTTGCTGCAACCAGATCACAGGGCTTTCGGTCGGGCGCAGCATCAGCACCGTGTCGATGGCGGGCACGTCCACCCCTTCGTTGAACATGTCGACGGCGAAAACGATGTCGAGCTTGCCGTCTGCCAGCGCCTCGAGCGCGCTGGCACGCGGCGCCGAGCTTTCGCCCGAATGCACCGCGACGGCGCGCAGACCCCGCTCGGTGGCGAAACGTGCCATGAAATCGGCGTGGCGTCGCGAGACGCAAAAGCCGATGGTCTTGCTGCCGCCGCGCCTGGCAAGCTGGTCAAGCGCGTTCTCCGCCCGGGCGCGGGTGGCGAGCGCCTCGGTGAGCGCGGCCTCGTCGAAGCGGCCGCTGCGCCAGGGGATTTGCGCATATTCGACCGGATCTGGAACCCCGAAATAGTGAAACGGTGCCAAGAGCTTGCGGTCGATCCCGGACCAGAGATCGCAGTCGTAGGCGAGGTTTTCCTCGCACAGCCCCAAAAGATCGCCGCCATCGCTGCGGTCGGGCGTGGCGGTCAGGCCGAGCAGGAACCGTGGGGTGAAATGAGCCAGCAGCCGGCGATAGGTGGCGGCGGCGGCGTGATGGAATTCGTCGATGACGATGTAGTCAAAAGCCTGGGGGTCGAACCGGGAAAGATGCGAGCTGCGGGCCAGCGTCTGCACCGAGGCGAACAGGATCTCGGCCTCGGGGTCGCGGTCGTCGCCACTATAGCGCCCCATCCGCGCCTGTGGCCGCACCGTCCGAAACGCCGCCATCGCCTGCGTCAGGATCTCCTCGCGATGCGCCACGAAGAGCACCCGTCGCGCGTCGAGGCTGTCGAAGGCGGCAAGGTAGGTCTTGCCAAGACCTGTGGCCAGAACCACCAGCCCGGCACCGTAGCCCTTGTCCCGCGTGGCCTGCAGCGCGGCGAGGGCCTCGCGCTGAACCGCGTGTGGCTCGGGCAGCGGCTCCGTCGGTTCCTCCGGCGTGCCGCTTTGCTCTGGTCGAGGGGCGATCCGGCGCGCTTCGTAGGCGTCGATCCAATCGGGCGTCAGATCTGTCACTTCGGGGCGATTCAAAAGCGCCGCGAAACCAGCGCGGGCTGCGGCGAGGGGCGCGGTGTCGTGGCGATCGAACTGGCGCAGGTTCCACTCGACCCCGTCGGTCAGGGCAGATTTCGACAGGTTCGAGGAACCGACGATCAGCGCCCCGGATCTGTCCTTGAACGTGAAAAGCCAGGCTTTCGGATGAAAGGGCACCCGGGAGGCCCGAAACACGAACAGGTGCCGCGCGCCGGTGAGATCGGTCAGCAGACGCAGCGCCGCGGGTTCGGTCACATCGAGGTAATCCCCGGTCAGCACCCGCAGCCGTCCGCCGCGGGAAAGCAGGTCTTGCAGATGCGGCAGCACCAGGCGCACGCCCGAGGTCATCAGGAAGGAGACCGACAGGTCCACCGCCGTCGATTGATCGATCAGCGGCCGAAGGTGGGCGTGCAGGGCATCGTCGCTGCCCGAAATCAGGGCGCGGTCATGTGGAAGACCGGGCAAAGGGTCCGGCCGCGCGCAGGGCGGCGGATCGAGACGAAAATGCACATGATTTTCTCCCTCGATCAGCGTCACCGGGACGACAGCCTCGCCGGATGCCAGCAGGTCTTGCGTGGCACCGATTCGCGCGGCAACGGCGGCCTGGTCGCCGGGCGAGAGATCGCGCCAGCGCGCGACATGGAGGCGCGGCGCGAGCAGAAGCCCGGCCCCGTTCTGGATAACCATGCTTTGTGCCTCGCAGGCGACGACGCGGCGCATCGGAGCGTCGCAGATCGGGCACCCCTCGGCATCCGGGGCGTTCTCCGCGTTGGGGCTGCCTTCGCTCATCGCCGTTTCACCAGAAGATTCACCCAGGTCTCTGCCTCCCTCTCCGGGCGGCAATCGCGCGTCTGCCACATATCGGGCCGCCCGAGGCCGCCGCAGTCGTTCAGGAGGTGCGTATCGCGCTCCAAGCCCGCCCCCGCATCGAGAATGCGCAAAGCGCTGGTTGCCCCGGTTGGGGGCATCGGCAGTGTGGCCAGGAACCGGTGCCGCAGCGCCGACATGTCCACCGCCACCGTCGCCGCGACAAATTCAACCGCATGGGTTTCGTAATAGTCGGCTTCGGACATCCGAAACTCCGCAGGGCCTGCGCGCAAAGCTGTTCCTCGGTCGCCCGCCGAAGGCCGGGCATCGGGCCTCGCGGGTGATAAAAACTCCCCCGAGTTCTTCCAGGTTTGGCACCATCCGTCCAGAGCCCGGCCTCGCGTCGCGGCGCCGGGCAACGGATCATTGCGCGTGTTGGTATTGCGGGGCTCGTTTCGGCGCTCTACTCTCCCACAACCCTTTTCTATTGCACGGGCTTGATGGCGTTACCGAATTTCATACGGCTAAGGAGAGAGGACACGACCCCTATCTTGCAGCGGTGTCTTTCGGTGGATCTCGAGGTCGATCCGAAAACGGGCAAGATTTTCGACATGGCGGCGGTGCGGTTCGGCAACGGCCCCGCCGTCGTTGCGCCGAAAGGGGAGATCGGCCGGGGGCTTGAGACGCTCGAGGCGGCGCTTGGAAAATCGCAGCACATCCTTGGCCACAATATCCTGCGCCACGATATCGCGCATCTGCTGGCGGCGCGGCCCCGGCTGATCGAAAAGATGGCCGCACCGATCGACACGCTCTGGCTCAACCCCCTGGCCTTTCCGCGCAACCCCTATCATCATCTGGTGAAGCACTATCACGACGGGCGCTTGCAGGCGGGGCATGTGAACGACCCGGAACTGGATGCACGGCTGGTGTTCGAGGTGCTGGAAAACCAGATCAAGGCACTGACCGAGCTGAACGCGGTCTCGCCCGACACTCTGCTCGCCTATCACTATCTCGCCACCCGGACGGACCGCTCCGCGGGGTTCGATGCCGTTTTCACCGAGATCCGCCGCGCCCCCGCGCCCGACCGGGCGGCGGCGCTGGTGGCGATCCGGTCGCTGCTTCAGGGCAAGGCCTGTGGCGCGCGGATCGGCCCCGCGCTCGAGAGGCTCGCGGACCCTCAAGCGGGCTGGCCGATGGCCTATGCGCTGGCGTGGATTTCGGTTGCGGGCGGGGACTCGGTGATGCCGCCTTGGGTGCGCGCGGCCTTTCCGCAAGCCGCGCTGATCGTGCGCGATCTGCGCGACACGGCCTGCGGCGATCCGGCCTGCCGCTGGTGCGCCGAGCGCAACGATCCGGTGGGGGCGTTGAAGAAGTGGTTCGGCTTTCCGGCCTTCCGGCCTGAGCCGGCCGACAGCGCGGGGCGGCCCTTGCAAGAGGCCATCGTGGCGCAAAGCATGGGCCATGGGCATGTGCTTGGCATCCTGCCCACCGGCACCGGCAAATCGGTCTGCTATCAGGTGCCCGCGCTCAGCCTCTACGATAAGATCGGCGCGCTGACGGTGGTGATCTCGCCCCTCGTCGCGCTGATGGCCGATCAGGTGCAGGGGATGGAGCGCGCGGGAATTTCCGCGGCGGTCACCGTCAACGGCATGCTCTCGATGCCCGAACGGCAGGATGCGCTTGACCGGGTGCGGCTGGGCCAGGCGGCAATCTTGTTGATTTCGCCCGAGCAATTGCGATCGGTCTCGGTCCGCTCGGTGTTGAAGCAACGCGAGGTAGGGCTTTGGGTGCTCGACGAGGCGCATTGCGTGTCGAAATGGGGCCATGATTTCCGCCCCGATTATCGCTACATCGGCCGCTTCATCCGCGAATTCACCGGCGATGCCCCGCCCGCGCCGGTGCTCTGCCTCACCGCGACTGCCAAGCCCGAGGTGGTGCGCGACATCACCGCGCATTTCCGCGACCGTCTGGGCGTGGAGCTCGCGCTCTTCGATGGCGGGGCGACGCGCACCAACCTCACCTTCGCCGTGCGCCCGACCAATCGAGGCGCGAAGCTGGGCGATATTCTCAGCGTGATCGCCGAGCATCTGCCCGAGGGCGAGACCTCCGGCGCCGTGGTCTATTGCGCGACGCGCGCCGAGACCGAGCGGGTGGCGGCCTTCCTGAAAGTTCAGGGGCTTGCGGCCGAGCATTTCCACGCGGGCCTCACCCCCGACGACAAGCAGTCGGTGCAGGAACGCTTTCGTGTGGGCGATCTGCGGGTGATTGCCGCCACCAATGCCTTTGGGATGGGGATCGACAAGCCCGATATCCGGCTGGTGGTCCATGCCGACATTCCCGGCTCGCTGGAAAACTACCTGCAAGAGGCGGGGCGCGCCGGGCGTGACCGGGCGCCCGCCAATTGCGTGCTGCTTTACCATTCCGACGATGTCGAGCGGCAGTTCACGCTCACCGCCCGCTCGCGCCTTTCGCAACACGAGATCGGAGCGATCCTGAAAGCCCTGCGCCGGATCGACGAGCATTCCCGCAACAGTGGCCTGGTGGTGGCGACGGCAGGCGAGATCGTGCGCGAGGAAAAGGACCAGGAGTTCACCCGCGACAGCGCCACCGACGACACAAGGGTGAAGACCGCCGTTTCCTGGTTGGAGGAAGCCGCGCTTCTGGCGCGCGAGGAAAACCGGGTCCAGGTGCTTCCCTCTTCGCTGCTGGTGCGCACCCTGGCCGAGGCCGAAGCGCGTCTGAAGGGGGTTGAGATCACCGAGACGCGGCGACAACAGCTTTTGTCGATCGTGCGCCATGTGATGAACACGCCCCCCGATCAGGGCATCACCACCGACGAGCTGACCGGGATCAGCGGGCTGACGCATCGGGCGCTGGCCAAGGCGATGGCCGATCTTGAAACCCTTGGCATTGCGCGCAACGACATTGCGATCACCGTTTCGGTGCATGTCGGGATCGAGAATGCCTCGGCCCCGCGGCTGGCGCGGGCGATGCGGCTGGAAAAGGCGCTGATCGCGCAGATGCGCGAGATGGCGCCCGAGGCCGATGTGGGCGAGGGCGCGGCGCTTGATCTGGCGGCGGCAAGCCAGATCCTGCGCGGCGAGGGGCATGCGGAGGCAAGCCCGCACGGGATCGACCGGCTCTTGCGCAGCATCGCGCGCGACGGGCGCGACAGCGATGGCGGCATGGGCAATATCCGGCTGCGCAAGCTTTCGGCGAAAACGCTCGAAGTGGTGCTGCAACGCTCTTGGCGGGTGGTGGAGCAGACCGCCGCGCTGCGCTGGATGGCGGCGGAAAAACTGCTCGAGTTTCTGATTTCCAGGGTCCCGGCGGGATTGAGAGGCAAGGATCTTCAGGTCGATACGACGATCGGCGATCTGCTTTCGGCGCTGGGGGGCGATGCGCTGATTGCAGCGTCGGGCGTGAAGGACATGACCAAGCTCATGGAGCGCGCGCTGTTGTGGCTGCACGAGCAGCAGGTGCTGACGCTTGGCAAGGGGCTGACGGTGTTCCGCTCGGCGATGACGATCCACCTCAAGCCGGGGCGCGCGGGCTTCACGAAAAAGGACTTCCTGCCGCTGGAAGAACATTACCGCGAGCAGACGCTGCAAACCCATGTGATGGCCGCCTATGCGGAAAAGGGACTGACACGGATCGACGAGGCGGTGCGCCTGTCGGAGGAGTATTTTGCCTTCGATCAGGACCGGTTCTTGCAACGCTGGATGCCCGGCCGCGGGGTCGAGCTGCGGCGCCAGACGACCGGCAAGGCGTGGAAGCAGATCGTCGATGACCTCGGCAACCCGGTGCAGCAGGAGATCGTCGCCGACGACCGCGAGGAAACGAACGTGCTGGTTCTGGCGGGGCCCGGTTCGGGCAAGACGCGGGTTCTGGTGCATCGCATCGCCTATCTGTTGCGGGTGAAGCGCGAGGATCCGCGCGGCATTCTGGTGCTGACCTACAACCGCCACGCCGCCGCCGAGATTCGCGCCCGCCTGCGCCACCTGGTCGGCGATGAGGCCGCGCGCGTCACCGTTTCGACCTGTCACGCGCTGGCGATGCGGCTGGTGGGCGCCAGTTTCGCGGGCTCTCATGCCGAGGCCCGCGATTTCGACGCGGTGCTTTACGAGGCCGTGCGGCAAATCAACGGCGAGGGCCTGAGCCGCTCCGAGGCCGAGGCGCAACGCGAGGCGCTCATTCAGGGCTATCGCTGGATTCTGGTCGATGAATATCAGGACATCGGCCCCGGCGAATATGCGCTGATCGCCGCCGTCGCCGGGCGCTCGCTCGAGGATCCCGATCAGCGTCTGAGCCTGTTCGCGGTGGGCGACGACGATCAGAATATCTACGCCTTCACCGGAGCCTCGATTTCCTTCATCCGCCAATTCGAGGAAGACTATCGCGCCAAGCCCAAGTTCCTGACCGAGAATTACCGCTCGACCCGGCATATCATCGATGCGTCGAACCAGGTCATCGCCCCCGCGCGCGGCCGGATGAAGGCGGCTCATCCGATCACCGTGGACAAGATGCGCAGCCTCGATCCGGGCGGGGGCATGATGGCGGGGGTCGATCCGGTCGGTCAGGGGCGGGTGCAGTTTCTCGATGTGGCGGGCGACGACACGGCGCAGGCAGTGGCGGCGTTGGACGAGCTGGTGCGGATCGCGCGGCTTGATCCGGGGTTTTCCTGGGCACGCTGCGCGATCATCTCGCGCGATTGGCGCAGGCTCGGTCCGGTGCGAGCCTATGCCGAAAAGCTGGGCCTGCCGGTCGAGATGGCGAACGAAAAGCTGCCCAGCATCTGGCGGCTGCGCGAAATGCAGCGCCTTGTGGCGGGGCTGCGGCAACGCCCGGCGGCGATGCTGGGCATACAGGACATCCTTGACACGCTGAACGCGCAGCCCTCGACGCGCTGGGTCGATCTGATCGCCGAGGGTGTCGCCGATCTGGCGCGGGAACTGGGCAAGAAGACGATCCCGGTGCCAGATGCCATCGAATGGCTGGCCGAATGGGCGCAGGACATCCGCGGCGCGCAACGGGGGCTTTTGCTTTTGACTGCCCATCGCGCGAAGGGGCTCGAATTCGACCATGTGGTGATCCTGAACGGCGGTTGGAAGACGCTCTCGAAAGGCGAAGACGGCGAGGCGCCGCGGCGGCTTTTCTACGTCGCGATGACCCGCGCGCGGCGCAGCCTTGCGGTGGTGACGCAGGGCGCGCATGCCTTTGTCGAGGCCGACAGCGAATGCGAAATGCTGCGCAAGATCGGGGTGCCGGCGCGCCAGGATCTTCCCGAACCCGACCAGTATCAGCTTCCCGACATGGGCTCGGTCGATCTCTCCTTTGCCGGGCGGTTGCCCGAGACGAACCCGACCCTGGCCGCGATTGCGGGTGCCAAGGTGGAGGATCCGGTGACGCTTTCTGCGCGTGAGGGGAAATGGATGATCCTTGACGGTCGGGGCCGGGTGCTCGGCCGGATGGCAGGAAACTGGGCCCCGCCCGAGGGAACTTCACTGGTGTCGGGCAAGGTTGGCGCGGTGGTGCGCTGGCGCAAGTCGGACAACGAGGACCGGTATCAGCCCTATATGAAACGCGAGGAATGGGAGACGATCCTGCCGGAATTCGTATTTCGAAAGACCGGGGCGGCCCCGAGCTTCTGAACGTCACCCGGACGTTTGGCTGGTCCTCGCGCCGACCGTGCGCAGCATGAAAATCGCGAACCTCTCCCACATCGCAAGCCATTGCCTGGTGCCCTTCAGCGTCGGGCACGACCGTCCGAAAAGGGCAGTGAGCGCGTCTCGCCGCGCCCACTTAGACGGCAGCTTCGGGGGGCGCGGTCGACTGACGGCAATGGGCGGGATGCCGTTGAAAAACTCGTCGGCGATCTGCTCCTTGGGGTGATGATGCAGGGGATTTCGGGGGATTTTCTGCAAGCCTGACGCCCACATGAT
>NZ_RCHI01000010.1 GCF_003664585.1 Paenirhodobacter hankyongi
TGCAGGCCCTGGTTCGTTTCGGCCGCCGAAGCGACACCCGCCGAAAGCACAAGCGCAACCGCCGCGTAAGTCATGTTCCGTTTCATCTTTTCTCTCCGTATCCTCGACTTTTCAGTCGGTTATCTGTCCGCTTCGGGTTTCCCCTTCGCTGTGAGAGTGAGATAGGCCTGTTCGAATTAATTGAAAATGGCGATGATTAAACATGACAATGCGCATTTTTGCACAGACATGCCCCCTTGAAATTTCGGCGGGGCAGATGAGGGGACGGGGCAGAGGCCCTTCCCTCGGGGGGGTGTTTCGCCTATCTAGCGGAAAACCCGAATTTCCCCGAAAGGTGCGCTGAATGGCCTCGTATCAATACGTCTATCACATGGACGGCGTCTCGAAGACCTATCCGGGCGGCAAGAAATGCTTCGAGAACATCCGCCTGAACTTCCTGCCCGGCGTGAAGATCGGCGTCGTCGGCGTCAACGGCGCCGGTAAATCGACGCTCTTGAAGATCATGGCCGGCATCGACAAGGACTTCCAGGGCGAGGCCTGGGCCGCCAAGGGCGCCAAGGTCGGCTATCTGGCGCAGGAACCGCAGCTCGATGACGCCAAGTCCGTGCGCGAGAACGTCATGGAAGGCGTCGCGGAAAAGACCGCCAAGCTCGAACGCTACAACGAGCTCGCGATGAACTACTCGGACGACACCGCCGAGGAGATGGCGCGGCTGCAAGACGAGATCGACGCCGAGAACCTGTGGGATCTCGACAGCCAGGTCGACATCGCGCTCGAGGCGCTGCGCTGCCCGCCCGACGACGCCAATGTCGCCACCCTCTCGGGTGGTGAACGGCGCCGCGTGGCGCTGTGCAAGCTGCTGCTCGAGGCGCCCGACATGCTGCTCCTCGACGAACCGACCAACCACCTCGACGCCGAGACCATCGCCTGGCTGCAAAAGCACCTGATCGAGTACAAGGGCACGATCCTGATCGTCACCCACGACCGCTACTTCCTCGACGACATCACCTCCTGGATCCTCGAGCTCGAACGCGGCCGCGGCATCCCCTACGAGGGCAACTACTCCGCCTGGCTCGAGCAGAAGGCGAAGCGGCTCGAGCAGGAAGCGCGCGAGGACAAGGCCAAGCAGAAGGTCATGGCCAAGGAACTCGAGTGGATCCGCGCCGGCGCCAAGGCGCGTCAGGCGAAGTCGAAGGCCCGTATCGCGGCTTACGAGAAGATGGCGGACCGCTCCGAGAAGGAACGGGTCGGCACCGCGCAGATCATCATCCCGAACGGCCCGCGCCTTGGTGGCAAGGTGATCGAGCTCGACGGCATCTCGAAGCATTTCGGCGACAAGCAGCTGATCGAGAACCTCTCGTTCTCGATCCCGCCGGGGGCGATCGTCGGGGTGATCGGCCCGAACGGCGCCGGCAAGTCGACGCTGTTCAAGATGATCACCGGCCAGGAGGCGCCCGACGCCGGCACCGTCACCATCGGCGAGACGGTGAAGCTCTCCTATGTCGACCAGTCGCGCGACGCGCTCGACCCGGAGAAGAACGTCTGGGAAGAGATCTCCGGCGGGGCCGAGCTGATCCAGCTCGGCGAGGCCACGGTGAACTCGCGCAGCTACGTGGGCGCCTTCAACTTCAAGGGCTCGGACCAGCAGAAGAAGGTGGGCCTGCTCTCGGGCGGTGAACGCAACCGCGTGCACATGGCCAAGCTGCTGAAATCGGGCGGCAACGTGCTGCTCCTCGACGAACCGACGAACGACCTCGACGTGGAAACGCTGCAGGCGCTGGAAGCGGCGATCGAGGATTTCGCCGGCTGCGCGGTGATCATCTCGCACGACCGCTTCTTCCTCGACCGTCTGTGCACGCACATCCTCGCCTTCGAGGGCGAGGCGCATGTCGAGTTCTTCGAAGGCAACTTCGAGGATTACGAGAACGACAAGATCCGCCGCATGGGCCCCGACGCCGCCGAGCCGAAGCGGGTGAAATACAAGAAGTTCAGCCGCTGAGCTCTGGCCGCGCCGCACCGGCGCGGCACTCCCCTGCCCTGGCCTCTGCCCGTTTCCCGCGGGCAGGGGCCTTCTCTTTTCCGGGCTCCGTCCTGCGAAAGCCCCGCGGCCCCGGATCGGAACCGCCCCCCGCTTTCTCCTTGCCGAAAAAACCTCGGGGTGAGGCCGCAGGCCGAGGGGCAGCGCCCCTTCGCCCCGCTCAGCCCCGGCGCTTCCCCCGGCCCTCGGAGAGCCAGGCCGCCACGCTCAGAAGTGCGGCAAGCGCGAGCCAGGCCCAGGCGGGCAGCACCGGGGTCACCCGGATGTCGGCCACCGCCGCCGCACCGCGCGGCGTGATGCCGATCCAGCCGCGCCCGGCGGATGGCCGCCCCTCGCGCACCATGCGCAGCGCGGGGACCCCATCCTCGAGCCGGCTCACCCCGCCGCCCGAGGCCTGCACGGCGGCGCCCAGCGGGCCGGCACTCGCGATCGTGCCCTCGAACTCGCGTGGCGAGGCGGGGCCGAGCGCCACCACCCGCTCCAGATCGCCCTGCTTCAGCCGGTAGAGCCCCGGCCCCGGCGCCTGCCAGCGCGCGCTGAACCGGCCGGGCCCCGCCTCGGTCAGCGCCAGATCCTGCGTGCTGCCATCGGGCAGCGTCACCGTGACCGGCCCCGGCGCCTCCTTCATCGTGCGCCGCGTGACGGTCAGCGACAGGCCGCCCGGCTCGACCTCGGCGATCAGCGCCTCTTCCTCGAGCTCGGGCTCCTTCATCTCCCAGTGTGCGATCCGGCGCAGGAGTTCGAGCTGCGGCCCGCCGCCCTCGAAGCCGCGATCCCACAGCCACGGGTGATCCGAGGCGAGCAGCGCCACCCGCCCCTTGCCGGCATGCGACAGCACCAGAAGCGGCTTGTCCTCGGCGCCCTTCATCACCACCTCGCCGGTGGCGTCGGTCAGCTCGATCTGCCGCAGCCAGCGGCCCCAGTGCTTCGGCCCGGGCTCGCCCTCGGGCAGCGGTGCGCCCTCGAGCCCCGCGGTCACCGGATGGCGCAGGCCAAGATCGGTCGGGCGCGGCAGATAGGCCTCGGACAGCACCCGCCCGGTCGGCCGCGCCGGCATGATCTCGCCCAAGGGCGTCTGCCACAGGCTCTCGACGGTGGCGAACTCGGGCCCGGCCGAGATCAGCACCGCGCCGCCGCGTTCGACGTAATCGCGGATATTGGCGAAATAGGCGGGCGGCAGGATGCCACGCTCGCCGTAGCGGTCGAAGATGATCAGATCGAACTCGTCGATCTTGTCGATGAAAAGCTCCTGCGTCGGGAAGGCGATCAGCGACAGTTCCGACACCGGCACGCCGTCCTGCTTCTCGGGCGGGCGCAGGATGGTGAAATGCACGAGATCGACGCCCGCATCGGATTTCAGCAGGTTGCGCCAGGTGCGCTCGCCCGCATGCGGCTGACCCGAAACGAGCAGCACCCGCAGCCGGTCGCGCACGCCGTTGATCTGCACCACCGCAGCGTTGTTGCGCGCGGTCAGCTCGCCGGGTGCGGGGGCAAGGGTGAACTGCACCACGTTCTGCCCGCCATGGTCGAGCGTCAGCGGCAGTTCCAGATCCTGCCCGACCTCGACGCGATAGCTGCGCGCATCGCCGCCGTCGATGGCGATGGAGAGGTCCGCCTCGGTCCCCGCGGCTTTCGGCACCGCGCCCTCGTCGAGCACCTTGAGCCGGATCCGCGTCTCCTCGCCGATGATGCCGAAGGCGGGGGCGGTCTCGATCAGCAGGCGGCGGTCCCAGTCCTTCGCATGGCCGGTCAGCACCAGCTGCAGCGGCGCGGGCAGCGCGGGGGCAAGCTCTGCGTCATGCGCCTGCCCGTCGGTGACGACGATGGCGCCGGCGACGCGGGCGCGCGGCTCGGCCGCCAGCGCCTCGGCGAGCGCCGCGCCGATCTGGGTGCCGGCGTTCTTCGCCCCGTCGGGCACGGTGATCCGGCGCAGCTCGGTATTGGGAAGCGCCTGCACCTCGGCCGCAAGGCGCGCCACCGCCGCATCGGTCTGTGCCGCGCGGTCGGACAGCGTCTGCGAGGCGGTCCGGTCGTCAAGCAGCAGCACGATGTCCGACAGCGGCGTGCGCTCCTCGCGCTGCAGCGAGGGCTGCGCGAGCGCGCCCAGAAGGGCGAGGGCCGCCAGCGCGCGCAGCGCCCAGCCCCGCAGCCCGCGCCACAGCGCCAGCGCCAGCAGCAACGCCGCCAGCCCCGCGCCCGCGGCAATCACCGCCCAGGGCAGCAGCGGCGCGAAGATCACCGAAAGCCCGCTCATTGCCCCAGCCTTTCCAGCAGCGCCGGCACATGCACCTGGTCGGATTTGTAATTGCCGGTCAGCACATGCATCACCAGGTTCACGCCGAAACGCCAGGCGATCTCGCGTTGCCGCTCGCCGGCCGAGCCGCGGCCGAGCGGGAACATCGGCTCGCCCACATCATCGACGGCCCAGGCCGAGGCCCAGTCATTGCCGCCGATCACCACCGGCGTCACGCCATCGTTCAGGTTGCGAAAGGGCATGCCCTCGGTCGTTTCGGCCTCGGCCGCGGCCTCGACCCAGATCGGCCCGTCATAGCGGCCGGGGAAGCTTTGCAGCAGGTAGAAGCTGCGGGTCAGCACATGGTCGGCCGGGATCGGTTCGAGCGGCGGGATCTCGAGCGGCGCGGCCAGCGCCTGCAGCCGCCGCCCGGCGTCGGTCGCGGTGCCGATGCCGGCCAGATCGGCGTCGCGGGTGTCGAACAGGATCATCCCGCCGCCGCGCAGGAAGCGGTTGAGTTTCGCATAGGCCGCGGCCGAGGGCGCGGGCTCGTCCGCCGTCACCGGCCAGTAGATCAGGGTGAAGAGCGCCAGATCGTCGGTCTCGAGGTTCAGCTCCATCGGCGCCGAGGGTTCGACCGTGGTGCGCCGGGTCAGCACCTGCGTCAGCCCGCGCAGCCCCGCCATCGACACCCGGTCGATCGCCGCATCCCCGGTCGGCACATAGGCGAGGACAACGTTCGAGGCGGCCTCGACCGCCCGGTCGATCGGCATGGTGTCCTCGGCGCGGGCCAGCGGCGCAAGGCCGAGGGCGGCCACCAGAACCAGCACCGCCGTGCCCGCGCGCGGGCCGCGCAGCCGGCCGGCCAGGGCGAGCGAGGCGAGGATGTCGATCAGCAGCGCCAGCAGCGCCGCCGCCAGCAGCGCGCCCTTGAGCGGCATCTGCCGCGGCGCGGCCAGCCCCTCGAGCGTCACGCCAAGCGGCCAGCTGGCCGGCGCCAGCACCCGCCCGCGGGCGAGCGCATCAAGCGCGACACTGCGGTCATCGGCGGCATAGATCCCGGGTGGCAGGTCGGGGCCCGGCGTCGCCTCGGCCAGCACCTCGCCCGCCACACCCGCGGCGGCCTCGGCGGTCTCGATCCGGCCGAAGCCATCGAGCCGCTTCACCGGCACCCAGGTGCGGCCGGCAAGATCGGCGGCCGTGGGGGCGGCGGTGCGGCTTGACACGGCGAGGCGGTCGAGCATCTGCGGGAACAGGCCCGAGAGCGGCAGGTTCGACCAGTCGGCATTCGCGGTGACGTGGAACAGCACCACCTCGCCCGCGCCAAAGGCCGCGCGGGTGACGAGCGGCGTGCCATCGGCCAGCGCGGCGATGGTGCGCTCGGCAAGTTCGGGGCCGGGCTCGGCCATCACCTGCTCGCGCACCGTCACATCCTCGGGCACGGCGAGGCCCGCGAAGGGCGAGGCCTCGGGGAAAGGCGCCAGACGACGCGGCTCGCCCCAGCTCATCGTGCCGCCGACCGAGCGCCCGCCCTGCCGCAGCCGCACCGGCAGCAGGACATCGCCCGCGGTGTCGGCCGCAGCCATGCGCGGGCCGGCGAACCGGATCAGCAGCCCGCCCTTCTCGACCCAGTCGGCCAGCGCATCGGCCTCGGCCACCTCGCCGACATCGGCCAGGATCACCACGTCGGGGTTGGCCACCAGCGCGTCTTCCAGCGTGCCCTCGATCAGGTCGGCGGTCGGCGCCAGCGCCTGATGCAGGTAATGCAGCGGCGACAGCAGTTCGAGCCCCTCGCGCGGTGCGGCGGCGGAAATCAGCGCCACCTTGCGCCGCTTCACCGCGTCATCGGTCAGGCTGACGGCACCGGCCGAGCGGATGCCGGCAATCTCGAAACGGGCGACGCGGTTGCGCAGCTCGGGCGGCAGGTCGAAACGGGCCACGGCCTCGGTCGCGTTTTGCGGGTGCACCGTCTCGCGCGCCAGTTCCCGCTCGATCCCCGAAGGGTCGGGGCCGATCGCGGCGATCTCGTAATCGCCCGAGACCGGGGTCGCGGACAGAAGCGGCAGCGAGACCACCCGCCCCTCGACCGTCGCGGGGCCAAGCGCCAGCACCGGCGTGCCCGGCTGCCAGACCCGCAGCGCGCCGCGCGCGGTGAGGGCGGCGACCAGCCCGGCGCGCCCGGCACGGTCAAGCCCGTCCGAGAGCCACAGCGTGTCGAAGCGCCCGGCAGGCAGGATCTTCGCCGGGTCGAGATCGGGCGAGGGCTCCCAAGGCTGCGGGGCAAGGCCGGGCAGGCCGGCCTCGAGGTCGGCGGCATTGACGAAGGCGGGCGGCGCGGGCGGCGGATCGGCGAGCGAGATCAGCGCCACCGGGCGCCCGGCCGCCGCGGCCTCGGTCAGCGCGCGCGAGATCCGCTCGAGCCGGCGCGGCCAGTCGCGGGCCGAGGGCCAGCCGCCATCCTCGACGATCAGCAGCGGCCCCTGCCCCGGCGCGACCGGCACCGGGTGCAGCACCGGCCCGGCAAAGCCGAGGATCGCCGCAGCAAGCGCCGCCATGCGCAGCGCCAGAAGCCACCAGGGCGTGCGCTCGGCCTGCACCTCCTCGTCGGCAAGACCGGCGAGCAGCGCCACCCCCGGGAAACGGCGGCGCACCGGCGCGGGCGGTGTCGCGCGCAGCACGAACCACAGGATCGGCAGCGCCGCGAGGCCGAGCAGCAGCCAGGGCGCGGTGAAGCCGAGAGGGCCGAAGATCGTCATCCCCGCCCCCGTTCCAGCGCCGCATGCAGCCACAGAAGCGCCGCCTCGGGCGCCGTCGCGGTGCGGTGGGTCGAGAATTGCCAGCCCGCCTCGGCCGCCATCCGGGCCAGACGGTCGCGCCGCTCGGCCAGCCGGGCGCGGTAGCGGGCACGCAGGTCCGCGGCCTCGCGCGTCTCGTGGCGCAGCCCGCCGCCCATCGATTCGAAGATGGTGCGACCGTCGAAGGGGAAATCCTCCTCGGCCGGGTCGAGGATCTGCAACATCACCCCGGTCACGCCGCGATCGGCGAGCGTGCCCAGCGCCGCCGCAATCGCCTCGATATCGCCGAAGAAATCGGACAGGAACACCGCCCGCCCCTGCGCGGCGATCCCCGCGACCTCGGGCGTGCCGTAATCGGGGCCTAGGGCGGTGTCGTCGCCCAGGAGCGTGGCGAGCGTCATCAGCTGCGCCCGGCCCGGGCGCGGCGGGGCGAGCGGGCCGGTGAGCCCGACCCGTTCGCCACCCCGCACCGCGAGCACGGCAAGCGCCAGCGCGAGCAGCCGGGCGCGCGCGCCCTTGGTCGGGCGCGCGCCCCGCCCCGAGGGGGCGCCGGTGAAGCGCATCGAGGCCGAACCGTCGACCCAGAGCGACAGCGACTGCGCCAGCTGCCATTCCCGGTCGCGCACGAATTGCGTATCCGACCGCGCCGAGCGGCGCCAGTCGACGAAGCGCGCGGCATCGCCCGAATGGGCCGGGCGGTATTGCCAGAACTCCTCGCCCGGGCCGGCGCGGCGCCGGCCGTGGCCGCCCATCTGCACCGTGGCCGCCAGCCGTTCGGCCGCGACCAGAAGCGCAGGCAGCGCGCCCGCCGTCCGCTCTGCCTCGCGGCGCAGCGACAGCGCGGCGATCTCGGGGCCGGGAAGGCTCACGCAGCCGCCTCGATCTCGATCCCGGTCACCTCGGCCGCGACGCGGGCGATCACCTGCGACAGGGTCTCGCCGCGGGCGCGGGCGGCAAAGCCGAGCGCCATGCGGTGGCTGAGCACCGGACGAGCGAGCGCCACGACATCCTCGACCGAGGGGGCGAGGCGGCCGTTCAGCAGCGCCCGCGCCCGCACCGTCAGCATCAGCGCCTGCGCCGCGCGCGGACCGGGGCCCCAGGCGAGGGCCTCGCGCACCACCGGCAGCGCCTCGGGCTCGCCCGGGCGGCAGGCGCGGACAAGATCGAGGATCGCCTCGACCACGCTTTCGCCGACCGGCATCCGCCGCACCAGCGCCTGCGCGGCGATCAGCTCCTCGGCCGAGAAGACGCGGATCGCCTCGGCCTCGGTCGCGCCGGTGGTGGCCAGCAGGATCTCGCGCTCGGTGTCGCGGGTCGGGTATTCGACGTCGACCTGCACGAGGAACCGGTCAAGCTGCGCCTCGGGCAGCGGATAGGTGCCCTCCTGCTCGATCGGGTTCTGCGTCGCAAGCACGTGGAAGGGCGGCCCGAGCGGGCGATGCACGCCGGCGACCGTCACTTCACGCTCCTGCATCGCCTGCAGCAGGGCGGATTGCGTGCGCGGGGAGGCGCGGTTGATCTCGTCGGCCATCAAGAGCTGGCAGAAGACCGGGCCCTCGAGGAAACGGAAGGCGCGGCTGCCGTCGGGCGCGGTCTCGAGCACCTCGGAGCCGAGGATGTCGGCGGGCATCAGGTCGGGGGTGAACTGGATCCGGCCCGGGTTCAGCCCCATCACCGTCGCAAGCGTGTCGACGAGCATCGTCTTGCCGAGCCCCGGCAGGCCGACAAGCAGCGCGTGCCCGCCCGAGAGCATCGCGGCCAGCACCAGCTCGACCACCCGTTCCTGGCCGATGAAGCGGCGGTTGACCGAGGCCCGCGCCGCACCGAGCCTGGCGCCCAGGCGCTCGATTTCGCTCACGAGGTCTTCGGTCATGACAGTGGCTCCCTTCGGCGATATGGTCATCTGAACAGATATCCGCCCACGACCCAATCGCAAAGAGCCGATGACCGAGACCGACGCCTCACAAAAGACCGTGAAAGCCCCGAGTGCCGAGGGCATCGCCGCCGCCGCGACGCAGGCGCATCGCAAGGGGCCGCCGCCCGTGCACCTGTGGAACCCGCCCTTTTGCGGCGATATCGACATGGAAATCCGCCGCGACGGCACCTGGTTCTATCTGGGCACGCCGATCGGACGGGCGCCGCTGGTCAGGCTCTTCGCCTCGATCCTGAAGCTCGAAGACGGGAAATACTTCCTCGTCACCCCGGTCGAGAAGGTCGGCATCCGCGTCGTCGACGCGCCTTTCGTCGCCGTCGATTGCGAGGTCTCGGGCACCGGCGCCGATCAGGCACTGACTTTCACCACGAATGTCGGCGATGTGGTCACCGCGGGGCCCGAGCACAGGATCCGCGTCATCCGCGCGGCCGATGGCGAACCCAGCCCCTACATCCACATCCGCCGCGGGCTCGAGGCGCTGATCGACCGCAAGACCTTCTACCGCCTCGTCGAGATCGCCACCCCCGCCCCGTTCGAGGGCGAGGACTGGCTGGGTCTGACCTCGCGGGGGGAGTTCTTCCCGATCATCCCGATGGCGGAGCTGAGCGAGGGCTGAGCGCCCGGCCGGTCACGGGTGGAGGGCACGGGTCAGGCGCAGCCGCCCGCCGCCGCCTGATCGGCGCAGCCGGCGGCACGGGTCTCGGGTTCGAGCGTGGCGTGGCGGATGTCGAAATCGGCGGCGAGCATCGCCTTGGCCCGGGCGATGGTCGCGGCGTAATCCGCCCCCTCGGCCAGCACCAGATGCGCCTCGAGCGCGTCGCGCTTTTCGTCGAGCGCCCAGATGTGCAGGTGATGCACGCCCTCGACCCCCTCGATCGCGGCAAGGCGGGTGGCGACGTCGCCGCAATCGCATTCGGGCGGGGCACCCAGCATCAGGATGCGCAGCACCGGCCGGATCTCGCCCGCGACATGCCACAGGATGATCGCCGAGATCGCGATGGTCAGCACCGGGTCGACGAGGCGGAAATCCCACAGCAGGATCATCACGCCGCCGACGATCACCGCGACCGAGGCGCCGGCATCGGCGAGGTTGTGCAGGAAGGCGGCACGGATGTTCACGCTGTCCTTCGCCAGGCTGAAGGTCAGCGCCGCGGTGCCGAGGTCGATGACGAGGGCGAGAAGCGCCAGCCAGACCACCGGCCAGCCCGCGACCTCGGGCGGGTTCGCCAGACGGCCCGCGGCCTCGGCCAGAAGCCACAGCGCCACGAGGATCAGCGCGACATAGTTCACCAGCGCCGCCACCACCTCGGCCCGGTCCCAGCCGAAGCTCATCTCGGGGCTTGGCCCCCGCCGCGCGAGGCGACGCGCGCCGAAGGCAAGGACCAGCGCCGCCGCATCCGAGAAGTTGTGCACGCCGTCCGCGATCAGCGCGACGGAATCGGCAAGCCAGCCGCCAAGCACCTGCGCGACGGTCAGCAGGACGTTGATCGCCACCGCCCAGACCACCAGCCGGTCGCCCATCTCGGCGCTCAGGTGGTGGTGCCCGTGGTCGTGGGAATGGCCGTGGTCGTGGGTGTGGTCATGCGGCATGGGGAGGTCCGGTGCTGGCGCCGCCCGGGGGCGGACGGCCGGCCCATCCTTGCGCCGCGCGCGGCCGGGGTCAATGCGCCTCGGCCCAGCTTGCCCCCTGCCCCGCCTCGACCACCAGCGGCACCGAGAGCTTCACCACCGGCTCGGCCGCGCCCTCCATGATGTCGCGCGCGGCGCGGATCAGCCGCTCGACATCGGCCTCGGCCACCTCGAAGATCAATTCGTCGTGCACCTGCAACAGCATCGTCGCGTCAAGCCCGGCGATCGCCGCCGGCATCCGGATCATCGCACGACGGATGATGTCGGCCGCCGCGCCCTGAATGGGCGCGTTGATCGCGGCGCGCTTGGCAAAGCCCGCCCGCGGCCCCTTGTCGTTGATCTCGGGGGTGTGGATCTTGCGCCCGAACAGGGTGCGCACGAAGCCGTTCTCCCTGGCGAAGGCAATCGTGTCGTCCATGTAGGCGCGGATGCCCGGGAAACGCTCGAAATAGCGGTCGATGAAGGCCTGCGCCTCGGCCCGCGGGATGCGCAGGTTGCGCGCAAGGCCGAAGGCCGAGATGCCGTAGATCACCCCGAAGTTGATCGCCTTCGCCTGCCGGCGCACCATCGGGTCCATGCCCTCGATCGGCACGCCGAACATCTCGGAGGCGGTCATCGCGTGGATGTCGAGCCCGTGGTGGAAGGCCTCGCGCAGGGCGGAGATGTCAGCCACATGGGCAAGGATGCGCAGCTCGATCTGGCTGTAGTCGAGCGAGACGATCCGCCGGCCCTCGGGCGCCACGAAAGCCTCGCGGATGCGCCGCCCCTCGTCCGAGCGGACCGGGATGTTCTGCAGGTTCGGATCGGTCGAGGCGAGGCGGCCGGTGTTGGCACCGGCGATGCTGTAGGAGGTATGCACACGCCCGGTGTCGGGGTTCACATGGCCCTGCAGCGCGTCGGTATAGGTCGATTTCAGCTTCGAGATCTGCCGCCAGTCGAGCACCTTTGAGGCGAGCCGTGCGGCCTGCGGGTTGGTGTCCTCGAGCGTGGTGATGTCCTCGAGCACGTCGGCGCCGGTCGACCAGGCACCGGCCTTGCCGCGCGAGCCGCCCTCGACCCCCATCTGCTCGAACAGGATCTCGCCCAGCTGCTTCGGCGAGCCGACGTTGAAGGGCTGCCCCGCCACCTCCTGGATCTCGGCCTCGAGCCCGGCCATGCGCTGCGCGAAGACGTTGGACATGCGGGCGAGCACCGCGGTGTCGA
This sequence comes from Paenirhodobacter hankyongi, assembly GCF_003664585.1. Classification (GTDB taxonomy): domain Bacteria; phylum Pseudomonadota; class Alphaproteobacteria; order Rhodobacterales; family Rhodobacteraceae; genus Rhodobacter; species Rhodobacter hankyongi. The sequence continues at coordinate 11,832 of NZ_RCHI01000010.1, forward strand.
CCTTCACCCCCGCCATCTCCATCTCGGCCAGCACCGGCACCAGCGGGCGCTCGAGCGTCTCGTAGACGGTGGTCACCTCGGCGCGGTGCAGCATCGGTGCGAAACGGCGCCAGAGCCGGAAGGTGATGTCGGCATCCTCGGCCGAATAGGGCACGGCCTTGTCGATCGCGACCTTGTCGAAGGTGATCTGCGCCTTGCCCGAGCCAAGAAGCTCCTTGATCGGGATCGGGGTGTGGCCGAGGTATTCCGCGCTCAGCGCATCCATGCCATGGCCGTGCAGGCCGGCGAACATCGCATAGCTCATCAGCATGGTGTCGGCGATCGGGGCGACGCGGATGCCCTGCCGGGCAAAGATCTTCCAGTCGTATTTCATGTTCTGGCCGATCTTCAGCACGGCCGCGTCCTCGAGCACGGGCTTGAGCAGCGCCAGCGCCACGGCCGGGTCCATCTGCCCCTCGGCCCGTTCGACCCCGCCGAAGAGGTCGTCGCCGCCGCTGCTGTGGCCAAGCGGCACATAGGCCGCCCGCCCCGCCGCGGTGGCAAGCGACACGCCGACCAGATCCGCCTGCATCTCGTCAAGCGAGGTGGTCTCGGTATCGACGGCCAGAACGCCCGTCGCGCGCGCCTCGGCAAGCCATGTGGCCAGCGTTTCGCCGTCGCGGATGCAGACATAGGCCGTGGTGTCGAAGGGCGCCTCGGGCGCGGCGGCAGGGGCCACGGCGGCGGCGGGGGCCGCGCCATTGCCCCAACGCTCGGCCGCCGCCTCGGGAGCCGAGGCCGGCGCCGCGACCGGCGCCTCGACTCCGAACTTGTCCGCCACGCGCTTCGTCAGGGTGCGGAATTCCATCCGGTTCAGGAAGTCGATCAGCGCCGCGGGCTCGGGGTCCTTCACCTCGAGATCGTCGAGGGTGAAATCGAGCGGCGCGGCATCGTCGAGGGTGACAAGCCGCTTCGAGATCCGGATCTGGTCGGCGAAGTCGATCAGGGTCTGGCGCCGCTTGGGCTGTTTCACGTCTTCGGCGCGGGCGAGCAGCGTCTCGACATCGCCGTATTCCTGGATCAGTTGCGCCGCGGTCTTGATGCCGATGCCGGGCGCGCCCGGCACGTTGTCGACCGAATCGCCGGCAAGCGCCTGCACGTCGACCACCTTCTCGGGCGGCACGCCGAATTTCGCCTCGACCTCCTCGGGTCCGATCGTCAGGTTCTTCATCGCGTCGAGCATCTCGACGCCGCCGCCGACCAGCTGCATCAGATCCTTGTCGGAGGAGATGATGGTGACGCGCCCGCCCGCCTCGCGCGCCTGGCGGGCAAGGGTGGCGATGATGTCGTCGGCCTCGAACCCTTCCATCTCCTTGCAGGCGATGTTGAAGGCACGCGTCGCCTCGCGGGTCAGCGGGAATTGCGGGCGCAGATCCTCGGGCGGCGGCGGCCGGTTCGCCTTGTATTCGGGGAAGATCTCGGACCGGAAGGTCTTCGAGGAATAGTCGAAGATCACCGCCGCATGGGTCGGCGCATCGCCGTTCTTGGCATCCTCGATATAGCGGAAGACCATGTTGCAAAAGCCCGCGACGGCGCCCACCGGCAGCCCGTCCGACTTGCGGGTGAGCGGCGGCAGCGCGTGATAGGCGCGGAAGATGAAGGCAGAGCCGTCGATCAGATGCAGGTGGCAGCCTTTGCCGAAAGCCATGGGGTCCCTCCGTTCAGGCCCCCGTTGTGCCACAGCCGGGCCCGCCCCGAAACCCGAAACGGGACCGCAAATGCGAACGGGCGGCCCGAGGGCCGCCCGCATGCGCGCGAAGATGCGTCAGGCTCAGTGGCCCGATTGCGCATGCTCGCGGTCGATCACGTATTTCTTGTCGCAATAGGGGCATTCGACCCAGCCGCTGTCGTGCGGGATCGTCAGCCAGACGCGCGGATGGCCAAGCGCACCCTCGCCGCCGTCACAGGCGACCTTCCAGCTGGTCACGACTTGCGTCTCGGGGGCGTCGGGGGCGGTTGCGGTCATCTGCGGCTCCGTGGAATGCGGCGCTGGCGCGCCTTTGGCGGCATATTAGCGATTGCCGGGAACGGGGCAAGGGGCCCCGCGCCCGCCCTGCCCCTCAGTCGAGGTCGAGCATCCGGCCGAGCGAGCGGCCGCCAAGGATGTGCAGGTGGAAATGCGGCACTTCCTGCACGCCGTTCTCGCCCGCATTGGTGATCGCACGGAAGCCCTTGCCGCCGTCCTTCACCGCGATCTCGAGCATGTCGCAGACCTTGGCGCAGGCGCGGGTGAAGTCGATGATCTCGGCGTCCGAGGCCTCGGCGCAGAAATGGTCATAGGTGACATAGGGCCCTTTCGGGATCGCCAGCACATGCACCGGCGCCTTCGGCGCGATGTCGCGGAAGACGAGCGTGTGCTCGGTCTCCAGCACGGTGTTGTTCGGGATCTCGCCGCGCAGGATGCGGGCGAAGATGTTGTTCGTATCGTAGACGTAAGCCACGGGTCTCTCCTCAGTCGACGAACAGATAATGGGTCGCCGCGATGTCCTGCGCAACCTCGGGCTCGATGTTCAGGAAGCGCGCGAGCGGCGGCGCGTTCTCCTCGCTCGGCACGCTTTCGCGCATCCGCACGAACATCGGGAAGCGCGCGTCGCGCATCCGGTCGCTCTCGAATTTCAGATCGAAGCGGATCGTCGGCAAGAGCCGGTCGATCACGTCCTGTGGCGTGCTGTCGCCGGCCAGGCCGATGCGGCGGGCGTGGCCGATCAGGTACTCGTCGGTGAAGTCGCATTCGATCTCGAGGATGCGCACCGTCGCCTTGTCGGACACGAAATCCTGCATCATGTCGAAATCTGCCGGGTCGACGCAGATGATCAGCTTGTCGGTGCGGAAATAGTCGAACAGCATCCGCACCAGCGCCCGCCGGTGCCGGTTGCGCTTTTCCACCGTGCGCTCGATACCGCCGAGGTCGGGCAGCCCGCCCTCCTCGTGGAACAGGTATTCGACCGCGGGAATGCCGGTGCGCAGGCGGATCTGCTCGAGCAGCCGCTTCGCCACGTGCCATTTCTTGCACACCACCATCATCAGCGTGCGCTCGCGCCCGAGGCTCGATTCCGTCTCCCAGAAGCGGGGGGCAAAGCGGCGCCCGATGCGGCCGCGGCCGGTCAGGAACTTGTAGAGCGACCGCCCCTCGTTCGAGATCGGGAAGGTGACGCCGGTCTTCGTCCACAACTCGCCAAGCCGCTGCTTGAGCTCGAGCGCATCGGCGCTGATCTTGCGGGCAAACAGGAAGTCCTGCGCCAGCAGCAGATCATAGTGATCGTTGTAGAAGGTCACCGGCATGCCGTAGTCGGTGAACATCAGGAAGGTGAGCGTCCGGGTGCGGATCTCCTTCTCGGGCACGACATGGCGCACGATGGTCTGGAAGAAGGTCTCGTCGGGGATCCAGGTGGTGCGGAAGAAACGCATCACATCGGGTCGCTCGGTGCAGAAGGCGAGAACCGCCTCGACCGTGTGGCGGCGCAGGCACCACCATTGCGAGCCGATCATCATCTGGATGTCCTCGGGCACCGCGCGGGTCAGGCCGAGCGCCTTCTGCAGCTCGAAGCTGCGGTAGAACAGCCAGCTTTGCGTGCGTTCGTTGAAGAAGTGGCGATAGATCAGCCGCTCTTCCTTGATCCCGGTCTTGATCCAGTCCGAGGCGAAGAAGTCGAAGCTCTCGATATAGTCGACATCGGTCGCATCGAGGAAGGCATGGGCGAATTCGGCGGTCTTGATCTGCATGCAGTCGCCCGAGAGCATGTAGAAATGCGTGGCCTCGGGAAAGGCCTCGACCGCGGCCTTCACCGCCTCGAGCGTGGCGGCGACAAGGCTCCACTCGCCCCAGCCGCATTTCAGCCGCTTCGCCGCGAAGGTGACGGACGGGTTGTCGGCCAGCGCCGTGCGGATCTTCTCGAAATCGGCGGGCTTGGCGCGGGCGTCGAAATGGATCGAAACGTAATCGCCGGTCGCTGTCAGCCGCTGCGCCTGCCCGATGATCCCGTCCGGGTCCTTGTGGGTCAGCAGAATGAAGGCGATTTTAGCCATAACAGAAACAGTTCTTTCGCCGATTACGCGCTATCTGCCTTGATACCGTCAAAGAACATTGAAAAGACAGAGGTTCTTTGATCTTTAGTGACTAAATATTTCGGCGATGACGTCAAGATGACGCCCGGCCGTTCAAGGAGGCAGATCGAATGGGTTTTCCAGGAACGTGGATGACGGAAAGCGAAAGCGTCGTCTACCGGGTGGTCCCGAAATGTGCCTGCTCGTCGATCGGGCAGATCATGTTCTACTCCGACCACGGCCGCTTCTTCGATGGCGACATCCATGATTCGACCTCCGGGCTGCACAAGTGGTCGCAGGAGGAAAGCCAGAAGCTGATCGAGCGGAACGTGAAGGGGCACAAGAGCTATGCCTTCACCTGCGTGCGCAACCCCTATGCCCGGCTGCTCAGCTCATTCTTCGACAAGATCGCCGGCATCCAGCGCAACGGCAAGCGCTATCGCGGCAATCTGGTGCCGCAGCTGATCCAGAAATACGGCATCGAGGTCGGCACGCCCGAGGACAATTTCGAATTCGACCAGATCAAGTCGTTCCGCCGCTTCCTGCTGTTCGCGCGCGACACTATCCGCTGGCGCCGGCCGATGGAGCCCGACATCCACTGGTCGGCGATGTCGGGGCATATCTCGACCTTCATCGTGAACGGCGGGCGCTACGACAACATCTTCTTCACCGAGAAGTTCAACGAAGGCATGCAGTCGGTGCTCGACCACATCACCACGCCGGTGCCGGTTGATCTGGCGAAAGTGCCGAAGTTCAACGAATCGGAAGGCCACGGGCCGAAGCGCGCGCACAAGGTCAGCGAATATTTCGACGACCTGTCGCGCCATCTGATCTGGGAGATCTACAAGAAGGACTTCCAGCTCTTCCGCTACGATTTCGACGACCCCGACAACAAGTATCCGCTGGGCGAGGTCGATCTCGAGGAAGTCCACGCCAAGCTCGGCGACTGAGCCTGTCCCGGCTCAGGCCGGCACGGCGGTGAACAGCACCTGCCCCCGCGGCAGGCGCATCGTCTCGCGCGTGGCGATCCAGCCGGTCTGCGCGGCAAAGCCGTGCACATCCGCCTCGAGCAGGTGATAGGGCGGACGGATATCGTGGGTGACGACGCCGTCGGGCTGACGGTAGGGGCGCGCCGCGGTCACCGCATCGGGGGCAAGGAAGACGGTGAACAGGAACCGTTCGAGCCGCGAAAACCGCCGCAGCCCGGTCATCGCGCGCCGCAACATCGCCATCGGCAGATGCGGGAAGACGGCGAAGGCGATGGCGTGGGTGATGGTGTCGGGCACGCCCGGAAAGTCGAAGCGCGCATCCTCGATCAGCTGCGACGGATCGAGCCTGGCGGGATCAGCCAGTTCCGCCGCATGCCCCGCCAGCAGGATCGCGCGCGAGGCATCCGTCGCCCAGTAATGGCCCGGCTCGAGATAGGGCACCGCCTTGCAGCCAAGCCGCAGCGAGCCCGCCCCGATGTCGAGAAGCGTGTGCCCGGGCAAGAGCCCCGCCGCCCGCAGCGCGACCATCTGCGCCTCGCCGGTCTCGTCCCAGCGGCCGCCGACGATCTCGCGGTGGCGCCCGCGCGCCAGCTCGCGCGCATAGAAGGCGTCGTCATAGGGCGAGGCGGCCATGCTCCCTGCCCCGCTCAGATCAGGCCCTTCGCCCGGAACAGCGCCTTGATGTCGCTTTCGGGGCGCGCGCCGTAATGGCTGATGACCTCGGCCGCGGCGATGCAGCCCATGGCGCCCGCCACCTTCAGGCTCTGCCCGGTGGCATAGCCATAAAGGAAGCCCGCCGCGAACTGGTCGCCCGCCCCGGTCGCATCGACCGGCACGACGCGATGCACCGGCACCTCGACCCGCTCCTCGCCGCGGATCAGCACCACATCGGCGCCCGAGCGGGTGCACACCACCAGCCCGCACTCCGCCGAGGCCTGCGCCAGCGCCGTCTCGAGATCGGTCTGATAGAGCGATTCCCACTCGTGCTGGTTGCCGATGACGTAATCCATCTCCTCGGCCACCAGACGGCGGAAGCTCGCGCGGTGACGGTCGACGCAGAACGGGTCTGACAGCGCGATCCCCGCCTTGCCGCCGCCGCGGTGGCAGCCTTGCGCCGCCTTCAGGAACGCCGCCTTGCCGTAGTCCTTGTCGAAGAGATAGCCCTCGAGGAACAGGATCTCGGTGTTCTCCACCACCTCGAGCGGCACGTCCTCGGTCGAGACCTCGGCCGAGATGCCGAGATAGGTGTTCATCGAGCGCTCGCCATCCGGGGTGACGAAGATCATCGAGCGCGAGGTCGGCAGCTCGGCCGCGGCGACCGGCGGGTTCGGAAAGCCCGTGCCCTCACCCTGCAGCGCCGCCTCGTAGAAGCGGCCAAGCGCATCGTCGCGCACCCGTCCGATGAAGGCGGTGTTCAGACCGAGGTTGCCAAGCCCGGCGATGGTGTTGCCGACCGAGCCGCCCGGCGCCTGCGTGCGCTCGCGCATCGCGGCATAGAGCACCTCGGCGCGCTCGCGCTCGATCAGCTGCATGATGCCCTTCTCGATGCCCATCAGCTCGAGGAAGCTGTCGTCGCATTGCGCGATGACGTCGACGATGGCGTTGCCGATGCCGACAACCTGATAGTTCTTCACGCGGTTTTCTCCTCGAAGGCGCACAGGTCGCGGATCAGGCAATCGGCGCAGCGCGGCTTGCGCGCGGTGCAGATATAGCGGCCATGCAGGATCAGCCAGTGATGTGCGTGTTGCTGGAATTCGACGGGCACGTTGTCCTCGATCGCGCGCTCGACGGCGTCGACATCCTTGCCCGGACAGATGCCGGTGCGGTTGCCGATGCGGAAGATATGCGTGTCGACCGCCTGCGCCGGATAGTGGAACCACATGTTCAGCACCACATTCGCGGTCTTGCGCCCGACCCCGGGCAGGCTCATCAGCGCGGCGCGCGAGGACGGCACCTCGCCGCCGAAACGCTCGACGAGGATCGCGCTGAGCTTCATCACGTTCTTCGCCTTCTGCCGGAACAGGCCGATGGTCTTGACGTGCTCGATCAGCCCCTCCTCGCCGAGGGCGAGCATCTTCTGAGGCGTGTCGGCGATCGGGAACAGGCTGCGGGTGGCCTTGTTCACGCCCACATCCGTCGCCTGCGCCGAGAGCGCCACGGCAACAAGCAGGGTGAAGGCGTTGGTGTGCTCGAGCTCCCCCTTCGGGTGGGGCTCGGCCGCCTGGAACCGGCGGAACACCTGCTGCATGGTCTGATAGTCGAACTGGCGTGCCATGCCCCCTTCTGCCCGCCCCGCCCCGCGCCGGCAAGGGGACTGTGTGCCGGCCCCGAATTTTCGCGCCAAAGGGGGGCCGTTAACCCGGTATTTCCTCTGTTGCGCGAAGATCGGCAGAGAATCAGAGCGCAACGCGGCAGGAGAAGAGGATGCAGGTTGGCTACCCGGTATCGGCGCTCAGCCTCGACCCGCAACGCGGGGTCTGGTCGCTGTCTCCCGATTTCGACCCCGGCACGATGCTGTGGCATCTGGTGCAGGGCGAGGATGGGGCCGAGCTGCGCGACGCCCTCGGTTGCACCGTCACCCGCGGCACCGCCTCGGCCGACCTGCCGCAGCTGCTGTGCTCGCTCGACGGGCGCGTGCTGCGGCTCGAACGGATCGACATCGACGGGCTGCCCAGCCTGTTCGTGACCTCGGAACCGCTCGTCCCCGGGGCGGACTATGCCGTGCTGCCGCAACCGAGCACCGCCGGCCGCGCCGCCGGGCCGGCAGAGATCGCCCGCCTGCCCGCCCTCGGCCCCGGCACGATGATCGCGACCGCCGACGGGCCGCAGCCAATCGACTGGCTGCGCCCGGGGGACATGATCCTGACGCGCGACAACGGGCTGAAACCGCTTCTCTGGCTCGGCCATCACGTCATGCCGCTGCGCGCCCCCACATCCTCGCGCCCGCTGCGGATCGCCGCCGCGGCCTTCGGCCCGACCCACCCCGAGCACGAGACCATCGCCTCGCCGGGGCTTGGCATCCTGCTCGCGGGGGCCGAGCTGAAATTCTGGTTCACCGAGGGCGAGATGTTCGGCCGCCTGGCCGAGATCTGCACCGCGCCGCATGCCGAAGGGCGGCAGTCGCTCTACACCCTGCTGTTCGAGGCGCCCGAAATCGTTCTGGCGAACGGAATCTGGGTCGGATCCGTGCAGTTCGACGCCGCCTATGCCGCGCTGCTGCCGGCCGAGCTGCGGGCAAACCTGCGCCCCCATCTGGACGCGGCCCATGTGCACCCGGCGCGGTCCTGGCTCGAACGCTGGGAGGTGGAGATGTTCTGCCGCGCCCGCAACGCCCGGCGGCGGGTGATCGCCGCCTGAGGCGCGAATGCGCAGCTTTCGGGTCGCGTCCGGACCGGCTGCCGGGCTAGGATCGGGCATTCCGCCCCGTCGCTGAGCGAGCCCGCCGATGCCCGACACCGTCCTCTCCCCCTCCCTGACCGACGCCGATGCCGAGGCGCAGCGGCAGGATTATCACTATCGCGTCATCTCGCGCGCCCTGCACGAGATCGACGCCGCCCGGGCCGAGGCGGCGGCGGGCGGCCAGCGGCGCGAACTGCCGTTGACCGATCTGGCTGCCCGGCTCGGCTTTTCGCCGGCGCATTTCCAGCGCGTCTTCTCGGCCTGGGTCGGGGTCTCGCCGAAGCGCTATCAGCAATATCTGTCGCTCGATCTCGCGCGGGAGCTGCTGGCCGAACGCCTGCCGCTTGACGAGGTCGCCGCGGGCGCAGGGCTTTCCGGCCCGTCGCGACTGCATGACCTGCTGCTTCGCTGGGAGGCGATGACGCCCGGCGAATTCGCCGCCGGCGCCGCCGGGCTGACGATCCGCTGGGGCCGCTTCCCCTCCCCCTTCGGCGAGGCGCTGGCCTTTGCCACCGAGCGGGGGCTGTGCGGCCTTGCCTTCACCGCCGAGACCGGCTTTGATGCGGCCTTCGCCGACATGGCGGCGCGCTGGCCCGGCGCCACGCTGCGCGAGGAGGCCGAAGCCATCCGCCCCTGGGTCGAGGCGGCGCTTGGTGGCGCGGGCGAAGCGTCGCTCACGCTGATCGGCGCGCCCTTCCAGATCAAGGTGTGGGAGGCCCTTCTGGCCATCCCCTCGGGCGAGGTGACGACCTATTCCGCGATCGCCGCACAGATCGGCTCTCCCGCGGCGGTGCGCGCCGTCGGCACCGCGATCGGGCGCAACCCGATCAGCTATCTGATTCCCTGCCACCGCGCGCTGCGCAAGTCGGGCGGGCTTGGCGGGTATCACTGGGGCCTGCCGGTCAAGCGTGCGATGCTGGCGCGCGAGGCGGCGCGGCGCGAGGCCGGCATCCCCCCGGCGCAACTGTGCCTCGCCCAGAAGTGATGGGCGAAGAACCGCCACCCGCGCAGATCGGATGGAACAAAACCCGGGGGATCGCGTAGAACGGGGAAGACGCCTCAAGGGCGCATTCCCACGCGAGAGCACGGACATGAAGAAGAACATCCCCTTCCTCGTTGCGGCCACCGGCCTGATCGGCCTGACCGCCTGCACCGACACCTACGGCCCGAACTACAACGCCTCGACCGACCCGAACGCCAACCGCAACTCCGGCGCGATCACCGGCGCGCTCATCGGCGGCGTTTTCGGCGCGACCCGCCGCGGCGACGACAAGCTGGCCAAGGCCGCGACCGGCGCCATGATCGGCGGGCTGATCGGCGGCGCGATCGGCAACCAGCTTGACAAGCAGGCGCAGGAGCTGCGCCGCGACCTCGACACCAACGGCGTCTCGGTGGTCAATACCGGCTCGCAGCTGATCGTCACCATGCCGCAGGATGTGCTGTTCGCCACCGACAGCTCGGTCGTGCGCGCCGATCTGCAGCGCGATCTCTACACCCTCGCGGGCAGCCTGAACCGCTATCCGAACACCACGGTCGAGGTGGTGGGCCACACCGACAACACCGGCGACGCAAGCTACAACCAGCGCCTGTCGCAGCAGCGCGCCGATTCCGTCGCGCAGATCCTGATCGGCGCCGGCGTGCCGCGCTCGCGCCTCGTCGCCTATGGCCGCGGCGAGGATCAGCCGATCGCCTCGAACCTCAGCGTCGAGGGCCGCGCACAGAACCGCCGGGTCGAGTTCATCATCCGCCCGAACAACTGAGCGGCAAGACCGCGCGACCAAAGGCCGGGGCCCTCCCCGGCCTTTTTGCTGTGATTCCCATTGCCGGGCTCCGGATGTGGTCATACATCTTGACCAACGGGGGGAAGAAATGCCGTTCCAGAAGATCGAATCCGAAAAGCTCGCCTCGGCCGTCGTGCGCCAGATCGAAGGCCTGATCCTGCAGGGAATCCTGCGCCCGGGCGAACGCCTGCCGTCCGAGCGCGAGCTGTCGGAGCGCCTTGCGGTCTCGCGCCCCTCGCTGCGCGAGGCGGTGGCCGAGCTGCAGGAGGAGGGCCTTCTGACCACCCGCGCGGGCTCCGGCATCTTCGTCGCCGACGTGCTCGGCTCGGCCTTCTCGCCGGCGCTGATCCGGCTCTTTGCGCGCGACGAGCAGGCCGTCTTCGACTACCTCTCGTTCCGGCGCGACCTCGAGGGGCTCGCGGCCGAACGCGCCGCACGGCTCGCCTCGGACACCGACCTGCGGGTGATCGACACGCTCTTCCAGCGCATGGAAGCGGCGCATGCCAAGCGCAACCCGGCCGACGAGGCGGCGCTTGATGCGCAGTTCCACATGGCGATCATCGAGGCGGGGCACAATGTCATCACCTTGCACATGATGCGCGCGATGTTCGATCTGCTGCAGGAGGGCGTGTTCTACAACCGCCAGGTCATGTTCCGCAATCGCCCGACCCGCGACGCGCTGCTCGAACAGCACCGCGCGATCAATGCGGCCATCCAGGCACGTGACGGGGCGGCGGCCCGCGCCGCCGTGGCCGATCACATGGAATTCGTCGAGAAGGCGCTGACAGAGCAACGCAAGGCCGAGCGCCACGAGACTCTGGCCCAGATGCGGCTGCGCCACGAGGCCGAGAAGGCGGGCTGAGCCCCTGCCCCGGCTTCAGACATGAAAAAACCCGGCCTTGCGGCCGGGTTTTCAATTTTCCCAAGGCAGGTCTCAGTTGAGACGCGCCTGCACCTCGGAGATCGCAGTGTCGATCAGCCCGGCCTTGCGGTCAGGCGTCATCTGGCCGGCAAGCACTTCGGCCGCGGCGGCGATCGCCACCTGAACGGCACGGTCCTTGACGTCCTTCAGCGCCGAAGCCTCGGCCGAAGCGATCTGCTCCTCCGCCGCCTTCAGACGCCGCGCGATCGAAGCCTGCAGCTCGGCCTTGGCCACGTCGGCCGCCGCCTGCGCGTCGCGCTTCGCGGCCACCACGATGCCCTCGGCCTGCGCCTGGACTTCACGCGCCTTGCGCTCGTAGGAGGCAAGGATCGACTGCGCTTCTTCACGCAGCGCACGGGCTTCGTCGAGTTCCGACTTGATCGTGTCCGCGCGCTTGTCGAGCAGGGAGCCGAGCAGCGCCGGAACCTTGAACTTGACGATGATCGCCACGAACAGAAGGAAGGCGATCAGCACCACGAAGTTCGGGTTGCGCAGCGAGAAGAACGGCCCTTCCTCGGAAGCGAGCGCCGGCGAGGCCGCGAGGATGAAGAGAAGCGTAAGTTTCTTCATGATCTCAGCCTTTCACGCGTGCGCCAACGGCCGTGGCCAGAGCCCCGGTGTCAGCCTGCCCGCCAAGAGCGACGACGATCTCGGCCGCGGCATCGCGCGCGACGGCTTCCACCGCCTCGAGCGCCCCGGCGCGGATCTCGTTGATCCGGGCTTCCGATTCCGTGGCGCGCTTGGCGATCTCGGTATCGGCCTTGGCGGTCGCCGCGTCGAGGTCCTTCTGGATCTCGGCCTTGGTCTCCGCGATGATCTTCTGAGCCTGGGCCCGGGCATCCGCGAGCGCCTTTTCATAGGCGGCCTCGGCGTCCTTCGCCTTCAGCTTGTAGTCCTCGGCGGCGGCAATGTCGCCGGCGATGGTGCTCTGGCGATCGGCCAGCACCGCGGAGATCCGCGGCAGGGCGATGCGCGAAAGCATCCAGTAGATCACGACCAGCGCGACGCAGAGCCAGAAGATCTGGTTCGGGAAGGTCGAAAGATCAAGCTGCGGCATCGGCACGGCGGCCGCGGCACCATGCGCCGCATCGGTCGCCATCTCGGCCACTTGCTGTTCAGTTTCCATGTCGTCCCCCTGGACCCTCAGATAACCGGATGGGCCCGCGTGCGGACCCATCCGACCGAAAGGATTGGATCAGGGATCAGACCGCGAACAGCAGCAGCAGGGCGACGAGGAACGCGAAGATGCCCAGAGCTTCGGCGAAGGCCATGCCGATGAACAGCGTGGCGGTCTGGCCGGCGGCGGCCGACGGGTTGCGCAGCGCGCCGTTCAGGAAGTTACCGGCGACGTTGCCAACACCCATGGCGGCGCCCGCCAGGCCGATGCAGGCCAGGCCCGCGCCGAGGTATTGACCGAATTCCGAGATGCTGCCTTCCATTGGGATGCTCCTTAGGGATTGAAAGGTTTAAAAGGGTCTCTCTGCGGTCCGGGCCTCAGTGGCCCGGGTGCAGCGCGTCCTTCAGGTAGACGCAGGTGAGGATGGTGAAGACGTAGGCCTGCACGAGGGCCACGATCACTTCGAGCCCGTACATCGCGGTGACCGCGAGAACCGACAGCGGGGTGACCAGCACGCCGACGGCGGCCGACATCAGGATCACCGGCGCGAAGCCCGCGAAGACCTCGATCACGGCGTGGCCGGCCATCATGTTGCCCGCAAGTCGGATCGAGTGGCTGACCGGACGCACGAAGTAGGAGATCACCTCGATCACCGCGAGGATCGGGCGCAGCGCGAGCGGCGCCGAGCTGACCCAGAACAGGCCGAGGAAGTGGGTGCCGTTCTTGACGAAACCGACGACGGTCACGGTGACGAAGACCAGGATCGCCAGCACGCCGGTGACGGCGATATGGGCGGTCGGGGTGAAGGAAAGCGGGATCAGGCCGAGGAAGTTCGAGAAGACGATGAACAGGAACAGCGTGAAGATGTAGGGGAAGAACTTCAGCCCGTCCTTGCCGGTCACATCCTCGACCATCTTGTGGATGAAGCCATAGACGAGCTCGGCGAGCGACTGCATCCGCGACGGGATGATCGCACGGCCACGGGTGCCGACGACGAGCAGCAGCGCCATGCAGATCAGGCCGATCGCCATCCACAGGGTGACGTTGGTCGGCGTGTACCAGTGGATCGGCCCCTCCCCGAACAGGGAATGGATCTTGAAAGGTTCCATCGGATGGAACGCCAGACCTTCGCTCGCTTCTTCCGCCACGTCTATTTTCCCTCTGCATCGGCGGCCGGGGCCACCGCATGTGCCTTCTTGTTCATCTCTTCGGCGGAACGGATCACGACCCGGATCCCCGCCACAAGACCAAGGAGCGTGAACACCAGCATCAGCCAGGGCTTCGTTCCCGCGAGCGCGTCGAGCCCAAATCCGATGCCGAAGCCGATCCCCAGCCCCGCAACCATCTCGATGACCATGCGCCACGCCATGTCGGCCTGACGGAACTTGTCATCCGCCGCGGGTTTCGGCGCCTTTTCCTTGCGCAACTCGGCCAGGCGACGTTCCAGCGCCACCAGGCGCTCGGGATCGTGCTCGTCCGAGGGACGGTCGGTCATAGGCTTCCCCCGCAACAACTCCGGGCCTTGATAGACTTCACCGCCCTGTGAGTCAACGCCGTTAGCGCCTGTCAGGATGCTCCGCAACCCATTGTTCCGAAAGCATTTCCAGAATCAATTTCCACCCTGATGCCGGCCCAGCCCGCCGCAGTGCGGAAATCGCATATTCAACCTTCCGGTTGACGTTTTTGCCCCCTCGCCGCATCACTGGCCCATGAGCACCCCGGCCACCGCCCCCCTCGACGCCGTCTTCGCCGCGCTGGCCGACCCCACGCGCCGCGCGATCCTGACCATGCTGCTCGAGGATGACATGGCGGTCACCGATGTCGCCGAGCCCTTCGAGATGTCGCTCGCCGCGATCTCGAAACACCTCGCGATCCTCGCCGAGGCCGGTCTGATCTCCCAGGAAAAGCGCGGGCGGGTAAAATGGTGCAAGCTCGAACCGGCGGCGATGGCCGGCGCGATCACCTGGATCCAGAGCTTCGGTCAGCTCGAGCCGATCGACCTCGACGCCTTCGAGCGCTTCCTCGAGACGGAATTGCGCGACGTGGAGGGCGCGGAGGAGGCGCTGCCCCCTCGGCCCTGACGGGCCTCACCCCCGGGATATTCGGAGCGGGTGAACCGGCCGCAGCCCGGGAGGGGGGCAGACAGCCCCCCTGCCCCGCGCTCAGTCGAGCGCTGTGCCATGGCTGCGGTCATAGCCGTTCGGCGCGGGCGGCTCCCAGCCTGCGGGTGCCTGCTGCGGCCGGTAGATCTCGATCTTCAGCGGGTGACAGGCCGCCGTGTCCGAGCTGTGCTCGGACGAACAGTCGCCGCCCGGGCAAGCCGACAGCGCGCCGCCGAGGTCGATCTCGGCGAAGAATTCGAGAAAATCGCCCGGGCGCACCGGGCTCGCCTTCATGAAATACTGCCCGGTGTCGCGGGTGAAGCCGGTGCACATGAAGACATTCAGCACATCATGCACATGGAATTCGCAGGCATGCTTCATCAGCCGCGTCTCCTCGGCGAGCGCCCGGGTCAGGTTCGAGTGGCAGCAATGGTGGTAATTCTCGCCTCCCGACAGCAGGTAATGCGTGTAGGGGTCGCAGCGGGTGCCGATCACGTCATGCACCGAGCCGCCATGTTCGTCGAACCCGTACCAGTCGAGCGTATCCTCGGTGATCGTCGCCATCGGCCGCAGATAGGGCAGCGAGGACCAGAGCTGATCGCCGGTCGACAGGTGGGTGCCGTGCAGGGCCCGGGTCTTGCCGGAATAGAAGCGTTCGGTCAGATCCTCGAGGTTCCACAGGTTCAGATCACCGACCTGCGGCCCCTCGATCGAGACGATGCGGAAGAAATGCCCGGCCTGAACCTCGAAGAAGCGCGCCTCGCGCGGCGGAACGATCACCTCCTCGAGCAGATCCCAGCCGGGGCGCACGGCGCGATAGCCCGCCACGTCCGGGCGCGGCAGGGTTTCGACAGGGTAGCAGATCACCGGGGGGATCGCCCGTCGCGCGGCGGCATCGGCGGGGGCGGCATGTTCGGGACGGGAGAGTTTCATCACGGCTCCTTGGCTGGTGCGCCATCCTGCCACGGCCGCGGCAAAACAAAAGCCCCGGCGCAACGCCCGGGGCTTCGTTTCGATATCGGTCGGTGCGCTCAGGCAGCCGAGTAATACCCGAACATCTGCTCGATCGGGGTTTCGACAGCGGCGATCGCCGCAGTGGCCGAGACCTCGTCTTCGGGGATGTAATAGGCATAGGCCTGTTCCAGAACCCGCAGCGCCTCTTCGGCCTGTTCGCGTTCGGACGCCTTCACGAATTTGACGACTTTCGACATGGAACTCTCCTGTGGTCGGATTGAGTTCCTCCCTGCCGGTCCATGTAGGGGATCGGGGCGCGTCTGGGAAGGGGCGCGGGCGCAAGGGTGCCATGCAAATGCTGCAGCGCAGCAAATTTGTCGCACCCTCAAAGGCAAGGGCCCCGGATCGCTCCGGGGCCCAGATCTTGTGGTGTCAGGCTCAGACCTGGCGGTTGACCATCATCTTCTTGATCTCGGCGATCGCCTTCGCCGGGTTCAGACCCTTCGGGCAGGTCTTGGTGCAGTTCATGATGGTGTGGCAGCGGTAGAGCTTGAACGGGTCCTCGAGCGCATCGAGACGTTCGGCGGTCGCCTCGTCGCGGCTGTCGATGATCCAGCGATAGGCATGGAGCAGCGCCGCCGGGCCGAGGTAGCGGTCCGAGTTCCACCAGTAGCTCGGGCAGGAGGTCGAGCAGCTGGCGCACATGACGCATTCGTAGAGACCGTCGAGCTTGCGGCGGTCCTCGATCGACTGGCGCCATTCCTTCTCGGGCTCGTTCGTCTTGGTCTGCAGGAAGGGCATGATCGAGGCGTGCTGCGCATAGAAATGCGTCAGGTCCGGGATCAGGTCCTTCACCACCGGCATGTGCGGCAGCGGGTTGATCTTGACGGTGTCACCCTTGATCTCGTCGAGACCGTAGATGCAGGCGAGCGTGTTGATCCCGTCGATGTTCATCGCGCAGGAGCCGCAGATGCCTTCGCGGCAGGAGCGGCGGAAGGTCAGCGTCGGGTCGATCTCGTTCTTGATCTTGATCAGCGCGTCGAGGACCATCGGACCGCATTTGTCCATGTCCAGGAAGTAGCTGTCGACACGCGGGTTTTCCCCGGTGTCCGGATCCCAGCGATAGATCTGGAACTTGCGCACATTCTTGGCGCCTTCCGGCTTCGGCCAGGTCTTGCCGACGCGGATTTTCGAGTTCTTGGGAAGCGTGAACTGAACCATTTCTTATCCCTTCCAGTCGGTTCGGGCGTAAAGCGGCCGCGTCGGCATGCGGCCGGATTTCTCATAGACGCAGCGGTCGAAGCGTGCGGAGGGGTCGTAGTTGCCGCCAAGGCCGATGTTCAGATCGACCTTGGTCCGGGTGCGGAAGCCCCCCGAGGTGGCCCCCATCCCGATCTCGCCGGAGATCGGCCTCTCGGACTGCACCTGCGCGAGGCACTGGCGCTCGGCAATGTCCACCGGCACCGGGGCGCAGGCGGCAAGGCACAGCCCCGCCACCGCAAGCGCCCCATATGCCGCGACACGCCCCATCAGTAGACGCGCGCCTTCGGCGCGATCTTCTTGAGGTCGATCCCGCCCTCGTCCTGCGGCGTCAGCGGATCGACGTGGACCGCGCGGAAGCTCAGGTCCACCGTCGAGCCGTGCACGCGCATGATCGAGTGCTTGCGCCAGTTCACGTCGTCGCGGTCCGGATAATCCTCGTGCGCATGCGCGCCGCGGCTTTCCTTGCGCGCCTCGGCGCCAACGATCGTCGCCAGAGCGTTCGGCATCAGGTTCGTCAGCTCGAGCGTTTCCATCAGGTCCGAGTTCCAGATCAGCGACCGGTCGGTGACGTGCAGGTCGTTCATCTTCCCGGCGACGGCGGTCATCTTGACCACGCCCTCGGCCAGCGACTTGTCGGTGCGGAACACCGCGGCGTCCGACTGCATGGTCTTCTGCATCTCGAGACGCAGCGCGGCCGTGGGCACCGAGCCCTTGGCATTGCGCAGCCCGTCGAAGCGGTCGAAGGCCTTGTCGATCGCCGATTTCGCCGGCGTCGGGATCGCCTTCGCCCGGTCGATGACCTGGCCGGCGCGGATCGCGGCGGCGCGGCCGAAGACCACGAGGTCGATGAGCGAGTTCGAACCGAGACGGTTCGCCCCGTGCACCGAGGCACAGCCCGCCTCGCCCACGGCCATCAGGCCCGGAACGACGGCGTCCTGGTCTTCGGCGGTCGGGTTGATGACCTCGCCCCAGTAGTTCGTCGGGATGCCGCCCATGTTGTAGTGCACGGTCGGCAGCACCGGGATCGGCTCCTTGGTCACATCGACGCCGGCGAAGATCTTCGCCGATTCCGAGATCCCCGGCAGACGTTCGGCCAGCGCTTCCGGCGGCAGGTGCGAGAGGTTCAGGAAGATGTGATCCTTGTGCTCGCCCACGCCGCGGCCTTCGCGGATCTCGATCGTCATGCAGCGCGAGACGACGTCACGCGAGGCCAGATCCTTGTAATGGGGCGCATAGCGCTCCATGAAGCGCTCGCCTTCGGAGTTGGTCAGATACCCGCCCTCGCCGCGCGCGCCTTCGGTGATCAGGCAGCCCGAGCCATAGATGCCGGTCGGGTGGAACTGCACGAATTCCATGTCCTGCAGCGCGAGGCCCGCGCGCGCCACCATGCCGCCACCGTCGCCGGTGCAGGTGTGGGCCGAGGTCGCCGAGAAATAGGCACGGCCATAGCCGCCCGTCGCCAGCACGACCATCTTGGCCGCGAAGACGTGGAAGGTGCCGTCGTCGAGCTTCCAGCACAGCACGCCTTCGCAGGTCTTGCCGTCTTCGCTCATCAGCAGGTCGAGCGCGAAATACTCGATGTAGAATTCCGCGTTGTTCTTCAGCGACTGGCCGTAGAGCGTGTGCAGGATCGCGTGGCCGGTACGGTCGGCCGCGGCGCAGGTGCGCTGCACCGGCGGGCCTTCACCGAATTCGGTGGTGTGGCCGCCGAACGGGCGCTGATAGATCTTGCCCTCTTCGGTGCGCGAGAACGGCACGCCGTAGTGTTCAAGTTCATAGACCGCGGCCGGGGCGGCGCGCACCATGTATTCCTGCGCGTCGGTATCGCCGAGCCAGTCGGAGCCCTTCACGGTGTCGTAGAGGTGCCACTGCCAGTTGTCCGGGCCCATGTTCGAAAGCGAGGCGGCGATGCCGCCCTGCGCCGCCACGGTGTGCGAACGGGTCGGGAAGACCTTGGTCACGCAGGCGGTGCGCAGGCCCTGTTCGGCCATGCCCAGCGTCGCGCGCAGGCCCGCGCCGCCGGCACCGACCACCACGACGTCATAGTGATGCGTCTCGTAAGGATAAGCTGCCATTTGTGTCGTCCCGTATTCAGTTCATCGCGCCGAGCACGATGCCGAGGAAGGTCATCTTCGCCAGCGCATAAAGCGCCACGGCGATCACCAGATAGGCCACCGAATGGGCGGCGATGACCAGCACCTTGCGCGTCGTGCCCGCGGTGTAATCCTCGAGCATCATCTGCGCGCCCTTGGCGAAGTGGCGCATGCCCACGACCACGAGCAGCGCGGTCACGATCGCCGGGAAGGGCCGCGAGAAGGTCGCGATCACGCCTTCCTGGCTCTGGCCGAGGGCACGGCCGAAGACGATCAGGAAGACGGGCACGAGGAAGGCCAGCGCGACGGCGGAAACCGTCATGTACCAGTGGTCTTCGGTGCCGGTATGAGCGGCCCCCTTGCCCACGGCGCGTTTGCGATCGGTCAGGTAACGCATGAATGCCTCCTCAGACCATGACGATGATGACGGTGATGATGGTGAGAACCACCGACCCGATGATGATGCCCCAGCCGAGCTTCTCGGCGGTCTCGATCTCGAGGCCCTTGCCGGCGTCGAAGTAGAGGTGACGCAGGCCGGCGAGATAGTGATACCACACCGCCCAGGCCGAGAGCGTGAACACCAGATCGCCGAACCAGGAGGTGACGATCGCGTTCACGAAGTCGAAATAGCCGGGGCTCGTGGTCGCCGCGAGCAGCCACCAGACCGCGAGAAGCGCGCTTGCGATGAGGGCGTTGCCGGTGATCCGGGTGAGGATCGACGACATCGAGGTCATCTGCGGGCGGTAGTACGGGCCGATCATGAAGGGGGAAAGGGGCCGTTCAACCCGTTTCGTTTCAGCCATTTTGGGTCCCTCTGTCGCTGGGCCCCGTTGGCGCGCCGGTCGAGGGCGGCTGGCGCGGGCGGGGCTGGCCGGATTTGCGCCCCCTGAATAGCGCATATTTCGCCCAAGTCACGAGCCCTGAATCGCGAATTGGCGCTTTCGGGCCGGGAAACGCGCAAAAAAAGTGCTTCGTGATCACAAATTTTCGGCGCGTGATCACGTGATTGCGCTCACACGACTCACCGCGACGGGAACGGACCGGGCCCGCTACGGACGGCCGCGCTGCCTGGGGCAAGGCCGCAGATCCCGGCCCCGGCCGACGAAAGACGGCGGAGCCAAAGCCCCGCCGTCACGCCCACGCCAACGGCGGACCTTGAGTATTTGGGCCAAGAAAAAGCCAACGGTCCTGCTCAGGGGCCCGGGCGTTTTCCTGCGCGGGGGTCACATCGGCATCAGCGCCCAGTAGTCGAGATCGAGCAGCACCTCGGGCGCGTATTTGCCGTCTTCGCCCTTCAGCGCGAACTCGGCCGCGCCCTGCTTGACCGCGACCAGCCGCAGCCGGATCGCGCCGACGCCCGGGGCGTCGGTCTCGGCCTTGTCGAGCACCTCGGACCAGGCCTTGACGGTGTCGCCGGCAAAGCAGGGGTTGGCATGCGCGCCGCCGTTCAGCGCCACGATCATCTGCGCATTGGCAAGGCCGTTGAACGACAGCGCCCGCGCCATCGAGATCACATGGCCGCCATAGATCAGCCGCTTGCCGTCGTCGCGGAAGGTGGCGTCGAAATGCACCTTGGCGGTGTTCTGCCACAGCCGCGTGGCGATCATGTGCTCGGCCTCCTCGATCGTCACGCCGTCGACGTGGTCGATCTTCTCGCCGATCTCGTAATCGCCCCAGCGGTGCGGCTCGCCGGCCAGACCGAAGTCATAGTCGCTGAAGTCGAGGCCCTCGGGCACCACCAGATCCTCGGCCGGCACTGCCTTTTGCAGCGCGGGCAGCACGGTTTCCGGCGCCGGCGCCGACAGGTCGCCCTTTCGCACCATCACCCAGCGGACATATTCGAGCACGACCTCGTCCATCTGGTTCAGCCCGCGGGTGCGGACATAGACGACGCCGGACTTGCCGTTCGAGTTCTCCTTGACGCCGATCACCTCGCTTTCCGAGCGCAGCGTGTCGCCCGGCCAGACCGGCTTCAGCCAGCGCCCCTCGGCATAGCCGAGATTGGCGACGGCGTTCAGCGACACGTCGGGCACGGTCTTGCCGAAGACGACGTGGAAGGCGATCAGATCGTCAAGCGGGCTGCCGTCGAGGCCGGAGGCGGCGGCGAACTCGTCCGAGGAATAAAGCGCGTGGCGCGCCGGGTAGAGCGCGTGATAGAGCGCGCGCTCGCCCTCGGCCACGGTGCGCGGCACGGCGTGGCGGATCACCTGCCCCACCTTGTAATCCTCGAAGAAACGGCCCGGATTGGTCTTCGCCATCATTGCTCTCCCAGCTTCATCTCGGGGTCATAGTCCTTGCCCGGCACGTCCTTGGTGACGGCCTGCGCACAGCGCATCACGCCCTTCGCCGCGTCGAAGGCATAGGCGGGCGAGCCGTGCAGCTCCCAGCCTTTCGACAACGCCAGCGAGACCTTGTGGCAGAAGGCCGAGGTGTCGTCCTCGGTCAGCAGACGATAGAGTTTCATGGATAGGTTCCCAGGAACGGGTTGTGGCCCAGAAGGATGTGCACCCAGGCGATCAGGCCATAGATCAGCAGGGTGCCGATCAGGTTCTTGATGTCGCCCTTGAACGAACCGGGCTTCGGCTTCTTCCAGGGGCCGGCGCGGTTGATCAGCACCATCTCGAGCACCGCCCAGAGCCCGAGCGAGCCGAACATCAGCACCGAGGCCGGGTCGCCGTTCACCAGCAGGTGGGCAACCGACCACAGCACCATGCCGGTCAGCATCGGGTGGCGGATCTTGTCGATCAGCACCGAGCGCGTGCTACCGACCCCGAAGAGATAGATCGCGATCAGCATCAGCGTGTTGTTCGCATGCCCCATGCCCGGCAGCGGGTCATAGAGGTTTTCCTGCGGCCCGCTCATGCGATAGCCGACGATCATCAGCACGACGCCGACGCCGACCAGCGCTGCGACCATCGCTTTCGCCTGCGGCATCATCATCAGATGCCGGCGCGGCGCGAGTCGCTTGAACAGATGTGGCAGCACCCAAAGCAGGATGCCGAGGACGAGAATGCTCATGGGATGCCTCTCAGTTGCCCAGAGCGGCAATCGCCTCCGCCTTGGCGAGGATCTGCCGCGCCGTCACGATATGCAGGTTTTCGACGATCTTTCCATCCACGACCGCGACACCGAGCCCGGCTTTCTCGGCCTCGTCGAAAGCGGCGATCTGGCGCTGTGCCAGGTCGATCTCGGCCGCCGAGGGGGCGAAGGCCGCATTCGCGATCTCGAGCTGGGCGGGGTGGATCAGGGTCTTGCCGTCAAAGCCCATGTCGCGCCCCTGGTCGCATTCGACTTTCAGCCCCTCCTCGTCCTTGAAGGCGTTGTAGACGCCGTCGACGATGATCTTGCCGAAGGCCTTGGCGGCCAGCAGGCAGGTGCCGAGCCCGGCCATCATCGGCAGACGGTCGGCGCGGAAGCGGCTCTGCAGCTCCTTCGCGAGGTCGTTGGTGCCCATCACCATGCCCTCGAGACGGGGGTGCGAGGCGATCTCGGCCGCGTTCAGCATGCCGAGCGCGGTCTCCATCATCGCCCAGAGCGGCACGCCCGGGATCAGGTCGGCGACCGCGTCGAGATCGGACTTGCGCGACACCTTCGGGATCAGGATCGCGTCCACCTTCGCGCCCTCGCGGATCGCGGCGGCAAAGGCGCGCAGGTCGTCACGGCCCCATTCGGTATCGAGCCCGTTGACCCGCACGATGCGCGCCCGCGCACCGTAATCCGCCTCTTTCAGCGCCTTCGCCAGGATCGCGCGCGCGTTCACCTTCTCGTCGACGGCGACCGCATCCTCGAGGTCGAAGATGATCGCGTCGCAGGCGAGGCCCGTGGCCTTCTCGAGCGCGCGCTCCTTCGAGCCGGGGATATAGAGCACCGAGCGATAGGGACGGGACGTGCCGTGAGCGGTCATGATTCTCTCCTCGCAACAATCTTTCGCCAAAGACCACACATCCGACACTTTCGGCAAGAGAAGAATTGCCGCAACGCAGAACCATTCGGCGAGCGCGCATCGGGCGACTCGCCCCCTGCCCTGCCGGTGACCGCGCGCAGCGCGCCCGTCCGTGCCCCGGACAGCGGGAAATTTTCTGCATACAACGGCATGCCGAACCGGTTCGGGCCGCGCCGGGCCCTTGCCAGACGGGACGCGAAGGGCTAACCCTGCCGCGTCAGTTTCAAATCATCCATCCTGACCTTTGGAGGAATCCCATGGCCCGACCCAAGATCGCCCTCATCGGCGCCGGCCAGATCGGCGGCACGCTCGCCCATCTCGCCGCGATCAAAGAACTCGGTGACGTCGTCCTGTTCGACATCGCCGAAGGCACGCCCCAGGGCAAGGCGCTCGACATCGCCGAATCCGGCCCCTCCGAAGGCTTCGACGCCACGCTGAAGGGCACCAACGACTACGCCGACATCGCCGGCGCCGACGTCTGCATCGTGACCGCCGGCGTGCCGCGCAAGCCCGGCATGTCGCGTGACGACCTGCTCGGCATCAACCTCAAGGTGATGAAGTCGGTCGGCGAAGGCATCGGCAAATACGCTCCGAACGCGTTCGTGATCTGCATCACCAACCCGCTCGACGCGATGGTCTGGGCGCTGCAGCAGTTCTCGGGCCTGCCGGCGGAGAAAGTCGTCGGCATGGCCGGCGTGCTCGACTCGGCGCGCTTCCGTCACTTCCTCTCGGTCGAGTTCAACGTCTCGATGAAGGACGTCACCGCCTTCGTTCTGGGCGGCCACGGCGACACCATGGTGCCGCTCGCCCGCTACTCGACCGTTGCCGGCATCCCGCTGCCGGACCTGATCGAGATGGGCTGGACCACCCAGGAAAAGCTCGACGCGATCATCCAGCGCACCCGTGACGGCGGCGCCGAGATCGTCGGCCTGCTGAAGACCGGCTCGGCCTTCTACGCGCCCGCGACCTCGGCGATCGAGATGGCGGAAGCCTATCTCAAGGACCAGAAGCGCCTGCTGCCCTGCGCCGCCTACGTCAAGGGCGCCTTCGGCCTCGACGGCATGTATGTCGGCGTGCCGACGATCATCGGTGCCGGCGGCATCGAGAAGGTCGTCGACATCAAGCTGAACAAGGACGAGCAGGTGATGTTCGATAAGTCGGTCGACGCCGTGAAGGGCCTCGTCGCGGCCTGCAAGGGCATCGACCCGACCCTCGCCTGATCCGGCAAGGATTGTCTCTCGGGAAAGGCGCGGCTCCGGCCGCGCCTTTTTCATTTGGGCTCAGGCGGCGACGAGGGGCGTGGGGTCGAAGCCGAAGCTTTGCGCCGCCCGCGCGAACAGCGCCGCCTCATGCGCCAGCAGCGCCCGGTCGAAGCCCGCGGGGCTCAGGTCGACCGCGCCGACCACCCGCGCCGTCCGCGCCGCGATCTGCGGATCGAAGCGGGCGAGCACCCCCTCGCGCTCGAGCGCCCGGGCCTGTCCGGCATCGATCACCTTCGCCGCCAGCCACTGCGCATGCAGAGCGCGCGCGTTGTGTGCCGCTCCCGCCATCGCCTCGAACTGCAACTGCCGCTGCGGCGCGTGCGAGGGCGGGTTCTTTGCCATCGCGTTCAGCGCGCGGCGCATCATCTTCAGCGCGTAATGCAGCTCGGTCAGCCCGTCGTAATGCAGCAGCGCGAGCTTGGCCGTGCCGTCATAGGGCACATCGCGCCCGCCGCCGTTCCACTCGCGCATCGGCCGGTGCACGCCGACGAACAGCTCCCGCCCCGAGCGCACCGCACATTTGCCGAGGTTGTGCCCGCACAGCCCCTTGTTCAAGAGCGTCAGCGCCGCGTCGTCATAGATCGTCCCGCCGCGCGCCTCGAACCCCCACCAGGGCAGGCGATAGACACCGGTGAAGATGTCGGCCGCCGGCAGATCGTCGAGGTGAGTGCGCTCGGCCACGCCGATCTTCACCCAGCTCGCGCCCGGCCGGACGGCACTCAGCACCTCGGCGACGCTTTCGCCCGTCGTGGGCAGGACGAATTCATCGGCGTCGCAATGCACCAGCCAGTCAAGCTTTGTCGCGGCCAGCATCCGGCTGGCGTGATACTTCTGCCGGCCAAGATGCTTGACCGGGCGAAACCCGTTCGAGAAGGCCCAGCCGTCCTCGCCCGCGTCATGCAGCACCGCGCCCGGCACCCCCGCCAGCAGGTCGCGCGCCTCGGGGTTCGGGCGGTCGAGGCAGATGTGCACCTCGTCGGCGCCAAGATCGAGATGATGCGCCACGAAGGCCGCAATCAGGGCCGCAGGCTCGTCCGCCAGTGCCACCACGCCCCATCTGTCCATGCCCCGCCCGCTCCCTGTTCTGCCGCCCGAAGTCTTTCCGATTCCTTCGCACCGGACAAGCCTCATGCTGCTCCGCAGCATTTGTGATCACGCATTTGAGGGGTGTGATCACAAAGCGCGCTTTTCTGCCGATCCGGGCAGTCGTCACGCATTTATCGGTTTGTTACACGCCCCGAATGTGCCAAACCACCATGCAAATCGCACCAGCATGGGAACTCTGCCATGAACATTCATGAATATCAGGCGAAGCAGCTCCTCAAGAGCTACGGCTGCCCGGTCTCCGAGGGCCGTCCGGTCCTGAAGGCCGACGAAGCCAAGACCGCCGCCTCCGAGCTCGACGGCCCGCTCTGGGTGGTCAAGGCCCAGATCCATGCCGGCGGCCGCGGCAAGGGCAAGTTCAAGGAGCCGGAAGCCGGCGAAAAGGGCGGCGTCCGCCTCGCGAAGTCGGTGGAGGAGGCTGCCGAACTCGCCAAGCAGATGCTCGGCCGCACCCTGGTCACGCACCAGACCGGCCCGGCCGGCAAGCAGGTGAACCGGATCTACATCGAAGACGGTTCGGACATCTCGCGCGAGCTCTACCTCGCGCTGCTGGTTGACCGCCAGACCTCGCGCGTCTCCTTCGTCGTCTCGACCGAAGGCGGCATGGACATCGAGGAAGTGGCCGCCCACACCCCCGAGAAGATCATGTCCTTCTCGGTCGACCCGGCGACCGGGCTGAGCGACTTCCACGGCCGCCGCGTGGCCTTCGCCCTCGGGCTCGAAGGCGCGCAGGTCAAGCAGTGCGTCGCGCTGGTCAAGAACCTCTACCGTGCCTTCATCGAGAAGGACATGGAGATGCTCGAGATCAACCCGCTGATCGTCATGACCGACGGCAATCTCAAGCTGCTCGACGCCAAGCTCGGCTTCGACAACAACGCGCTCTACCGTCACTCCGACATCATGGCGCTGCGCGACGAGACCGAAGAGGATCCGAAGGAACTCGAAGCCTCGAAGTATGACCTGAACTACATCGCGCTCGACGGCGAGATCGGCTGCATGGTGAACGGCGCGGGCCTGGCCATGGCGACGATGGACATCATCAAGCTCTACGGCGCGGAACCGGCGAACTTCCTCGACGTGGGCGGCGGCGCGACCAAGGAAAAGGTCACCGAAGCCTTCAAGATCATCACCTCGGACCCGAACGTGAAGGGCATCCTGGTCAACATCTTCGGCGGCATCATGCGCTGCGACATCATCGCCGAGGGCGTCATCGCCGCGGTGAAGGAAGTCGGCCTCAAGGTTCCGCTGGTGGTGCGCCTCGAAGGCACCAACGTCGAGCTGGGCAAGGAGATCATCTCGAAATCCGGCCTGAACGTGATCGCGGCGGACAACCTCGCCGACGGCGCCCAGAAAATCGTGAAAGCTGTGAAGGGCTAAGAACATGGCAGTCCTCGTCAACAAAGAAACCAAAGTCATCTGCCAGGGCATCACCGGCTCGCAGGGCACCTTCCACACCGAGCAGGCGATCGCCTACGGCACCAAGATGGTCGGCGGCGTGACCCCCGGCAAGGGCGGCTCCGAGCACCTCGGCCTGCCGGTGTTCAACTCGGTCCACGAGGCCGTGGCCAAGACCGGCGCCAACGCGACCGCGATCTACGTGCCGCCGCCCTTCGCCGCCGACTCGATCCTCGAGGCGATCGACGCCGAGATCGAGCTGATCGTCTGCATCACCGAGGGCATTCCGGTGCTCGACATGATGAAGGTGAAGCGCGCGCTGATCGACAGCAAGTCGCGCCTGATCGGGCCGAACTGCCCGGGCGTCATGACCCCCGACGAATGCAAGATCGGCATCATGCCGGGCTCGATCTTCAAGCGCGGTTCGGTCGGCGTCGTGTCGCGTTCGGGCACCCTGACCTATGAAGCCGTGAAGCAGACGACCGACATCGGTCTGGGCCAGTCCTCGGCCGTGGGCATCGGCGGCGACCCGATCAAGGGCACCGAGCACATCGACGTGCTCGACATGTTCCTCGACGATCCGGAAACCACCTCGATCATCATGATCGGCGAAATCGGTGGCTCGGCCGAAGAGGAAGCCGCGGAATTCCTGAAGGAGCAGAAGAAGAAGGGCCGCTGGAAGCCGACCGCCGGTTTCATCGCGGGCCGCACCGCTCCTCCCGGCCGCCGCATGGGCCACGCGGGCGCCATCGTCTCGGGCGGCAAGGGCGACGCCGGTTCGAAGATCGAAGCGATGCGCTCGGCCGGTATCGTGGTGGCCGAAAGCCCCGCCCATCTCGGCGAAGCCGTGATGAAGGCGATCAAGGGCGAATGAGTTCCGGGAGGCCGCGGGAGACCGCGGCCTCCATTCCCACTCCGCAGTGCCGAGCGGGCCCGGCAGGCCCGTTTCGCCCTTCTGAGTGGTTCCAAAGGTCGGACGCGGCCTGAATTCGGAGGTTGAGATGAGAAAAGTGACGTCTGGCGCCCTGGCCTCGGCCATTGCCCTCATGATGCTGGCAGGCTGCAGCGGCGGCCCCGGCAAGGACCCGATCCCGCTTTCGGCATCCGGCCCGATCACCACCTATCCGATCATCGGCACCAGCAAGGTCCCGCAGGGAACCACGCCGACCGGCTCGACCGGTTACGCGGTGGCCAATTCCGCCCGTTCCAACGGCTCCATCGTCGCCGGCACTGCCGCGACCTGCGGGGCCGCGAATGCAGGCGGTGAGTACGAGCTTGCCTGTGCCCAGGCAGCCGGTCAACCGGGCGCTGCCTCCCCCTACAAGTGACGCAGCGTTCCGCAGGAGAGTGAAGACAATGAAACGTGGACTTCCGGCTGTCTCGGCCGCGCTGGCGGCGCTGATGCTCGCGGGCTGCATGACTGCAGCCCCCGGCAGCGGCACCGCGACGGCCGCGCTGGCACCGCCGGTGCCGAAGGACGAGCGCTCGCACGGCACCTTCGAGCAGATGACCGGCATCAATGGCGATGCCGTCTCGGCGATCTCGGGCGATACCAAGCGCGCCTATATCTATTTCGATTTCTTCGCCGCCGACAAAACCGCGGTGAAAGCCGCGCCGGCGAAGCTCTGTGCCCATTACGGCAAGGGCCTGAAATCGTCCTTCGTCACCGAGCCGGGCGACCGCGAACCCGGCATCAAAGTTCTCGTGGTGGACTGCGCAGGCTGATCCGCCACCCCCGCCCCTCACCGGCCCCTCAGCCGTTTCCAAGGACAACCGTCATGAATGACCAATCCCCCAACGAACAGTTCGAAGCCTCGAGCTTCCTGCAAGGCGCGAACGCGGATTACGTCGAACAGCTCTATGCCCGTTTCGCCGCCGACCCGAGCTCGGTCGATACCGCCTGGGCCGCCTTCTTTGCCTCGCTCGGCGACAACGAGCTCGACGTGAAGAAATCGGCGCAGGGCCCGTCCTGGGCGCGCTCCGACTGGCCGCCGAGCCCGAATGACGACCTGACCGGCGCGCTGACCGGCGAATGGCCGATGGTGCCGGCGAAGGAAGCCAAGGCCGCCGGCGACAAGATCAAGGCGAAGGCCGCCGAGGCCGGCGTGCAGGTCTCCGAAGACGCGGTGAAGCGCGCCGTGCTCGACTCGGTGCGCGCGATCATGATCATCCGCGCCTATCGTATCCGCGGCCACCTGATCGCCGATCTCGACCCGCTGCACATGCGCGACGAGACCGCGCACCCCGAGCTCGACCCGAAGTCCTACGGCTTCACCGACGCCGACATGGACCGCCCGATCTTCATCGACAACGTGCTCGGCCTGCAGGTCGCGTCGATGCGGCAGATCATCGACGTGCTGAAGCGCACCTATTGCGGCACCTTCGCGCTGCAGTACATGCACATCTCGAACCCCGAGGAAGCCGGCTGGCTGAAGGAGCGGATCGAGGGCTACGGCAAGGAGATCCAGTTCACCCGGGAAGGCCGCCGCGCCATCCTGAACAAGCTGGTCGAGGCCGAGGGCTTCGAGAAGTTCCTGCACGTCAAGTACATGGGCACCAAGCGCTTCGGCCTTGACGGTGGCGAAGCGCTGATCCCGGCGATGGAACAGATCATCAAGCGCGGTGGCAACCTCGGCCTGAAAGAGGTCGTCTTCGGCATGCCGCACCGCGGCCGCCTGTCGGTGCTGGCCAACGTGATGATGAAGCCCTACCGGGCGATCTTCCACGAATTCCAGGGCGGCTCCTACAAGCCCGACGACGTCGACGGTTCGGGCGACGTGAAGTATCACCTCGGCGCCTCGGCCGACCGCACCTTCGACGAGCACACCGTCCACCTGTCGCTGACCGCCAACCCCTCGCACCTCGAGGCGGTGAACCCGGTCGCGCTTGGCAAGGTGCGCGCGAAGCAGGACCAGCTGAACGACACCGACCGCACCCAGGTGCTGGCGGTGCTGCTGCATGGCGACGCGGCCTTCGCCGGTCAGGGCGTGGTGGCGGAATGCTTCCAGCTTTCCGGCATCCGCGGCCACCGCACCGGCGGCACCATCCACATCGTGGTGAACAACCAGATCGGCTTCACCACGGCGCCGCACTTCTCGCGCTCCTCCCCCTATCCGACCGACATCGCGCTGATGGTGGAAGCCCCGATCTTCCACGTGAACGGCGACGATCCCGAGGCCGTGGTTCACGCCGCCAAGGTCGCGACCGAGTTCCGCCAGAAGTTCCACAAGGACGTGGTCATCGACATCTTCTGCTATCGCCGCTTCGGTCATAACGAAGGCGACGAGCCGATGTTCACCAACCCCGCGATGTACAAGAACATCAAGGGCCACAAGACCACGCTGCAGCTCTACACCGAGCGTCTCGTTGCCGACGGGCTGATCCCGGAAGGCGAGATCGAGGACATGAAGGCCGCCTTCCAGGCCAAGCTGAACGAGGAATTCGAGATCGGCAAGGCGTTCAAGCCGAACAAGGCCGACTGGCTCGACGGCCGCTGGAAGCATCTCGACCGGCAGAGCTCGGATTATGACGCGGGCGTCACCCCGATCTCGCCCGAGCAGCTGGCCGAGCTCGGCAAGGCGCTGACCTCGCACCCGGACAGCTTCGACATCCACAAGACCGTGGGGCGTCTGCTCGAGTCGAAGAAGAAGATGTTCGAGACCGGCACCGGCTTCGACTGGGCGACGGCCGAGGCGCTGGCCTTCGGCTCGCTGCTCACCGAGGGCTTTGCGGTGCGCCTGTCCGGGCAGGACTGCACCCGCGGCACCTTCTCGCAGCGCCATTCGGCCTTCATCGACCAGTCGACGGAAGAGCGCTACTACCCGCTGAACCACATCAAGCCGGGTCAGGCGCGTTACGAAGTGATCGACTCGATGCTGTCGGAATATGCGGTGCTCGGCTTCGAGTACGGCTATTCGCTGGCCGAGCCGAACTGCCTGACGCTGTGGGAAGCCCAGTTCGGCGACTTCGCCAACGGCGCGCAGATCATGTTCGACCAGTTCATCAACTCGGGCGAACGCAAGTGGCTGCGCATGTCGGGGCTCGTCTGCCTGCTGCCGCATGGCTTCGAGGGCCAGGGCCCCGAGCACAGCTCGGCCCGTCTCGAACGCTTCCTGCAGCTCTCGGCGGAAGACAACTGGATCGTGGCGAACTGCTCGACCCCGGCGAACTACTTCCACATCCTGCGCCGGCAGATCCACCGCAACTTCCGCAAGCCGCTGATCCTGATGACGCCGAAGTCGCTTCTGCGCCATCCGCTGTGCACCTCGAAGGCCGAGGAATTCACCACCGGCTCGTTCTTCCGCCGCGTGATGTGGGACGACGCCGACGTGCAGCAGAAGCACGGCAACTCGGAGTTCCGGGTGAAGCCGGACAGCGAGATCAAGCGCGTCGTGATCTGCTCGGGCAAGGTCTACTACGACCTGCTGGCCGAGCGCGACAAGCGCGGCCTCGAGGATGTCTACATCCTGCGTCTCGAACAGTTCTACCCGTTCCCGGCGCATTCGATGGTGACCGAGCTCAGCCGCTTCAAGGACGCCGAGGTGATCTGGTGCCAGGAAGAGCCGAAGAACCAGGGCGCCTGGACCTTCGTCGAGCCGAACATCGAGTGGGTGCTGTCGAAGATCGACGCCAAGCACTCGCGTCCGCGCTATGCCGGCCGCAACGCCTCGGCCTCGCCGGCCACGGGCCTTGCCAAGAGCCACAAGGCGGAGCAGGACGCGCTCGTCAACGACGCGCTGGAGGGCTGATCGATGGCCGAAGTCCGCGTCCCCACGCTTGGCGAGAGCGTCTCGGAAGCCACCGTCGCCACCTGGTTCAAGAAGCCGGGTGACACGGTCGCCGCCGACGAGATGCTGTGCGAGCTCGAGACCGACAAAGTGACCGTCGAGGTTCCGGCCCCCGCCGCGGGTGTGCTGGCCGAGATCGTCGCCGCCGAGGGCGAGACGGTGGGCGTGAATGCCCTTCTCGCCACGATCAACGAAGCGGGCGCCGCGGCGCCCGCCCCGCAACCCAAATCCGAAGGCGCGGCAGCCCCTCAGCCGGCCGCGCAACAGTCCAAAGAGGTCAAGATGACGGACGTGATGGTGCCCGCCCTGGGCGAGAGCGTGTCGGAAGCCACGGTTTCCACCTGGTTCAAGAAAGTGGGCGACACGGTCGCGCAGGACGAGATGCTGTGCGAGCTTGAAACCGACAAGGTCTCGGTCGAGGTTCCCTCGCCCGTCGCCGGCGTGCTGACCGAGATCGTCGCCCCCGAGGGCGCGACCGTCGCCGCCTCGGCGAAGCTTGCCGTCGTCGCCGAAGGCGCCGCCGGTGCGGTCGCCGCGCCTGCCGCCGCCGCTCCGGCCGCCGCCCCCGCCGCGGCCGCTGCGCCCGCCGGCAAGGATGTCGAGGACGCGCCCGCCGCGAAGAAGGCGATGGCCGAGGCCGGCCTCACCCCCTCGCAGGTCACCGGCACCGGCCGTGACGGCCGGATCATGAAGGAAGACGTTGCCGCGGCCGCCGCCAAGGCCGCCGCCGCTCCGGCCGTCTCCATCGCGCCCGCCCCGGCCTCGGCCCCGCGCGCCCCGGTCTCGTCGGACGACGCCGCCCGCGAGGAACGCGTGAAGATGACGCGCCTGCGCGCCACCATCGCGCGCCGCCTGAAGGACGCGCAGAACACCGCCGCGATGCTCACGACCTACAACGAGGTCGACATGTCGGGCATCATGGCGCTGCGCAACGAATACAAGGACGCGTTCGAGAAGAAGCACGGCGTGCGGATGGGCTTCATGTCCTTCTTCACCAAGGCCTGCTGCCACGCGCTGAAGGAAGTGCCGGAAGTCAACGCCGAGATCGACGGCGGCGACGTCGTCTACAAGCACTACGTCCACATGGGCGTGGCTGCGGGCACGCCCACGGGCCTCGTCGTTCCGGTGATCCGCGACGCCGACCAGATGTCGTTCGCCGACATCGAGAAGGCGATCGCCGAGAAGGGCAAGCGCGCCCGTGACGGCAAGCTGACCATGGCGGAAATGCAGGGCGGCACCTTCACGATCTCGAACGGCGGCGTCTACGGCTCGCTGATGTCCTCGCCGATCCTGAACCCGCCGCAGTCGGGCATCCTCGGCATGCACAAGATCCAGGATCGCCCGGTCGTGGTGAACGGCCAGATCGTGATCCGCCCGATGATGTATCTCGCGCTGAGCTACGATCACCGCATCGTCGACGGCAAGGGCGCGGTGACCTTCCTCGTCCGCGTCAAGGAAGCGCTGGAAGACCCGCGCCGCCTGCTGCTGGATCTGTGATCCGACACCGGGGCGGCGCGCGCGCCGCCCCTTCTTCCATTCCGGCCCCTTTTTCTTGGCGGAAATACTCCGGGGGGCACGGGGGGCGGCGCCCCCCGACACTGCCAAAGGATCGAAACCATGGCTGAATTTGATGTGATCGTGATCGGCGGCGGCCCGGGTGGCTATGTCTGCGCGATCCGCTGCGCCCAGCTGGGCCTCAAGACCGCCTGTGTCGAGGGCCGTGGCGCCCTTGGCGGCACCTGCCTGAACGTCGGCTGCATCCCCTCGAAGGCGCTGCTGAACGCCACGCACCACCTGCACGAGGTGCACGAGAACTTCGAGAAGATGGGCCTCACCGGCGCCAAGGTGAAGGTCGACTGGGCGAAGATGCAGTCCTACAAGCAGGACGTCATCGACGGCAACACCAAGGGCATCGAGTTCCTGTTCAAGAAGAACAAGGTGACCTACCTGCAGGGCTGGGGCTCGATCCCGGCGGCGGGTCAGGTGAAGGTCGGCGACGAGGTCCACTCGGCCAAGGCGATCGTGATCGCCACCGGCTCGGAACCGGCCTCGCTGCCGGGCATCGAGATCGACGAGGACACCGTCGTCACCTCGACCGGCGCGCTCTCGCTGCCGAAGATCCCGAAGTCGATGGTCGTCATCGGCGCCGGCGTCATCGGGCTCGAGATGGGTTCGGTCTATGCCCGCCTCGGCACCGAAGTGACCGTCGTCGAATATCTCGACGCGATCACCCCCGGCATGGACGGTGAAGTTGCCAAGAACTTCCAGAAGATCCTCACCAAGCAGGGGCTGAAGTTCGTCCTCGGCGCCGCGGTGCAGGGCGTCGAGAAGGGCAAGGGCAAGAACACCGTCACCTACAAGCTGCGCAAGGACGAGAGCGAAGCCGCGATCGAAGCCGAGGTGGTGCTCGTGGCGACCGGCCGCAAGCCCTACACCGCGGGTCTCGGCCTCGAGGCGATCGGCGTCGAGATGCTGCCGCGCGGTCAGGTGAAGACCGACGCGCATTGGGCGACCTCGGTGAAGGGCATCTACGCGATCGGCGACGCGATCGTCGGCCCGATGCTCGCCCACAAGGCCGAGGACGAGGGCATGGCGGTGGCCGAGGTGATCGCCGGCAAGCATGGCCACGTGAACTATGACGTGATCCCCGGCGTGATCTACACCACCCCCGAGGTGGCCTCGGTCGGCAAGACCGAAGAGGTGCTGAAGCAGGAAGGCCGCGCCTACAAGGTCGGCAAGTTCTCCTTCATGGGCAACGGCCGCGCCAAGGCGGTGTTCCAGTCGGAAGGCTTCGTGAAGCTGATCGTCGATGCGGGCACCGACCGCATCCTCGGCTGCCACATCATCGGGCCGTCGGCGGGCGAGCTGATCCACGAGATCTGCGTCGCGATGGAATTCGGCGCCTCGGCGCAGGATGTCGCGCTGACCTGCCACGCCCACCCGACCTTCTCGGAAGCGGTGCGCGAGGCGGCTCTGGCCTGTGGCGACGGCGCGATCCACGCCTGAGCCCCTCCGGCACGGATACGGAAAAGGGCGGCCCTCGGGCCGCCCTTCTTCATGCGAACGCCCCGGTCAACGGGGGATGCCGGACCGGGGCGCCGGTCCGAGCGGCGGCGGCTTCGGTTCCGTGAACGCCGCACGAACAGAGACGTTACGGCCCCGACCGCCGCTTCCGTCGCATCGTCCGCCCCCGCGCCGAAGGATTGCGCGGCTCACTCGCCCTCGCGCGCCGCCCGCTCGAGCCGCTCGGCGAATTCGCGGCGCAGCGACTTGCGCACCTCGGCCGCGCGCCAGCGGTGCTTTTCCAGCGCCCCCTGCGGCACCAGCGTCGGCACCTCGGCGGGCCGGCCCTCGTCATCGACCGCGACCATGGTGAAGTAACAGCTGTTGGTGTGGCGCCGCGTGCCCGAGGTGATGTTCTCCGCCTCGACCCGGATGCCGATCTCCATCGAGCTGCGCCCGGTATGGTTGACGGCGGCCGAGAACCGGACCAGCTCGCCCACATGGATCGGCTGCTTGAAGGTCACCTGATCGACCGAGAGCGTCACCGCATAGCGCCCCGAATATCGCGAGGCGAGCGAGAAGGCGACGCGGTCAAGCCAGTTCAACAGCGCCCCGCCATGCACCTTGCCCGAGAAATTCGCCATGTCCGGCGTCATCAGCACCGTCATCTCGAGCACCTTGCGCTCGTCGTCGGTCAGAGTCTGGTTCATCCGTGCCCCCGTTTTCGGGCCAGCATGACCCCGGGCGCGGAAAGGTCAATCCCCCTGCCCTGCCTGTGGCTCATTGCGCGAGGTGGCGCAGCCCCTGGGTCACGTCGGTGCGCACCGCAAGGCGCAGCCCCGGCTCGTCGCCCGCCCGCAGCGCGGCGAGGATCAGCCGGTGATGGCGCGGCGGCTCGTTGCGCTGCATCCGGCCATAGAGCGCGCGCATGGTCGGGCCGAGCTGCAGCCAGACGGTCTCGATCACCGCCAGCATCGCCGGCGCCTGCGCGCGCAGGTAAAGGGTGCGGTGGAACTCGAGATTGGTGCGGATGTAGCCCACGGCGTCATGCTTGGCGACCGCCTCGGCATTCGCGGTGTTGATCGCACCAAGCCGGTCGATCAGCGCAAGGTGGGCCCGCGGCAGGGCGCGCGAGGCCAGCTCCGGCTCGATCAGGGCGCGCAGCGCGGCAAGCTCCTCGATCCGCTCGTTCGAGAGCTCGGGCGTCGTCACCCGGCCCGACGAGGACAGCATCAGCGCGCCTTCGGCAATCAGCCGGCGCAGCGCTTCGCGCACCGGGGTCATCGAGACGTCGAATTGCTTGGCCAGCCCGCGCAGGGTCAATGCCTGGCCGGGGGCCAGTTCGCCATGCATGATCTGCAGCCGCAGCGTGCGATAGATCCGGTCATGCGCGGCGGTCTCGATCGGGCGGGTGGTGATCGTGGTCATGGGGCGTATGTGATCACGAATCCGCCCGGCGTCAATGCCGCGCCGTCAGTCGCGGAAGCGGATCGACTGCAACGCGCCGCCCTCGCGCTTCAGCCAGGCGCGGTGCGGGGCGTAATCGGGCATCAGCCGCGCCACCTCGGCCCAGAAGGCGGGCGAGTGGTTCATCTGCGCCAGATGCGCGACCTCATGCGCCGCGACATAGTCGAGCACCGCCGGCGGCGCCATGATCAGCCGCCAGGAATAGGAGAGCGACCCATCCGCCGCGCAGGAGCCCCAGCGCGAGCGTGTGTCGCGCAGGGTGATGCGGCGGAAGGGACGGCCCAGCACCTCGGCATGGCGCTCTGTCGCGGCCTGCAGGCGCAGCCGGGCGCAATGGCGCAGGAAGGTCTCGAGCCGCGTCGCCAGCCGGTCCTCGCCCGGCGGCACGATCAGCCGCCCGGGTTCGAGCCGCGGCGCGCGCACCGTCCCCGCCTCGATCCGCCGCTCCTCGCCCTCGACCGGCAGGGTGGCACCAAAGGCCGGGCGGCGCAGCGCCGGCATCGCGGCCAGCGTGCGGCGCAGCCACTCGCCATGGCCCTGCGCGAAGGCGAGCGCCTCGGCGAGCGGCGCGCGGGTCGGCAGGGTCAGCACCACCTGCCCATCGAGTCGCGACACCCGCAGGCTGAACCGCCGCGCCCGGGCCGAGCGGCGCAGCGTGACGGCGACGCCGGGCAGGTCAGGCAGGGTGAATCGGCTTGAATCCATCGGTCATCCGGGGCTTCGGGGCAGTTCACGGCGAGCGATCGCCCCCGCGGCGCAGAAAGCGCGGAAAAGGCTTTGACACCCCCCCGCATGTATGGCAGTTGGCTGCGACTCTGTGCGAAAGAGCTTGCCAGGAGACTTCCATGCCGAAAGAGGAATGGGGCGTCAAGCGCCTCTGCCCGCATTGCGCGAGCCGCTTTTACGACCTGCAAAAAGATCCGATGACCTGCCCGGTCTGCGGAAACAGCTTCTCGAGCGAAAGCCTGACCTCGAGCGGCCGCGGCCGCGTTCTGGTCGCCGACAAGGCCTCGCCGCGCGAACATGATCTCGAGGTCGACGATCTGCCCGACGAGGATCTGGACGAAGACGCGAGCGACGTCGATCTCGACGACGATCTGCTCGAGGACGACGAGGACGACAACGTCTCGCTCGACGATATCGCCGACGTCGGCAGCAGCGACGAAGAGAACTGATCCCTCCCCTTGTGGAGCGGAGGCAGGGCGCGGGCATCCCGCGCCCTTTTGCTTTGCGCGCCCTCCCCCGCCGGGTCTGCCGGGCATGAAAAAGCCCCGGGCGCGGGCGCGACCGGGGCAGTGGGGGAAGAGGGGTGTGGGCTCAGCCCTTCACGATCAGCCGATAGCGCAGCTGGTCGAAGATCACCGCGAGGATCAGCAAGAGCCCGATCAGCACCATCTGCATGTAGGAGCTGATCTGCGCGAGGTTCATGCCGTTCTGCACCAGGATGATGAAGAAGGCGCCGAGGACGACGTTCTCGACCCGGCCGATGCCCCCGCGCAGCGACACGCCGGCGATGACGCAGGCGGCGATCGATTCCATCGCGATGGTGCCGCCGAGGTTCGCCTCGCCGCTTTCGACGCGGGCGGTCAGCAGCAGCCCGGTCAGCGCCGCGATCAGCGCGCACAGGCCATAGACGAGGATCAGCACGCCGCGGGTGTTGATCGCCGACAGATGCGCCGCCTTGATGTTGCCGCCGACCGCATAGACGCGGGCGCCGGCCCGGGTGCGCGCCATGAAGAGCCACATCGCGGCAATCGCGACGAGCGCGATCGCCACCGGCACCGGCAGCCCCAGCACCTTGCCGAAGCCGAAGGTGTCGCCGAAGGCGAAGGGCAGGCCCGAGACCGGCACGCCGCCGGTCAGGAACAGCGCAAAACCGGTGCCGACCGAGGACACGCCGAGCGTCATGATGAAGGGCGAGACGTCGAAAAGGGCAACGCCGATGCCGTTGATCGCGCCGACGACCAGCGCCACGGCAAAGCCAGCGAGCGCGCCAAGCGCGATCACCAGCCAGACCGCATCGGGGAAGACCGGCGCCAGCGCCGTCATCACCAGTGCCGAAACGACCGAGGAGAGCGCGATCACCGTGCCCACCGACAGGTCGAAGCCGCCCGAGATCAGCACCAGCATCTGCCCGAGCGAGACGAGCACCAGATAGACCGACTGCCGCGCGACGTTCATCAGGTTCTGCGGCGTCAGGAAGTTCGGCGACAGCACGGCGAAGATCACCATCGCCGCGATCAGGAAGAACGGCAGCACGCCGAGTTTGACGAAGATGCGCAGCGGCAGGGCCAGCAGTCCGCGCGCGGGATGGGCCTGCGTCATGCGAGGTCTCCTTGCAGTTCGGGGGCAACGGTTGCGGCGCCGGGATCGGCACCGTCGAAGAAATGGCGCAAGATCGCGTCCTCGCTCAGCTCTTCACGTTCGAGCCGGGCGGTGATGCGGCCATTCGCCAGAACGAGCGCGCGATGCGCGAGGTTCATCACCTCGGGCAGGTCGGAGGAGATCACCACCACCGCCTTGCCGGCCTCGGCGAGTTCCGCAATCAGCCGGTAGAGCGCGGCGCGGGTGCCCATGTCGACACCGACGGTGGGCTCGTCGAAGATGTACAGATCGGCGTCATGGCCGAAGGCCTTGCCGAACAGAACCTTCTGCTGGTTCCCGCCCGAAAGCTTGGCGACGGTGCGGGGGCGATAGGCCTCGGGCAGCTCGACATGGCCGAAGATCTGCGCGGCGCGGCGACGCAGGGCGGCAAGGCTCAGCACCGGGCCGCCGTCCAGCATCAGGTCCATGCGCAGGTTGCCAAAGGGGGTTTCCGCCAGGATCAGCCCCTCGTGCTTGCGGTCGGGCGACAGATACCACGCGCCCGCCTTCACCACCCGCCGGGTGGGGGCACGGGTGATGTCCTGCCCCTTGAAGCGCACCTTGCCCGCAAGCGTCGGCGCAAGCCCCATCACCGCACGGAAGAGACGCGACTTGCCGGAGCCGACGAGCCCCGCCACGCCCAGCACCTCGCCACGGCGCAGGGTGAAGGAGGCGTCGAAGACGCCCGGGGCGGCAAGCCCCTCGACCTCCAGCACCACCGCGCCGGGAGTGCGGGCGATCTCGGGATAGATGTCGCGGATCTCGCGCCCGGCCATCATGTCGACCAGCGCCTCTTCGCTCATCTCGGCCATCGGCGCGGTGCCGATCTTGGCGCCGTCACGCAGCACGGTGACGCGCTCGGCGATGCGTTCGAACTCGTGCACGCGGTGCGAGATGTAGACGATGCCCACGCCCTCGGCCTTCAGCCGTTTCACCACGTCGAACAGCTGGTCGACCTCGCGATCGGTCAGCGAGGCGGTGGGTTCGTCGAGGATCAGCACCGACAGCGCACCCTGCATCGCCTTGGCGATCTCGACCATCTGCTGTTGCGCCCGCGACAGCCGCGCGACGGTGGCGCCCGGGTCGATCGCGAAGCCGAGTTCGGCCAGCGTGGCGGCGGCGCGGCGGCGCATCTCGCCCGGCGCCAGGAAGGGGCCGGGCCCCGGTTCGTGGCCCAGGAACATGTTCTGCGCCACGGTCATCGTCGGGATCAGCGAGAATTCCTGAAACACGGTGTAGATGCCCTGCGCCTGCGCATCGGCGACCGAGGCAAAGCGCACCGGCACGCCGCGCACGCGGATCTCGCCCTCGGTCGGCGTGTTCGCACCGGCGAGCAGGGAGATCATCGTCGACTTGCCCGCGCCATTCTCGCCGAAGAGCACGTGCACCTCGCCGGGCAGCAGGGTGAAATCGACCGCGTTGAGGGCGAGAACGCCGGGATAGGCCTTGGTCAGGCCCCGGGTCTCGAGAAGGGGAGAGGTCATCGGCAACGCTCCGGTTGGAAAGGCGCCCCGGCACGGGCCGGGACGCCGTGGGAGATCAGTTGACCGAGAACACGGGCTGGAAGCCCTCGGGCGGCAGAACCGCCTCGCGCGGGGTGTTGGCCAGGTTGTCCTTGGTGATGACGAAGATCTTCGGGCCGACGTGCTTGACGTAGGGCTTGCCCTCGAGGATGCGCACCGCCTGGTCGACCGCGATGCGGCCCTGGATGACCATCGAATCCGCCGGCGCCGCCTCGATGAAGCCGCGCTGGATGCCCGAATAGACGCCCGGCGTCAGGTAGAAGGACAGCAGCCCGACCTTGTCGGTCAGCCCGCGCTCGCGCAGCAGGCCCTGCGCCGCCTCGGCGGTGACCGCGGTGCCGGCGATGTAGTTCACATCGGGGTTCGCCTGCAGCACGTCCTCGACCAGCTTCAGCTGCGCTTCCTTGCCGGTGTCGCCATAGCGCGGCTCGAGCACCTTCACCGCCGAGCCCTTGACCGCTTCCATGAAGCCGGTGTTCGCCGCCTCGACCCAGCCGGCGCCGGCCGGGCCCGGGAACCAGCCCACGGTGACCTCGGTGCTGCCCGCCGGGTGCTTCTCGGCCAGATACTTGCCGGTCTCGTGGCCCATGGTCCAGAACGAGACCAGCGACTTCGCCGAGATGTCGGGCGAGGACATGCCGTTCACCACGTCGATCACCGGCACGCCCTTGGCGGCGGCTTCCTTCACCACCGAGTTCAGCCCGTCATAGGAGATCGCGCCGATGATCACCGCCTGCGCGCCGCCGGCGACGCAATCCTCGATCTGGCTGATCTGCTTGGCAAGCTCGGTATAGCCGCCGGCCTCGACCACGTTCAGCTTCACGCCCTGACGCTTCGCCTCTTCGGTGACGCCATAGTCGACGCCGAGCCAGTAGGCGTCCTTCATGTGCGGGAAGGCGACGCAGATGTTCCAGGGCTTGTCGGCCTTCGGCAGCGCCTCGTAGCTGATCGGCGCGGAGGTGCCGTCGGTCGAGAAGGCGGGGGTCACCTCCTCGGCCGGATAGGGGAACCAGTCACCGGCGAAGGCCGGCAC
Organism: Paenirhodobacter hankyongi; assembly: GCF_003664585.1. Taxonomy (GTDB): domain Bacteria; phylum Pseudomonadota; class Alphaproteobacteria; order Rhodobacterales; family Rhodobacteraceae; genus Rhodobacter; species Rhodobacter hankyongi. The sequence continues at coordinate 52,416 of NZ_RCHI01000010.1, forward strand.
CGCAAGGGTCGTCGCGCCAAGCAGCGCAAGGGCAAGACGGGCATGTTTCATCGTTCAGAGACCTCTCTGTTTTTGTGGGATCGGTCGCGGTTGATCCGCGTTTCTTCGGGTAGTGTGGGTGAGTGGTGGTCGTGGTGGTGGCGGCGCGCCGCGGGCCCTCAGGCCAGCGCGGCACGCAGCTTTGCAAGACGGTCGCGGCGGGCGGCGCGGGCCGCGAGCGCCTCTTCCATCGTCACCTCGGTGAAGCGCACCTTGGTGTTCGGCTGCAGCTGTCCGATCAGGTCCATGTCGGCCGAGATCACCGCGCCAAGGGTGAAGTAGCCGCCGCCCGAGACCGCGTCGCGGTGCAGAACGATCGGCTCCTGTCCGCCCGGCACCTGGATCGAGCCGTAGGAATAGCAGCCGTCGACGATGTTCGACGGGTCCGAGCCCGCGCCGAAGGGCTGTTCGCGGTCTACGAATTCCATCGGCGCACCGCCGCGGAAGCGATAGCCCATGCGGTCGGCCTCGGGCGCCACGACCCATTCGTCGGCGAAGAAGCGCGCCTGGCAGGCCGGCGTCAGCCGGTGCCAGTAGAGCCCGGTCAGCACCCGCAGCGAGACCGGCACCGAGACCGGGGCCAGCAGGCCGCGATCAAGGCTGCGCTCGGTCATCGTCGTGGCCTCGCCCACCGGCACCACGTCGCCCGCCGCGATGGCGCGGCCGTCGATGCCGCCAAGCGCGCCGATCGGATAGGTCGAACGGCTGCCAAGCGCGAGCGGCGTCGCGATGCCGCCGCCGAAGGCGATGTAGATCCGCGCGCCGGCCTTGAGGAAGCCGAAGCGCAGGGTCTGGCCGGCCTTCACCACGAAGGCACTCCAGCCCTCGCGCGGTTCGCCATCGACGAAGATCGGCATCTCGGCGCCGGTGACGGCCACCAGCGTGTCGGCGTCGAAGGTCAGCTCCGGCCCCATGAACACCGCCTCGAGCCCGGCCGCGCCCTCGTCATTGCCAACGAGCATGTTCGCCACGCGCAGCGCAAAGCGGTCCATCGCGCCGCCCTCGGGAATGCCGAGGTGGAAATAGCCCGGACGGCCAAGGTCCTGCACCGTCGTCGAGAGCCCGGGTTTGACGACCTTAAATGCCATTGAGGGCCTCCATCAGGTTCGCGTTGGTGCCGGCGATGTCGGCGTTGAAGGCGTCGAGATCGAAGGTGACGGGGGCGATGCGCGGCGTGTAGGTGCCGGCGGCCACCGCGGCCTCGATCCGCTCGTATTCGGCGCGGTCGACGGGCTTCCATTTCACGATGTCGCCCGGACGGAAGAAGACCATGAAGTCCTTCAGGTAGGACACCGTCTGCGTCGGGTCGTAGATCGGCATCGGAGTGATGCCGAAGAGCTGATAGCCGCCCGCGCCGCGCACCGAATAGATGCAGGCAAAGCAGCCGCCGATGCCGACCGAGAGCTTCGGCGTGTCGGTGCGCGGGCGCAGGTATTTCGGCACCTGGATCTGCTTTTCGCGCTCGACGAGCTGATAGAGGAAGGGCAGGCCCGCGACGAAGCCGACCATCGACACGAACCAGGGCTGCGAGTGGAAGGCCTCGAGGAAGGCCTCGACGCTGTCATAGCCGTTGATCCGCGCCGCATAGTCGAGATCCGATCCGGTCGGGTCCTGGTGCCGCTCGCGGAAGCGCATCAGCGTCTCGTGCGTCCAGGGGTCCTGGAAATAGACCGGGATCTCGATGATCCGGGTCTCGAGCCGCTTGTCCGAGACCTCGGCCTTGTGCTCGAGCTCCTTGATCCGCGCCATGATCTCCTCGGGGGCGATCACGTCGGGGTCGAAGCGCACCTCGAAGGAGGCGTTCGCCGGGCAGATCTCGGTCACGCCGGGGATCTCGGCCTCGGCCACCGCATTGCGCAGCGAGAGCGCGATGAAGAAGGCCTCGAGCGACATCTCCTCGTCGATCTCGACATAGACGTGCTCGTCGCCGCCGAAGGAATACCTTGTCTTCACGGTCTCTCTCCTATGCTGCGGTGGGGGCGGTCAGGTTCCCGGCGGCAAGCCAGGGTTCCAGCCATTGGGTGTGGAAGTCGCCCGCGCGCACGCCCGCATCGGCGGCCAGCGCCAGGTGCAGCGGGATCGTCGTCTTCAGCCCGCCGATCTCGATGCCGGTGAGGGTGTCGGCCATCAGGTCGATCGCCGCGGCGCGGTCCTCGGCCCAGACGATCAGCTTGCCCAGAAGCGAATCGTAGAAGGGCGGGATCTGATAGCCCTCGTAGAGGAAGTGGTCGAAGCGCACGCCCTCGCCCACCGGGATGGTCAGCGCGGTGACCTTGCCCGGGAACGGCAGGAACTGCAGGAACGGGTCCTCGGCGTTCAGCCGGACCTCGATCGCGTGGCCGGTGCAGGTGATCTGCTCCTGCGTCAGCGGCAGCGGCTCGCCGCCCGCGATGCGCAGCATCAGCGCCACGAGGTCGAGCCCCGTCACCATCTCGGTCACCGGATGTTCCACCTGGATGCGGGTGTTCATCTCGATGAAGTAGAACCGGTCCGCCGCGCCGTCATAGAGATATTCGATGGTGCCCGCGCCGCGGTAGTTCACCGCCTGCGCCAGTGCCACGGCACTGTCGCACAGCGCCTTGCGGGTGGCCTCGGGCAGACCGAAGGCCGGCGCCTCTTCCCAGACCTTCTGCCGGCGGCGTTGCAGCGAGCATTCGCGCTCATAGCAGTGCACGGCCGCACCGGTGCCGTCGCCGAGGATCTGCACCTCGATGTGGCGCGGATTGAGGATCACCTTCTCGAGGTAGAGCCCGCCATCGCCGAAGGCGGCCTCGGCCTCGGCGCGCGCCTGCGGCGCGAGACGGGCGAGTTCCTCGGCCGAGGTGGCGATGCGGATGCCGCGCCCGCCACCGCCCGCCGCGGCCTTGATCATCACCGGATAGCCGATGCCCTCGGCGATCGCCACGGCCTCGGCCGCCTCGATCCGCCCGTCCGAACCCGGCACCGTCGGCACGCCGGCAGCCTTCGCCGCGATCTTCGCTGCGACCTTGTCGCCCATCCGGTCGATCGTCTCGGCCGTCGGGCCGACAAAGACCATGCCCGCCGCCTCGACCGCGCGGGCGAACTCGGCGTTCTCGGCGAGGAAGCCATAGCCCGGATGCACGGCGTCACAGCCCGCATCCTTCGCAGCGGCGACCACCGCCGCGATGTTCAGATAGGATTTCGACGCCTGCGCGGGGCCGACGCAGACCGCGCCATCGGCCAGCTGCACGGCCAGCATCCCGGCGTCGGCCTCGGAATGGGCCTGCACCGTCTCGATGCCCAGCGATTTCGCGGCGCGGATGATGCGCACGGCGATCTCGCCCCGGTTCGCGATGAAGAGTTTGCGGATCGCCATCGGATCAGTCCAGCTTCGCCAGGGTTTCGCCCGCGCTGACCGGCGTCGCATCGGCCGCGACATAGCCCGCGAAGGTGCCGGCCGCCTCGGCCTTCACCTCGATGAAGGTCTTCATCACCTCGATCAGGCCGATGGTGTCCTCGGCCGCGACCGCCTCGCCCGCCGCCTTGAACGGCGCCGCGTCCGGCGAGGGCTTGTGGTAGAAGGTGCCGGGAAGGGGCGAAAGAATATCGGTCATGGCTCTCTCCTGTCAGATCAGTCTTGTTTGAGCACCAGCGCCGCGGGGGCGATGGTGATGCCGTTTTCGAGCAGCGTGGTCTTGATCGCGCGGCCGATCTCGACCGCGCCGGGGGTGTCGGAATGGAAGCAGATCGACTCGAACTCGACCCGGATCTCCTTGCCGTCCACCGTCTCGACGGTGTTGTCGAGACAGGCGCGCAGGCATTTCTCGGCGAGTTTCACCGGATCGGGCGGCGCGACGCGGCGCTGGAACACGATCGAGCCGCTCGCATCATAGTCGCGGTCGGCGTAGAACTCGCGCACCACCGGCTGGCCGAGCCGCTGCGCGACCTCGCAGGTGTGCGAGATGTCCATGCAGAACAGGGCCAGCTCGGGCGCCGTGCGCTGCAGCGTCTCGACCAGATGGCGCGACAGGTCCTCGTTCGCCGCGGCCTCCATGTAGAGCGCGCCATGCGGCTTCACATGCTGAAGCGCGATGCCATAGCGCCGGCCGAATTCGCGCAGGGCGCCGATCTGGTAGAGGATGTCGTTCACCAGCTCCTCGGAGGTGGCGCGGATGTAGCGTCGGCCGAAGCCCACGAGGTCGCGATAGCCCGGGTGCGCGCCCAGCCCGACCGAGTGTTGCTGACACAGCTTCACCACCCGGTTCATCAGCGTCGGGTCACCGGCGTGAAAGCCCGTCGCCACATTCGCCGAGGAGATGACTTCCATCAGCTCCTCGTCGGGCGCGCCCATCGTCCAGTGGCCGAAGCCTTCTCCAAGGTCACAGTTGAGGTCGACGATCTTCGGCATGTCCAGGTCCACGTAACATTTGCATGAACAGGTTTCCCGAAGAATCGCATCATGTAAAATTCAAAGATATGTCTTTTTCATTTCTGTTTTTCAGATAAACAGGTGATCGGGAGCCCACCGCAAACTTCCAATATTCCTTGGATTGCTTGGCATTTGAGCAATTCGTTAACACGGATCTTCGGAAGATGTGATGGGCAGCATCTGAATATCAGAACAGGTCATCATGAACTTCCGGCAGATCAAGTATTTCGTCGCCACCGCCGAGACCGGTCAGGTCAGCCGCGCCGCGAACGCGCTGTCGATCTCGCAATCGGCGGTGACCACGGCGATCCGCGAACTCGAGACCGAGATCGGCACCGAGCTGTTCACCCGCACCGCGCACGGGATGGAGATGACGCAATCGGGGCGCGAGCTTCTGGCGCTGAGCTACGAGATCCTGACCAAGATCGACGAGGCGGTGAACATCCGCGAGCGGGCAAGCGGCACCACCGGGCGGATCCTCGTCGCCACGACCTATACCGTGATCGGCTATTTCCTGCCCTATCACCTCGACCGCATCGCGCGGATGCACCCCAATCTCGACATCCAGGTGCACGAGCTGAACCGCGAAAGCGTCGAGGAAGGGCTGCTTGCGAACCGCTTCGACATCGCGATCGTGCTGACCTCGAACATCTCGAACCCCGAGCTCGAGACCGACACCCTGTTGCGCTCGACCCGGCGGCTGTGGGTGCCGCAGGGCCACCGCCTCGCCGACCGCCGCAAGGTGCAGTTCAGCGAGATCTCGGAAGAGGATTACATCATGCTGACGGTGGACGAGGCGGCGAACACCACGATGAAATACTGGACCTTCGGCTCGACCCCGCCGCGGGTGAAGATGCGCACCTCGTCGATCGAGGCGGTGCGCTCGATGGTGGCGAACGGCCAGGGGGTGACGGTGCTCTCCGACATGGTCTATCGCCCCTGGTCGCTCGAGGGGCGGCGGATCGTGACGGTCGAGACCGACCCGGTCGTGCCCTCGATGGACGTGGGGCTTGCCTGGCGCCGCGGCACCGAGATGACGCCCGCGACGCAGGTGCTCTACACCTACTTCCGACAGGCCTTCAACACGCCGCAGATCTGAGCTCAGGCGGGGAGGCGGTCGGCCTCGGTCAGGAACAGAACCTCGACCCCCAGGCGACCGGCCAGCGCCCGCCCCGCCGCCTCTCCGAGCACCATCAGGGCGCTGGCGACGGCATCGGCCCGCATGCAGGTCTCGGCCAGCACGGTGACCGAGGCCGGGCCGCCCAGCACCGGCGCGCCGCGGCGCGGGTCCATGGTATGCGAGAGCTGCCGGCCGCCGACCTCGACCCGGTGGCGATAGTCGCCCGAGGTGGCGATGGCGATGTCATGCAGCTCGAACACCGAATGCACGGCGCGGAGCGCGGGGTCGGGGCGTTCGACCGCCACCGCCCAGCCCCGGCCGTCGGGCTGGGTCCCGATGCCGCGCAGCTCGCCATCGATCACGGCAAGCGCGCGGGTGATGCCATGCGCGCCCAGCACCTCGACCAGCGCATCGACGCCATAGCCCTTGGCGATGCCGCTGAGGTCCAGCGTCATCTCGGCGCGCTTGCAGGCGGTGCCGGCGGCGCGGTCAAGCTCGAGCCCCTCGAAGCTCGGCCGCCGCGGGCGGGCCATCGCGGCGCGGATCGCGGCCGGGTCGGCCGGCGCCGGGCCAAAGCCCCAGGCCGCGACCGCATCGCCCATGGCGATCTCGAAGGCGCCGCCCGACAGCCGGCCGATTTCCAGCGCCTCGGCCAGCACCGTCATCAGCCGCGCGGGCAGCGGCACCGCGACATCAAGCGGCGCCGCGTTGAGTCGCATCAGGTCGCTCTCGGGCCGCCAGGTCGACATCTGCGCGTCGACCTCGTCCACCGCCTGTTGCAGCGCGGCCGCGAGAGGGGCGAGGTCTGCCCCCTCGGGCGCATAGAGCACCACCGACCAGCGCGTGCCCATCGTCGAGCCGCTCAGCGCGCGGCGGGGCAGATCAGAAGACGTCTTCGGCATAGCGTCCCTCTTCCTTCAACAGTGCAAGGCTCTTGCCCTGCCCTTCCAGGATCGCGGAGAGCGCGTCGCGCACCCCTGCGGCCATCTCGCGTCCGCCACAGACCAGCACCTGCGCGCCCGCGGCCAGAAGCGCACCGACCTGCGCCGCCTCGGCACCGATGCGGTCCTGCACATGCTCGCGCCGGCCCGCGCGGGAGAAGGCGGCGCTCAGCCCCGACAGGCGGCCATCGGCGCGCCAGGCGGTCAGGTCTTCCTCGTAGAGGAAATCGCTCTCGGGGGTGCGGGCGCCGAACCACAGATGCACCGGGCGGTGGCGGCGGTTCGCGCGGACAAAGCCCGCAAGCGGCGCGATGCCCGCCCCCGCCCCCACCAGGATCAGCGGCTTGCGCCCCTTCGCCGGGTGGAAGGCCGGATTGCGGCGCAGGAAGGCGGTGACCGTCGCCCCGGGGGCCAGCGCGGTCAGCTGACCCGAGCAGAGCCCGCCCGGCTGCCGGCGCACGCAGATCTCGACGAAGCCGTCGCGCGCGCCCGAGGCCAGCGAATAGAAGCGCGGCAGGTCCGAGCCCTCGGGCAGCACACCGAGCAGGTCGCCCGCCTCGAAGCGGGCAAAGCCCTGCCCGGTCAGCCGCTGCCACAGACCAGGCTTCGGCAGAGCGAAGCGCAGGATCGCCGCCGGGGCCTGGACCTCGGCGCCATAGTCGCGGCGCGAGATCAGGCGCAGCGCCTCGCCCTGCGGCACCTGCGGCAGATGCGCGAGGTCAAGCGGATGCCCCAGCACATCGCCCAGATCGCGGCCCCAGCGGGCGAAGTCCTGCGGCGACTGGCGGTTGACGGTGCCAAGGGGCATCAGCTCGGCCCAGCCGATGGCGCGGGCGGCCTCGGTCAGGTCCTGCGCATAGGCGCAGAACTCGGGGAAGCTGCGATCGCCGAAGCCGAGCACGGCCAAGGGCGCGGCGGGTGGCGTCTTCAGCGCGCGGATGCGGGCCAGAACGCCACGGGCGGCGGCAGGAGATTCCCCCTCGCCATAGGTCGCGGCAAGAATGAGGAAGCGCTTCGCCTTGCCATAGCGCGCCGGATCGAAGGCGCTGAGGGGTGCGGCGTGCACGCTGTGGCCGGCCTGCGCCAGCGCGTCGCGCAGGGTGCGGGCAAAGCCCCAGGTCGTGCCACCTTCCGAGGCGACGAGCAGGATGGTCTCGGCACTGCCCGAGGCGACATTGCCCGGCAGGCGCACGCCCGAGCGGCGGGTGCGCAGCCATTGCACCGCCCCGGTGACGGCAAGCGTCGGCACGCTCAGCGCCATCAGGCCAAGGATCAGGCCAAGCGTTGCCGCGCCGCGGCCGGTGTGCAGCATCTCGACAATCGCGCTCGCGCGTTCCCACGCGCTCGGCAGGGCCGAGGACAGCACGGCGCCGGTGCCCGCGTCGATCAGCGCGGTGCCGCCCGCGGCACTCAGGGTGAAGACGTCGGTCGGGTCCTGCGACGAGGGGAAGGAGAGGTCGCGCAGATCGGCGACCGGGGTTTCGGCCAGCAGCGGGATCTGCGCGGGGGCCAGCCGGGGCAGCCCCGCCGTCGCCACCGCCGGCGCCGGATCGACCGCCTCGTCAGGCAGAAGCGAGAAGGTCGAGGCGGTCATCCACAGCGCGGTGAGCGAGGACAGCAGCAGCCCGCCCACGGCAAAGCGGGCCAGCTCGACATGCACGCGCCCGGGCCAGGGCCCGCGGGTGCGGCCGAACCAGCGCCGCCAGCCGCCCATCCGCCGCGCCACCAGCGCCGCGCCCGACAGCGTCAGCACCGCCATCGCCGCCGCGCCCGCCGCCATCACCAGCCGCCCGGTGTCGCCAAGGAACAGCGAGCGGTGCAGGTTGGTCAGCCACAGCTCGACCGACGAGGGGTCGGCGCTGACCGCATCCGCCCCCGTCGCCGGGTCGATCACCGCGCTGCCGGGCGTGCCCGCATCGAACCACCAGGCGGTGATCCGACCCGAGGGCGCGCGGCGGATCTGCTCGAGCCCGGGATGGGCCGCCTCGACCTGTGCCGCCAGTTCGGCGACGCTCAGCCCCGCCGGCGCCTGCGGCGCCCTCGCCCGCTCGAGCGCGGGAAAGACCGAAAGCGCCGCGCCGCTGAGGGCGAGGACAAGGACGAGCAGCGCGGCAATCAGGCCGGGCCAACGGTGGATCGAGCGCAGCACGGGCGGGCCCTCCGGATCAGAAGCTGACGGTCAGCGTGTCGATGTAGCTGCGCCCCTGCGCCGGCTTGCCGACGATGTCCGAGGTCAGCGGCAGCACCACCTCGTTCGGGCTTTCGCGCATGTCCTCGACCGCGGCATCGACGTGGAGCACATAGCCCGCATCGAAGAGCGCGTCCTGAAGGTCGAGCGTGATCTTCAGCGAGCGGCCGGCACCGACCGAGGCGCCGGTGATGCCGTCGACCTGCGCGGTGTCGCCGCCGGTCGCGGCCTGCCAGCCGGTGAGGTGGCGATAATACTTGGCCTTGCCGCCCGCCATCCACAGGCTGCCGACATAGCCGCCCTTCGCATCGGTGACATAGAAGGCCAGATAGGCGCCGTCGCCGCCGTAATTGCGCATCTGCGTGGTGAAGGTGACGGGCTTGGCCTGGGCGAGCGCCGGAACGGCGGTCAGCGCGGTGGTCAGGGCGAGTGCGGTGAGCAGGTGTTTCATTCTCTCTCTCCTCGGATCAGTTCGTCTGCACCGCGGGCTTCGCGCCCGGGGCGAAAAGCCCGTTCGCGGGCGGCGCCGAGGTGCCGGCAGGCGCCGGACCACGGCTGGTGCAGCCCGGGGTCCCCGGCGCACAGCCGCGGCCCTCGTCATCGTCATCATCGTCGTCGTCATCGTGACCGCGACGGCCGAAGATCCAGCCCTCGCCCTCGTCATCATCGTCATCCTCGGCAAGGCGCATCGGTGCCGGGGCAGCCGGGCTGGCGGCGGCCGGGGCGGCGGCGGCATCGGTCGCACCGCCGGAGACGACCACGGCCGAGCGCACGAGCGGGCCAAGCGGCGACGCCGCAGCGGGGGCGGCGGGCGTCACCTCGGGCACGGGCGCCGCGGAAAGCGCGCCGACGACGCTCGTGGTGATCGCGGTGGTCAGGGCAAGCAGGGCAAGAACGGATTTCATCGGGGGTCCTTCGTGTCTGGTATCTGTCGCATGGTGTCGCGCCCGAAGCTGAGCGCGGGCTGAAGCGGCGGGACTTTCCGCTTCAGCGGGCTGTCAGGTCGGGCGCGCCGGTCGAACAAGGGACAAGCCCGGCGCGCCCGCTCCCGGGGGGACGATTCCCGGGAGCCGGGCCGGAAAACCGGCCCTGAAATCGGGGTCAGTCGCCGTGGCCGTGATCGTCGTCCTCCTCCTCGACCTCGCCCTTCAGCACCACGAGCGTCGCCGGATCGAGCTTCATCTCGACCGCGCGGCCCTGGGCATCGCGCGCATCGAGCTCGTAGCAGCCATCGTCGATCTTGATGCGCCGCACCGTCAGCCCCTGCGCCTCGGCCAGTGCCTGCACCGCGGCGCGCGGCTGCCAGTCGGCCATCGGCACGCGGCAATGGAGCTCGCCGGCAAAGGCCCCTCCCGGCGCAGCGACAAGCAAGAGCGCAGGCAGCGCCAGACGGGACAGCGGGCGAGAGAATGACGACATCGGCTCCTCCGGTTTCGGTTGCACCTCTCATGCCGCGCGAATCTGACGCGAGCCTGAACCTGCCCCCGATCGAGGTTCAGCTTGCCGTCAGCTTCGCGCGGAATAAGCTGGCCACGCTGCCGGAGAAGCCCATGCGCATTCTGCTGATCGAGGACGACGAGGTGCTGGGCGCCGCGGTGCGCGACCAGATCGCGGCCGACGGCCATCCCGTCGACTGGGTGACGCGGCTCGACGCAGCGCGCGACGCGATGGCAGTGGCGGTCTACGACCTGATCCTGCTCGACCTGATGCTGCCCGACGGGCTGGGCCTTGGCTTCCTGCGCGCGCTGCGCGGGCGCGGCGATGCCACCCCCGTCATCATCCTGACCGCGCTCGATCAGGTGTCGGACCGCATCGACGGGCTGAATGCCGGCGCCGACGACTATCTGGTGAAACCCTTCGACCTCGCCGAGCTGTCCGCCCGCATCGGCTCGGTCGCGCGCCGCTATGCCGGCAACCCGAACCCGATCATCACCCTCGGCCCGCTCGAGATCGACCTTGCCGCCCGCGCCGTGCGGCGCGACGGCAAGCCGGTGTCGCTCACCGCGCGCGAATGGGCCCTCTTCGAGGCCTTCCTCGCCCGCCCCGGCCAGCTGCTGTCGAAACCCGCGCTGGAAGAGCGGCTCTATTCCTTCGACGACGAGGTCGAAAGCAACACCGTCGAGGTCCATGTCAGCCGGCTGCGCAAGAAACTGGGCGCGGGCGTGATCGAGACCGAGCGCGGCCTCGGCTATCGGCTGGGCCGGGGATGAGGGCGCCACATTCCCTGCAGCTGCGCCTTGGCCTTGCCGTGGGCGCGGTGGTCACGGCGCTCTGGGCCGCGGGGGCGCTCACCACCGCGCAGCTCCTGCGCCGCGAGATGAACGAGGTCTTCGATTCGATGCTCGAGGAGACGGCGCAGCGCGTGCTGCCGCTTGCCGTGACCGAGATCCTCGGCCGCGAGGGGGCGACGGGGCCCCAGACCGTACCGGTGATCCGCGCTCATGAAGAGCAGTTCACCTATGTCGTGCGTGATGCTTCGGGCGCGGTCTTGCTGCAATCGCACGTGGCAGACCCCGCCGCTTTCCCGCCCTATGCCGGGCCGGGTTTCTCCGACACGCCGCAGCTGCGGATCTATTCGGACGAGGCACTGCGCGGCAGCGTGACGATCTCGGTGGGCGAGCCGGTCGCGCATCGGGCCCGCCTTGCGGGCAAGGTGCAGATGGGGCTGCTCGCCCCACTCGCGCTGATGGTGCCGCTGTCTCTGGGCGCGATTGCGCTGGTGCTGCGGCTTGGCTTTGCGCCGCTGCGCCGGTTCCGGCTGCGGCTGGCGCGGCTCGGCGCGGCCGACCTTTCGGCGGTGGAAACGCGCGACCTGCCGGCCGAGGTGCAACCGCTCGCGGAAACCCTGAACGCGCTGCTCGCCAGGCTCGATGCCGCCTTCCAGGCCGAGCGCAGCTTCACCGCCAATGCCGCCCATGAGTTGCGCACGCCGCTTGCCGGCGCCATCGCCCAGGTGCAGCGGCTGCGCGCCGAAAGCACCGACCCCGCCACCACCGCCCGCGCCGCCGAGATCGAGGCCGGGCTGAAGCGGCTGACGCGGCTCTCCGAGGGGCTGATGCAGCTTGCCCGCGCCGAGGGCGGCAAGCTGCGCACCGGCGCGCCGCGCGACCTGCGCCTGGTCGCCCGGCTGATGGCCGAGGACACGGCACGGCTTGCCGGCGCGGCCCCGGTGACGCTCGATCTGCCCGCGGCGCCGGTGCTCTCCGACCTCGACCCCGACATCTTCGGCATCCTCGTGCGCAACCTCGTCGAGAACGCGCTGCGCCACGGCACACCCGGCGCGCCGGTGACCGCAAGGCTTGCGCCCGATGCGACGCTCTCGGTCGAGAACGACTGCGCCCCGGTGCCCGCCGAGACCCTCGCCCGGCTCGGCACGCGATTCGAGCGCGCCCCCGGCGCCGGCAAGGGCAGCGGGCTCGGCCTTGCCATCGTGCGCGCGATCGTCACCCGCTCCGGCGGGCGACTGGATCTCGCCTCTCCCCTTCCGGGCCGCGACCGCGGCTTTTCGGTGACCGTCACCCTGCCGCCCTCCCAGCCCGGCTGACCCATTCCCCTTTTCAACCCAGCGACACCGCGAGGCACCCATGTCCCCCCTTCCCTACCAGTCGGCCCACGAGGAGCTGCATTTCATCAACCGCTCCGGCTGGCTGCGCGCCGCCGTGCTTGGCGCCAATGACGGCATCGTCTCCGTCGCCTCTCTGATCGTCGGCGTGGCCGCCGCCGATCCCTCGCCCACGGCGGTGCTGATCGCCGGCGGCGCCGGCCTTGCCGCCGGCGCGATGTCGATGGCGGCGGGCGAATATGTCTCGGTCTCCTCGCAATCCGACATCGAACGCGCCGATATCGCGCGCGAGACCGCGGCGCTGCGCGACACCCCCGAGGAAGAGGAGCGCGAGCTCGCCTCGATCTTCGAAAGCCGCGGACTGAGCCAGGCCACCGCCGCGCTGGTGGCGCGCGAGCTGACCGAGAAGGACGCGCTCGGCGCCCATGTGCGCGAGGAACTGGGCCTGTCCGAGGTGCATGCCGCGAACCCGCTGCAGGCGGCGCTGGCGTCCGGCCTGACCTTCTCGGTCGCGGCGGCGATGCCGCTGATCGCCGCGGTGCTGGCGCCCGCGGGCCAGGTGATTCCGGTGGTGGTCGGCGCAACGCTCGTCTGCCTTGCGCTTCTGGGCGCGCTTGGCGCCCAGGCCGGCGGCGCCCCGAAGCTGCCCGCGACGCTGCGCGTGCTGTTCTGGGGCGCGGCCGCAATGGCGATCACCGCGGGCGTCGGGCGGATCTTCGGGGTGAGTGTCTGAGCCCTTTCGAGGGGGGCGCGGAGGGGTGCGGAAAATTTTGCCGGGAAACGCAAAATTCCTCTTGCGCCCATCCGCGCCCCCCCATATACGACGCCCTACGCAAGGCGCTGAACCAGCGCACTGCGGACCTCACGGTGGGGCCATAGCTCAGTTGGGAGAGCGCTTGAATGGCATTCAAGAGGTCAGGGGTTCGACTCCCCTTGGCTCCACCAAAATTCTCTTGAAAAGTGACAGATAGTTCTGCTTGTCATGTCAGAAGATTTGCCTCTGCCGAGCAGACCGGCGCTGTTTTCCCTGCGAAATTCATGCAGCTTTGATCCGCGCCCGTGGCGTGTTGATCGCTTTGCAGCGCTTTCCCCTGTCAAACCCGAGGACGGCCCATGAGCGACCATTTCTTTGTCGTGACGGGCGGCCTTGGGTCGCGGGCAAGACCAGCCTGATCACCGAGCTCGCCCGCCGCGGTTTCCAAACAATTGTATCGACCCAGCGGAATCTGCTCAGTTTAAGCCGCTAATCTGAATGCCTCGGCAGGTGTGCGCATGGCAAGGGCCTGATGAGGGCGGCGGTTGTTGTAGAAGCTGATCCAGTCACCGATGACGCGGGTCGCGTGCTGGATGCTCTCGAAGCGATGGCGATGAACGCATTGCTCCTTG
>NZ_RCHI01000011.1 GCF_003664585.1 Paenirhodobacter hankyongi
GGTGGGCGATGTCGATTTCGCCTCGGCCTCGCAAGTCGCCGGCGCGATCACCCCGGTGCCGGGCGGCGTCGGGCCGATGACCATCGCCTGTCTGCTGGCGAACACGCTCACTGCCTGCTGCCGCGCCAACGGATTGCCCGAGCCCGAGGGGCTCACGGCGTAAGACCCAAGACCATCACCCGCGCTTGGGAGAGCGCATCCCGGCCCTGGCCGACCCAACACTCATACCGACGGGAGACCGAAATGACCAAATACTGCCTGACCGTGGCCTGTCCCACGACGCGCGGCATCGTCGCCGCGATCGCGACCTATCTCGCCGAGAACGGCTGCAACATCACCGACAGCTCGCAGTTCGACGACACCCAGACCGGCAAGTTCTTCATGCGGGTGAGCTTCGTCTCCGAAGCGGGGCTCGACCTCGCGGCGCTCGAGACGGGCTTCGGCCCGACCGCCAAGACCTTCGACATGGTGGCGAAATTCCATGACGAGGCGGAGAAGATGAAGGTCATCATCATGGTCTCGCGCTTCGGCCATTGCCTGAACGACCTGCTCTATCGCTGGCGCATCGGTGCGCTGCCGATCGACATCGTGGCGGTGATCTCGAACCACATGGAGTACCAGAAGGTGGTGGTGAACCACGACATCCCCTTCCACTGCATCAAGGTGACGAAGGAGAACAAGGCTGCGGCCGAGGCCGAGCAGATGCGCATCGTGCACGAGACCGGGGCCGAGCTGATCGTCCTGGCGCGCTACATGCAGATCCTGTCGGACCAGATGTGCAAGGAAATGTCGGGGCGGATCATCAACATCCACCACTCGTTCCTGCCGAGCTTCAAGGGCGCGAACCCCTACAAGCAGGCCTATGAGCGCGGCGTGAAGCTGATCGGCGCGACCTCGCATTACGTCACCGCCGACCTCGACGAGGGCCCGATCATCGAGCAGGACACGATCCGCGTGACCCATGCGCAATCGCCCGACGATTACGTCTCGCTCGGCCGCGACGTCGAGAGCCAGGTGCTCGCCCGCGCGATCCACGCCCATATCCATCGCCGGGTGTTCATGAACGGCAACAAGACGGTGGTCTTCCCGGCAAGCCCCGGCTCCTACGCGTCCGAGCGCATGGGGTGAGCCGCGCTTGGGGCGCGCGTCCGGAGCGCAAGCGCAGGGCCGGGTGCTTTTGGCGCGTCCCCGAAGCGCCTGTCCCCCGGGCTTTCGCCTTGCCCGAAATACCTCGGGGGTGAATGGCCGTAGGCCAGAGGGGGCAGCGCCCCCTTTCTCCGGCCGGGGCAGGGGCGCTGCCCCCTTGCCCCCCGGGCGCTCTCGCCCGGGAATTTGACGCAATCGGATGTGGGGAAGAGGGCGCGATACCTGCGCGGCGCGTTTCGCGTCTGGATTTTCCTTGGGCAAAGCGGCTATTCTTTGGCCGTCCCGTGCGGGACTGCTCAAGGGAATTTGCAAGTGCCGCCTTCTTCCGGACGTCTTCTTTCCGCGCCGCAAAGCGAGCCTGTCGTCGGCGCGACGGTGCAATATGTCATCGACACGCTGACGACGCGGATCGTTTCGGGAGAATACGGGGTCGATGAACGTCTGCCCTCCGAGCGCGCGCTGGCGCAGGATCTGGGGGTGGCGCGCAACACCGTGCGCGAGGCGCTCGATCAGCTCGAGGAACGCGGCATGATCCGGCGCCGGGCGGGGTCGGGGTCCTTCGTCACCTGGGACCCCTCGGGCACGCAGGCGGCCGTCTCGACCGTCGCGGCCGAGACCGGGCCGCTGCAATTGCAGGTCGTGCGCGGGATCTTCGAGCCCGAGATGGTGCGGCTCGCGATCATCAACATGCCGCCGCGCGCGATCGAGGCGCTTGGCGAGACGCTGTCGCAGATGGAGGCGGTGCAGGCCGATGCCGGCGCCTTCGTGCGGCTCGAGGAGGAATTCCACCGCCAGATCGCGGCGGGCACCGGCAACCCCCTGCTGATCGCCTGCTACAATCTGGTGATCGACGCGCGCCGGCAGAGCTTCCGCGGCGCGATGTATCGCCGGCACCTGACGCCCAATCGCATCGCCTCCTATCAGCGCGGCTACAATGCGCTCTTCAATGCCATCGCAGCGCGCGACATCGAGGCGGCGAGCGAATTCATGAAGCTCACGCTGATCGAGGATCAGAAGCTTCTGATGCAGGAAGACTGATCTGGCGGCGCCGCGGCGCGGGGCGCAGGCGCTGGTGCCAGAGCTGGCCGAGCGCACCGAGGTGCTCGGTGAGGCGCGGCCCGTGTGCCTCGAGCCAGCCGAGCACCGAGCCGAACTCGACGATCTTCGCGCGCCCGCCCTCGATCCGCACCACCGGCCAGTCGCCCACCAGCGCATTGTCGATGCCGAAGACCTCGGCCCCCCACCAGCGCGCCGGGCCGAAGGCGTGCGGCATGATCTGCGAGCGCTTCATCGCGGCCAGCACCGAGACCGGGTCGGTCGTTTCGGCGCTTTCGACGGCGGCGTGCCACAGATCGAGGATCGAGGCATATTCCCAGCTCACCGCCGACCAGCTGCCCGGAAAGCGCGCGCCATAGGCGGCGAAGAAGGCCTCGGGGCGGTGGAAGAAGAAGGCGGTGTCGGCCAGTGCCGGGTCGTCGAAATCGGGGAACTGGAAGGTGTAGCGCGCCATGAAGGCGGCCGAGGTGCGCGCGATCATCCGCGGATAGTCGTCGGCGGTGCAGGCGAGGATCTCGCCGGTGAAGCCCTGGGCGTGGGCCGCCTCGGTCAGGGCATGGATCATCGGCGGCGCCGATGAGCACCAGCACAGCACGTCGGGCTGTTCGGCCAGCATCGCGCGCACGATGCCTTCGGCGTCGGTCTCGGCGGGCGCATAGCGCAGCTCCTTCACCCGGGCGTGGCCCGCGGCCTCGAAGGCGGCGCGATAGACGGCGAGCGAGGGCAGGCCGAGGCTGTCGGTCTGGCTGCACAGGGCGACACGCCGCGCCGCGGGGCGGCTCTTCGCCAGCCACTCGACCCCGGTCACGTTGAACAGCGGATGCACCTCGGCCGGCGCGATCAGATAGGGCGTGTCGGGCGAGAGGTCGGAGGGCAGCAGCGTCGCCACCAGCGCGCGGGTCTTCATCAGCCAGGGCAGGGCGGGGGCGAAGCTGTCGCCGCCAAGGGTCAGGATCAGCCGGCAGTCGAGCCGCTCGACAAGCTCATGGGCGGCGGCGCGGGTCGCCGCGGCGCCCGTCGCGCTGTCGCGTGCCACGATCTCGATCGGGTGGCGGCGCCCGCCCACCATCAGCCCGCCGCGCGCGTTCAGCCCCTCGGCCCAGAGCCGGCAGCCGTCGAGCCCCGGCCGGCCCCAGGATTCCTCGGGACCGGAGAGCGGCGTGAGGAAACCGATCCGCACCGGCGCGCGAGTCTTCACGCCGAGTCGGGGCAGGGAACCAGTTACCAGAAGGCGCTGCGCGAGTGTCGGGCTGCTCATAATTTGATCTATAGCCCTTTTTCGGCAGGCTGGAATGCCGAAAAATGCGGTGAAGCAATATTCCGCGCAGGAAAATTTGTTGACCCAAAAGATTTTGGTCCGCCTCATTGGTCCATGCCGAAGGAACCAGTTTTGAAATCTGGTCCATACCGGATCGAACAGGGAGACTACCATGACCAAACGCGTTGCCATCATCGGTGCCGGCCCCTCGGGTCTGGCCCAGCTCCGGGCCTTCCAGTCCGCCGCGCAGAAGGGGGCGGAGATCCCCGAGATCGTCTGCTTCGAGAAGCAGGAGACCTGGGGGGGCCTGTGGAACTACAGCTGGCGCACCGGCACCGACAAGAACGGCGAGCCGATCCATGGCTCGATGTATCGCTATCTCTGGACCAACGGTCCGAAGGAGGGGCTCGAATTCGCCGACTATTCCTTCGAGGAACATTTCGGCAAGCAGATCGCCTCCTATCCGCCGCGCGCCGTGATGGTCGATTACATCGAGGGCCGGGTGAACAAGGCCGGCGTGCGCGGCTGGATCCGCTTCAACTCGGTCGTGCGCTGGATCGAGTTCGACGAGGAGGCCGAGGACTTCACCGTCACCGTGCACGACATGGAACGCGACCACGTCTACAAGGAGCGCTTCGACCACGTCATCGTCGCCTCGGGGCACTTCTCCTCGCCGAACGTGCCGGAATATCCGGGCTTCGACCAGTTCTACGGCCGCATCGTGCATGCCCATGACTTCCGCGACGCGCGCGAGTTCGAGGGCCAGGACGTGCTGATCGTCGGCTCCTCCTATTCGGCCGAGGACATCGGCTCGCAATGCTGGAAATACGGCGCGAAAAGCGTCACCTCCTGCTATCGCAGCGCGCCGATGGGCTTCAAATGGCCCGAGAACTGGGAAGAGAAGCAGGGCCTCGTCCGGGTCGAGGGCAAGACCGCCTATTTCAAGGATGGCTCGTCGAAGCATATCGACTCGATCATCCTGTGCACCGGTTACAAGCACTACTTCCCGTTCCTGCCCGACAGCCTGCGGCTGAAGACGGCGAACCGGCTCGCGACCGCCGACCTCTACAAGGGCGTGGTCTATGTCCACAATCCGAAGATGTTCTACCTCGGCATGCAGGACCAGTGGTTCACCTTCAACATGTTCGACGCCCAGGCCTGGTATGTGCGCGACATCATCCTGGGCCGGATCGCGGTGCCCACCGACAAACAGACGCTGATCGCCGACGTGGCCGAGCGCGAGGAACGCGAAGAGGCCTCGGACGACGTCAAATACGCGATCAAGTATCAGGGCGACTACGTCAAGGAACTGATCGCCGAGACGGATTATCCGTCCTTCGACGTCGACGGCGCCTGCGAGGCCTTCTTCGAGTGGAAGCACCACAAGGCGGAAAACATCATGACCTTCCGCAACCACGCCTACAAGTCGGTCATCACCGGCACGATGGCGCCCACCCACCACACGCCGTGGAAGGATGCGCTCGACGACTCGATGGAAGCCTATCTCGCGAACTGAGTTGTGTCCCCCTGGGCGGGGGGCCTCGGGCCTCCCGCCTTCTTTTCCTGACGACAAGGACAGAC
This sequence comes from Paenirhodobacter hankyongi, assembly GCF_003664585.1. GTDB lineage: Bacteria > Pseudomonadota > Alphaproteobacteria > Rhodobacterales > Rhodobacteraceae > Rhodobacter > Rhodobacter hankyongi. Next base: position 5,042 of record NZ_RCHI01000011.1, read on the forward strand.
CATGGTGCTTCTGCCCGCCGACACGCTCTTCCGCCCCGGTCCGCCCGCGCCGTCGCGCGCGCGCCGGCCGCTCGCCTATCGGACCGGCCCGGTCGAGGAGCGGCACGCCGTCCCCGGTCGCGGGGCGCTCGTGCTCGAGATCCGGGCGGGCGACCGGATCGAGGTGACCAACGACGAGGGCGGGCAGCGCGCCGAGCTGCTGGCCGCGCACCCCGACGGGCGGGCCGACTGCGGCCTGCTGGGCTGGGCGGGCGATTGCGCGGCGGAGGGGCTGCGCGACCTGCTCGCCTCGGGCGAGCCTTCGCTTGCCCGGCTGCGCCGCGCGCTCGAGCGCCGGGGGATCGACCTGAGCGCGGCCCGCGCCATCGGGCTTTTCGGCGCCGGATCGCGGGCGGGCGAGGCCGTGGGCTTCACCGCACAGGGCGCGGGCGTCGCGATCATCGCCGCGCCGGGCCCGGTGATGGATTTCGAGCGCCAGGACACCGCGACGCCGCTGACGGTGAAGATCACCCGCGCGACGCCGCGCGCCGCGGGCCGCTTCGCGCTGCCCGATCCGCTGGCCGATCCGCTGCTTGATCTGCGGGTGAAATCGGCAACCGCCGAGGCCTATGTGGTGAAGGCGGGCGAGTTCATCCAGATCCTCGACGTCGACGGTCGCCAATGCACCGATTTCCAGTGCTTCGACGCCCGCAAGCTCGACCGCGGCATCATCAACCCGCTCGACGTCACCACCACCCGCACGCTGATGGGGCATGCCTATCCGAACCCGGGGCTGCACGCGAAATACTATGATCAGGATTTCACCCCGCTGGTCGAGGTGATCCAGGACACCTGCGGCCGCCACGACGCCTTCGCCATGGCCTGTTCGTCGAAATATTACGACGACATCGGCTATCCGGGGCACGCGAACTGCTCGGACAACTTCAACACCGCGCTGGCCGCCCATGGCGTGCCCGCCCGCGCGGGCTGGATGGCGGCGAATTTCTTCTTCAACACCGGGATCGACGCGCATGGCGTGCTGGTCGCGGACGAACCCTGGTCGCGGCCCGGCGATTACGTGCTGATGCGCGCGCTGACCGATCTGGTCTGCGTCTCTTCGGCCTGCCCGGACGACACCTCCTCGGCCAATGGCTGGGATCTCACCGACATCCATGTGCGCAGCTATGGCGCGGGCGAGCGGTTCTCGCGCGCCTCGGCCTGGCGCGCCACCCCCGACGCGGAGCCGATCATGACGCGTGAAAGCGCCTTCCACGACAGTTTTGCCGCCCTGACCCGCGATTTCGTCGAATATCGCGGTTTCTGGCTGCCGAATTCCTTCCCGGAATGCGATCCGGTCGAAAGCTATTGGGCGGCGCGCGAGGGCGTGGTCGCGATGGACCTTTCGGCGCTGCGCAAGTTCGAGGTGACCGGCCCCGATGCCGAGGCGCTGATGAACTGGGTTCTGACGCGCGACGTGACGAAGCTGGGCCACGGTCAGGTCGTCTATTCGGCGATGTGCTATCCGCATGGCGGCATGATCGACGATGGCACGCTGTTCCGTCTGGGTGCGCAGAACTTCCGCTGGATCGGCGGCTCGGACGAGGGCGGGGTGTGGATGCGCGAGGAGGCGGCGCGGCTTGGCCTCAACGTGATGATCCGTGCCTCGACCGATCAGATGCACAACCTTGCGGTGCAGGGGCCGCGCTCGCGCGAGCTGATGACGGAAATCATCTGGACCGCACCGCATCAGCCGGCGCTGGCCGATCTGGGCTGGTTCCGCTTCACCGTGGGCCGCATCGGCGGGGCCGAGGGGGTGCCGGTCGTCGTCTCGCGCACCGGCTACACGGGGGAACTGGGCTACGAGATCTTCTGCCATCCGAAGGACGGCAAGGCGGTCTTCGACGCGGTCTTCGGCGCGGGGGCCAAGTTCGGCATCAAGCCGATGGGGCTTGGCGGCCTTGACCTGTGCCGGATCGAGGCGGGGCTGGTCTTCGCGGGCTATGACTTTTCCGACCAGACCGACCCGTTCGAGGCCGGCATCGGTTTCACCGTGCCGCTGAAATCGAAAACCGCCGATTTCGTCGGGCGCGAGGCGCTCCTGCGCCGCAAGGAAACCCCCGCGCGCAAGTTCGTCGGCCTCGAGATCGAGGGCCAGGACCCGGTCTTTCACGGCGATTGCGTGCGGATCGGGCGGGCGCAGGTGGGCGAGGTCTGCTCGGCCATGCACAGCCCGCGCACCAACCAGTGGATCGCGCTCGCGCGCCTCGACGTCGCCCATGCCGAGCCCGGCACCGCGGTCGAGGTCGGCAAGCTCGATGGCCACCTGAAGCGGATCGCGGCGCGCGTCGCGCCCTTCCCGCATTACGACCCGAAAAAGGAACGTCCGCGCTCGTGAGGGTGTGGCGGGCCGGGTGGGGAGACCCGGCCGAAGGCCCCGGGAAACCGGGTGGGGAGGCAAGAAAACGGGGCGGAAACAGCCCCCTTCCACTCAACAGGGAGTTTGGACGTGGAACAGAACATGGCTTCCGCAGCGCCGATGGCGCGCGGACCGGAGGGAACACCCTCCGCGGGGACGCTCAAGCGTGCCCTTGACTGGAAAGGCGCCTTCTGGGTCGCGGCCGGTGTGCCGCCGCTCGTGCTCTTCTCGATCGGCGGCATCGCCGGCGTCGCGGGCAAGGCCGCCTTCGTCGTCTGGATGGTCTCGATGGTGATGGGCTTCCTGCAGAGCTTCACCTATGCCGAGATGGCCGGCATGTTCGGCAACAAGTCGGGCGGTGCCTCGGTCTATGGCGCGACCGCCTGGCTGCGCTATTCGAAACTGATCGCGCCCTTGTCGGTGTGGTGCAACTGGTTCGCCTGGTCGCCGGTGCTGTCGCTCGGTTGCGCGATCGCGGCGGGCTATATCCTGAACGCGCTCTTCCCGATCCCGCTCGCGGAAAGCCAGCCGGTGCTTGACTGGGTCGCGGCGCATCTGTCGCAATACAGCGCCTCGACGCAGGCGGTCATCGACTACATCGCCGCCAACCCGGGCACCGCCCCCGAGGCCGCGATCCAGGCCGTGGCCTCGGCCGATGGCGTCGCCGCGCTGACGCCCGCCTTCCGCGTCTGGGAAGCCTTCGGCATTCCGGTTCCGGGCCTTGGCACGCTGCATTTCAACTCGACCTTCGTGATCGGCGTCGTGCTGATGCTGATGATCTTCGCGATCCAGCACCGCGGCATCGCCTCGACGGCGAAATCGCAAAAGATCATGGCGGTCGTCGTGCTGATCCCGCTGCTTCTGGCCGGGCTGATGCCGATCCTGACCGGTGCCATCGACTGGATGAACGTCACCTCGATCGTGCCGCCCTCGGCCGCCTATTCCGGCACCGATGGCAGCTGGTCGGTGGGCGGCTGGACGCTGATCCTCGGCGCGCTCTACATCGCGGCCTGGTCGACCTATGGTTTCGAGACCGCGGTCTGCTACACCGCCGAGTTCAAGAACCCTCATCGCGACACCTTCCGGGCGATCTTCTTCTCGGGCCTCCTGTGTGTGGTGTTCTTCTTCATCATCCCCTTCGCCTTCCAGGGTGTGCTGGGGCAGGCGGGGATGCTGGCGCCGGGGATCGTCGACGGCACCGGCGTCGGCGAGGTGCTGGGCCAGATGGTGGGCGCGGGGCCGCTTGTCGCCCATCTCTTCGTGATCCTGATGATCATGGCGCTCTTCCTGGCGATCATGACCGCCATGGCCGGGTCGTCGCGCACGCTCTATCAGGGCGCCCGTGACGGCTGGCTGCCGAAGTACCTGACGCATGTGAACGATCATGGCGCGCCGACCGGGGCGATGTGGACCGACCTCGTCTTCAACATCTTCCTGCTCGCGCTCGCCTCGGATGCGACGGGCTACTTCTACGTGCTCGCGATCTCGAACGTCGGCTACATCATGTTCAACTTCCTGAACCTGAACGCCGGCTGGATCCACCGCATCGACAGCCCGCACCTGCCGCGTCCGTGGAAGGCGCCGACCATCCTGATCGGCTTCAACACGCTGCTCGCCTTCGTCAACGCGCTCTTCCTCGGCGCCGGCGCCAAGGTCTGGGGCTATTCGAACGCGCTCTGGTCGGGCGTCATCTTCGCCGCGCTGATCCTGCCGGTGTTCTGGTTCCGCCATTATTACCAGGACAAGGGCCACTTCCCGCGCGAGGCGATGGAAGACCTCGGCCTCACCGATCACGGCGATCTCGGCCCGCGCAACGCCGGCTTCTGGCCCTATCTCGCGCTGATCGCGGGTGTGGCGGTGGTGCTCTGGGCGAACTGGTTCTTCCAGCTGCCGGCCTGAGCCATGCACTTCCCCGCCGCGACGCTCGCGGCGGGGCCCTTCAACGACTGACGAACCCCCAGGGAGACAGGGAATGACCGCATCTTGGAGATTTTCGACGCTGGCCGACCGGCACCGCGCGCTGGGCTCGGCGCTGGAAGACTGGAGCGGCATGGGCACCGCCTGGTCCTATGACGGCGATCCGCTCGCCGAATACATGGCGATCCGGACGAAGGCCGGGCTGATGGATGTCTCGGGCCTGAAGAAGGTCCATATCACCGGGCCGGCGGCCTCCCACGTCATCGACCGCGCCACCACGCGCAACGTCGAGAAGCTGATGCCGGGCCGCGCCGTCTATGCCTGCATGCTCAACGACGCGGGCAAGTTCGTCGACGACTGCGTGATCTACCGCACCGCGCCGAACGCCTTCATGGTGGTGCATGGCTCGGGTCAGGGCTTCGAGCAGCTGACGATGGCCGCAACCGGCCGCGACGTCTCGATCCGCTTCGACGACAACCTGCATGACCTCTCGCTGCAAGGCCCGCTTGCCGTCGATTTCCTCGAGAAATACGTGCCGGGCATCCGCAGCCTGAATTACTTCAGCCACATGCCCACCTCGCTTTTCGGGGTGCCGGCGCTGATCGCGCGCACCGGCTACACCGGCGAGCGCGGCTATGAGCTGTTCGTGCGCGGCCAGGACGCGCCGATGATCTGGGACCGCATCCTCGAAGAGGGCGCGGCGATGGGGATCATCCCCTGCCGCTTCACCACGCTCGACCTGCTGCGCACGGAAAGCTATCTGCTCTTCTTCCCCTACGACAACTCGGAAATGTATCCGTTCGAGAACGAAGCCTGCGGCGACACGCTGTGGGAGCTGGGCCTCGATTTCACCGTCTCGCCCGGCAAGACCGGCTTCCGCGGCGCCGAGGAGCATTACCGGCTCAAGGGCAAGGAGCGCTTCAAGATCTGGGGTCTCAAGCTCGAGGGCAAGGTGCCGCCCGAGAACGGCGCGCCGGTGCTGAAGGACGGGGTCAAGGTCGGCGTCGTGACCCAGGCGATGTATTCGCCGCTGAACGACTGGACCGTCGCCATCGCCCGCCTGCCGGTCGACTGCGCGGTCGAGGGCATGCCCCTCACCGTCGCCAGCACCGAGGCCGGCACGATCGGTGCTACCACCTCGCCGATGCCCTTCTTCGACATCGAGAAGAAGCGTCGCACCGCCAAGGGCTGACGCGAAACGGGCAGGGGCGGCAGCAGACCGCCCCACCCAGACCCAACAGGAACCATGCCATGCCGCGCACCGAATTCTCCCCCTCGATCACCTCGCGTCCGGTCTATCCCGGGCTCACCCCGCAGGGCGCCACCCCGGCGATCATGCTCGCCGAAGGGCCGGGCGCCGAGGCGATCCTCGACCTCGCCGCGCTCGATGCCTCGGTGATGGATCTTGCGCATCTGATCTATATCCCCGCCGGCCATGACGCGGGGCCCCGCCTCGCCGCGCTTGGCGCGAAGATGTATCGCGAGGCGCCGAGCTATGCTTCCGCGCTCGAGCGCTATCGCAAGGCGCTTGCCGATGCCCGGATGGGCACGACGCTTTACCTCGCCGGCTCCGAGGGGATGATCGGTCAGGCCGTGGCCGAGGCGCTGGCCGCGGGCCTGCCGCCCGAGGCGATCCAGACCGAGCATCGCGGCACGATCGCGCGCCGCATGCAATGCGTGCATTGCAAGGGCGTGACCGAGAATGTCACCACCGACCCCTTCGTGTGCAGCCATTGCGGCCTCACCCTTTTCGTGCGCGACCATTTCTCGCGCCGCCTCGGCGCCTTCCAGGGTGTCTGCGTCGATGCCGAGACCCCCGGCATCGTGCCCGCCGTGCAGGAGATCAAACCATGACCAGCCGCATGCTGCGCGTGAGCGCGATCGAGGCACTCTCGCCTCTCGTAAGTCGTTTCCGCTTCGAGGACCCCGAAGGGGCATTGCTGCCGCTCTTCTCCGGCGGGGCGCATGTGGTCGTCGAGATGCCCGACGCGGGCGTGCTGCGCCGCAACGCCTATTCGCTGATCTCCGATCCGATGGACGGTTCGGGCTATGAGATTGCCGTGCGGCGCGAGGACGGCGGCCGCGGCGGTTCGAAATTCCTGCACACGCAGGTAGCGGAGGGGGACCTCATGCGCATCTCCGCCCCGGTGAACCTCTTCTCGCTCGATCTGCGGGCGAAGAAACATGTGATGATCGCCGGCGGCATCGGCATCACGCCGTTTCTGGCACAGCTCAAGCAGCTCGCCCGGCTGCAGATGCCCTTCGAGCTGCACTATGCCGCGCGGAGCCGGGCCGAGGCCGCGGGGCTCGCGCTGCTGCCTGCCTCGCCGCAGGTGCATGTGCACATCTCGGAGGAGGGCAACCGGATGGACCTGGGCGCCATTCTGGGCAGCCAGCCGCTTGGCACCCATGTCTATACCTGCGGCCCCGAGGGGCTGATCGAGGCGGTGGCCGAGACCGGCGCGCGGTTCGGCTGGCCGAGGACGGCGCTGCATTCCGAGGTCTTCATGGCGCCGCCGCCCGGCGCGCCCTTCGAGGTGACGCTGGCGACCTCGGGCAAGGTGGTCACCGTCGGGGCGCATCAGAGCCTGCTCGAGGCGCTCGAGGCGGCTCAGGTCGAGGTGCAGTGGATGTGCCGCGGCGGGGCCTGCGGGCGTTGCGAGACCGGGGTGAAATCCTGCCACGGCACGATCGAGCACCACGACCACTGGCTGAGCGATGACGAGCACGCGCGCCAGACGAAAATCATGCCCTGCGTTTCGCGTTTCAAGGGCGAAACCCTCGTTCTCGACCTCTAGGAGGCACGGATGACCATCCAGTTCCACGACGAAACCTTCCGCGACGACTACACGTTCCACAACTCGCCCGAGGGGATCCGGCGCTTCCCGTTCCCCTTCGATGCGGACAGCTACATGTATTCGGTCAACCTTGAGCCGCACGCGGGCGGCAAGGCCGGATCGCCGTTTGAAAAGCGCTTCGACGTCGATGAGCATTACGTCGCCGAGATGCGCGACCGGGCGATCACGCTGACGGAAGACCCGCTGCGCTGCCAGTCGCTGCCGCATATGGAGCTTGCCGGCTGGGATTTCCTCGAACTGGTGATGGTCTCGAAATCCGAGGATTACCCCGAGCTTTTCACGCTCAACCGCGACGGCGACCGCTGGCACTGGATCAACCGCCCGCTCGGGATCGAGCAGCGCTTCACCTTCCTTGACGCCACCACGCTGCCTTGCGGGCCGATGGAATACATCACCCGCCAGACCCAGGGCGACCACGCGCTCCTTGACCAGCGCGACGGCAACCTGTGGATGGATGCCGGCATGGTGACAAGCCAGGCCGACTGGTCGCTCGATTTCGACATCGGCATGAACTTCTTCGAGTGGCATGCGCCGGTGCCGAAGGCGCATGAGATGGGCGTGTTCCAGCGCGCGCTGAAGTTCCTTCTGAACCTGCAGCAGGGCGCGCCGGTGCGGCGGCTGAACTGGACGATGACGGTCAATCCGCGCCTCGACACCAGCCCCGAGAACTACCACAAATGGGGCCCCGAGAAGCGCACCGTCGCGGCCGATAACGTCGGTGCGAAACAGTATCTGCGGGTCGAGCTGCAGACGCTCTGGCGGTTGCCGCGTTCGAACGCCATCGCCTTCCCGATCCGCTGCTATCTGTGCTCGCTCGAGGATATCGTGACGGTGCCGAAATGGGGCCGCCGGCTGCACCGGGTGCTGCGCGACCTGCCCAATGAGCTGGCCGAATACAAGGGCTTCGCGGTGAACCGGCCGACCATCGTCGACTATCTCGCGGCCTTCGACGACGGCGCGCCGACCTCGCCGGGCATCTTCCCCGACTGATCCGGGGCAGGGGCCCCGGCGGGGCCCCGCTGCCCGGCCGTGGAGTTTTTGCCACGCTCTTTCGCGGTTGCAGCAAGAACTTTTCTGCGATGCGGAAAAGTCCGGGCAGGGCGCGCGAAACCCTGCTAAGACTCGGGTGCACCTGAACTCATGGAGGCACCATGTTCTCGCTGAAGGGACAGAAGATTCTCGTTGTCGGCATCGCCAACGACCATTCCATCGCCTATGGCTGCGCCCGCGCCTTCCGCGAACAGGGGGCGGATCTGGCCGTCACCTGGCTCAACGCCAAGGCCGAACCGCATGTCCGGCCGCTCGCCGAATCGCTCGGCGCCGAGATCATGATGCCGCTCGACGTCACCGTGCCGGGCGAGCTGGAAGCGGTCTACGAGGAAATCGGCAAACGCTGGGGCAAGGTCGACACGATCCTGCATTCGATCGCCTTCGCGCCGAAGGCCGACCTGCACGGCCGGGTCATCGACTGCTCCGCCGAGGGCTTCGGCAAGGCGATGGACGTCTCGGTCCATTCCTTCCTGCGGATGATCCGTCTGGCCGAACCGCTGATGCCCGAGGGCGGCACCTGCCTGTCGGTCTCGTTCTTCGGCTCGTCGCGCGTCGTGCAGCACTACAACATCATGGGCCCGGTGAAGGCCGCGCTCGAAAGCACGGTGCGCTATGCCGCGGCCGAGCTTGGCGAGAAGGGCATCCGCGTGCATGCGCTCTCGCCCGGACCGCTCGCCACCCGCGCCGCCTCGGGCATCGACCAGTTCGACAGCCTGCTGGCCGAGGCGACCGAGCGCGCGCCGACCCATGTGCTGACCACGATCGACGACGTCGGCGCGATGGCGGCCTTCCTGGCTGCGCCCGAGGCGAAGAACCTCACCGGCGGCGTGCACGACATCGACGGCGGCTATTCGATCACCGCCTGAGCGCACCGTCCGCGCCTTGACCGGCATCGGGTTCGCCCGGTGCCGGTTTCGTATTTCCGCCCCTCTCCCGGCGGTTGTCCCCAGATATCGTGTCGGCAGGGACAGTTATCCACGACAAATTGCTTTACAGGGGCCAGATCCCGCCGCACGATATCTTGTAGGGGTCGTGCGCTGCCACGCCGATCCTTGTGGATGGATCGAATCCTAGGGAAACATCCCGGGATCTGCACGAAACGCGTGGGGGGTATGGGCATGGCACTGATCGAGGACTATCTCGGCGTCGAGGACATCCACCCGATCGACGTGGTGGAAACGCTGGCCGAGGCGCATGAATGGGATTTCGACCGCGTCGCCGATGACCAGATCGCGATGATGGTCGAGGGGCAGTGGCGCAGCTATTCGCTCACCCTCGCCTGGTCGGCGCAGGACGAGGTGCTGCGGCTGCTGTGCACCTTCGAGATCGACCCGCCCGCGGCGCGCGAGGGCGCGCTTTACGATCTGCTCAACCGCATCAACGACCAGTGCTGGACCGGTGCCTTCACCTTCTGGCGCGAGCAGAAGCTGATGGTGTGGCGCTATGGCCTTGTGCTGTCGGGCGGCCAGATCGCGGGACCGGCGCAGATCGACCGGATGATCGGCGCCGCGGTCAGCGTCTCGGAACGCTTCTACCCGGCGATGCAGCTTGCCTGCTGGGGCGACGAAACCCCCGAAGCGGCGCTGAAGGTCGCCATTGCAGAGGCCTACGGCCGCGCCTAAGCTCTCCCCCGCAAAGGGGAAATGCGATGGACTTTTCGACGATTGAGGCACGCGGTCTGGTTCTTCTGGGCTGTGGCAAGATGGGCTCGGCGCTGCTCGCCGGCTGGCTGCGCGGCGGGCTGAGCCCGAGCGCGGTGCATGTGATCGACCCGCACCCGTCCGACTGGCTGATGGGCACGGGCGTGGCGGTGAACGGGCCGCTGCCCGAGGCGCCGGCGGTGGTGCTGGTCGCGGTCAAGCCGCAGATGATGGGCGCGGCGCTGCCGCAGCTGACGGCGATGGGGGGCGGGCGCACGCTCTTCGTCTCGATCGCGGCGGGCACGACGATTGCCACCTTCGAAGGGGTTCTGGGCGCCGGCACCCGGCTTGTCCGCGCGATGCCGAACACGCCGGCCGCGATCGGCCGCGGCATCACCGCGATCGTCGGCAACACTCAGGCCACCGCCGCCGATCTCGACATGGCCGAGGGGCTGTTGTCGGCCGTCGGTCAGGTGGTGCGGCTCGATGCCGAAAGCCAGATCGACGCGGTGACGGCGGTGTCGGGCTCGGGCCCGGCCTATGTCTTCCACCTGATCGAGGCGCTCGCCGCCGCGGCCGAGGCCGAGGGGCTGTCGCCCGAGCTGTCGATGCGGCTCGCCAAGGCCACCGTCGGCGGCGCCGGCCAGCTGGCCGAGGATGCGGCCGAGGACCCCGCGCAGCTGCGCGTCAACGTGACCAGCCCGGGCGGCACCACCGCCGCCGCGCTTGCCGTGCTGATGGATGCCGAAACCGGCTTCCCGGCGCTTCTGAAACGTGCGGTCAAGGCCGCCGCCGACCGCGGACGGGAGCTTGGCAAGTGACGATCAGTTTCGACGATTTCCTCAAGGTCGACATCCGTGTCGGCCGCATCACCGCCGCCGAGACCTTCCCGCAGGCGCGCAAGCCCGCCTACAAGCTGACCATCGACTTCGGTCCCGAGATCGGCACCAAGCGCTCCTCGGCGCAGATCACCAAGCATTACACGCCCGAGGAGCTGGTGGGCCGGCAGGTGATGGCGGTGGTGAACTTCCCGCCGCGCCAGATCGGCCCCTTCATGTCCGAGGTGCTGACGCTCGGCGTGCCCGACGAGAGCGGCGAGGTGGTGCTGATCGGTCCCGGTCAGGACGTGCCGATCGGCGGAAGGCTCTACTGATGAAGCTGCTCGTCACCCGTGCCCTCACCCCGGCTGTCGAGGCGCGGGTGCGCGCGGAGTTTCCCGACGCGACCTTCCGCAACGGCGCCGCCCCGATGACCGAGGCCGAGGCGGCCGAGGCGCTGGCCACCCATGACGCGCTTCTGGTGACGCTGGGCGATCAGGTCCGCGGTGCGGCCTTCGCCGGGCCGCTGCGTGCGAAGATCGTGGCGAATTTCGGCGTGGGCTATAACCATATCGACGCGGTGGCGGCGAAGGCGCACGGGATCACCGTGACCAACACCCCGGGTGCAGTGACCGACGCCACCGCCGACATCGCGCTGACGCTGCTCCTGATGAGCGCGCGCCGCGCCGGGGCGGGGGAGCGCTTCGTGCGTTCGGGCGCCTGGACCGGCTGGACGCCCACCCAGTTCCTCGGTCATCACGTCACCGGCAAGCGCGTCGGCATCGTCGGGCTTGGCCGGATCGGCAAAGCGATCGCGCGGCGCTGCCATTACGGCTTCGACATGGAGGTGGTGTTCCACAACCGCTCGACCGTGACCGAGCCGGGGCTGCCGGCGCGGCAGGTGCCGCTTCACGAGCTGCTGGCGATCTCCGATTTCGTGGTGATCGCGGTGCCCGCGACGCCGCAGACGCATCACCTGATCGGGGCGGCGGAACTCGCGCGGATGCAGCCCCATGCGCATCTCGTCAACATCGCCCGCGGCGACATCGTCGACGAGGCAGCGCTAATCGCGGCGCTCGAGGGCGGGCAGATCGCCGGGGCGGGGCTCGATGTCTTCGAGCGCGAGCCCGTCGTGCCCGCGGCGCTGCGCGCGCTCGACTGCGTCACGCTGCTGCCGCATCTTGGCACCGCGGCGCTTGAGGTGCGCGATGCCATGGGCTTCATGGCGCTTGCCAATCTGACCGCCTTCCGTGACGGCAAGGTGCCGCCGAACGCGGTCTGACCCTTGACCCCCGGCGCGGTTCGCAAGACTGTGCCGCGACTTTCGAGAGGACCAGATGTTCACCCCTGCGATCACCGGAACCGGGGTCTTCACCCCGCCAGAGACCATCACCAACGACGAGCTGGTCGTCGCCTTCAACGCCTATGCCGACCGCTACAACGCCGAGCATGCGGCCGAGATCGCGGCGGGCACGCTGGCGGCCAAGGATCATTCCTCGTCCGAGTTCATCTTCAAGGCCTCGGGCATCGAGAGCCGCTATGTGATGGACAAGACGGGCGTTCTCGACCCCGCGCGGATGTATCCGCAGCTGCGCCAGCGCAGCGACGACGAGCCCGGGATCATGGCCGAGATGGCGCTCGAGGCCTGCGCCAAGGCCCTTGCCGCCGCCGGACGCGAGGGCAGCGAGGTCGATCTGGTGATCTGCGCCGCCTCGAACATGGAACGCGCCTATCCCGCCATCGCGATCGAGATCCAGAAGCTTCTGGGCGCCTCGGGCTTTGCCTTCGACATGAACGTGGCCTGCTCCTCGGCGACCTTCGGCATCCAGGCCGCGGCCGACATGATCCGCACCGGCTCGGTGCGGCGCGCGCTGGTGGTGAACCCCGAGATCACCTCGGGCCATCTCGAATGGCGCGACCGCGACTGCCATTTCATCTTCGGCGATGTCGCGACCGCGACGCTGATCGAGCGGCGCGACGAGGCGAAGGCCGGCGGCTTCGAGATCCGCTCGAGCCGCTGCGCCACCGAGTTCTCGAACAACATCCGCAACAACAACGGCTTTTTGCGCCGCACCCGGCCCGACGGGATGGCCGACCGGCGCGACATGCAGTTCATGCAGGAGGGCCGCAAGGTCTTCAAGGAAGTGCTGCCGATGGTCTGCGCCCATATCCTCGGCCATCTGGCCGAGGAAGGGCTCGAGCCCGCGGCGCTGCGCCGGCTCTGGCTGCATCAGGCGAACAAGACGATGAACGACTTCATCGGCCGCAAGGTGCTGGGCCGCGATCCGGCACCCGGCGAGCAGCCGAACATCTTGCAGGAATATGCCAACACCTCCTCGGCCGGCTCGATCATCGCCTTCGACCGCTTCTCGGGCGATTTCGCGCCGGGCGAGACCGGGCTGATCTGCTCCTTCGGGGCGGGGTATTCCGTCGGCTCGGTGATCGTCGAGAAGTTCTGAGACCGCGCGCGGCCGGGGGCGAAGGATGCCTCCGGCGGGAGAATTTGCACAAGGAAAAGCCCGGGGCCTGAGAACCGTCCCCTGGCTTTTCCCTGGCCTGAAGACTCACTCTTCCGTGGGGCCGGGGGCTTCTTCCATCGCCTCGCGCCAATGGCGGCGGCACAGGCTGACATAGGTCTCGTTGCCGCCGATCTGCACCTGTGCGCCCTCGCGCAGCGCGCGCCCGTCGGGGCCCATGCGCACCACCATCGTCGCCTTCTTGCCGCAATGGCAGATCGTGCGCACCTCGCGCATCTCGTCGGCCAGCGCCAGCAGCGCCGCCGACCCCGGGAACAGCACGCCGCGGAAGTCGACGCGCAGCCCGTAGCACATCACCGGCACACCGAGATCGTCGACCACGCGGGCCAGCTGCCAGACCTGGGCGGGGGTCAGGAACTGTGCCTCGTCGACGAAGATGCAGGCGCAGGGGCCCTGTGCGAGCCGCGCCGCGATCAGCGCCGCCATGTCGGTCTCGGGAGTGAAGGTCGCGGCGCCGGCGTCGATGCCGATGCGGCTGGCGATCCGGCCCGCGCCCGCGCGCGCGTCGATCTGCGCGGTGACGAGGAAGGTCTGCATGCCGCGCTCGATGTAATTGTAGGACGCCTGCAGCAGGAGCGTGCTCTTGCCAGCATTCATCGTCGAGTAGTGGAAGTAGAGCTTGGCCATGCTGCCCCTTAGCGCGCCGGGCGGTTTCGGGCAAGCGGCGGGATGACCCTCGCGCGCGGGCCGGTCCGAGGATGTCGTCCGGTCCCGGCGCGGGGGCCCCACACTGTTCGACGTCGTGACGTCGGCACTCTTACGCCCGCCGTAGCGGGTGATTTCGGTGTGACAAATTTTCAGGCGGCAGATAAGGGGGAAAAGGTGTGCGGGGGTCCCGCAGACTGTTGATGTTGAGAGGGACGGGTGGTTTCAGGCCCGATTGCGATGACCGAAAAGATTGAAAGCTATCTGAAAAAGCATACCGAGGCGCTGGTGAAGGACATCGGCATCGAGGCGGCGGCCGGGGTTGCCGGCAAGTCGAAGGCGACACTGGGCCGGTATTATTCGGCCGATCCGGACCATGCTGACCGTTTCATGCCGATCGACGTCGTGGCGCGGATCGAGGCGGTGGCGGCCTTCCCGCATGTGACGCAGGCGCTGGCCGAGCTGGGCGGTCTCGAGCTGTCCTTCGACGAGCGGCGGCGCAACCGGCCTGTGGGCGGGGTGGGGGCGGATGTCGTGGTGCTGAGCCAGCGTTTCGCGATGCTGATGGCGGAATATCACGCCTCGATTCTCGACGGGAAGATCACCACGGCCGAGGCGCGCCGGTTGCTGGCCGAGACGCAGGCGTTGCAGAAGGTGCTGATCGAGATGAAGCTGCATCTCGAGGACGAGACCGTGCGCTGACACGGTCCCGCCGAGAGGTTCGCGGGCGGTGCGGCTCAGGCCGCGGCGCCGCCCTTGCTGCCCTGGGTGCGGCGACGCGGGCGGGCGGCACCGCCGGCCGAGGCCTTCGCGGGGTTCGCGCGGGCCGGGTTCGCCTTCGGCGCACCGCCCTGTGCGGGTTTCGGGCCGCGGCCGCGATGCGGCTTCTTGTTGCCACCCGGGCGCGTGGGCGTCGGTGCCGCCACCGCGATGTGGGGCTCGCCGCCGATCACCGGGATGCGTGCGCCCATGGCCTTTTCGATCGCGCGCAGCTCGTCCATCTCCATCGGGCCGCAGAAGGCGACGGCGCGGCCGTTGCGGCCGGCGCGTGCGGTGCGGCCGATGCGGTGGACATAGTTCTCGGGCACGTTCGGCAGGTCGTAGTTGTAGACATGCGCGACCTCGGGGATGTCGAGCCCGCGGGCCGCGACATCGGTCGCGATCAGCAGCTTCACCTCGCCGGCGCGGAAGGCGCTCAGCGCCCGCTCGCGCGCGTTCTGCGACTTGTTGCCGTGGATCGCGGCGACCGAGAAGCCCCACTTGTCCATCAGCGTCGCCAGCTTGTCCGAGCCGTGCTTGGTGCGGTTGAACACCACCGCCAGCTCGCCCGGATGCTTGGCGACATATTCGGCCAGAAGCGCGGCCTTCTCGCCCTGGGTGGTGAAGTGCACGCCCTGCTCGATCTTTTCGGCGGCCTTGCCGGGGGGCGCGACCTCGACCCGCACCGGGTCCTGCAGATAGCTCTGCGCCAGCTCTTCCATCAGCTTCGGCATGGTGGCCGAGAACAGCATCGTCTGCCGGTCCTCGGGGATCAGCCGCGCGATCCGGCGCAGCGCGTGGATGAAGCCGATGTCGAGCATCTGGTCGGCCTCGTCGAGGACGAGATATTTCGTCTCGGACAGCACCAGCGCGCGGCGCTCGAGCAGGTCGAGAAGGCGGCCGGGGGTAGCGATCAGCACGTCGGTGCCCTTCGCGAGCTTTTCCGACTGCACGTTGATCGAGGCGCCGCCGACGACGCGCTGGATGCGCACCGGCGCACCCGCGGCGAAGGCCGAGAGGTTGTCATGGATCTGCGTCGCCAGTTCGCGCGTCGGCGCCAGAACGAGGGCGCGCACGGTCTTCGGCGCCGGGCGCTTGCCGTAGGCGATGATGCGGGTCAGCATCGGCAGGCCGAAGGCCGCGGTCTTGCCGGTGCCGGTCTGGGCGATACCCAGCAGGTCACGGCCGCGCACGATGTGCGGAATGCCCTGTTCCTGGATCGGCGTCGGCTTCACCAGGCCGAGGCCGGCGAGGTTCTGCAGCAGGATCGGCGCGAGGCCGAGGTTTTCGAAGGTTTCCAAAAGTCTGTCTTTCCTGGCACCAATGGGTGCGAAAAATCGGTCTGGCCGGACACGAGGTCCGGCAGGCGGGCGGGCGCGGACAGATCTGTCCGCTGGCCCCCCGCGTGATTGTGAGGCCGGGTGTCCGCCCTTGCGCCGGTCGGGCACAAGGCCCGGGGATGCGCGGCTGCTCACGCGGCAGCGGTTGCGGATAGAGCGCAGATGGGCGCTGCGGCGCGGAAAGTCAAGGAAAACCGCTCAGGCGCGGTCGGCGGTGTCCATCCAGATCGTCACCGGCCCGTCGTTGAGCAGGCTCACCGCCATGTCGGCGCCGAACTCGCCATTCCCGACCGGCAGGCCAAGACCGCGCAGCGCGGCGCTGAAATGCTCGTAAAGCCGGTTGCCGATCTCGGGCGGGGCGGCGGTGGAAAAGCCCGGGCGGTTGCCGCGCGAGGTGTCGGCGGCCAGCGTGAACTGGCTGACCACCAGACAGGCGCCGCCGATATCGGTGACCGAGCGGTTCATCTTGTCGGCCTCGTCGCGGAAGATCCGCAGCTTGGCGATGCGCGCGGCCAGTTTCTCGGCCTCGGCCTCGCCATCGCCCTGCATCGCGCAGACGAGGATCAGAAGCCCCGGTCCGATCTCGCCGGTGATCCGGCCCTCGACCTCGACCTTGGCGTGGCGCACACGCTGGATCAGTGCTCTCATTCCAGGTCCTCCTTCCACGGCGGGTTCGCCCCCGCGCGGGAGACGGTGATGGCGGCGGCGGCGCTGCCAAGGCGCAGACAGGCCTCGAGCACGGCGCCATCGGCCGCGGCGACCGCCTGTTTCGACACCAGCCCGGCGCGGTCAAGCGCGGCCAGGACACCGGCGTTGAAGGTGTCGCCGGCGCCGACCGTGTCGACGACCGCAACCTGTTGCGCCGGCACGAAGATCGTCTGGGTCGCGCTGAAGCCATGGGCGCCGCGCGCGCCCTCGGTGATGAAGACAAGCTTCGGCCCGCGGGCGAGGAGCGCGCGGGCGCGCGGCTCGATCGCGCCGGGGCCGGTGAGCCAGTCCAGATCCTCGTCCGAGAGCTTGACGATGTCTGCCGCGGCGATCATCCGGCCGATGCGGGCGCGATAGGCCTCCTCGTCGCGGATGAAGCCCGGGCGGATGTTCGGGTCGAGCATGGTCAGATGGCCGGGCGCCGCGCGGAGCATCAGCGCCTCATAGGCCGCGGCGCAGGGCTCGACGGCAAGCGAGATGCCGCCGAAGAAGAGCGCGCGCAGGTCGCAGGGCAGGGCGGGCAGGTCGGCGGGCGACAGCATCCGCCCCGCCGTGCCCTCGTCATAGAAGGCATAGCGCGCCTGACCGTCCACCAGCGTCACGAACGCGAGTGTCGTGGGGCGATCCGAGCGCGCCGCAAGCGCCGCGTCGACGCCCGAGGCGGTCAGCGCGTCGCGCAGCATCTGCCCGAAGAGATCGGTCGAGAGCCCCGAGAAGAAGCCGGTCTTCACGCCCAGCCGGCCAAGCGCCAGCGCGGTGTTGAAGACCGCGCCGCCCGGATAGGGCGCAAAGGCCGGCTCGCCGCGCGTGCTTTCACGCGGCAACATGTCGATCAGCGCCTCGCCGCAACACAGGATCATCTTGCGCCTTCCCCGTCAGCCATTCTGCTTCTGATAGAGATAGGCCAGCCCCGCCGCGACGATCAGCCCGAAAACGACCGCAATCGCGATCTTCCACGGCGACCATGGCCGGTCGCCGCGCACCGCGCCGGTCTGGGCGTTGACGACGAAGCGGAACGACCGGCCTTGGAACTTGTAGGCCGCGGTCCAGACCGGCAGCAGGATGTGCTTGAAGGTCTCGGCCGAGAAGCTCGGGTCGAGGCTGGCGATGCGCTGTTCGTCGCCGCCGATGTCGCGGCGCACGTCGGACTGGATCACCCGCAGCATCTCGGCCTGGGCGAGGTGGTGGCCCTCGATCAGCTCGACGGTATAGCCCTCGGCCGACAGCCCGGCGAGGTAATCGGCGCTGTAGGGCACGAGGCCGGTCAGATCCCAGGGGCTGAGCCCGTCGACATGGCCCGCGGGCAGCGAGCGGGCGGCATAGATCAGCACATCGTCGAAATCGCGCGCGACCTGGCCCGCGACCGGGGTCCAGCGGATGTGGCGGATCTGCTCGGTCCGGGTCTCGGGGCGGCCGTCGACCATCACCGTGACCTGCCGCGTCTCGTACCAGGCATCGCCGCGCGCGCCGGTGTAGCGGGTGCGGGTGGCGGCGTCGAAGGTCCAGAACGGGGCATAGACGCCGGTCATCTTGCGTCCGCGCCGGGCGTATTGCGCCAGGCCCGAGGGCGCGAACCACAGGCTGCCCAGCCAGCGGCCAAGGGCGGCGCGCGCCTCTGCCTCGGTCAGCCGGAACGGGATCAGGCCTTGCGGCCGGATCAGCCGCTTGCTGCCGCTGTCGGTGACGACCGGGGTTGCGCAGAACGGGCATTGCGTGGCGTGTTCGGGCCCCGTCAGCTCGATCGAGGCGCCGCAGTTCGGGCAGGAAAGGGTGCGGTGCTCCTCGAGCTCCTCGACCGGCAGATCGGCGCGCAACCCGGCCTCGAGCGGCAGCTCGTGCAGCACCGAGGCACCGCGGCCGGTGGCGCGGGGGATGTCCTGGACATGGCCGCAATGGTCGCACACCAGCCGCTCCTGCCCGGGGGCGAAGCGCAGGTCCGCGCCGCAGGCCTCGCAGGGGA
Source organism: Paenirhodobacter hankyongi (assembly GCF_003664585.1). GTDB lineage: Bacteria > Pseudomonadota > Alphaproteobacteria > Rhodobacterales > Rhodobacteraceae > Rhodobacter > Rhodobacter hankyongi. The sequence goes on from NZ_RCHI01000011.1 coordinate 23,669, forward strand.
AGTGCTGCTCGGCCTGCGCCTGCCGCAAGGGGGCGGTCATGCGCGCCTCACTGTGCCGGCGGCGGGGGCGGCGGCGGCGCGATGGTGAAGAGCTGGGCAAGCTCGGTGATCTCGCCCGCGGGCTTCCAGCCGTCCTGCCCCGGGGTCCAGACCAGCGTGTCACGGCTGAAGCTGCCCTCGCTCACCATCCGGCCCAGATGGCCGCGGCCGTAGGGGCCCTGGGTCTCGCCGTTCACCGCGAGGTGCCAGACCTTCTCGACCGGCGGCGGGGGCGGCGGCGCCATCGCGGCGGGCTGGGCCATCGGCTGCGCCGCGGGCGCCATGCCCCAGGGGCCCGCCATGGCCTGCCCGGCCATCGTCTGCCCCATCGCCATGCCCATGCCGGCGCCGAGACCCGCACCCATGGCAGCCCCCATGCCGGCCGCCGCACCCGAGCCCGGCTGTGCCATCGCCTCGGCCGCGTTGAACTGCATGTATTTGTTCAGATCGCCGACGATCCCCATCGAGGTGCGCTTGTCGAGCGCCGCCTCGACCGCTTCGGGCAGCGAGATGTTCTCGATGTAGAATTCGGGCGTCGAGAGGCCGTAATTCGCCACCACCGGCTCGATCGCCTTCACCACCAGCTTGCCCAGATCGGCGGTGTTCGCCGCCATGTCGAGCACCGGGATCGACGAGGCCGCCACCGCGCGCGAGAATTCCTGCACGATGACGTTGCGGATCTGGAACGAGATCTCGTCCGAGGTGAACTCGCCGTCCGTGCCGACGATCTCGGCCATGAATTTCGCCGGGTCGGTGACGCGCATCGAATAGGTGCCGAAGGCGCGCAGCCGCACCGGGCCGAATTCCGGATCGCGGCAGATCACCGGGTTCTTCGTGCCCCATTTCAGGTCGTTGAACCGGGTGGTGTTGACGAAATAGATCTCGGACTTGAACGGCGAGCTGAAGCCGTGGTCCCAGTGCTGCAGCGTGGTCAGCACCGGCATGTTGTTGGTCTCGAGCTGATAGAGCCCGGGGCCGAAGACATCGGCGATCTGGCCCTCGTGCACGAAAACCGCGGCCTGGCCCTCGCGCACGGTCAGCTTGGCGCCATACTTGATCGCGTGGTCATAGCGCTCGAACCGCCACACCATGGTGTCGCGGGTGTCGTCGGTCCAGGCGATGACGTCGATGAATTCGCCGGTGAGAAAGTCGAGAATGCCCATCTGGCCCTCCTTGGTCAGGCGTCCGGTCCCATCAGCTCGGATGCGATGATTTCGACGATCGGCCGCGCCTCGGCCTCGGTCATGCCGGGGCGCAGGCGCGGGTCATAGAGGATCTGCAACAGCAGCTCGTCATGGCGGGTGAGCAGCGCGAATTCCTCGTCGTCGTTGAAGATCGAGGGGCGCGCGCGCGGATAGTCGTTGGCAAGGCCGAGGCCCTGCGACAGTTCCTCGTGGATGCACGAGAGCCGCAGGTCGCGCGGATGCTCGGCGCGGATCACCGCCACGGCGCGCGAATAGTTCGGCGCCGCCCCTTCCGAGAAGGCGAAGACCACGCAGAAGGTCGAGGGCGAAAGGTCGGTGATCGCCGAGACCGAGGCCGCGTCGATGCCGGGCACCAGCTCGCGCAGCCGCGGCGCCAGGGCGCGGCGCTCGTCCTCGTTCACCACCAGCACCGAGAAGTTGCCGCCCGCGGGGACCATGCCGATCGGATGACGGCTCGCCCGCGCGAGCTGCCCGGCATAGGCCGAGATCGAGGCGTCGTCGGTGGCGCGCTGCGCCAGCGGCACCGAGGCGCCGAATTCGACCGAGATCCGCACCGGCTCTTCCCAGCGGCGCAGGCGGCTGGCCGTCTGGCTGGCGATGAAGGCGCCGCCGCGCCGCGAGTATTCGTCGTAAAGCGCGATGTGGATGAAGTCGTCGACCAGCCGGCGCGTGCCGAAGGGGGCGTCGCGCGGCGCCACGTCCTGGCGCATCAGACCGCGGCCCTTCAGCGTCTTTTCGACCTGCCGGTAATAGGCCTGCATCGCCCGGCTTTCCTCCGAGCGCGGCGCGACCACCGTGCCCTCGCCCCAGCGGCCGGGGGCGGGCAGGGGCGCAGGGGTGACGTCGGGGGCAAGCACCGGCGGCAAGTCCGGCGGTGGCCGCACCGGGGCCTCGAAACAGCCCGCGAGCGCCGCACACAATGCCATCGCGCTGCCCGCGCGCAGAGTCCTCGCCTCCCGGTGCCGCATCTCAGCCCTTGTCCGTCGCCTGCGTCGCTCGCGCCGAGGACAGCGTCTCGCGCAGCTGGGTTTCCATTTCCGCGAGATCCTTCTCCGCCGCGGCGCGCTTGCGCTTGCCCTCGTCGGCGATGCGCAGGCTGTCCTCGATGGTGGCGATCAGCTCGCCATTCGCGGCCTTCACCGCCTCGATGTCGAAGATGCCGCGCTCCATCTCGGTGCGCACCGCGGCATTCGCCTCGCGCAGGTTCTTCGCATTCGCGGTGAGCAGCTCGTTGGTCAGGTCGGAGGCCTGTCTGACCGCCCGTGCCGCCTCGGCCGAGCGCTGGATCGTCACCGCCTGCGCAAGCTGCGTCTCCCACAGCGGCACGGTGTTGACGAGGGTCGAGTTGATCTTCGTCACCAGGGACTTGTCGTTTTCCTGCACAAGCCGGATCGAGGGCAGGGACTGCATCGTCACCTGCCGCGTCAGCTTCAGGTCATGCACGCGCCGTTCCAGATCGTCGCGCGCGGCGCGCAGGTCGCGCAGCTCCTGCGCGCGCAGCACCTTCTGTTCCTCGGGCGCGGCCTCGACCTCGGCCGCCTTCGCCGGGATCACCGTCGCATCGACCTCGCGCAGCTTCTCCTCGCCCGCGGCGATGAAGAGCGCGAGCTCGTCATAGAAGCCGAGCGTCTTCGCATAGAGAAGGTCGAGCGCCTTCACGTCCTTGAGCAGCTTCGTCTCGTGGCCGAGCAGCTCGTCGGTGATCCGGTCGATCTGGGTCTGCACCGCCTCGTAGCGCGCCAGGAACTGCGCGAAGGGCGCGGCGCGGCCGGTCAGTCGTTCCCACCAGCTCTGCTTGCGCCGCACGTCGAGCTCGGAGACGGAAAAGCCGCGAAGGGTGGTGACGATCGCGCTCAGGCTGTCGCCCGCGGGGCCGACGTCCTTGTTCTTCACGTCGGCCAGCATCTCCTGGCTGACCGCCTGCAGGTCGTTTTGCGCACGGGCGCCGAAATACATGATCGAGCTGCTGTCGCCGAGATCGATCTCGGCCATGCGCGCGCGGATCTCCTCGGCCACCGGGGCCGGGGCCGCGCCGAGGGCCACCATCTCCTTGCCGGGGTCGGCAAGCACGGTCTGCGCCACGGTCTCGATCTCGGCCACGGCCTGGGCGGCCTTTTCACGCACGGTCTCGGTCATACACACCCCCGGTTTGCGGGGGCGGGGTCAGCTGTGCCCCAACTCGCCCGCCAGTGACACCCCGGATTCGCCCGAACGCCAGGCCGTGCGAATCCCGTACACGCAAGCCAGCGCCTCGCCCGTCAGTCGTTCGAGCGTGTCGCAATAGCTGCCGAGCGCATATTCGTCCGGCGCGTCGGCAAGGACAACCGAAAGTTTCCCGGTGGCGGCTTCCAGCGTATCGAGACCGCGCGTCAGGTGCGGGCGGACCAGCGCATGGGCTTCGGGGCGCAGGGCGAGCTCACTTTGCAGCCGGTTCATTGCCGCCCCATATTCGGCGAAGGCCGGCAGCAGCTCGGGCGCGCGGTCACGCAGGAAGCGATGCAGCAGGTCGAGGCGATGTTTCGTCGCGCCAAGCAGCGCTGGCACGGGGTCGGTGGTTTCCTGCGGCATGGGGGGCTGCGGTGCGCGGCGGCGCGGCAGGCGCGCGCGCAGATAGCGCGCGAGGCGGTCGAATTCCTCGCCGGCGAGGGGGGCCAGGCGCACGATCGCGCGGCGGGTGGGCTGGTGCAGGGCGATGGCGATCAGCGCGGCGGGCAGGGCAACGAAGATCAGCCCGGTCTTCACGAAGGAACGCAGGGCCTCGAGAAAGGAGCCCTGCTTCTCGGCGGTGATCACATGGGCCGACAGGAAGACGGCGCTCAGAAGCGCGGCTGTACGCAAGAGCATGAGGGGGCGGGAACTGCGCATCGGGGGCCTCGGTCTTCGGGGTGGACCCAAAGTCGTGCCGAAGCGGGGCAGATTTGTGGCCCGCACGTGGCCCGGGGGCGAAATTCACCCCAGGGTTGCGAAACGCAGCGTTTCCGATTCCAGGTCAATCTCCGGTCGGGCCAGCCTCGCCGGCTGGTCGGGTCACGCCCTCGCGTGCAAGACGTTCACGCAGCACCTCGATCTCGATGTCGAGCCCCTCGCGCCCGCCGGCGATCAGGCTGCGGGTGCGGGCGGTGAAATTCGCCTCGAGATCGTCGAGCAGGGCCTCGTAATCGCGGCGTGCCTGCGCGTCGCGGGTGGCGGCCCAGAGATCGGCGAACTTGACCGTCGCGTCGCGCGCGCCCTCGAGGTAGACGCCCATGTAGCGGCGCGCGGCGCTCAGGTCGCCCGGGTCCTCCTCGACGGCGCGGAAGAGTTCGCGCGCGGTGGCGGCGAAGCGCTCGACGCGGGCGCTCAGCAGTGCGTCCTGTGCCCGCACGATCGCCGCGCGCATCGCGGCAAGGTGCTTTTCGCCCTCGGCGACGACGCGGGCGACACGGTCCTGCTGGAACGGGTCGATGCCCTCCATGCCCTTGTCGCGCATCGGGTCGGGGCCGAAGGCCAGAAGCGCCAGCCCGGCGCCGATCACGCCGATCACCGCGGCGCCCGCGATCCCGGCAGCCGGGGCCGCGAGCGCGAGACCGATGCCGCCGACGACGGCGCCAAGCGCTTTGCGCGGCAGGGCCGGGCGGCGGGCGACGCGGCGCGCCTCCCAGGCGGCCTCGGCGCGCAGCCCCTCGCGGATCAGCCAGGCACCGCCCGCGATCAGTGCGAAGGCGCCAAGATTGCGGGCCAGCCCCTCGGGCCCGTCGCCGAAGGCGCGCGGCAGCAGCGGCGCCGCGGCCGCGATCAGCCAGGTCGGGCGGCGCAAGAGCGGATGGCGGGGTTCGGAGGGCGCCTGCGGCACGCGGTCGGGCGCGACGCCCGGATAGCCCTCGTCGGTCTTTGGCTGCGGGCTGTACTTGCCGCCGAAACGCTGGGCCATCTCAGACCGTCCCTTTCAGCGCGACCGAGAGGGTCAGCGCGAAGAACAGCCAGAAGGCGATGGTTTGCACGGTCTTGCGCGACATGGAACCCCCGGGGTCTTGCCGGCGGGAACGGTCCCGCCCGGCCAGAGAGTAGGCATTCGCGCGCCTCGCTTCCAGTGCCAAGCGGCAGGGCGGGGGTGGGGAAAAGCCGGGCGGGCTTTCCCCCTTTCGGTTTGCGGGGACGGCTGGGCTCAGCCGCGCTTCGGGCCGGGGCGGCCGAAGGGCTTGCCGCCGGGCTTGCCGGCACCGCCGTCGCGGTGGCTCTTGAAGCCCTCGGCGCGCGGCTTGCCCTTGCCGCCCTGGCTCTTGAAGCCATGCGACTTGAAGCCCGAGGATTTGCCCTCGCCGCCCTCCGGGCGCTTGCCGTAGCCGGGCTTGTCGCCATAGGACCGCGGCTTGTCACCATAGGACGGCCGGTCGCCCGAGCGCGGCTTGTCGCCGAAGGACCGCGGCTTGTCGCCATAGGACGGACGATCGCCCGAGCGCGGCTTGTCGCCGTAGGACCGCGGCTTGTCACCGTAGGACGGACGGTCGTCCGAGCGGGGCTTGTCGCCGAAGGACCGCGGCTTGTCGCCATAGGACGGCCGGTCGCCCGAGCGGGGCTTGTCGCCGAAGGAGCGCGGCTTGTCGCCATAGGACGGCCGGTCATCCGAACGGGGCTTGTCGCCATAGGACCGCGGCTTGTCGCCATAGGACGGCCGGTCGCCCGAGCGGGACTTGTCGCCGAAGGACCGCGGCTTGTCGCCATAGGACGGACGGTCGCCCGAGCGGGCGGCATAGGGGCGCTTCTCGCCCTCGTCACGGGCCGGGCGCGGGCCGCGGCCGAATTTGCTCTCCTCGTCACGGTGCGAGCGGAAGCCCTCGCCGCGCGGCTTGAAGCCACGGCCTTCCTCGCCCGAACGCGGGCCGTAGGGGCGCTTGCCGCCCTCGGGGCGCGGGCCACGGTCGTCGCCGTCGCGGCGCGGACGGAAGCCTTCGCTGCGGTCCCCGTCGCGGGGACGGAACGGCTTGTCGCCCTCGGGGCGCGGGCCGCGCGGGGCACCGCCCTGGGCGAAGTCCCTCTGCTTGCCGAAGCCCTTCTTCTCGGCCCCGTCCTCGCGGCGCGCAGCGAACGGGCGGCGCTCGCCGCCTTCCCCCTCTTCACGGGCGCGGCGGGTGGCGCGGTGCTGGGCGCGCTCGATCAGCTCGGCGCGCGGCGGGCGGCCATCCTCGGCGCCCGAGAACAACCGGTCGCCAAGCTGGTCGCGCAGGGTCTTGCGCTTCACTTCGATCACCTCGCCGGGCTGCATCTCGTTCAGCCGGAACGGGCCATAGCTGACCCGGATCAGCCGGTTCACCGTCAGCCCGATCTCGGTCATGGCGCGGCGGATCTCGCGGTTGCGGCCCTCGCGGATGCCCACGGTCAGCCAGGCGTTTGCCCCCTGCTGGCGATCGAGCGTGACCTCCATCGGCAGGAATTCCTCGCCCTCGATGGTGATGCCGCGGCGCAGCGGGTCGAAGGTGTCGTTCATCGGCCGGCCGTTGACGCGGACGCGATATTTGCGCAGCCAGGCGGTCTCGGGCAGCTCGAGGCGGCGCTTCAGCCCGCCGTCATTGGTCAGCAGCAACAGCCCTTCCGAGTTGAGGTCGAGCCGGCCGATGTTGAGCACCCGCGGCATGCCCTCGGGCAGCTCGTCGAAGATCGTGCGCCGGCCCTGTTCGTCCTTCTCGGTGGTGACGAGGCCGAGCGGCTTGTAATAGAGCCACAGCCGGGTTTCCTGCGGCGCGTCGATCGGCTTGCCGTCGATCACCACCTTGTCGGTGGGGGCAACATCGAGCGCGGGCGAGGTGACGGGCTTGCCGTTCACCGTGACGCGGCCGGCGAGGATCATCTTCTCGGCATCACGGCGCGAGGCGACGCCGGAGCGGGCGATCACCTTGGCGATGCGTTCCGAGGGGGCGCGTTCGGCTTCGCCGCCGGGCGCGGCGGAATTTTCGGGGGTATCGGTCATCGGAGCAGTCCTTCAACGGGAAACGGGGCGCGGAAGCCGCGGCCAAGGCGGCGCTCTACACCTTTCCGCGGCCCTTGCAAAGCATCTTGCGCGGGCCCGGTTTCACGGCGATGAAGGGGCATGAGCTTCACCTCCTACATGGACCTCGCGCTCGAGGAGGCGCGCGCCGCCGCCGCCCGCGGCGAGGTGCCGGTGGGCGCGGTGATCGTCGCCCCGGGCGGGCGCGTCGTCGCCCGCGCCGGCAACCGCACCCGCGAACTCAGCGACCCGACCGCGCATGCCGAGATCCTCGCGTTGCGCATGGCCTGCGCCGCGGCGGGGTCCGAGCGGCTGCCGGGCCACGACCTCTATGTCACGCTCGAACCTTGCCCGATGTGCGCCTCGGCGCTCGGCCAGGCGCGGATCGCGCGGATCTACTATGGCGCGGCCGACCCGAAATCGGGGGGCGTGGCGCAGGGGCCGCGGATCTTCGCGCATCCGCAAAGCCACCATGTCCCCGAGGTCTATGACGGCATCGGGGCGCGTGCGGCCGAGGCGCTGCTCAAGGCCTTCTTCGCCGAAAGGCGCTGACCGGAGGACGGAATGAACGAAACTGTGCAGGTGGCGGTCCACCTCGACGAGGCCGACCCCGCGCGGATGCGGATGGCGCTGAACAACATCGCCAATCTGCGCGCCCACTACACGCAGGCGGGGCAGGCGGTCGCGGTCGAGCTGGTGGCGAACGGTCCGGGGCTTGCGCTGCTGCGCGCCGACCTCTCGCCGCTGGCCGACCGGGTGGCCGAGCTTGCCGCCGGGGGCGTGCGCTTCTCGGCCTGCGCAAACACCCTGCGCGGGATCACCCGTGACGAGGGAGCCGCCCCCACGCTTCTGCCCGCGGCACAGGTCGTGCCCTCGGGCGTGGTGCGTCTCATCGAGCTGCAACGCGCCGGCTGGGCCTATCTGCGGCCCTGAGCGCGCCCCCGCCGTCGCGGCAGCACGGCGCCCCTGATCTTCCAATTGCTTCAAATATCCCGGGGGGGCAGGGGGGCGGCGCCCCCCTTCCGTCCTCTGCTCAGAGCGCCCGCCAGCCGATGTCGCGCCGACAGAAGCCCTCGGGCCAGTCGATCCGGTCGACCATCGCATAGGCGCGCTCCTGCGCCTCCTTCAGCGTCGCGCCGCGGGCGGTGACGTTCAGCACCCGCCCGCCGGTGGCCAGCACCTTGCCGTCCTTGAGCGCGGTGCCGGCATGGAAGACCATCCGCGCGCTGTCCTCGGGCAGATCGGCAAGGCCGCGGATCTCGCTGCCCTTCACATAAGGGCCCGGATAGCCCTTCGCCGCCATCACCACGGTCAGCGCGTGGTCGTCGGCCCATTGCGCCTTGACCTCGGCCAGCCGCCCCTCGGCGCAGGCAAGCAGCAGATCGAGCGCCTGCGCGCCAAGCCGCAGCATCAGCACCTGGCATTCCGGATCGCCGAAGCGGACGTTGTATTCCACAAGCCGCGCCCGGCCGTTCTCGATCATCAGCCCGGCGTAAAGCACGCCCTGGAACGGCGTGCCGCGCGCCGCCATCTCGGCGATCGTCGGGCGCACGATCTCGGACAGCACCTGCTCCTGGATCGCCGCGGTCAGCACCGGGGCCGGGGAATAGGCGCCCATGCCGCCGGTGTTCGGCCCGGTGTCGCCATCGCCCACGCGCTTGTGATCCTGCGCGGTGCCCACGGGCAGCACATCGGTGCCGTCCGACAGGATGAAGAAGCTTGCCTCTTCGCCCGCCATGAATTCCTCGATCACCACCTCGGCGCCGGCCGCACCGAAGGCGCCGCCGAAGATCTCGTCGATGCCGTCGAGCGCCTCATCGAGCGTCATCGCCACGATCACGCCCTTGCCCGCGGCCAGACCGTCGGCCTTGACCACGATCGGCGCGCCCTGGGCGCGGACATAGTCCTTCGCCGCCGCCGCGTCCGAGAACCGCGCCCAGGCGGCGGTCGGCGCGCCGCAGGCGTCGCAGACTTCCTTGGTGAAGGCCTTCGAGGCCTCGAGCTTCGCCGCCTCGGCCGAGGGGCCGAAGGTCAGGATGCCCGCCGCGCGCAGCGCATCCGCCACACCGGCGGCCAGCGGCGCCTCGGGGCCGACGATGACGAAATCGATGGCGTTTTCCTCGACGCAGGCCAGCACCGCCGCCGCATCGGTCGGCTCGATCGCGGCCAGTTCGGCGATTGCACCGATGCCCGCATTGCCCGGAGCGACGATCAGCCGGTCGCATTTCGGGTTCTGCTTCACCGCCCAGGCAAGGGCATGTTCGCGGCCGCCGCCGCCCAGGATCAGAATGTTCATCGGCGCACCCCCTTGGCCTTCGCTTTCCGGCCTTCTAAGGTCAGACCCGACATCAGGCAAGGCGCAGATGGACCTTCTCGACGACAGCCCGGGCAGCGGCAATGCCCATGAATACACGGTTTCCGAGATCTCGGGCGCGGTGAAGCGCGTGATCGAGGGCGAGTTCGGCCGCGTGCGCGTGCGCGGCGAGGTCGGCCGCGTCAGCCGCCCGTCCTCGGGCCACATGTATTTCGACCTCAAGGACGCCAGCGCGGTGATCGCCGCGGTCAGCTGGAAAGGGCAGGTCGCGCGGATGCAGATCCGCCCCGAAGAGGGGATGGAGGTCATCGCCACCGGCCGCATGACCACCTTCCCGGGCCAGTCGAAATATCAGCTCATCGTCGATGACGTCGAACCCGCCGGGGCGGGGGCGCTGATGGCGATGCTCGAGGCGCGGCGGCGCGCGCTTGCCGCCGAGGGCCTGTTTGATGAGCACCGCAAGAAGCCGCTCCCCTGGTTGCCGGGCGTGATCGGCGTCGTCACCTCGCCCTCGGGCGCGGTCATTCGCGACATCCTGCATCGGCTGCGCGACCGCTTTCCGCGCCGTGTGCTGATCTGGCCGGTGGCGGTGCAGGGCCAGGCCTGCGCGCCCGAGGTGGCAGCGGCGATCCGCGGCTTCAACGCCCTGCCCGAGGGCGGCGCGATCCCGCGCCCTGATCTCATCATCGTCGCCCGTGGCGGCGGCTCGCTCGAGGATCTGTGGGGCTTCAACGAAGAGGCGGTGGTGCGCGCCGCGGCAGCAAGCCGGATTCCGCTGATCTCGGCGGTGGGGCACGAGACCGACACCACGCTGATCGATTTTGCCGCCGACCGCCGCGCGCCGACGCCGACCGCGGCGGCCGAGATCGCGGTGCCGGTGCGCGCCGATCTTGCCACCTGGCTCGCCGAGACCGAGGCGCGGATGGCGCGCGCGGCGCGCTCCCGCGTCGAGGGCCAGGGCCAGCGGCTGCGCGACCTGTCGCGCGCCTTGGGCCGGCCAGAGACGCTGATCGCCCCGGCGCGGCAGCGCTTCGACCTGATGTCCGACCGGCTCGCCCCGGCGCTGCGGATGGTGACGGTGCGCAAGCGCGCAGGCTTTGCGCCGCTCGAGGCGCGGATCGCGCCGGCGATCCTGCGCCGCTACCTCGCGCAGGAGGGGCGCCGGCTTGAAACCCTGGCGGCGCGTCTGGCCCCGGCGCTCGCCCGCACCCGGCTCGAGGCGGAGCGGGCGAACACCCGCAACCGCGCGACGCTCGAAGGGCTGACGGACCGGCTCGCGCGCGCCCCGCAGGCCCGGCTTGCGGCGCTCGCCGAGAGGCTCGACCGGCTCGACCGGATGCGCCAGACGCTCGGCTATCGCGAGACGCTGAAGCGCGGCTATGCGGTGGTGCGGGCGGGCGAGACGCTCGTCACCCGCGCGGCCGAGGCCGCGGCGGCCGCCACGCTGGAGATCGAGTTCCACGACGGCCGCGTGCCGGCCCATCCGGGCGAGGGGCACGCCCCCGCGCCAGGCCCCGCCGCGCCCGCAGCCCCCACGCCCCGCCGCCGGTCGCGCAAGGACGAGCCGCCGGAGCAGGGGAGCCTGTTCTGACCCCGCCGCGCCGGTGACGGCGGTCGGAGGAGTCTTCGGGCCAAGATGAAGCGCAACGGGCTGGTCTGAGGGCCGGGGGGATCGAGAGTGAACGCCCCTGGCTTTTTCCTGGCAAAAAACCTCACGCCGCCCGTGCCGCGGGGGACAGGGCCGGGCGCTTCAGACCCCCAGATCCGGCCCCGGGCAGTTCAGCGAGGTCGTGCTTTCCTTGAGCGAGATCAGCGGCTCGCCGTCGTCGCGCCCCTCGAACCGGGCGACAAGCCCCTCGGGGCTGTCGTGGAAGGTCCAGCACTGCAACGGCGTGTCGTCGTGATAGTCGAAGCAGATCTGGTCGCCCTGCTGGAACCAGTCGCCCTCGTGGCACTCGCCCTCGGCGAAGGCCCAGACGACCTTGTGGCCGGGGCGGTATTCCTCGATGCCATAGACCTGCCCGCCGGCGGAATAGGTGATCGTCTTGCCCTGCGTCCGGGCGTCGAACTCCTCGGCGGTCATCGGCGGGCCGATCTCGGCCGCGGCAAGCGGCACCGCGGCGAGGGCGAGGAGAAGGGGCAGGATCAGGCGGGCGCGCATCGCGGGGTCTCCGGTTCGGTCGCGCCAGCTTGCCCCGGATCGGCGCGCCGGAAAAGCCAAAGCGCCGTGAACGGGCTAAAGCCCGCGGGCGGGCTTGCGCAGGGCGCGGGCCCGGGGGTCCATCACCCGGTGCCACAGCGCCGGGATCAGCGCGAGCGTCGCCATCGCCGGCAGCGAGCGGGGCAGCATCGGCCGCCCCTCGGCCGCGGTCTCGCCAAGGCGCAACTCGGGGTAGGGCCGGGCCGGATGGGCGTGGTGGTCCGAATGGCGCGGCGCGTTCAGCATCCACAGTGACGAGACCGGATCGGGCGCGTCCCAGCTGTGGCGGGCGCTGACGGGCTCGTATTGCCCGGTCCCGGTCTGCGCGCGCTCGAGCCCGTAATGCTGCACGTAATCTGCGAGCAGGATCTGCATCTGCGCGTAAAGGCAGAGCGCGAGATAGGCGAGCACCCCGGCAAGGCCGAAGAGCAGCCCGACGAGGAGCACGCACCAGATCGCGCCGAGGACATAGCTGACATAGGGGTTCACCGCGGCAAGCCGGGCGCGCCAGTCCTCTGGCGCAAGGCGCTTGCGCCGCGCCTCTTCCATCTGCCATCCGGCAATGAAGGCGCCGGTCCAGGCCTGCGGCGCGAAGGCCCAGAAGCTTTCGCCCAGCACGGCGCTGTTCGGGTCGTCGCGGGTGGCGACGAAGCGATGATGCACCAGCCGGTGCGCCGAGGCGTGATGGCCGTAGAGCAGCGAGATATAGACCCATTTGCCCAGCACGAAGAGCCGCTTGTCGGCGCGGTGGATGAGCTCGTGCGCGTTCGAGTTCGACACCTGCCCGAAGAACAGACCGCAGGCGAAGAAGAGCGCGATGCGGGCCGGAAACGACAGCCCCGTCGCCCCGGACAGCGCCGCGACGCCCAGGAGCAGCAGTCCGAAATGCGCCACTGCCAGCGCCACCGAGAGCCGGTCGGCGGCGGGAAACTCGCAGCCCCCGGGGGCGTCGGGGGCGGCATGGGCGATCAGACGGTCAAGGGCATAGATCAGCCCGCCGATCCAGGCGACGGCGAGCCAGGGCCAGAGCCCGCCGAAGAACGCGCCAAGCACGATGAGCGGCACCGGCGCGAAGGTCACGGCGGCGAAGAGGTCGATCCCGGGCACGGCATGCCCGATCGTGCGCAGCCCCTGCGCGAGTCCGGCAAGGCGGGCGGAAAGGTCGGGACGGTCTGACATGGCACTGCTCTCGGCGCGTCTTCTGGCGTTTCGGGGCAGTCTAGCGCAAAATCGGGCCAAGTCAGGGCGAAGGCTTGCCGCAGGGCGGATTTTCTGCACGACTGTGGACATGAGCCTATTGACCGATCCGCTTTTCCTGATCGCGGCCGCGCTGGCGGTGCTGTATCTGCTGCGCTTTGCCGCGGCCGCGGCAAGCTGGCCGAAGACCGCGGTGAAGACGCTGTCGGTGGCGCTGCTGGCCGCCATCGCACTGCGCGCGGGGGCGCCGCTGTCGCTCTCGCTTGGGCTGATGCTGGGGGCGCTTGGCGATTTCTGCCTGTCGCGGCCGGGGCGGGGGATGTTCCTTGCCGGTATGGCGGGGTTTGCGGCGGGGCATCTGGCCTATCTCGCGCTGTTCCTTGGGCTGGGCGCCGGGGCGCCGCCGTTGCTGCCGGCGCTGGCGCTGCTGCTTGTCGTCGGTGCCGCGGTGCTGTGGATCGCGCCGCGGGCCGAGGGGATGGTTGCGCCGGTGCGCGGCTATATCGTGGTGATTGCGGCGATGACGCTCGCGGCGCTCGGGCTTCCGGGCGCGCCGCGGCTCGTCTTCGGCGCGCTCGTCTTCGTCGCCTCGGACTTCGTTCTCGCGCTGCTGCTCTTCGTGCTGGCGCCCGGGCGCGGCGCGCGGGCGGCGGCCTTTCTCGTCTGGGCGCTCTACTGGCCGGCGCAGGCCTTGATCCTTGCGGGCGGGCTTCTGCCCTGAGCCCTTCCATCGCGCGCCCGCATCCAGTAGGTGAAAGGAAACGGAGGTCCCCCGATGTCGTTCTTTTCCAAGCTCAAGTCGCGCCTGACCCGGTCCTCCTCGAGGCTTGAGGAGGGGCTCGAGGCGATCGTCGCCGAAAGCGCCGAGACCGAGGCGCCCGAAGCGGCGGCCCCCGAAGCGCCGGCGCCGGCGCCTTCCGCCCCGGCCGAAGAGGCGCGCAAGCCCGGTTTCCTCGGCCGGCTGCTGGGCCGCACGGGCGAGGAGGCGCCGCGCCGTGTTCTCGACGATGCGATGCTCGAAAGCCTCGAGGAGCTGCTGATCACCTCCGACATGGGGGTGGACACCGCGCTGCGGGTCACCGCGAACCTTGCCGAGGGCCGGATGGGGCGCAAGCTCTCGGTGCCCGAGATCAAGGCGCTTCTGGCCGCGGAAATCGCCCGGATCATGGAGCCTGTCGCCCGGCCGATGCCGCTTTACGCCAAGCGCCCGCAGGTGGTGCTGGTCGTCGGCGTGAACGGCTCGGGCAAGACCACGACGATCGGCAAGCTCGCCTCGCAGTTCCGCGCCGCGGGCAAGACGGTGGTGATCGCCGCGGGCGACACCTTCCGCGCGGCGGCCGTCGAACAGCTGAAGGTCTGGGGCGAGCGCGCCGGCGTGCCGGTGCTGACCGCGCCCGAGGGCTCGGACCCGGCCTCGCTTGCCTTCGACGCGATGACGAAGGCGCAGGAGGATGGGGCCGACCTTCTGATGATCGACACCGCCGGGCGGCTGCAGAACCGCGCCGACCTGATGGAGGAGCTGGCGAAGATCGTCCGGGTGATCCGCAAGAAGGACCCCGACGCGCCGCACAACACGCTTTTGGTGCTCGATGCCACCACCGGGCAGAACGCGCTGAGCCAGGTCGAGATCTTCTCGAAGATCGCCGATGTCTCGGGGCTGGTGATGACCAAGCTCGACGGCACGGCGAAGGGCGGTGTCCTGGTGGCGCTCGCCGACAAGTTCGGCCTGCCGATCCATGCGATCGGGGTGGGCGAGCAGATCGACGACCTCGCCCCCTTCGACCCCGAGGAGTTCGCCCGCGCGCTGGTGGGGGTGGAGGACTGAAGCGGCGATGACCCGGGGTCAGGCCATCGGGTCGGTGGGCGTGTGCCGGTGCCGCGCCTCGTCGTCGGGCGTCATCGGCAGGTCGGCATCCTCGTTCATCGCCCGCGTTGCGGGGCTTTCAAGTCGTTCCTCGATCCGGCGGAACACCCACAGCACGGTGACGGTGATGCCGGTCGCAAGCGCACCAAGCCCGATCCGCCCGGTGCCGCAGGCAAGCCCCACCGCACCGGCAAGCCACATGCTGGCCCCGGTCGTCAGCCCGCGCACCCGCCCGCCCGAGGTGATGATCGTGCCGGCGGCCAGGAAGGCGACGCCCGAGGTGACGGCGCCGATCAGCCGCACGATGTCCGAGCGCGCGCCGCTTGCCGCCCCCTCGGTGCGCGAGATGTCGACGAGTTCGAGCGCAATCAGCGCGAAGAGCGAGGCGGCGACGGCGATCAGCATGTGGGTGCGCAGCCCGGCCGGCTTGTGGTGCCATTCCCGCTCGAAACCGATCGTGCCGCCAAGGGCGAGCGCGGCCAGCATCCGCATCGTCGCCACCGAAGGTGGCGTGGCGGTGAAGGAGTCGGACAGGTCGGTCCAGAGCTGCGACAGGATCTGCATCGGTGAACTCCGTGGAGGCAGTGCATGAGTGACCTTATCGCCTCGCTCGAGGGCACGCCAGCGGGGCACCACGCGGCGCTCGCGCTCGCGCTGATGGCGGCCTTCCTGCATGCGCTCTTCGGGGCGCTGCAGAAGGGGCGGCACGATCCCTGGATCAGCCGCGCGGCGATCGACGCGAGCTATGGCCTGATTGCCGCGCCCTTCGCGCTGTTCGTCGTGCCCTGGCCCGAGCCGCACATGTGGCCGATCTTCGCCACGGTGGTGGTGATCCACATCGGCTACAAGTTCGCGCAGGCGATGACCTATGCCCGCGGCGCCTATACCGTGGTCTATCCGGTGGTGCGCGGCACCGCGCCGCTCTTTGCGGTGATCGGGGCCGGGCTGCTTTTCGGCGAGCATTTCACCCTGGGCCAATGGGCGGGGGTCGGGGTGCTGCTCGCGGGGATCTACGGGCTGGCGCTCTACAACCTGCGCCACGTCACGACGGGCCGCGAGACGATGGTGCCGGCGCTGGCGCTCGCGGTGCTGACCGGCGGATTCGTCGCGCTGTACACCACCTATGACGCCTATGGCATCCGCGCCACGGCCGATCCCTTCACCTTCCTTGCGTGGTTCTTCTTCCTCGACGGCTGGTTCATGCCGCTCGCCACCCTGCGGCGCTGGCGCCACGTTCCGGGCTCGGAACTGCTGCCCTTGCTGAAAAGGGGTGTGCTTGGCGCCTTTGTCGCCTATTTCTCCTTCGGTGCGATCATGCTCGCCACGCGGCTTGACCGGGTGGGCGAGGCCGCGGTGCTGCGCGAGACCTCGACGGTCTTCGCGGCGCTGATCGGCTGGCTCGTGCTGGGCGAGAAGGTCGGACCGCGGCGCACGGCGCTGATGGCGCTGATCGCCGCCGGCGCGGTGATCGTGGAATTCGCGGGCAACCGCTGAGAACGGATGACGACATGAGCGGCAAACGCAAGATCAATCCCTGGCTGAAGGCCGCACTCGATTTCGGGCCGCTGCTGGTCTTCTTCATCGCCTTCAACCGGCTCAAGGACGCCCATGTCGCCTTTGGCGGGCAGAGCTATTCGGGCTTCGTGCTGGCCACGGCGATCTTCGTGCCGCTGCTCGTCGTCTCGACGCTGATCCTGTGGCGCCTCACCGGCCGGCTCTCGCCGATGCAGGTGGCGACGCTCGTTCTCGTCGTGGTCTTCGGCGGGCTCTCGGTGTGGTTCAACGACCCGCATTTCTTCAAGATGAAGCCGACGCTGATCTATCTGCTCTTCGCCGCGCTTCTGGGCTTCGGGCTGGCGCGCGGCAAGCCCTGGCTGCAGCTGGTGATGGAAGACGCGATCCCGATGCGGCACGAGGGCTGGATGATCCTGACGAAGCGGCTGGTGATCCTGTTCCTCGGCCTTGCCGTCGCGAACGAGGTGATCTGGCGCACCATGTCCGACGCCGCCTGGGTCAACTTCAAGACCTTCGGCCTGACGGTGCTGATGTTCGGCTTCTTCATGGGGCAGGGGAAGCTCTTCTCCCGCTACGCCGTTGAAAAGCCCGGCGAAGATGGCACCGAGGGCGGCGGAGAGGGTTGATCTCGCCCGCGCCGCCCTTATTCAAACCCTTGAATACAAGGCCGAATTGCAGGCCCGCGCGGCTGCGGCAGGTTGACGCGCCGGGCCCGCGGAGTTAGGCCGTGTCACCTTTTCAGGAGAGGGCCCATGACGAAAGACTGGAACACCCGGACGAAACTCGTGCATGACGGCATCCGCCGCTCGCAATACGGCGAGATGGCCGAGGCGCTGTTCCTGACCCAGGGCTTCGTCTATCCCTCGGCCGAGGTCGCCGAGGCGCGCTTCATCTCCTCGGGCCCGGACGAGTTCATCTATGCCCGCTACGGCAACCCGACGACGCGGATGTTCGAGGACCGGATGGCGGCGATCGAGGGCACCGAAGACGGTTTCGCCTGTGCCTCGGGAATGGCCGCGATCAACGGCGCGCTGATGGCGCTGGTGAAGCCGGGTGACCATGTCGTGGCGGCGCGGCAGATGTTCGGCTCGTGCCTGCATGTGCTCAAGGTGCTCGCGACCTTCGGTGTCGAGGTGACGCTGATCGACGGCGCCGATCTGGCGAACTGGCGCGCGGCGGTGCGGCCCGAGACCAGGGTGTGCTTCTTCGAGAGCGTGTCGAACCCCGGGCTCGAGGTGATCGACATCAAGGGCGTGGCCGGGATCGCCCATGCTGTCGGCGCCGTGGTGGTGGTCGACAACGCCTTCGCCTCGCCGATCTTCTCGCGTGCGGTGGCGCTTGGTGCCGATGTCATCGTCTATTCCGCGACCAAGCATATCGACGGCGGCGGCCGGGTGCTGGGCGGCATCGTGCTTGGCACGCGCGACTTCATCCGCGGTCCGCTTGAAACCTATGTCAAGCACACCGGCGGCGCGATGAGCCCGTTCCACGCCTGGATCCTGCTCTCGGGCCTGCAGACGCTGGACCTGCGGGTGCGGGCGCAGGCGGCGAATGCGGTGGCGGTGGCCTCGGCGGTGGCGGGGCATGCAAAGCTTGCGCGCACCATCTATCCGGGGCTCGCCGACCATCCGCAGCACGCCCTGGCGATGGAGCAGATGGGGGCGGGCGGCACGATGCTGTGCCTCGATCTGGCCGGCGGCAAGGCGGCGGCCTTCCGCTTCCTCGACGCGCTGCGGATCGTCTCGATCTCGAACAACCTCGGCGATGCGAAGTCGATCGCGACCCATCCCGCGACCACGACGCACAAGAACCTGAGCGAGGAAGACCGCGCCACGATCGGCATCACCGAGGGGCTGGTGCGGATCTCGATGGGGATCGAGGACACCACCGATCTGGTCGGGGACATCCGCGCGGCGCTGGACGCGGCCTGAGTTTCCCTTGGACTTTCGCGGCCCCGGTCCCATATGGTCCGGGGCCGCGACCGACCGGAGGGACAGATGAACATGCACGAGCGCAGCAACAGCCCCGACACCGAGGCCGCGAAGGCCGCGCTGGCCACGCTGCGGGCCTGGGCCGAGCGCGCCGACCCGGTCGAGGTCGCCCGGCTCGACCCGGCGATTGCGCGGCTGCTGCCGGGGCATCTGCTGTCGAACTATCCCGATCTGGTGCGGACCTATGACGCGGAGTTCCGCCCCGATGCCGCCTACAAGGACGGCATGCCCGATCTGCAGAACGGCCCTGCCTCGCTGATCACCGGGGCGCATGCGTCGATCGCCCATGTCGGGATCTCGAACTTCCGCCTGCCGATCCGCTACCGGCTGCGCCCGGGCACCGACAACCCGCCCGGCGAGGTCACGCTCGAGACCTCGGTCACCGGCACGGTCAGCCTCGATGCCGAGAAGAAGGGCATCAACATGAGCCGGATCATCCGCTCCTTCTATGGCCATGCCGAGCGCGAGTTCTCCTTCGAGGTGATGGCGGCGGCGCTCGACGGCTACAAGGACGATCTGGACAGTTTCGACGCCCGGCTGATGATGCGCTTTTCCTATCCGGTGCGGGTCGACAGCCTGCGCTCGGGCCTCTCGGGCTGGCAATATTACGACATCGCGCTCGAGATGGCGGATCAGGGCGGGCGCCGGCTGAAGGCGATCCATCTCGATTATGTCTATTCCTCGACCTGCCCCTGTTCGCTCGAGCTGAGCGAGCACGCCCGCACCAGCCGCGGCCGGCTGGCGACGCCGCATTCGCAACGCTCGGTCGCGCGGATCTCGGTCGCGGTCGAGCCGGGCAAGGTGCTGTGGTTCGAGGACCTGATCGACATCGCCCGCGCCGCGGTGCCGACCGAGACCCAGGTGATGGTGAAACGCGAGGACGAGCAGGCCTTTGCCGAGCTGAACGCCGCGCATCCGATCTTTGTCGAGGATGCGGTGCGGGTCTTCGCCGAGGGCTTGCTCGCCGATCCGCGGGTGGGCGATTTCCGGGTGATGGCGAGCCATCAGGAAAGCCTGCACAGCCACGACGCGGTGGCCGTGCTGACCGAGGGGCCGACCTTCGCCAGCGCAAGCCTCGATCCGCGGTTCTTCGCCTCGCTCGTGCACGCGGGCTGAGACCGGGTCGGGGGGCGCTGCCCCCCGGCTTCGCCTCCCCCCGAGGTATTTTCCGCAAGATGAAAGCCGAGCGGGCGGTTTCATCTTGCCCGAAATACCTCGGGGGAGTCTCCGGCACGGAGACGGGGGCAGCGCCCCCTCCACCAGTTCAATTCACGTGCAGCGCCTCCCGCTCCAGCCGCCGCGCCGCCTCGCGGGCGAGGATCTCGCGCGCGGGATGGGCGGCGATCGGCACGGTGAGATCGGCCGAGATCTCGCCCGCCGCGATCAATGCGTGATAGCGCGCGCAGCAGACCCGGAGGAACGAGGTGAAATTGCCGAGGTCATGATCGGCGTCCATCGCCTCGTGCCAGAGCCGGGTGATCAGCTGCGCCACACTCATCCCGTCGCGCGCGCCGATCTCCTCGAGCGTCGCCCAGAAGGCGTTCTCGATCCGGATCGAGGTGGCGACCCCGTCGATGCGCAGGCTGTGCGTGCGGCTTTGCCATTGGCCGGCATCGGCCTTGATGAAGAGTTCGCACATCGCGGGGCCTCCCTCCCGTTGATGTCAGAGCAGCGCCATGAACTGCCGCAGCCAGCTCGGATGTGCGGGCCAGGCGGGCGCGGTCACCAGCTTGCCATCGGTCACCGCCTCTGTCACCGCAATATCGGCATAGGTGCCGCCCGCCGCCGTCACCTCGTAGGAACAGGCGGGATAGGCCGAGCAGGTCCGCCCGGCAAGCACGCCCGCCGCGGCCAGCAGCTGCGCGCCGTGGCAGATCGCGGCGACGGGTTTGTCGGTCTCAAAAAAGTGCCGCACCATCGCGCGCACCTGCGGATCGAGGCGCAGATATTCGGGCGCCCGGCCCCCCGGCACCACAAGCGCATCATAGCCTGCCGGATCGACCGCGGCGAAATCGGCATTGAGCGCGAAATTGTGGCCGGGCTTCTCGGAATAGGTCTGGTCGCCCTCGAAATCGTGGATCGCGGTCTTCACTGTCTCGCCCGCCGCCTTGCCCGGGCAGACCGCATCCACCGTGTGCCCGCAGGCCAGCAGGCACTGGAACGGCACCATCGTCTCGTAATCCTCGGTGAAATCGCCAGTGATCATCAGGATCTTTGCCATGTTTTCCTCCCTTGGCTCTCCTCCGTCCTCAGCCTAGGCGAAGCGGGCGCGCCGCGGGTGGTGCGGGCATACTACGGTTCAGGAGGCCGCCGCAGCGCGGCGGGCCTCCCACCGCCGGGCGAAATCCTGCGCGGCCTGTGCGGTGGGGAAGGCGATGACGGGCACGATCACCACGGCGGGCGGCGCGTCGAGGAACAGGTGGCGGGCGGTGAGGCACACCTGCCGGATCGCTGCCGCGTCAATCTCCTGCGCGGGGGCGGAGCTGAGCTGCCAGAGGAGGGCGGGGCCCCGTTCGGCAAGCCGGGCCTCGATCGGCGCGGGAACGCGCCGTCGGGCACGGCGGCGCGCGGCGAGGCTCATGGCGAGACTGGCAAGCGCGATCTGCACGGCCACCAGCAGCAGAAGCCGCAGCAGCCCGGCAAGCTGCCCGGTGATCCAGTACGCGGGCAGGAGCAGCAGCCAGCCGGCTCCGGCCGCGAGCCAGAGGTAATAGGCGAAAAGGCGGGTGCAGCGCAGTGCCTGCGGCTGCGCCTCCCAGGCCAGCGCATCGGCCGGGGTGAGGGCAAAGCTCAGGTCGGTTCCGGTGTCGGTCATCATGCGGCCTCCGCGATGCGCGAGGTTTGTCGGGTGCGGCATGGAAGTCCGGCGCGAAGATGTGAACGGATGCGGAACAACTCTTGGCCTCGCCGGCGCGGACGGCTAGATTGCCGCCATGAGCAGTTATGACGACGATGATCCGTTCGAGGGGGCGCTGAGTCTCACGCAGCGCGCCATGCAGGCGATGCAGGGCGGTCCCGCGCCCTATCTCGAGGGGCTGAACCCGGCGCAGCGTGCCGCGGTCGAGGCGCTCGACGGGCCGGTGCTGATGCTGGCGGGGGCGGGCACCGGCAAGACCAAGGCGCTGACCACGCGGATCGCGCATCTGATCCATTCGGGCCGCTGCCGCCCGAACGAGATCCTGGCCGTCACCTTCACCAACAAGGCCGCGCGCGAGATGAAGGAGCGCGTGGGCCGGCTGCTGGGCGGTGCGATCGAGGGGATGCCGTGGCTGGGCACCTTCCACTCGGTCTGCGTCAAGCTGTTGCGGCGGCATGCGGAACTCGTCGGGCTGAAGTCGAACTTCACCATCCTCGACACCGACGACCAGATCCGGCTGCTGAAGCAGCTGATCCTGGCCGCGAACATGGACGAGAAGCGCTGGCCGGCGCGGCAGCTTGCGGGCATCATCGACGGCTGGAAGAACCGCGCGCTGACGCCCGAGCGGGTGAAGGGCGCCGAGACCGCGGCCTTCAACAACCGCGGCTCCGAGCTCTATGCCGCCTATCAGGACCGGCTGCGCGCGCTGAACGCCGTCGATTTCGGCGATCTGCTGCTCCATATGGTGACGATCTTCCAGACCCACGCGGATGTGCTGGCGCAGTATCAGCGCTGGTTCCGCTATATCCTCGTCGACGAATATCAGGACACCAACGTCGCGCAATATCTGTGGCTGCGGCTGCTGGCGCAGGGGCATCGCAACATCTGCTGCGTCGGCGATGACGACCAGTCGATCTATGGCTGGCGCGGCGCCGAGGTTGGCAACATCCTGCGCTTCGAGAAGGATTTCCCGGGTGCGGTGGTGATCCGGCTCGAACAGAATTACCGCTCGACCGAACATATCCTGGCCGCCGCCTCGCGGCTGATCGCGACGAACGAGGGGCGGCTTGGCAAGACGCTCTGGACCGAGGCGAAGGGCGGCGAGAAGGTGCGGCTGATCGGCCATTGGGATGGCGAGGAAGAGGCACGCTGGATCGGCGAGGAGATCGAGGCGATCGCTGCGGGGCGGCGCCCGGTCGGGGCGGTGCAGCTGTCCGATCAGGCGATCCTGGTGCGCGCCAGCCACCAGATGCGCGCCTTCGAGGACCGTTTCCTGACCATCGGTCTGCCCTATCGGGTGATCGGCGGGCCGCGGTTCTATGAACGGCTCGAGATCCGCGACGCGATGGCCTATTTCCGCCTGGCCGTCTCGCCCGAGGACGATCTTGCCTTCGAGCGCGTCATCAACACGCCGAAGCGCGGGCTGGGCGAGAAGGCGCAGGCGCGGATTCAGATGATGGCGCGCGAGGCGGGGCTGAGCCTGTTCGATGCCGCGCGCCGGCTGGTCGCGGCGGGCGAGATCGGCGGCAAGGCGGGCGGGCAGCTGCGGCTTTTCGTCGAGAATGTCGCGCGCTGGAACGCAGAGATCCGCGCCGCCTCG
Organism: Paenirhodobacter hankyongi; assembly: GCF_003664585.1. Classification (GTDB taxonomy): domain Bacteria; phylum Pseudomonadota; class Alphaproteobacteria; order Rhodobacterales; family Rhodobacteraceae; genus Rhodobacter; species Rhodobacter hankyongi. Next base: position 46,413 of record NZ_RCHI01000011.1, read on the forward strand.
CCGGCCACGGCGACGAGCCCGGCCGAGGATGACGATGCGTTGATCGAGCTCGACGAGGGCGCGGTGCCGCCGGCGAACGATCATTCGCATATCCGGCTGGTCGAGCGCATTCTCGAGGAGTCGGGCTATGTCGAGATGTGGCAGAACGACAAGACCCCCGAGGCGCCCGGCCGGCTCGAGAACCTGAAGGAACTGGTCAAGGCGCTCGAGCAGTTCGAGAACCTGCAGGGCTTCCTCGAGCACGTCGCGCTGATCATGGACAATGACAGTGCCGAGGGCGAGGACAAGGTCTCGATCATGACCTTGCACGCGGCGAAGGGGCTGGAATTTCCGGTCGTCTTCCTGCCGGGCTGGGAGGACGGGCTGTTCCCGAGCCAGCGCGCGATGGACGAGACCGGGCAGAAGGGGCTCGAGGAGGAGCGCCGGCTGGCCTATGTCGGCATCACCCGGGCCGAGGAGCTGTGCACGATCTCGTTTGCGGGCAACCGCCGGGTCTATGGCCAGTGGCAGTCGCAGCTGCCCTCGCGCTTCATCGACGAGCTGCCTGCCGCCCATGTCGAGGTGCTGACCCCGCCCGGGCTTTACGGTGGCGGGTTCGGGGCGGCCGGGGCCTTTGGCGGGGCGGGCAGCGGCTTTGGCGGCGGTTCGCGGATGGAGGAGCGGGCAAGCCGCGCCGATGTCTACAACTCGCCGGGCTGGAAGCGGCTGCAAAGCCATGGCGCCCCGCCGCCGCGCCCGACCACCGTCACCACCGTCGACCATGTCGCCTTCGGCATCGGCGACCGGGTCTTCCACAAGAAGTTCGGCTATGGCGAGGTGATGGAGATCGAGGGCGACACGCTGGTGATCGAGTTCGACAAGGCGGGGGCGAAGCACGTCAAGGCGGGCTTCGTGACCGCGGCCGATGCGGCGGGGGACGTGCCGTTCTGAGCCCTCCGCCGGGGGCTGCCGCCCCCTCGCCGGACGCTTTGCCCAAAAAATTGGCCGAGATCAAAGACAGACGCCCCGAAAAGTGGGATCATTAACCTTACAATGGGGGGAGGGCTGTCATGCGTGTCATGCGTGTTTCGCCGTTGATCGCCACCGTGTCGGTTGCGGCAATTCTGGGAATTTCCGCTGTTCCTCAAGGGTTTGTGTTTGCACAGCAGACGGCGCCACCGGCGCCGGGACAGGCCGCGGCCGAGTCGCCGCAATCCTTGCGTGACCGCGGTCTTGCGCTGGTCTTCGGGCTTGATGGCATCGCGGCGGATGTGTCCGCGGGGGGCGAGCTGCTTGGCCAGGCGGCGGCGCAGGGCGATGTCCGGGCGCAGGCCGAGCTTGGCCGGATGCTGGTCGACGGCTATTACCTGAAGGCCGATCCCGCGCGCGGGCTGGCCCTGCTCGAGGCGGCGGCGACGGCGGGCGATGCGCGGGCGATGACCGCGCTTGGCGGCGCGCTCCTGTGGGGCAAGGCCGCGCCGGCCGATCCGGCACGCGCGAAGGCGCTGCTGGAAAAGGCCGCGGCTGCGGGCAATGCCGAGGCACGTGCCCTTCTGGGCGAGCAGCTGATCGGCGGCTGGATCCTGCCGCGTGACATTGCCGCCGGCAAGGCGTTGCTCGACGCGGGCGTGGCGGCCGGCGACGCCGCCGCACAGACGGCGCTGTCGGGGTTCTATCTCTACGGGATCGGGCTGCCGAAAGATGCCGCGAAGGCGCGCGATCTGGCCGAGGCCGCGGCGGCGCAGGGCAAGCCCCGGGCGCTGCGTCAGGTCGGCGAGATGGCGATGTGGGGCCAGCGCGACCCGGCGGGCGCCGAGGCACTGTTGCGGCGCGCGGGCGAGATGGGCGATGGCGAGGCCTGGGCGATCCTCGCCGAGGGGGCGATGTATGGCTACCTCGGCGGCGGTTCGGTCTCGCGCGCGAAATTCGCGGGCTTTGCCGAGCGGGCGCGGGCGGCGGGCAACGAGCGGATCGAGGTGCTGGATGCCACCCGGCAGATGTGGGGCATCTCGATGATCGCGAGCGGGCCGAAGACGATCGAGCGGTTGCAGGTGGCGGCGGATGCCGGCAATCGCACGGCGGCGCGCTTCCTCGTGGGGATCTTGCGTGACGGCAACCGGATGAACCTGCATCGGCGGCTTGGTGATGCCGATGCGGCGCTGGCGAAATACGGCACGGTGATCGGGCCCGATGACAGCTGGCGGCTTGGCCAGACGATCGCGGCGGCGCGGGCGCGCAAGCCCGCGGCCTGGGAGGCGCTTGCCGGTGCGGTTGCGGCGCGGCCGGATCTGGTTTCCAAGGATTTCGGCCGGGACCTCTACAAGGCCAACCCCAACGCCACGATCTACCTGCTGCAGAAGAAGCTTGCGGGCGAGGGGCTCTATCGCGGCGCGCTGGACGGGATCGCCGGGCGGCAGACACTGCGCGGGCTCTATCAGGCCTGCAGCCGGTTGCCGGACGCGCCGCCCTGCAATGACAGTGTGATGCGCCCCGATGTGCTCGGGGCGATTCTTGCAGCGCGGTGATGGAACCGGGGGGCGATCTTGCGTGAACGTCAGGGGGAGGCGCGCGGTCTGAACGAGATCCGTTCGGCGCGCGTGATGTGGGCGGGGGCGCTGCTGGGGCTGGTGCTTCTCGGGGTGCGGATCGTGGCCCTGCGCGGCGATCTGGCGGGACTGTCCCCGGGTGACGGGGCCGAACTCGTGCTGCGCGGCATGTGGCAGGACTGGCTCATCCTGCTGGCGCTGACCTATGCCACGATCACCGTGCTGCGCGGCGAGGGGCCGCGGGCGGGGCGGGTCGCGGCGGCGCTCTATGGCGTGCTCGCGAGCCTTCTGATGCTGTGGGGGATCGGCAATCTCGTTGCCCTCGACATGCTGGGGGCGCCGGTGACGATGGACTGGGTCGCCTATTCCGACATCGCCCATACCGACGTGATCCTCGACAGCATCTGGCACCTCGTCTCGCCGCTCGCCTTCTTCGGCGTGGCCGCTCTGGTCGCGGCGCTGGTGCTGGGCGCGCGCGGGCTCGCCGGCTGGCGCGCGCCGGGGGCGGCGCTGTTGCTCGGCCTCTTCGGGCTGGGCATCGTCTCGGGCGCCGCGCTCGATACTGCGCCCACCGGTGTCGCGCGGGCGCGTCTGGTGAACCCGGTCTGGGCCTTCCTGCGCTCGATCGGCCGCGCCGATGGCGATGCCGCGGTTGCCGCGCTGGAGCGGGGCAATGCGCAAAGCGCCTTTGCCACCGTGCCCGGGCTGCCGCGGCCGGCCGATCCGCCGAAGAAGATCCGCAACGTGCTGCTCTATGCCTATGAATCGACGCCCGCGCGCCGGGCCGAGGGCTGGGAGGGCACCGTGCCCGTCACCCCGCACCTGAAGGCCGAGCTTGCCCATGCGCTCGCCTTCGATCGCGCCTACGCGCATGTGCCGGCCTCGAACTATTTCCTCGTCTCGGCACTCGCCGGGCTGGTCCCCGAGCTTTCGACCACCTCGATGACCGAGACCGGGGTTCTGGCGGGCTTCCCGAGCCTCGCGCGCGAGATGCAGAAGGCGGGCGCGCGCACCGCTTTCTTCAACTCCTCGGACAACCGGTTCCAGAACACCGGCGGTTTCGTCACCGAGATGGGCTTCGAGCATGTCGTCGATTATCGCGACTGGACCTGCGATCAGGGCGTGTTCGAGGTGCAAAGCGTCACCGACCGCTTCCTGAACACCTCGTCCGACCTGTGCACCGCCGACCGCATCGCCGAGTGGATCGACGCGGCGCCGAAGCAGCCCTTCTTCGTCACCTTCCGCACGGGGATGACGCATCACCCCTATTTCCCGGGGCCGGATCTGCAGCCCTATTCCGACGATCCGGACCTGAACCGCTATCTGAACGCGCTGCGGGTGGGCGACAGCGCCTTCGGGCGGCTGATGGACCACCTGCGCGAGACAGGGCTTGCCGACGAGACGCTGGTCGTCGTGCTCGGCGATCATGGCGAGGCCTTCGGCGAGCATGGCACCTATGTGCACGCCTCGGGGCTGTTCGAGGAGAACGTCCACATCCCCTTCGCCTTCATCAACCCGCAGCTTTTCTCCGGCAGCCGCAGCGACCTGATCGTCGGCATCACCGATGTCGCGCCGACGGTGGCGGACCTGCTCGGCCTGCCGCGCCCCTGGCAGTGGGAGGGGCATTCGGTCTTTGCGCCCGAGCGCCCCGACGGGGTGATGTTCTTCGCGCCCTGGAACGGGTTCCAGCTCGGTTTCCGCGAGGGCGCGCGCAAGTACATCTACAACGCCAGCACCGGCGAGAAGCGGCTGTTCGATCTGTCCGCCGATCCGCTCGAGATGGCGGACCGGGCGGGCGACGTCGCGGCGGCAGAGGCCGCTCAGGCGACGCTGGCCGCGGCTGTTGCGGGCCATGACGTGCATCTGGCGGCGGTGCTGTCGGGCAAGAAGCCCGCCGCCCCGGCCGCGACGCCGACCGAGGTGGTGCTGACCGTTTCGGGCACGCGTTTCGATGCCCCGCCGAAGGGCTGGGTGATGCTCGACGGCACGGATGTCGGCGGTTTCGAGGTGCCGGGTGCGGCCGATACCACCCATGCCGCGGCCAGTGCCGCGGCGATCTCGGCGGCGATGACCGAGGTGCGGCTGCCGCTGGCTGCCGGCGCCTGCGCGCGTCGTCTGGATGTCTGGTTCCTGAACGACGACTGGGCGGGGGCGGGCAAGACCGGCGACACCGATCTGGTGATCCGCAAGGTGACGGTCGGCCCGACCACCTATTTCGCCAACCGTTTCCGTCTGCTGACCGCGAATGCGGGCAAGATGGATGGCGAGGATTTCCGGCTCTGGCGCAAGGGCGGCGTGGCCATCGACCTGGATCTGCCGGCAGATTGCGTAAATGCGGCTTTGGCTGGAAATTAGGCGGGCACTCGCGCAAGGCGATATCCGGACATTAAGAATACAACCTAGAGTATTGCTGGTGCATAGTATTTAAACATCATGAACTTGATATGACTCAACAATAACAAGATTAAAAAGTATATAATAATTCCCGACTCCGGTAACCACTCGGTCCCGGAGCTCCCCAAGGCGCAAGGAGGAAATGCGTTTCGGGGTGGAAAGGGGGGATATCATTATGACGAAGCGTAAGACGTTTTCGATCCGCTTCGACCCTCAGGGCGAACAGCCCTCCGGGCGCAGCGGCAGGACGGTTCTGGTGGCGGGAGGCGCCGGGTTCATCGGCTCCAACCTGATCCGACGATTGCTTGACCATGGCGACAGGGTGATTTGCGTCGACAATCTCTCGACCGGGCGGTTCGAGAATATCGGCACCCTGGTCACCCATCCGCGGTTCGGCTGGATCCAGCATGACGTGATCGAGCCGTTCACCGTCGCCGGGCCGATCGACCGGATCTATAACCTTGCCTGCCCGGCCTCGCCGCCGAAATACCAGGCCGATCCGGTGCATACCTTCAAGACCTCGGTGCTAGGGGCGATGAACCTGCTCGAGCTCGCCGAGGCGAAGCGGGCGCGCATCCTGCAAAGCTCGACCTCCGAGGTCTATGGCGATCCCGACTGCAGCCCGCAGCCGGAAAGCTATCGCGGCAACGTCAACACCGTCGGCCCGCGCTCCTGCTACGACGAGGGCAAGCGTGCTGCCGAAACGCTGTTCTACGAAAGCCACCGCACCAGGCGGGTCGATATCCGCATCGCCCGGATCTTCAACACCTACGGGCCGCGGATGGACCCCGAGGACGGGCGCGTGGTGTCGAACTTCATCGTCCAGGCGATCAGCGGCGCGCCGCTGACGGTCTATGGCGATGGCACCCAGACCCGTTCCTTCTGCTATGTCTCGGACATGGTCGACGCGCTTCAGATGCTGATGGAGGCTCCCGAGGCCACCCAGGCGATCTATGCGCCGGTGAACCTCGGCAATCCGGGCGAGTTCACCATGCTCGAGCTGGCGCAGATGGTGCTCGAACTGACCGGCGCGCGCGGCCCGCTCGTGCATCTGCCGCTGCCGAAGGACGACCCGCTGCAACGCCGTCCCGACATCACCCGGGCGCATAACCTGCTTGGCTGGGCGCCGAAGGTGGCGCTGCGCGAAGGCCTGCTGCCGACGATCGCCTATTTCCGTCAGGAACTTCTGGCGCAGCAGCGGATCAGTGCGGGTGGCGTGGCATGACCCTGCCGAAGACAGTGCTGGTGACCGGCGGTGCGGGCTATATCGGCTCGCATTGCTGCAAGGCGCTGGCCGAGGCGGGGTGCATCCCGGTCACCTTCGACAACCTCTCGCGCGGCCATGCCGATGCAGTGAAATGGGGGCCGCTGGTGCGCGGCGACCTGCGTGACAGGGCGGCGGTTCTTGCCGCCCTGCGCGCGCACCGGGCCGAGGCGGTGATCCATTTCGCCGCGCTCGCCTATGTCGGCGAAAGCGTGGCCGAGCCGCAGGCCTATTACGACAACAACCTCGGCGGCATGATCGGCCTTCTCGGCGCGATGCAGGCGGCGGGGCTGACGCAGATCGTGTTCTCCTCGAGCTGCGCGACCTATGGCACGCCCGACCGGCTGCCGATCTCGGAAGACATGCCGCAGGCGCCGATCAACCCCTATGGCCGCACCAAGCTCGTCTGCGAATGGATGCTGCGCGACGCGGGCGTGGCCTGGGGGCTGCGCCATGTCGCGCTGCGCTACTTCAACGCGGCGGGGGCGGATCCCGCAGGCGAGGCGGGCGAGCGACACGACCCCGAGACGCATGTGTTGCCGCTCGCGCTGCTTGCCGCCTCGGGCAAGGGCGGGCCGTTGCGGATCTTCGGCACCGACTACCCGACGCCCGACGGCACCTGCATCCGCGACTACATCCATGTCACCGACCTGGCGCGCGCGCATGTGCGGGCGCTGGACTATCTGGCCGGGGCGGGCGAGAGTGTGGCCCTGAACCTCGGAACAGGGCAGGGGGCTTCGGTGCGCGAGGTCGTGTCGATGATCGAGAGGGTGACCGGGCGCGCTGTCCCGGTCCTCGAGGAGCCGCGCCGTCCGGGCGATCCGGCGGCGCTTTACGCCGATATCGCGCGCGCCGGCGCCGTTCTGGACTTCCGGCCCGAGTTCGGGCTCGAGCGGATCGTCGCCGACGCCGCGCCCTGGTTCGGCCATGGGGATATCAAGGCCGGGCCATGAGCCGTCATCCTGCCCTGGAGCCGCGTCCGATGCTTGCACCGGTGGTGACGGGCCTCCGGGCCCTGCGCTATCGGCTGGTGATCGCGCTGTGGCTTCTGGCGGCGGGGTGGTTCTGGGCCTGGTGGCTGCAGCCCGCCCATCTCATCGGCCCGGCGCGCTACTGGCTTGTCACCGCGGCGATGGCCTGGATCTGGGGGATGCAGCTCTATTTCGTGCTGGTCTTCCTCTTCGCCCGCCGCTCGGCCGCGCCCGATCCCGAGGTGGGGCGCTGGCACGTCGCGATGGTGACCACCAAGACCCCCTCCGAGCCCTTCGCCGTGGTGCGCAAGACGCTCGAGGCGATGCTGGCGCAGGACTATCCGCACGACACCTGGCTTGCCGACGAGGACCCGTCCGAGGAGACCCGCGCCTGGTGTGCCGCGCATCGGGTGATGATCTCGACCCGCAAGGGGCTCGCGGAGTATCACCGTGCCGAATGGCCGCGCCGGACCCGCTGCAAGGAAGGCAACCTCGCCTATTTCTACGACACCTGGGGCTATCGCGATTACGACATCGTCAGCCAGCTTGATGCCGATCACGTGCCGCAGCCGGGCTATCTGCGCGAGATGCTGCGCCCCTTCGCCGATCCGGAGGTGGGCTATGTCAGCGCGCCCTCGATCTGCGCCGCGAATGCCGCGGAAAGCTGGGCGGCGCGGACCCGGCTTTACGCCGAGGCGGCGTTTCATGGCGTGTTCCAGGCGGGCTATACCGGGGTGCTGACGCCGATGTGCATCGGCTCGCATTACGCGGTGCGCACCGTGGCGCTGCAACAGGCGGGCGGGCTCGGGCCCGAGCTGGCCGAGGACCATTCCACCACCATGCTGATCGCTTCGGCCGGCTGGCGGGGCGTGCATGCGATCGACGCGATCGCGGTCGGCGACGGGCCGGCGACGCTGCCCGATCTGGTGACGCAGGAATTCCAGTGGTCGCGCTCGCTGATGAGCCTGTTGCTGCGCTATACGCCGGGCTATCTCGGCCGGCTGCCGCTGCGGCTCAAGCTGCTCTTCCTGCTGTGCCAGAGCTGGTATGCATTCTTCGCGATCACCATGGCGATGATGTATGTGCTGCCGATCCTGGCGGTGTGCTTCGACATCCGCTTTGCCGACGTCACCTATCCCGCCTTCCTCGGGCATTCGCTGCCCTCGGTCGTGGTGATGATCGCCTTTGCCTACATGATGCGCCACGACGGGCTGTTCCGGCCGCGCGATGCCAAGGTGATCGCCTGGGAGAAGGCGCTGTTCGTCATCCTGCAATGGCCCTGGGTGCTCTGGGGCTGCCTGATGGCGGTGTGGGACCGGGTGACCGGGCGCTTCGTGGATTTCCGCATCACGCCCAAGGGCGAGGCCGCCGCCGCGGTGCTGCCGCCGCGGATCTTCTGGCTCTACCTCGCTCTGGCGGCGGGCGCGATCGTGCCAGTGCTCATGGTCTCGAACGTGGTCGAGGCGCGGGGCTTCTACCTGCTCTCGATCATCAACGCGCTGCTCTATGTGACCTTGCTGGTGGTCATCCTGTGGCACCACCGCCGCGCCGCGCGGGCAAAGGGGCAGGCGCCGCGCGACGGCGCAGAATTCGCAAGATATGTCGCCGGTTTGACCCTTGTCATGGTGCTCTGTGCCGGGGGGATTACACTGCGAGGCGATGCGAGTCTTCGCGCACTCGCCGTCGGCCTTGCGCCGCTGAAACTGACCCGGGTCGAATATCTCGTCTCGGGGGCAGGCATGGGGCAGAACGGGGAAGTGCGGATCTTCTTCGCACCCGATCTGTCCGGCTGGTTCTCGAAGGAGAATGGGGAGGGGGAAAAATGAAGCATTCTTTCTGGACGGGCATTGCCGCATGTGCCGCGGCGCTTTGCCTCGCGGGGCCGGTTCTGGCCGCCCCCGTCGAGGTGCCACCGGGAGACATCCCGTTCGGTGTCTATGACCCGGACGGCGATTTCACCGACAAGACCCCGGTGGTGATCGAGCATCTGTTCCTGCCGTGGGAGGACGTCTACCTGCCGTCGCTGAACGATGCCGATCAATATGCGCTGGAACGGCACCGGGCACTTCTGGTCACGGTCGAGCCCTGGACCTGGTCGCGCAGCGAGCGCAACACCGCGCAATATCTGCGCCGGGGCATCGCGCGCGGGGAATATGACCCGAACATGATCGCGATCTGCGACGTGCTCGCCACGCTGAAGAGCCCGGTGACCCTGCGTTTCGCCCACGAGATGGACGACACCTCGGGGCAGTTCATCTGGGCGGGCTGGAATCCCAAGGATTACATCTCGGCCTATCGTCACATGATCGACCTGTGCCGTGCCCGTGCGCCCAACATCACCGTGATGTGGTCGCCGCTCGGCGAGAAGAACATGGCCGAGTACTACCCGGGCGACGACTATGCCGATCTGATCGGGCTCTCGGTCTTCGGGCTGCAGGCCTGGGACCAGGCGAAATACGGCCATGACCGCACCTTCGACGAGATCTTCGCGCCGCGCTACGAGCGGGCCGCGCAGTTCGGCAAGCCGGTCGTCGTCGCCGAGCTCGGCTATGTCGGCAAGGCCGATTATGTCCAGATGTGGAAGGACAGCGTGCGCGTCGAGAAGAAGGAATACCCAAGTCTCGTCGGCGTGGTCTATTTCAACCAGCACGAGGTCTATCCCTGGCCGGAGAACTTCGGTGCGCCCGACTGGCGCATGAAGAACCAGATCCTGCAATAGGGGTCCGGGACGGCAGAATTTCGCCGATCTTCTGCCCAAAGGGCAATGACATGAAAACGCGGGGGAAATCACTTCCCCCGCGTTTTCGTTGCCACTGCCGCATCGGCGCCACAGTTTTGCCCCGCTCGCGCTTGGCTTGACGCGCAGGAACTTTTGTTGTGATCGATGGGAACCGAGAACGCGGGTCCCTATCGATCACAGGGGTTCAACGCGTCACAGCACGAGGCAGGTATGACCATCTTCGACTTGATTTCCCGCACGGCTGCGGCCGCGACCGTCACCTTGATCGCGATCGCGCCCGTCCATGCCGAAACCGCAACCATCGACATCCTCCCCGCCCACAGTGTGGTGGTGAAGACCGCGGCCGGCCACGGCTCCGCCCGGTTCGACTGGATGCGCCCGACCACACCGGTCGTCGCCGAACGCGTGGCCTATGTCACGCCGCCCGGCAACGGCAGCTGGATCTGCTCGCCCTCGGGCTTCGGCTCGAAGTCGAAGTGCTATCGCCGCTGAGCGGCCGGCACCGGGCCATCCGCACCAGTTCTTTGATGCCTCCGGTGTGACGGCCGATCCGTCGCGACCGGGGCCTCAGAGGCTGCGGAACAGCTTCGCCAGACGATTGGCCTCGTCACCGAGGCCCCAGGGCGGGTTCAGCACGACCATGCCCGATCCGATCATCCCGTGCCCCTCGCGCGCGGGCGGGAAGCGCACTTCGCTCAGCAGGGCATCGGGATGCGCGGCCATCAGGGCGCGCACCATCGCGGCCTGCGCCGGCGCCACCGCGACCGTGGGCGCAAGCACCGGATACCAAAGGGCAATCACGCCCACGTTCCACTTGCGCGCCACCTGGCCCATCAGCCGCGGGATGGTGTCGTATTCGCTTTTCACCTCCCAGCTCGGGTCGATCAGCATCAGCCCGCGGCGCGGCGTCGGCGGTGCCATCGCGAGCGCCATCGCCAGCCCGTCCTTGTGGTGCAGCACGCCACCGAAGGGCGCCATCGCGGCGCGCAGCGCCTCGAATTCGCGCGGGTGCAGCTCGCACAGCTGGAGCGAGTCGATCGGCCGCAGCAGGTTCGCCGCGACGAGCGGCGAGCCCGGATAGGCGCGCGCGCCATGCGCGGCCCGCACCGCGGCAAGGGCCCTGGCATAGGGATGGGCCGGCGGGAACCAGCCCAGCTTCTCCACCCGCTCGATCCCGGCTGCCGCCTCGCCGGTCTTCACCGCCTCGGCCGCATCGAGCGCATAGAGCCCGCGGCCCGAATGGGTCTCGAGATAGCTCAGCGGTTTTTCCTTGCGGGTCATGTAGTCGAGCATCACCGCAAGCAGGGCGTGCTTGTGCACGTCGGCCAAGTTTCCGGCGTGGTAGATGTGTTGATAGGACAGCATGGCTTCCTCCGTTCACCCCTCAATGCCGTTGCCCGGTGCGCTCCGCAAGGGCAGGCATGCAGGTTTGCGAAGATGGGTGCGGAAATGGAAACGGCGGCCCCAGGGAGGAGGAGGGGGCCGCCGTCCGAACCTCGGCCCCAGGGAGGAGGAGGGGGCCTTGGTATGGGTGGCACCGCTCGGGAGGAGGAGTGAGCGGCACCGGAGCCGTCGGCCCAGGGAGGAGGAGGGGCCTTCGGTATATCGAACGGCGACCCCAGGGAGGAGGAGGGGGTCGCCGCCTGTCACGACGGGCCGGGAGGAGGATGGCCCTTCGCAAGTCTCGCGCCGAGAAGAAAGCGCGGTGCCCTCAGGGAGGAGGAGGAGGGCACCGCCTTCTTTACGAGACCCCAGGGAGGAGGAGGGGGTCATCGCATCGGCTTTCCGGCAGTGCCTTGCGGCTGGGGCCGGTATAGGGTGGCGGTGCCCTCAGGGAGGAGGAGGAGAGCACCGCCGATTTCCGAGGCCCAGGGAGGAGGAGGGGCCTCAGGAAGGGAAACTTATTTGCCGTAGGCGGCCTCAAGGGCCACGCGGGTGATCATCGATCGATGGATCCCCAGATCTTCGAGCTCGGCGCGCGACAGCGACTTGAGCTCGCGCATCGTCTGGCGGAACACCTTGCGGCGGGCGATCCCGTCGCGGATGCTGGCAACCAGGGTCGCCAGGCCGAAGTCGGCGGTGCGGATGTCGGTAACCAGAGCCATCGTCTCAACCTTTGGTCTTCGTCGTCTTGCCGTCTTGCGGTGGCAACGTCGCCACTGCTGTTGACGCAAACATGGCCCCAATGCTGCAGCTGCACAATGGCCATGAGGTGCAATGCTGCCATGCAGAAAATGCATAATAGGTGCTGACCTAATATTTGGTCATTTCACCCAACGTCACACGACATTTTATGTTCTGAAGATGCGTGTTTCGGCCAAATTTCGACGCTACTCCAGTTTGCGGCGATTTTGCGCCCTTGAACTCCGCGGCCAAAACGCCACAGTTCCGGCAAAAATCGGCGGAGAAGATCATGGCTCTGAGCAAGGAAACGGTGCTTGAGGCGCTGAAGCGAGTCGCGCTTCCGGGGGGCGGCGACCCGGTCACGCAGGGATTCGTGCATGCGCTGGCGGTCGAGTCGGGCGTTGTGCGCTTCGTTCTCGAGGGGGCGCCGGGCCCCGCGCTCGAGGCGCTGCGGCCGGCGCTCGAGGCGGCGGTGAGGGCGCTTCCCGGGGTGGAGAGTGTCACCGTGGTGGTGCCCGCGGGGCCGCCGCGCGGGCTTGGGGGCGGGCCGAAGATCGGTGGTCATCCGACGCCGCAGGCGGGCAAGCTGCCGGTTGCCGGCGTGCGCCACGTGATCGCGGTGGGCTCCGGCAAGGGCGGCGTCGGCAAGTCGACGGTCTCGGCCAATCTTGCGGTGGCGCTCGCGCGGGCCGGCAAGCGGGTCGGCCTGCTCGATGCCGACATCTACGGGCCGAGCCAGCCGCGGATGATGGGCGTGACCAAGCGCCCCTCGTCGCCCGACGGCAAGACCATCGTGCCGTTGCAGGCGCATGGCGTCACCCTGATGTCGATCGGGCTGATGCTGAAGGAGGACGAGGCGGTGATCTGGCGCGGCCCGATGCTGATGGGCGCGCTGCAGCAGATGCTGGGCCAGGTGCAATGGGATGCCTATGGTCCGCTTGACGTGCTGATCATCGACCTGCCGCCCGGCACCGGCGACATCCAGCTGACGCTGTGCCAGAAGACCGAGCTTGACGGTGCGATCATCGTCTCGACGCCGCAGGACATCGCCATGCTTGACGCGAAGAAGGCGATCGACATGTTCCGCCGGCTGAACACCCCGGTGTTCGGCCTGATCGAGAACATGTCGACCTATGTCTGCCCGAACTGCGGCCACGAGGCGCATCTGTTCGGTCATGGCGGGGTCGAGACCGAGGCGGCGCGGCTTGGGCTGCCGTTCCTCGGTGCGCTGCCGCTCGACCTCGAGGTGCGGCTCGCGGGCGATTCGGGCACGCCCGCCGCGGCGGGGGAGGGGGCGCCGGCGCGCGCCTATGCGGCGATCGCGCAGGCGCTGATCGCCTCGGGCGCGGTCTGAACCGGCGCCGATCCGGGAAATCACGGGAAAGGGGCGTCCTGCGGGGCGCCCCTTTCGCTTGGTGTGGCCGGCGTGCCCCCCGCGGTCCGGCGCGGGATTTCATGGCACTTGCCGCGCGAAAGCGCCGATTCACGCCGAATCACCGCCGCGTGAACCGCCGTGATCGGCCGAGAATCAGTCCTTGCCTGTGGGATATTCGCCACGCCCATTCTGGCCGGCGGGAATTTGTGGGATTTGTCCGGGAAAAGATGGCCCCACTAGATCTGGTGTTTCATGCGGTAATTGAAACGATTTGTGCCGTAATTTGTCATGAACTTGCCACAATCCCTTGAGTCTCGAATGGGTTATCCACAACATATCCACAGCTAGTTTGCGGCTGGTCCCGTCTTTTCCCTTGCTATCCCACCCCCGCCCGTGGCATCCCTTGCTCATCGAGAAGACGGGAACGAGGCAACAAGACCTCACGGCGAAAAGAGCAGATTTCATACAGGCACCCGCTTCACGAAACGAAGAGATCCGGCGCGCGAGCGAGCAGCATCCCCCAGGTGGCGCGCGCAGTCGGACAGCCCAGCGATGGGAACGAGGGCGGCGGATCGGACAGTGGCAGCAGTCCGATCCGCCGTTTTCATTACCGGGACCCCGGTTCCGGAAGCCACCAGAGGGGAAGGGGACAGGAGACAGGCCTTGGCGGGCATGTTCATCGGCGAATACACCTTCAAGGTGGACAGCAAGGGTCGCGTGTCGATCCCCGCGCTGTTTCGTCGTGAGCTCGAGGAGGGCGACCCCGAGGCCAAGGCCACCGGCCGCCCCCGCATGGTCATCGTCTACGGTGCCGACACCCAGAAGATGCTGCAGGTCTATTCCTACGAGGGCTTCCAGAAGCTCGCGGCAGAGATCAACGCCCGTCCCTACACCGACCCGCGCCGCGCGATCCTGCAGCGCCTCGTGCTGAACAAGGCTCACCCGACCGAGATCGATCCGGACGGCCGCCTTGTTCTGCCCGCGACGCTGCGCGGGCGGCTCACGCTCGAGGGCGAGGCCTATTTCGCCGGCATGGGCGAGACCTTCGAGATCTGGAAACCCGAGACCTTCGCCGTGGTCGATGCCGCGCGGATGGAAAAGCTGCTGGCCGAGATGGGCGAGGACTTCGACCCGCTCAGCCTGCTCGGCGGGGAGGGCTGAGGGATGAGCGGACCCGAGACCCAAGACGACGCCCCGCATGTTCCCGTCCTGCTGCGACCGCTCCTGAAGGCGGTCGCGCCTGTTTCGGGCGTCTGGCTCGACGGCACCTTCGGCGCGGGCGGCTATAGCCGCGGGCTGCTGGCGGCGGGCGCCGAGCGGGTGATCGGCGTCGATCGCGACCCGGCGGTGTTCGAGATGGCCAAGGCCTGGCGCGGCCCCTATGGCGACCGGCTGGTTCTGGTCGAGGGCACCTTCTCGGAGCTCGACAGCTATGCCGCCGAGATCGCGCCCGAGGGGCTTGACGGCGTGGTGCTCGATCTCGGCGTGTCCTCGATGCAGCTCGATCAGGCCGAGCGCGGCTTTTCCTTCATGAAGGACGGCCCGCTCGACATGCGCATGTCGCAGTCCGGCCCCTCGGCCGCCGACATCGTCAACGAGGCCGACGAGGGCGTGCTGGCCGATATCCTGTACCATTACGGCGAGGAACGCGCTTCGCGCCGCATCGCCCGCGCGATCGTCGAGGCCCGCGCCACCGCACCCTTTGCCACGACGCGCCAGCTTGTCGCGGTGATCGAGCGCTGCCTGCCGCGGCCGAAGCCCGGGCAGAGCCATCCGGCCACGCGCTCGTTCCAGGCGCTGCGCATTGCGGTGAACGACGAATTCGGGCAACTTGCAGCAGGCCTCGAATCCGCGGAGCGCGCATTGAAACCCGGTGGCAAGCTCGCCGTCGTCACTTTCCATTCCCTCGAAGACCGGGTGGTCAAGCGCTTCTTCCAGGCGCGCTCCGGTCGCACGCCCGCCGGCTC
Source organism: Paenirhodobacter hankyongi (assembly GCF_003664585.1). Lineage (GTDB taxonomy): Bacteria > Pseudomonadota > Alphaproteobacteria > Rhodobacterales > Rhodobacteraceae > Rhodobacter > Rhodobacter hankyongi. The sequence continues at coordinate 61,773 of NZ_RCHI01000011.1, forward strand.
GCGCTATGCCCCCGTGCAGGCGGTCGAGATTGCGGCCTTCACCCCGGTGACGAAGAAGCCCGTCGGCCCCGACGAGCAGGAGCTTGCAGAGAACCCGCGCGCGCGCTCGGCGCTTCTGCGCGTCGCGATCCGCACCGAGGCGCCGGCCGGCCGCGCCGACCGCGCTGCGCTCGGCCTTCCCGCCCTTCCCGCCGCGACAGGACGCCACAGATGAGGACGCTGCTCTATCTCGCCACCGCGCTTTGCGTCATGGGGCTCGCCTTCTGGGCCTATCACGTGAACTATGCCACGCAGGACCGGCAGGGTGAGCTGCGTGCGCTGAAGAACGAGATCGCCTCGCTGCAGGAGGGGCTGAGCGTGCTGCGCGCCGAATGGGCCTATCAGAACCGTCCCGACCGGCTGCGCGAACTCGTCAACATGAACTTCACCGAGCTGCAGCTGCTGCCGCTCGCGCCCGAGCAGTTCGGCGCAGTGGGGCAGGTCGCCTATCCGAGCCCGGATGCGCCCGCCGCCGAGACCGCCGCGCCGCTTGCCGGGATGAAACCGATCGATGTCGTCAACGCGCCCGACGCGCTGCTGGAGGAAGGTCAATGATCCGCACGCCGCTTCGCCCGCTGGCCCGCATCCTTGACGCCCGCGCCCGCGGCGAGAATCCCGACGCGATCGAGCGCGAGAACATCCGCCTGCGCGGCGAGGCGCTGCGCGAGCGCGCCCGCACCACCGCCGAGGGCCGGCTCCTGATGATGGGCGTGCTGTTCCTTGCGGCCTTCGTCACCGTCGGGCTGCGGATGGGGACGCTTGCCGCCTCGACCCCCGAGGAGCCGCAGCTGGGCGATTCCGCCCCCGCGATCCTCGCGCAGCGCGCCGACATCACCGACCGCGAGGGGCGGGTGCTGGCGACGAACCTCGTCACCCACGCGCTTTACGCGCAGCCGCCGATGCTGGTCGATCCGGTCGGCACCGCCGACAAGCTGGTCAAGATCTTCCCCGACCTGAACCACGACCGCCTGGTCAAGGACTTCACCGGCGCGCGCAAGTTCGTCTGGATCAAGAAGAAGATCTCGCCCGAGCAGCTGCAGGCGGTGCATGACATCGGCGATCCCGGGCTGCTGTTCGGCCCGCGCGAGATGCGGCTTTATCCGAATGGCTCGGTCGCGGCGCATGTCCTGGGGGGCGCGCGCTTCGGCGCCGAGGGCGTGAACTCGGCCGAGGTCGTCGGTGTCGCTGGCGTCGAGAAGGCCTTTGACGGCTGGCTGCGCGATCCGGCGAACAAGGGCGCGCCGCTACAGCTCTCGATCGATCTGACGGTGCAGGCGGCGCTCGAGGAAGTGCTCGACGGCGGCATGAAGCTGATGGATGCCAAGGGCGCCTCGGCGGTGGTGATGGATGTGCATACCGGCGAGATCGTTGCGATGGCCTCGCTGCCCGATTTCGACCCGAACGACCGGCCGGCGCCGCTGACCAAGGGCGATGCCTCGGACAGCCCGCTGTTCAACCGCGCGGTGCAGGGCGTCTACGAACTCGGCTCGACCTTCAAGATCTTCGCGGTGGCACAGGCGCTGGAGCTTGGCCTCGTCAACCCCACGACGATGGTGCAGACGCAGTCGCCGATGGTCTTCGGTCGCTTCCGCATCCACGATTTCCACAATTACGGCCCGCAGCTGTCGGTCACCGACGTGATCGTCGAATCCTCGAACGTCGGCACCGCGCGCATCGTGCAGATGATCGGGCCCGACCGGCAGAAGGCCTTCCTCGAGAAGATGGGCTTCCTGGCCCCGACCCCGGTCGAGCTGAGCGAAGCGCCCACGGGCCGGCCGATCCTGCCGGCGAAATGGTCCGAGATCTCGGCGATGACGATCGGCTATGGCCATGGCCTCTCGGCCTCGCCGCTGCATCTGGCCGCCGCCTATTCGACGATCGCGAACGGCGGCCGCCGGGTCGAGCCGACGCTGGTGCACGACCCGCGCCATCAGGAAGGCGACCGGGTGCTGAGCGAGGAGACGGCCAAGCGTGCCCTCGCCATGATGCGCGCCGTGGTGACGCGCGGCACCGCCTCGTTCGGCGACGTGCGCGGCTATCAGGTCGCGGGCAAGACCGGCACCGCCGACAAGGTCAGCCCGACCGGCGGCTATTACAAGGACAAGGTGATGGCGACCTTCGCCGGCACCTTCCCGGTGACCGACCCCAAGTATGTGCTGGTCCTCAGCCTCGACGAGCCCTCGACCTTCGTGGCGGGCGAGAACCGCCGCACCGCCGGCTGGACCGCGGTGCCGGTCGCGGGCGAGGTAATCCGCCGTGTCGCGCCGCTTCTGGGCCTGCGCCCCGAGGGCAATACCCCCGACGTGCTTGACGGTATCCAGCTGGTCGTGGCGAAGGCCGGCAGCCACTGATCCCGGGCCGTATGGGCGCGCCGCCGCCCGCGTCCGCCCTTTTCCGCTCGGTCGGGAAAGGGCGCGTTGACGCTTCGCGGCACTCTCCGGTAAATGGGCTGGCAATTTTGAAGGGGCACAAGATATGGGCGAAGCAGTCACGAAAGCCCTGAGCGATCTCGGTCTGACCGCCCGGCACGGCGAGGATGTCGCCGTCACCGGCCTGTCCGTCGACAGCCGTCAGGTCAGGCCCGGCCATCTCTTCGCGGCGCTGCCCGGGGTGAAGGCGCATGGCGCGACCTTCCTGCCCGCGGCGCTCGAACGCGGGGCGGTGGCGGTGCTGACCGACCGCGCCGGCGAAGAGATCGCCCGGCCGCTGCTGGCCGGCAGCCCGGTCGCGCTGGTGGTGGTCGAGGATCCGCGCCAGAGCCTTGCCTATGCCGCCGCGCTGTGGTTCGGCGCGCAGCCCGCGACGGTGGTCGCGGTGACCGGTACCAACGGCAAGACCTCGGTCGCCACCTTCACCCGGCAGATCTGGCAGGCGCTCGGCCTCGAGGCGGCGAATATCGGCACCACCGGCGTCGAGGGCAGCTTCACCGCGCCTTCCGCCCATACCACGCCCGAGCCGATCACCCTGCACCGGCTGCTGGCCGAGATGGCCGAGGCCGGCGTCACCCATGCGGCGATGGAGGCGTCCTCGCACGGGCTCGCGCAGCGCCGCCTCGATGGCGTGCAGCTGTCCGCCGCGGCCTTCACCAACTTCACCCAGGACCACCTCGATTATCACGCCACCTTCGAGGAGTATTTCGCCGCGAAGGCCGGGCTCTTCACCCGGGTGCTGCCCGAGGATGGCGTCGCGGTGGTCAATACCGACGACCCCAAGGGGCTGGAACTCTTCGATTTTGCCGTGGCGCGGGGGCAGAAGGTGATCCGCATCGGCCATGACGCGGGCTGCGAGATGCGCCTTGGCGGACAGCGCTTCGACGCCGCGGGGCAGGACGTGCGCTTCATCTGGGAGGACGAGCCGCAGCTGGTCCGCCTGCCGCTGATCGGCGGGTTCCAGGCGATGAACGTGCTCACTGCCGCGGCGCTGGTCATCGCCTGCGGGGCGGAGCCGGCCGAGGTCTTTGCCGTGCTGCCGAAGCTGACGACCGTGCGTGGCCGGATGCAGCTTGCCGCGACGCGCACCAATGGCGCCACGGTCTTCGTCGATTACGCCCATACCCCCGACGCGGTCGAGACCGCGCTGAAGGCGCTGCGCCCGCATGTGCTGGGCCGGCTGGTGGCGATCGTCGGGGCGGGCGGCGATCGTGACCGCACGAAGCGGCCGCTGATGGGCCGCGCCGCCACCGCCTTCGCCGATCATGTCATCGTCACCGACGACAACCCCCGCACCGAGGACCCGGCCACGATCCGCGCCGCGGTGATGGAGGGCGCGGGGGCCGAGGCGCAGGAGGTGGGCGATCGCGCCGAGGCGATCCTGCGCGGCGTCGATGCGCTCGGCCCGGGCGATGCGCTCCTCATCATGGGCAAGGGGCACGAGCGGGGCCAGGTGATCGGCACCGACATCTTCCCCTTCGACGATGCCGAACAGGCCTCGATTGCCGTCGCGGCGCTGGATGGAAAGATCTGACATGGCCGTTCTGTGGACCTCTGCCGATGCCGCCGCCGCGACAGACGGGCGCGCGACGCGCCCCTTCGCCGTCACCGGCCTCTCGATCGATACCCGCACGATCCGCCCGGGCGAGCTGTTCGTGGCGCTGAAGGACGTGCGCGACGGCCATGACTTCGTGCGCGACGCGCTCGCCCGCGGCGCCGCCGCCGCGCTGGTCAGCCGCATTCCGGACGGCTGCAGCGACAGCGATCCGCTGCTTTTGGTCGAGGATGTGCTCACCGCTCTCGAGGCGCTTGGCCGGGCCGGGCGTGCCCGCACCCGGGCGCGGGTGATCGCGGTCACCGGTTCCGTCGGCAAGACCTCGTCGAAGGAGATGCTGCGCGCCGTGCTAAGCGCGCAGGGCAGGGTGCACGCCGCCGAGGCCAGCTTCAACAACCACTGGGGGGTGCCGATCACGCTTGCCCGGATGCCGGCCGACGCCGATTTCGCGGTGATCGAGATCGGCATGAACCACCCCGGCGAGATCGCGCCGCTTGCCCGCATGGCGCGCCCGCATGCGGCGATGATCACCACCGTCGCCCCGGCCCATCTCGAGGCCTTCGAATCGGTCGAGGGCATCGCCGATGAAAAGGCGACGATCTTCGAAGGGCTGGAACCTGGCGGCACGGCGGTCGTGCCCACGGGGCTGCCGGTGACGCCGATCCTGCTGGCAGCCGCGCAGGCCCATGCCGCGCAGATCGTCACCTTCGGCCCCGCCGCGGGCTCGGACTATCGCCTGCTCACCGCCCGCATCGCGGGCGATGCGACGATCGTGCAGGCCGAGGCGAAGGGGCATCCGCTGCTCTTCAAGGTGATGACCCCGGGCGCGCATTTTGCCGCGAATGCGCTTGGCGTGCTGGCGCTGGCCGAGGCTGTGGGCGCCGACCCTGCCGTTGCCGCGCTGGACCTTGGCACCTGGAGCCCGCCTGCCGGGCGTGGCACCCGCGAGCGGGTCTATCTCGACATCACCGACGAGGCGCAGAGCTTCGACCTGTTCGACGATGCCTTCAACGCCAACCCCGCCTCGATGGCGGCGGCGCTTGACGTGCTGGCCGCGACCGCGCCGCGCGATGGCATTGGCCGGGTGTCGCGCGGGCGCCGGGTGGCGATCCTCGGCGACATGCTCGAGCTTGGCCCCGACGAGCTGAAGCTGCACGCCGCCATCGCCCGGCTGCCGGCGATGGAGGCGGTCGACATCGTGCATTGTGCCGGCGTGCGGATGCGCGCGCTGTGGCAGGCGCTGCCGCAGGCGAAGCGCGGCGAATGGTTCGAGACCTCGACGGCCTTGGCCGAACGCGCCCGGCATCTCGTCGACGCGGGCGACGTGGTGCTGGTGAAGGGCTCGAAGGGCTCGAAGGTCAGCCTCGTCGTCGGGGCACTGAAGAAACTCGGCCAGCCCGGTGCGGCCGAGGCGTTCAAGGGAAAAGAATAATGCTGTATTGGCTTGCCCACCTGTCGAGCGGGGGCGATCTGTTCAACCTGTTTCGCTACATCACCTTCCGGGCGGGTGGCGCGTTCTTCACCGCGTTGATCTTCGGCTTCCTCTTCGGCCGGCCGCTGATCGACATGCTGCGTCGCAAGCAGGGCAAGGGCCAGCCGATCCGCACCGACGGGCCGGCGACGCATTTCGCCAAGGCCGGCACGCCGACGATGGGGGGGCTGCTGATCCTCTCGGCGCTGCTCGTCTCGACGCTGCTCTGGGCGCGGCTCGACAACGGCTATATCTGGATCACCCTCGGCGTGACCTATGGCTATGCGCTGATCGGTTTCGCCGATGATTACGCCAAGGTGACGAAGCAGAACGTCAAGGGCGTCAGCTCGCGCACCCGGATGATCCTCGGGCTGCTGCTCGCGGCCGTCGCCGGTGCCGCTGCCGCCTGGATGCACCCGCCCGAGCTGACCAATCAGCTTGCCCTGCCGGTGTTCAAGGATGCGCTGATCAACCTCGGCCTGTTCTTCGTGCCGTTCTCGATGCTGGTCATCGTCGGCGCGGCAAATGCGGTCAACCTGACCGACGGGCTCGACGGGCTCGCGATCATGCCGGTGATGATTGCCGCGGGCACGCTCGGCGCCATCGCCTATGTCGTCGGCCGCGCCGACTTCACCCAGTATCTCGGCGTGCATTTCGTGCCCGGCACCGGCGAGATACTGGTCTTCACCGCGGCGCTGATCGGCGGGGGGCTGGGCTTCCTGTGGTACAACGCCCCGCCGGCTGCGGTGTTCATGGGCGACACCGGTTCGCTTGCCCTTGGTGGCGCCCTTGGCGCCATCGCGGTCTGCACCAAGCACGAGCTGGTGCTCGCCATCGTCGGCGGCCTCTTCGTGGTCGAGGCGATGTCGGTGATCATCCAGGTCGCCTATTTCAAGCGCACCGGCAAGCGGGTGTTCCTGATGGCGCCGATCCACCACCATTTCGAGAAGAAGGGCTGGGGCGAGGCGCAGATCGTCATCCGCTTCTGGATCATCTCGCTCATCCTGGCGCTGATCGGCCTTGCCACGCTGAAGATCCGCTGAACGCGCTTCCTTCGCAAACCGCTTCCCGCCTGCCGCTCCATGCGGCAGGCGGTGCCGTTTTCGCCCGCCGCGCTCCCCCGCCGACGGAGGGCTGCGGCGCCGGGGCAGGGGGGCGCTGCCCCCCTCTTTGCCCTGCAGGCAAATTCACCCCCCGAGGTATTTTTGCCAAGATGAATGCAGGGGAAGGGCCTTCCCCTTTCGCCTTGCTTCAAATACCTCACGGGGGTGCGGGGGTGTGAAACCCCCGCGTCCGACGCGAGGAAAAGCAGATGATTCCGGTTCAGGGATACGAGGGGCACAAGGTCGCGGTTCTGGGGCTCGGGCGCTCCGGTCTGGCCACGGCGGCGGCGCTGAAGGCGGGGGGCGCGGTGCCGGTCCTGTGGGACGACAGCCCCGAGGCGCGCGCGAAGGCCGAGGAGGCGGGCTGGGCCTGCACCGATCTGGGCCGCGAGGGCGCCTTCGAGGGGATCTCGGCGCTGATCACCTCGCCGGGCATTCCGCATCTCTATCCGAAGATGAACCCGGTGATCGCGAAGGCGATGGCCGAGGGGATCCCGGTCGACAATGACATCGGGCTGTTCTTCCGGTCCTGGGCGACGGCCGACTGGGACAGTTTCGACGTGACGCCGCGCACGGTCTGCGTGACCGGCTCGAACGGCAAGTCGACGACCACGGCGCTGATCCACCACATCCTGGCCCATGCCGGCCGGCCGACGCAGATGGCGGGCAACATCGGGCGCGGCGTGCTCGACATCGAGCCGGCGATCGACGGCGAGGTGGTGGTGCTCGAGCTCTCGAGCTATCAGACCGATCTCGCCCGCGCGCTGACCCCCGATATCGCGGTCTTCACCAATCTCTCGCCCGACCATCTCGACCGCCACGCCGGCTATGGCGGCTATTTCGCGGCGAAGCGGCGGTTGTTTGCCGAGGGCGGGCCGGATCGTGCGGTGATCGGGGTGGACGAGCCCGAGGGGGTCTATCTGGCCAATCAGATGGCCAGCTCGCGCGAGGATGACCGGGTGATCCGGGTCTCCTCGGCGCAGAAGCTTGGCGCCTTCGGCTGGTCGGTCTTTGCCCGCAAGGGGTTCCTGGCCGAGTGGCGCAAGGGCCGGCAGGTCGCCTCGATCGACCTGCGCGAGGTCACCGGCCTGCCCGGCGCGCACAACCACCAGAACGCCTGCGCGGCCTATGCCGCGTGCCGGTCGCTCGGTCTGGCGCCGCGGGTGATCGAGGAGGCCTTCCACAGCTTCGCCGGCCTGCCGCACCGCTCGCAGACGGTCGCGGAAAAGCGTGGCGTGCGCTATGTGAACGACAGCAAGGCCACCAATGTCGACAGCGCGGCGAAGGCGCTCGAGGCCTTTCCGAACATCCGCTGGATCGCCGGAGGGCTGGGCAAAGAGGGCGGTGTCGCTTCCCTGCGGCCGCTTCTGGGCGCGGTGAAGAAGGCCTATTTCATCGGCCATTCGGCGCGCGATTTCGCGCTGGAGCTGGCGCCGCTTGAGCACGAGATCTGCGAGACGATGGAGGCGGCGGTGGCGCGTGCGGCGGCCGAGGCGGAGCCGGGCGATACCGTGCTGCTGGCGCCGGCCGCGGCGAGCTTCGACCAGTACAAGAGCTTCGAGAAGCGGGGCGAGCATTTCGCCGCGCTGGTCGCGGCGCTGCCGGAGTGAACCGCTAGAGCAGCGCCGCGCCCAGCCCCGCCCCCAGACCGACAAGGGCCACGGGCGGCAGCCGGGTGCCGAAGGCGAGCGCCAGCAGCAGCGCGGCAATCCCTGCCGCGCGGCCGTCGTGCAGCCCGGCAGGCAGGATCTGGGTGAGGAAGGCCGCGGCAAGCACGCCCACCACCGCGGCATTCACCGCCGCCACCGCGCCGCGCGCCCGCCCGCTCGCGCCGATCCGCGACCAGAGCGGCAGGATGAAGGCGTAAAGCGCGAAGCCCGGGGCGAAGATCGCCGCCGTGGCGATCAGCGCGCCGCCGATCCCGCCCGTCGCCGCGCCGAGATAGGCGGCGAAGGAGCACAGCGGGCCGGGCATTGCCTGCGCCAGGCCATAGCCGGCGAGGAAGGTCTCGGCCCCGACGTCGGGCAGCGCCTCGCGCAGGAGCGGCAGCACCACATGGCCGCCGCCGAAGACCAGCGCGCCGGCGCCGAGATAGGGGCGGGCGAAGGGCAGGGCGGCCAGCAGCAGGCAGGCGAGCGCCAGCGCCGGACCAAGGGCGCGGCCGCGTTCGGCCAGCGGCGCCGGGGCGGTGGCGGGCAGTGGCCGGGTGACGCCGATCGCGGCGGCCAGCGCGATCACCCCGATCTGCAGGGCCGAAGCGGGCAGGGCGAGCAGCGCGGCGCAGGCGACAAGCGCCAGCAGCCGGCGCGCGGTGTCGGGGCATAGGTTGCGCGCCATGCCCCACAGCGCCTGCGCGACCACCGCGAGGGCGACAAGCTTGAGCCCGGCGATCGCGCCCGCCGCCGCACCGCCCGGCAGCACCTGCGCCGACAGCCCGGCGAGCGTCATCAGCAGCGCCGAGGGCAGGGTGAAGCCGAGGAACGCCGCCAGCGCGCCGGCCACCCCGCCGCGGTGCAGCCCGATCGCGAAGCCGAGCTGTGACGAGGCCGGCCCCGGCAGGAACTGCGCGATCGCCAGCCGCTCGGCGAATTCGGCCTCGCTCAGCCAGCCGCGGCGCAGCACGAATTCGGTGCGGAAATAGCCGATATGAGCGGTCGGGCCGCCGAAACTGGTCAGGCCAAGGCGCAGGAAGGCGCCGAAGATCTGGTTCACCACAGCCCCTGCGTGCTTTCCTTCAGCACCTCGGCCGAGGCGCGCAGCGCCGCGGTCTCGGTCTCGCTCATCTCGGGCATCAGTGTCGCGCTGACGCCCTTGCGGCCGACGACGCGCGGCAGGCTCAGCGCGATGTCGGGCACGCCCTCGATCTCGGGCGCCACGACCGAGACCGACAGCACCGCGCCCTGATCGTCGCGGATCGCCTGCACGATGCGCGCAAGCCCGGCGCCGATGCCATACCAGGTGGCGCCCTTGCCCTCGATGATGCGGTACGCGGCGCGGCGCACGCCGGCGTCGATGGTGGCGCGGACCTCCTCGGTGATCGGCGCGCCGAGCTGGGCGCCGAAGCGGGCGACCGGCTCGGTGCCGGCCCGCGCCGAGGACCAGGCCAGCACCTCGCTGTCGCCGTGCTCGCCCAGCACATAGGCATGCACCGATTGCGGCGCGATGCCGAGATGCGCGCCAAGGAGGCTGCGGAAGCGCGCGGTGTCGAGGATGGTGCCCGAGCCGATCACCCGTTCGGGCGGCAGGCCCGAGGCGCGCAGCGCGACCTGGGTCATGATGTCCACGGGGTTCGAGGCGACAAGCAGCATCGCCCCCGGGGCGGCCGCACGCACGCCGCCGATGACGCTCGCGAAGACCTCGGCATTGCGGCTGAGCAGGCTGAGCCGGCTCTCTCCCGGCTTCTGCGCGACGCCCGCAGAGAGGATCACCACCTCGGCGCCCTCGAGCGCGTCATACTCGCCCGCGCTCAGCCGGCAGGGATGGGCGAAGGGCACGGCATGGCTGATGTCCTCGGCCTGGGCGCGGGCAAGCGCCGTGTTGCGATCGACGAAGACCACCTCGCTCGCCCCGCCGCGCAGGGCCAGGGCCGACCCGGCGGCCGAGCCGACCATTCCCGCGCCCACGATCCCGACCTTCATCGCCGCCTCCATGCGTTTGTTCGCGCCATCATGGCACAGTGCGGCGGCGCGGCAAAGACCGGGCGGCGGGGCGTTGCCAAGCCGGCGCGTTCGGGCCACGTTCCCCTAGGCAGCCGCGTGGCGATGCGCTAGACTCGCCGTCAGACCCGGGAAAAACGGGCGTGTTCGAGGCAGTGACGGCGGTACGTCCATGACAGATATGGTGTTTGGCACCGTGCCCGTTCGGGCTGGTGAACCTGTTCTTCCCCGCTGGTGGCGGACGATCGACAAATGGGCGCTGTCCGCGATCCTGATGCTGTTCGGCGTCGGCATGCTGCTTGGCCTTGCCGCCTCGGTTCCGCTGGCGGAAAAGAACGGGCTCGAACCCTTCTACTATGTCAAGCGTCAGGCCTTCTTCGGCTCGCTCGGCATCATCGCGATGCTGGTCATTTCGATGCTCAGCCCGACCCAGGTGCGGCGCATCGGGGTGATCGGCTTCCTCGGTGCCTTCCTGGCGCTGCTGGCGCTGCCGGTGATCGGTACCGATTTCGGCAAGGGCGCGGTGCGCTGGATCTCCTTCGGCTTCGCCTCGGTGCAGCCCTCCGAGTTCCTCAAGCCCGGCTTCGTCGTCATCGCCGCCTGGTTCATGGCCGCGGCGCATGAGGTCGCGGGACCGCCCGGCCGGCTCTACTCCTTCCTGCTCACCGTCCTCATCGTGGTGCTGCTGGCGCTGCAGCCCGACTTCGGCCAGGCCTCGCTGGTCCTCTTCAGCTGGATGGTGATGTATTTCATCGCCGGTGCGCCGATTTTCCTGCTCACCGTCATTGCCGGGCTGACCGCGGCGGGCGGGCTTTTCGCCTATAACATGTCCGAGCACTTCGCCCGTCGTATCAACGGCTTCCTCAGCACCGAGATCGACCCGCGCACGCAGATCGGCTATGCCACGAACGCGATCCAGGAGGGCGGTTTCTTCGGTGTCGGCGTCGGCGAGGGCACGGTGAAATGGTCGCTGCCCGATGCGCACACCGACTTCATCATCGCCGTCGCGGCCGAGGAATACGGCCTCATCCTGGTGATGATCATCATCGCGCTTTACGCGATCATCGTCGTGCGCTCGCTTCTGCGGCTGATGCGCGAGCGTGACCCCTTCACCCGGCTCGCGGGCTCGGGGCTTGCCTGCGCCTTCGGCGTGCAGGCGCTGATCAACATGGGCGTGGCGGTCCGGCTGCTGCCTGCGAAGGGGATGACGCTGCCCTTCGTCAGCTATGGCGGCTCGTCGGTCATCGCCTCGGGCATCGCGCTTGGCTTCCTCTTGGCGCTGACCCGCACCCGGCCGCAGGGCGAGATCTCCGACATCCTCGCCCGCCGCAAGTGAAGGAGGCCGCGATGGCCGCTCCGAAAGCTCCGCTTCTGCTGATCGCCGCGGGCGGCACCGGCGGGCACATGTTCCCGGCGCAGGCATTGGCCGAGGCGATGGTGCGCCGCGGCTGGCGGGTCAAGCTGTCGACGGATGCGCGCGGCGCGCGCTATACCGGCGGCTTTCCGCATGTCGTCCATGTCGAGGAGGTGGCCTCGGCGACCTTCGCGCGCGGCGGCGCGCTGGCGAAGCTTGCCGTGCCGTTCCGCATCCTTGGCGGCATCCTGACCGCGATCCGCCATGACCTGGCCGATCGCCCCGCCGCGGTGGTGGGCTTTGGCGGCTATCCGACGATCCCCGCGCTCGGCGCCGCGTGGCTGTTGCGCGTGCCGCGCGCGATCCACGAGCAGAACGGCGTGATGGGGCGGGTGAACCGGATCTTTGCGCGCCATGTCGACGCCTTCGCCTGTGGCACCTGGCCCACCGACCTGCCGCCCGGCGTGGCGGGCGTGCACACCGGCAACCCGGTGCGCGCCGCGATCATCGACCGCGCCGCCACGCCCTATGCCCCGTCCGGAGAGGGACCTTTGTCGGTTCTGGTGATCGGCGGCTCGCAAGGCGCGCGGGTGCTCTCGGACGTGGTGCCTGCGGCGCTGACCGCGCTGCCCGCGCCGCTGCGCGCCCGGCTGCGCGTCGCCCACCAGGCCCGCCCCGAGGACATGGAGCGCGTGACCGCCGCCTATGCCGCGGCCGGCATCGCCGCCGAGGTCGAACCCTTCTTCAAGGACGTGCCGCGCCGGCTGGCCGAGTGCCAGCTTGTGATCTCGCGCTCGGGCGCCTCCTCGGTCGCCGACATCTCGGTGATCGGCCGCCCCGCGATCCTGATCCCCTATGCCGCCGCCACCGGCGATCACCAGACGGCGAATGCCCGCGGCCTGACCGAGGCGGGCGCCGCGATCCTCGTGCCCGAGGCGCAGGCCACCGCCGAGAGCATCTCGGCCCAGGTCGCGCTGGTTCTGGACAATCCCGAGGGTGCGGTGCAGATGGCGCAGGCCGCGCTCGGATACGGCATCCCCGATGCCACCGGGCGGCTGGTCGAAATCGTCGAGAAACTTGCAGGACAACCGAAATGAGCGCTGCCACGAAACTTCCCGGGGAACTGGGCCCGATCCACTTCATCGGCATCGGCGGCATCGGCATGTCGGGCATCGCCGAAGTGCTGATCACGCTCGGCTACAAGGTGCAGGGCTCGGACGCCAAGGCCTCGAAGATCACCGACCGGCTGGTCGAGCTGGGCGCGACCTTCCACGAGGGCCAGCGCGCCGAGAACATCACCGACGACGTCGCGGTGGTGGTGATCTCCTCGGCGATCAAGAAGGGCAACCCCGAGCTGGAGGAGGCGCGCCGGCGCAAGCTGCCGGTGGTGCGCCGCGCCGAGATGCTGGCCGAGCTGATGCGGCTGAAGTCGAACATCGCGATCGCCGGCACCCATGGCAAGACCACGACGACGACGATGGTGGCGACGCTGCTCGACAAGGGCGGCTTCGATCCGACGGTCATCAACGGCGGCATCATCCACGCCTATGGCTCGAACGCGCGGGCGGGCGAGGGCGAGTGGATGGTGGTCGAGGCCGATGAATCCGACGGCTCGTTCAACCGGCTGCCGGCGACCATCGCGATCGTCACCAACATCGACCCCGAGCACATGGAGCACTGGGGCACGATCGAGAACCTGCGGCAGGGCTTCTACGACTTCGTCACCAACATCCCGTTCTACGGCATGGCGGTGTGCTGCACCGACCATCCCGAGGTCCAGGCCCTTGTCGGTCGCGTCACCGACCGCCGCGTCACCACCTTCGGCTTCAACGCCCAGGCCGATGTGCGCGCGGTCAACCTCAGCTTCTCGGAAGGCCGGGCGCATTTCGACGTTCTGCTGCAAAACGAGGGACCCGAGGCGAAGATCGAGGGCTGCTCGCTGCCGATGCCGGGCAACCACAACGTCTCGAACAGCCTTGCAGCGATCGCCGTGGCGCGTCACCTCGGCATGAAGAAGGACGAGATCCGCGCCGCGCTCGCGCAGTTCGGCGGCGTCAACCGCCGCTTCACCAAGGTCGGCGAGGTGCTGGGCGGCGTCACCATCATCGACGATTACGGCCACCACCCGGTCGAGATCGCGGCGGTGCTGAAGGCGGCGCGGCAATATGTGTCGGGCACGCCGGGCGCGCGGGTGATCGCGGCGCATCAGCCGCACCGCTACTCGCGCCTGCACAACCTCTTCGACGATTTCTGCACCTGCTTCAACGAGGCCGATGTGGTGGCGATCGCCGATGTCTATGCGGCGGGCGAGGACCCGATCCCGGGCGCCACGCGCGACGACCTCGTCGCCGGGCTGATCCGCCACGGTCACCGCCACGCCCGCGCGCTTTTCCACGAGGAAGACCTGGCGCGGCTGGTGAAGGAGCAGGCGCGGCCCGGCGATATCGTCGTCTGCCTCGGTGCCGGCACGATCTCGGCCTGGGCGAACAACCTCCCCAACATCCTCGGCGCCTGAGATGGCGCAGGACGGGAAGCTGAAGCGTCGCCTCGGCCCCGTCCTGCTGACCGCCTATGGCGTGGGCGTCATGGTTGGCGCCGGCATCTATGTGCTGGTCGGCGCCGTGGCGGGCCATGCGGGCGGCTGGACGCCGCTTGCCTTCGTGCTGGCGGGCCTCATTGCCGCGCCCTCCGCACTCTCCTATGCCGAGCTCTCCACCCGCCTGCCCGAGGCTGCGGGCGAGGTCGCCTATGTCGAAGCGGGGCTTGCCTCGCGCGCGCTTGGCGTGCTGGTGGGGCTTGCCATCGTGCTCTCGGGCGTGATCTCGGCCGCGGCGGTGCTGCGCGGCGGGGTCGGCTATCTGACGCTGCTGCTGCCGCTGCCCTCGCCGCCGCTGATCCTGGCGCTTGGTCTGCTGCTGACGGCGATCGCGCTCTGGGGGGTGCTGGAGTCGATCGGCTTTGCCGCGATCCTGACGGTGATCGAGGTCACCGGGCTTTTGCTGGTGATCTGGGCCGGGGCCAGCGTGCCCGCCGCGCCCGCGCTGGCGGCCGCCGTGCCGTGGTCGGGGATCGCCGCAGGCGCCGCGCTCGCCTTCTTCGCCTTCATCGGTTTCGAGGATATCGTGAACATGGCCGAGGAGGTGCGTGACCCGACCCGCACCCTGCCGCGCGCGATCCTGGCGGCCCTTGCGATCACCACGCTCCTCTATGTTGCGGTCTCGGCCGCCGCGGTCCATGCCGTGGCGCCCGCCGATCTTGCCCTTTCGGAAAGCCCGCTCGCCACGGTCTGGGCCAGGGCCTCGGCGCCGCAGGCGCTGTTGCCGGCGATTGCGGTGGCGGCGGCACTGAACGGGGTGCTGGCGCAGATCGTGATGGCGGCGCGGGTGCTTTACGGCCTTGGCCGGCGGTTGCCGGCGCTCGGCGTCTTTCGCCACATCCACCCGCGGCTTGGCACGCCGGTGGCGGCGACGCTCTTGGCGGGCGGGCTGATGCTGGTCGCGGCGCTCGCGCTGCCGGTCGCGGCGCTGGCGCAGCTCACCACCACCGTGCTGCTGAGCGTCTTCGTGCTGGTGAACCTCGCGCTGATCGGGCTGAAGCGGCGCGCGCCCGCGGCGCCGTTCCGGGTGCCGATGGCGGTGCCGGTCTTCGGCGCGCTGGCCTCGGGCGCGGCGCTTGCCGCCTCGTTCGGGGGGCTGGCATGAGCGCCGCGCTGATTGCCGCCTGCCTCTGGGCGCTGATCGCCACGCTGATCGGCCTCGCGCCGCGCCGCTTTCACTGGCCGGGCGGTATCGCGCTGATCGTCACCGGCCTGCCGCTGCTGGTCTGGGTCTTCGTGAGTGACGGGCCGGTGCCCGGCGTGTTGCTGCTTGCCGCGCAGGCCTCGGTGCTGCGCTGGCCGCTGCGCTTTCTCCTGCGCCGTCTGCTCCGCATCGGACGCAAGGCCGGGGGCTGAGCACGGCACTGGTGCGCGCAGGCCTTGCGGCCTATCCTGCCCGGGCAAGGCAGGAGGCCCCGATGCGCTTCACCATTCGCCACCTCACCCGCTACGGCTATTCCGCGCCGGTCCGGCTTGGCCCGCAGCGGCTGCGGCTCAGCCCGCGCACCGAGGGCGTGACGCTGCATTCGGCCGAGATCGCGGTGACGCCGGCACCGGTGACCCGGGTCGACCGCACCGATGCCTGGGGCAACGGGGTGACCCGGCTGACCTTCGGCCGCAAGACCCGCGAACTGGTGATCGAGAGCCGCTTCACCCTCGACACCCATGCCCCGGCGCCGCTGGCCGTGGCGCTGCCGGGGCTGCCCTGGTCCGCGCCTGCGCCCTCGGCCTTCCTGCCGTCGGAGGCCATCGATCCCGAGGTCGCGGCTTTCGCGGCCAGCCTTGCCGCTGCCACCCGCGGCCGGGCCGAGGACTTTCTTGCCGCGCTGAACGAGACGCTGTTCACCCGCACCGACCGCCACATCCGCCTGACCGGCAATGCCCAGAGCCCGGCCGAGACGCTGGCGACGGCGAAGGGCGCCTGCCGCGACCTGACCATGCTGTTCATCGCCGCGGCGCGCACGCAGGGGATCCCGGCGCGCTTCGTCTCGGGCTATCAGGCGCAGGCCGAAAGCGTCGATGGCCGGCGCCACCTGCATGCCTGGCCCGAGGTGTGGCTGCCCGGGCAGGGCTGGCGCGGCTATGACCCGACGCATGGGCTGCCGGTGACGGACGGGCATGTGGCGCTGTGTGTCGCGCCGGGGCAGGCGGGCACGCTGCCGCTCGAGGGCGGGTTCCGCGGGCCCGAGGTGACGACGACGCTCGATTACGAGGTGGTGATCGACGCCACCGAGCGGGCCGCCGACTGAGCCCGGCGACTGACCTCTTGCCCGGCCGCCGGCGCCGGGCTAAGCGAGGGCCATGGACAGCATCGCCTATACCCCGCGCGGCACGCTCAGCCGCAACCGCCCGCTTGCCGATCTCACCTGGCTGCGCGTCGGCGGCCCGGCCGACTGGTTCTTCCAGCCCGCCGATGCCGAGGATCTTGCGGCTTTCCTGGCCGCGCTGCCGGCCGAGGTGGCGGTCTTCCCGATGGGGGTGGGCTCGAACCTGATCGTGCGCGACGGCGGCATCCGGGCGGTGGTGATCCGCCTTGGCCGCGGTTTCAACGCGATCGAGGTCATGGCGGGCGAGGGCCGGGTGCGGGCGGGCGCCGCGGCGCTGGACGCCCATGTCGCGCGGCGCGCGGCCGAGGCGGGGCTCGACCTGACCTTCCTGCGTACCATCCCGGGCTCGATCGGCGGGGCGGTGCGGATGAATGCGGGCTGCTATGGCAGCTATACCGCCGACCACCTGATCGAGGTCGAGGCGGTGCTGCGCACCGGCGAGCGCGTGGTGATCCCCGCAGCCGATCTGCACCTTGCCTATCGCTCGAGCACGCTGCCCGAGGGGGCGGTGCTGACCGCCGCCATCTTCCGCGCCGAACGGGGCGAGCCCGCGGCGCTCGAGGCGCGGATGACCGATCAGATCGCGAAACGCGACGCCAGCCAGCCGACGAAAGAGCGCTCGGCCGGCTCGACCTTCCGCAACCCGGCGGGGTTCTCCTCGACCGGGCGGGCCGATGACGTGCACGATCTGAAGGCCTGGAAGGTGATCGACGAGGCCGGCATGCGCGGCGCGCGGCGCGGGGGCGCGCAGATGAGCGAGATGCACTCGAACTTCCTGATCAACACCGGCGGTGCCACGGCACAAGATCTAGAGGGTCTGGGCGAGGACGTGCGCAAAAAGGTTTTGCAGACGCAGGGAATTTCGCTAGAGTGGGAAATCATGCGCGTCGGCGAATATTGATCCGCGGCGCGCGGTCGTAGCGACAATTATTCCACGGGGGCGAAACCCCGGGAGAGGCGAAAGTGGCGGGCATGTCGAGCAGGGCATCCCACCTGGTGGCGGTCTTGATGGGTGGACCTTCCGCGGAGCGGGAAGTGTCTCTGTCGAGCGGGCGCGAATGCGCCAAGGCGCTCAGGGTGGCGGGATTCGAGGTCATCGAGATCGACGCGGGGCCGGACCTGCCGGCACAGCTGGCCGCTGCCAAGCCCGATTGCGTGTTCAATGCGCTGCATGGTCGCTGGGGCGAGGACGGCTGCGTCCAGGGGCTGCTCGAATGGCTGCGCCTGCCCTATACCCATTCGGGCGTGCTGGCCTCGGCGCTGGCGATGGACAAGACCCGCTCGAAATCCGCCTATCGCGCCGCCGGCCTGCCGGTGGTGGAAAGCGTGCTGGCCAGCAAGGCCGAGGTCTGTGCGCGCCACGTTCTGCCCGTGCCCTATGTGGTCAAGCCCAACAACGAGGGCTCCTCGGTCGGCGTCTACATCGTCACCGAAGGCTCGAACGGGCCGCCGCAGCTCTCGGCCGCGATGCCCGAGACGGTGATGGTCGAGACCTATGCCCCGGGCCGCGAGCTGACCTGCTCGGTGATGGAGGATCACGCGCTGGCCGTGACCGAGATCATCACCACCGGCTGGTATGACTACACCGCCAAATATGCCGAGGGCGGCTCGCGCCATGTCTGCCCGGCGGAGCTGCCCGAGGACGTGTTCCGCGCCTGTCAGGAGTACGCCTTGCGCGCCCACAAGGCGCTTGGCTGCCGGGGCCTGTCGCGCACCGATTTCCGCTGGGACGACAGCCGCGGCGTCGAGGGCATCGTGCTGCTCGAGACCAACACCCAGCCCGGGATGACGCCGACCTCGCTTGCCCCGGAACAGGCGGCGGCCGAGGGGATCAGCTTCCCCGAGCTCTGCCGCTGGATGGTGGAGGGGGCCTCATGCGATCGCTGAAGGCCGAGCCGCGTTATCTGCAGCAGGCCGGCCAGCGCCGGGTGACGATCCGTTCGCGCTCGAACGGCGGGCGGCGCGATCCGGCGCCCTCGCGGCTCGCCTTCCGGTTGCAGCGGCTGTGGCTGACCCCCTTCGTGCGCGCCTTCACCCGCATCGGCGTGCCGGTCTTCGTCGTCACGCTCGCGCTCGGCCTGTGGCTGGGCGACGAGGGGCGACGGGCCGACGCGATGGCGAAGCTCGAGGACATCAAGCTCTCGATCCAGAACCGCCCCGAATTCCGCGTCTCGACCCTGACCGTCGAAGGCGCGAGCCCCGAGGTCGAACAGGCGGTGCGTGCGATGCTGCCGGTTCAGCTTCCGGCCTCGCGCTTTGCCATCGACCTTGTCGCCTATCACGACACCATCGCCCGTCTTGATGCGGTGAAGGATGTGTCGCTGATCGTGCGCACCGGTGGCGCGCTCGACATCAAGGTGACCGAGCGCGAGCCGGTGATCCTGTGGCGCACCCCCTCGGGGATCGAGATGCTCGACGAGATCGGCCACCGCACCGCCTCGCTCACCCGGCGCGACGCGCGCCCCGACCTGCCGCTGATCGCGGGGGAGGGGGCGGATGCCGCCGTGCCCGAGGCGCTGCAGATCCTGGCCGCGGCGAAGCCGATCCTGCCGCGGGCGCGCGGCCTCGTGCGGATGGGCGAGCGGCGGTGGGACCTGGTCCTCGACCGCGATCAGCGCATCCTTCTGCCCGAGGAGAACCCGGTGCAGGCGGTCGAGCGGGTGCTGGCGCTTGATGCCGCCGAAGACCTGCTGAACCGCGATTTCACCCGGCTCGACATGCGCAATGCAGACCGTCCGACGATCCGTCTCAGCGCTCCGGCGCTGGCCCAGTATCAGGCGATCAGCGCCGGCGCGCTGAACAGTGTGAAGGTGTCCCAATGACCGATCTCTATCAGGCCCAGCGGGCGATGCGGAACATGCGCAAGGCGGCCCTTCAGCGCGGGGTCGTCGCCCTTCTCGACATCGGTTCGTCGAAGATCGCCTGCCTCGTGCTGCGTTTCGACAATGACGACGCGGTGCGCGAGGCCGAGGGCATCGGCTCGCTCGCCGGGCAGTCGAGCTTCCGCGTCATCGGTGCCGCCACCACCCGCTCGCGCGGCGTGCGCTTTGGCGAGATCGACGCCATGGCCGAGACCGAGCGCGCGATCCGCACCGCGGTGCAGGCGGCGCAGAAGATGGCCAACACCCGCGTCGACCACGTCATCGCCTGCTTCTCGGGCGCGGTGCCGCGCAGCTATGGCCTGGCCGGCGAGGTCGAGGTGATGGGCGCGCAGGTGGGCGAGCAGGACCTTGCCCGGGTGCTGGCGTCGTGCGACATGCCCGACATCGGGCAGGGGCGCGAGGTGCTGCACGCGCACCCGGTCAATTTCGCGCTCGACCACCGCTCGGGGCTGAGCGATCCGCGCGGTCATGTGGGCGCGCGGCTGGCGGTGGACATGCACCTGCTGACCGTCGATGCGGCGGCGGTGCACAACCTGATCTATTGCATCCGGCGCTGCGACCTCGAACTCGCGGGGATCGCCTCCTCGGCCTATGTCTCGGGGATGAGCTCGCTCGTCGAGGACGAGCAGGAGCTGGGGTCCGCCTGCATCGACATGGGCGGCGGCGCCACCGCGGTGTCGATCTTCATGAAGAAGCACATGATCTTTGCCGATGCGGTGCGGATGGGCGGCG
This sequence comes from Paenirhodobacter hankyongi, assembly GCF_003664585.1. GTDB lineage: Bacteria > Pseudomonadota > Alphaproteobacteria > Rhodobacterales > Rhodobacteraceae > Rhodobacter > Rhodobacter hankyongi. The sequence continues at coordinate 81,917 of NZ_RCHI01000011.1, forward strand.
ATCACGTCACCCGCGACATCGCGGCGGGGCTGCAGGTGCCGATGGCGACGGCCGAGCGGATCAAGACCTTCCACGGCGGCGTCGTCGCGACCGGGATGGACGACCGCGAGATGATCGAGCTCGCCGGCAATTCGGGCGACTGGGAAAAGGACCGCCGTCGGGTCAGCCGCGCCGAGCTGATCGGCATCATGCGCCCGCGCGTCGAGGAGATCCTCGAGGAGGTGCGCGCGCTGCTGGACGTCGCGGGCTTCGATCATCTGCCGAGCCAGCAGATCGTGCTGACCGGCGGGGCGAGCCAGATCCCCGGCCTTGACGGGCTGGCGGCGCGCATCCTCGGCCAGAACGTGCGCCTTGGCCGGCCGCTGCGGGTGCAGGGGCTGCCACAGGCGGCGACGGGCTCGGGTTTTTCCTCGGTCGTCGGGCTCGCGCTTTTCGCGGCGCATCCGCAGGACGAATGGTGGGACTTCGAGGTCCCGGCGGAAAAGCTGGGCGGCAGGTCGTTCCGCCGCGCGCTGCGCTGGTTCCGCGACAACTGGTGAAACGCAAGGGCCGGGGCTGGTCCGTTTCGTTTTCCACCAGATGCAGAGGTATGCGCGAAATACCGCTGAACGGGCTTTGCTGCGCTCCAGATTTTGTGTTTCCCCTGTGTTTTTTGGGTGACGTTTCCCGGATTCGCAGATAAAACTAAGGGAATTACGGGGACGTTTCGGCCGGGGACAGGGCCGATCAGCACAAAACACAGGCGGAAACCCATGACCTTGAATCTGATGATGTCGGATCACGAAGACCTCAAGCCGCGGATCACCGTGTTCGGCGTCGGTGGTGCGGGCGGCAACGCGGTCAACAACATGATCGAGAAGCAGCTCGACGGGGTCGAGTTCGTCGTGGCCAACACCGATGCGCAGGCGCTGCAGCAGTCGCGCTCGCAGGCGCGGGTTCAGATGGGCCTGAAGGTGACCGAGGGGCTGGGCGCCGGCGCGCGTCCCTCCGTCGGCGCCGCCGCCGCCGAGGAAAGCATCGAGGCGATCGTCGACCATCTCGCCGGGGCGCACATGTGCTTCATCACCGCCGGCATGGGCGGCGGCACCGGCACCGGCGCCGCGCCGATCATCGCGCAGGCTGCCCGTGAGCTCGGTGTGCTGACCGTCGGCGTGGTGACCAAGCCCTTCCAGTTCGAGGGCTCGAAGCGGATGCGTCAGGCCGAGCAGGGCATCGAGGCGCTGCAGAAGGTCGTCGACACGCTCATCATCATCCCGAACCAGAACCTGTTCCGTCTGGCGAACGAGCGCACCACCTTCACCGAGGCCTTCGCGATGGCCGACGACGTGCTCTATCAGGGCGTGAAGGGGATTTCCGACCTGATGGTGCGCCCGGGCCTGATCAACCTCGACTTCGCCGACGTCCGCTCGGTGATGGACGAGATGGGCAAGGCGATGATGGGCACCGGCGACGCCTCGGGCGACGACCGCGCGATCCAGGCCGCCGAGAAGGCGATCGCCAACCCGCTGCTTGACGAGATTTCGCTCAAGGGCGCCAAGGGCGTGCTGATCAACATCACCGGCGGTTACGACCTGACGCTGTTCGAGCTGGACGAAGCCGCGAACCGCATCCGCGAAGAGGTCGACCCGGACGCGAACATCATCGTCGGCTCGACCCTCGATCCGGACATGGAAGGCATGATGCGGGTTTCGGTCGTCGCGACCGGGATCGACGCCGCCCCGGCCGCCGCCGAGGTGCCGGTGCCGCGCCGCTCGATGGCCGAGCCGCTGAAGGCGCACGAGCCCGCCCCGGCGCCGGTGCAGCAGGCCCCCGCCGCGCATCACGCGGCGCCGCAGCCCGCGCCGCAGCCGGCCGAGCGCAACCTCTTCGACGCGCCCGCCGCGGCTCCGCAGGCCCCGGTGCAGCAGCCCGCCGCGCGCGAGATGTCGGAAGAACTTCCGCCGCCCGCCTATCAGCCGCGCGCGACCGCCGCGCCGGCCCGCGAGCTGCATGTCGAGGAAGACGCCGGCTCCTTCGTCGCGCCGCGTCCGCGCGCCCCCGGCACGCCCTCGCCCGAGGCGCTCGCGCGTCTGCAGGCCGCGGTCAGCAAGGCCCCCTCGCAGCCCGGTCAGGCCCGTCCCGCGCCGCAGATGGGCGCCGGTCGCGCCCCCGCGCCGCAACCCGCCGCCGAGAAGCCGCGCTTCGGCATCAACTCGCTGATCAACCGCATGACCGGCCACGCCGCCGAGCCGCAGGCGCCGCAGCCGGCGCCGCAGCAGGCCTATCGTCCGGCCGCGCCGCAGCGTCCGAGCTATGACGAAGAGGTCGAGCAGGATCAGGACCGCATCGAGATCCCGGCTTTCCTGCGCCGTCAGGCGAACTGAACAGTTCACAAAATGTGAGTGAAAGAGCCGGGGAAACCCGGCTCTTTTTCTTTTGATTTCAAGAGGTTCATGCCGAGTTGGCGGGGTTTTGCCGCACTGCCGCGGCAATGTTTCAGTTTGTTGCAAAGAGTGAATTGTGATGTCGGGTCCACCTGCCTAACTGACACTCGTGGACCCCGGCCTGGTCGGGGATCGCGGTGTAAACAGGAGACGCTCGTGCAGACGACCTTGGCAAATGCGGTGACTTTCGATGGCGTGGGCCTGCACTCGGGCGCCCCGGTGCGCATGGTGCTGCGTCCGGCGCCGGCGGGCACGGGCATCGTCTTCCACCGCACCGACGTCACCGATCGCGATCCGCGCGTCCCGGCCCGCTGGGATACGGTCACGCCGTCGAAGCTCTGCACGCTGATCGAGAACGCCGAGGGTGTCTCGGTCTCGACCATCGAGCACATCATGGCGGCGCTTGCCGGCCTTGGCATCCGCAACGCGGTGATCGACATCGACGGCCCCGAGGTTCCGATCCTCGACGGCTCCTCGGCGCCTTTCGTGCGGGCGATCCGCCGCGCCGGCCTGCGCTCGCTGCCGGGAACGCTGCGCGCGATCCGCGTCCTGCGCCCGGTCGAGGTGCGCGAGGGCGAGGCGGTAGCACGGCTGGAACCGGCCGCCGAATTCGAGATCGATTTCACCATCGACTTCACCGACGCCGCGATCGGCCGTCAGGAAAAGCGGCTGAAGATGGCGAACGGCGCCTTCGTGCGCGAGCTGATGGACAGCCGCACCTTCTGCCGTCAGGCCGATGTGGATTACATGCAGTCGCACGGCCTCGCGCTTGGCGGCACCTACGAGAACGCGGTCGTCTTCGACGGCGACAAGGTGCTGAGCCCCGGCGGCCTGCGCCACGCGGACGAGGCGGTGCGCCACAAGATGCTCGACGCCATGGGCGACCTCGCGCTTGCCGGCGCGCCGATCGTTGGCCGCTATGTCGGCACGCGCGCCGGCCATGCAATGACCAACCGGCTGCTGCGCGCGCTCTTTGCCGACCGCACCGCCTGGATCTGGGAAGACTGCACCCCCGCGCAGGTCCACAGCCTGCCCGGCGCGGGTGTCTGCCGGCCGGTGGCGGTCGCCGCGCGCTGAGCTTGGCGGCGATGCGCGCGCAGGGCTCCTCCGGCGCGAAAGGCGTTTTGCGCCCCGGATTTTTCTGTGCTAGGAGGAGCGAAGCAGCCGCCCCGCGGGGCGGGCTTGGCAGGGCACCGGGGCTGAAACTCCCGGGCGGAATCGGGAAGAGGCAGGGCATGGCACTGGGCAGAACCGCGGCGCTTCGGGTCGGTAGTTTCGTGCTCGTCGCGGCGCTGGCCGCCTGTGGCGGCGGCTCGAGCAAGGAACCGCCGCTCGAGAACTTCACCGCCCAGCAGATCTATGAACGCGGCGAATACGAGCTCGAGGTCGGCAACCCCCGCCGCCCGGCCGAGGCGCTGCGCTATTTCTCCGAGGTCGAGCGGCTTTATCCCTATTCCGAATGGGCCAAGCGCGCGCTGATCATGGAAGTCTATGCCCAGCACAAGGCGAAGAAATACGAGGACGCGCGGTCCTCGGCACAGCGCTTCCTCGACACCTATCCGGGCGATGAGGACGCCGCCTATGCGAAATACCTGCTCGCGCTGAGCTATTACGACCAGATCGACGAGGTTGGCCGCGATCAGGGCCTGACTTTCCAGGCGCTGCAGTCGCTGCGCGAGGTGATCGAGCAATATCCCGACAGCGATTATGCGCGCTCGGCGATGCTGAAGTTCGACCTCGCCTTCGACCATCTCGCGGCGAAGGAAATGGAGATCGGGCGCTATTACCTGAAGCAGGGCCATTACACCGCCGCCATCAACCGCTTCCGCGTGGTGGTCGAGCAGTTCCAGACCACGACGCAGACGCCCGAGGCGCTCGAACGTCTGGTCGAGGCCTATCTCGCCCTCGGCATCACCGACGAGGCGCAGACGGCCGGCGCGATCCTTGGCCACAACTTCCAGTCCTCGCCCTTCTACGACGACGCCTATCGCCAGCTGAAGAAGCAGGGGCTGAGCCCCGAGGCGAAGGGCGACAGCTGGCTGTCCAAGATCTATCGCCAGGTGATCAAGGGCGAGTGGCTCTGACCGCGCACGCCTGAGGGGCCGACATGCTGCGCACGCTCGACATCCGCGACATGCTTCTGATCGACCGGCTGGAACTCGATTTCCGGCCGGGCCTCACCGTGCTCACCGGCGAGACCGGGGCGGGCAAGTCGATCCTGCTCGATTGCCTCGGCTTCGTGCTGGGCTGGCGCGGCCGGGCCGAGCTTGTGCGCAAGGGCGCCGAGCAGGGCGAGGTCACCGCCGTGTTCGAGCTGCCCGCAGGCCATGCCGCGCGGGCCGTGCTGGACGAGGCCGGCATCCCGGTGGGCGAGGAGCTGATCCTGCGCCGGGTGAATGCGCTTGATGGCCGCAAGACCGCCTGGATCAACGACCGCCGCGCCTCCGGCGAGGTGCTGCGTGCGGTCTCGGCGACCCTCGTCGAACTGCACGGTCAGCAGGACGACGGCGGGCTTCTGAACGCGCGCGGGCACCGCGCCCTGCTCGATGCCTTCGCCGGTCACGAAGATCTGATCTCCGCCACCCGCAGCGCCTGGAGCGCGCGGGCCGGGGCGGCAAAGCGCCTTGCCGCGGCGCAGGCGGCGCTGGCCGCGGTGAAGGAGGAAGAGGACTTCCTGCGCCATGCCGTGGCCGAGCTCGATATGCTCGACCCGCAGCCGGGCGAGGAGGCGACGCTCGACGCCGCCCGCCGCTCGATGCAGGGCGCCGAGCGGATCCGTGCCGATGTCGCCCGCGCGCTGCAGATCCTTGGCCCCGAGGGCGCCGAGGGCGCGCTGCGCGATGCCGACCGCTGGTTGCAGGGCGCGGCCGAGAAGGCCGAGGGCCGGCTGGATGCCCCGCTCGCCGCGCTTGACCGGGCACTGATCGAGCTCGGTGAGGCGGCGCAGGGGGTGGAGATCGCGCTTGACGCGCTGAACTTCGATCCGCGCGCGCTCGAGTCCTGCGAGGAGCGGCTTTTCGCGATCCGGGCGCTCGCCCGCAAGCACGGCGTACTGCCCGACGAACTTTGCGGGTTCGCGGGTGAGCTGCGTGCCCGTCTCGCTGCACTCGATGCCGGCGAGGCGGGGATTGCCGCGCTCGAGGTCGAGGTCGCGGCCTGCGAAGCCGCCTATCGCGCGGCGGCGGCCACGCTGTCCGCGGCGCGGGCCGAGGCCTCGGTGCGGCTCGATGCGGCGATGGCGGCCGAGCTGGCGCCGCTGAAACTTGAACGCGCGGTCTTCGAGACGCAGATCGCGCCGGGCGAGGCCGGCCCCGAGGGCACCGACGCCGTGGCCTTCACCGTGGCGACGAACCCGGGCGCGCCGGCGGGGCCCTTGAACCGCATCGCCTCGGGCGGCGAGCTCTCGCGTTTCCTGCTGGCGCTCAAGGTCGTTCTGGCGCGCGGCGCCGATGCGCTGACCCTGATCTTCGACGAGATCGACCGCGGTGTCGGCGGGGCGACGGCGGATGCCGTGGGCCGGCGTCTGGCGAAGCTGTCGCTGAGTGCCCAGGTGCTCGTCGTCACCCACAGCCCGCAGGTGGCAGCGCGTGGCAACACCCATTTCCGCGTGGCGAAATCGGTCAGCGACGGCATGACCACCTCGCGCGTCAGCGTGCTGAGCGCGGCCGAACGGGTGGACGAGATCGCCCGGATGATCTCGGGCGCCGAGGTCACCGGGGCGGCCCGCGCCGCGGCGCAGGAACTGATCGCGGGTTAGAGCGGCAGGAACTCGACCACGTCGCCGGCCTTGCGCGGGCCATCGCCCAGCGGCCGGATCAGCAGCGCATCGGCCTCGGCCAGAAGCCGCATCCGCGCCGAATCCTGACTTTCGACCGGCAGGATCTGCGGCAGGCTCTCGCCCGGCAGCAGGCGGGCGCGCATGTAATGGGTGCGCGGACCGGTCGGGCCAACATCGGCACCCAGAACCGCGCGGGCGGGCACCGGGCGGCCGTCGAAGCCCTGCATCTTCGCCAGCATCGGGCGCAGGAACAGCAGGGCGCAGACCGTGGCCGAGACCGGGTTTCCGGGCAGGCCAAGCAGCACCGCATCGCCCATCCGCCCCGCCATCAGCGGCTTGCCCGGGCGCATCGCGATCTTCCAGAAGGCGCGCTCGAGGCCGAGATCCGCCGCGACGGCGCCGACAAGATCGTGCTCGCCGACCGAAGCACCGCCCGCGGTGACGACAAGGTCGGCCCCTTCGGCCAGCGAGAAGGCAAAGCGCAGGCTGTCTTCGGTGTCGCGCGCAATCGGCAGCATCCGCACCTCGGCGCCGGCCTCCTCGGCCAGGGCCGCCAGCACGAAGCTGTTCGAGCTGAGGATCTGGTCGGGGCCCGGCGCCTCGCCCGGCATCACCAGCTCGTCGCCGGTCGCGATCAGCGCGACGACGGGGCGGCGGTGCACCGACAGCGTGGCGACGTTCATCGCCGCGATCAGGCCGAGATCGCGCGCGGTCAGCGGCGCGCGGGGGAAATACTCCATCCCCTCGGCGAAATCCTGTCCGCGCGGGCGGATGTTGTCGGCAGGCGACAGCGTCTCGGGCAGGGTGATCGTGTCGCCCTCGCGCGTGACGTCCTCCTGCAGCACCACCACGCCGCCCGGGGCGGGGCAGGGAGCGCCGGTGAAGATCCGCACCGCCTGACCGGGGGCAAGCGGGCCGGCATAGCCGCGGCCGGCGGCAGCCTCGCCCGCGACGCGCAGGCGCGCGCCCGGGCGGTGATCGGCGGTGGCAAGCCAATAGCCATCCATCGCCGAGGCGTCGAAGGGCGGCTGCGTCAGCATGGCATGCACCGGCGCGGCGAGCACCCGGCCAAGCCCCGCGCGCAGCGGCACCGTCTCGGCCGGCAGCGGCGCGACGAGCGCCAGAACCTTGTCGAGCGCCTCGGCCACCGGGATCATCGCGTCACCTCGTAGCGGCCGGACTTGCCGCCGTCCTTCAGAACCACGCGGATGCCCTCGATCCGCATCGACTTCTCGACCGCCTTCAGCATGTCATAGATCGTCAGCGCGGCGGTGGTGACGGCGGTCAGCGCCTCCATCTCGACCCCGGTCTGGCCCGAGGTTTTCACCGTCGCCTCGATCCGCACGCCGGGCAGGCTGGCGTCCGGCGTCAGCTCGACCGAGACCTTGGTGATCGGCAGCGGGTGGCACAGCGGAATGAGATCCGAGGTGCGCTTTGCCCCCATGATCGCGGCGACGCGGGCGATGCCCAGAACGTCGCCCTTCTTCGCGGTGCCGGCGGTGACATGGGCGAGCGTCTCGGGCGTCATCACCACATGGCCCTCGGCCACCGCAACGCGGTCGGTCACGGGTTTTGCCGAGACGTCGACCATATGCGCCTGCCCCTGCGCGTCGAAATGGCTGAGCCCGGTCATGCGGCCTCCAGCAGGGCCTTCGTCGCGGCGGTGACGTCCGCCTGCCGCATCAGGCTTTCGCCGATCAGGAAGCGGCGGGCGCCGACCTCGGCCATCGCCGCCATGTCGGCACGGGTGAAGATGCCGCTTTCGCAGACGAGATCGCGGCCCTCGGCCAGGATCGTCGGCGCCAGCCGGCGGGTGACGTCCAGCGTCACCTCGAAGGTCTTCAGGTTGCGGTTGTTCACGCCCAGAAGCGGCGATTTCAGCACCGTCAGCGCGCGCTCCATCTCGGCCTCGTCATGCACCTCGACGAGCACATCCATGCCCCAGCCGACGGCCGCATCCTCGAGCTCGGTGGCCAGCCCGTCCTCGACCGAGGCCATGATGATCAGGATGCAATCAGCGCCCCAGGCCCGCGCCTCGGCGACCTGATAGGTGTCGTAAAGGAAATCCTTGCGCAGCGCGGGCAGGCTGCAGGCGCCGCGCGCCGCGACCAGGAACTCGGGCGCGCCCTGGAACGAGGGGGCGTCGGTCAGCACCGACAGGCAGGCCGCGCCGCCCGCCTCATAGGCGCGCGCAAGCGCCGGCGGGTCGAAATCGGGGCGGATCAGCCCTTTCGAGGGCGAGGCCTTCTTGATCTCGGCAATCAGCCCGTAGCCGGTCGCGGATTTGGCCGCGAGCGCCTGCGCGAAGCCCCGGGTCGGGGCCTGCGCGCGGGCCTCGGCCTCGACCGTGGCGAGGGGGCGTGCGGTCTTCGCCGCCACCACTTCCTCGAGCTTGTAGGCCTTGATCTTGTCGAGAATGTTCATCCTGCCCCCTCAGGCCATGGCGCGCTTGAGCGCCTCGAGCTTGCCGCGCGCGGCGCCCGAGTCGATGCTTTCGGCCGCCATCCGCGCGCCGTCCTTCAGGTTGGCGACCTTGCCCGCCACGACCAGCGTCGCCGCCGCGTTCAGGCACACCGCGTCGCGATAGCCGCCGCGCATGCCGTCCAGCAGCGCCGCGAAGGCCTCGGCATTCTCGTGCGGCTCGCCGCCGATGATCTCCTCGAACGGGTGGACCGGCAGGCCGGCATCCTCGGGGTGCACCTCGAACTCGCGGATCTCGCCGGCCTCGAGCGCCGCGACCCAGCTCACGCCGGCGATCGACAGCTCGTCGGTGCCGTCGCCGCCATGGACCAGCCAGGCCGCGTCGGAGCCGAGCGTGCGCAGCACCTCGGCCATCGGCCGGATCCAGGCGCGCGAATAGGTGCCGGTGAGCTGACGCTTGACGCCCGCCGGGTTGGTCAGCGGCCCGAGCAGGTTGAAGATGGTGCGGGTGCCCAGTTCCACGCGGGTCGGGCCGATGTGGCGCATCGCCGGGTGGTGGATCGGCGCCATCAGGAAGGCGATGCCGATCTCGGCCAGCGCGCGCTCGGACACCTCGGCGCCCTTCATCACGTCAAGCCCCATCGCGCCAAGCGCATCGGCGGCGCCGGATTTCGAGCTGAGGTTGCGGTTGCCGTGCTTCGCCACCGGCACGCCCGCGCCCGCGACGACGAAGGCGGTGGCGGTCGAGATGTTCAGCGTGCCCTTGCCGTCGCCGCCGGTGCCGACGATGTCGATGGCGCCCGCGGGGGCGGAAATGCGGTTCATCTTCGCGCGCATCACTGCCGCCGCGGCGGCGATCTCGTCCACCGTCTCGCCCCGGGTGCGCAGCGCCATCAGGAAGCCGCCCATCTGGGCGGGCGTCGCCGTGCCCTCGAAGAAGGTCTCGAAGGCGGTCTCTGCTTCCGTCCGGGTCAGGGTGCGTTCGGCCGCGACGCCGATCAGGGGTTTCAGCTCGCTCATGCCGTCACCTTCACTTTCGCCTCGTCGAGGAAGTTGCGCAGCATCTGGTGGCCGTGCTCGGAGGCGATGGATTCGGGGTGGAACTGCACCCCCTCGATCAGCCGCTCCTTGTGGCGCAGCCCCATGATCATGCCGTCCTCGAGCCAGGCGGTGACCTCGAGGCAGTCGGGCAGGCTTTCGCGCTCGACGATCAGCGAGTGATAGCGGGTGGCCTGGAAGGGCGAGGGCAGGCCCTTGAACACGCCCTGGCCGGCGTGGTGGATGGTGCCCATCTTGCCGTGCACGATCTCGCCGGCGCGCACCACCTTGCCGCCGAAGGCCTCGCCGATGGTCTGATGGCCGAGGCACACGCCCAGCAGCGGCACCCCGGCCTCGGCCGCGGCGAGCGTCAGCGGCAGGCAGATGCCTGCCTGGGCAGGGTCGCAGGGCCCGGGGCTCAGCACGATCGCCTCGGCCCCCATCCCCATCGCCGCCTGCACATCCATCGCGTCGTTGCGCACGACCTTCACATCGGCGCCGAGCTCGCCGAAATAATGGACGAGGTTGTAGGTGAAGCTGTCGTAATTATCGATGAGCAGGAGCATGGGGCGTTTCCTTCTGCCGCCCGGGATCCGCGACGAGATTCAGGGGATGAACCGGGGCTTGCGTCGGGCTATAGATGCTCAGAGCGGCGCGCCGGGGTCAAGGGCCGGAGGGCGGTTTGAGGGCCCTTCGGGGGTGCGCGGGACAGATTCGAGAGGGCGGAACGCATGGTTCGTGGATTGATCGCGGGGCTGGGCACGGGCGGCGTGGTCGCAGTGCTGGGGCTCGGGGCGCTGTCGCTGGTGGCGCCGCTGCCGCAGCCGCAGCGGACCCCGCCGGCCTCGGCCGCGGGCGAGGACGCTCCGGCCACCCGCGATGCGGTCCAGCGCGCGCCGCATCTGCCCGCGCCCGCGAACAGCCCGGCTCCGATTGCCGCTGCGCCCGCCGCGCCCGTTCCGACCCCGCCCGCAGCTGCGCCGGCCCCCGCACCCGCCCCGGTGGCGCCGGTCGCGTCCGCGCCGGCCGCGCCGTCGGTGGTCGCCGCCGACAGCGCAGGCGATGCCGCGCCGGTCGCGCCGGCCGGGGAGGGGGCGCCTGCCGAGGTCGCCGCGCCCGCCGCCCCCGCGGCGGTGGCCGAACCGCCCGCCGCGCCGCTGCCCGGCACCGAGAGCGCCGCGCGCCCCGATGCCGTGGCCATCGCACCGCAATCGCCCGCGGTGCCCGAGCCGCCGCTTGCGATGCTCGAACCCGGGGCCGAGGCGCCGGTGCCGGTGCCGCCGCCGGGCGAGGTGGTGGCGCCCGAGCTGCCGCAGGCCGAGGCCGACGGGACTGCCGCCAGCGCCGAAGCGCCGGTGGCAAAGACGCCCGCGACGCCGATGGCGCCCGAGCCCGGGCAGGAGATCGTGCTGATGCCCGATGGCGCGATCGTGTCGCCCGAGCCGCAGCTGCCGCGCGTGTTCAGCCCCGGCGCCGATCCGCAGGGCTTTGCCAACGCACCCGGCACCACGGTGAACCGGCTGCCGACAATCGGCGACGAGACGCAGGTGGCCACCGCCCCCGCGCCGGGTTTCCAGCGCCCGCCGGGGGCCGAGGCGCCGGCCGGGGCCTTGCCCGGCGTGATGCCGCCGCCCACCACCACGACCGTGCCCGAGGCGGCCGCACCTGCGCCCGAGGGCGACGGGGCGCCGATCCGTCGCTTTGGCGCGGCCTTCACGCCCGAGCCCGGCAAGCCGCTGTTCTCGGTCGTGCTGATCGATACGGGCACCGCGGCGGGCGGGCTCGATGCGGGCACCATCACCTCGCTCGGCCTGCCGCTGACCGTTGCCATCGACCCGACCCGGCCTGATGCCGCCACCGCCGCCGCCGCCTATCGCGCCGCGGGGCTCGAGGTGGCGATCCTGGCCTCACCGTTGCCCGCAGGTGCGACGGCGCAGGATCTCGAGGTTGCGATCGAGGCCTGGCGGGCGGTGCTGCCCGAAGCCGTTGCCGTGGTCGAGCCGCCGGCTCCGGTGGTGCAGAACAACCGGCTGCTGTCGCAGGATCTGGTGGCGGTGCTGGCGCGCGAGGGGCTGGGGCTGGTGACGCAAAGCAGCGGCACCAATGCGGCCGAACAGCTGGCGCGTGCGGCAGGCCTGCCCGAGGTGCGGGTCTGGCGCGTGCTCGATGCCGATCGCGAGCGCGGCGCGGTGGTCGAGCGCACCCTTGCCCGCGCGGCCTTCGAGGCGGCACGCGATGGCGCCGTGACGGTGATGCTGAGCGCCTGGCCCGAGTCGGTCGCGGGGCTGACGAGCTGGTCGGTGGGCGCCACTGGCACGGTCAGCCTTGCGCCGGTCTCGGCGCTCGCCCTGGCGGCAACGCAAAACGGGGGCTGAGCGCCCCCGTTCGGTTCCTGTGATGCCCGGCGGGGCAGGGGCTCAGGCGTTGCCCTGGCGCACGAACAGGCCCGCCTCCTCGGCCGCCTTGCGCAGCGCCTTCGACTTGTTGACCGATTCCTGATACTCGCCCTCGGGATCGCTGTCGAAGACGACGCCGCCGCCCGCCTGGATGTAGAGCGTCTGATCCTTCACCACTGCGGTGCGCAGCGCGATGCACATGTCCATCTCGCCATTCGCCGCGAAATAGCCGACGCCGCCGCCGTAGATGCCGCGCTTCTCGGGTTCGAGCTCGTCGATGATCTCCATCGCCCGCACCTTCGGCGCGCCCGAGACGGTGCCCGCGGGCAGACCGGCGAGCAGCGCCGAGAGCGCATCCTCGCCGTCTGCCAGTTCGCCCACCACGTTCGAGACGATGTGCATGACGTGGGAATAGCGCTCGATGATGAATTTCTCGGTCGGATGCACCGTGCCGATCTTCGCCACCCGGCCGACGTCGTTGCGGCCGAGGTCGAGCAGCATCAGGTGCTCGGCCAGTTCCTTCTTGTCGGCCAGCAGCTCTTCTTCCAGCGCCTTGTCCTCGGCCGGCGTCGCACCACGCGGGCGGGTGCCGGCGATCGGGCGGATCGTCACCTCGCCTTCGCGCAGCCGCACCAGGATCTCGGGGCTGGCACCGACGATCTGGAAGCCGCCGAAGTTCAGGAAGAACATGAAGGGCGAGGGGTTGGTGCGCCGCAGCGAGCGATAGAGCGCGAAGGGCGGCAGCGGGAAATCCGCGCGCCAGCGCTGCGCCGGCACCACCTGGAAGATGTCGCCCGCGCGGATGTAGTCCTTGGCCTTCTCGACCGCGGCCTTGTAGCCCTCGGCGGTGAAGTTCGACACCAGCGGGCCGACCTTCGCGGTCTCGCCCATCTCGCGGCTCTGGTTCGGCGCGCGGTCGAGGTCGCGCAGCGCGTCCATCACCCGCTCGGCCGCCTGGGCATAGGCCGCCCGCGCCGACAGGCCCGAGCTCTGGAACGCCGGCGCGCAGAGGATCACGTCGCCCTTCACCCCGTCGAGCACCGCGACGACCGAGGGCCGCAGCAGCACCGCATCGGGCACGCCGAGCGGGTCGGGATTGCCGCCGGGCAGCTTCTCGACCAGCCGGATCATGTCATAGCCGAGATAGCCGAACAGGCCGGCCGCCGCGGCGGGCAGGCCCTCGGGCATCTCGATCCGGCTTTCGGCGATCAGCGCGCGCAGGCTGTCGAACGGGTGGCCGGGCAGCTCCTCGAAGCGCTCTTCGAACCGCGCCTGGCGGTTGATGCGGGCTGTCTCGCCGCGGCATTCCCAGATCACGTCGGGCTTCATGCCGATGATCGAATAGCGCCCGCGGACCTCGCCGCCGGTGACGGATTCGAACATGAAGCTGTTCTCGCGCGCATCGGCCAGCTTCAGCATCAGCGACACGGGCGTGTCGAGATCGGCCGCGAGGCGGGCGAAGACGAGCTGGTTGCGGCCCTGTTGCCAGGCGCGCTCGAACTCTTCGAAGCTGGGGGAAAGAGCTGCCACGACCGCCTCCTTACTGCATCTGCGCCTGCACTGCGTTGATCGCGGTGCTGTCGATGGTGAGCCCGGCCTCGGTTTCCGAAGCGCGGGCGAAAAGCTCGGCAAGATCGCCCGACATCGACTGCTCGAGCCGGGTCGAGAGCACGTCATGCACCTGCCTGGTGTCGGTGGCCTGCGGATCGGCCTCGGTCACCTTGACCGGCACCACGACGAAGACGGCCTCGTCCTGCGCCACCACGGCGGCGGCGCCGGGCCTGGTGTCGAAGGCGGTGGCCAGCAGGGTCGCGGGCGCGCCCTCGACGAAGCCCGAGCGTTCGAGCCCGGTCGCGTTCGAGACCAGAAGGCCCTGATCGGCGAGGCTCGCCCCGGCCGAGACGGCGGCGACGATCTCCTCGGCGCGGTCGGTCTTCAGCTTCTTCAGCTGCGCGGCCTTCCAGCTTGCCACGACCTTGTCGCGGACCTGATCGAAGGGGATCAGCGCGGCGGGCGTCACGCCATCGAGGCGCAGCGCGAAGACGCCGCCATCCTCGAGAGTGCCGAGTTCGGGGAAGTCCTGCTCGGTCACCTTGGCGGCGGCGGTGCGGAAGCTCTCATAGGCGGCGATGCCGTCGGTGGTGTCGGGCGCCATCGAGATATGGCCCGGCTGCATGTCGGTTTCCTTCGCCATCTCCTCGAGCGTCGCGCCCGAGGCAAGCCGGTCCTCGAGACCCGAGGTCATGTCGGAGACCATCCGCCGCGCACGGTCCATCACCGCCTCGGTCTCGAGGTCGGGCTTGGCCTGTTCGAAGGTGGTCTCCTCGGCGGGCAGGATGCCGTTCATCTGGTAAAGCGCGGGGCCGAGGTCGCTGTCGATCGGGCCCACGGTGCCGGGCGCGGTCAGCGCGAAGACCGCATCGCCGGCGCTGCCGAGCTCGTCCTTCGAGACCTCGCCCAGATCGGTGTCGGCAAGGGTCAGGCCGCGCTCCTTGGCGATGTCGGAAAAGCTCGCGGTGCCGGCGTCGAGCTTCTGCTTCGCCGCCTCGGCCTCTGCCCTGGTCGGGAAGACGAGCTTGTCGACAAGGCGCTTCTCGGGCTGGACGAACTCGCTTTTCCGCTCCTCATAGGCCGCGCGCAGCGTCGCCTCGTCGGGCTGCACCTTGTCCTTCAGCATCTCGGGGGTGAGCCAGACATAGCTGATCTCGCGCGTCTCGGGCTTGGTGAACTCCGCCGCATGATCCGCGTGCCAGGCCTTCAGCTCGTCCTCGCTGGGCTCGGGCAGGGTGGCGGTCAGATCCGCCTTGGTGATCTCGGCGAAGGCGATGTCGCGCTTCTCGGTGACGTATTTGGTATAGGCCGCGGCCAGCGCCTCGGGCGCCTTCACGCCGCCGGCCACCGCGCCCTGCAGGATCGAGCGCGCCACGTCCGAACGCAGGCGGGTCTCGAACTGGGCCTCGGTATAGCCCTGCTGGCGCAGCGCCATGCGATAGACCTCGCGGTCGAACTTGCCGTCGACGCCCTGGAAGCTGCGGATCGCCTGCACCTGGCGGCCGACCTCGGCATTGCCGACGGAAATGCCGAGCCGGCGGGCCTGTTCGCTCACCGCGGCCTCGGCGAAGACCTGCGCCTGCACCTGCCGGTCGAGGCCGAGCGCCTTCGCCTCGGCGAAGGTCAGCGGCCGGCCGAGCTGGGCCTGCGCGGCACTCATTCCTGAGCGCAGCGCGCGGGCATAATCGTTGATCGAGATCTCGGTCTTGCCGACCGAACCGATCGACTGCACCCGGCCCGAGAAGTTCGAGACGCCGAAGCCGCCAAGGCCAAGGACAAGCATCGCGAGCAACACCCAGACGACGACGCCCTTGCCATGGCTGCGCAGCTTGTTCGACATGCTCATTCCTCCCGGGGATCAGGCCTTTTGCGGGTGTTTAGGGCTTTGACGGGGGCGCCGCAAGGCTCAGGGCGCCACCGTGGCAAGGCGGCGGATCAATTCCGCGATGCCGGCGGTGTCGACATTCGCGAAGGCGATGCGCAGGCCGCGATCGCCCTGCACCGTGCCCTCGGGCATGAACATCGTGCCGGGCAGCAGCAGCACCCCCGCCTCGCGCACCAGACGCCGCGCGAAGTCGGGCGAGGCGTCGTGGCCCGGGTGGTCGACCCAGGCGAAATAGGCGCCGCAGCCATGCAGGTGCCAGCCCTCGAGCGCGCCGAACCCCTCGGTCAGCGCGGCGCGGCGCGCAAGCAGCTCGGCGCGTTCGCCGGCGACCCATTGCGCGAGGTTGCGCATCCCCCACAGCGCGCCGATCTGGCCAAGCTGGTTCGGGCAGATTGCCACGGTGTCGAGGAATTTCTCGACCTCGGCCAGACGCGCGGGTGAGGCGACGATGGCGCCGACGCGGTGGCCGGTCAGCCGGTAGGCCTTCGAGAAGGAGTAAAGATGGATGAAGGCCTCGTCCCAGTCGGGATCGGTGAACAGGTCATGCGGCGCGCCGGTGCGGCTGTCGAAGTCGCGATAGGTCTCGTCGACGATCAGCGCGAGGCCGCGCGACCGGGCAAGATCGTGGAAGGCGCGCACCAGCGCGGCCGGGTATTCCGCCCCGCCCGGGTTGTTGGGCGAGATCAGCACGATCGCCCTGGTGCGCGGCGTGATCCGCGCGGCGGCCTCCTCGGGGTCGGGCAGAAGGCCCGCGCCGGTGGGCAGCGGCACGGCCCGGACCGAGGCCATGTCGCACCACATCTTGTGGTTGAAATACCAGGGCGTCGGCAGCAGCACCTCGTCGCCCGGACCGGCAAGCGTCGCCATCACCGCGCAGAAGGCCTGGTTGCAGCCCTGGGTGATCGCCACCTGGCTTTCGGAAATCGTGCCGCCATAGGCCGTGGACCATTGCGCCGCGATCTCGGCGCGCAGCTCGGCCATGCCAAGCACCGGGCCGTAGAGATGGGCGGCGGGGTTGTCGAGCGCGGCTTCGGCGATGGCGCGGCGCAGCCCCTCGGGCGGCGGATCGACCGGCGCGGCCTGGCTGACGTTGAGGAGCGGCCGCTCGGGCGGGAAGCTCACCCCCTCGAGCCAGCGCCGCGCCTCCATCACCGGCGGCGCGAAGGTGGCGGCAAGGGCGGGGTTCAGCGGGCTGAGCGGCATCGGTGTCTCCTGAGTGTCGCGCGACACTAGGACCGCGGCGGCGCGAAGGAAACCCCCCGGCGGCGGCGCCATTCCTCCCAGGTCAGGGCGATCACCACGAGGTCGAGCCCGGTCAGCGCCAGCAGCACCACAGAATGGTCGAGGCTCCACAGGTGCAGCTGATAGAGGATGAAGGCGGAGAGCAGCACGATCGCGCCCGGATAGGCCCAGAGCACCCCGCGGGCAAGCAGCACCACGACGATCAGCTTCAGCCCGCCATGGCTGAGGAAATAGAGCGCATAGAAGCTTTGCGCCTCGACCGAGAAGCGCTGCGCGGCATGCAGCAGCGCATTGGCGAGGAAATCGCTCGCATCCTCGGAAAGCTCATGCGCCGTCAGCCGCTGTGCAAGCGCGACCAGCGCGCCCTGATGCAGCACCAGCAGGACCAGGCCCGAAAGCGTCTCGGCCGCGGCGAAGAGGCCCTTGGCCAGCAGGCTCGCCTCGAAGGCCGCGTGCAGCACCCGGCCGAGACGGGCTCGCATCGGCTCAGTCCACGCCCCGGTAGGGCTGCACATATTGCAGCGCGGTGTCCCAGGGGAAGAAGATCCAGGTGTCCTGGCTGACCTCGGTGATGAAGGTGTCCGCCTGCAGCCGGCCCTTGGGCTTGGCGTAGATCGTGGCGAAATGCGCCTTCGGATAGAGCGTGCGGACAAGCTCCATCGTCTTGCCCGAGTCGACGAGGTCGTCGACGATCAGGATGCCTTCGCCGTCGCCCATCAGATCCGCCTGCGGCGCCTTGATGACGGCCGGCGGGTGCTGGGTCTGGTGGTTGTAGCCCTTGACCGAGATCGTGTCGATCACGCGGATGTTCAGCTCGCGCGCGATGATCGCCGCGGGCACCAGGCCGCCGCGGGTGATGCCGACGATGGCACGCCAGGCGCCGTTGTCCGGGCCCTTGCCGTCCAGCCGCCAGGCCAGCGCGCGCGCGTCGCGATGGAGCTGGTCCCAGCTGACCAGAAAGCCCTTCTCGTGGGGAAGACGTTCGGACATGACAAGCCTCTCAGGTGAGTGCGAGTTTCAGGCCGAGGAGGGCGAGCAGCCCGCCAAAGCCACGCTCGATCGCGGTTTTCAGGCGCAGATAGCCGCGCCGGGTGCGCTCGAGCGAAAAGATGCGCGACACGAGCACGTTCCAGCCCGCGTCGTTGACGAAGATGATGCCGAGGATCGCGGCATAGGCCCAGAGCGGCGCCTGCGGCGGCACGAAGGTCAGGAAGATCGTGCCGAAGAAGACCGCGGGCTTCGGATTGGCGAGCTGCGTCGCGATGCCGAGCCAGACGAGGCCGAGGGGCGAGCGCGCCGAGGCGGTCTCGGTGATCTCGGCGTCGAAGGGGTCGGGGGCGTGGCGCCACATCTTCACCGCAAGGTAAATCAGATAGGCGGCGCCCGCGAATTTCAGCGCGGTGAGCAGGGCGGGGGCGATGCGGAACAGCACCGCCAGCCCGAACAGCGCGGCGCAGGCCCACAGGCAGGCGCCAAGCCCGATGCCGACCGACAGCCACGCCCCCCGCGCCATCCCTTCGCGCAGGCTGGTATGCGCGGCCATCAGGACGGCCGGCCCGGGCGAGATCGCCGCGGCCAGATGCACGAAGTAGATCGCGAGGAAGGCGGAAAGCGTCATCGCCGGGACTCAGGCGTCCTTGCGGCCGGTGACGACGTCGATGTCGGGCGCATCGACCGCCTTCATGCCGACGACGTGATAGCCCGCATCGACGTGCAGGATCTCGCCCGTGGTGCCCGAGCCGAGATCGGAGAGCAGGTAGAGCGCGGCCTTGCCGACCTCTTCCTGGGTCACGTTGCGGCGCAGCGGCGAGTTCAGCTCGTTCCACTTCATGATGTAGCGGAAGTCGCCGATGCCCGAGGCGGCGAGCGTCTTGATCGGGCCGGCCGAGATCGCGTTGCAGCGGATGCCGTCCTTGCCCAGATCCTCGGCGATGTATTTCACCGAAGCCTCGAGCGCGGCCTTGGCGATGCCCATCACGTTGTAATGCGGCATCACCTGCTCGGCGCCGTAATAGGTCAGCGTCAGCAGCGACCCGCCCTCGGGCATCAGCTCGGCGGCGCGGCGGGCAACGGCGGTGAACGAATAGACCGAGATGTCCATCGTCATCTTGAAGTTGTCCGACGAGGTGTCGACGTAGCGGCCGCGCAGCTCGTTCTTGTCGGAGAAGCCGATGGCGTGCACGACGAAGTCGATCGTGCCCCATTTCTCCTTCAGCGCGGCGAAGAGCGCATCGAGGCTTTCCTGGTTCGACACGTCGCATTCGATCATCGTGTCGGCGCCGATCGAGCCGGCCAGCGGTTCGACCCGCTTCTTCAGGGCTTCGCCCTGGTAGGAGAAGGCCAGCTCGGCCCCTGCATCGGCGCAGGCCTTTGCGATCCCCCAGGCAATCGACTTGTCGTTGGCGAGGCCCATGATCAGCCCGCGCTTGCCCGACATCAGGGTGTTCGTCATGTCAGGTTTCCCCCGCTTCCCTCTGGTAAGTGCGCAAGCATTAGGCGAAAGATCTGGGGGCATCAAGGCTGGACAGGGGCAGGGCAGGGGCCTTGCCCGCAGGGAAGGCCGCCACGATGGAGGATCGGATGAGCGACAGAACCGGGATCTTTGCGGGCGATGACCCGTTTGCACTGGCCAGCGCCTGGCTGGCCGAGGCGGAAAAGACCGAGATCAACGATCCGAACGCGATCGCCATCGCCTCGGTCGATGCCGAGGGCATGCCGAATGTGCGCATGGTGCTCCTGAAGGAGATCGAGGGGCGCGACGCGCCCTCGGGCGGCGCCTTCGTCGTCTATACCAACTACACCTCCCGCAAGGGCGAGGAGATCCTGGGCGCCGGCAAGGCGGCCTTCGTGATGCACTGGAAGAGCCTGCGCCGGCAGATCCGGGTGCGCGGCCTGGTGACCAAGGAGGACGGTCCGCAGGCCGACGCCTATTACGCCTCGCGCGCGCTGACCTCGCGGCTCGGGGCCTGGGCCTCGCACCAGAGCCAGCCGCTTTCCTCGCGCACCGCGCTGATGGCCGAGGTGGCGAAGGTGACCGCGCAGAAGGGGCCGAACCCGCCGCGTCCGCCGTTCTGGGGCGGGCTGCGGATCACCCCGCTCGAGATCGAATTCTGGGCCGACGGCGCCTTCCGGCTGCACGACCGCTTCCGCTGGACCCGGCCCGATGCGACCTCGGAGTGGCAGATTCAGCGCCTGAATCCGTAAAAAAATCGCGCATTTCACGCTTCGTGAAATGCGCGGGTCGGGTTTTCCTTACTTTTTTCGCTTGAATCCGTCTGCCTTGCTGTGACACTTGGGCAAGGCGGAGGACTCCGCTCCGGCTTGCGCCGGATCGAAGTGATGGACGGATAGCGATGAACGATTTGAGGGCCGAAGCCCGGACCGTGACGGGGCGCGTGAAATGGTTCGATCCGGGCAAGGGGTTCGGCTTTATCGTCGATCAGGAGGGCGGTCCTGACATCTTGCTGCATGCCAATGTGCTGCGCAATTTCGGGCAGGGCTCGGTGGCGGACAATGCCGGCATCACGGTCGTGGTGCAGGCGACGCCGCGCGGCGCGCAGGCGGTCGAGGTGATCGAGATCGTGCCGCCCGAGGCCGAGGGACGCCCGGCCCCGATCGAGGATCTGGGCGAGACCGACCCCGAGGCGCTGGCGGCGCTGCCGCTTGAACCGGCGCGGGTGAAGTGGTTTGACAAGGGCAAGGGCTTCGGCTTTGCCAACGTCTGGGGGCGACCCGAGGACGTGTTCATCCACATCGAGGTGCTGCGCCGGTCGGGCTTTGCCGATCTCGCGGCCGGGGAGGCGGTATGTCTGCGGGTGATCGAGGGGCGGCGTGGCCGCATGGCGGCGCAGGTCGTCGCCTGGGATATGGCGCTCTCGCGCTGAGCCTGCTGCTGGCCGCGGCCCCTGTGGCTGCGGCGCCGGTGTGCCGCGACGACAGTGCGATCCTCCAGCGCGCCGATGGCACGCCGATCGCCACCTTCACCGTCGAGATCGCCGATGACGCAGCCGAGCGCGAGCGGGGCCTGATGCAGCGCCCCTCGCTGCCGAAGGCGGCGGGGATGCTCTTCGTCTACCCGTCCGAGCGGCCGGTCGCCTTCTGGATGCATGACACGCTGATTCCGCTCGACATCATCTTCCTGGACGGGGCGGGGCGGGTGATCTCGGTGCAGGCCGAGGCGCGGCCGCGCGATGACACGCCGCTGCCCTCGCAAGGCGCGGCGCAGTATGTTCTCGAAATCAATGGCGGCCTTGCTGACCGGCTGGGGATCGGTGCGGGCACGGTGCTCTCGCATCCGGCGATTGCGGCCGGGCGCGCGGCGATCCCCTGTCGCTGACCCCTTTTCACCGGCGCCCGCCGCCTGTAGGAAGAACCCGTCGGGGCGTAGCGCAGCCTGGTAGCGCGTCTGTTTTGGGTACAGAAGGCCGTGAGTTCGAATCTCGCCGCCCCGACCATCTAAAATTTCCGTTGCGAATCAATGACTTGAGTCAATCTTGTCGCCGCCATGTGTTACAGTCGCGTGGGTGTAACACATGGGCCATGCGAGCCTAGTGTGACTCGTCCGGCAGCTGGCAACTCGAAATGGAAAAGGGCGAGGCCGTGAAGCCCCGCCCTCTCACGGATAAAGTTCTGAGCACCGCGCAGCCAGAGAATAGCCGCCGTGCCATGTCGGGGTTGATGGATGCCCTCCGCGCACTGTTCCGACTGATCGCAGCTCGCTAGTGGGTAAGGAACCACAGGGGCGGGCCAGCCCTATTCAGTTGTCAGTTCACGCGGCGATCTGCGCCACGCCCTCGCAATCGTCCCGACAGCCCTCGGGCATGACGCCCGCGTTCGCCAGCACGATCTTGACTGCACTCTCGGGGTCCGCCGGGTGCTGCGCGGCCTCCACCAGATCGGCGGCGAGGCGGTGCCAGACTTCATCGCTGAGATAGATGTTCTTCATTGGTGGCTCCCTGTTTCGATAGGCCAGATTCTAGACCGCGGCGGATTCGGAGCGCAAGAGGAAATTCCCGTAAAGCCATGAAATGATTAGTGATTATCGCTAAGCGCTAATCCATGTCGATCTGATCCATCAGGGCGTCAAGCTTGGCAATCGCGGCGGCCTCGGCGGCGGCTTCGATCATATCCAGCTCTTCGTCAGTCAGCTCCGCCGGGGCCGGTGCTGCGCTCGGCTTACCCTACCTGAGAACGATCACGGCACCATCCTTGCGAATGGCTTTGGCCGTGCGCAGTGTCTCAATTGCGCCACCCACGAGCTTCCGCACCGCGTCCTCGGTGATGCTCAGTTTTTGCGCGAGGTCACTGACCACCGGGTCATTGATCGGATCGAACCGGCCCATCTCAAGCAACCGAGCGCACACCATAAAGGCGACGTGTTGCTTGCTCGGGGCGAAGGGGTTTTGACCGCGGCCAATAGCGGTGCGGATGTGTTCGCGGCGCTTCTCGTTGCGCTCATTGCGCTCTGTCTTCTTTTGATCGGGCGTCAGCGTGACGTTGCGCCGGTATGATCTGACCTCGCGACCCTCTGCCTCGGCCCGGTCGGCATACTCCATCCGCGTCTTGGCGAGCTTCGTCTGATATTCAGGATCTGCGGCGCGTGCCCTGGCGCGGGCGGCCTTCACCTTCGGGTCGGTGCGCTTCTGCCGGTTCGCGTCCGCGAGCAACTTCTCTTGAAAGTCGGTGAGACTGGAATACCAATCTTGCTCGCCCGCGGGGTCTTCCTCCCGGTCGGGCTTGGTCTTGTAAAGCTCGCGAGCGTAGGCGCGCGAACTCTTCGCGGTGATGCCATTGGGGTATTTGGCGCGAAACCACGTCAGCGTTTCCGCGTCGGGTTGCCCGGCATAGAGCTTCGGCACTAGCGGCTTGATCGTGGTCGCGGTGGTCATGAAAGTGCCCGTTGTAGAGGGGGCGGGCCGAGCGCCGCAACGCTCGGCCCCACTCATTCGGCGGTCTTGTCGATCTGATTTGCCAGATCAACAGCAACGTCCAAGTTCAGCGGGAACTCGCGCTTCGTGATGGGCGACACGATCTTCACGCCGTTACCTGCGCGCTTCACCTTGACGCCGGTCAGAGCGCCGAGACCTTCGAGCCACCGCGCCTTGCGCTCGGGGTCCGAGGGGGTCAGCTCGCCAGACTCGCGCAGGAGGTCCGCGAGGGTCGGGCCTTCGCCAAGCGGGATCGTTACTTCAAAGCCGGACGCGGCCTTCACCACGATCTCGGGGCCGGTCTTGGTCACGTCGAGGCCGGGAATGTCGGCGGGGATCGTGCCTTTCGCGATCTCGGCCCGGACGAAATCGGCGATCACTTCGGGGATGGTCTGGCTCTTGGCGCGCGCGATCATGCGGAGCTGTTCCGCGCGTTCATTGGGGAGGCTGATATGGGTCGGCATTGTATCTTCGATAGGTTGATGAACTGACTTCAACATAAACACTTAAGTGTTATGTGTCAATGGGTGACCGAAGGATATTTGTGTTTCTCCGAATTTCTTGGAACCCATTTCGCTGGCCGGAATGGGAAAAGACATGTCAGCATTCCTTTCCAGTCTTACGAAGGCGCACCCGGAGGTGATACGGTTTTGCACGTTACGGAGCCGAGGGGGGACGGAACCGAAGAGGAAGAAAACTGCACGATACCGCACCCGAAGAGGAAGAAAACTGCACGTTACGGCACCCGGAGGTGAGGGTGAGACAAATTTCTTCTAGGTGTTGAAGTCGCACCCGGAGGAGAGAAAGAGACACCCGGAGGCGTGTGAGACAAATTTCTTCCTATTATAGGTAATTCTCTTAGTAAGAGGTATTCACTAAGATAGGCGGAAATTTGTCTCACGTTTGCTTCCGTTCCCATCCCCGGCTGCGAAGAAAGCTACCTTTCTTCTCACACCCTCCCTCGGTCCCGAAAGGGGAGGCTCCCGGCTCAAACAAAGACGCACCCGGCACCCAACGCGGTCGTGTCGTCGCCAGACTCAACAGGAGAGTCACAGGCGCGCATCTAGGGGTCTCCGGCCACCCCACCACCCGGAAGCCCCTCGAGACTCACCCACGAGCCTAAAAACGGCCTCTGCGTCGATCAGGTTAGAATCGTGAAGTTCTCCACCAGTGTCGCAGTGAAGGTGCAGGGCGCCGCGTCTGTCATGCTCCACTCGGCGCACGTCCACTTCCTCGGCGCCGTTTCGCCGTTTAGCACAAAATAGAACGGCACGTTCCCGCCTTGTCCGATGAAGAACGTGTCCAGCGCAAACGCCTCGTCGCGGGTCAGCGCATCCCACTTCAAGGTGATCTGCTTGCGGATGTGGTTGAGGCCAGCCGGTGCCGAGAGAGTGTAGCCGTCGCCAAAGTCAGCCGTGCGCAGGCTGACCTTGTTTGCGATACCTGTTCCGGGTGACGGACGGGGCGACGGGTCGAAGGTGTTCAGGGCCATGTCAGCGTCTCCCGTCGATCAGCGCAGCATCCCGCCGGGGCGCATCTGGTTCACAAGTTCTTTCTGCACCAGTGCCCGGAACATGCGTTCAGCCTGTTCTGCCATCTGGGCGGCAAGGTCAGCGTTCTGGGCAGGTGTGCCGCCGGTCGCGTTGACAGTGATCGGGGCGCTGATCGTGACGGCCTGCGCGGGACTCCCAGAGCGCCCGAGAGTGCCCTTGCTGATCGCCGGGGCATCACCTACCAGCCCGCCCCCGGAATAGCCTCTGAGCGCCCGCGTATGAAGCGTGTCGAGGGCGTCCACGCCAAGGCGCTGCACCGCGGTCTTGGACATGACAAACTCGCCCTTGTGAACGATGCCCGCCGGCTGAAACTTCCCACCGTCGCCAGTATAGCCACCGGCCGCGAAGCCCAGCAGGCCACCGAGGCCCGCTGCCAGATCGGTTCCACTGAACATGCCGACGAACATCTTGTTCAGCTGCGCCTTGGCGAGCTCCGCCAGGAGCTGGACGAGGGCTTCCTCGGCGGTCATGGCCCCCGTCGCGACGGCGGTGAAGACATCCGCCAGTGACTGGGCGCCAGCTTTCCCGGCCTCGTCGGCCTTCCTGAGCTTGGCGGCGGCCCTCTCGGCCTCGCTCCCGGCTTGCGCATAGCCCTGCGCCATCGCGTCAATCTGCGCCGTCAGCTCGGGCGTGATCTGCTTGCCCTCGGCCTGCGCCGCGGCCAAGAGCTTCGCCTTCGCATGGGCGGCATCCAGAGCGACGGCATAGTCAGAGCCCGCAGCCGCAGCGGCCACCAGCGCCACCGCCTCGGCGTCGAGCGCGGCCTTCTCGCGTTCAAGGTCAGCGACGGCCGCCGCGTAGCTGTCATGCGACCGACCACCAGCACCGCCGCCACCCCCCTTGCCAGATCCGCCGCCGACATTCTCGGAAATCATCGCAGGCGCAGCCTTCGGACGCGGCGAGGCCTCGGGCGCATATTGCCCCGGGGGCAGCTCGATCTCCGCAGCTGTCAGGCCGGTTCCGGTGGTCATGGGGAGTGACCCACCCGGCAGTGCCTCACGGGCCTCGCGGGCCTTCTGGCGAAGCGCTTCGAGTGCATCCCAGAGCCCGCCCAACCGTTCGATGACCTTCGAAAAGCGCGGGTTGTCGTCAATCTCATTCACCGAGGCCAGCGCGTCCTGCGCCTTGCGGATCAGCTCGGCCATGCGCTTCTCGAAATCGCCAGCGCTGATCTCGCCTCGATCAAGCTGACCGGAAAGCGTCTGCATTGACAGGGCGGCATCTTCCAGCGCCTCACCGGCGCCGGTGTCGCCCATCCGCCGCAGCTCGCCACCGAACCGCGTGAGGATTGGCGCAAGCGTGTCGGCCTGCGACGCGAAGCGCTCGTAAAGGCTCAGCAGATCGCCGATGGCCTGCGCGTTGTCGGCGACGGCCTGCCCGTTGCCTTCAAGCGCCCCGTTGACGTTCGGCCCGAGGATCTGGGGAGCCTGCGCGCGATTGCGGAACAGGTCCGAGGCCGCGAGCTTGTCGGTTTCGATCTGCGCGTTCAGCACCTGGGCAACAAAATCGGCGACGCCAAGCGCAGTCCGCTGCCAGCCCCGATGAATGCTATCGGTGAGCGCCGTATAGCGCCGGTCGAGCTGATCGGCTTTGTCGATCTGCTCTTGGGTGAGCACCGAGGCCCGCCCCATCATCGCCGAAATCCCACGCTCGCCGCGTCCAAGCATCTCAACGAGGCGCTCGCCGCCGGTGCCGCCGAATACCTCGTCGGCGATGCGGATCTGTGCGGCCTTGTCGAAGCCTTCGAGGCGCCTAATGATTTCGAGCATGAGCGCCGAGGGGTCTTTCAGACGCTTGGCAAGGTCGGTTGCCGAAAATCCGAGGCGCTTGAACGCATCCGCGCCCGAGCCGCTGCCTGTGGTGACGAACTCGTCAGCGCGCAGCGACAGCTCCTTGAAGCCATCGGTCAGCGCATCAATCGAAATCCGGTTCTGTGTGGCGACGTAGCTCCACCGCTGGAAGGCTTCGGCCTCCACGCCCGCGCGCCGGGCTTCGTTGCCGATCTCGGCAATGCCCCTCACCGTCTCGCGGATCTGGCCCGCTGCGGTGCCCAGAGCTGCACCGATGCCAGCACCCGCCAGCCCCGCGATGCCGACGCCGACGCCGGGCAGCGGAATGCTCTTGAAAGCGCCCGCCATCTTCGAGCCGAGGCCGGTATAGGTCGCGGCCATGCGGTCTGCCGACCGCTTCGCGCGGGTTTCCATGTCGCGGGCGAACTTCGATTGCGTTTGGCTCGCGCGCTTCAGCGCCCTTTCCAGCTTGTCCACGCGCGCTTCAACCGGGACGATCAGGCCGGGCAGTGCAATATCAGTCATTTCAAAATCTCACTCGTCAAAACACATAGAGTCCGCCCGCACCGGGCGCGTTGTAGGCACTGGAATTGCCGCCGCTCAGCGCAAGCCGCCCGACTGCCATCGCAGCCGCCACCGATCCGTCAATATGGCCGTGCTTCTTGTCGGCCTTGTCCTGCCAGATCAGGCCGTTTCGTTCGACGGCATACACACCTTCGAAGTGCCGGCGCAGAACCGCGTTGCCGTCATGCCGGATCAGGCGACCATTCACGGCGCGCACAAGCTCACCATTGGCAGGCCCCATCTGCGTCAGGTTCTGCCGAAACTGCACCATCGGCAGGCCGTCGGTGTAAAGCTCGGCTGCCATCGCTTGCAGCTTGTGCGGGTCATAGGCGACCTCTTGGACGTTATGGCGCGCACAGATTTCCACGATCTTGTCGGCCACCACCTGTTGCGGGACCACCGGGCCGGGGACCGCTTCAATCAGCCCATCCCTGACCCATTGCTTATAGGGCAGACCTTCGAGGCGTTCGCGCTCTTCCAGCGTCTCGGCCTGCACATAGAACCACGGCTTAATCGTGATTTGCCCGTCAGGATGCGCCCACGCTGCGACGATAGCCGAGAGGTCGCCAGAGGACGCATAGTCAACGCCTACCCAGCAATCCAGCGCCTCAAGGTCGGCTTCGTCGTTATCAAACCGACGCGCGTCGAAGGTGTCCATGTTGAACAGGGGCGCGGTGCTGTTGCCCAGCCATTCGTTCAGGGCGTATTGCCGGAAGGAATATGCCTCGGAAGGGTTTTCCCTGGCCTCGGTCGCCTTCGTGCGCAGCTCGGACAAGACCGGGTAGCCGTAGCTCAGGCCGGGGTTGACCTTGTGCCACGTCGCCTCATCCAGCCAATCGTCATCTTCTCCGGGCTCGAAGATGACCGGCAGGATTTCCGGGTTCACGATCTCGCCGAGGGCGATCTTGCGCACGTAGCTGTAACGATCATACGCCAGCCCCTCGCGGCCCCGGCCTGCGGTCGTCGCGGTGATCCAGAGACCACCGGCGCGCTTGGTCATACCGGATCGCAGGGCCTCCCAGAGGTCACGCCCCTTCCAGACGTGAACCTCATCGGCGAGAACGAATGTCGGCGTTGTGCCGTGCATCGCCTTGCCGTCGCTCGACACCGCCTTGAGCGTCGAGCCGTCGCGGGTGCTCCTGATCGTCTTCGGCGCGTTGTTCGCGTCATAGACCTTCGTCACGGCTGCAACGCGCGCGTCCTGACGGATGATCTCGGCAGCCTCGCGAAAGCCGATGCCAGCTTGTTCACGATCCGAAGCGGCAAAGATGATCTGACCGGCAGGCACGCGTTCGGGTCCAATCAAGTGCAACAGCGCCAGCGCAGCCGCGAGCGAGGTCTTCCGGTTGCCACGGGGAACCTGCAACCAGACTTCCTTGACGATCCGCGAGCCGTCCGCGTTGCGCGGCCCATAGATGCGCCGAACGATCCGCTCTTGCCACGGGTCGAGCTGAAAGGCGCGCTTCGGTTCCGTGCTGGCCGGGTGGCGCAGACGGCGCAGGAACTGCACGGCGCGCTCGCCATGGCCGAGGGGGTCGGGGATCGGCGAGTTATCGAAGACCCATTCAGGATAGGTGCTTGCCATGCGTCACACCGCCAGCGGGTCGTCGTCGTCGGGATCATCGGGCGCAGCCGAACCGATCCGGGCGCGCGACGTGGGGGTGAGGCCGTATTCGCTCGCGAGCTGGCGCGCGGTCTGTGCGTAGCGGATTTGAAGCCCGCCCAGCTTCAAATCGGGCACCGGGTTCTGTGCGAGGATTTTGGCGATCTGGCGCACCGCACCGGCAGCAACACAGTAGTTCTCCACGCCCGCGAGGTCGCCCTTCGTGATGATCCGGCGCGCGATCAGTTGGGGCATGACACGCTTCCACTCAGCCTTTGCATAAGCCGAGAGCCACGAGGGCGCGGGCGGTGCCTTCGCCAGTGCTTCGGTGTCGGGTGCCAGTGCGGGCTTGATGCCACGTTGATGCACGCTCATGCCGCTACCGCCCGCAGCTCAAGGCCGCGCCTGCGCCCGATCTCGGCAATGGCGACGATGTTCCACGCCTTGCCGCCGTGAAGGATGCGATCGGCCACCGACACGCCCGGAATCCACCGGATCAGAAACACCGCGTTGTTCTCGGTGCCTTCAATCGCGGTCGTCAGGAACTCGGAAATCCCGGCCTGCCGAAGCTCAGCACGCCCGGTCGCATAGGTTTCCCATGCGCTCGACACGGCACCCGAGGCCGCGACGGTCTCGGTCTGCCGTTGCAGCTCGATCAGGTTTTGAAGTTTGCCCGACTGCATGGTCACACCCTCCACCGCACCACGGCCTCAAGGACCATCGCGCCATGCGTCAGGCTCAGCTCGGGTTTGGGGTCGCGCAGCCACACCGTGCTCGGCGCGTGCCATTCGTCCACGATCAGCTCGGGCGTGTCCTTCGGGCCGAACTCAAGCGCACCATGCACAGCCGCCCCGATCATCCGGGCGGTGTCGGCGCCGTCTTCCTGCGCCCAGATGTGCAACGTGATGAACACCCGCGCCACGCGCTGCGAACCGGCAGCCCGACCGAGGTATTCGGTGCGTGCATCGCCGAGCACCACCGAGGGCAGACGCTCAGGGCGCACCGCACCGGCCCGGATGTTCTCGGGCGTCACCAGCGCGACCACCGCGGGCGAGCCGATCAGCGTCGAGCGCACAGCGGTCTGAAAGGCAAGGGCGGGGTCAATCATTGCCGCCTGCCTGCGCCGCTTCGCGCACGGCCTTGCCCACGGCCCGGCCGATCCGGCGCTTCGCCCGGTCCTGCGTCAGACGCGCCGCCGGCAGGAGGAACGGCTGCGCCTCGGTGCCGGGGTGCTGCGTGCCAGCGAAGAGTCCGCCGTTCTCGTGCGGCTTCGTGCCGAACTCGACAAGGTGGCCGTGCCGCTGCTCGGGGTTGCCCGCAGTGACAAGCGCCTGATTGTCGGCAGCGATGCGACGACCGCCGCCCTCGGCATAGGCGGGTGTTTCCGCACCGGGCGGCGTGACCGCGATGCTCGCTTTCAGATCGCCCGAGTCCTCGGGGGCGAGACTGCGCGCCACCTGGGCGAGGTCTTCGGCGGACTGCACCAGCGCAGGGCGCACCGCCGCAAGGATGGCCACGGGGATCGCTTCGAGGCGCTTCGCCAGCCGCGCGGCCTGTGCGTTCAGGTCGAACTCGGCCATCACACCGCCCACGCGCGTTGCGATTGCAGGAGGTCATGCACGCCGAACGGGACCGAGTAGGCGTTGCCACCAGTCAGCGCAGCCTCGCGCTGCTCATACCAGAAGGCCGAGAGCATGAGCACGGCCTGCCGGATCGTGGCCGGGAGAGGGTCAGGAAGGGGCGCGCCGATGAAGCTCGAAGCATAGGCCTCGGCAGCGTCGATCTTCGCGGCCAGCAAGGCGTCATCCAGATCGGAATCAAGATTGAGCTGAGCTTTCAGCTCGGCGATGGTAACAACGGACATACTCGAAAACTCGTAAGCGGAACAATTGGGGTATCATAGCACCTTATGGAAGGCACTTGAATACATAAGGAAAAGTTATTTCGTGCACATCCTGCGCGGACCTCCCCCCGCCGGTCCCTAAAAAGGGCGCAAATTGGAGACCACCCCGGCACCTTGACCGGCGTCAGGCTTCAGGCTCTTCTGCGCTTGTCGGACGGATCCAGAGCCTCGGCAATCGAGCGACCAGCTCGCAGGCGGTTCTTGATCGTCAGCACCTTCAGGCCGGTGCGCGCTGACCACTCAGCGAGTGTCAGGGTCTCGCCCTCATGGGTGAGGCGCTTTGCCGGGGTGCCGCGCGCCCAAGTGCCGCCCGTCGCCGCAGCCTTCGAGCGTTCCCTCGCCTCTTCAACCGAAGTCGTCAGTGCTTCCTCGACTGACCAGCCTGACCGCAGCCGCCCGTTCAGCGTATGGAATTTGATGCCGGTGCGCGCTGACCACTCTTCGAGCGTCAGGGTCTCGCCTTCAAAGGTGTAACGAATAGGCTCTGGCTTGACCTTCGGGGCAGGGGCTGGCTCGCGTTTCGCAAGGCTGCGCACATCACGCGGTTCAGCGACCAGCTCTTCAGGCGAAGGGGCCGCTGCGATCCGAGGCCCCATGCGCTCGATCAGCGCTTGCATGTCGATACCGGCTAGGCTGCACGCCTTAGCCAGATCAGAACTCGGCGTTGTTAGGTAGTCACGCGCACGACGGCACTCAAGCAAACGCGCCCTTGCTTTGCCGACTTCAGAGCCGGGGCCATAAAGCGCGTCTTCAACTGCCAGTAAGAGAACCGATTGCCAAAGACGTTTCTCAGCATCAGGTGCCGACGACATGGCTTGCGCGCTCTTCGCGTTGCTTGTGGCGGTTGTGACAGGGCGCGCAGAGCGGTTGCCAGTTGTGGCGGTCCCAGAAGAGCGCCTTGTTTCCCCGGTGCGGGATGATGTGATCGACCACCGTCGCAGGCGCACCGCACATAGCGCAATCGGGGTGTGCGGCAAGGAACGCCTTGCGCTCCTTCTGCCAGTCGGTCGTGTATCCACGCTCGCGGGCTGAGGGGCGTTTCGCATCGTGGCGGCGGTTCCGGGCGCGGGTGCTGGCGATCTGGCAGGCGCAACGCGCGCCATGGGCGACCAAGCGGCCACAGGTGCAGATATGGGGCGGGCGAGGCATCAGTGATCGCTTTGGAAGAAGATCGGCGGCAGCCCGTTGTTGCCGCTGGTCTCGGTAGTCTTTTGCTCGTCCGTTGCTTTGTTGGTGAACGGCGCGAAGAGAGTCTTCACATCGAGCGTGGTTTTCTGCTTGCCCTTCGGCCCGACCTTGGTGGTCAGGATACCGTTGATCATGGTGCCGCCGCAGACGACTTCACCGTATGCGATCGGAACGATGCCGCCCTCGCGGGTAGTGGTGACGGGGCCAGACGAGGAGTAGTTCGGATCTTCCTTCTCGGTCTCTTGCTGGGGCGCGATAAGCGAGGCCACGCCGGTCAGAAGCAGGCCGGTGCCCAATGACCCTATAACCGAAGCCGTTGACATAGTGCCGCCTGCAAACAGTGGCGCTGCAAGCGCAGCGCCACCGAAAGCAGAAAGGCCAATCAGAGCGATGCCGGCGATGACCTTACCGATGCCGCCGCGCTTAGAGCCCTTCAGGACCGGAACGATGTGCAGATCTTGCTTGCCGAGCTTGAAGCCGGGCAGGTCTTCCTCGCCCAGTTCGAGACCGTTCTTCTCGGTCTTGCCGACGACAACGCGGTAGAAGCCTTCGCGAATATGGTTGGCAAAGCCTGCGAAGTTCGCCCGCAAGGCTTGAATAGCCTCGGGGACAGTATCGACGGCGAATTGATGACTACGGCCAAAGGTCTTGCCGATGTTTCCGTGAAGATGAATCGTGCGCATTTACATGGCTTTCAGGCGAGCCAGCCCAGCCCGGTCGAAGTCAGGATCGAGACCCGCTTCAGTGTTGGCTTGGCGCTGTGCTGCGGTTTGTTTTGAATTGGTTTGACCCGGTGCGCTTTGATCCGACCCGCCGTTGACCGCGATCAGGTGCGCAATCTTGCCCTCAAAAGCCTGTGCGATCTCGGCGGGGGTGGCGGCCCAGGTCTCGGCGGGCGACCATCCGAGCCACCCGGTGCCAAGGCGAAACAGCTCTGCATAGGTCTCGGACCACGGCTTCGGCTGCGTCAGCGCGGGCGACGTCTTTTCGCCTGTGTCGTCGCCATCCAGCGGGGAGAGGAACAGCGCCATCAGCTCGGCCAGAGGCTCGGCCGCGGCGGCCTTGATCTCGGCAAGCGGGCGGTTCTCGAAGGAATGCAGAAGGGCCTCGGCGGCGAACCCAGAAACCGCAGAGGCCCGAATGAGCGCTTGCACCGTTTCGAGCGAGAACTGACCGAGGCGAACCACAAACCTCGGCCAGCCATCGTGCAAGCGCTCAAGCGTCATCGCCGCGCGCAGGGTGGGCCGGAGCGTCACGACATGGGGGCCGTGGCGCACCGTCACCTCAGAACTGCGCGCGAGCGGGTTCATGCTCAGGCCGCGAGCTTGAGCTTCGCCAGAGCCTCACCAAGCACGACACGGCCACCGACGCGGCGACGGGCGTGCAGCTTGACGATGCCATTCGCGGCGCCGGTGTAGTCGTCGCGCATGATCTCGAAGCCGGTGCGGTCGGCAATGGTGTAGCCCTCGGCGAAGTCGCCGAAGATGATCGGCGACTTGCCAGCGGTCGGCGCGTCCATGTCCACAGCTTCGTAGACCGGACGGCCCAGAAGGGTGGCGGGCTGGCCTGCGGTGAGCGCGGGCTGCCAGAGGAACGAACCGTTCGCGTCGGTGAGCTGACGAATAACAGCCATCGTCGCACGGTTCATCAGCCACGCGCCGTTGTTCGAGTAGGCCGTTTTCAGCGAATAGAAATGGTCAATCAGGGCGGCGGCGGTAATCGCGGCCACTTCGTTCTCCACGACCTCGGTCGAGGTCATCACGCCTTCGGCGGCGGTGGTGCCGTTGCCGGTGACGAACCATCGCGCCTCGATCTGGCCGAAGCGGCGGGCGATGTGGTTCGAGAGGTAGGCGTTCAGGTCAACCTGTGCGTCTTCCAGAAGAATGCGCGTGACCGGCACGATGACGGCCATTTCAAACGGCTTGAGGTCGATCTGTTCAAAGGTCGGCTCAGACTCGGGGCGCGCTCCGGTCTCGGTGACATGGGCGGGCTGCACTTCATCCACCAGACGGGGCAGTTGCAGAAGCGGGCCGCCCATGCTGATCGCCGAGGCAAGGCCGCGCAGAGGCGACTGTTCCGCGATTTTCTCGATGATCGACGCCGAGACGGTTTCCGGGGCGAGAATGCTGCCGGTCGAGGGCGCGCTGTAAGCGAGGTTCTTGCGCTCGCCGGTGCGCAGGTAGTCGGTGAAGCCCTTCACCTCGTCTTCGCCCATCACCGGGTTCTGGGTGCCGGAGGCGATGATGCCGGGGCGGTTGCCCTTGGCTTCGAGCTTGTCGAGGCGGGTCTTGATCTCGTCAAAGGCTTTGGTGTCGATCTGCGGCACCTGAGCCGCGGTCGTTTCGTTTTCCACGGGTGAAAGTTCCTTGTTCAAAAAAGTAGATTTCAAAGAGGTGATCTGCGCGCCGGGGTGGGCCGGAACGGCAACAATGCTGATTTCGTGAAGCTCAAGGGCGGTGATGCGACGGCCTTTTCCTTCGCGCTTGGCGTCCTTGGTGACAAAGCCGATGGACAGGCCCGAGACGGCACCCGCCTTGACCATCGCGCGCACCTCACGGGCGCGCTCCACGTCTTCAATCAGGAGGCGGCCTTTCACCGTCAGGCCCGCGTCGGTCTCGGCGATCTCATCCCAGACGCCGACGACCTGGCCCTGATCGTGCGCGAAGAGCATGGGCAGCGTGGCCGGGCCGGTGAAGGCGCCCTTGACGATCACGTCGCCCACCCGGTCGGCAGAACCGAACGGCCAAGCGATGCCGGTGATCTCGCCGGAATCGCTGACGCTCAGGTCGGCCTTGATCTCAAGTCGCTCGGTCACGCCGCCACCTTGAGCGCGGGCGCTTCCGCCTCAGGCTGCGCGACGCCGTTCCAGCGCGCTTCCATCACCTCGAAGGCCAGCGGGAAAATCTCGGCGAGCGGGCGGTTCGCGACATAGGCCGCGCAGAGGTGTTTTGCCTCTTCGGGATCTGTGCCGCCACCGATCAGGCCGAGGCGGATGATTTCGCCCAGCACGTTCGCCGGATAGGCGAGGTTCACGAGCTGGAAATAGAGCGCGCCCACGCCGAGGTCGGTGAGGCGTTCCAGCTCGGCAAGCATGGGGTCAGTGAGGGCGAAGGCGCGCTCCTTGTCACCAAAGAACGTGTGGAGGGTAATGAGGTCAGTCATTCGAAGGGGCTTTCTGAGAAGTAGGCGCCGAGGGGGCGGCGCTGGTCGTGTAAGGATTTTCGAGGGTGTCGCCGTCCGCATGGGGCGGCAGGTTCAGACCGGCCCGGACCTCGTTCGCGGTCATCGCACCCATGCTGCGATATTGGCCGTAGGCGTTCGCCCGCGCCGCGGTGTCGGTGGTGGTCAGGTCGTCGGTGACGAACTCCACATAGAGGTCACGCCGTTCCTCGGGCGTCAGCAGGCACCGGGCATAGGCCCATGCCCAGGTCGCGAGCCACGGCTTGAGTGTCACTTGCAGGAACTGGCGGGCCATTTCCTCGGTGTTTGACCATGTGCCGCGCGTCAGCTCGAAGAGCATCGTCGGCGGAACCCGGAACACGCGAGCGATTTCGCGGATCTGTTCAAGGCGGTTGTCGGCGAATTGGCTATCGGCGAGCGTCATCGTGACAGTCTCGAAGGACATGCCTTCATCGAGAATGGCGGTGCCACCCGAACGGCCCGAGCCATGCGCTGCGGTCCAGCTCGCGGCCAGGTTGGCCTTCGCCTGATCGCCAAGCGTCTTCTCGGTCTTGAGAATGCCACCGGGCTTGCCACCGTTCGCGAAGAGCTTGGCAATGTGCTCTTCGAACGCCAGAGCAAGGCCGATTGCCTCACGCCCGAGGGTGATCGGCGAGGCACCCCCGAAGGCGCTGACGTGCAGAATGTCGGTGAAGGCGTAGCGGTGACGGCCGTCCGCGAGCTGCACGAGATAGCTCGGTTCGCCGCTCGCGTCGGTTTCAATCTGAACTTGCGTCGGGTCGAGCCGGTGCAGCTCGACAGGTTCGCCCGCACCGTTGCGCACCACGAGGGCGAAGCCATGACCGCGCAAGAGGGCATCAGTCGTGAGCTGCACCCGCAGTGCCTCGGCAGAGGTCCAAGGGTTCGCCTCGTCGTGCATGAGGGAATAGGCGGGGTGGTCGGTGATCGTGGCGCGGCCATCGCGCTCGAAGAGCTTCACCGGCAGCGAGCCGACAGTCTCGGCGATCAGGGCAACGGCACAGGCAACAGCGGGGACACGCAGGGCACTTTCTGCCGTGACGGTCTTGCCGGTCAGGGTCGGGACGATACCGAAAATCGGAAGGGCGGTGGGGTCTGAGACCGCCACCGCCTTCCTCGTGAGAAAGGAAAGGGCTTTCTGAAACAAAGGTCACTCGAAACAGGGGCACTCGTAATAGGTGTTATATTACCCCATGCGGGGCAGAATGTGAATCCCCTAATCGAAGGGGATCACGATTTCATTGCGCTAGGTGGTCGAGGTTCAAGCCGGGGTAGGCGATCGCGTTAATCAGCTCCACGCGCTGCTCAAGCATCCCTTGCGGCATCTGCCCGTAACGGCCAGTCATGGACGCTTCGGCATGTCCGAGGATGAAACCGAACTGATTGTCGAGGTAGCCAGCCCGACGCAGGGCGTCGGCGGCACCATGCCGGAAAGAGTAGAGCGACAGGCCGCGGCCTTCCTTGAGGCCGATGCGCTTGAGATACTTTCCGAACTCGCGCGAGAACTCGGCCATCATCTGACCACGTTCATTCCTCTTCGCACCGGGGAAAAGCTGCTTGTCACCGGCCTTCACGCGGTCGGCGTGGTAACCGAGGAAGCCGAGCCGGATCAACTCGGGATGCACGGGCACGACGCGCATTGACCCTTCGGTTTTGACCGACTTGCCTTGCTCAGTCTGATCGCCCTCGGTGGTGATGTGAAACACCCAATGGCCGTGCAGCTCGCGCACGTCATTGGTCGCGAGCTGGCCGATTTCGCCATTCCGTGCGCCAGAGAACAGCATGACGAGCGGCACCCAATAGCGGTGGTCGCGGATCTGCACGTCACCGGGCCGGGAGATATACCGCCACTCACCTTCCTTGTCGCTCTGTGCCCCGGTGAAGAGGGGAGAGCTGAACAGGATGTTCAACTGCTCTGACGTGAAGGTCTGGGTCTTGGATCTCTTCTCCTTCGGCAGCGACATGCCCGACACGGGATTTTGTGCGAGGTAGCCGTTCGACACGAGCCAGTTGCAGAAGGCCCCGAGGCTAGAGAGGTAGCGGTTCACCGTGCGGTCGGACAGGACCGGGCGACCGAGCTTTTCGTTCGCCTTGACGATCTGGTGAATATTCATGCCTTTGAAGTCGTTCACCTCTGACGCGCGGACGGGATACTTGACGAGAAGGGCCTTCCAGTCGCGCACGGCCACCTTGTCGATAGCGTGAACCGGGAAGCTCGCCCCGACGCATTCAACGAAGGTGCCCACGTCGCGCCGGGTTTGGTCGAGACGATCTTGAGCAACGCGGCGCGGGTTCTCGCGAGCGAATATCTCGAAAACTTCCATGATCTTCTCGCCGGGTTTCGCTACCTCGCGGCGAGGGCCGGTTGCAGGCTTCACCAGAGGGTCGCGGGGCTGGCCCGAGTAGTCGCCCCGGTCGCGCTCTATGGCGCGGTCAAGGGCTTCGATCTCGGCGCGCATCATATGTCGGGCGAGGCTGATCCAATCAGGCGTGCCACGTTCCACCAGAAGGCGGTTCTCGTCCAGATAGGCGTCAACCTCGTGAGCGATCAGTGCCGTCTCGCCCTGCGCGAGCTGCCGGCGCATATCCGCGACCTTCACCTTGCGAGCCTCCGAAGCCACCGCGCTCGCTTCCTGCTTGGCTTTGAGGTCAAGCGAGGCGTCGAGAATCACAAGAGGGTCGGCGCTGGCGATCTCGCCACGCTGTGCCCGCCCGATCAGTTCGGACCTCGCTTGCTCAATCTCAGTCTCGCCGGGGAGATTCGCGCGCTCTGCTTCATCTCGCTCCATGGTGGCGGTGTAGTGATCCCAAACCGCGTGCTCACGGTCCGCAGGCACCAAAGAGCGACGTGAACGAAGGTCGTCAAAGCCTCGCTGCCATTCAGAAATTACTGGATAGAGGCGGCGCTTTGCTTCGGCTTCGTCATTGGTGCCAAGCGCCTTCACCAGCTCACGCTTGCCGATGATCTGCACCAGATCAAGCGGAACGCGAATCCGGGCAGAGTAGGCGGCGCCGCGACGGATGAGGTGACTAATGCGAGCCATCGGGCGCGCTCCATGTGGAAGGGCTGTGTGTTACAGTCATGTGTTACAGATTGACGGGAAATCTGCAAGCGATTACATATTGTTAGTTGAAAATAACGGCTTGCGGAAAACGTTATTATGTTCTCGCCGCCCCGACCACTTCCCCAGCCGCTGATCCCTCCCTCTGCACCCCCTAGATCTGGTGTGCCATTTCGGGAGCGATTCTCCCTTTCCCTGGCCCCGCACGGGATTCGGGAACATATTTTGGGCATGCTGCGCCGCGGCGCTTCGGGCATCGGCCAAAACCGGCCAGCTATCCACAAGATCTTGTGGGCTGTGGATGAAATTCATCCGATTTGTCATCTTCCTGTCGGAAATCCCAGTGGCACAAGGGGAATCCTCCTTGGGGCGGGAACCGCGCCGGGAGGGGGGATTGTGGAGGAATCGAGCCCGTCCGCCGCTCTGTCAAAGCGGCTTTCCCGTCAATAGAAAAAAGCCCGGCTGCGCCGCCAAAGTTCTGTTGACCCTTTCGTGAGCCTACGCCAGTTTGTGGACGTCAGCTGAGAAGCCACCAGATGTAGTGGCGCTGCGGGCGCGGGACGGAGCCTCACTTTCTGCTCGATCGGAAACGAGACGGCGCCTCCGGGACCACACCCCGGGGTTGGTCCCTGTGTCCATGCGTACCGGCGCGGCGGGTTTGTTTTTGAACACGGGACAGTGCAGATGAAGATCGAACGCAAGTTCACCTCGGCCAAGACCGGCGCCTATGGCGAGATCGCCTTCACCACCACCACTTCGGAAATTCGCAACCCCGATGGCAAGGTCGTGTTCCACAACGACTGCGTCGAGGTGCCCGAGGGCTGGAGCCAGGTTGCCTCCGACGTGCTTGCGCAGAAATACTTCCGCAAGGCCGGCGTTCCCGCGGCGCTGAAGACGGTGCGCGAGAAGGGCGTGCCCGAGTTCCTGTGGCGCTCGGTTCCGGATACCGAGGCGCTCGAGAACCTGCCGGAAGATCAGCGCATTGTGGGCGAAACTTCAGCCAAGCAGGTGTTCGACCGGATGGCCGGCGCCTGGACCTACTGGGGCTGGAAGGGCGGCTATTTCAGCACCGAGGACGATGCGCGCGCCTATTACGACGAGATGCGCTTCATGCTGGCCGAGCAGATGGCCGCGCCGAACAGCCCGCAGTGGTTCAACACCGGCCTGCACTGGGCCTATGGCATCGACGGCCCGTCGCAGGGCCACTATTACGTCGACCACGTCACCGGCAAGCTGACGAAATCGGCCTCGGCCTATGAACACCCGCAGCCGCATGCCTGCTTCATCCAGTCGGTGCGGGACGATCTGGTGGGCGAGGGCGGGATCATGGACCTGTGGGTCCGGGAAGCGCGTCTGTTCAAATACGGCTCGGGCACCGGCACCAATTTCTCGAGCCTGCGCGCCGAGGGCGAGAAGCTCTCGGGCGGCGGCAAGTCCTCGGGGCTGATGGGCTTCCTGAAGATCGGCGACCGGGCGGCCGGCGCGATCAAGTCGGGCGGCACCACGCGGCGCGCGGCGAAGATGGTGATCTGCGACATGGATCACCCCGATATCGAGGCCTTCATCAACTGGAAGGTGATCGAGGAGCAGAAGGTCGCCTCGCTGGTGGCCGGCTCGAAGATGCACGAGCGCGAGCTGAACAGGATCTTCGACGCGATCCGCGTCTGGGACGGCTCGGAGGAGGGCCGCGTCGATCCGGGCGTCAACGCGGGGCTGAAGGCCGCGATCCGCTCGGCCAAGAAGGCGCTGATCCCGGAAACCTATATCAACCGCGTCCTGCAATACGCGCGGC
Source organism: Paenirhodobacter hankyongi (assembly GCF_003664585.1). Lineage (GTDB taxonomy): Bacteria > Pseudomonadota > Alphaproteobacteria > Rhodobacterales > Rhodobacteraceae > Rhodobacter > Rhodobacter hankyongi. The sequence goes on from NZ_RCHI01000011.1 coordinate 121,231, forward strand.
AGGGCTTCGACAGCATCGAATTCCCGACCTATGACACCGATTGGGACAGCGAGGCCTATATCTCGGTCTCGGGACAGAACTCGAACAACTCGGTGCGCGTCACCAACGCCTTCCTGAAGGCGGTGAAGGAGGATGCGCCGTGGGAGCTGCTGCGCCGCACCGACGGCAAGGTGGCGAAGACGGTGCGGGCGCGCGAACTCTGGGATCAGGTCGGTCACGCCGCCTGGGCCTGTGCCGACCCGGGCATCCAGTTCCACGACACGGTGAACGAGTGGCACACCTGCCCCGAGGACGGTCCGATCCGCGGCTCGAACCCCTGCTCGGAATACATGTTCCTCGACGACACGGCGTGCAACCTTGCCTCGATGAATCTGCTGACCTTCCACAAGGGCGGCAAGTTCGACGCGGATGCCTATGTGCATGCCACCCGGCTGTGGACCATCACGCTCGAGATCTCGGTGCTGATGGCGCAGTTCCCGAGCCAGGAGATCGCACAGCGCTCCTATGACTTCCGCACGCTGGGCCTAGGCTATGCCAATATCGGCGGGCTGCTGATGACCATGGGCCTTGGCTATGACTCGGACGAGGGCCGGGCACTGTGCGCCGCGCTGACCGCGGTGATGACCGGCGTCGCCTATGCGACCTCGGCCGAGATGGCGGCCGAGCTGGGCGCCTTCCCGGGCCATGCGAAGAACGCCGCGCACATGCTGCGGGTGATCCGCAACCACCGTACCGCGGCGCATGGGCTGTCGACGGGCTATGAGGGGCTCGAGGTGAAACCCGTGCCGCTCGATGCCGCGAACTGCCCTGATCCGGCGCTGGTGACGCTGGCGAAATCGGCCTGGGACGAGGCGCTGGCGCTTGGCGAGGCGCATGGCTTCCGCAACGCGCAGGTCTCGGTGATCGCGCCCACCGGCACCATCGGCCTGGTGATGGATTGCGACACGACGGGCATCGAGCCGGACTTCGCGCTGGTGAAGTTCAAGAAGCTCGCCGGCGGCGGTTACTTCAAGATCATCAACCGTTCGGTGCCCGCCGCGCTCGAGTCGCTGGGCTACCCCTCGGCGCAGATCGAGGAGATCATCGCCTCTGCGGTCGGCCACGGGTCCTTGGGCAATTGCCCGGCGATCAACCGCACGTCGCTCATCGGCCATGGCTTCGGCGCGGCCGAGATCGAGAAGATCGAGGCGGCGCTGCCCTCGGCCTTCGACATCCGCTTCGTCTTCAACCAGTGGACGCTGGGCGAGGATTTCTGCACCGGGACGCTGGGCATCCCGGTCGAGAAGCTGAACGACCCGTCCTTCGACATGCTGCGCCACCTCGGCTTCACCAAGGCGCAGATCGACGCGGCGAACGACCATGTCTGCGGCACGATGACCCTCGAGGGCGCGCCCTTCCTGAAGCCCGAGCATTACGCCGTCTTCGACTGCGCCAATGCCTGCGGCAAGAAGGGCACGCGCTACCTGTCGGTCGACAGCCACATCCGGATGATGGCGGCGGCGCAGTCGTTCATCTCGGGCGCGATCTCGAAGACGATCAACATGCCGAACACGGCGACGATCGAGGATGCGCTCGCCGCCTATGAGCTGAGCTGGTCGCTCGGCATCAAGGCGAACGCGCTTTACCGCGACGGTTCCAAGCTGAGCCAGCCGCTCGCCGCGGCGCTGGTCGAGGATGACGAGGAGGCCGAGGAGATCCTCGCCACCGGCAGCCAGCAGGAAAAGGCCGTCACCCTTGCCGAGAAGATCGTCGAGAAGGTGGTGGTGAAGGAGATCGTCCGTTCGCACCGCGAAAAGCTGCCGTCGCGCCGCAAGGGCTACACCCAGAAGGCGATCGTCGGCGGTCACAAGGTCTATCTGCGCACCGGCGAATACGATGACGGCTCGCTCGGCGAGATCTTCATCGACATGCACAAGGAAGGCGCGGGCTTCCGCGCGATGATGAACAACTTCGCCATCGCGGTCTCGGTCGGTCTGCAATACGGCGTGCCGCTCGAGGAATTCGTCGACGCCTTCACCTTCACCAAGTTCGAGCCGGCCGGCATGGTGCAGGGCAACGACTCGATCAAGAACGCGACCTCGATCCTCGATTATGTCTTCCGCGAACTGGCGGTCAGCTATCTCGACCGCACCGACCTCGCCCATATCAAGCCGAAGGGGACCGCCTTCGACGATCTGGGCGGCGGCAAGGACGAGGGCAAGCGCAACGTCGAGCCGGTGAGCGAGTCGGCGGCGTCGAAATCGCTCGAGGTGCTGCGGCAGATCTCGTCCTCGGGCTATCTGCGCAAGCGGCTGCCGCAGGAACTGGTGGTGCTGCGCGGTGGCGCGGCGGGCGGCATGGCGCTGTCGGGCGCGGCCGATCCGATCGCGGCGCTGAACACGCTGGTGCCGGAAACCGCGAAGGCGCCGGGCGCCGCGGCGACGACCTCGCTCGCCTCGGGGGTCGTCACCATGGATGCGCGCACCAAGGCGAAGCTGCAGGGCTACGAGGGCGAGGCCTGCGGCGAATGCGGCAACTACACGCTGGTGCGCAACGGCACCTGCATGAAGTGCAACACCTGCGGCGCCACCTCGGGCTGCAGCTGAGGGCCGCGCGCGGCCTGAGCAAGGCCCGGCCACGAAGCCGGGCCGCAACGAAGACCACGGACGCCCGCAAGGGCAGCACGGAAGACAGAAGGACGCCCCAGGTGGAGCTGATCGTCGGAAACAAACGGATTGCGGCCAAGGCGCTGCGGCGGATCCCGGGCGGGGTCGTGGCGCAGCTCGCGGGCGACGCGCTGACCTCGGTGCTGGACGCGACCTTCCGCGGCGGCGCCTCGATCGAGCTGCTGGGGGGCGATCTCGACCACCACACGCTTGACGTCACCGACATCCGCATGGCGGGCGCCTCGACCACTGTCACGCTGCTGACCAGCGGCGCGGTGGCCCTGCATTGAGATCCGGGGCGGGTGCGCTCGCCCCAGACGCCGAGAAGGCCCAGGCGAAACCATAGACACCTCGGGCGGTGCATCAACGAGCCTGATCGGCGAACCTGGCCCCCTCCCTCAAGGAGGGGGTCATTTTCTTTTGGAAATCAGGGGTTTCCGGAAAATGGGGCAGGGGCGAAAGAAAAACCGGAACTTTTCTCACGCAGGCGCTTGACGGGGCGCGCGGGCCTGCGTAAACACGCCCCACGCTCGGACAGCGATCGGGCGGAGGTGAGCGGTTGTAGCTCAGTTGGTTAGAGTACCGGCCTGTCACGCCGGGGGTCGCGGGTTCGAGCCCCGTCAACCGCGCCACCTCCCCGATCGCCGAGCGCTGAAATGCGCGGTTGTAGCTCAGTTGGTTAGAGTACCGGCCTGTCACGCCGGGGGTCGCGGGTTCGAGCCCCGTCAACCGCGCCATTTCCCTCCCTTCCGGAACATGATCTTGCTCCGTGCGGCCCGAAAGCTGCGCATTGGCCCCTCGGGGCCTCTTGCGCGCTTGCCCGGTTTCCGCGCCGGTCCTATATCGGACCGACAGCGAAGGAGCCTGCCATGACGGACGCATTTGACGCCAAGAGCCTGATCGACACCATGGGCGCCGCCGCGCGCGCCGCGGCCGCCGAGCTTGCCTATGCGCCAGCGGCGGCCAAGGAGGCGGCGCTGACCGCGGCCGCCGATGCGGTGCTGGCACATCTGGACGAGATTCTCGCCGCCAATGCCGAGGACATGGCCTTCGGGGCCGAAAAGGGGCTGACGCCCGCGATGCTCGACCGGCTGAAGCTCGACGAGGGGCGGGTGGCCTCGATCGTCGCCGGGCTGCGCGCGGTTGCCGCGCAACCCGATCCGGTCGGCACGGTGATCGCCGAATGGGACCGGCCCACCGGGCTGCACATCCAGCGCGTGCGCACGCCGCTGGGCGTGATCGGGGTGATCTACGAATCGCGGCCGAACGTGACGGCGGATGCCGGCGCGCTGTGCCTGAAGGCCGGCAATGCGGTGATCCTGCGCGGCGGCTCGGAAAGCTTCCATTCGAGCCGGGCGATTCACGCCTGCATGGTCGAGGGGCTGCGCGCCGCGGGCCTGCCCGAGGCGGCGATCCAGCTGGTGCCCACCCGCGACCGCGCGGTGGTGACCGAGATGCTGCATGCCGTGGCCTATATCGACGTGATCGTGCCGCGCGGCGGCAAGGGGCTTGTCGGCCTTGTGCAGCGCGAGGCACGGGTGCCGGTCTTTGCCCATCTCGAGGGGATCTGCCACATCTATGCCGATGGCGCGGCCGATGTCGCCAAGGCACGGCGCGTGGTACTGAACGCCAAGACCCGGCGCACCGGGATCTGCGGCGCGATGGAATGCCTGCTGATCGACCGCGCCTTCTATGAGAAGCACGGGCCGGTTCTGGTCGAGGATCTGGTCGCGGCCGGCGTCGAGGTCCGCACCGAGGGCGATCTGCTGAAGGTGCCGGGCACGGTTCCCGCCGCCCCCGACGATTTCGGTCGCGAGTTCCTCGACATGATCTGCGCGGCGAAGATCGTCGACGGTGTCGACGGCGCCATCGCCCATATCCGCCGCTATGGTTCGAACCACACCGAATCGATCCTGACCGAGGATGACGCCGCCGCGGCACGCTTCTTCCAGCGGCTCGATTCGGCGATCCTGATGCGCAACGCCTCGACCCAGTTCGCCGATGGCGGCGAATTCGGCATGGGCGGCGAGATCGGCATCGCCACCGGCAAGCTGCACGCGCGCGGGCCGGTGGGGGCGGAACAGCTGACCTCGTTCAAGTATCTGGTCACCGGCGACGGCACCTGCCGCACCTGAGCCGGGCCGCCGCCCGAAAGACAAAGGCCCCGCAGCGATGCGGGGCCTTTTGCTCAGAAGGTGATGGCGACGCCGCTGTCCGACATCTCCCAGTGCAGCGCACACCCCTGTGCCGCGGCCTCGCGCGGCAACAGGGCGAATTGCACCTGCGCGGGGCTGATCTTGCTTGCCTCGCCATCGAGGTTGGCCCAGAGCGCCGGATCGGGTTTCGTGCGTTCGGCGGTGCCGCTGACCTGCCACTGCCCGTCGTCGTTGCGCACGCTGATCGTGCCGCCGCGCGGCATCGCGGGTTCGAGGCAGAGGATCGCGAGGAAGGCGAGCTTGACCGCGCGGCGCGGCTGGTCGCCCTCGACCTGCCAGTCGTAGGTCGTGCGCCCGCCCTGCGACAGCGCCCGCATCAGCGTCACGAGTTCCGGCCGGCCGAGGCGCTGGTCGGTGCTGCTCTGGCCGAAGGCGATGCGGAAGAACTTCACCCGCGCATTGGCCGAGGCGACGCTTTCCGCGATCAGCTGCAGTTCCGGGCTCATCGGTGCCCCCGACATCGTCAGCAGCTCGACCCCGTTGCCGATCGCGCCCAATGGGCTGATAAGGTCGTGGCAGAGTCGCGACCCGACGAGGGCCACCAGGTCGGCTTCGGTCTCGGGCGTGTCAGTCTGCATGGCGCAATCCGGAGGTGAGAGCAGGATGAACGAATTTCTCGAACCGGGGATGCTGGTGCGCAATCCCCAGGCGCCGGACTGGGGCGTCGGTCAGGTGCAGTCGCGCGTGGGCGAGAAAGTCACGGTGAATTTCGAGCATGCGGGCAAACAGGTGATCGACGGACGCCGGGTCCAGTTGTTCCTCGTTATTCCAGACCAGGGTTGAAAGAACGTTAACGTCCAGCCTGGCTTGGGGTTTCAGACCATCGCACAGTGGGCGCTGTAATCAAGACTCGGCGGAACTCACGTCGCGGCATTGCATCGCGGCTGCCGCCTGTCCTAGAAACGCGGCAGGGACAAGGGGCAGGAGCTGATGGTTTCCGAACCGCTCGCGTATGAAATCCGTCTGGCGCGCGATGCGCGCGACCTGAAGGCGTCACAACGGCTGCGCTACGAGGTCTTCGTCGAGGAGCTCGGCGGCGACGGGCCGCTCGTCGACCATCCGGGCAGGCTGGAGATCGACGAGTTCGACGCGGTCTATGACCATCTCGTGCTGATCGACCCGTCGCGCAACCCCGACGATCTCGACCATGTCGTGGGCGCCTACCGGCTGCTGCCGTCCGACCGGGCCGAGGCCTTCGGCCGCTATTACTGCGACAGCGAATATGATCTGACGGCGCTGCGCCGCTCGGGGCGCAAGCTGCTCGAACTCGGCCGCTCCTGCGTGCATCCCGAGCACCGCGGCGGGGCGGCGATGCTGATGCTGTGGAACGGGCTTGCCGATTACGTGCTGGCGAACGGCATCGAGATCCTGTTCGGCGTCGCCTCCTTCCACGGCACCGATGCCACGGCGCTGCGGATGCCGCTTGCCTGGCTGCACCACCATCACCTCGCCCCCGAGGCGCTGCGCGTGCGGGCGCTGGCCGCGCATTTCCAGCCGATGGACCTGGTGCCCGAGGCCGAGCTCGACCGCCGGCAGGCGATGGCCGAGATGCCGAACCTGATCAAGGCCTACCTGCGGCTTGGCGGTTTCGTGGGCGAGGGGGCCTTCATCGACACCCCCTTCAATACCACCGACGTGCTGCTGTTGATGGACACGCAGGCGATGTCCGACAAGCACCGCGAGTTCTACACCCGCCGCACCGAGGCAAAGCCGTGAGCCCGACCTGGCATGGCGAGCCCGAACCGGAATTCGCGCCGCTGAGCCTTGCGGGCAAGCTGCGCGTGCTGCGCCGGGGCGGGGCGATGGCGACGGTGATCTATGGCGGGCTGACGCTGATGCTGCTGTTGCGGCTGATCGAGCGGCCGCTGCATGGCGCTGCGCGGCCCTGGACGCCGCATATCACCCGCGCCGTCTGCCGCGCCGTCTTTCCGCTGATGGGCATCCGCTACCGCGTCAGGGGCGCGCCGATGACCGAGATCGGCGCCGTGGTGGCGAACCACGTGTCCTGGCTCGACATCTTCTCGCTCAATGCCTGCCAGAAGGTCTATTTCGTCTCGAAGGCCGAGGTCGCGCGCTGGCCCGGCATCGGCGTTCTGGCACGCGCGACCGGCACCGTCTTCATCCGCCGCGACCCGCGCGAGGCGAAGGCGCAGCAGGCGCTGTTCGAGGAGCGCATCCGCGCCGGCCACCACCTGTTGTTCTTTCCCGAGGGCACCTCGACCGACGGGCGCCGCGTGCTGCCCTTCAAGCCGACGCTGTTTCAGGCCTTCTACAGCGACGGGCTCGACAAGGTGATGCGGGTGCAGCCGGTGACGGTGGTCTACAACGCCCCCGAGGGCGAGGACCCGCGCTTTTACGGCTGGTGGGGCGACATGTCCTTCGGGCCGCATCTGCTCAAGGTGCTGGCGGCGCCGCGGCAGGGCACGATCGAGGTGGTGTTCCATCCGCCGCTCGAGGTCGCGGCCTTCGCCGGCCGCAAGGAGCTTGCGGCGGCGGGCGAGGCGGCGGTGCGTGGCGCGCTACCCGGCTGAGCCTGCCCGCGCGCGATAGTGGCGCAGGACCGCCAGCCGGATCGCCGTCGCCAGCCCGGATTCGGTCACCCGCGCATCGTCGATCTCGGTGACGATCTCGTTGATGCCCAGCCCCCGCTCGGCCGCCATCTCGCGCAGCCCCGCCCAGAACTCGTCTTCCAGCGAGACTGAGGTGCGGTGCCCGTGCAGCGTCAGCGAATGCTTGCGCGGCCGGCTCATGGCGTCTCGTCGCCCTCGCGCCGATGCGCGTCGAGCCGGGTGCGGGCCTGCTCGGCCTGCGTTTCCTCGAGCACGCGCTGCGCCTTGGTGCGGCCGAATTTCGCGGCATTCTCGTCGCCCTGCGCGCGTTTCTCGGCGCGGGCCTTCTGCTTGCGGAAGCGGTTGAGATTGGTCACGTCAGCCATGGGATGACTGTGCCATATCGCGCGGGGGCGGGGAAGACGGGGCGGCGCTCACCAGGACAGGTCGAGCCGCTCGAGCCCGTGGAAATGGTAAAGGTCGGCATAGCGCGGCGGGGCGGCCAGCCGCAGATCGGGGAGCGCCCGGAAGAGCACGGGCAGGGCGCGCTGCAGCTCGAGCCGCGCGAGCGGCGCGCCGATGCAGAAATGCGCGCCCGCGCCGAAGCTGTAATTCACCTGCTGCGGCCGGCCGGGGTTGAAGCGGGTGGGCTCCTCCCACGGCCCCGGATCGCGGTTCGCGCCGGCGAGCAGCAACCCGACGCGGTCGCCGCGGCGAAAGGCCTGACCGCCGATCTCCAGGTCCTCATAGACCCAGCGGGTGAACAGATGCAGCGGCGGATCGAAGCGGAAGATCTCCTCGACCGTGCCCTCGATCCGGTTCGGCGTCAGCCAATAGGCGCCGGTGCCGGTCTCGAGAAGCGTCTTCACCCCGTTGCCGATGGTGTGCACGGTGGCCTCGTGCCCGGCGTTCAGCAGCAGGATGCAGGTCGCGATCAGCTCGTCGCGGCTGAGCCGGTCGCCCGCCTCCTCGGCGGCGATCAGCTCGGTGATCAGGTCGTTGCCCGGGCGGCGCCGGCGCTCCTCGACATAACGGCCGAGGAAGTCGACGAAGGCCTCGGTCGCGGCGACGGCGGCGGCCTCGCTCTCGCGCGTGCGGCGGGCCTGATACATGCCGACCATGGCGTTCGACCAGGACAGAAGGTCGTCGGCGCGCTCCTCGGGCACGCCCAGCAACCGCGCGATGAGGATCACCGGCAGCGGGCGGGCGAAATGGGCGAGCAGATCGCCGCCGCCTGCCGGAAAGCGGCCGATCAGCTCTTCGGCCAGCAGCTCGATCTCGGGGCCAAGCGCCGCGATCCGCGCCGAGGTGAAGGCGCGCAGCACCAGCCGGCGCAGCCGGGTGTGGCGCGGCGGTTCCAGTTCCAGCATCGAATGCGCCTCGACCGCGTAGAAGGGGGCGAGGTGGGGCGGGATCTCGGGCGCGTGCTCGGGTGGCGCCTCGCGGCCAAGCCGGCGGTCGCGCAGCGCGGCGCCGACCACCACGGCCCGGGCCGAGACCGGCAGGTCATAGTCCTGCCAGACCGCGAAGGCCCCGGCCGCCCGCACCCGGTCATAGAACGGGTAGGGATTCTGCACGAAGGCGGGGTCGAGCGGCGATTGCGTCAGGGTCTGCATGGGCACTCCGGTGGTTCGCGCCAGAAAAGCGCCCGGGCGCGTCGGGCGCAAGAGGCGGATCCGGCCAAAGCCACGCCCCGTCTGCCATTTTGCCCCCTTGCGCCTGCCACCTGGGCGGGGTCCCTTGGGGAAAAGGAGTGCCCCATGACCGTCACCATCACCCCCGTCCGCCCCGCCGACCGCCCCGAGTGGGAAGCGCTCTTCCGTGCCTATGCGGCCTTCTACAAGACCGAGGCGCAGGCGGCCGAGCCGCAGGTCTGGGACTGGATCCAGTCCGACGCCGAACCCTACTGGGCCGACATCGCCCGCGACGAGACCGGGCGTGCCCTCGGCCTCGTGCAGTATTCGCTGATGCACCGCTCGCTCTCGGGGGGCATGGTGGTCTATCTGAGCGACCTCTTCACCCTGCCCGAGGCGCGGGGGCAGGGCGTCGGCCGGGCGCTGATCGACCATGTCCGCGCCTTTGCCCGGACGCGCGGCTATGGCTCGGTGCGCTGGCTCACCGCCGAGACCAACACGCCGGCGCGCGCGCTTTACGACAGCTATGCCCCGGCCTCGGGCTTCATCCTCTACACGGTCACGGCCTGAGCCGCCGAGGGGGCGCTGCCCCCCCACGGCCTGCGGCCTCCCCCCGGAGTATTTCGGCCAAGAAAAAACGCCACGGGCTTTCTCCTTGCCGAAAATACCTCGGGGGAGGCCGCAGGCCGGGGGCAGCGCCCCCTCCCCTCTTGCGACGGCAGGGGCCACGAAAAAAGGCGGCCGGTGAGGGCCGCCTTTCCATTCAGTGTCCCGGCGTCAGGCCGTGGCTCAGCCCTTCGGGCCGATCATGTCCTCGGGGCGCACGATGCGGTCGAAGGTCTCGCCGTCGACATAGCCGAGCGCGATCGCCTCGTCGCGCAGGTTGGTGCCGTTCTTGTGCGCGGTCTTCGCGACCTTGGTCGCCGCGTCATAGCCGATGGTGGGGGCGAGCGCGGTGACCAGCATCAGGCTCTCCTTCATCAGCTTGTCGATGCGCGCGACGTTCGCCTTGGTGCCGACCACCATGTTGTCGGTGAAGGCGCTGGCCGAGTCGCCCAGAAGCTGCATCGACTGCAGCACGTTGTAGCTCATCATCGGGTTGTAGACGTTGAGCTCGAAATGGCCCTGCGAGCCGGCAAAGCCCACCGCCGCGTCATTGCCCATGACATGGGCGCAGACCATGGTCAGCGCCTCTGCCTGGGTCGGGTTGACCTTGCCCGGCATGATCGAGGACCCCGGCTCGTTCTCCGGCAGAATGAGCTCGCCCAGACCCGAGCGCGGGCCCGAACCCAGGAGACGCATGTCGTTCGCGATCTTGAAGAGCGAGGCGGCGATCGTCTTCAGCGCGCCCGAGAAGAACACCATCGCGTCATGGGCGGCGAGCGCCTCGAACTTGTTCGGCGCGGTGACGAAGGGCAGGCCGGTGATCTCGGCGATCTGCGCGGCGATGCGGCTGTCCCAGCCGACGCGGGTGTTGAGCCCGGTGCCGACGGCAGTGCCGCCCTGCGCGAGTTCGTAGATGTGCGGCAGCGCGAGTTTCACCCGCTCGATGCCGCGGTCGACCTGCGTCGCATAGCCCGAGAATTCCTGGCCGAGCGTCAGCGGCGTCGCGTCCTGCGTATGGGTGCGGCCGATCTTGATGATGTCCTTGAACTCGTCGGACTTCGCCCAGAGCGCCTTCGAGAGCTTCTCGAGCCCCGGCAGCAGCACGTCACGCGCCTGCATGGCAATGGCCACGTGCATCGCGGTCGGGAAGGTGTCGTTCGACGACTGGCCCATGTTGCAATGGTCGTTCGGGTGCACGGGCTTCTTCGAGCCCATCACGCCGCCGAGCATCTCGATGGCGCGGTTCGAGATCACCTCGTTCGCGTTCATGTTCGACTGCGTGCCCGAGCCCGTCTGCCACACCACGAGCGGGAAGTTGTCGTCGAACTTGCCCTCGATCACCTCGGTCGCGGCGGCGACGATCGCATCGGCGATCTCGGCGTCCATGTCGCCCTGCGCCTTGTTCACCAGCGCCGCGGCCTTCTTGATCACGCCAAGCGCGCGGATGATCGGTTTCGGCTGACGCTCCCAGCCGATCGGGAAGTTCATGATCGAGCGCTGCGTCTGCGCGCCCCAGTACTTGTCGGCGGGAACTTCGAGCGGACCGAAGCTGTCGGTCTCGGTGCGGGTCGCGGTCATCCTGGGCCTCCGTGAATGCGCAAAACCTTCCCGGGCGTCATAGAGCGCCGGGGGCCATATTGCAATCTGTATGCGGAGGTATACCGGGCTTACTTGCGCCACTGGTCGAGGCTGACGACCTCGGCCTCGCCGCGCGGTTTTTCCTCGGCGGCGGGGGCCTCGTCTTGCTCTTCCTCGTCGTCATCCTCCTCGTCGAAGTCCTGCGTCTCGAAGCGCAGGCCGAACTCGACCGAGGGGTCGACGAAGGTGTGGACGGCGTCGAAGGGGATATAGAGCGGTTCGGGGCTGTTGCCGAAGTTCAGCGTGATCGAGAAGCCGTCATCGGTGACCGCGAGATTCTCGAACCAGTGCTGGATCACCACGGTCATTTCCTCGGGGTAGCGCGACTTCAGCCACTCCGCCATCTCGACCTCGGGGTGGCGGGTGTCGAAGGTGATGAAGAAGTGATGGGCGCCGGGCAGGCCGTTGTCGGCCACATCCGTCAGCACGGTCTGGATCAGGCCGCGCATGGCTCTGTGCATCAGGTTGCCGTAGTCGATTTCGCGCATCACGTGGACCCTTTCCTTTGCGCTCAGCATAGGGGATTTGGCGCGCAAGGGAAGAGGGGGCGCGGCGGGCGCACGCTAGCCCAGATGTTCGCCGGCAAGGCACAGCGCCAGCGTGTCGGGCGGCAGCATGCCCACGCCCTCGAGGAAGGCCAGCACGTCGAAGTGATTGTGCGCCTCGGCGATCTTGTCGCCCTCGAAGCGCAGGGCGATCTGTGCCGTCAGCTCGAGCGGCGCATTCGTCTCGGCGGCGCGACCGCGGATCAGCATCAGCGTCCAGAGCCAGTCGTCATTCTCGAAATGGCGCAGGTAGGTGACCGAGGGTTCGGAGATCATCTCCTTCAGTGCCGGGATCAGCTCGGCGAAGTCGGTCGGTCGCAGTTCGAGCCCCGGCATCACGCCGGAGGCGAGGAAATCTTCGGTGTAGAAGGAGCCGATCTCGGCATAGGCGCCACCGATCCAGACCCGCTGGAACCAGTCATCGAGAATCTTGAGCTTGTCCATCGCATCGCCTCGTCTCGTGATGAGCAGACAATTGCAGAATGCGATTACCCAAGGGTTAACGGAGGGGGGGAGGTGCAGGATTCTGTTGCCAGGCTCCTGCGGGCCCCGCCTTACGCGGCTAAGCGCAAGGACTTAAGTTTCGGTACTCGAACTGCTTACGCAGCCAGAGCCACCGGAGCACGGTTGTCGTTGGCAACTGTACAATTTGCACCGATGACGGTGGTAGCTCACCGAGACAAAGCAAACACCTTTAGACGTTCGTCGATCCTATTTCGGCCCCATGTGCCCCCAACGAGGGAGTTCTGGTGGAGCCGCCGGGTACCGCCCCCGGGTCCGATCCGCTTATTCTGTGCGCGTTTATGCCCATAGTCCGGGTTGCCCCGGACAGAGACAATATAGGGGGGGGCGAGGGGCGGCACAAGGGGGCCGCGCGCATCGGGGGCGCGCCGGTCAGCGCGCCTTGCCGATCGGGCCGAGATGGGTCTGCCCGAAGCCTTCGGGCGTCTTCAGCCCGTAGCCGAGCATCCGGTCGAAGCTGCAATGCGCCAGCCAGAGCGCGCCGAGCGCGGTGCCGAGGGGCAGGGCCGCGATCAGGCCAAGCGCCAGCAGCGCCGCGCCGCCGGCATAGAGATGGGCGAGGTCGTAGCCCGCGGCGCCCACCCTCGGCCCGGCGAGATAGGCGGCAAAGCCGAGATCGGGGGCGAAGAAGAGCAGAACTGCCCCCCACCAGGGGATGCCGGCCCCGGCGTGCAGATAGAGCGCGATGGCGGCGATGAACAGTGCTGCGCCCTCGGCGCGTTGCCAGGAAACGGCCGCGGCCATGATGTCTTTCCTCGGATTGTCGTTTGCATGTGAAAGGGGGAGGCGGCAGGGCCAAAGTCAAGGGGCGCCCGAAGGCGCCCCCGAACGGTCGGTGCGGGTAGGGCTCAGTAGCCTGCCTTGATCTTCTCGAACTCGGCGAGCTGCTTCTCGCGCAGCTTCGGATCGTTCGGCACCTGGGCGAGGATCGGCGCGTTGATCGGGCCGAGGCCGGCGTCGAGCTTCTGTTCTTCCGACAGCAGCGCCATGCCCTTGGTGTTCGAATGGCCATAGCCGATCTCGTCGATCAGCGGCTGCGCGGCTTCCGGGCGCAGCCAGGAGTTCATGAAGTCATAGGCCTTCTCTTCCGAGCCGGGCGCGTCCTTCATGTTGACATAGCCGCAGAACCAGGTCGACGAGCCTTCCTTCGCCTCGCGCTGGAAGGCGACGGGATAGTTGTCGGCCTTGAGATAGGCGACGCCGTCGTTCCACGACCAGGCGACGAGCACTTCGCCCGAGGCCATGATCTGCGACATTTCCGAGGGGTCGGCCCAATAGCTCTGCACGTTCTCGTTGGCCTTGCGCAGCCAGTCGGCGGCGGCCTTGAACTGCTCGTCGGTGACCTTGGTCCAGTCGGTGACGCCGGTGGCCAGATAGGCAAGCGCCCAGACGTCGTCCGACGAGTTCGGCAGCGAGGTGCGGCCCTTGTATTTCGGGTTCACGAAGACCTGCAGCGTCGCGACATCCTCGGCCGGCACCTGCTCGGGGTTGTAGGCGATCGCGGTCACGCCCCAGTCGGTGGGCAGATACCACACGCCGCCCTCGTCCTTGAAGATCGGGCTATCGAGGAATTTCGGGTCGATGTCGGCGAAGGCCGGGATCTTCGACACGTCCCAGGGCTCGATCAGACCGGCATCGCGGTATTTCGACACCATCTGCGAGCAAGGGTGCACGACGTCCGCCTTGAAGCCCGAAGCGACCTTCTGATAGGCCTCGTCGTCATCGCCGTAGAAGGCATAGGTCGGGCTGTCGCCGTATTTCTCCTGATATTTCTCGAACAGGCCGGGCACCTCGAAACCTGCCCAGTCGAAGACGAGCAGGTCCTTGTCGGCGGCCAGCGCGGGCGCCGCCAGGACGGAGGCCGCGACACCGGCCAGGAGCAGGGAAGATTTCTTCATGAGAGCACTGTGATCCTGTAATGAGTGGATGCAGCGGGAAGCTGCGAGGGGCTTCGAAAGCGACGCTAGACCGCGGAAAACGGCACGACAAGCAAATTGTCGTGTGGCCTGCGTGTTTCGCCCGTGAGCGCGGCGCGATGCCTGCCGAAGGGGCAGTTGCCGCACCGGGGGCGCGGGAAAGCGAGCCTTCGCAAGGACTTGGGTTGCGTGAATGGAACGGGGAGACGGGCATGGGTGAGAGTGGGGCGATCCTTCTGTGGCTGCGGCGGGACTTTCGTCTGGCCGATCACCCGGCGCTGGCCGCCGCCGCCGCAAGCGGTCGTCCGGTGATCCCGGTCTTCGTTCTCGACCCGGTGGCCGAGGTCTGGGGCGCGGCCCCGCGCTGGCGGCTTGGCGAGGCGCTGGCAGCCTTCGCCGCGGCGCTTGACCGGATCGGTGCGCGGCTGGTGTTGCGCCGGGGGGCGGCGCTGGACACGCTTCTGGCGCTGATTGCCGAGACCGGGGCGACGGCGGTCTACTGGAGCCGCGATCTCGATCCGGCCGCGAAGGCGCGCGACACCGCGGTCAAGGCGGCGCTGAAGGCCGCGGGCATCGAGGCGCGGTCCTTCCCGGGGCAGGTGCTGTTCGATCCCTGGACGGTCGAGACCGGGCAGGGCGGGCCCTATCGGGTCTATACTCCCTACTGGAAGGCGGTGCGCGGGCGCGACCCGGGCGCGCCGCTGCCACCCGTCACCGCGCTGCGCCCGCCGGCAACCGCACCCGCGAGCGAGGCCCTTGCGGACTGGCGCCTCGGCGCGGCGATGAACCGCGGTGCGGCGGTCGTCGCGCGCCATGCGCAGGTGGGCGAGGCGGCGGCGCTGGCGCGCCTTGACCGGTTCCTCGAAACCGGCATCGACACCTATGCCGAGCGGCGCGACCTGCCGGCCGAGCCCGGCACTTCGGGCCTGTCCGAGAACCTCGCCTGGGGCGAGATCAGCGCCCGCACGATCTGGCGCGCCGGCCAGCGCGCGATGGACGCGGGCGCGGCGGGCGCCGAGACCTTCCTGAAGGAACTCGTCTGGCGCGACTTCGCCTGGCACCTGATGCACCATTTCCCCGAGCTGGGGAGCCGCAACTGGCGCCCGGAGTGGGACGCCTTCCCCTGGCAGGGCGACAGTCCGGCGGCCGAGCGCTGGCGGCGCGGGCAGACCGGCGTGCCCTTCGTCGATGCCGCGATGCGCGAGCTCTTCGTCACCGGCACGATGCACAACCGCGCGCGGATGATCGCCGCCTCCTATCTGACGAAGCATCTGCTGACCGACTGGCGCGTCGGGCTGGCCTGGTTTGCCGAGACGCTGATCGACTGGGACCCGGCCTCGAACGCGATGGGCTGGCAATGGGTGGCGGGCTCGGGGCCCGATGCCTCGCCCTTCTTCCGCATCTTCAACCCCGAGGGGCAGGCCCAGAAATTCGACCCCGACGGGCGCTATCGGCGCCGCTACCTCGGCATCGGCGCGCCGGGGGCGCAGGTCTTCCATGCGGCCGCGCCGCGGTCCTGGCATCTCGACCCCGCCGCGCCGCCGCCCGAACCGCTGATCGGGCTGGCCGAGGGGCGCGAGCGGGCGCTTGCGGCCTATCAGCAGCTGAAGGGCTGAGGCCGCTCCTCATTTGCGCCACATTCGGCTGCTAGTCATTCTTGCTTGACGAAGTGTGAATGTGACGAGGGGACCGATGCAGAGAGTGATCCTGCGCAGCTCGCGCGGAGCCCTGCCGACGGCGGCGAAGCTGGCCGCCGGGATCGGGCTTGCGCTCACCGGCTTTTTCACCGCCTCGGCGATCCTGCCCTATCTGCCGGAAGGGACGAAGGACCAGGGCTTCGGGCTGGTGTCGATGTCCTTCGGCTGGCTCATCGGCTGGCGGGTGATCGGCAGCGTGCCGCAGGCGACGCTTGCCGGCGCGGCGCGGATCGGGATGCGCGGGGCGCTGTGGCTGGCGCTGACCGTGCTGCTCTATCTCGGGGCGTTGCAGATGGTGGCGCGGATGCTGCGCGGCCGCTACCACGCCGTGACCGAGGCGCTGACCGACATCCTCGGTCAGGGGGTCGTGCTTGGTGGTGCGGCGTTTCAGCTCGACGTGATCGTCACGCTCTTTCTGGGGGGCGTGCTTTCCGCTATCCTCTCGGCTTGGGCCGCGCGGCGCTGGCAATGACACCGTGCCGCGGCCCGAACGGGGCAGCGGCAGGCAGGAACAGTGTCGGATCTTCATTTCTTCTTTGGCACGCTGTGCCATCTTCCGCTTCTGGAACGGGTTCTGGGGCGGCCGGTCGAGGCAAGCGCGGCGCATCTTCCTGGCCACGAGGCGCGCGTCGCCCTTGACGCACATGGCGAGGAGCTGTCCTTCCCGATGCTGGTGCCGGGCGGCGCCGGGGTGAGCGGCCTCGTAGCCGAGGTCGCCCCGGCCGAGGTGCCGCGGCTTGATTTCTACGAGCTGGGCTATGTCGCCGGCCCGGTCGAGGTCAGCCTTGACGGCGGCGGGCAGGTGACGGCGCGCAGCTATCTTGCGGGCGCCGCGCACTGGCGGCCCGGTGTCGCATGGGATTTCGACGCCTGGCGCGACCGCTGGGGCGAGACGGTGACTGAGGCGGCGGAGGAATTCCTGGCCCTGCGCGGGGTGCTGTCGCTCGAGGCCGCCGCGCAGCGCTATCCGCTGATCCTGGTGCGTGCCGCCTCACGGGTGCGGGCGCGGGCGCCACGCCCGGCGACGCTGCGCCGCACCCCGCAACCCGGCGACATCGAGATCGAGGCGCTCGACCGGCCCTATACGAAATTCTTCGCGGTCGAGGATTACACCCTGCGCCACCGCACCTTCACCGGCAAGATGAGCCCACCGCTCGACCGCGCGGCCTTCGTCTCGGGCGATGCCACGGTGGTGCTGCCCTATGACCCGGTGCGTGATCGGGTGCTGCTGGTCGAGCAGTTCCGCACCGGCCCGCTTGCCCGCGGCGACGCGAACCCCTGGTGCCTCGAACCGATCGCGGGGCGTGTCGATGCCGGCGAGACGCCCGAGTCGGCGGCCCGCCGCGAGGCGCAGGAAGAGGCGGGACTCACCCTCTCGCGGCTGATCGCGGCGCCGCGGTTCTACCCTTCGGTGGGCGCGAAGAGCGAATATCTCTTCACATTTCTGGCCCTTGCCGATCTGCCCGATGGCTCGGCCAGGCTTGGTGGGCTCGAGGATGAGGGCGAGGACATCCGTTCCCACCTCGTCTCCTTCGACGGGCTGATGTCCCTGATCGAGACCGGCGAGGCGGAAAACGCGCCGCTGATCGTGCTGGCGCTGTGGCTGGCGCGGCTGCGCCCGGGGCTGCGGGCCGAGGCGGGCGTCACCGCCGGCACGGGCGCGGGGGCCTCCGACGGGGCTTGAGGCGGCCGCGGTTGCGGCCTAAGTCTGGGCTTCTGATTTCACTGCGCGAGGATATTGGCATGACCATCTGCAAGGATCTGGCCGCGGCCGTGGGCAACACGCCGCTGATCCGGCTTCGGAAGGCGTCGGAGATCACCGGCTGCGACATCCTCGCCAAGGCCGAGTTCATGAACCCGGGCCAGTCGGTCAAGGACCGCGCCGCGCTGTTCATCATTCAGGACGCGATCGCCAAGGGGCAGCTGAAGCCCGGCGGCACGATCGTCGAGGGCACGGCCGGCAACACCGGCATCGGGCTTGCGCTGGTCGGTGCCTCGATGGGCTTCCGCACGGTGATCGTGATCCCGGAAACCCAGAGCCAGGAAAAGAAGGACATGCTGCGCCTTGCGGGCGCCGAGCTTGTCCAGGTGCCGGCGGCGCCCTATTCGAACCCGAACAACTTCGTGCGCTATTCCGAGCGGCTGGCGAGGGAACTCGCCAAGACCGACCCGAACGGGGTGATCTGGGCGAACCAGTTCGACAACGTGGCGAACCGGCAGGCGCATATCGAGACCACCGGCCCCGAGATCTGGACCCAGACCCAGGGCCAGGTGCACGGTTTCGTCGCCTCTGTGGGCTCGGGCGGCACCTTCGCCGGCACCGGCATGGCGCTGCAGCCGAAGGGGGTGAAGATCGCCCTGGCCGACCCGGACGGGGCGTCGCTGCACAGCTTCTACACCACCGGCGTGCTGAAGGCCGAGGGATCGTCGATCACCGAAGGCATCGGTCAGGCGCGGATCACCAAGAACCTCGAGGGCTTCACCCCCGACATGAGCTTCAACATCCATGATGACGAGGCGCTGCCCGTGGTCTTCGACCTGCTCTCGGAAGAGGGGCTGTGCGTCGGCGGCTCGTCGGGGATCAACGTCGCGGGCGCGATCCACATGGCGCGCGAGATGGGGCCGGGGCACACCATCGTCACCATCCTGTGCGACTATGGCAACCGCTACCAGTCGAAGCTGTTCAACCCCGCCTTCCTGAAGGCGAAGGGGCTGCCGGTGCCGACCTGGCTCGACGGTCCGGGCCGCGCCGTGCCGGAGGTGTTCGAGGG
This sequence comes from Paenirhodobacter hankyongi, assembly GCF_003664585.1. Classification (GTDB taxonomy): domain Bacteria; phylum Pseudomonadota; class Alphaproteobacteria; order Rhodobacterales; family Rhodobacteraceae; genus Rhodobacter; species Rhodobacter hankyongi. Next base: position 139,970 of record NZ_RCHI01000011.1, read on the forward strand.
ATGATCCTCCGCGTCCTGCGCCTCTGGCTCGTGGCGATGCTGATTGCGCTGCCTCTGGCCGCGCAGGAGCCCGACGCCCCCGATTACAAGAGCTGGAACAAGACGGCGACCAGCGCCGAGGAAACGGTGTCCGAGGCGAAGATCTCGGACACCAAACTGTCCGACCTGCGCGCCGAGATGGTGCAGTGGCGCACCACCTTCACCGAGGCGCAGGGGGTGAACGCCGACCAGATCGCCACGGTGAAAAGCCAGATCGCCGCGCTTGGCGATCCGCCGGCCGAGGGCCAGACCGAAGACCCCGCGATCGCCAAGCGACGCGCGGAGCTGGCCGACACGCTGGCCAAGCTGCAGGCGCCGGGCATCACCGCAGGCGAGGCGGCGACGCGCGCCGACAGCATCATCCGCACCATCGACAAGCTGGTGCGCGAGCGCCAGGCGGTCAAGCTCTTGCGGCTCTCACCCTCGGCGCTGAACCCGGTGAACTGGACCGAAGGGCTGTCGCTTTTCCGCTGGATGGGCGCGTGGATCTACGACGAGACGATCTGGCGCTTCACCCAGCCGAGCAATTACGACACGCTGCGCAACAGCGCCCCCCTGATCGCGGTGCTGGTGATCCTCTCGGGCATCCTGATGCTGCGCGGCAGCCGCTGGATGCTGGGCATGACCCGCTGGCTGCTGGGCAAGACCGCGATGCGCGGGCGCAACCTGATCTCGGGCTTCGTCTCGCTTGGCCAGGTGCTTCTGCCCTTCATCGGCGCGGTGCTGCTGGTCACCGCGCTGCAGCTCAGCTCGCTCTTCGGACCGATCCTGATGGAGCTGTTCCGCGAGCTGCCGGTGGTGCTGCTGCTCATCGTCGCCGCCTGGTGGCTGGGCAGCCGCGTCTTCCCGGGCCAGCCCGGGGCGGAAAGCGCGCTCGGCCTCGCCGAGGAGGGCCGCGCCGAGGGCCGCTTCCACGTCGTGATGATGGGGGTCGCCGTCGGGCTGGAATACCTGGTGATCAACTGGATCACGCCGCGGGCCGAGGATTTCCTTGGTGGCGCGGGCACGCTTGCCTCGGACAAGGCGCAGGCAGTGGCCGCGCGCGCCGATGCCGCGATCTCGGTGCTGCAGGCGCCGCTGCAGGTCTTTGCCGGGCTGATGCTGTTCCGCGTCGGCCAGCTCGTGCGCCGGCAGCTGAAGATCATGCAGGCGCAGGACGACGATGCGGCCTTCCGGCTGAACCTGATGCGCTGGATCGCGAATGCGCTGATCGTGCTGGGCCTCGCAGGGCCTGTGCTTGGCCTGATCGGCTATGTCAGTGCCGCCAATGCGCTGATCTGGCCGGCGATCACCTCGCTTGGCCTGATCGGCATCGTCGCCGTGCTGCAGGGCTTCGTGGCCGAGTTCTGGGTGGTCATCACCCGCTCGGAAGAGCGCCGGCGCGAGGCGCTGGTGCCGGTGCTGGCGGGCTTCGTGCTGACGCTCGCCGCGCTGCCGCTCTTCGCGCTGATCTGGGGCGCGCGGCGCGAGGACCTGATGGAGCTGTGGACGCAGTTCCGTGCCGGCTTCGATCTGGGCGGGGTGAAGATCTCGCCCACCATCTTCCTGACCCTCGTGGTGATCTTCGCCATCGGCTATACGGTCACGCGGCTGGTGCAGGGGGCGCTGAAAAGCTCGATCCTGCCGAAGACCACGCTCGACCGCGGTGGCCAGAATGCCATCGTCTCGGGCATCGGCTACATCGGCATCTTCCTGTCGGCGGTGCTCGCGATCTCGGCCGCGGGGATCGACCTCAGCTCGCTCGCCATCGTCGCCGGTGCGCTCTCGGTCGGCGTCGGCTTCGGCCTGCAGACCATCGTGCAGAACTTCGTCTCGGGCATCATCCTGTTGATCGAGCGCCCGATCTCCGAGGGTGACTGGATCCAGGTCGGCTCGCAGCAGGGCATCGTCAAGGCGATCACCGTTCGCTCGACCCGGATCGAGACCTTCGACCGCTCCGAGGTGATCGTGCCGAACGCCGATCTGATCAGCGGCCAGGTGACGAACTGGACGCGGGCGAACAAGACCGGGCGGCTGATCGTGCCGGTGGGCGTGGCCTATGGCTCTGACACCCGCAAGGTTTCGCGCATCCTGCAGGAGATCGCCGAGGCGCATCCACTGGTGATGATGAACCCCGAGCCCTTCGTGCTGTTCACCGATTTCGGCGCCGACAGCCTGAATTTCGAGATCCGCGCGATCCTGTCGGACGTGAACTTCTCCGCCCGCGTGCGCTCGGAGATCAACCACCAGATCAACGCCCGCTTCGTCGAGGAGGGGATCGAGATCCCCTTCGCGCAGCGCGACCTGTGGCTGCGCAACCCCGAGGTGCTGGCAACGGCGGTTCAAGCCGGGGCGGCCAGTGCCGCGCCGCAGAGCGTGCCGCATGGGGTCGTGCCGCACGAGCCGGCCCAGCCGGTCGCGCCGCCGACCGATCCGCTTGATGCCGGCCGCGACGCGGTCGCGCTGTCGGACAATGACGGCGCCGAGGAAGGCGACAACCGCTGAGGCCGGGGCCGGGCGGCGGGATCAGGTCTCGCCGTCCGGCCGCCCCTCGCGCGACAGGATCACCGCCAGCGGGCGCAGCGTCTGCGACTGTGCGCAGACGATCATCAGTGCGACCATGATCGGCACCGCAAGGAACATCCCCGGCAGCCCCCACACCGCCCCCCAGAAGGCGAGCGAGATGATGATGCCGAAGCTCGACAGCCGCAGCGCATGGCCCATCAGCATCGGGTCGATGATGTTGCCGATGACGAATTGCAACGCACTGCAGATCGCAAAGACGGTCAGCGCCGCCGCCGTGTCCTGGCTCAGGATATAGGCCGCAAGCCCGGCGATCACGGTGGCGATGATCGAGCCGATCGAGGGGATGAAGTTCAGCGCGAAGGTCAGCACCGCGACCGGCAGCGCAAGTTCATAGCCGCCAAGGGTGAACACCCCCCAGATCGCCGCGCCGGTGACCGCCGAGACCGCGGCCTTGACCAGCAGATAGTGGTTCACCCGCCGCATGATCCGCGCCACCGTGCGCTCGACGTTGCGGGCGCTTTCCGGGGTGCCCATCAGGTTCTCGAGTTTCGCCGGAAACCAGATCCGCTCGGCGAAGAGGAAGCCCACGAACAGAATGACCAGCACCACGGCGGAAAGCAGATTCGAGGCCTGCCCGGCGAGCGTGCTGAGATATCCCGCGATCTCGATCTTCTGGATCGATTCGAGCACCGCCTGTTCGACATCCGCGCCCATCCAGCCGAATAGGCTGGCGAGCGCGCGCTGTGCGGGCCCGGCATAGGCGACGGCCATCGTCACCACCTCGTTCGCCTGGGCCAGAAGCACCGCGGTGGCGGTGAGCAGCCCCGCGGCGATCAGCGCGAGGGCGACGATCGAGGCGAGCCAGCTTGGCACCCGCAGCGGCCCGATCCGCACCCGCCCGATCGCCGCGATTGCCTCGGAGGTGAGCGAGAACAGGATGATCGCGATGGCGAGCGAGATCAGCACGAAGCGCGCCTGCACCAGCAAGAACAGCACGAGCGCGAAGGCGATGATGCCGAGCAGCATGTTCGACAGCCGCCAGGCGTCGCGCATCTTCTCGCTGCGGACGGTCTGGCCGGGCTCGACGGGCAGCTGCATGGGATTTCCTTCGCGGGCATTCGGGGATGGGCTGCGCCCAGCCTAGGCACAGCCCCGGGGCGAGGCAAGGTCGGGTAGGGCGAAAGCGGGGCACGGAGCCTGTGCGCATCTGCGGTTTCGCAAGTTGACGGAGCCTCTTGCATCGCCCCCGGCTTTGCGGCTAGACACGGCCCCGGACGGGTGGCCGAGTGGTCGAAGGCGCACGCCTGGAAAGTGTGTAGGCGGGGAACCGTCTCGTGGGTTCGAATCCCATCCCGTCCGCCACTTGCTCAGTGCAAACCCGAAAACAGGTCCCTCGCGGGGCCTTTTTCTTTATGTGCCAAAGGGGTTTGCAGGGACCATCCGCCCTTCGGAGACTGGCCTGCCGCGCGAGATCGGTCTCCAAACGCCCACCGTCTCTTTCCACCCGCCCCTCGCTCTCGGCGAGACGGGTTCAAAACCCCCATAGATTTCAACGAACTGACCGGGGCGCGCTGCGTCCCTGTTTCGCTGGTTCCGGCTTGTCTCAAAACAGATGGCGACGCGACACGGGCGGCGTGGTCGTTGGTATGTCTTGGGTGTCTTGCGCGAAGTCTCTGATGACAAACGCAGTTTCCGCCCTTAGCCTGGCGTGATGTCAAACGGGGCCTGGACCGATCAAGAGAACGACCTGATCGTCGCGGATTACTTCGCGATGCTGGCCGACGACGTCTCTGGTCGCCCCTACAACAAGGCCGAGCATCGGCGCGGGCTTCTGCCGCTGTTGAATAATCGGTCCGAGGGATCGGTCGAGTTCAAGCACCAGAACATCAGCGCCGTGCTGAAGGGGCTGGGTGAGGATTGGATCCCGGGATACAAGCCCGCCTTCAATTTCCAGATGACGCTGGTGGATGCCGTGGCGCGCTGGCTGGCGCTGAACCCGGCATGGCTCGGCCGCCATTCAGATACCAGAGTGACGACCGGCCTCGCGGAGGCGCGGCCGATCTGGATCGGGCCGCCGCCCACGTTGTCGAACCAGCCGCCGCCGCAGGAGCTGGAGCAGATGCTGCACATCGCCCGCAAATTCGATGTCGCGGCGAGAGACGAACGAAACCGCGCCCTCGGCCGTGCCGGTGAGGAGCGCGTCTTGGCGCATGAGCGTGCAGCCCTGAAATCAGCGGGCCGCGACGATCTTGCGCGCAAGGTCCGGTGGGTTTCGGCGGAGGACGGCGATGGCGCCGGCTACGATATCGCCAGCTTTGCACCCGACGGCCGTCCGCGCCTGATCGAGGTGAAGACGACGAATGGCTGGGAGCGTACCCCTTTCCACATCAGCCGCAACGAGCTGGCCGTGGCCGAGGAGCGGCGCTCGGAATGGTCCCTGTTCCGGCTCTGGAACTTCGCGCGCGGACCGAAGGCGTTCGAGCTGCACCCGCCGCTGGACGCGCATGTCTCGCTGACCGCGACATCCTTTCAGGCGAGTTTCCATTGACTCCCGAAGCAGCTCCTTTGCGCCGCTTGGTCGCCTTCACAAGATTACAACGCCTTACGGCTCTATGATGCCTATTCTTGCCGGAAATCTCGGGTAAGCATCTGAGATGCAGTAGAAGCAACGTTGACGTTGGCGCCGGCGATCTGAGCGGCTGCAACTCGTCCTTGCGCCGCAAACTGTTGGAGACGTTCCCGCAATGCACTTAAATTGGCTGTGTCGATCACTAGCCTGATTGCAGTCCCTCGGAAATCCGAGTCGAATGTATGCTTCCCTTCGTGGCTTAGCTCAATTCCGGTTCCACCCGAACATAACAGGAAACTTCCACCGTTCCGGCAGATGCGGCTGGTCATATAGAGGCCGTAGCCAGAATTGTTCCATTGGTCGTTACCCCGCCCAGCGTGAGGATTCCCGGAGATTCCGGGCATCAAGGCCATCTGAAGGGCTTCCGGTTCCGTCAAGCCATCGAAGGCTGGGTTCCCGGTGAGAGCCCTATGGATGCCGATGCCGTCATCGACAATTCCAACTTCCACTTTATGGCGTTGGGGCCAATATTGAGCGCAAATGTATATCTTTTCAGAACCGCTATGCTCGACGACATTTCGCATGATCTCGCGGATGGAATATGTAAGGGTATCCTGCAATTCTCCCTGCTGATGGCGCGTAAGTAGCCCAGCAAGCTCGGCGGCTTTCCCCTCAATTACGTCTCCTACTTCCTGAAAGGAGTCGAATGCCTCTTGGCGAATCTCTGCGACATCAAGCTCGCTGATCGGAACGTACCTAGAACTTCCAGGTGCCTCACCGGGAGCATTCCCATGTTGGAGACCAAAAGATCGGAAGAAGCCGAAATGCGCTGCGTATGAGTGGTTTTCATGATTCCGTGCTCGTCGACGAGCTTCTGGTCGATTGCCTCGGAACTGGCGAAGCAGAGCAGAAAGGAGCAGCATCGAAAACGGAGGGAACCAACGCTCGCCGCCAAAGTGGAACTCGTATTCGGCTGCGTCTGGAAGATCTCGGAGCATGCAGGCGAACCCCGCGAGGCTAACCGGCGACAAATCGTAGGGGACGTCCACGCGCATTCGAAATCAGCTTTCCAATAGCCTAGAAAATATCAGAATTTGGACATGCCCACGGTCAGGCGCTACCTTTCTCATGAAATACATGCTTGGACTGTATTGACCCAGCGGAATCTGCTCAGTTTAAGCCGCTAATCTGAATGCCTCGGCAGGTGTGCGCATGGCAAGGGCCTGATGAGGGCGGCGGTTGTTGTAGAAGCTGATCCAGTCACCGATGACGCGGGTCGCGTGCTGGATGCTCTCGAAGCGATGGCGATGAACGCATTGCTCCTTG
>NZ_RCHI01000012.1 GCF_003664585.1 Paenirhodobacter hankyongi
CGAACGCGATCCTGAAGTGGCAGGAGGAACGCCAAGTCGAGTGGCACTACATCGCGCCCGGAAAGCCGATGCAAAACGGCTTCGTGGAGAGCTTCAATGGTCGCCTGAGGGACGAGTGCCTCAACGAGCACCTGTTCGCCAACCTGCGCCATGCCCGCCATCTGATCGCGGCATGGCGCGAAGATTACAACCATCACCGCCCCCACACGAGCCTCGACGGACTCACCCCGTGGGAGTATCACCAACGGTCAAGAGAGGACCAAACCCTGAACAGCGCGAACCAATAATCGCGGACTCCCTGGGGAGCAGGTCAGCTTCAAGCGCGCCGCTGTCGCAGTGGCGCGCAAGCTGGCGGTTATCATGCACGCGATGCTGAAATCCGGTCAGACCTTCCAACGACAAGCCGACCCCGTGGTCTGAACCGCAACCGATACGCATCGACCTTTCGACGCGACCCGGACGTCCCTGCCGGGACGTAGCCAGAACCATTCCGCCGAGGCTGTTGCACCATCCGATCCGTCAAAGTCGATGCGTGCGCTTCACACATTGGAAGGTTCTCCGCGAAGCCCCACCATGCGGCGGCACATGCCGACCGCGAAGATGACACTGCTCCCGGCACACGATGTCCCCCAACAAGCTGAAAGGTCTTGCAGTATGATATGCGATTAGATGACACCCTCGGCCGAGCGCTGCGTTGCCTGTCGTCGGGCAGTAAGCCGTGAGACACGGTATCGCGGCGCCAGAGCTGCACCTGGAACGTTCCAAACAGAACATCCTGCCGACACCGCATCTGCCCTTCACAACGACCAAAAGCCCTGCCTTCTGGAACGAAAGGCAAGACTTTTTGAAACTTGATATTGCGGGATTTTTTTGGTCGGAGCGAGAGGATTCGAACCTCCGACCCCCTGCTCCCGAAGCAGGTGCGCTACCAGGCTGCGCTACGCTCCGACCGTGACGGCGGAACTACAGACTCGGCCGGGGATTTGCAAGGGGCATTTCGCGCATTTTTCAATGTATCTCGCGCGGGCCACGAACACCCCGCCTCTGCAGCGCCCGACAGCGCCATCGCCGGCAAGAAGTGTGACCGGAGATGGAGGCTGGGGCGTGGTGCCGCCTCAGGGGCAAGGAGCGCCCGGGAAGCGCGGATGTGCGGGCATTGCGGCCAGCCCCCGGAGGGTGATCCGGTGGGAAGTGAAATCATGTTAAATATAGACCTATAGCTGATCTATTTTTGTGACGCCTCGCTCGAGAGCACGCCTTGCAGAACGATGCCGATGTGGTGTTCGAGCTGGTCCAGAAGCGAGTCGATCGGGCGCGACGGGGCCGCGACGAAATTGCCGAAATACTGTGTGGTCAGGCCGACGATGATCTCGGCCAGCGCCGTCGCATCGACCGAGGCGCGGATCTTCCCCGCTGCCTGGTAGTGCAGGACCAACCGAATGTAATGGCGCAGGATCAGGGTATGAAGCCGCGCGCCGGTTCGGCTGGCCGGGCCCTCGGGCTCGAGGAAGGGCGCCGACAGGATGACCCTCCAGCATTCGCGCGACAGGGGCCGCATTGCCTGGCGGGCGAGAAGCGACTCGAAGGCGATTACCCCCTGCAGCGGCTCCTCGGGCAGGTTGCGCAGGAAATCGCGCCGCTCGGGCAGCGAGGCGCGCACATGCCGCAGCGCCAGCCCCATCAGCAGGTTCGGCTTGGTGGCGAAGTAGTTGTAGACCGTCGCCGGCGCCACCAGCGCCTGTTCTGCGATCGCCTCGATATGTGTGCCCTCATAGCCGCGCTCGCGAAACAGCAGTGCCGCGGCATCCAGAACCTGCTCCGCCCGCCTCCGCTTGTTCCGCTCTCTCAGACCGCCCAGTGCCATTGCACTCTCCTTCGAAATTGACACTCTCCTGGGTATCGCGGTCTGACCGGCACCCTTAAGGTACGCGTCGCTCTAAATTTAACGTTGAAAACAAATAAAAACCCGTTCCTCCTGAGTTTTAAACGCCGGGCGGATCGTGGCAAAGCGAAAAAGCTCGCGCCGGTTCGCAACCTCGCGGCGCGACGGCTTGAACAGGCTGCTGCCCGCCCCGCACCCCCAGCCCAAGCGAATGACCGGCACCGGATCAACCTGGCCTCGGGGCTGCGCCATGACCGCGCGTGGTGGTGTTGCGGTTCGTCGAGATCTGGCGGGGGATGGTCACCGTGGCAGCCGCGCCGCCCGCACGCGGCGGCGATGGAACCGGCGCATGCGTTGCAGGGGCAGTCGGGTGCTGCGGGGCGGTGGGAACGGGCCGACAGGCTTGCTGATCTCACCCGGGGCGCGTCAGAAAATCAGTCTCTATTTTCGTTGTTGGGATGCTCTCGCATGATTGCCGAAACTCCGGGCGCTCCTCGGGCCGGGCTGCGAACGAGCGAATGGTGAAACCGGGACAGGCATGACCGGCGAGCGCCGGGGCGGGCCCTCTCCGGTCCGTCGAGGACCAGTCGCTTCAGCGCATGCAGACGGAATCAGGGCCAGATGCAGACGCCTGTACGTCTCGTCAATGCCGAGAGGTCCGGCGCTGCCCTGCGCGGTGCGCGGCGGATCGGCCCGGAAAGCGGCAGGTCAGGATTGCAGCAGCGTGAGGGCGACGGCGGCGGGGCTCGTGAAGCTGACCTCGGCGATCTGGACTCGGGCGAAATAGAGTCTGTTCAGTTTCTCGAGCGAGTCACTCGCCGCGAGCACCGACAGATCCGACGAGCCCAGAACCTCGAAGGCCTTCTGCCGATAGATCTCGACCTGCTGGTCGACATCGAGCGAAGCGACCTGCGAGGGCAGGCCAAGGGCCGTCTGCAGGTAGGAGCTCATCGGGCGCGAGCCGATGACGGCATACCAGCCGGCCCGCTGCGTGCTCTGCTTCGCGGCGATCTCGGGCAGTTCGCGCCGGGCCGAGAGCGCCAGCCTGAGACTGTCGTCCGTTTCGCCCACCGCCGCCTCGAACTGCCGGCTCTCGTATTTCTGCAAGATCTCGTCGGCGAAATCGGAAAGCTGCGTGCGCGGGACCGAGAAGTCGCCGAAGCCGAAGGCCTCCGACAGCTTGAAGTAGCTCTTGTCGGAGAGCGCATTCGCCAAAGATCCGGGCTCCAGCGTGCCTTCGTTCAGCACCTTCAGGATGAAGTGCTTGTTGTTGATGTCGCCCTCGAGCCCGAAGGCGCCAAGGGCGACGGTCAGCAGCCGGCGGTCGGCGACAAGGTCTTCCGCGGTCTTGATCGAGCCGATCTTCTCGCGGAAATAGGTCTCGCTGCGCTGGATGTCCTGCGAGGCCGTGAAGGCGGTCATCTGCCGCTCCATCGTCCGGTTCAGCAGGCTCCAGCCGGCATAGCCACTGAACGGAAGGATGGGCGTATAGCTCATGCTCCGGCTGCGGCGAGAAGCCGCTCCTCCCGGGGCAGCAGGCTGCGCAGCGCCTTCAGCGCCTGATAGGTCTGCCCCTCGAGCACCGCCGAAGTGGCAAGCGCCAGCTGGGCGCGGCTGTCGCGATCGGTCAGGGCCTGGCTCAACTGCTCGATCCCGCGCAGCAGCTGCCCCTTCGCCTCGGTCCACTCGGCATCGCCCGAGAGGACGAGCTGGGCGATGTAGCACACGCGCCGGACCGGGGTGTTGACCTCGTCGGGGTGAACGGCGTCGCGCAGGCGCAGGATATGGGCGTTCGGCGTCATGATCGCGAGCCGCGAGCGACGGTCGCCATTCTCGATCACCGCGCCATTGATCAGGACCCTCTCCTTCGGGGCCAGCTTGAGAACGAGACCGGTCATCCCTGTGTTCCTTCGCTGCGCAATCCCTTCATGATTGCGGTGTTGATGTCCACGAGAATGTCCGCCCGGGCCTGGCCGAGCAGGACCTTGCGACTGTGGGCCTGGGTGAATTCGGCAAGATAGAAAAGGCGCGCGCGCAGCGGTGCGGGCAGCGGGTTTTCCGGCAGGGACACATCCGCCGCAAGGATGGTCCACAGGCGGCGGTTGTCGTGGATGGCGCTGGCGAGATCGACGAAATCGGAGCGGGCGTCGGCCTGTTTCAACCGTCGCGTGACGCGCGCGAAGACCTCGTATTCGGTGGCGCGCGGGGTGCGGATCGGTTGTGCGGGGTTTTCGTAGGCCATCTTGGCCATGGTCGTTGCGGACACGGCAATACCTTTCTGTATCGAGGCGGGCATCGCGCAGCTTTGGCGCGGAAAGCGGGGCGCCTGAAGGCGCCCCGCCGGATGTCATCACTTGAACAGCGAGAGGATGTTCTGCGGCTGCTGGTTCGCGATCGACAGCGACTGGATGCCAAGCTGCTGCTGCGTCTGCAGCGCCTGCAGGCGGGCCGACGCTTCTTCCATGTCGGCGTCGACAAGGGCGCCGATGCCGGTCTTCATCGCATCCGTCAGCTTGGAGACGAAGTCCGCCTGGGTCTCCAGACGGGATTCGACCGAACCGAAGTTCGCGGCGGCGGTGGTGGCCGAATCGATCATCTTCTCGATGTTGGTCAGCTGCGCCGCGAGGGTCGAGTCATCGGTCACGTCGATCGTCGCGAGCAGCGACAGATCGCCCGAGTCCGCGTTCTTGTACTGGCCCGTCACGGTCAGCGCATTCGCGCTGGTGTTCGACAGGTTGAGCGTGCCGGTCGTGGTCGTGTCGTCGTAGGTCACGGTCAGCCCCGAGATCCCGAGGGCGTCGATCGCGTTCTTCAGGCCGAAGGCGATCGATTCCGACTTGTCGACACCGGCCCGCAGGTCGTCCTCGGTGACGGTGTAGGTCGCGCTCTGGTTGCCGATGTTCACCGAGATCGAGTCACCCGCGGCGAGGCCGGCAACCGTTCCGTCGACGACGATCGCGCCCGCGCCGGTTGTCGCACCAAGGCTGAAGGCCGTGGTATCGGCCCCCGCGGTGCTCAGCGCGCCGGATGCCCCCGAACCGGTGGCAAAGACGCTGCGCGCAGTGTAGCTGCCCGCAGAGAAATCCACCCCCGCCACCGAGATATAGGCCGCCGAGACATCCCCGCCGAGGGTGCGGTCGAGAGAGGACAGGATGTTGGTGGAGGCCTTGCTGCCGTCAATCAGGTTGAGCCCGTTGAACTGGGCCGAGCTGACCACGGACGCGATCTGCGCCTTCAGCGCGTCGACGTCGGTCTGGATCTTGCTGCGATCCTGGTTTTCGTCCTGCGCCGAGACGATCTTCGCCTGCATCTTGGTGAGCAGATCGGTCACCGTCTCCGACGCCTGGCGGGCCACGGCGACGGTCGATTCCCCAAGAGACAGGCTGTCGGAGATGCCCTGGAAGCCCTTCACGTCGGCTTCCATCACCTTGGAAATGGCCCAGACAGCCGCGTTGTCCTTCGCGGTGCCCACCGACTTGCCGGTCGAGATCTCGCCCTGCGTCTTCGAGAGGTTGGAGTTGATGCCCTTGAGCGTCTGCAGCGCGACCATGGCGCTGGTGTTCGTCAGAATGCTGGACATGTCAGTCCTTCACTTTCCATTCGGCGCTTTGCGCCGGCTTCAGATGCCGCTCCCTTTTGGGAGGCGGCGCTCGTGGCGTTCTGACCATGCGGCACGCCTGTTGCGTCGCCGCGCCATTCCATCGGAATGCGAGATGATCCTTGCAAAGAGATGCTAACGGAAAGCTAAGGGCCGGCATTTCTGCCGGCCCCGAATGCTTCAAATTTTCAACGTAATGGCGACGTTTCAGTCGACGCCCATCTGCGCGAGATAGCCCTCGATCAGCGGCACGTCGCTCGGGTTGTTCAGCTCCCAGAATTTCGCACCGGGGGCAAAGACCTCGACCGTCGAGACCGGGTAGCCGTTTTCCAGGAACCGCAGCTGTTCGAGCCCTTCGAGCTGTTCGAGCGTGCCGGGCTCCCAGCCGGAATAGGCGGCGAGCGCGGCGCGGCGATAGGCGTAGAGCCCGACGTGGTGGAACACCGGCACGATGCCGTCGACCTCGCCCTTGCCATTGGTGAAGGGGATCACTTCCTTCGAGAAGTAAAGCGCCTGGCCCAGATTGTTCGACACCACCGTGGTGGCGCCGACGCGGCCGTTGCGGCGGTCCTCGATGAAATGGCCGACCGATTCGGCATCGCAGCGCAGCACCGGCGTGGCGATGCCGCACGACGGGTTGGCGCGCATCGCGGCGATCAGCGCGGTGACGAAGCCGGGGGGGGTCAGCGGGGCGTCGCCCTGCAGGTTGACGATGATCTCGGCGCCGATCCCGGCGCGGTCGATCGCCTGGGCGACGCGCTCGGTGCCGTTGCGGCAGGCGGCATCGGTCAGGATCACCTCGGCACCGATGCGGGCGGCCTCGTCGGCGATGCGGTCGTCATCGGTCGCGACGTAGAGCGAGATCTCGCCGCCCGCCTCCTCGATCGCCTTGCGCCCGGCCATCACCGAGCGCTCGAGCAGGCTGCGCACCGTGCCCTTCGCGCCCTTCAGCGTGGCAAGCGGCTTGCCCGGGTAGCGGGTCGAGGCATAGCGCGCGGGGATGATGATGCAGGCGTCAGAGGTCATTTCGCGATCCGTTCCTTGTAGAGCGCGTCGAAGGCGCGCAGGTCGGCCACCAGGCCGCCGAGCTGATCGACCGGGATCATGTTCGGCCCGTCCGAGGGGGCGTTGTCCGGGTCCTGGTGGGTCTCGATGAAGAGCGCCGAGACCCCCACGGCGCAGGCCGCCCGCGCCAGCACCGGCGCGAATTCGCGCTGCCCGCCCGAGGTGGCGCCCTGCCCGCCCGGCTGCTGCACCGAATGGGTGGCGTCGAACACCACCGGATAGCCGGTCTGCGCCATGATCGGCAGGCCGCGGAAATCGGTCACCAGGGTGTTGTAGCCGAACGAGGTGCCGCGGTCGCACAGCATGATGCGCTCGTTGCCGGTCGAGGCGATCTTGGCGGCGACATTGGCCATGTCCCAGGGCGCGAGGAACTGCCCCTTCTTCACGTTGATCGCACGGCCGGTCTCGCCCGCGGCCAGCAGCAGGTCGGTCTGGCGGCACAGGAAGGCGGGGATCTGCAGCACGTCGCAGACCTCGGCGGCGATGGCGCAATGCCAGGGCTCATGCACGTCGGTCAGCACCGGCACGCCGAATTCCTTGCCGATGTCACCGAGGATCTGCAGCCCGACCTCCATCCCGAGCCCGCGGGTCGTCGCGAGCGAGGAGCGGTTCGCCTTGTCATAGCTCGCCTTGAAGATGAAGCGCGTGCCGGTCGGCGCGCAGGCCTCGGCAATGCGCTCGGCCATCATCCGGGCGTGGTCGCGGCTTTCAAGCTGGCACGGGCCGAGGATCAGGGCGATCGGGTTCGCCCCGCCGATCGCGATGTCGCCGATGGTCACGATGGAAGTCATGGTTCGTCCTTCACGCAATGCCTGCAGGCTGTTTCCTGCGGCATATATGGGATTTTCTCGGCGAAAGGCAGCCCATTCGCTCGGCCCGAGCGACATCGGGCACAGGGGGCGGCGTGTCGGCCATGAAAAAGCCGCAGAATTCTGATTTCGGGGGAGGCGGACCATTGACCTCACCTTGCGCCGACGCTGCCCCGACCGCGACGGACGCTGGCAGAACGGATCGCGCAATGAGACAACCGACGGCTTTCGAGCAGGAACTTCTGCAATACATCAACCGCGCCCGGATGGACCCGGCCGGAGAGTTCGACGCGCTGATCGCCAATGCCGACAGCCGCACCGCCGTCGCCGCCGACGTCACCACCGCGATCCGCTATTTCGGCGTCGATCTTGCGCTGTTCCGCGAGCAGCTTGCCGCCTATGATCCGGTTGCGCCGCTGGCCTGGAACGGGCTTCTGGCCGATGCCGCGCTCGGGCACAGCCAGCTGATGATCGACCAGGACACGCAGGCGCATCAGCTGACCGGCGAGGCCGCGCTTGGCCCCCGGATCCTGGCCACGGGCTATGCGGCGCTGCGGGTGGGCGAGAACATCTTCGCCTATGCCGAGAATGCGCTTTATGCCCATGCCGGCTTCTTCATCGACTGGGGCTATGGCACCGGCGGCATGCAGGATCCGGCGGGGCACCGGATCACGATCCTGAACGGCGCCTATACCGAGATTGGCATCGGCGTGCTGGCCGACCGGTCCTCTGCGACCAGCGTCGGGCCCTGGGTGGTGACGCAGGACTTCGGCGCCCGCGCCGATACCCCGGTGCAATTGCTGGGCGCGGTCTTCGACGATGCCGATGGCGATTCCTTCTATGATGCGGGCGAGGGGATGGGCGGGGTCACCGTCACCATCGTGGGCAACGGCCGCACCGTCACCACCACGACCTGGGACGCGGGCGGCTATCAGCTGGCCCTCGATCCGGGCAGCTATTCGGTGGAATTCTCGGGCGGCGGGCTTTCGGGCGTGGTGCGCCGCACCGTCACCATCGGCGCCGAGAACGTGGCGCTCGATGCGCAGGCCTCGGAGGCGGTGCCGGCCATCACCATGATCCGTGGCGACGATGCCGCGAACCTGCTGGCCGGCACGCCCTGGGCGGACCGCCTCTTCGGCGGGGCCGGGGCTGACACGCTGAATGGCGGGGCGGGCGCCGACACGCTTGACGGCGGGATCGGCAATGACGTGCTGAATGGCGGCTTCGGCAATGACGTGCTGTTCGGCGGTGCGGGGGCGGATACGCTGGCCGGCGGCGCCGGGGCGGACCGGATGGTCGGTGGTGACGGCGCCGATCTCTATTATGTCGAGTCGGCTGCCGACCGGATCGTCGAGCTGGCCGGCGGGACGGGGATCGACCGGGTCTTCTCCTCGGTCAATTTCTCGCTGACGATGGGCTATCTCGAAAACCTCGTGCTCACCGGCACGGCGCTGCGCGGTTTCGGCAATGCGCTCGCAAACCGGATCACCGGCAATGCCGGTGACAATTTCATCGACGGCGGGCGGGGCGTCGACACCATGGTCGGCGGCGCGGGCAATGACGTCTACGTCGTGCGCGACGCCGGTGACCAGGTGATCGAGGCGGCGGGGCAGGGGCTCGATTCGGTCTGGGCCTACGTCTCGACCGTGCTTGCGCCGAATGTCGAGCGGCTGTTCCTGCAACCCGCCCGCGATGCCGCGGGCGTGGGCATCGAGGGGCTGAGCGGCACCGGCAACGTTCTGGCGAACACCATCTTCGGCAACGGTTTCGACAACACGCTGACCGGGCTTTGGGGCAATGACACCCTGCGCGGCGGTGCCGGCGCCGATGCCTTCGTGTTCAACCGCACCCCCGGCGCCGGCAATGTCGACCACATCCTCGACTTCGACCGCACGGCCGTGGACGAGGGCGACACGCTGCGCATGGATCACGCGGTCTTCTCCGCGGTCGATCTTGGCGCGCTGGCGCCGTCGGCGTTTCAGGCCGGGGCGGTCGCGCAGGATGCCGAGGACCGCTTCCTCTATGACGCGGCGGCGGGGCGGCTGTGGTATGACGCAGACGGCACCGGGGCGGGGCAACGAGTTCTGGTCGCCACCTTCGCGGCCGGCACGGTGCTTGGCGCCGACGACATCTTCGTGTTCTGAGCGCTCAGTTGTCCGAGAAGCAGGCGGCGCGGCCGTCAACTCGGATTGTCTCGGCCCCGGCCGAGATCGCCCGCGCGCGGCGGGAGACGAAAGCCGAGGGACGCGAGGCCGAGCGCCCCTTCGGATCAGGCAGCACCGCGGCCAGCAGCGCAGCCTGCCGCGCCGTCAGCTTGTCAGGTGTGGTGCGGAAATAGTGGAAGGCCGCAGCGTTCACGCCGAACACGCCCTCGCCGAATTCCGCGACGTTGAGATAGATCTCGAGGATGCGCCGCTTGCTCCAGATGAATTCGGTGACCGGCGTCAGCGCCGCCTCCATCGCCTTGCGCAGCCAGCTGCGGCCCTGCCACAGGAAGACGTTCTTCACCGTCTGCTGACTGATCGTCGAGGCGCCGCGCTCGGCGCCGGCATCGATCGCCTGGCGGATCGCCTTCATGTCGAAGCCCCAGTGGCGGCAGAAATTCGCATCCTCCGCCGCGACGACCGAGCGCGCCATCACCGGCGCGATCTCCTCCATCGGCGTCCATTGCTGATCGACCGATCCGAGGCGGCGCATCTCCGACCAGATCGTCAGGGTGATCGGCGGATTGATGACGATATAGACAACGGCCAGCGCGACATAGGCCGCCGCGATGCCCAGAACGAGGCGCGCAAGCCAGCGCAGGGCCCACCGCAGGGGTGCGCTCGCGCCCTGTGCGGCCGCGCCTGCGGCCTTCTTGCCCGGTGATGCCCTGCGTGGTGCTGCCATGGCGCCATAAGTCACGCCATGGCCCGTCAGGTCAAGCCATCCGCGCCCTCAATCGCGTCCGGCGCCAATCACCGGCCGTTTCCGTTCGGCGGCGGCCGCGGTCATCTCCTCTGCACTGACTGCGGTGGTGCCGGCACGTGCGATCGCGACCCGCAGCCGCGCCTCCATGTCCTCGGGCAGCTCGGTGCTCAGGCTGCGGCCGGTGGCGCCGAGATTGCGCAGCCGTTCGAGCACCTCGGCTGCCCGCGCCCGGCGCAGAAGCAGGAACAGAACGGCGCCCCCTTGCGGCAGGGCGGTGGCGGCACGGCGCATGAAGTCGTCGTTGATGCCGATGTCGGCATGCGCGCCGGCGAGTGCGCCGACCCCCGCGCCGATCGCCGCCCCCGCGACCGGGGCCAGGAACACAAGCCCGATCAGCGCGCCCCAGACGGTGCCGCCAAGCGCGCCGCTTGCCGTCAGGTTCAGCGGCTGGTGCAGGATCACCCCGCCCGCGGCGTCGCGCGTCGCCACCACCATGTCCTCGGCGTCGAGGAAGCCCGTGCGCTGCAGCTCGCCCAGCGAATCGCGCATGCCGAAGGCGGCCGTCTCGGTCTCGAAGGCTAGGATCAGAAGCTCGGTCATCTCGCTCTCCCGCGGCTGCAAACGAAAAGGGCGGAACCCGGAGGTCCCGCCCGTCAACGCACGAGGCGTCGTTTCGTTCCGTCTTATTCGGCGGGCATCGCCGCCGGCTCGTCGCTGAGCGGATAGGGCAGGTGCACCAGCATCTCCTTCGGGCAGACCTGCAGGAAGTTCGCCCGCTCCGTCTCCCAGTTCTGCAGGATGTCCGCCGCCTTGCGCGAGCCCGTCTCCTTCGCGTGCCGCTCGATCAGGGTGTGCAGCTGCGTCTCCCAATGCGGGTGGCCGATGCCGCAGGTCACGATGCTCTCGAGGTTCATGTAGTCCTCGGCGATCCCGTCCGGATCGTAGAGATAGGCCATGCCCCCGGTCATGCCGGCGCCGAAGTTTGCCCCGATCCGGCCAAGGATCACCGCGACGCCGCCGGTCATGTATTCGCAACCGTTCGAGCCGCAGCCCTCGACCACCACCTTGGCGCCCGAGTTGCGCACCGCAAAGCGTTCGCCCGCGCGGCCGGCGGCAAAGAGATAGCCGTCCGTCGCGCCATAGAGCACGGTGTTGCCGATGATCGTGTTCTCGGACGCCACCAGCGGCGAGGACATCGGCGGACGCACCACGATGGTGCCGCCCGACAGACCCTTCGCCACATAGTCGTTGGCGTCGCCCGAAACCTCGATCTTCAGCCCCGGCGCCGCGAAGGCACCGAGCGACTGGCCGCAGGAGCCCGTCAGCTTCACCGTCAGATGGTCGGGCTGCAGCGCGTTGCGCATCCCGAAGTTCTTCACGATGTGGCTCGACGCCCGCGTGCCGATCGTGCGCAGCGTGTTGCGCACCGCATAGGACAGCTGCATCTTCTCGCCGTCCTCGAAGAAGCGGTGGCCGTCCTTGATGATCTCGGCATCGAGCGTATCGGGCACGTAGTTGCGCGGCTTCGAGCGGTCGTAGACGATCTTGTCCCAGCCATCGACGGTGATCAGCAGCGGGTTCAGGTCGAGGTCATCAAGATGCGCAGACCCGCGGCTGACCTGGGTCAGCAGGTCGGCACGCCCGATCACCTCGTCAAGCGAGCGCGCGCCGATCGAGGCGAGGATCTCGCGCACTTCCTGGGCGTAGAAGGTGATCAGGTTGACCACCTTGTCGGCCGTGCCGTGGAACTTGGCGCGCAGCACCGGATCCTGGGTGCACACGCCCACCGGGCAGGTGTTCGACTGGCACTGACGCACCATGATGCAGCCCATGGCGATCAGCGCCGCGGTGCCGATGCCGTATTCCTCGGCGCCCATCATCGCCGCCATCACGATGTCACGGCCGGTGCGCAGACCACCATCCGTGCGCAGCGTGACGCGCTCGCGCAGCTTGTTCATCGCAAGGACCTGATGCGCCTCGGTCAGACCCATTTCCCACGGCAGACCCGCGAACTTGATCGAGGTCGCCGGAGAGGCGCCGGTGCCGCCGTTGTGGCCCGAGATCAGGATGATGTCGGCCTTCGCCTTGGCCACGCCGGCCGCGATCGTGCCGACGCCCGAGGACGCCACCAGCTTCACCGTGATCTTGGCGCGCGGGTTGATCTGCTTGAGGTCGTAGATCAGCTGCGCAAGGTCCTCGATCGAGTAGATGTCGTGGTGCGGCGGCGGCGAGATCAGCGTCACGCCCTTGGTCGAGTGCCGCAGACGCGCGATGAGCTCGGTCACCTTCATGCCCGGAAGCTGGCCGCCCTCGCCGGGCTTGGCGCCCTGCGCGACCTTGATCTCCAGCTCCTCGCAGTGGTTCAGGTATTCGGCGGTGACGCCGAACCGGCCCGAGGCCACCTGCTTGATCTTCGCCGACGGGTTGTCGCCGTTCGGTTCCGGCACGAAATGCGCCGGATCCTCGCCGCCCTCGCCGCTGTCGGATTTGGCGCCGATGCGGTTCATCGCGACGTTCAGCGTCTTGTGCGCCTCCGGCCCGAGCGCGCCGAGCGACATGCCCGGGGTGACGAAGCGCTTGCGGATCGAGGTGATCGATTCCACCTCCTCGATCGGCACCGGCTTGCCCAGCGGCTTGATGTCGAGCAGGTCGCGGATGTGAATGGGCGGGTTCGCCCGCATCATCGCGGAATACTGCTTCCACAGGTCATAGCTTGCCCGGTCGCAGGCCGATTGCAGCAGGTGCATCGTCTGCGCTTCCCAGGCGTGCTTCTCGCCGGTGCGGCGTGCCTTGTAGAAGCCGCCGATCGGCAGCACGTCCTGGCCACCCAGCCAGCCCTTCTTGTGCACCTCTTCCAGCTTGTGCTGGATGCCGTGCAGGCCGATGCCGGAGATGCGCGAATGCATGCCCGGGAAGAACTCGGCCACCATGGCGCGCGACAGGCCCACCGCCTCGAAGTTCAGACCGCCGCGATAGGAGGAGATGATCGAGATCCCCATCTTCGCCATGATCTTCAGCAGGCCGGCATCGATCGCGTCGCGATAGCGGCGCATGTTGTCGACCAGCGAGCCGGTCAGCAGGCCGCGCTCGATGCGGTCGTTGATGCTGTCCTGCGCGAGGTAGGGGTTCACCGTGGTCGCGCCCGAGCCGATCAGCACGGCGAAATAATGGCTGTCGATGCATTCGGCCGAGCGCACGTTCACCGAGGTGAAGGTCCGCAGCCCCTTGCGGGTCAGCCAGCTGTGCACCGCCGAGGTCGCGAGGATCATCGGCATCGCCACCTTTTCGGCGTCCTGGAACTCGTCGGTCAGCACGAGATGCAGCGCGCCCGAGCGCACGGCATCCTCGGCCTCGGCGCGGATCCGTTCCAGCCCCTCGCGCAGCGCTTCCTGATCGGCGCCGGCGGGGAAGGTGCAGTCGATCACCGTCACCGACTCGCCGAAGACCTTCATCATCTCGGCATATTCGGCATTGGCGATGAACGGGCTCTCGAGGATCAGGATCTCGGTCTGCGAGCTGTCCTCGTCGAGCACGTTCTTCAGGTTGCCGAAGCGGGTCTTCAGCGACATCACCCGGCTTTCACGCAGCGAGTCGATCGGCGGGTTGGTGACCTGGGAGAAGTTCTGCCGGAAGAAGTGGCTCAGCGGGCGATACTGCTTCGACAGCACCGCGGGCGGCGTGTCGTCGCCCATCGAGGCGAGCGCTTCCTTGCCGTCCTCGGCCATCGGCGCAAGGATCTGCTCGAGATCCTCAAGCGAGTAGCCCGCCGCGATCTGCCGCTTGCGCAGATCGGCGCCCGCGTGCAGCGCCTTTTCCGGCACGTCGCGCATGATCGCGTTCAGGTCGATCACCTTCTCGACCCAGGCACCGAAGGGCTGGCTGTTGGCGAGCCGGTCCTTGATGTCCTTGTCGCGGTAGAGCTTGCCCTCGCGCATGTCGACGGCGATCATCTGCCCCGGCCCGAGCGCGCCCTTTTCGCGCACGTTCATCTCGTCGACCGGAACCATGCCGGCCTCGGAGCCCGCGATCAGCATGCCGTCGCCGGTGACCACATAGCGCATCGGGCGCAGGCCGTTGCGGTCAAGCCCGCCGCAGACCCAGCGGCCGTCGGTCATCGCGAGCGCCGCGGGGCCATCCCAGGGCTCCATCACCGCGTTGCAATAGGCATACATGTCCTGCCACGCCTTCGGCATGTCGGTCGTCGCCTTCGACCAGGCTTCGGGGACCAGCATCGTCTTCGTCATCGGCGCCGAGCGGCCCGAGCGCACCATCACCTCGAACACGGCATCAAGCGCGCCCGAGTCGGAGGTGCCCGACGGGATGATCGGCTTGATGTCCTCGGCCGCGTCGCCGAAGGCCGAGGAGGCCATGCGGATCTCGTGGCTCTTCATCCAGTTGATGTTGCCCTTGATCGTGTTGATCTCGCCGTTGTGGGCAAGCATGCGGAAGGGCTGCGCCAGCCACCACTGCGGGAAGGTGTTGGTGGAATAGCGCTGATGATAGATCGCGAAGGCCGATTCAAAGCGCTCGTCCTTCAGGTCCGGATAGAACTCGGCGACCTGCTCGGCCAGCATCATGCCCTTGTAGATGATCGAGCGCGTCGACAGCGAGCAGATGTAGAGCCCGGCGATCTGCGCCGCGATCGCCGCCTTCTCGATGCGGCGGCGGATGATGTAGAGCTCGCGCTCGAAGGTCTCGTCGTCGATGTCCTTCTCGCAGCGGATCAGAATCTGCTCGATCTCGGGACGGGTCGCGTTCGCCTTCTCGCCCAGCACCCCGGTGTTCACCGGGACGTGGCGCCAGCCATAGATGTAGTGCCCCATCCGCAGCACTTCGCTCTCGACGATCGTGCGGCAGCGTTCCTGCGCACTGAAGTCGGTGCGCGGCAGGAAGATCTGACCGACGGCGACCTTCTTCTCCATGTCCGGCTCGTGGCCGGTGCGGCGGATCTGGTCATAGAAGAAGGGCGCCGGGATCTGCACGTGGATGCCCGCGCCGTCGCCGGTCTTGCCGTCGGCATCGACCGCGCCGCGGTGCCAGATCGCCTTCAGCGCCTCGATGCCGTTCGCCACGACCCGACGCGAGGCCTTGCCGTTGAGCGACACGACGAGACCCACGCCGCAGGACGACTTTTCATCGTCATCGCGGTAGAGCGAGTTCTCTGCCATCCACTTGCGCTTCGCTTCCTCGGCGGCAACCCAGGCTTCATCGTATTTCGTCATCACAGTGCCTCCTCAGAGAGTGGGACGGTCAGGGTTCGGGGACATGTTGGTCATCATCATGTCGCAATCAAATTCGGGCTCGGCCGCGGCAAAGCCCTTGTCGCCCGGAAAGGCGAAGGTCACGGGCGCCTGCGAGATCTCGCTGCGGTCGCCCTGGACAGTTTCATAAGTCTCGGTGTCCGAGAAGAAGAGACGCAGCTTGCGCGAGATCAGCTGCATCCCCTTGCGGGTGGCAAGCGCATTGCCGGCGCCGTCCTCGATCCGCATCTCGAAGCCGCAGCGTTCGAGTGCCACGCCGCCGATCGTCACGCTCTCGCCGGTCAGCTGGTCGTGGCCGATGTAGCGCCGCACCTCGCCGCTGGTCGAGCGGGTGATGAAGTCGTAATCGTCACGGCCCGTCGCCAGCAGCGCGCTGAACGAGGCGTTGTCGGCCGAGGCGGCGGCGTCGAGCGCGTCATAATCGCCGGTCTCGAGGTCGAGGCTGGCGATCCAGCGCGTCTCGCTGTCGATGTGGCTGCGGAAGAACTCGCCCTTGCCATCGGCCAGCGACACCCACTGATCGCCCGCGGGGTCGCCCGCGCAGCGATAGTGGTTGGCGACCTGGCACGAATGCAGCTGCACCGTCATCTCGAGCGTGCAGCCCGGCGGCGGCGCGAAGATGCCGCCGGCCTGCGCCGGCAGTGCCGCGCACAGCCCTCCGAACAGAGCCAGATATGCCAGAGCCGGACGCATTCTCATCCTTCTTCCGAACGGGGTCGGGACCGCCCGTGCCGGCCGGGGCCGGACACGGGAAAGGTCGTTCACTCGGCCGCGACGCGCGAGGCGCCGTCGAGATACTTGACGATCTCGGCGCCGGCCTCGCGGCCGTCACGGATCGCCCAGACCACGAGCGAGGCACCGCGCACGATGTCGCCCACGGCATAGACGCCGGGCAGCGAGGTCGCATGGGTGCCGAAGGCCGCCTTGATCGTGCCCCAGCGGGTGGTCTCGAGCGCGTCGACGCCCCACATCTCGGGCAGGTTCTCGGGTTCGAAGCCGAGCGCCTTGATCACCAGATCGGCCGGTTCCTCGTAGATCCCGCCCTCGATCGGTTCGGGCGACTGCCGGCCCGAGGCATCGGGCGCGCCGAGCTTCATGCGCTGGATCGACACCGAGCGCACCGGGTTGCCCGAGAAGGCCTTGGGCGCGGCGAGCCAGACGAATTCGGCGCCCTCTTCCTCGGCGTTCTTCACCTCGCGCTGCGAGCCCGGCATGTTCGCCCGGTCGCGGCGGTAGACGCATTTGACCGAGGTCGCGCCCTGACGGATCGAGGTGCGCACGCAGTCCATCGCGGTGTCGCCGCCACCGATCACCAGCACGCGCTTGCCCTCGGCGTTCAGCGTGCCGTCGTCGTATTCCGGGACGTCGTCGCCGAAGCCCTTCTTGTTCGAGGCGGTGAGGAAGTCGATCGCGCGCACGATGCCCGCGGCGTCGGCGCCCGGGTCGCGCAGGTCGCGCGTCTTGTAGACGCCCGTGGCGATCAGCACCGCGTCATGCTTGCCGCGGATCGCGTCGAAGGAGATGTCCTCGCCGACGTTGCAGTTCAGCACAAATTCGACGCCGCCTTCCTCGAGCTGCTTGACGCGGCTCATCACCACGTCCTTTTCCAGCTTGAAGCCCGGGATGCCATAGGTCAGCAGACCGCCGGCGCGGTCGTGGCGTTCATAGACGGTCACCTGCACGCCCGCCCGGCGCAGCGCGTCGGCCGCGGCAAGGCCGCCCGGGCCGCCGCCGATGATCCCCACGCTTTCCGCGCGCTCGACCGCCGGCTTGATCGGCTTGACCCAGCCCATGTCCCAGGCGGTGTCGGTGATGTATTTCTCGATCGCGCCGATCGTCACCGTGCCGTGGCCCGATTGCTCGATCACGCAGTTGCCTTCGCACAGGCGATCCTGCGGACAGATCCGGCCGCAGATCTCGGGGAAGGTGTTGGTGGCCTGACTGATCTCGTAGGCCTCCTGCAGCCGGCCCTCGGCGGTCAGGCGCAGCCAGTCGGGGATGTTGTTGTGCAGCGGGCAATGCGAGTGGCAGTAGGGCACGCCGCACTGGCTGCAGCGGCTGGCCTGCTCGGCCGCCTTGGCATCGGCGAACTCGCGGTAGATCTCGTGGAAATCCTGCGAGCGCACGGTCGCGTCACGCTTCTCGGGCATCTCCTTCGCCGTGTGGACGAACTTGAGCATGCGTTGCTGTGCCATGGATGCGCCTCCCATTGGTGCAATTCCGGGTGCGCATGAGTTACACCGCTTCGCGGAGGAATAAAAGTCAGCATATGTGACCTAAATGGCCGAAAAATACCGGGATGACCGGGGGTGGGTGAATTTTTTGGGTCAAATAACGTCAGCAATGATGACCTATGCGCAATTCGGCAAGGAAATCAGGGGCGGGAATCACCGATGTGAGGGTGATTCTCTCATTTCAGTTGACGACACCGGCCTGCGCAAGGGCAAGCAGAACCGCGCCGAAGGCGATGCGATAGATCGCGAAAGAGGTGAAGCGATGGGTCCGGATGAAGCCGAGCAGCCATTTCACCGCGATGAAGGCGGTCACGGTCGAGGCCGCGAAGGCGATGCCGAGCCCGGTCCAGTCTTCCTGGCCGACGCCGTCCTTCACCTGCTTCAGAAGCTCGTAGCCGCTCGCCGCATACATCGTCGGGATGCCGACGAGGAAGGCGAACTCGGTCGCTGCGGCGCGGTTCGGGGTGCCGAGCAGCATCGCCGCAAAGATCGTCGCGCCCGAGCGCGAGGTGCCGGGGAAGATCCCGGCGACGATCTGCGCAAGACCCACGGCAATCGCGACGCGCAAGGTGATGCGGGTGCTGTCGGGCAGCCGCGCGGCAAGGGCCTCGGCGCCGAGGATCCAGAAACCGCCCAGAACCAGGGCCCAGGCGATGGGGGTGACCGTCTCGGGCAGCTCGAACCCCAGCTTCTTCACCACCAGGCCAAGCACGGCGGTGATCCCGAAGGCGATGGTCAGCTTGAGCAGGTAATCGCGGTTCTCGGGGTCGCGCCAGTTCAGGAACAACCCGACGATCCGCTGCCAGTAGATCAGCGTGACGGCGAGGATCGCCCCCGCCTGGATCACGATGTTGTAGGTGTCGGACCGGGCGCCAAGCCAGTGTTCGGCCAGCAGCAGGTGCCCGGTGCTCGAGATCGGCAGGAACTCGGTGATGCCCTCGATGATGCCGAGGAGCACGTCATTCAGATAGGACAAGCCGTCCTCCCATGCGGGATGTGCTGCCGCCGCCCCGGATCAGGACGGCTTGCGCAGGTTCTTCGCCGAGGCCTGGATCGTCTCGTACTGCCCATGCGGGCGGAAGCGCCACAGGTAGTCGGGCAGGATCGCCCCCATCGGCGTGGGGGTGATGCCGAGCGCGTCGAAGCCCTTGGCACCGGCCGAGACCACACTGTCGGTATAGAGGTTGCGGACCTGGTCGAAGGTCAGGACCTTGTTCGCGACGAGCCCGCCGGTCAGCCCCTGCACCGCATCGCCCGCGACGCCGATCGCCGAGGCGACGACGCGCGGCAGGTTCAGCACCAGACGGCGGCGGTCGATCACCGCCAGCATGCGCTGCATCAGCTGTTTGAAGGTCTCGACGTCCGGGCCGCCCAGTTCGAAGACGCCCTGCGCCTCGCCCAGCACGCCCTTGACCGCGGCCTTCGCCACGTCGTCGACATAGACCGGCTGGAAGCGGGTGTTGCCGCCGGCGATCGGCAGGATCGGGCCGAATTTCGTCATCGCGGCGAATTTGTTGAAGAACTGGTCCTCGGTGCCGAAGATCACCGAGGGGCGCAGGATCATCGCCGTCGGGAAGGCCTTGAGCACCGCCGCCTCGCCTGCGGCCTTGGTGCGGCTGTACTCGCTGTGCGAGCCGGCATCGGCACCAAGGGCCGAGATGTGCACCAGCCGCGCGACGCCGGTTTCCGCCGCGATCTTCGCGATGCGCTGCGCGCCTTCGGCATGGATCGCACCGAAGCGGTTCTTGCCGCGGCCGAGCAGGATGCCGACGCAGTTCACCACCGCATCCGCGCCGTGCATCGCGGCGCGCACGCTCGCGTCGTCACGGACGTTGCACAGCACCGGCTCGACCTGGCCGACGGCGCCATAGGGCTTGGTGAAGAGAGCCTCGTTCGGGCGCCGCACGGCGATGCGCACGCGCCAGCCTTCCTTCGCCATCCGGCGGGCGATGTACCGCCCGACGAAACCCGAACCGCCATAGATCGTGACCAGCTTCGACATCGGCTTCGGCCCCCTGCTGAGAAAAAGTCGCATTCTGATTACCGCCAACCCCCCTGCCAAACAAGACCCTGACGAAGGTGTTGCAGCGACGTGAAGATTTTCTTTCGAAACCCTGTTGACACTCCCGGCGGGGGTCGGTAAATCCCCCCTCACATCACCGGCCCAGGTGGCGGAATTGGTAGACGCGCACGGTTCAGGTCCGTGTGCCGCAAGGCGTGGAGGTTCGAGTCCTCTTCTGGGCACCAATACTTCGAAAGCCTCGCAACCCCTTCAGGTTGCGAGGCTTTCGTGTTTTCTGGCCCTCGCTGCCGATGCCGTGAGACCGCCGCGTCGCGCGCGCCCCGGGGCGCCGGCCACGCCGCTATCTCAGCCGGATCGCCGCGGAGTAACCAAGACCGGGATGCCGCCCCTCGGACCCGGGACGCAGCAGCGCCGCGGCCCGCCGTTCGGCCATCGTGCCCTCGCCGCCGAGGACATGGAGCGCCTCGAGATATTCGGGCAGGCGGCCCGACAGGATCAGCTTGTCGTTCAGCGGCAGATCCGATTTCAGGCCAAGCGCGAGCCCGTAGACCACCGTCGTGCAATTCGCCGTGATGGTGTTGTAAAAGCGCGGCTGACGTTCGAGCTGCCGCGCAAGCTCGACATAGGACAGGAACAGCGTGCGGCGCTGTTCGGCGGTGAGAATCACCGGATACATGCGCACCTCCTCGCGCCGCAGGTCGGTGCGCAGGCGCAGGATGTCGCGCTCGGTCGCGGCGATCAGCACCAGTTCGAACTGCCGGAAGAAGCCGCCGATCTCGTTGAACTCCTCGCCCTTTTCGCGACGGATCTCGACCGAGAAGACGACATGCTCGCCGGTGCTGAAGCCGAAGCTCACCAGAAGATGGGCGATATCGGGGTTGTCCCAGACCGAGGTGATCATGTCGACGGTCTCAAGCCGGTCCAGATCGACGCTGCGGGTGATCCAGCGCGGCGTCGCGTTGTCCTTGCTGTGCCAGTCGAAGTCGCGGATGTCCGCGAGCGTGACGATCTTGCCCGAAATCCGCGCCGTCACGCCGCGCGACACGTCCACCGCCCAGTCCCGGTCGGCGCGCGGGGCGATCGTCTGATACCAGCCACCAACCACCAGCGCCGCCAGGGCCAGCACGGCCCAGCCGGCCGGGCGCCTGCGGGTCCGTGCGGTGACGGCGCCGGCCGCGGCCAGCACCAGCGCGGCGAGGGCGGCAAGGCGCGGGAGGCCCGCCAGGTGCAGCCAGAGCGCCGTGGCGGCCCAGAGGCTGCCGGCCAGCACCGTCAGCGCGAAAAGGACATTGGAGAAAAGGCGCAGGGCGCGGGCCATCGGAACTGTCCTCTGCCGGAATTCGGGAACTTGCGAAACGGAGGGGCGGCCTCGGGCTGTTGCGGCACGGCCAGGCCGACCTTGTCCAGAAACTCCGCCGCGTGTTCGCGCACGGCGAAGAGCGTGATGAAGGAGCCGATCTCGTTCAGCGCGCTCTGGCTGAAGTTGCTGCGCGGGAACCGGCCCAGCCACGCGACGTGGCGCTGGTTGCGGTATTCGTCGGGATCGCCCGGCACATGCGCGTAATCGCCCCGGAGGCGCCCGATATTGACCATACGGTCGTGCTTCGAGGGATAGATGACGATGTCGCCGGGGCGGATCTCGCGGCAGAAGCGGAACAACGTGCCGGCATCGACGGGCAGGGCGCCCGGCTTCTTGTCGGGATAGGTGCAGGCGAGCGCGGTCTTCAGCGCCTCGCGGTCCGGATACTGGCCGAGATCGCCCAGTTCGGGCCAGCCGATGGCGACATAGCCAAGTTCGATCGGCCGCGCGGCGACATGTTCGCCCATGTGGATGCCCCAAACCGCGATCTGCTGTGCCATGCGTCCGTCCTTGTGAAATCCGCCTCGGCGAGGCGGCTTCATTGCTAGGTCGGGAGCGTGCCCCGATCAAGGGGAGGGGCCATGACCCGCCCTTCGGGGCGGCTGCCGTGGGGGGCGGCGCCGCGCCACCGTGCGTCCGGCAGAGGGCGAGCGTCGGCGCTATCTCCGGCCCGGTGGCCGCCGCGCACGCTGCGCTTGCCGCGCCCCTAGTTCAGGACCATCTCCGCATGCAGCGCGCCGGCGGCGTGGATGCTGTTGAGGATGTCGATCATGTCGCGCGGCGGCACGCCGAGCGCGTTCAGCCCTGCAACGACATCCGAGAGCGAACTTGTGCTGGCGATCTCGGCGATCTTCGAGCCGCCGCCCTGCTCGATGCTGGCATTGGTGCGCGGCACGACCACGGTCTCGCCGCGGGCGAAGGGGTTCGGCTGCGATACCATCGGGGTTTCCTCGATCCGCAGCGTCAGGCTGCCCTGGCTGACGGCAACGCGGGAGATCCGGACATCCTCGCCGATCACGATCGTGCCCGAACGCTGGTCGATCACCACGCGCGCCTTCTGCTCGGGCTCGATCCGGATGTTCTCGATCCGGCTGATGACATGGGCGGCGTTCGAGGACCCGGCCTGGCCAAGGTCGACCGAGACCGTGCCCGCATCCGTCATCCGCGCGACCCGCCGGTGGAATTCGCGGTTGATCGAGGCCTCGATCCGCGAGGCGGTGGTGAAATCTGGCGTCCGGAGTGCAAGGCGGACCTCGCGCAGGCTGTCGAGCTCGAAGGCGACCTCGCGCTCGACGCGCGCGCCCGACGGGATCGTGCCCGAGGTCGGCACGCCACGCGTCACGCTGGCGGCCTGGCCGCTGGCCGAGACGCCGCCGGCGATGATCGTGCCCTGCGCGACGGCGTAGATCTCGCCATCCGCCGCCTTCAGCGGGGTCATCACCAGCGTGCCGCCAAGCAGGCTCTTCGCATCGCCGATCGCGGAAACCGTCACGTCGATCTCGCGGCCGGAGCGGGCGAAGGCGGGAAGCGAGGCGGTCACCAGAACCGCCGCGACGTTCTTCGGCCGGACCTGTTCGCCGGTCACGTTGACGCCCAGACGTTCGAGGACGTTCGACATGATCTCTTCGGTGAAGGGGGCGTTGCGGATGCCGTCGCCGGTGCCGTTCAGGCCGACCACCAGCCCGTATCCGACAAGATCATTGCCGCGCACGCCGTCGAACTCGACCAGATCCTTGATGCGGATCGAGGCGGCCTCGACCGAGAGGGGCAGGAGCAGCAGGACCAGCAGGGCGAGAAGGCGCATCACAGGTAATCCGTCAGATGCATGCCGGAAAGCCGCGAGGTGAGCGCGTAGAGCGTTTCCAGCTGGGTCTGGACCGCCTTCAGGGCGGTCGAAGTCTCATAGGGATCGGCGGCCACCATGCCGAGCCTCGCGGTTTCAAGGCTGGTCCGTTCGGCGCCGTTGCGGGTCTTCGCGGCTGCGGTGGCCTCTTCCGCCACGCCGACCTCGGCGCGGGCGCCGGTGAGCGCGCTGCTGGCCGAGAGCACCTGCTGACCGGCGGTCTCGAGCATCCGGGACCGCAGCGCAGCCTCCGCCGGCACCATGTCCTTCGCGACAAGGGCCGACAGCGCCAGCCCCTGCAGGACATCGCGCAGCCGGGTGTCCGCCGCGGTGATGTCGGCGGCGACGGCCACGGTCTCGGAAACGCGCTGCGGCGCGAGCGGGCTGGCACTGCCCTGATAGGCCAGATCGCCATAGCCGCCGCTGCCGGCGGGGGCGGCAAACCAGTCGTTCACCGCGGTGATGATCTCGTCCGCCGTCGAAAGCCCCGAGACCGCGGTCGAAAGCGCGGTCAGGATCTGGTCGGGATCCGCCAGCGGCCGGGTGGCGGTGTCCATCCCGGCAAAGACATAGCGTCCGGCCGCCTGCGTGTTCAGCGCGCCCGCCACCGCGGCAAACCGCTGCGCGCCGTCCCTCGCCGCGGCGGCAAGGGCCGCGCTGTCGCCATTCTGCCCGGCGGAGATCAGCGTCGTCCCGAATTCCGCCGTCTGATCCTGGATCGTGCCGAGCGTGGTCTGCATCACCGAGAGGAAGGTGCCGGTGACGCTGGCCGAGGTGTCATAGGCATCGAGCCGCGCGATCGAGGCGACGAGGGCCGAATAGCCGGTGAATTCCCCCTTCAGCGCCGCGCCGACATCCTGCTGCACGCCGCTTGCCAGCTCGTCGGTCAGCCGGGCGAGGGTGGTCTTCAGCTGCTGGTTGTGCTGCCGGAAGCGGAAGCTCTGCGCCATGTCGCCGATCGATACATAGGCCATCTCAAAGCTCCAGAATCCGTTGCATCATGTCGTCGATCGCCTGGATGACACGGGCGTTCGCCGCATAGCTCTGCTCGATCTGCAGAAGGGTCTGCATCTCGTAATCGGTGTCGATTCCCTCGGAAAAGGCCGCCTCCGACAGGCTGTCGTGCTGTGCGGCCGCCGAGGCGCTGCGCAGCTCGGCGGACTGGCGGGCGGTCGAGGCCTGCGAGAGCAGCTCGGCCGCGAGGCCCGAAGCGCTGCGTGCGGCCGTGCCAAGCGCACCGGACGCCGGCACGACGTCCTGGGCGAGCGCGTCGGCGAGTGCGTTCAGCAGCGTCGCATTGCCGACCGGCCCCTGTGCCGTGGCTCCGAGCCCGTCGCGCAGGCGCCAGACCGCACCGCCCGCGGCGGGATCGACCAGCGCGTTGAGCCGGAGGCGGCCGGCGAGCCCCGCCTCGTTCGCGGCATCGAAGGCCGTGCCGGCATCGGTGAAGAGGCCCGCCGCGCCTGCCGCGAGGGTCGGATCCACCCCCGGGTCCGCGAAACGCTCGACAAGGTTGCGGGCGAGGGCGTCGATCTGCGATTGCGCCGCGGGGGCGAGCGTGTCGCGCACCGCGAATGTGGCGCCGAGCGTGCCGCCGCCCAGCACGCCGTCATCCGTCGACGCGATCGGCTGGCCGTTGATCGTCAGACCGGAGAGCACGCCGCCCGCCAGGGTCATGTCCGCGGTCATCGCCCCGACCGGGGTGAAGCCGATCTCGACCGTCGAGGTCCCGTCAAGCAAAAGCGCCCCGCCGGTGGTGTAAAGCGTCACCTGCCCGCCCTGATGGGGGGCGCTGCGCAAGGGCACGATCTCGCCGATCTTGGCGATCAGGGCCTGACGCGTGTCGATCAGGCCGTTCGCATCGCGCCCGTTCGCCAGCTCGCCGGTGATCGTCCGGTTCAGATCGGCAACCTGGTGCAGCGCCGCGTTCAGGGTGTCGACCTGCGTCGCGATCG
Organism: Paenirhodobacter hankyongi; assembly: GCF_003664585.1. Taxonomy (GTDB): domain Bacteria; phylum Pseudomonadota; class Alphaproteobacteria; order Rhodobacterales; family Rhodobacteraceae; genus Rhodobacter; species Rhodobacter hankyongi. Next base: position 24,941 of record NZ_RCHI01000012.1, read on the forward strand.
AGCGGTCGGCCTCCAGCCGGCTGTGCTGCAGATCGGCGGAAACCGCGTTGAGCTTGTCGGCGAGCGTGCCGGCCGCGGTGGCGACGGCGGTCAGCCGGGCGGTGCTGTCGGGTTGGCTCGAGGCCGCGATCAGCGAGGTCTCGAGATCGGAAAAGGCGGTCGAGAGCGACCCGCTCTCGCCGGGCGTGCCAAGCTGATCCTCGAAGCGCTGCAGAAAGCTGGTCCGGGTTTCGGCATTGCCGGCTGCGGCGCCGGCAAGACGCAGGTTTTGCTGCAGCGACTCGCTGACCGCGCGCGACACGCTGTCGATGCTCACCCCGCCGCCGGTGCGGGCGGAGAGCCCGACCTCGCGCCGCGCATAGCCATCGGTCAGCGCATTCGCGATGTTCGAGGAGACGACCTCTGCCATCCGCGACGTGGCCGTCAGCCCGGAGGTGGCGTTGTTGAAGGCCGATGAGATGCTCATGAGATCGTCTCCCGCTTACGGGCTTCAGCGCTTGATGTTCGTCGTCTCCTGCAACATCTCGTCCACGGTCTGGATGACCTTAGCGTTCGAGGAGTAGGCGCGCTGGGTCTGGATCAGGTTGGTCAGCTCCTGCGCCACGTCGACGGCCGAGCCCTCGCGCGCATAGCCCTCGATCGTGCCCGTCGGGCCGTCGCCGGCATCCCACAGGAAGAACGAGCCGGAGGTCGGCGAGACCTGGAAGGTCTGGTTGTCGAGCGCGCTGAGCCCGTTCGGATTCGGCACGTCGACCAGCGGGATCTGATAGACCGTCCGGATGAAGCCGGTGTCGTAGGTGGCCTTGATGAAGCCCGCGTCGTCGATCTCGACCGCGGTCAGATTGCCGACCGGCGAGCCGTCCTTGGTGATCGAGGTCGGCGCGAAATCGGTGGCGAGCTGCGTCAGACCGTTCGCATCGCCGATCTTGCCGATCGTCAGGGTGATGTTCTGCAGCCCCTCGGCCACGCCGAGGCTCACGGTGCCGGTCGCGGGGTCATAGGTGCCGCCCGACAGCGTCGAGACCGAGGCGAGCGTGCCGCCGTTCACGCTGGTGTTGTCGAAGACCAGCGTATACTCGCCCATGATGCTTTCGTCCGCGGCGGTGGCCGGATCGTCGATCGTCGCCGAATCGCGGATCACCATTGTCCATTCGTTCGAGGAGCCGCTCGCCGGCACCGTGGGCGTGAAGGTGATGTCGAGCGATTCCGAATTCCCGAGGTTCCCGAAATACTCGACCGAGAGCGGCAGCGCATCGCCGCTGCTGCCCGCGCCGGTTTCCGAGGAGGGCAGGTTCACCCCGAGGTTCATCGCCGTGGTCGGGTCGCCCGCGGTCTGGTTGGCGTTGATCACCACCGGGACGAGGCCGCCGACGGTGTCGCGCGGCATCGTCGGGATCGAGCCGTCGGCATTCGCCGGCCAGCCCAGCAGCACAAGCCCCGAATCGGTGCGCAGCACGCCGTCGCTGTCGGTGTGGAACGACCCCGTGGTGGTCATCATCAGCGGCTGTTCGCCCTGCGTCTTGTCATAGGTCGCGGCGCTGGCAACGGGGAGGAAGCCGCGGCCGGACACCGCGAGATCGGTCGCGTTGGCGGTCGAGACGATCGAGCCACGCTCGTCGATCAGCCGCCCGGTCGAGGCGCGGACGCCGCCGGCGGAATAGGTGCCCGAATTGCGGGTCTGCGCGAGAACCATGCTTTCGAAATCGGTGGTGGCGCGCTTGTACCCATAGGTGCCGGAATTGGCGATGTTGTCGGAGATCGTCGCGAGTCGGGTCGCATTGGCCGCAAGGCCGGCCACACCCGCATTGAGCGAAGAGGAAATGGACATGAAAGCGCCTTTCTGCTGCTGCGTCCTTCGATCAGCCGGAACTCTGCGGCAGGCCGTGTTAACAGCCGCCTAACATGGCCGATTTTCCCGCTTTTCTAGTGCTGCTCGCGCAGCAGGATCAGTTCGAGCCGGTTGTTGCGGGCCGACATCGGCGGCTCGGTTGCCGGGGCGCGGTCGGCATAGCCGGTCACCCGCTGGATCCGCTGCCGGTCGAATCCCTTCTGCTCGAGCAGCGCGCGCATCGCCTGTGCCCGGGCCAGCGACAGGTCCCACACCGGGTTCTCGCGCAGCATCGCGGGATAGGCGTGCACATGGCCGTTCAGCGCGACCTTGTTGGTGACCAGACCGAAGACCTTCGCCAGCACCGCCGCGATCTCGCCCAGAACGGGTTCGGGCGTGGCGCTGTCGCCGGCGAACAGCGGCGCCCCGTCGAGATCGAAGAACTCGACGATCAGCCCCTCGTCCGTCACCCGCGTCACGATGTGCCGCGCCAGGTTCTGCGTCGCCATCGACTCGCCGCCCAGCCCCTGCAGGGCCGAATCGACATCGCGCGCCATCTGCGCGAATTGCTGCTGCTCCTGCGATCCGTCGGCAACCTCGGCCCCGCCGGCGCCCTGCGCCTGCTGCACAGTCGTCGGTCGCTGTTCGGACGCACCGGTCCCGTCATGCGCCATCTGCCGGTCCGAAAACACCGAGTCGCCGCCGAAGGCGCCGTCGCCCCCGCCCGAGACCCGGTTGATCGGCACCGTCGGATTGAAGTAGTCGGCCAGCCCCTTGCGCTGTTTCTCCGTGGTCGCGTTCAGCAGCCACATCATCAAGAAGAAAGCCATCATCGCGGTGACGAAGTCGGCATAGGCGACCTTCCAGGCGCCACCGTGATGCCCGCCGCCGCGCACCAGCTTCTTGCGCTTGATGATCACCGGGACGGCGTTGTCGCGCATGCTCATCGGTGCCCCTCGCCTGCTCCTCCGGCAGGCCTAGCAGCGCGGCATTAATGTGCCCTTAATGGGAAAAATGCTCCGGCTTCCGCGTGCGGCTTGCGGTGCGGCGGGGGGAGGCTATGTTCGGGGCATGTCCGTGCCGCCCGAGACCATAGATGCGCTGATCGCCTGTCCGCGCTGCGATACGCTGCATCGCAGCCATGCGCTGGCCGAGACCGAGCGCGCCGCCTGCGCGCGCTGCGGCACATTGCTGATCACGCCGCGGACGCGGTCCTTCCTGCATGTGGTGGCGCTGTCCTTCACCGCGATGATCCTGATGGTGGCGGCGGTGTTCTTTCCCTTCCTCGGCATCTCCTCGCACGGGCTCTCGCATGAAAGCTCGGTCTTCGAGGCGGCAATGGCGTTTTCGGACGGCTGGCTTGCGCCGCTGTCGCTTGCCGTGCTGCTGGCCATCGTGCTGCTGCCCGTCGCCCGCTTTGCCGCGCTCATCTACACGCTCTGGCCGCTGTCGAACGGCCGCCCGCCCTACCGCCACGCCGCCCTCGCCTTCCGCTTCGCCGAAGAGTTGCAGCCCTGGTCGATGGCCGAGATCTTCGTCATCGGCACCGGCGTCGCCCTGGTGAAGGTGGCGGGGCTCGCCGAGATTTCCTTCGGGCCGGCGTTCTGGGCCTTTTGCACGCTGATCGTGGTCACCGTGCTGAAGACCGCCTTCATGAGCAAGTGGACGATCTGGGAGGCGATTGGCCGATGACCGACCATCCCCCCTTCCTCACCGCGACCGATGCCGGGTTGACCGGCTGCACCAGCTGCGGACGGGTCTGGCCCGCGGGCACGGCGCGCTGCGGCCGCTGTGGCGCGCATCTGCACCCGGTCAGCACCGCAAGCCTGCAACCGGTCTGGGCCTGGTGGGTGGCGGGGCTGATCTTCTACATTCCGGCGAACCTCTATCCGATGCTGCTGACCGCAACGCTCACCGGGCATCAGCAGAACACCATCCTTGGCGGCGCGGTCGAGCTGGCGCAGCACGGCAGCTGGGGCGTGGCGGGGATCATCTTCCTCGCCTCGATCCTGATCCCGATCTCGAAATTCCTCGCCATCGCCTATCTTGCCCTGTCCGTCGGCACCGAGCGACGGGCGGGCAGCCACCGCCATCTGCTGCTGTACGAGGTCGTCGAGTTCATCGGCCGCTGGTCGATGATCGACGTCTTCGTGGTGGCGGTGCTGTCGGCGCTGGTGCAGCTCGGCTTCGTCGCCTCGATCCATCCGGGGCCGGCCGCCGCGGCCTTCGCGCTTTCGGTTGCCTTCACCATGCTCTCGGCGCAAAGCTTCGACCCCCGGCTGATCTGGCGCGGCCCCACGGAGAATGAGTGACCCATGACGACTGACCCGCAGCCCGCCGCGCTGAAGACCGAACCCGCGCCGAACCCGATCTGGACCCGGCTCTCGGTGGTCTGGCTGGTGCCGCTTCTGGCGCTGGCGATCACCCTCGGCATCGCCTGGAAGACCTATGCCGACCGCGGCATGCTGATCGAGATCGACTTCGCCGACGCGACCGGCATCGTGCCCGGCGAGACGCCGCTGAAATTCCGCGAGGTCGATGTCGGCAAGGTCGAGAGCGTGGGCTTCAGCCCCGACCTCACCTCGGTGCGCGTCGGCGTGCGGGTGAACAAGGACGTGGCGCAATACATCGACGACGAGGCGCGCTTCTGGGTGGTGCGCCCCGAGGTCACCACGCAGGGGATCTCTCGGCTCGACACGGTGCTGTCGGGCGCCTTCATCGAGGGCTGGTGGGACGCGACGCCGAAGGGGCACAAGACCCTCTTCACCGGGCTCGACCGCCCGCCCGTCGCGCCCGACCCGACCAAGGGCACGGTGGTCGAGCTGCGCGCCGACGATGCGGGCGGCATCGCCGAGGGGGCGCCGGTTCTGTTTCGCGGCGTCACCGTCGGCCGGATCCAGAACCTGCGGCTGAACGAGGGCGACTCGGGCGTCACCGTCGACGCCTATATCGAGGCACCGCATGACAAGCGGCTGAGCACCACCACCCGGTTCTGGGACACCTCGGGGATCTCGGTCTCGCTCGGGGCCTCGGGGGTCAGCCTCGACATGCGCTCGCTCGCCACGCTGGTGCAGGGCGGGGTCGAGTTCGACACCCTCTCGACCGGCGGCGGCCTGGTCGAGAACGGCCACGCCTTCCGCCTCTATCCGAGCGCGGAAGAGGCAAAGGCCTCGATCTTCGGCGCCGAGCTGGTCGATCCGCCGCGCTATGCGCTGCTGTTCGACGACGCGATCAGCGGGCTGTCGCGCGGCTCGAAGGTGCAGTTCCGCGGTGTCGAGGCGGGCGAGGTCACCGATGTCTCGGTCAAGGTGCAGACCGATTCCACCGGCACCCGCTATGCCCAGCAGCAGGTGGTGATCGCGCTCTCGCCCGAGCGGCTTGGCCTGGCGCGCGACACCGACACGCAGATCGTCACCGAGTTCCTGGAAACCGAGGTCGAGGCCGGGCTGCGCGCCCGCATCGCCGGCACCGGGCTTCTGGGCACGACGCTGGTGATCGAGCTTGTCGATATTCCCGACCTGCCGGTGGCAAAGATGGGGCTCGACGCGAAGCCCTTCCCGACGATCCCGACGGCCCCCGCGGCGCAAAACGACCTTGCCGCCTCGGCCAAGGATGTCTTCGGCCGGATCAACAAGCTGCCGATCGAGGAGCTGATGGCCTCGGCGATCCGCACGCTCGATTCGGTCTCGGCGATCGCCGAAAGCCAGGATACGCGGGCGGTGCCGGGCAACCTCTCGGGCCTCTTGTCGGAAATGCAGACGCTGGTCGGCGAGCTGAACAAGCAGGATGCGGCGAACAAGACGATCACCGCGATCGACGGCGTGTCTTCCGCCGCCACGAGCTTCCTGACCGAGATCGACGGGCTGCACGAGACGCTCGATTCCGCCGACAAGGCGGCGCAGGCGGTGGCGGCGATGCCGCTCGAGGATATCGGCAAGAACGTTGACGGGCTGATCGCCGACATCCGCGGCATGCTGGGCACCAAGGATGCCGAGCGGCTGCCGAAGGCGCTGTCCGACACGCTCGAACAGACCGCCGGTCTGCTCGAGGAGCTGCGCGCGGGCGGGGCGGCCGAGAAGCTGAACGGCACGCTGGTCGCGACGCAGGATGCCGCGAGCGCGATCTCCGACGCTTCGGGCAAGCTGCCCGAGCTGACGGCAAAGCTCGATGCGCTCGTCACCCAGGCCCAGGGGCTGGTGGCCGCCTATGGCGACCGCTCGACCTTCAATTCCGAGATGGTCAGCACGCTGAGCGAGCTGCGCCGCGCCACCGCGGCCTTCGGCTCGCTCGCGCGAATGATCGAACGTAACCCGCGCGCCTTCATCCTTGGCCGCTGACCGGAGAGTGCCATGACCCGTCTCCTTCTTCTTGCCACTGTCGCGGCGCTGGCCGCCTGTTCGAACCCGGAAAAGACCGCGCGCTACACCATCGACCCGCCGGCGGCGACGCAGCGCCTGCCCGACCGGCTCGGCATGGCCGAGCTGCGCGAGGTGTCCTTGCCGCAATATGCCTCGGGGCAGGAGATCGCCTGGCAGGGGGCGGATGGCGCGCTGCATTCGACGCCGAAGACGATCTGGGCCGACGATCCGCCGCGAGCGGTGACGCTGGCGCTGGCGCGGCAGATCTCGGCGCTTTCCGGGGCGCGGGTGATCGCCGAGCCCTGGCCGCTGGCCGACGGGCCGCAGCGCCGCATCGAGGTGCGGGTCGAACAGTTCATGGCGCAGGCCGACGGCGTGGTGCGGCTGACCGGCAGCTATTACGTCACCCCGGCGATGGCCGAGGGCCGCGACATCGTGCGCCGCTTCGACCTGAGCGTGCCGCTTGCGGGCGAGGGACCGGCCGCGATCGCCGCGGCGCAGTCGCAGGCGGTGGCGCAGCTGGCCGAACAGATCGCCCGGCTCGACTAGGGAACGCCACCTTGGACGAGATGGAAAAAGCCGCGGCCGGCTTGCTTTACGACGCGAACCACGACCCGGGCCTTGTGGAGAAGCGTCGCGCGGCGAAGCGGCTTCTGTTCGAGCTCAACGGGCTGCACCCCGATGAGGAGATGCGGCGCCATGTGCTGTTCAGGCGCCTGCTCGGCCGCACCGGGGAGGCCTTCACCTTCGACGGCGCCTTCCACTGCGACTATGGTTTCAACATCGAGATCGGCGAGAATTTCTATGCCAACGTGAACCTCGTCATCCTGGATGGAGCGAAGGTCACGATCGGGCGCAACTGCTTCATCGCGCCGAATGTCGGCATCTACACCGCGGGTCACCCGCTCGACGCCGAGCAGCGCGCCATGGGGCTGGAATATGCGCGGCCGGTGACGATCGGCGACGATGTCTGGATCGGTGCCGGCGTCTCGATCCTGCCCGGGGCGACGATCGGCGCGGGCAGCGTCATCGCCGCCGGATCGGTGGTGCGCGGGGATGTTCCCCCGAATGTCATCTGCGCCGGCAACCCCGCGCGGGTGATCCGCGAGATCACCGAAAGCGACCGCGCGCGGTATCGCTGAAGGGCGCGGCCCCGCTCAGCTCGGTTCGAACCGGCCGTAGCGACCGCCGGCGAAGACCAGCGGCTCGCCCTCGCCACACAGCGCGAAGCGGATCACCCGACCGATGATGATGGTGTGATCGCCGCCCTCATGCGTCGCCTCGGTGCGGCATTCGAACCGGGCGAGCACGTCGTCGAAGACCGGCACGCCTTCGGCGTTCTGCCGGTGGTCGAGCCCCGCGAAGCCCTCGCCCTTGCCGGTGAAGCGCTGTGCGAGGCTCTGCTGGCCGAAGCCCAGCACATGCACCGCGAAGGCCTGCGCGACCGAGAAATGCCGGTGCCGCATCGAGGAACGCGCCGCCGACCACAGCACCAGCGCCGGATCGAGCGAGACCGAGGCGAAGCTGTTCGCGGTGATCCCCACCGGCGCGGCGCCATCGGCCTCGCAGGTGGTGATGACGGTGACCCCGGTGGCGAACCGGCCAAGCGCGTCGCGGAATTGCCGCGGATCGACCGGGTCGGGCATCGGGCTTGCCTCTTCGGCCCGGCTGACGGCGGCTTCGATCTGGTGGCTCTCGCGCATCGCATCCCCTTTCGACGGCGCCGGCCTGTGCCGCCGGCTGCCCCTGATCTAGCGCGTTGTGGCGCATTTCACAGCCTCTTTCGTCGGCAAAAGCGCTTGAGCCCCGGGCGGCGAGATCCTAGCGTCGCGCCGGACATGGAGGGAATCATGAGCCTGATCGAAACGCGTCTTGCCGAGCTTGGACTCGAGCTGCCGCCGGCCCCGGCGCCGGCGGCGAATTACGTGCCCTTCGTGCGCACGGGCAACCAGCTCTTCGTCTCGGGGCAGATCTCGTCGGATGCGACGGGGCTGATCACCGGTCGTCTCGGCGCCGATCTGAGCATCGAGGAAGGCGCCGCCGCCGCCCGCCGCTGCGGGCTTGCGCTGCTGGCGCAGGCGCGCGCCGCGCTGGGCGATCTCGACCGCGTGACGCGGGTGGTCAAGCTCGTGGGCTTCGTCAACTCGACGCCCGAGTTCACCGACCAGCCGAAGGTGGTGAATGGCGCCTCGGACCTGATGGTCGAGGTCTTCGGCGAGATCGGGCGCCACGCCCGCTCGGCGGTCGCTGCGCCCTCGCTGCCGCTGGGCGTCGCCGTCGAGATCGAGGCGATCTTCGAGGTCGCATGATGCTGTCCCCCGACTTCCTGCGCCTGCCGGTCGCGCATCGCGGCTATCACGACCGCGCCGCCGGCCGCCCCGAGAACAGCCTGGCCGCCGCGCGCGCCGCGATTGCCGCGGGCTATGCGATCGAATGCGATCTGCAGCCCTCGGCCGATGGCGTGCCGATGGTGTTTCACGATTACGACCTGCGCCGGCTGACCGGCGTGGCCGGCCGGATCGGCGGCTTCACCGCGGCCGAGCTGGCCGCGATGCCGCTTCTGGGCGGTGACGAGGGAATCCCGACGCTCGCAGAGCTTCTGGCCCTCGTCGCCGGCCGGGTGCCGCTGCTGATCGAGATCAAGGACCAGCACGGCGCCATGGGCGGCACCGACGGTGCGCTCGAACGCGCGGCGGCGGCGCAGATCGCGGCCTATGCCGGGCCGGTCGCGGTGATGTCCTTCAACCCGAACGCCATCGCGGCCTTCCGTGCCGCGGCACCCGATGTGGCGGTGGGGCTGACGACCTCGGCCTATACCGCCGAGGACTGGCCTCTGCTGCCCGCCGCGGTGCGAGACAGCCTGCGCGAGATCCCCGATTACGACCGCGTCGGTGCGTGCTTCATCTCGCACGAGGCGGCGGCGCTGGACACGCCACGGGTCGCGGCCCTGAAGGCGCAGGGCGCGGCCATCCTGTGCTGGACGATCCGCTCGCCCGAGGCCGAGGCCACGGCGCGCAAGATCGCGCAGAACATCACCTTCGAGGGCTATCCGGCGCCGATCCCGGCTTGACGCCGCGTCGCGGCGCGCCACCATCGGGGCAGGTTTCCCGAGGGGGCAGATGAGCGCGGCCGTCGAAGTTTCGATTCTTTCCGGAGTTTCCGAGATTTCGGAAACCGACTGGAACGCCTGCGCCTGTCCCGAGGCCCAGGACGGGGCGCGCCCGCTTGATCCGTTCACCACGCATCGCTTCCTGACCGCGCTCGAGACCTCGGGCTCGGTCGGCGAGGGCACCGGCTGGATGCCGCGGCCGATGGTGGCGCGGCAAGCGGGGCAGGTGATCGCCGTCGCGCCGCTCTATCTGAAAAGCCATTCGCAGGGCGAATATGTCTTCGACCACGGCTGGGCCGAGGCCTTCGAGCGCGCGGGCGGGCGCTATTACCCGAAACTTCAGGCCGCGGTGCCCTTCACCCCGGTCACCGGCCGTCGCCTGCTGACCCGCCCGGGGCACGAGGCTGCGGGCCGCGCCGCGCTGTTGCAGGCGATGGCCGAGGTGGCCGGGGGCGCGGGGCTCTCCTCCGTCCACCTCACCTTCTGCACCGAAGACGAGGTGACGGCGGCGACCGGGGCGGGCTGGCTGCACCGCACCGGCATGCAGTTCCACTGGACCAACCGCGGCTATGGCAGCTTTGACGATTTCCTCGCCGATCTCGCCTCGCGCAAGCGCAAGGCGCTGCGCAAGGAGCGCGAGCGGGCGCAGGGGTTCGGCGGCACCATCCGGGCGCTGACCGGCGATGCGATCGGGCCCGAGCACTGGGCGGCGATGTGGGCCTTCTATCAGGACACCGGCGGGCGGAAATGGGGCCGGCCTTATCTCACCCGCGCCTTCTTCGATGCGCTGCACGCGCTGCGCGACGAGGTGCTTCTGGTGCTGGCCGAGCGCGATGGCATTCCCGTCGCCGGGGCGCTGAACCTGATCGGGCGCGAGGCGCTCTTCGGCCGCTATTGGGGCTGTCTCGAGGATCACGCCTTCCTGCATTTCGAGCTGTGCTATCATCAGGCCGTCGACTGGGCGATTGCCCATGGCCTGGATCGCGTCGAGGCCGGCGCGCAGGGCGAGCACAAGCTGGCGCGCGGCTACATGCCGGTGACCACCCATTCCGTCCACCGGATCGCCCATCCGGGGCTGCGCCGGGCGGTCGACGACTATCTTCAGGCCGAACGCCCCGCCATCGCCGCAGAAATCGAGGCGCTGGCCGCACTTGGCCCCTTCCGCACCGAGGAGTGAACCGCGGGCTTTGGCCCGGCGCCCCGATGTGCAAGGATGGGGCGAACAGCACGGAGGACCGAGAATGGCCGAGATCCTGAGCGAGGAAGAACGCACCGCCCTGCTGCCCGCGCTCGAGGCGACGGGGTGGCGTGCCGCCCCCGAGGGGGACGCGCTGCGCAAGGTCTGGAAGTTCCGCAGCTTCTCGCAGGCCTGGGGGTTCATGGCGCGCGTCGCGCTCGAGGCCGAGAAGATGGATCACCACCCGGACTGGCGCAACAGCTACAACGTGGTGGACATCCGCCTGACCACCCATTCCTGCGGCGGGCTGAGCGTGCTGGACACCGAGCTGGCGAATTGTCTCGACGCGATCGAGACCGAGGCCGAGATCATCCTCGATCTCGCGCGCCCGATCGCCTGCCTGTGCGCGGAAAAGGCCGCGGCGGTGGCCCCGGAGCCCCCGCCCGAAGGCTGAGGGGCGCCACGCGGCGCCCCCCGGATCGTCACATCGCGGCGAGCAGACCCTCGCCCGCGGAGATCTCGCAGGTGCCGGGCGATTCCTCGCGGTGCAGGATCTTCACCACGCCATCCTCGACCAGCATCGCATAGCGGGCCGAACGGTTGATGAGACCGGCGGGCGGGGCCGAGAAATCCATCCCGATTGCGGTGGTGAAGGCCGATTCCGCATCGGCGAGCATCGAGATCCCGGCCGCATTCGCGCCGGTCGCATCGCCCCAGGCCTTCATCACGAAGGGGTCGTTGACCGAGATGCAGATGATCTCGTCGACGCCCTTCGCGGCGAACTTGTCCTTGGTGCGGATGAAGCTCGGCACATGGGCGGTGGTGCACACGCCGGTATAGGCGCCGGGCACGGCAAAGATCACCACCTTGCGCCCCTTCATCTTGGCACCGAGGCTCACCGCCTCGGGCCCGTTGTCTCCCAGAACCAGCAGCGTGGCGCCGGGAAGCACGTCCCCAACCGTTACAGTCATGTCGTCCCTCTCGCGTTGCATGTCGTTGCCCCGAGGATATAGGGTCGGCGCGCAACGGGACCAGAGGTGAGATGATGGCGGGGATCGTGATTGTCGGGGGCGGCCAGGCGGCAGCGTCGATGGCGGCAAAATTGCGGGGGCTGGGCTATGTCGGCGCGGTGACGATCCTTGGCGCGGAGCCGGTCGCGCCCTATCAGCGCCCGCCGCTGTCGAAGGGCTATCTTCTGGGCCAGATGCCGCTCGATCGGCTGACGCTGCGCGGTGCCGACTGGTGGACGACGAATGACATCACGCTGCGCACCGGGCTGCGCGTCGAGGTGATCGACCGCGCCGCGAAGACGGTGACGGCGGCGGGCGAGGTGTTCGCCTATGACCAGCTGGCGCTGTGCACCGGCGCCCCGCCGCGCCGCCTGCCCGCGGCGATCGGCGGCGAGCTGCCCGGCGTCTATACCGTGCGCACCCTTGCCGATGTCGACGCGATGGAGCCCGAATTCCGCGCCGGCCGCCGCCTCGTGGTGATCGGCGGCGGCTATATCGGGCTCGAGGCCGCGGCGGTCGCCTCGAAACTCGGGCTGAGCGTGACGCTGATCGAGGCGGCGCCGCGCATCCTCGGCCGCGTCGCCTGCGCCGAGACCGCCGGCGCCATCCGCGCCCTGCATGTCGCCCATGGCGTCACCATCCTCGAGGGGATCGGGCTGAAGCGGCTGACCGGCGAGACCCGCGTCACCGGCGCCGAGCTGGCCGACGGCCGGGTCATCGACGCCGATTTCGTCATCACCGGCATCGGCGTCACGCCCGAGACCGGGCTGGCCGCGGCGGCGGGACTGAAGGTCGAGAACGGCATCGCCGTCGATGCGACGGGCCGCACAGACGACCCGTCGATCTGGGCCGCGGGCGATTGCGCCGCCTTCCCCTGGATGGGCGCGCGGCTGCGCATGGAAAGCGTCGGCAACGCCATCGACATGGGCGAGCTGGTGGCCGAGAACATGCTGGGCGCCGGCAAGGCCTATGCGCCCAGGCCCTGGTTCTGGTCCGACCAGTTCGACGCCAAGCTGCAGATCGCCGGGCTCAACACCGGCTATGACCGGGTGGTGACGCGGCAGGGCGAGGGCGCCTCGTTCTGGTATTTCCGCGGCGAGACTCTGATCGCCGTCGACGCGCTGAACGATGCCCGGGCCTATATGATCGGCAAGCGGCTGATCGAGGCGGGCAAGCCCGTGACGCCCGAACAGATCGCCACCGAAACAGACCTGAAGGCGCTGATGAAATGAGGATCATCGGGGGAGACCGCCGTGGCCTGAAGCTCGCCGATGTGGGCGAGGGCGATGCGCAGGCGCATCTGCGCCCGACGACCGACCGCGTGCGCGAGTCGATCTTCAACCTTCTGATCAACGGCACGCACGGCAACCCGGTGCCGGGCGCGCGGGTGCTTGACCTCTTCGCCGGCACCGGCGCGCTTGGTCTCGAGGCGCTGTCGCGTGGCGCGGCGCGCGTGGCCTTCGTCGACGACGGCACCGCGGCGCGCGCGCTTCTGCGCCGCAACATCGAGCTGATGCGGGCGATGGGCGTCACCGATGTCTGGCGCCGCGACGCCACCGCCATGGGCCCGTGCCGTGGTGCGGGCTATGACCTTGTCTTCCTCGATCCGCCCTATGGCATGGGGCTGGGCGAGAAGGCGGTGGCCTCCTGCCTCGCGAATGGCTGGATCGCCCCGGGCGCGATGATCGTGTGGGAGGAAAGCGTTTCCCCCGCCGTGCCCGCGCCGCTCGAACAGATCGACCAGCGCCGCTACGGCGATACCCTTGTCACCCTTGCCCGGATGCCCGCATGAAACCCCAGGCTGTTCTTTTCGACTGCGACGGCGTGCTCGTCGACAGCGAGCCCGCCACCTTCGCCCTGATCCAGTCGGACTTTGCCGCGCACGGGCTGCCGATGGAGATCCCGGCGCTCGAGGATCTGTTCATCGGCGGCACCATCGAGGGCGTGGCCGAGCAGGGCCGGGCGCTTGGCGCGGCGCTGCCCGCCGATTGGGTCGACAGCTATTACCCGCGGCTCTACGCCCGGCTGCGCGCCGGCACGCCGCTGATGCCGGGGGTGGCCGCGCTGCTCGCCCGGCTTGACGCCGAGGGGATTCCCTTCGCCGTCGGCTCGAACGGGCGCGGCGCGAAGATGGAGGCGACGCTGGGCCAGCACCCGAAGATCCGCGCCCGGCTCGAGGGGCTGCTGTTCTCGGGCCAGGATCTGGGCTGCCCGAAACCCGCGCCCGATCTTTACCTGCACGCGGCCCGCGCGCTTGGCGCCGATCCGGCGCGCTGCGTGGTGATCGAGGACAGCGCGACCGGCGCGCGCGCGGCGAAGGCCGCCGGCATGCGCTGTCTCGGCTATGCGCCGCAGGGAGAGAACCCGCGGCTTGCGGCGGCGGGGGCAGAGATCTTCACCGACATGGCGCAGGTGCCGGCCCTGATCGGGCTCTGAGCCTTCGGTGTTTTCCTGGCGAAAATACTCCGGGGGCCCGGGGGCAGGGCCCCCGGCGCTTCCCCCGGCTCAGCGCCAGGTCGGATGGAAGCGGTTCGCGGGCGAGAGGGTGAAGATCTCGCAGCCGTCGGCGGTCACGCCCACGCAATGCTCGAACTGCGCCGACAGCGACTTGTCGCGGGTCACCGCGGTCCAGTCGTCGGCCAGCACCTTGGTTTCATAGCGGCCAAGGTTCACCATCGGCTCGATGGTGAAGATCATCCCCTCTTCCAGCACCGGGCCCGAGCCCGCGCGGCCGTAATGCAGCACGTTCGGCGGGGCGTGGAAGACGCGGCCGACGCCATGGCCGCAGAAGTCGCGCACCACGCTCATCCGGTTGCCCTCGACATAGGTCTGGATCGCGTGGCCGATGTCGCCGAAGGTGTTGCCGGGCTTCACCTGCTCGATGCCGATCATCAGCGATTCATGGGTGACGTCGATCAGCCGCTCGGCCTTGCGGCTGAGATTGCCCGCGACATACATCCGCGAGCTGTCGCCGAACCAGCCGTCGAGGATGACGGTGACGTCGATGTTCAGGATGTCGCCGTCGTGCAGCACCTTGTCCGAGGGGATGCCATGGCACACGACATGGTTCACCGAGATGCACGAGGCGTGCTTGTAGCCCCGATAGCCGATCGTCGCCGAGGTGGCGCCGAGCTCGACAAGGCGGTTGCGGATGAAATCATCGAGCTCTGCCGTGGTCACGCCCGGCTTCACGAGGTCGGCGACCTCGTCGAGGATCTGTGCGGTGACCTGGCAGGCGGCGCGGATGCCATCGAAATCGCTGGTGGTGTTGTAGATGCGAATCCCGTCCTTGGTGACGCGGCCCCGACTCTCTTCCACTGATCTTCTCCTGCTTGTTGGCCCCCTAGATAGTCACAAAAGCATGGCTTGGCCAGAGCCGGGCTTTTCCGGCACCGGGCGCGGGCCTATACATTTGCGCAAAAGGAGGCCCGACATGCCCAATCCGACCGCTGCCATCCTGATCATCGGCGACGAGATCCTCACCGGCCGCACCCGCGAGGGCAACGCCTGGTTCCTCGCGCAGGAGCTGGTCAAGGTGGGCATCGACCTGCGCCAGATCCGCGTCATCGGCGACGACCACGCCACCATCGTCGCCGCGGTGCGCGAGCTCTCGGCGGCGCATGACCAGCTCTTCACCTCGGGCGGCATCGGGCCGACGCATGACGACATCACCGCCGATGCCGTGGCCGATGCCTTTGGCCGCACCATCGGCGTGCGCGAGGATGCCCGCGCGATCCTGGCCGCCCATTACGCCGCCCGCGGCCTCGAGTTCACCGAGGCGCGGCTGCGCATGGCACGCATCCCCGAGGGGGCGGCGCTGATCGACAACCCGGTCTCGGCGGCGCCGGGCTTCTCGGTCGAGAACTGCCACGTGATGGCGGGGGTGCCGAACATCTTCCATGCGATGGTGGCGGGGCTTCTGCCGCGGCTCACCGGCGGCGCGCCGCTCCTCAGCCGCAGCCTTCAGCTGATGGTGCCCGAGGCGACGATCGCCGACGCGCTGCGCGCGCTTGCCGCGGCGCATCCCGAGGCGAGCTTCGGCTCCTATCCCTTCGTCACCGAGGGGCGTTATGGCACCAACCTCGTGGTGCGCTCGACCGTTCCCGCGGCGCTCGAAGGGGCCTTCGCCGCGCTGCAGGCCACCTTCCCGGAGGGGCAATGACCGATCTTTTCGAGGTGATCGACGCCACCTGGCCCGCCGCCAGCACCCGGCTTGCGGGCGGGTTCAAGGTGCGCGAGGGGCTGGGCGGCGGCTCGCGCGTCAGCACCGCAAGCCTTGAAGTGCCGCTGGACGAGGCAGACATCGATGCCGCCGTCGCCGCGCATCGCGCCCTTGGCCAGCCGCCGAAGTTCATCGTCCGTCCGGGCGAGGCGGCGCTGGATGCGGCGCTGGCCGCGCGCGGCTTCGAACTCTTCGACCCGGTCACCCTCTTCACCGCGCCGATTGCGGCGCTGCCCTCCGACGTGCCGCCGGTCACCGCCTTCGCGCATTGGCCGCCGCTGGCCATCACCCGCGAGGTCTGGAGCGAGGGCGAGATCGGCCCCGAGCGTCAGGCGGTGGCCGAGCGCGCGGCGGGCCCGAAGGCCGCGGTTCTGGGCCGCACGTCCGACCGCGCCGCGGGGGCGGGTTTCGTCGCGATCCACGACGGCGTCGCGATGCTGCACGCGCTCGAGGTGCTGCCCGCCTTCCGCCGTCGCGGCCTTGCCCGCGCGATCATGGCCGAAGCCGTCCGCTGGGCCGGGGGCGAGGGCGCCGAGACCTTCGCCCTGGTCGTGCGCAGCGCCAATGCGCCGGCGATTGCCCTTTATACCGCGCTCGGCATGGTGCCGGCCGGCAATTACCACTATCGCCGCGAGCCTGCCGCATGAGACTGCCCGTTCTGGCGCTGATTGGCGCCGCCCTGCTTGCCTCTCCCGTTCTTGCCGCGCCGCTCGAGCTGTCGCTGCCCGAGGGCGCCGCGGTCTCGGCCGAGGCCACCAATGCCGCCACCAGCTATCGGATGCTGACCGGTCCCTGGCAGGATGGCGTGGGGCCGGCGAGCACGCTCGAGGGCACGCGCACCGACACCGCCTGGCGGCTGCGCGCCGATCAGGAGACGACGCTGCAGATCCTCGCGCCCCTGCGCGACCAGATCCAGGCGGCGGGCTATACCATCCTCTATCAATGCGAGACCGAGGCCTGCGGCGGCTTCGACTTCCGCTATGAGCTCGACCTGCTCTCCGAGCCCGAGATGCACGTCGATCTGGGCGATTTCCGCTATCTCTCGGCGCGGCGGGGCACCGATTGGCTGGCGCTGACCGTCTCGCGCTCCTCGGAATCGGGCTTCCTGCATCTGACGACGATGACGGTGCAGGACGTGCGCCCGGCCACGCCGGACAATCCGCTCGCCTCGCCGACGCCCGCGCCGGCGATCGCGCCCTCGGATTTCGCCACGCAGATCGAGGCGAAAGGGGCGGTGGCGCTGGATGACCTGATCTTCGAGAGCGGCGCGACCGATCTTGGCCCCGAGGATTTCACCTCGCTCAAGGCGCTGGCCGATTACCTGTCGACCCGGCCCGAGGCAGTGATCGTCCTTGTCGGGCATACCGATGCGACCGGTGGGCTCGAGGCGAATATCGCGCTGTCGAAGCGGCGGGCGGAATCGGTGCGGGCGCGGCTGATCGCCGATTACGGCGTCGCGCCCGAGCAGGTGAACGCCGAGGGCGCGGGCTGGCTGGCGCCGCGCGCCACCAGCCTGACCCCCGAGGGGCGGGACAAAAACAGACGGGTCGAAGCGATCCTTGCCCCGACCCGTCAGTGACGGCGCCCGACGGAGTGGCGCCGCGCGAGGGAATTCACCAGTTGTCGGGGCCCTTGTCGGCGAAGGTCTGGGCCAGGAAGTCGATGAAGGCGCGCACCTTGGGCTGGGTGAAGCGCCCGGGCGGATAGACGGCATAGATGCCCAGCGTCTCCATCGGCAGATCGGGGATCGCCTCCTCGACCAGCCCCTGTTTCATCGCGTCGGCGTAGAGGAACGAGGGCAGATAGGCGATGCCGAGCCCGGCGATGCAGGCATGCAGAAGCGACTGCCCGTCGTTCACCGTCAGCCAGCCGGCCGAGCGCACCTGCCGCCGCTCGCCCGAGGGCGCGGTGATCTTCCAGACGTTGCCGTTCGACTGGCTGGAATAATGCAGAAGCTTGTGCTCGTTCAGATCGTCGATCTTCAGCGGCCGGCCGTATTTCTGGAAATAGGAGGGCGCGGCGATCATCCGGCGCGAGCTTTCGGTCAGCTTGCGCGCGCGCAGCGTGCTGTCTTCCAGCTCGCCCACCCGGATCGCCATGTCGAAGCCTTCCGAGATCAGCTCGACATAGCGGTTGGTCAGCACCATGTTCACGGTGATCTCGGGATATTCCTGCAGAAAATCGCCCAGCACCGGCGACAGCAGGTTCACCCCGAAATCGGTGGCAACGGAAATCCGCAGCAGACCCGAGGGCGCCACCTGCATCGCGGTGACCAGCGCGTCGGCCTCGCCCGCGTCGTTCAGCACGCGCCGGGCGCGGTCGTAATAGGCAAGGCCGATCTCGGTCGGCGAGACGCGGCGGGTGGTGCGGTTCAAAAGCCTTGCGCCAAGACGCGCCTCAAGCGCCGAGACGTGCTTCGACACGGCAGACTTGGAGATGCCCATCTTCTTCGCCGCATCGGTGAAGCCGCCCTGATCGACGACAGTGGCAAAGGCTTCCATTTCGGTCAGGCGGTCCATTGTGCACCCTTCGGGAACGTTTCTCGGTCCCTCAATCCATCGGTGTGAAATCGGGCGCAAATGGGGCCCGGCGGGGACAATACGGGGGAATTGCACAGAATGGGGAAACGATCGCCCGTCAGGGTTAAGGCCCGGGGCGCGGGATCGGGCGCCGGATCTGCCGGCGCCCGATCGGGGCTCAGAAGTCGAGGTTCTCGACGTTGAGCGCGTTTTGCTGGATGAATTCGCGGCGCGGCTCGACCACGTCGCCCATCAGCTTGGTGAAGATGTCGTCGGCTTCGGCCACATCGTCGATCTTCACCTGCAGCAGGGTGCGCGCCGAGGGGTCGAGCGTGGTTTCCCACAGCTGTTCCGGGTTCATCTCGCCCAGCCCCTTGTAGCGCTGCAGTGTCAGCCCCTTCTCGCCCTCCGACAGGATCGCCTGCAAAAGCGCCAGCGGGCCATAGATCAGCTGCTCGCGGTCCTTGCGGATCAGCTTCGCAGGCGTGCCATAGACCTCCTGCAGCAGCGCGGTGTGCTGCGCCAGTCGCCGCGCCTCGCCCGAGCGCAGCACTGTGCCGTCGAGGGTGCGGTGCTCCTCGACGCCGCGCACCATGCGCGCGAAGCGCAGCCCGTGGTCCTGCGTCGGACGGCCGCTCCAGCCGCGCTCGTATTCCAGCGCAACAAGGTCGAGCCGCGTCGCCACCGCATTCGCCACGCCCTGCGCATCGGCATCGACCCGGCCGGGCACCAGGGCGCCGGCGATCGCCGCCTGTTCGAGGATGCTTTGCGGGTAATGCGTCGGGAAGGCCTGCAGGATGCGGCGGATCATCCGCGCCTCCTCGACCACGCGCTCGAGATCGGCACCGGTGATCTCCTGCCCGTCGCCAAGCCGCAGCCGCGCGCCCTCGGTGCCCTGATGGATCAGGAATTCCTCGAAGGCGGCCTGATCCTTCAGATAGACCTCGGACTTGCCGCGCGTCACTTTGTACAGCGGCGGCTGCGCGATGTAGAGATAGCCGTTCTCGATCAGCGAGGGCATCTGCCGGAAGAAGAAGGTCAGCAGCAGGGTGCGGATGTGGGCGCCGTCGACGTCGGCATCCGTCATGATGATGATCTTGTGATAGCGCAGCTTGTCGATGTTGAACTCGTCGCGCCCGATGCCGGTGCCAAGCGCGGTGATCAGCGTGCCGATCTGTTCCGAGCCGAGCATCCGGTCGAAGCGCGCGCGCTCGACGTTCAGGATCTTGCCGCGCAAGGGCAGCACCGCCTGGTTCTTGCGCTCGCGCCCCTGCTTGGCCGAGCCGCCGGCCGAATCCCCCTCGACCAGGAAGAGTTCGGAATCGGCGGGGTCCTTCGACTGGCAATCGGCCAGCTTGCCGGGTAGCGAGGCGACGTCCATCGCCGTCTTGCGCCGGGTGAGTTCACGCGCCTTGCGCGCCGCCTCGCGGGCAAGCGCCGCCTCGACGATCTTGCCGACGATCGTGCGCGCCTCGCCCGGGTGTTCCTCGAACCATTCGCCAAGCTTCTCGTTCACCAGGTTCTCGACCGCGGGCCGGACCTCGGAGGAAACGAGCTTGTCCTTGGTCTGGCTGGAGAATTTCGGATCTGGCACCTTGACCGACAGAACGCAGGTCAGCCCCTCGCGGGCGTCGTCGCCGGTGAAGTCGATCTTCTCTTTCTTGGCGATGCCGCTGTCCTGGGCGTATTTCGTCAGCGTCCGGGTCAGTGCGCCGCGCAGGCCGGCCAGGTGCGTGCCGCCGTCGCGCTGCGGGATGTTGTTGGTGAAGGGCAGCACCGCCTCGTGATAGCCGTCGTTCCACCACAGCGCCACCTCGACGCCGATGCCGCGCACCTCGCCGACCATGTAGATCGGTTCGGGGATCAGCGCGCTCTTCGAGCGGTCGAGGTATTTGACGAATTCCTTGACGCCGCCGTCATAATGCAGCTCGACATGCAGCGGCTCGGCCGGGCGCTCGTCCTCGAGCAGGATGCGCACGCCCGAGTTCAGGAAGGCCAGTTCCCGCAGCCGCGTTTCCAGTGTCTTGAAGCTGTAGTCGAGGTTCGAGAAGGTGCCCTCGGGATCGGTCGTCTTGGCCGAGGCCATGAAGCGCACCTCGGTGCCCTTCTCGCCCGGCGCATCGCCGATCTCGCGCACATGCTCGACGCATTCGCCCTTCTCGAAACGGGCGAAATAGACCTTGTCGTTGCGCCAGACCTTGAGTTCGAGCCAGTCGGACAGCGCGTTCACCACCGAGACGCCGACGCCATGCAACCCGCCCGAGACCTTGTAGGCGTTGCCGCCCTCGTCGGTGTTGTTGAACTTCCCGCCCGCGTGCAGCTGGGTCATGATGACCTCGGCCGCCGAGACGCCCTCTTCGTGGTGCATGTCGACCGGGATGCCGCGGCCGTTGTCGCGCACCGAGACCGAGCTGTCGGCGTGGATCTTCACCGCGACGTAATTCGCATAGCCCGCGAGCGCCTCGTCGATGCCGTTGTCCACGACCTCATAGACCATGTGATGCAGGCCCGAGCCGTCGTCGGTGTCGCCGATATACATGCCCGGCCGTTTGCGCACGGCCTCCAGGCCCTTGAGAACCTTGATGGACTCCGCGCTGTAGTCGGACTTCTTCGGGCTGTTTTCGGTCATGCGCGCCTATCCTGACAAGTGTTGCGGACTTATAGGAGTTCGGCGGGGGAATGTCACGCGTCAGCGGGGTTTTCAGGGCAGGACGGTGCCGTCCGGCAGCGCCAGCGTTCCGTCTTCCGCAAGCGGCCAGAACGGGTTTCGCGCCACTTCCCAGACATGGCCGTCAAGGTCGGCCCAATAGCCGGAATAGCCGCCCCAGAAGGTGCGTGCGGGCGGTTTCACCGGCTCGGCGCCGGCGGCGAGCGCGGCCGCGAAGGCCGCATCCACATCGGCCTCGGTGGCGAAATTCTGCGCCAGCGTGATCGCGCCGGTGCCCAGCGGCACCTCGGGCCGGCCCTGATCCTCGGCCAGATCCTTCAGCCCGAAGAGGCCAAGCGCCATCCCCGGCATGCGGAAGAACACCACCGCCTGCGTCGCCTCGGCCGGGCGCCAGCCAAGCGCCTCGTAAAAGCGGCGCGCCTTCGTCAGGTTGCGTACACCGAGCGTGATCAGGGTCACGCGCTGCACCGGATAGCTCATTGCACCTCCTCGACCTGCGAGGTGCCCCCCGCCTCGGTCACCTGCCAGCCCTGACCCCGTGTGCCGAGGCTGTCGAACAGCTCGGCCCCGGTGCCGGTCATCATCACCTGCGCGGAGAGCGCGCAGACCTCGTCATAAAGCGCGGCGCGCCGGCCCGCGTCCAGATGCGCCGCGACCTCGTCGAGCAAAAGCACGCAAGGCGCGCCCGCAACTGCCCGCGCATTGGCCAGCAGAAGCGAAATCAGAAGCGCCTTCTGCTCGCCGGTCGAGCATTGCGCGGCCGGGATCGCCTTCTCGGCATAGATCGCCTCGAGATCGGCGCGGTGCGGGCCTTCGAGCGTACGCCCCGCCGCCATGTCACGCCGCCGCCCCGAGGCCAGCGCCGCCGCCAGATCCGCCGGCCCCTCGTTCACCAGCGTCAGCGTCGCCGCCGGAAAGGCCGTCGCCGCGCCCGCCTGCGCCGCCGCGATCCGGGTCAGCGCCTCGGTCCGCGCCGCGCTGATCCGCCCGGCGGCTTCGGCCATCCGCGTCTCGAGCGCGCCATACCAGCCCGCGTCGGTCACCATGTCCTTGAGCAGCCGGTTGCGCTCGCGCATCGCCTTTTCATAGGCCAGCACCGCCTCGGCATGGGAGGGATCGAAGGAAAGCGTCATCCGGTCGAGAAACCGCCGCCGCCCCTCGGCCGCCTCGATCCAGAGCCGGTCCATCGAGGGCACGAGCCACAGCACCCGCATCAGCCGGCCAAGCGCCAGCTGCGGCGCGGCCTTGCCGTCGATCGTCACCTCGCGCGAGGCGCCGGGCAGGGCCATGGTCTCGACCGCCTGACCGCCGATCTCGGCGCGGATCTTCCAGCCCACGGCCTCCTGCCGGCGGATCAGCTCCTCGGCGCCCGCCCGGCGCAGCCCGCGCCCCGGCGACAGCAGCGACACGGCTTCAAGCACCGAGGTCTTGCCCGCGCCATTCGGCCCCCAGATCGCCACCGGCCGGCCGTCGAAGGTGAACTGCGCACGGCGATGCGAGCGGAACTGCAGCAGCGTCAGGTCCCGCAGCATCGGCCCCTCGTTTTCCTGGCAAAAAAGACTCCCGCCGGAGGCGTTCGTGCGCCTCACACGCGCATCGGCATCACGACATAGACCGCCGAGGTGTCATTGCCCTCGCGCATCAGTGTCGGATCGCCCGAGGAGTTGAACAGGAAGACGGCGTTCTCGCGGTCGACCTGGCTGGCAATCTCCAGCAGGTATTTCGCGTTGAAGCCGATCTCCAGCCGCTCGTCGTCATAGGCGACGGCCAGCTCTTCCTCGGCCGCGCCGGAATCGGGGGCGTTGACCGAGAGCACCAGCCGGTCTTCCTCGAGGCTCAGCTTGACGGCGCGCGAGCGTTCCGAGGACACGGTGGCCACGCGGTCGACGGCCTTGGCAAACTCCGCCGCATCCACTTCCAGCCGGCGGGCGTTGCCCATCGGGATCACACGCGAATAATCGGGGAAGGTGCCGTCGATGACCTTCGAGGTCAGGGTGATCTCGGGCGTGGCGAAGCGGACCTTGGTCTCGCTGACCGAGACCGCGATATCGGCCTCGTCGTCATCGAGAAGCTTGCGCAGCTCGTTCACCGTCTTGCGCGGCACGATCACGCCCGGCGTGCCTTCGGCGCCCGCGGGCAACGGCGCGTCGATGCGGGCCAGGCGGTGGCCGTCGGTCGCCACGCAGCGCAGCACCGGGCCGCTCTCGCCGGTCGCCACATGCATGTAGACGCCGTTCAGGTAATAGCGCGTCTCCTCGGTCGAGATCGCGAATTTCGACTTGTCGAACAGCCGCTTCAGCATCCCCGCCTTGGCGGTGAAATTCGCCGTGTATTCCGACGAGGCCATGACCGGGAAATCTTCCTTCGGCAGCGTGGCGAGGTTGAAGCTCGACCGCCCCGCCTGGATCGTCAGCCGCCCCGCGGCCGGATCGTCGGCGAGCACGACCAGCGCACCGTCGGGCAGCTTGCGCACGATCTCGTGCAGCATCACCGCCGAAACCGTCGTCGCGCCCGCGCGCTCGACCTGCGCCGGGGCCTTGTTCACCACCTCGATGTCAAGGTCGGTGGCGCGGAAGGACACGCTGTCGCCCTCTGCCTCGACCAGCACGTTGGCCAGGATCGGGATGGTGTTGCGCCGCTCCACGACCGACTGGGCCTGCGCCACGGCCTTGAGCAGTGCGGCGCGTTCGATGCTGATCTTCATTTCCATCCCTCACGGCAACCGGGGGCGGAAAGGTAGCATCTCCCCGCACCGGCACAAGTTTTTTCGGACATTCGGCCGCTTTGGCCGAAGCGTCAAGACTCAGGACTCGAGAAGGCGGCGCAGCAGGTCGATATCTTCGGCGATCTGACGGTCAGAGCCCATCAGCTCCTCGATCTTGCGGATGCCGTGCATGATCGTGGTGTGGTCGCGCCCGCCGAAGCGGCGGCCGATCTCGGGCAGCGACCGGGTGGTCAGCTGCTTCGACAGATACATCGCCACCTGCCGCGGCCGGGCGATGGTGCGCACGCGCTTCGGCCCGATCATGTCGGAAAGCCGCACGTTGTAATGCTCGGCCACCTTGCGCTGGATCTCCTCGATGGTGACCTTGCGGTCCGAGGCGCGCAGGATGTCGGTGAGGCATTCCTGTGCCAGATCGAGGGTGATCTCCTTGCCGACGAGCGAGGCGAAGGCGAAGAGCCGGGTCAGCGCGCCTTCGAGCACGCGCACGTTGGTGGTGATGCGATGCGCGAGGAACTCGAGCACGCCATCGGCCATCTTCAGCCCCGGGTATTGCGCGCGGTAAGCCTCGGTCTTGGTCTGCAGGATGCCAAGGCGCAGCTCGTAATCGGTGGGGTGCAGGTCGACGACCAGGCCGCATTGCAGGCGCGACTTGATCCGTTCCTCGAGATCCTTGATCTCGCCCGGCGCGCGGTCGGCCGAGATGATGATCTGCTTGCCCTGATCGACGAGCGCGTTGAAGGTGTGGAAGAACTCTTCCTGCGTGCTGTCCTTGCCGGCGATGAACTGCACGTCATCGACCATCAGAACGTCGACCGAGCGGAACATCTCCTTGAAGTCCATGATCTGGCGTTCGCGCAGCGCCTGCACGAAACGGTACATGAACTGTTCGGCGGACAGGTAACGCACCCGCGCCTCGGGGCGGCGGATCTGCAACTCGTGCGCGATGGCGTGCATCAGGTGGGTCTTGCCGAGGCCGACGCCACCGTAAAGGAACAGCGGGTTGAAGGTGACGGGTCCGCCCTCGGCCACGCGGCGCGCGGCGGCATGGGCAAGCTCGTTCGGCTTGCCGACGACGAAGTTGTCGAAGGTGAAGCGGGCATCGAGCGGTGCGCCGGGCAGATCTTCCTCGGCACGGGCCTTCGGCGCGGCGGGGGCCGGCGCGGCCACGGCAGGGCGCGAGACCTCGTTTGCCGGAATCGGGCGCAGCTCGGGCACGCGGAACTCGATCCGCTCGACGACATGACCGTCGTTGCGCAGCTCGCGCAGGATCGCCTCGCCGAAGTTGCGCGACACCCAGTCACGCATGAATTTCGTCGGAGCTTCGAAGGCAGCGATGCCTTCGGACATGTCGATCATGCGCAGCGGCGCAATCCAGGTCGTGTAGTTGCTCTTGCCGACAGTCTTGAGAAGTTCATTGCACACCCGCCCCCAGGTTTCTTTGGTCATCTTCTTGTTGCCTTTAGAGTCTACACGCAGTTTCGGTGCGCACATCCCCCTGGAACAGGGACCCGCGCGGACGCGGGCCGGAACCCCTGCATTTGGACACGGCTACAGGCCCGGCAAAACCGGGCAAGGCACTGGATGCCGAATCTCGGAAGGCGGCAGCCTTCAGAATCGGATTCGCTTTCTCGACACCGGAACCCCCGGCTTTTTTCGTTGTCGTGGCAGACTTTATGCCTGCTCCGGCGGTCGAGAACGCGTCATGTCCCCCAAGGCGACGTGAATCGCTGAGGCAAGCTAGCCCGGGGGTGCGGCGCGCTGCAACCGAACTTCGCGCTTGACGGAGGATTCCCGAAATCGAATCTCCGGACGTGGTGAAACGCGCAACACGCGCGGTTAATGCATTGAAATGTATTGAAAATATGAAAAAGGGCGCCCGAGGGCGCCCTTAGACTGAGTCTCTGCGATGCAGCAATCTGCAGCTCAGTTGGCCAGCGCCTTGACGCGGGCCGACAGGCGCGAAACCTTGCGCGAGACGGTGTTCTTGTGCAGCACGCCCTTGGTCACGCCGCGCGCCAGTTCCGGCTCGGCGGCGAGCAGGGCGGTCTTGGCGGCAGTCGCGTCGCCCGAGGCGATCGCTTCTTCCACCTTGCGCAGGAAGGTGCGGATGCGCGAGCGGCGCGCGCGGTTGATGTCGTTGCGGCGCTCGTTCTGACGGGCGCGCTTCTTGGACTGGGGCGTATTGGCCATGGTTCTTTCCCACTTTCCGGGTCAGTTGCGTCAGGATAGCGCACAAAGCCCGGTCTCTCGAAGAACCGGATGATTCTAGCCAAAGCGGGCTGCACGCGCATGTGAGGGCTGCCATTACGGCAAAAGCCGCCGAAAGGGAAGCCCCCTCGGCGGCCAATCGGCTTCGGGACGGCTCAGCGGTCGCGGAACTGCGGTTCGCGCTTCTCGAGGAAGGCCGACATGCCCTCCTTCTGGTCCTCGGTCGAGAACAGCGCGTAGAAGATGCGGCGTTCGAAATGCACGCCCTCGGCGAGGGTGGTCTCGTAGGCGCGGTTGACGCATTCCTTCACGACCATCGTGCTCAGCAGCGATTTCTCGGCGATCTTGTGCGCGGCGGCCATCGCCTCGGGCAGCAGCTGGGCAAGCGGCACGACGCGGCTGACAAGGCCCGAGCGTTCCGCCTCGGCCGCATCCATGAAGCGACCGGTCAGGTGCATGTCCATCGATTTCGACTTGCCGACGAAGCGGGTCAGCCGCTGCGTGCCGCCCATGCCGGCGACGACGCCGAGGTTGATCTCGGGCTGGCCGAACTTGGCGTTCTCGGCGGCGATGATGAAATCGCACATCATCGCCAGCTCGCAGCCGCCGCCGAGCGCATAGCCCGCCACCGCCGCGATCACCGGCTTGCGGGTCTTGAGGATCCCGTCGGTCTCGGTGCTGAAGAAGTTCTTGGTGAACATGTCGACGAAGCTCTGTTCCGACATCTCCTTGATGTCGGCGCCGGCCGCGAAAGCCTTCTCCGAGCCGGTGATGACGACGCAGCGCACCTTGTCATTGGCGTCCGCCGCGGCCAGCGCGTCGGACAGCTCGCCCAGCAGGGTCGAGTTCAGCGCGTTCAGGGCTTCGGGGCGGTTCAGCCGGATCAGGGCGACATAGTCTTCGATCTCGACGATCAGGGTCTGGTAGGCCATGTGGCAGTGCCTTTCCTTATGCTGGGCCGGAGTCGTAACAGGGTCTGGGCGATTATCAAGACCCTCTCGCAGGTGCAGCATAACCGCTATTTCTGGCACTGCGGGCAGAAATAGCTCGACCGGCCCGATTGCACGATGCGCCGTATCGGTGTGCCGCAGACCGGGCAGGGCTCGCCCTCGCGGTCGTAGACGCGGAAGGAATGCTGGAAATATCCAAGCTCGCCGTCGGCCTGGCGATGGTCGCGCAGCGACGATCCGCCGGCCTCGATCGCCTCGCTCAGAACCTCGCGCACCAGCGGCACAAGCGCCGCGATCCGCTTCGACGCGATCCGACCGGCCGCGCGGCGCGGGTCGATGCCGGCACGGAACAGCACCTCGGAGACATAGATGTTGCCCAGCCCGGCGACGACGTGCTGGTCGAGGAGCGCGGTCTTGATCGGGCTGGCCCGGCCCTTCAGGCGTTCCACAAGGTACTCCTCGTGGAACTCGTTGCCGAAGGGCTCGGGGCCCAGCCCCACAAGCAGCCAATGCGCCGCCTCGCGGTCGGTGCGCACAAGGTCCATCGCCCCGAAGCGGCGCGCGTCGTTGAAGGTGACGCGGGCGCCGCCCTCCATCTCGAGGACGACGTGATCGTGCTTTTGCGGTGCCGGATGGTCGAGGTGATAGTCGCCCAGCATCACCCCCGACACCAGCATCCGCCCCGACATGCCAAGATGGATGAGCAGGCTCTCGCCGCTGTCGAGATCGGCCAGGATGTATTTCGAGCGCCGCCGCAGCCGCTCGACGCGCCGCCCGGTCAGACGCCCGGCCATGTTCTCGGGCAGGGGCCAGCGCAGGTCGGGGCGGTTCACCTGCGCGGCCTCGATCCGCCGCCCCTCCATCGCCGGGGCAAGGCCCCGTCGCACGGTTTCCACCTCGGGCAGTTCGGGCATCTTCGTTCCTGTCGCATTGTCTTGGCCGAAAGGGCCCCTATAAGAAGGGGGAGATTTCGGGATCGGCAAGAGACCATGACGACAGAACAGACGAGAACCACGCATTTCGGCTTCCAGACCGTGGACGAGGACGCGAAGGCCGGAATGGTCCATGGCGTGTTCTCGCGCGTGGCCTCGAAATACGATATCATGAACGACCTGATGAGCATGGGCATCCACCGCATCTGGAAGGATGCGATGATGGACTGGCTTGCGCCGCGGCCGGGGCAGAAGCTGCTCGACGTGGCGGGCGGCACCGGCGACGTCGCCTTCCGCTTCCTGGGGCGCGCGCCGGGCGCCACGGCCACCGTCTGCGACATGACGGAATCGATGCTGATCGAGGGGCAGAAGCGCGCCGAGGCCGAGGACATGGCCGAGCGGCTGAGCTGGGTCGTCGGCGACGCGATGGAGCTGCCCTTCGAGGACAACACCTTCGACGTCTACACGATTTCCTTCGGCATCCGGAACGTGACCCGCATCCCCGACGCGCTGCGCGAGGCCTATCGCGTGCTGCGGCCGGGCGGGCGGATCATGGTGCTTGAATTCAGCCAGATCCCGAACGACATGCTGCAGGCGGTCTATGACGCCTATTCCTTCAACGTCATCCCGGTGATGGGCCAGATCGTGGCGAATGACCGCGACAGCTATCAATATCTGGTGGAATCGATCCGCAAGTTCCCGACGCAGGAGATCTTCGCCTCGATGATCCGCGAGGCCGGGTTCGAGCACGTCAAATATCGCAACCTGACCATGGGCATCGCCGCGCTGCATTCCGGCTGGAAGATCTGAGATGCGCGGGCCCCACAATATCTGGCGGCTGATCCGCACCGGCGCCACCTTCGAGCGCACCGGCGCGATGAGCGTCGCGCTCGAGGCGATGGAAGCGCCGCCGCGGCTGCGGCTGGTGGCGCGGATCATGGGCTGGCCGTTCAAGTGGCTCGGCTACAAGGGCGATCCGGCGTTGCCGCCGGTGACGCGTGCGATCACCGCGCTCGGGCCCGCCTACATCAAGTTCGGCCAGGTGCTGTCCACCCGCCCCGACGTGGTGGGCGAGGATCTGGCAAACCAGTTGCGCGTGCTGCAAGACAAGCTGCCGCCCTTTGACACGGCGCTGGCCAAGGCCGCGATCGCCGAGGAGCTCGGTCGTCCGGTCGGGGAGATCTTCGCGGAATTCTCCGAACCCGTCGCCGCCGCCTCGATCGCGCAGGTGCATTCGGCGGTGCTGGCCGACACCGGCGAGACCGTCGCGGTGAAGGTGCTGCGCCCGGGAATCGAGCGCGCCTTCCGTCGCGACCTCGACGCCTTCCATTTCGCTGCCGGGATGATCGAGCGGCTTCTGCCCGGCACCCGCCGGCTGAAACCGACCGAGGTGGTGAGCCATTTCGAGCAGACCGTTCTGGGCGAGCTCGACCTGCGGCTCGAGGCCGCCGCCGCTTCTCAATTCGCCGCGAACACCGCGCGGGACGCGCATTTCCGCGTGCCGGCGCCGGTCTGGGCGCTGTCCGGCCGCACCGTGATGGTGATGGACTGGGCCGAGGGCACGGCGATGGGCGACGTGCCGGCGCTGCGCGCGGCGGGCCATGACCTCGTGGCGCTCTCCGAGCGGGTGCTGCAGCTCTTCCTCAGCCATGCGCTGCGCGACGGCTATTTCCACGCCGACATGCACCAGGGCAACCTGAAGGTCGCGGCGAACGGCGATGTCATCGCCTATGACTTCGGCATCATGGGGCAGATCGACGAATACACGCGCCGCGTCTATGCCGAGATCCTGATGGGCTTCATCCGCCGCGACTATCGCCGCGTCGCCGAGGTGCATTTCGAGGCGGGCTATGTGCCGGCCGACCGCGACGTGAACGCCTTCGCGCTGGCGCTGCGCGCCGTGGGCGAGCCGATCTTCGGCATGAACGCGACGCAGATCTCGATGGCGAAGCTGCTCGCCTATCTCTTCGAGGTGACCGAGCGGTTCGGCATGCAGACCCGCACCGAGCTGATTCTGCTGCAGCGCACCATGGTGGTGGTCGAGGGCGTGTCGCGCTCGCTCAACCCGGCGATGAACATGTGGGAAGTGGCACGGCCGGTGGTCGAGACCTACATCCGCGAGAACCTCGGCCCGCGCGCGGCGCTGCGCGATCTGAAGCGCACGGCGCTGGTGCTGGGCCATTTCGGGCCGCGGATGCCGGCGCTTCTGCAGGAGCTGATCGAGCGGCGGGTCAACGGCGCCGCCCCTGCGCCCGAACCCGAGCGGCGGCGCACGGGCTGGTTGGCGCTTGGCGGGATTGCGGCCTTCGCACTCGGGCTGATCGCGGCTCAGATCCTCTGATCGGGGTCGCGCAGCCCGGTGACGTCGGCGGGAGAGACCTGCGCCCCCCCGCGCAGCACCAGCACTGAACCGCCCGCGGTGCCCTGCACCTCGGCGATGGTGCTGTAGACTTCGGCCGGGTCGGTCGACAGCAGGGTGCCGGCGTTGTAGCTTTCAAGTTCGAAGGAATAGACCCCGGCCGGCAGGGCGTTGCCCGAACTGTCGGTGCCGGTCCAGTCGATCGTCTCGGCCGTGGTGCCGACGTCCCGTCGCGCCACCTCGGTCCCCGCGGCGTCCTTCACCACCAGCACCGCCTGATCGGCGCCGGTCACCGGATTCGGCGCGATGCTGAGCGGGGTCGTTCCGTCGAAATAGGCCGGCGCCGCCACCCGCGCCTCCATCCCCACCCAGCCCGCATATTGCGTCACGCCGAGCAGGCCGAGCTGCGTCGTCATGCTGGTCAGCAATTCATTCGTCTTCACCTGCTGTTCGACCCCCGAGAAGGTGGCGAGCTGCACCGCGTAATCCGAGCTGTCGATCGGGTCGGTCGGGTCCTGATTCTGCATCTGCGTGGTCAGCAGCTTCAGGAACATCTGGTAATCCGAGCTGATGTTGGTGCCCGAGCCGGTGGTGCTCGCGGTTTTTGCGGTGGTCGGGGTGATGCCGGAAACGGTGCTCATGGGCTGTCCTTACATGCGCAGATCGAGGGAGCCGTCCGCGCCGCGCGCGGCGGGCGTGGGCGGGGCAATTGGGGGGGCGGGCGAAGCGGACTCCGTCTCGGCGACGAAGGGGGGCGGCGTGGCCTCTCCGCCCTGGCGCTCGCCGCTCTCGGCGCCGAAACTGAAGGAGACGTCGGCATAGCCGAGTGCGCGGAAATCGCGCGCCAGCATCTCGATGTTGCGGCGCATCAGGTCGAGCGTTTCCGGGCGTTCGGCCTGAACGGTGACGGTGATGCCGTGCTCGACCGGATGCAGCGTCATGCGGACAGGGCCCAGCTCCTCAGGGGAAAGCGCCACCTCGACCGGCCCATCGGGGGGGCGCGCGACGGCCTCGTGCAGCTGGCGCAGAACGTGATGTGCCGGCACATGGCCGGCGATGTCGCGCCCGGCGCTGGCCGGTGTCGTGGCGGGTCCTGCATCGGCGGCGGTGGCGGGCGGTGCAGGGCCGAGGGGCGCGAGGGACCCGGCTTCGTCGCCATCGGTTCCTGTCGGAGGGGGCCGGGTCTCGGCATCGGTCCGCAGCGGGATGGCGGCCGCAGGCGCCGAGACGTGCGGCGCAATGGCCTGTGCCGGCCCTGTGGGCGGGGCAGTGATCGCATCCTCCGGCACCCCGAACGTGGTCGTCGCGCCTGCGACGAACGATGCGGCGGGGGCGGCCTGGGGACGCTCTGCCCAGATCGCGGTCCGGGGCGTGGCGGGCGGGATGTCCGCATCGGTGGAGTGCCGATCCGGGGCGCGCGCGGACGCGCCGTCGGTCGGAGGCAGCGACGCGGGCGGCGGACCGGAGGCCAATGCGACGGTCGTCGCTTCCGCGCGGGGTACGGTGCCGGTGGCCGGCGCTGTGTCGGCCGGTCCGGGGGGCAGCATCATTGCCAGCGCCGGCCCGGAGCTCCGTGCCGGGGGCCGCTCGGAATGCGGGGATGGTGCGCCCACTCCGCCCGGGCCGTGGTCGGGCGTGGCGGGAATGTCGGCAGGAAAATCGATGGCTGCCCCGGCCCCTGCGTCGGTCTGAGGCGGCATCTGCAGCAATTCGGTGTGTGGCGGGGGCGGCAGGGCACTCGCGGCGCCTGCGGTTTGTGGCGGCGTCGTCCGTGGGGAGGGGGCGGCCTCCTTGTGCGCACGCGCAGAGGGGTCCACACCGGTTTCGCCGCGCCGGGCGGGAGCGGGCGATGCCGGTGGGCTCGCCGAGGTCGACGCCGTTTCGGTGGCGGAACCTGCGGCGGGCGCCGCTGCGGCTCGGGCGGGCGGGGCATCTGCTTCCGGGGCCGCGTGGTCCGTGAAAATGGCCGCATCGCCGCGCACGTGGGCGGAAGCCGCGGCGCCGGGGGGGCGCGCGGTCCTGTCCCGCATACCCGCGGCAGACGTCGCGTCGGTCGCCTCGGGCGCCGTGGTGGTCGGCGGCACGGGTGCCCCCCCGCCAGGTTCCGCCCTGTCATCGGCAGTCGGACGTGTCGCGACGGGCGCGGAGGCCGGTCGGGCCTCGTGCTGCGGTCTGATGTGCAGGTCGGTCATCGTCGTCGGCGCGGGCTCACTCGCCACCGCCCCGCCGGGGGCAGGCAGCATCTGCGGCGCGGCGGCGGCACCCCCGGACGACGGGAGGGCAGCAGACCGCGGCACGGCGGACGTGGGCTCGGTCGCCGAGTGATCCTCCGCCTCGGGGGCCGGCACTTTTCCTGCGGGGTTCGCCGCGGCCGGGACGGGAGGCGGGGTCAGCGCGACGGGCGGCTGCGGGGCGACGCTGTCCGGCGGCTCTTCGCGCTGTGCGAAGCGCGCGTCGACCGCCGATGCAAGGGGCTGCGGGGCCGCTGCTCCGGATGCACTTGGAGCGGCGGCCGCGACCCCGGCGTCCGGCTGATTCTCCTCGCGTGCCGCGTGCCGCCTCGCCGCGTCGTCTGCCGTGGTCGGGGTCGTGGCTGACGTCGCCATCAGGTGCGGGGCTGGCGGTGGCGCGGCGAGGGCCCCTTCCGCAAGGCGGGAAACGCCTGCGGGATGCGGCGTCGGAGCCGTGGCCCGGCGTGTCGAGGTCGAAGGCGGGCCGGACCAGTCCGGCAGCGTTGGACGGCGACCGGGGGCCGCGGGATCGGGGGAGTGGAGCGGGTGCGTCGCGGCCGTGATCCGCCCGGCGGTGGCGGGACGCCCCGCCGCGACCACATCCGCCGCGGGCTCCGGTGCCGCAGCGTGGAGCACGGGGGTGACGTCACCGCTCGTCGTCTCGCCGGGCGCGGGCTGGGCTGCGTCGGTTTTCGCTGGCCGCGGGCGCTCCTCGGAGCGCCGCTGCCCCTCTGTCCTGGTCGGCTCGGCTTTGGCGCCCTCCCCCTCATGCGTGCCGCTGTCCTGTCCTGCGGCGCTGGTTCGGGCCGGAGGTGGCGGGGGGACGTCTTCCGCGCGTCGCCCGGCCGATGGGGCTGCGGCGGGCGGGCCGGCCTGCGCCGTGGCCGCCAAGCGGCGCGCAGGCGTACCAAGCCGCCCGAGCGCCGTTTCCGGCACGGCCGCGGCGCCCTGCGGTCCGGCGGGGGACGCCGGAAGATCGGCTGCGGGGGCCCGGTGCACCGTCTGCCCCAACGCGAGCGGAGACGGCGGAGCGGCGGGCGTCGCGGGGGCGGCCGCTGTCCCGGCCAGCGCTTCCGTCAGCACTTCCCGGTGCGGCGGTGGGGGCGACGATGCGGTCGCCGCACTCTCGCGCAGGATCTGTGCCGATGATGGCCTGCCATCGCGACGGGGTTCGGGCGGCGCCTGTGTCGTGCGGGGGGCGGATGTCGGGGCGATGGCCGCGCCCGCGACGCCCGCCGCCTGTGTCCACGACGCCGGAAGAGCCGCCGTCGGAGGTGCCACGGCAATCTGCGGCAGATCCGCCGGGGGGGCGGTGCTGTCCGCCTCCGCCCCGTCCGACACGCGTGCGACGTCGTGCCGAGGCGCGCAGGGTGGCGAACTTTGGGCGGGGACGGGCAGGGCCGGCTTCGCGGGAGGCAGTGGTGCGATCTTTGCCGGGCCGGCCGCGGCGTCAGGTGGTGTGTCTTTCTCCTGTCCGCGCGGGGCGAGTGCAGCCGATTTCTCGAAGAGAAGCGCGCGCGGGGGCAGAGCGGTCCCGGTGTCGTGGCCTTCGGGGCGGGCGCTGTCGCCTTGCGCCGCATCCGGGCGAGGGGGCGAGGCGATGGCGGGCGTGGCTTGCATGTGCAGCTGCCATTGCAGCGTCTGGTCCGTCCGCAGCAGTGCCGATATGGCGCCGAAACGTCCCGCGGCCGTCGCGACCGGCGCCGGAGGGAGGGCCGGATCGCCCGACAACGACAGGGTGCCGATGACCGTGTCGAATGCCGCGCCGCCCGGCGCCGGGTCGCCTGCCTGCCCCTCGCGCCCATGCGCTGCCGGCATTGCCAGCTGCGCAAGAAGGTCGGGGAGGAGGAACTGGTTCATCGCCATCGCACGGTCTGCCGGGTTCGTGCAGAATGGCAGCAGGAAGTTACCGCTTCTTTACGGAGTGCTGCGAATTTCGGTGGAAATCCATTCACCTGCGGCGGAGCGACAGGATGCAGGACCTTCAGCCGATCCCGGTGGCGCCGACCGGCGCGACGCCGGCGCAGACCGAGCAGAAGCTGCGCGCGCAGGCGGTGCAGCTCGAGGCGGCCTTCCTGTCGGAGATGCTGAAATGCGCCGAGGTCGGGCGCCCGATGGATAGCTTTGGCGGCGGCATCGGCGAGGAGCAGTTCGCCTCGTTCCTGCGCGACGCCTATTCGGAAAAGATGGCGGAGAAAGGCGGCATCGGGCTGGCCGAGTCGATCTTTCACGCGCTGACGAAAGGGCAAGGTCATGTCTGAGGGCAACGACGGAGCGATCCGCGAGCTTCTGGAGCATCTGCGCGCGGAGCGGGAGGTGCTGCGCACCGGCCGGTTCGGCGAACTGGCGCCGCTGATCGCCCACAAGGAGTCGCTGCTTGCCGGGTTGGCGGGCACGCCGGGGGCGCGCCTTGCGCAGGCGCAGCGCATGGCGCGGGAGAATCAGCGCCTGCTGGCGGCCGCGATCGAGGGGGTGCGCGCGGCGCGGGCCCGGCTGGGCGAGATCGTCCAGGGGGCGCAGGGCTATCAGAGCTATGATCAGCGCGGCCGGGCGCAGCGGATCAGCCCCGAGCGGCCGACGCTCGAGAAACGCGCCTGAGGGGGTGAGGTACCGGCGGGGAATCGCGCAGAAGTGGTGGGGCGGCGGCGGTCCCGGTCGCGCGTCATCGTGCAGGTGATGCCGCGGCGCGGCAATGGCCTGCGACCGCTTGCGGGGGCACAGCGCGGGAGATGCGGATGGAAACCATGCTCCCACTCCTCGCCAAAAGTGGAAGTGGTATTTTCATCTTTCAGCGGGGCCGCCTTTGTCATTTCCCGTGGATCGTGGTGGAGAACTCTTCCTTTACAATATGTTGCGCCAAATTCCGTCTCGCTTTCGCACGCCGCTGTGATACACTGTCGCAGCAACAAGCCATAGCTGGCTCTACGGCTGAAATATTCAAATATTAGGACGTGTTAGATCGTTCTCGGAGGACAGGGGCGTGAGCAGATTCGAACCAGACGGTGGGTTGAAGATCCTCGCCCTTGGTGTCGGCAACACGCTTCTGACTGACGAGGCGGCGGGGCCGCTCGCGCTGCGGTTGTTCGAGGAGCGGCATGGTGCGGCACTCGGCGTGAGCTGCCTTGACGTCGGCACGCTCGGCTTTCCGCTGGCCGAGGAGATCGGCGCCGCCGATGCGCTGATCGTCTTCGATGCCGCCCGTTTCGGCGCCACGCCGGGCACGGTGCGCGCACTCGAGGATGCCGAGATGGACCATTTCGTCCGCGCCGGCAGCCTGAGCGTGCACGAGGTCGGCCTGCGCGATCTGCTCGACATGGCGCGGCTGACCGACGACCTGCCTGCCCGCCGCGCGCTCATCGGCATCGAGCCGGGCGAGATCGGCTGGGGCCTTGCCCCGAGCGCCGCGATCGCCGCGGCGCTGCCGGTCGCGGCAGAGGCGGCGCGGCAGATCGTCGCCCGCTGGCAGGCCGCGGTAGCGGAGGCCTGCGCATGAGGCCCGATCTGAACGAGGTGCTGCGCCGGCGTGCCGCCGGGACCGGGAACATGGTTCTGGTGCTGCACGAGGTTTCCCATGCGCTCGATCGCCTTGCCCGCACCGGCGAGACCCATGTGATCGATCTCAGCAGCCTGCCGATGACGCCCGTGGAATTGCAGCAGCTGATCGCCTCGCTGGGCGAGGGCGAGGTGCGCGCCGTGATCGAGGCCGAGGGCCGCTCGGAAGTGACCGAGACCGGCTTTTCCGGCGTCTGGCTGGTCACGCATCGCGACACCGATGACATGCTGCGCGGCCGCTACATCGAGATTACCCCCCTGCCGGAGATCCTGCGCAGCCAGGACGCCGACATCCGCGCCGCCGCCGCCCGGCTCGCGCGCAAACTGGACCAAATCAGCGACCTGGAGGAGGCATCATGATCCGAAGGCAGCAAACACTGGGCGAACGGCTGGAGGAGCGCGGCATCTCGCGGCGCAGTTTCCTGAAATTCTGCACCACCACCGCGTCGCTTCTGGCCCTGCCGCCGGCCTTTGCCCCGCGCATCGCCGAGGCGCTGGAAAGCCAGCGCCGGCCGTCGGTGATCTGGCTCAGCTTCCAGGAATGCACCGGCTGTTCGGAATCGATCCTGCGCGCCGGTTCGCCCTCGATCGAGAGCCTGATCTTCGAAGCGATCTCGCTCGATTATCACGAGACGCTGCAGGCCGCCGCGGGCCATCAGGCCGAAGCCGCGCGCGAGCAGGCGATGGCCGAGAACATGGGCAAGTATCTGGTCGTCGTCGACGGCTCGGTGCCGCTTGGCAACCCGGGCTTCTCGACCGTTGCCGGACAAAGCAACGTCGAGACGCTGAAACGGGTGGCGAAGGGCGCGGCCGCGGTGATCTGCATGGGCACCTGCTCGGCCTTCGGCGGCATTCCCTATGCGAAGCCGAACCCCACCGGCGCGGTGCCGGTCTCGGAAATCATCACCGACAAGCCGATCGTCAACGTGCCCGGCTGTCCGCCGATCCCGGCGGTGATGACCTCGGTCATTGCCCAT
This sequence comes from Paenirhodobacter hankyongi, assembly GCF_003664585.1. Classification (GTDB taxonomy): domain Bacteria; phylum Pseudomonadota; class Alphaproteobacteria; order Rhodobacterales; family Rhodobacteraceae; genus Rhodobacter; species Rhodobacter hankyongi. The sequence goes on from NZ_RCHI01000012.1 coordinate 61,766, forward strand.
TACATCACCTTCGGCAGCCTGCCCGAGCTCGATGACCTCGGCCGGCCGAAGGTGTTCTACGGTCAGAACATCCACGACCGTTGCTATCGCCGGCCGTTCTATGAACGCGGCCAGTTCGCGCAAAGCTTCGACGACGAGGGCGCGAAGGCCGGCTGGTGTCTTTACAAGCTCGGTTGCAAGGGCCCCACCACCTACAACGCCTGCGCGGTGCTGAAGTGGAACGAGGGCACCTCCTTCCCGATCGAGGCCGGGCATGGCTGCCTTGGCTGTTCGGAGCCGAACTTCTGGGACAAGGGCAGCTTCTATGCGCCGCTGTCGACGGCGACCGAGCTTGGCTCGGGCACGGTCGCGGCGGGCGTTCTGGCCGGTGCGGTGCTGGGGGCCGGCGCGGGCTATGCCGGGCGCAAGATGCAGGAAAAGGGCAAGGCCGGCCCGTTCGAGGCACCGCCCGTGGCGGATGCCGGACAGAAGGAGAACAGCTGATGACCCTTCTTGATTTCGCACGCGGTCCCGCGCTTCAGGGTGCCGCCTTCATCTTCGTCGTCGGCATGGTCTGGCGCGCGCTCGGCCTGCTTTTGCTGCACCGCAACACGCCGCTGTCGCGCAACCGCGACAACCATCTGGCGCGGCACGGCTTTCGCACCGTGCTCAGCCGCTTCATCCCCGCCCCGGTGTTCGAGCGGCGGGTGTCCTTCCAATATGTCGCGGGCTGGATCTGGCATCTCGGCTTCTTCGTCGTGCTGCTGTTCTTCAAGATCCACGTGATGTTCTTCCAGGGGCTGCTGGGCTTCGGCTGGCCGACGCTGCCGAACGGCGTCGTCGTCGCCGTTGCGGGGATCACGCTTGGCGTGCTGCTGTGGCTTCTGGGCCGGCGCATCGTGAACCCGGTGCTGCGCTACATCTCGACCTTCAACGACTATTCGAGCCTGGTCGTGACGATGCTGCCCTTCATCACCGGCTTCCTCGCCTTCGCCCATTACGGCTTCGCCTATGAAACGATGCTGGCGCTGCACATCCTGTCGATCTCGCTGCTGCTGGTGTGGTTCCCGTTCTCGAAACTGATCCATGTCATCACGCTTCTTCCGTCCCGCTATATTCTGGGCGTGAAGTTCTGGCGCAGGGGGGTCCAAGCATGACCGAAGTCGTCACCAAGCAGGAACTCGACGAAGCCTTCGCCATGTTCTACGGCATGGCCGCGAGCCTGAAGGATCTGGCCAGCCCCCCGGTCGAAGTGGCCGACGAAGAGCGTGTCGCCGCGGCGAAGCGGGTCTTCCTGAAGGGCATCGACGCGAATTTCGCCACCCAGCTCGACGCCTGCGTGCATTGCGGCGCCTGTGCCCAGGCGTGCCAGTTCTACCTCGGCACGGATGATCCGAAATACACGCCGGTGCACAAGCTCGACCTGATGAAGCGGGTCTATGACCGCGAGATATCGCCGCTGAGCTGGCTGAAGAAATTCATCGTGAAGGACATCACCGCCGACGATCTGCGCGCCCAGCAGGAGCTGGTCTATGATTCCTGCACGATGTGCGGGCGGTGCAACCTGGTCTGTCCGGCGGGCATCAACATCGCCGACATGGTGGCGTTGAACCGCTCGGCGCTCGCCGCGGCGCGGCTGATGCCGGACGAGCTGCGCTTCATGCAGGAAGGGCAGGAGGCCGACGGCACCATCTTCGGCGCCGACGAGGATCTGTTCCGCTTCCGCATGGATGCGCTGCAGGAAAAGCTCGGCTTCGAGATTCCGATCGACAAGCCGAAGGCCGATGTGCTGCTCGTCACCACCGGGCTCGACATCCACCTGTTCCAGGATGCGACCGGCGGCACGATCGAGACGCTGCACCACATGGGCGTCGATTACACCCTGCGCTCGGATGCCTACGAGGGGGCGAACTTCGGCCTTCTCTCGGGTCACGAGGGCACGAAGAAGAAGATGGCGGCAAAGCTTGCCAATGCCGCGATCGAGGTCGGCGCCAAGGTGGTGATCGTGCCCGAATGCGGCCACGCCTTCCCGGCGCTGCGCTGGGGCGCGGCCGAGGCGCTCGGCAAGCCTGTCGAGTTCGACGTGATGACCGTGTCCGAATATTTCGGCAAGGCGGTGATGGACGGTCGGCTGAAACTCGAGAAGGACAAGGAGCCGCGCGTTGTCGCCCTGCACGACCCGTGCAAGGTCGGCCGCTGGGGCGGCGTCTTCGAGGAGCCGCGCGCCATCCTGAAGGCGATCGGCTGGGAGCTGCACGAGACCGAAAGCAACCGCGCCTACAACTTCTGCTGTGGCGGCGGGGCCGGCAACTTCCTGATCGAACGCGCCAACCCGCTCAAGCGCGCGGGCTATCGGGTGAAGATGGCCGAGATCGAGAAGACCGAGGCGAAGACCCTCGTCGTCTCCTGCGGCTCGTGCCGGATGAATTTCGAGGTCGGCAAGGTCAATGCCGGTGACACGATCCCGGTGGAAAGCCTCGCTGCGATCATCGCGGCGCATCTGCCGAAGAAGGAAGGAGCCAAGGCATGAGCCGCATCGTCGTCGATCCGATCACCCGCATCGAGGGGCACCTGCGCATCGAGGCGCAGATGGAGGACGGCCGCATCGCGCAGGCCTTCTCCTCGGGTACCTCGGTGCGCGGTCTCGAGATCATCCTGAAGGGCCGCGACCCGCGCGACGCCTGGGCCTTTGCACAGCGCATCTGCGGGGTCTGCACGCTGGTGCATGGCATGGCCTCGATCCGTGCGGTCGAGGATGCGCTGAAGATCGACATCCCGACCAACGCGCAGCTGATCCGCAACCTGATGATCGGGGCGCAATACGTGCATGACCATGTGATGCACTTCTATCACCTGCATGCGCTCGACTGGGTCGACGTGGTCTCGGCGCTGGATGCCGATCCGGCGGCGACCTCGGCGCTGGCGCAGTCGATCTCGAAACATCCGAACTCGTCTCCGGGCTATTTCTCGGACATGAAGACGAAGCTGAAGAATTTCGTCGAAAGCGGGCAGATCGGCATCTTCAATCAGGGCTACTGGGGCCACCCGGGCTACAAGCTGCCGCCCGAGGCGAACCTGATGGCCGTCGCGCATTACTTCGAGGCGCTCGCCTGGCAGCGCGAGGTGGCGAAGCTGCACGCGATCTTCGGCGGCAAGAACCCGCATCCGAATTTTGTCGTCGGCGGCGTGCCGAGCCCGATCGACCTGAACTCGGACAGCGCGATCAACGCCGAGAAGCTCGCCAAGGTGAAGAACATCCTCGACATGGCGCAAAGCTTCGTCGACGAGGTCTATCTGCCCGACACGCTGGCGATCGCCGGTTTCTACAAGGATTGGGCGACGCGCGGCGAGGGGCTGGGCAACTTCCTGACCTATGGCGACTTCCCGTCGACCGGGCTGACCTCGGACCGCTCGAGCTGGCTGGTGCCGCCGGGCGTGATCCTTGACCGCGACCTGTCGACGATCCACCCGGTCGACCTGTCGGCCGAGGGCGAGATCGAGGAATATGTCGCCCATTCCTGGTATGAATACGAGGGCGGCAAGGACAAGGGCCTGCACCCCTGGGCGGGCGAGACCGCGCTTGACTACACCGGGCCGAAGCCGCCCTTCGATCAGCTGGATGTCGAGGGCGCCTATTCCTGGATCAAGGCGCCGCGCTGGAAGGGCAAGCCGGTCGAGGTCGGCCCGCTCGCGCGCGTGCTGATGATGTATGCCTCGGGGCAGGAACAGGCGAAGTCGCTGGTCGACAGCGCGCTCACCACGCTCGATCTGCCGGTGCGCGGGCTGTATTCGACGCTTGGCCGGGTGGCGGCGCGCACGCTCGAAACCAAGCTGATCGTCGATGCGATGCAGGATTGGTACGCGGCGCTGATCGCCAACATCAAGGCCGGCGACACCACCACCTTCAACGGCACGAAATGGGACCCGTCGAGCTGGCCGAAACAGGCCAAGGGCGTCGGCTTCATGGAGGCGCCGCGCGGCGGTCTGGGCCATTGGATCGTGATCGAGGATGGCAAGATCGCCAATTACCAGGCCGTGGTTCCCTCGACCTGGAACGCCGGGCCGCGCGATGCGCAGGGCCAGTCGGGCGCCTATGAGGCCGCGCTGCAGGACAATCACACGATGGCGGTCGAGGACCAGCCGCTCGAGATCCTGCGCACGATCCACAGCTTCGACCCCTGCCTTGCCTGCGCGGTGCATGTGATGGACCCCGACGGCGAAGAACGGCTGCAGGTCAAGGTCTGCTGAACAGGAGAAAGACAAGATGAGCGAGATTTTCAGCCCCGAATGGATGGCCGGTTTCGCCGCCGAATGGAACAAGGAGCCGGCACTGGCCGGCGCGCTCGAGCAGATCGGCTTCAAGTCGACCATCGCCTATGGCTTCAAGGGCGACCCGGCGCCGAAGGGCGTGATGGTGATCGAGGGCGGCAAGGTGATCTCGAGCGGCGCCTATGCCGGCGAGCCGCTGAGCTGGGACATCCGCTGCACGCCTGAACATTGGGACAAGTGGCTGAAGAAGCCGCCGACCATGATGGATCTGGGCGTCGCCTATACCACCGGCAAGATGAAGTTCGACGTCGGTGATTACACTGCGATGATCAAGGACCCGCGGATGGCCGGTCCCTTCATCAAATCCTTCGCAGCAATGTCGCGCGTCGGATAACCTGTCACTTCCGGGGCGCCTCCGGTTCCGACCGGGGCGACGCGGAAGATTTTGACCAACTCCAGCCCATGGAGGCTTGAATGAAGTCCACCCTGAAACCCCGCCTCGCGGGAACGGCGGCGCTGTGCCTTGTGGCGGCACTGGTGCCGGAAGTCGCCTCGGCCACCGAAGGATATTTTGCCCTGGGTTACGGCGTCGCGCAGCGCGGCGTGGCGGGCGCGGGCGTCGCCTACAGCCAGGACGGGATGTCGAGCGCGATCAACCCCGCCGCGGTGGCCTCGGTCGGGCAGGAGTTCAGCCTGGGCGTTCAGGTGTTCTCGCCGCGGCGCAGCTACACGGGCACGGGGACCGGCTTCGTCGCCCCGGGCAAGGTGGAAAGCGGGCACGAGTATTTCCTGGTGCCGAACTTCTCCTTCAACAAGCCGTTGCAGAATGGCGCGGTGCTGAACTTCGCGGCCTATGGCAACGGCGGGATGAACACCTCCTATCCGGCGGTTGCGAACCCGAATTGCGGCTATTTCGGCGGCGGCTCGGGCGTGCTGTGCGGCGGCAAGGCCGGCGTGAACCTGAACCAGCTGTTCCTGTCGGTGACCTATGCGCAGAAGTCGGGACCGCTGTCCTGGGGTGTCGCGCCGACGGTCGCGGTGCAGAGCTTCTCGGCACGTGGCCTTGCGGCCTTCGGCGTGATGGCGAATGACACGGATTATTCGACCGGCGTCGGTCTCAGGGCGGGCGTGCAATACGAGGCCTCGCCGCAGCTGACGCTGGGCCTTTCGGCGCAGACCCGCTTCGAGATGTCGAAGCTCGAGGACTATTCGAATCTGTTCGAGAATGGCGGCGATTTCGACATTCCCGCCTCGATCACCGCCGGTCTCGCCTATCACCTGCGCCCGGACGTGACGCTGCTGCTCGACTATTCGCGGATCTTCTACAGCGACGTCGGCGCGGTCGGCAATGCGACCAATGCCGGACCGATGGGGGCGCCGGGCGGTGCGGGCTTTGGCTGGGACGATGTCGATGTGATCCGGCTTGGCGCCGAATGGCAGCAGACGCCCGACATGACCTGGCGTGTGGGCTATGCCCATGCCACGAATCCGGTCGGCCCCGAGGACGTCAGCCTGAACATCCTCGCCCCCGGCATCGTCGAGGATCACGTCAGCTTCGGCGGCTCGAAGATGCTGAGCGACAACGACCGGCTCGACTTCTCGGTGGACTATGCGCTGTCGAATTCGGTCAAGGGCACGCTGCCGGCTTCGATGGGCGGCGGCACCGTCAAGCTCGAGATGCACCAGTTCAGCGCGTCGGTCGGCTGGACGCGGCGGTTCTGAGCCTTTCGCACACGGGGCGCCCCCGCTCGGGGCGCCTCAGGGGGTGGGGAAATCGGCGAGCAGCCGGGTCAGGGCCTCGCGCTCGGCCTGGCTGCGCGCGATCAGGTCCTTGAACCCCGCGACCCCATCGGCCGGAGAGGGCGGCGGGGCGGTCGGCTCCTCGGCCGTCAGGTCGTAAAGCCGCACCAGCGCCTTTTCGGCCTCGCTGCCGTTCGCGGCAACAAAGCTCCAGTCGCCGCCACGCCAGGCCTCGGCCGTGGCATTCGGCAGGTCGCCCGCGGTGGCAAAGACCGCCTGCGCGATGGCATGTTCGTTCAGCAGCGCATGGGCGCGGGCCTTCAGCGCGGTGGCGCGGCTGCCGTCGAGCGTGTCGAGATAGGAAAGCGCCGCCGGGCCGTCCCGCTCGGCGATGGCGGCGGCGGCGAGCGCCACCCGCCCGTCGGGCGTGCGGCCAAGCGGCCCGCCCAGCAGATCGCGCACCGGGCCGGTCAGGCCCGCGGCGGTCAGCCGGTCCGCCATCCGGAGCCGCACGAGGTTCGGCAGATCCTCCGGCACCTGATCCTGCCGGGCAAGGAGCTGGCCCAGAAACAGCGGGTCGTCCGGCACCTTGGCGAGCAGCTCCCAGAGGCTGCGCCGGGTTTCCTGCCGCAGCGTGGGCGTGTCCTGCGCCGGCCAGGCATCGAGCGCGGCGAAGGCCTCGGAAAACCGTCCGACCGAGCCCTCGCCCAGGATCTGCGCGCGCAACAGCCGCGCCCCCTCGGGCGAGCCGCGCAATTCGCGGGCAAGCGAGGTCGCCAGTTCGACATTTGCCGCATCGACCGGCTCGCCGCGCGCGATCCGGGTATCGATCAGCAGGACCAGCGCCTGCGCCGCATCGGCGCTGTTGCGGTCGATCATCCCGGCCAGAACCGGCTCGGCCTGCGCCGGTTCGCCGCGGGCGATGTCGATCCGTGCATCGATCAGGCCGAGCGCCGGATCGCCGGGCGCAACCCCGCGGGCAAGCATCGAGCCGATCTCGCGCGCGTCGCTGTCGGCGCCAAGCGCAAGCAGCCGGCGCACCAGCTCGGGCCCGACGATCTTGCGGATCGGCAGCGGCAGCGCCGAGAAGCTGCGCCGCACTGCGGCAAGGTTCGGCGCCTCGCCCTCCGCATCGTCGCGCCCGAGCAGGGCCCAGAGCGCGACCTTGCCGTCGCAGGCGGCCATGCGCGAGATCGGCGACGCGGGCACCGGCAGGTCGTCGAGCACCGCCGCGACATAGGCGATCGCGCCGGCGGACGGCGTTCCAAGGCCGAAGCCGCGCAGCGTGGCGCGGGCTTCGGTGCCGAAGCCAAGGCCGAGATAGGTGTGTGCAAGCCGCTCGACCGCGGCAGTGTCGGGGCGGTCGAACTCGCCCACCAGCCCCTGCCGCGCCGTCGCGATCTGCACGCCCGCGGGGGCGTCGGAAACCCAGCTTTCCACCGCGAAAAGCCGGTCCTGCAGGCAGCGCAGCCCGTTTGCCAGCAGCTGTGGCGCGGGGCCGTTGCCGAGCATGTCGCGATCGAAGACCGTCTGCGATTCGATCGCCAGATGCGGGGCGGCGCCCTCGGGCGGGGCGGCGCCCGGCGGCAGCGGCGCGGGCGCCTCCGCCTTCGGGGCGACGAAGGCGCTGATCACGCCTTGCGAGGCGGCGCGGCTGAGCTGCGCGAGCAGCTCGGTTTCCGCCTCGCGCACGCGCGGGTCAGGTGGCGCAAAGCCGGGCCGCAGGTCGCCTGCCCCGGTTGGCTCTGCCCCGGCGGGTGCGGGGACGGCACGATTGCGCCAGTAGGTCTCGAGATGGTCAAGACGCAGCGGCGTGCTGGTCGCGGCACGGGGGCCACTGGCGGGCATCGGCAGCGCGGGCGCATCGAGGATGTCGAGCACCACGGCCCCCGAGGCAAGCTGGAACGCCTCGTGCACCGTGCCGGGCGCGGTGGCGATGCGCAGCCCCTCGGCCTGCGGCGCAACCCCGGTGATCCGGGTGCGCGGGATCAGCCGGAAGACCTCCGCGGTGTCATAGCCGAAGCTTTCGCCCGGGGTGCGCAGGGTGAGCGCACCCACACCCTCGCTCAACTGCCAGTCGGTGCCGGGGGGGAGCATGAAGACGAGGCGCGAGAAGCCGTCATGCTCGCCCGATCGCACGGCGACCTGCTGCGCCTGCGCCGTTCCCGCCGCGCAGATCAGCGCGCCGGCGGCAAGGATCTGCCCGATCCTCATGCCGCCTCCGCCTTCACCGTCCGCAGCGCCTCTTCCAGTTCGGAAAAGCTCGGGCGGATGTGATGGGGGGTGTTCTGCCGGCCGACCTCGATGCAGATATTGGTCGCGTGGTTGTAGAGATTGGCGACCAGAACCTCCCGGATCAGCTTGTAGAAATGGCTGTCCTCCTCGATCACCGCGCCGATGCGGCTGGCGAAGGGGCCGACGAAGCCATAGGCGAGGAAGACACCGAGGAAGGTTCCGACCAATGCGCCGCCGATCATGTGGCCGAGAATCTCGGGCGGCTGGTCGATTGCCGCCATGGTCTTGATCACGCCCAGAACCGCAGCGACGATGCCGAGCGCGGGCATCGCGTCGGCCACCGTCTGGATCGCGTGGCTCGAGTGCATTGCGTGCTCGAAATTGGCCTCGAGCTGCTTGTCGAGGATCTCCTCGACCTGATGCGGGTCGTCGTAATTCATCGAGGCGGCACGCATCGTGTCGCAGATCATCTCGATCGCCTCGTGATCCTTCAGGATTTTCGGATATTTCTGGAAAATCGAGGAGCTTTCCGGCGCCTCGATATGTTCCTCGATCGCTACCGGATTCTGCCGCACCAGCCGGATCAACTCGAACAGCAGGCACAGCAGATCACGGTAATCGGCAGGCTGCCAGATCGGCCCCTTGAACACCTTGCCCATGTCGCGCAGCGTCCGCTTGACCGCGGCCAGATCGTTCGACAGCAGGAACGAACCCGCCGCCGCCCCGCCGATCATGATCAGCTCGAAGGGCAGCGCCTTCAGGATGATGCCGATCTTGCCGCCCGCGGCGACAAAGCCGCCAAACACCATCACGAAGATGACGATCATCCCGACAATGCCGATCATTCATCTCTCTCCACAGCTCGCCCGGCGTTTCGCACGGGAGGATTGATCCTGGCCGCGCTTCATCGGCCGGGGGCACCGGCGTTTCTGCCGGCCATGATGACGCTGATCGAATAGCCGACCTCGGGCGTCAGATTGGCGAGGACCGCGGCGGCCTGTTCGGGGCGCATCCGGGCCAGGAAGCCTGCCGCGAATTCGGGCGCCATCGCCTCGAACAGCGGCGCCGCCTCCTTGGGTTTCATGTTCTCGTAGACGGTGACCAGGCGCGAAACATCCGCATCCGCGCCGGAATCGGCCACCGCCACGGTCTTCGACAACGCGTCCTCGGCCGCGATCAGGGTGGCCAGACGCTCGTCGATGCGCGCTTCGGCCAGTCGCAGCGCCTGCGCGCGGTCGGCGATGATGCCCTCGCGCAGGGCAAGCTTCTGCTCGCGGTCCTCGAGTGCACGCAACAGCGCGGCATTCGCGGCGGGGTCGGGGCAGATCGTGGGCGAGGCCCCGCTTCGGGTGTCGAGCGCCAGGGCGAGCCCGATGCCGTCGCCGATCCGCAGCACCGCCGCCAGCGCGAAGGCCGCCGCGATCAGTGGCAGCAGCGAGCGGCCCGGGCGCCAGCGCGGGCGCAGTGTGCGCGGGGCGGGCGGTTTCATTCCGCCGCCTCCATGTCCGGGCTGCGCGGCCGGCGGCGCAGCACGCGGTGGCGGCGCGGGTCGGTTTCCGCCTCGGGCAGGTCATGCAGCGCGGCCAGCATCAGTTCGAGCCGTTCGGCCCCCTGCTCGGCGCGGTCGGTCAGGGCGGTCAACTGTTCGGCCGAGAGCGCGGCGGTGGATTGCGCCCGGTTCAGCGCCTTCGTCATGTCGTCAACCTGGGCAGACAGCACGGCAATCGCCCCGCCCATGCCGTTCTCGAGCTGATTGAAGCGCTTCAGCCGGCGCGACAGCACAAGGCAATAGACCGCCGCCCCAAGCGCGCCGAGCCCGGCCAGAAGATCGGCAATCAATTGCATCGGGCTCTCCTCAGTTCAGAACGAATTCCATGATCAGCAGGTCGCGCACGCGGTCCTCGCCGCACACGATCTGCACCCGGCGCAGCATCTGCGCGCGCAGCCGGATCAGCGCGGCGGGGTCTTCGAGGTCGCGCAGGTCGACCGCCCGCAGATAGCCGTTGAGCACGTCGACCACCCGCGGCTTCAGGAGCTCCACGTCCTTCTGGTAGGCCGCCGGCACCTCGATCTGCGCCGAAAAGCGCAAGTGCCGCGCCGCCGGATCCGAGAGCGAGATCACCATCGGATCAAGCGCCACATAGGCGATGTCGGGCAGCGCATCGGGCCCCGTGGCTGCGCTCGGCGCCGGCGCGTGGCCGAGCGGGATCAGCCCGAGATAGAGCGCGGCAAAGCTGGCCCCGCCGCCGGCGATCATCAGCGCAAGGCCGAGAATCAGCGGCAGTTTCAGGCTCTTGGAGGGAGCCGCTTCCGGCTCTGTCTGTGTCTGTGTCTGCGCCATGGCATCACCGATTTCTTCGTCGACCCAGCTATAGCTCCGAGTCGACTAACCGATTGTTAAGGGCGATCGGGGAAAGATGCCTGGACGACGGGGCAGACGTCCGCTCGCGTGGAGGCTTGGTGTTGCAACAGTTGACGACGGTATGGAGTGCCCTCGACACGCGTCGCCGGATCATCGTGGTAGGGGCAACGGCCCTCGTTTTTGCGGCGGTCCTGGCCCTGTCCAGCCTTGCCGCGCGGCCCGACATGGCGTTGCTTTATGCCGGGCTCGATGGCGCGAAGGCGGGCGAGGTGATCTCGGCGCTGGACCAGCGCGCGGCGAAATACGAGGTGCGCGGCGATTCGATCTATGTCGAGGCGCCGAAGCGCGACGAGCTGCGGATGACGCTTGCGGCCGAGGGGCTGCCCGCGACCGGCGGCGCGGGCTATGAGCTGCTCGATTCGCTCTCGGGCTTCGGCACCACCTCGCAGATGTTCGACGCCGCCTATTGGCGCGCGAAGGAAGGCGAGCTGGCGCGCACTATCCTTGCCAATCCGGCGATCCGCGCGGCGCGGGTGCATATCGCGCCGCCTTCGGGCGTGTCCTTTCGCGCGCAGCATCGCCCCACGGCCTCGGTGACGGTCACCACGAACGCCGGCGGGCTGTCGCCGCCGCAGGCCAAGGCGCTGAAATATCTTGTGTCCTCGGCCGTGGCCGGAATGACGCCCGACGACGTCTCGGTGATCGACACGGCAAGCGGGCTGGTCGCGGCGGGAGACGAGAGCCCCGCCGCCTCGGGCACCGACCGGGCCGAGACGCTGCGCCGCAACATCGAGCGGCTGCTCGAGGCGCGGGTGGGCTATGGCAATGCGGTGGTCGAGGTCGCGGTCGAGACGGTGACCGAGCGCGAGGCGATCACCGAGCGGCGCATCGACCCGACCAGCCGCACGATGATCTCGACCGACACCTCCGAAAGCTCGAACAAGGCCGACGAGAGCAAGACCGGCGGCGTCTCGGTCGCCTCGAACCTGCCCGACGGGCAGGGGGCGAATGGCGGCAGCTCGCAGCGGCAGGGCAACGAGACGCGCGAACGGACGAATTATGACCTGTCGGAAACCACACGCGAGGTGGTGCGCAATCCCGGCGACGTCAAGCGGATCACCGTGGCGGTGCTGGTCGACGGCACCGAGGGCAAGGACGCGAACGGGCAGGTCTCGGTGGTGCCGCGCTCGGAGGACGAGATTGCCGCGCTGCGCGACCTCGTCGCCTCGGCCGTGGGTTTTGACGAGGGGCGCGGCGACGTCATCACCATCCGCTCGATGGCCTTCCAGCCGATCGCCGAAAGCGGCGCGGTGGCGACGGCGGGGATGCTCGGGGGCACGTCGCTCGACGTGATGCAGCTGATCCAGATCGCTGCGCTGGTCGTGGTGGCGGTGGTGCTTGCGCTGTTCGTGATGCGCCCGGCGCTTGCCCCGCGCACGCCTGCGCAGCCGCAGCTGGCCGGGCTGCCGGTGCCCGCGATACCGGGCGGGCCGCAGGCCCTGACCGGCGAGATCGCGGGCGACGAGATGCCGGCGACCGAGATGTCGGTGGTGTCCGATTTCCCGATGGCCGACCTGCCGGTGCCCTTCGCCATGGCCTCCGCCCTCGATGCGCAGGCCGAGATCGAGGATGACCCGGTCGCCCGGCTGAAGCGGCTGATCGGCCAGCGCCAGGCCGAATCGGTCGAGATCCTGCGCGGCTGGATGGAGCGACCGGAGGAGCGCGGCTGATGAAGAAGCCCGTCCATCTGGAAACCTTCGAGACCGAGGCGCTCGAGCCGCAACAGATCGAGATCGCGCCGGCCGAGTTCGAGGAGGCGCGTCTTGCAGCCTTCGAGAAGGGCTATTCCGCCGGCTGGGACGATGCCATCGCCGCGCAGGATGCCGAGGTCGCCAAGCTGCGCACGCAGCTCGGCCGGCAGCTGCAGGAGATGTCCTTCACCTTCCACGAGGCGCGGCGCAACCTCCTGGCCGCGTTGCAGCCGCTGTTGCTGGAGATGACGGCGAAGGTGCTGCCCGCCGCCGCGAGGGAGGCGCTGCCGCAGATCGTCGCGGACGAGCTTCTGCCGCTTGCCGGCACGCTGCTCGACCGGCCGGTGACGGTGGTCGCGAACGCCGCAAGCCTTGCGCAGCTGCGCGCGCTGATGCCGCAGGAGGTGGCGCTGCCGCTGACCTTCACCGAGGAGCCGAGCCTGGGAGATGGCCAGGCCTTCGTCAAATTCCCCGAGGCCGAGACGCGCATCGACCTCGACGGCGTGACCGCCGCGATCACCGCGGCGATCCGCAGCTATTTCGATGCAACCTTGCAGGAGACCGACCATGGATGAGATCCGCCAAGACCCTGCCGCGAGCCCGTTCTCGCAGATCCCGATCGAGATCACGATCTCGGTCGGCAAGGCGCGCCCGCTGGTGCGCGATCTGCTGCGGATGAAGCGTGACGCGATCCTGCCGCTCGACCGCAAGGTCGAGGACCCGGTCGAGCTCTATGTCGGCGACAAGCTGATCGCGCGCGGCGAGCTGACCGAGCTCGAGGGCGATCAGGCCGGCCAGCTTGCCGTGCGCCTGACCGAGGTGGTCGACCTGCAGAACGGTCTTTGACCGATGCGCCGCGCCGCGGTTCTGGCCGCGCTGATCTGCCTTGTCGCGCTGCCTGCCGGGGCGCAGCAGATCTCGCTCGATCTTGGCGGCAGCGACGGCCTTGCCGGCCGCTCGATGCTGATGATCGCGGGGATCACCCTGCTCAGCATCGCGCCGGGGCTGGCGATCATGGTGACCTGCTTTCCCTTCGTGGTCACCGTGCTGTCGATCCTGCGTCAGGCGATGGGGCTGCAGCAGTCGCCGCCGAACATGCTGATCGTCAGCCTCGCGCTGTTCCTGAGCTGGTTCATCATGGAACCGACCTTCACCGAAAGCTGGAACGCCGGCATCAGCCCGCTCCTCGACGGCACGATCGACCTTGCCACCGCGTTCGAGCGCGGCGTGGCGCCGTTTCGCGGCTTCATGGCGGGGCGGGTCAACCCCGACACTTTCGCCCAGCTGTCGGGGATGCGCGACGGCACCCCCTTCGCGGGCGAACTGAAGGCGGCGCCGCTCTCCACCCTGGTGCCGGCCTTCATGCTGTCCGAGATCACCCGGGCCTTCGAGATCGGCTTTCTCGTCTATCTGCCCTTCCTCGTCATCGACCTCGTCGTCTCGGCGATCCTGATGTCGATGGGCATGATGATGGTGCCGCCCGCCGCCGTGGCGCTGCCCTTCAAGCTTGCCTTCTTCGTGGTGGCGAACGGCTGGGTTCTGGTCTCGGGGGCGCTGGTGCGCAGCTATCTCTAGCGCTCAGGCCGCCGCCCCCTTGGTGCCGAACCGCGCGAGCAGCGCCGCAAGTTCGGGCCGGCACGAGCCGCACGACGTGCCCGCGCCAAGCGCCGCGCCGATCGCCTCGACGCTGCTCGCCTGACCCGAGGTGATCGCGGCGCAGATCTGGTTCAGCCCGACGTTCAGGCAGGCGCAGACGGTGGGCCCCGGGTCGGGCGCGTCGGCGCCGGGGCGGCCGGCCAGAACCCGCACCGCGTCGGGCCCGCCCACGGCCGCCACGACATGGCTGCGCGCCACCGCGATCGGGCGGGGCGAGATGAACAGCGCCGCGCGCAGCACGCCGTCTTCATGCAGCGCGATGCGGACCGTGCCGCGCGCCGCGTCGGTGACGGTGGCGGCGGTGGCGCCGGGCAGGCCGAACATCCGCCGCGCCAGCGCCTCCCAGTCCGGGGCGGGGTCGCTGCCGGCCAGCTCCATCTGCCAGCCACTGGCCGAGCGCAGCCGCGTCCAATAGGGCGCCTCGGGCTCGGGCCGGATCTCGCCGCTCACCGCGAACCCGTGCCAGCCTGCCGCGAAGCGCTCGATCGCGACGACCGAGCCCTTGCTTTCGGGCTGGCCCGAGATGGGGTCGGTCACCGCCCGCACCAGCGTGTCGATGCGCGCGGCCGAGGCGGTTTCCGCGGTCCAGTGCATCGGCACGAAGACCTCGCCCGGGCGCACCGCGTCCGAGATCGCGGCGCGCGCGATCACCGCACCGAGCGGGTTGTGCAGCCGCACCAGATCGCCCGCGCCAAGGCCAAGCCGGGCGGCGTCCTCGGGGTGGATCTCGCAATAGGGCTCGCCCAGATGCTGGTTCAGCCGCGGCGCCTTGGCGGTGCGGGTCATCGTGTGCCACTGGTCGCGGGTGCGGCCGGTGTTCAGCCGGAACGGGAAGGCGGCGCCTGGCCGGCTTTCGGGCCCGCGCGGCGTGACGGGCAGCATCCGCCCCTTGCCGTCGGGGGTGTGAAAGCGGCCATCGCCGAAGAAGCGCCCGCCGTTTTTGCGCGCATTGCGCGGCCAGACGAAGGGGGCGAGCGCGTCATACTCGGCGGCATCAATCCCGGCGAGGTCGGAGATGTCGAAATCGGATCCAAGCGCCCCGGCCACGCCCGACAACGCTGCGTATTCGGCAAAGACCTCGGCCACCGAGGACCAGCCGAAGGCCGCGGGCCAGCCCATGCGGCGTCCGACCTCGGCAAGGATCTCCCAATCCGGCCGGGCGCTGCCGGGGGCGGGCAGGGCGGCGCGCTGGCGGCTGATGCAGCGCTCGGAATTGGTGACGGTGCCCTCCTTCTCGGCCCAGGCGGCGGCGGGCAGCAGCACATGGGCGAGCCGGGCGGTGTCGGTGCACTCGGTGATGTCGGAGACGACGACGAAGTCTGCGCCCTCGAGCGCGGCGCGCACCGCATCCGCCTCGGGCATCGAGACGACGGGGTTGGTGTGGATGATCCAGATCGCCTTGATCCGCCCCTCGCCCAGGGCGCGAAACATCTCGACCGCCTTCAGCCCGGCGCGCTCGGGCATCGCCGGCGCGTCCCAGAAGGCCTGAACGGCGGTGCGATGCGCGGGGGCCTCGAGGTCGAGGTGGCAGGCCAGCATGTTGGCAAGCCCGCCGACCTCGCGCCCGCCCATGGCGTTGGGCTGCCCGGTGACCGAGAACGGGCCCATGCCGGGGCGGCCGATCCGCCCGGTGGCCAGGTGGCAGTTGAGGATCGCGTTCACCTTGTCGGTGCCCGAGGACGACTGGTTGATGCCCTGGCTGTAGACGGTGACGACCTTCGGCGTGCCGATCCACAGATCGCAGAAGGCCTCCAGCTCGGCCGGGCTCAGCCCGCTCTCGGCCGGGTCCGAGGCCCGCGCGGCGGCAAGCGCCTCGGCAAAGCCGGTGACGTGGCGCAGGAAGGCGGTGTCGGTCGCGCCGCGCCGGTCGATCTCGGCCAGCAGGGCGTTGAAGATCGCCGCATCACCACCCGGCGCCACGGCCAGATGCAGGTCGGCGATGTCGCAGCTTGCGGTGCGGCGGGGGTCGATCACCACGACCCGCATCGCGGGTCGCGCCGCCTTGGCGGCCACGAGGCGCTGATAGAGCACCGGATGGCACCAGGCGAGGTTCGAGCCGGTCAGCACCACCAGATCCGCCTCTTCAAGGTCGGCATAAAGCCCGGGCACGGTATCGGTGCCGAAGGCGCGGCGGTGGCCCGCGACCGACGATGCCATGCACAGCCGCGAATTCGTGTCGATGTTGGCCGAGCCGATGAAGCCCTTCATCAGCTTGTTGGCGACATAGTAATCCTCGGTCAGGAGTTGTCCCGAGACGTAGAAGGCGACCGCATCGGGGCCATGTTCGCGGATCACCTCGGAAAAGCGGGCCGCCACCAGATCAAGCGCCGTGTCCCAGCCGGTCTCGTGCCCAAGCACCCTCGGCGCGCGCAGCCGGTCGTCGAGGCCGAGCGTCTCGGCAAGCGCCGTGCCCTTCGAGCACAGCCGGCCGAAATTCGCCGGGTGGTCGGGGTCACCCTTCACCGCGATCCGGCCCGCGCCGTCGCGGCCCAGCAGCACGCCGCAGCCGACGCCGCAATAGGGGCAGGTGGTGCGGATCGCCTCGGACGGGGCGAGGCGGGAGCGACGGGGCGCGGGCGAGGTCATCAGGCGGCACTCCGCAGGGCTGGGGCCGCGTCCTGGAAGGCCGGGCCGAAGATCACGGTGTCGCGGAAGGCGGAAATGTCGCCGCCCGCACGGATCAGGTTGAAGAACCAGCTGCCCTCGGCGGTGTCGCCATACATCACGGCGCCGATCAGCCGGTCGCCTTCGAGGATCAGCCGCTTGTAGACGGCGCGGGCGGGGTCGCGCAGGATGATCTCCTCGCGCCCGGGGCCGGCGGCGAAATCGCCCGCCGAGAACAGGTCGCAGCCCGTCACCTTGAGCTTGGTCGAGACCTCGCGCGGCACGAAGCAGGCCGCGCGGCCGCACAGCGTCGCGGCGGCAACCTGCGCCTGATCGTAAAGCGGCGCGACAAGGCCGAAGAGCGCGCCGTCATGTTCGACGCATTCGCCAAGCGCCAGCACGCCGGGGGCCGAGGTCTCCATCCGGTCGTTCACCACGATGCCGCGGTTGCACGCCAGACCCGCCGCTTGCGCCAGCGCGATGTTCGGGCGGATGCCGACCGCCATCACCAGGATGTCGCAGGCGATCTCCGTGCCGTCGGTCAGCCGCAACGCCCGCACCGCGCCCCCCTCGCCGAGGATCTCCTCGGACTGCGCGGCGCACAGCACGCGGATGCCGCGCGCCTCGAGATCGGCCTGCAGCAGCCGTCCCGCCTCGGGGTCGAGCTGCCGCTCCATCAGATGCGGCGCGATATGGATGACGGTGACCGCCATGCCGCGGGTGGCAAGCCCCGCCGCAGCCTCGAGGCCAAGCAGGCCGCCGCCGATCACCACCGCGCGCCCGCCGGTCTCGGCCGCCGCGATCATCGCCGAGGTATCCTCGAAATCGCGATAGGCGATCACCCCCTTCAGGTCGCGGCCGGGCAGCGGCACGATGAACGGGGTCGAGCCGGTGGCGATCACCAGCCGGTCATAGGGCACCGCGCCCTTCTCGCCGGTGACCACGCGGGCCGCGGTGTCGATCGCCGTCACCCGCTCGCCGAAGCGGCAGGTGACGCCGGCGCGGGCATACCAGTCGGCATCATGGGTGACGATCTCGTCAAAGCGCTTCTCGCCCGACAGCACCGGGCTCAGCAGGATGCGGTTGTAAGTGCCGCGCGGTTCGGCGTTGAAGAGGGTCACCTCCCAGCGGCCCGGGGCCTCGTCGAAGAGGTGCTCGAGCATCCGCCCCGAGGCCATGCCGGCGCCGATCACCACCAGCCGCCCGGTCATCACGCGGCATCCTTCTTGGTCGCGCCATGCTCGTATTCCTCGAGGAAATCGAGCACGTCCTGGCGGTAGCCATAGTAATCGGGGTGGTCGAGCAGCGCCTTGCGCGTGCGCGGGCGGGGCAGTTTGACCTCGGTGATCTTGCCGATCGTGGCGCGCGGCCCGTTCGTCATCATCACCACCCGGTCGGCGAGCAGGATCGCCTCGTCGACGTCATGGGTGACGCAGATCGCGGTGACGTTGGTGCGCGACCAGACCTCCATCAGCACTTCCTGCAGCTCCCAGCGGGTGAGGCTGTCGAGCATGCCGAAGGGCTCGTCCAGCAGCAGCAGTTTCGGGCTGAGCGCGAAGGCGCGGGCGATGCCCACCCGCTGCCGCATGCCGTTCGACATGCTTGACGCAGGCTTGTCCATGCTGTCGGCCAGCCCGACGCGTTCGAGGTAATATTCGACCACCTCCTGCCGCTCGGCCTGGCTGGCCTTGGGATAGACCTTGTCGACGCCGATCGCGACGTTCTCCTTGGCGGTGAGCCAGGGGAAGAGGTTGGGCGACTGGAACACCACGGCGCGCTCCGGGTCGGCGCCCTCGACGTGGATACCGTCCAGCTTGATCGCGCCCTTCGAGATGCCGTTGAGCCCGGCGGTCATCGTCAGCACCGTCGACTTGCCGCAGCCCGAGTGACCGATCAGCGAGATGAACTCGCCCTTCTTCACGGTGAGGTTGAAATCCTCGACCACGGTCAGCGGGCCCTTCGGCGTGGCATAGATCTTGTGCAGCTGCGAGAACTGCAGATAGCGGTCCTCGGCAAGACTCGTGCCGGCCGCCGCAGTCTCATAGGCGCGCGGCAGCAGGGCGTGGCGCGGCGTGACGTTTGGCAGGCGGCGGGTCTCCTCGGTCTTGGCCGAGATGCCCACGTCCATCAGATAGCTGGTGACGGCGGCGCGCAGCTGCATGAAGCGCGCATCCTCGTTCATCGCGGCGCGGTCGCGCGGGCGGGCGAGGTCGACCTTGAAGACGTCGCCCAGCGTGCCGTCGGGGTTGAGGCAGACGATGCGGTCGGCCAGGACCAGCGCCTCGTCGACGTCGTTGGTGATCAGGATCGCGGTGCGGCGGTCGGCCTCCCAGATCTGCTCGATCTCGGTCGCGACATTGGCGCGGGTGAGCGCATCGAGCGCCGAGAGCGGCTCGTCCATCAGCAGCACCTCGGGCTTCATCGCCAGCGCCCGCGCCACGGCGACGCGCTGGCGCATGCCGCCCGACAGTTCCGCCGGGCGGCGGTCGGTGGCATGGGCCAGGCCCACCATGCGGATCGCATCGGCGACGATCCGCGCGCGCTCGGCCTTCGAGGCCTTGCGGTGCACCGCCTCGACGGCAAGGGCGATATTGCCCTCGACCGTCAGCCACGGCATCAGCGCATAGGATTGGAAGACAAGACCACGCTCGGGGCCGGGGCCGGTAACCGGGTGCCCCTTGAACAGCACATCACCCCGGTCGGGCTGTTCGAGCCCGGCGATCAGGTTGATCAGCGTGGTCTTGCCGGTGCCGGAGAACCCCAGGACAACCAGGAATTCCCCGTCCTCCACGGCAAGCGAGATATTTCGCAGAACATGAGTGGCGGCATCGCCCTCGCCGTAGGATTTGGAAACGTTTTTCAGCTCGAGAATGGCCATGGCGCTCACCGGTTGTTCGAGAAGGTGAAGAGCGACTGCAGCGCGAACATCACCCGGTCGAGCAGGAAACCGATGATGCCGATGGTGAAGACGGCGACCATGATCCGGGCGAGCGACTGCGAAGACCCGTTCTGGAACTCGTCCCAGACGAATTTGCCAAGGCCCGGGTTCTGCGCCAGCATTTCGGCCGCGATCAGCACCATCCAGCCCACGCCGAGGCTCAGCCGCAGCCCGGTGAAGATCAGCGGCAGCGCCGAGGGCAGCACGAGGCGGGTGATCTTCGTCCAGGGGCCGAGCTTGAGCACCTTCGACACGTTCACCAGGTCCTTGTCGATCGAGGCGACGCCAAGCGCGGTGTTGATCAGCGTCGGCCAGAGCGAGCACAGCGTCACGGTGACGGCCGAGATGATGAAGCTTTTCGGCATCGCGCCCTCGCCGCCGACATAGACGGCCGAGACGATCATCGTCACGATCGGCAGCCAGGCGAGCGGCGAGACCGGCTTGAACACCTGCACCAGCGGGTTGATCGCGGCATTGGCGGTGGGCGACAGGCCCGAGACGATACCCAGCGGCACGGCCACCGCGGTGCCGATCAGGAAGCCGAAGAACACCGTCTGGATCGAGGTCCAGATCTGCTGGTAATAGGTCGGCTTGCCGGTATAGGCGCGGGTCTTGACCTTGTCGGCCTTGCCGTCTGCCACCAGCTGGGCGTTGCGCTCGTCCTGCCGGGCGTAGAACTCGGCGGCCTTCGCGCGTTCGGCCGCGGCATCGGCGTTCAGCACCCTGACCTGGTCCCAGACCTGCGCCGGTCCCGGGATCGCGCCAAGCGAGGTCTGCACCTTCGGCGCCAGCGCCGCCCAGATGCCGAGGAAGAGCACGATCGCCACCAGCGGCACGCCAAGCAGCCGCCAGATCTCGCGCAGCTGGGCGCGCGGGGTGTCGCCCGCGGCAAGGCGCAGGATCGGCGTCAGCCAGGGCAGGCCGAGAACCTTGAACCAGCTGTCGAGCTTGCTGATCCGGGCGAAGCGGCGGGCGCGCCGGGCGTCGCGGGCAGCGTCGCGGGCGGCGGTGGGCGCGGTGGGGTCGATCGCGGTCATGTGGGGTTTCCTGGCTGTCATGGCGGGGAAGAGACGGGGGCGGGGCCCCCGCCCGCTCAGTTGGTGACGACCTGGCCGCCGACGACCGTCTGGTCGTCCTTCAGGCCGATCGGCAGGCTGTCGATATAGGCGTTCGGCGCATGGGCATCGAAGCCGATGCCGTCGATCACATCCGCGCCCGGGGTGGGCTCGCGGTAGCCGTCCGCATCAAGATCGAAGTTCGCGGCCGGCAGCGTGCCGTCGTCGATCAGCGACTGCGCCGCGGCCTTGTAGATGTCGGGGCGATAGACCGCCTTCGCCGTCTCGTCATACCAGGCGTCCGGATGCGCCTCGGGGATCTGGCCCCAGCGGCGCATCTGCGTCAGATACCACACCGCGTCCGAGTAATAGGGATAGGTCGCGTTGTAGCGGAAGAAAACGTTGAAATCGGGCACGTCGCGGGTGTCGCCCTTCTCATACTCAAACGTGCCGGTCATCGAGTTCGCGATCACCGCCTTGTCGGCGCCGACATATTCCGGGCGGCTGAGGATCTCGACCGCCTCGGAGCGATGGGCGCCGTTGTCGGCATCGAGCCATTCGCCCGCCCGGATCAGCGCGCGGGTCAGCGCCTTCACCGTCTCTGGGTTCTCCTCGTTGAAGGCCTCGGTGATGCCGAAGACCTTCTCGGGATTGTTCTTCCAGATCTCGTAATCGGTCACGACCGGCACGCCGATGCCCTTGAAGACGGCAGCCTGGTTCCACGGCTCGCCCACGCAATAGCCCGAGATCGTGCCGGCCTCGAGCGTCGCGGGCATCTGCGGCGGCGGGGTGACGGAGAGCAGCGCCTCGGCGCCGATCTGGCCCGAGACGTCATCGGGGCTGTAGAGGCCCGGGTCGATGCCGCCCGCGGCGAGCCAGTAGCGCAGCTCGTAATTGTGGGTCGAGACCGGGAACACCATGCCCATGTTGAAGGGCTTGCCCTCGGCCTTGAATTTCTCGATCACCGGCTTCAGCGCGGCGGCCGAGATCGGGTGCAGTGGCCGGCCCTCGGCGTCGAGCTTCAGGTTCGGCTTCATCATCTCCCAGACCTCGTTCGACACGGTGATGCCGTTGCCGTTCAGGTCCATCGAGAAGGGGGTGATGATGCTGCCCTTGGTGCCATAGCCGATGGTGGCGGCGATCGGCTGACCGGCCAGCATGTGCGCGCCGTCAAGCTCGCCCGAGATCACCCGGTCGAGCAGCACCTTCCAGTTCGACTGCGCCTCGAGGGTGACGTAAAGCCCCTCGTCCTCGAAGAAGCCCTTCTCCTTGGCGATGGCCAGTGGCGCCATGTCGGTCAGCTTGATGAAGCCGAGGGTGAGTTCGTCCTTTTCGACGTCGAAGGCGAGCGCGGGGCCCGCGAGGCACGTGGTGGCGGCGAGAAGCAGTGCGATGCGTTTCATGTCGTCCCTGTCCAGTTGGCCCCTCGGGGCGCGGAAAATGAAAAAAAAAAGCCGCTCAATCGGTCGCCGCGGGAGGAGGTGCGGCAACGGATCGAACGGCTTTGTTCGGTGTCCCCGACAGCGGGAACTATGATCGGAAAGCCCCCGTCAGCGGGGGACAGACCGCGGGGGACATCGTTGTCCCTGCGCTTGCTTTACGAATGCCAGCAGGGCGGGCAATGCGTCAATCATCGTGGCGGATGATGCCCGCGGTTTCCGGCCGCGAGACGCCGGCTGCACGGGAAATGGGCCCGTTCCTCAGGCGCCGGCGGCGTCAGGGTCAAAAATGCGGCAGTCGAAGAACCGATCGGCGGGGAGAATCATCTGCCCGCGTTCCGAGGCCACGGCGGTCGGCGCGGTCAGCGCGCCTTCCAGCTTGGCCGAGGCGCCGGGCAGATCGGCGCCCGCCGCGCGAAGGTGGCGGCGGTAGAGATCGGGGCGATAGACCTCGGCCGCGCTCTGCGCTGCCGCCACCGGATCGAGACCATAGCGGCGGGCCAGCTGTGCGCCGATCCAGGCCGCCTGGCTGCGCCAGGGGAAGGTCGCGGCGCCGCCCGAGAAGACGATCATGTTGGCGCTTTCGCGCTCCTCGCCCTCGGCCGAGATCACCATCCGCCCCGACAGCGCGCGGTCGATCACCTCGGCGGCGATCGGCAGCCGGTCGGGGCCAGAGAGCAGGTCGGAGACGAGGAAGCGGTTTTCCGGCGCGCCAAGCCAGCCGCAGGCGTGCCAGACCGCGCGCATCAGCCGGCCGGCGAGGTCTTCGTTCTCGTCGGCCCAGCCCTGCCGCACCGCCAGCACCTTCTCGGGCGCGAAGGCCCAGATCGCGGTGCCGGGCAGAAGCAGCTCGCCCACGCCGCGCTCGACCGCCTGGCTACCCCAGGGCTCGCCGACGGCGAAGGCGTCGATCTCGCCCGCGGCCAGCGCCTCGGTCATGCGCGGCGGCGGCACGGTGCGGATGTCGAGCTCGGCCGGCAGCGGCAGGCCGAGGTTCTCGAGCCAGTAATGCACCAGCTCGGCGTGCATCGAGAAGGGGAAGGGCACGCCGATGCGCAGCCGGGCCCCGGCCGCGGCCAGCAGCGCCGCCCCCGCCGTGCGGGCATCCGCGAAATCGAACGGGTGGCCCGCCGCGCGCATCGTGGCAGCGAGCGCCCGCGACACGCCGATGACGTCGCCATTCGCGTTCAGCAGCTGCAGCGCCTCGAACCGGGCCTGGCTGGCGCCCAGACCGAGCGCGGCGGCGACCGGCACCGGCGACAGCATCTGCGCCGCCTCGACCGCGCCCATGGCCAGCATGTCGCGCAGCGCCGACCAGGACGGCGCGGGACGCAGGTCAAGCACCAGCCCCTCGGCCTCGGCAAAGCCCAGCGATTGCGCGATGAAGAAGGGCGCCGCGTCGATCAGCGGGATATAGCCAAGGCGCAGCGTCTCGGTCATTTCAGCAGCTCCGCGGCGGTGACCAGCGCCTGCGCCACATCGGCGATCTTGCGCCCCTGGGCCATCGCCGTCTTGCGCAGCAGCGCATAGGCCGCGTCCTCGTCGATGTTGCGCGCCCGCATCAGCAGGCCCTTGGCGCGGTCGATCACCTTGCGCTCTTCCAGCGCGCGCCGCGTCGCGGCCAGTTCCGCGCGCATCTTCTGCAGCAGCGCAAAGCGCGCGATCGCGGCATCGAGGATCGGCGTCAGCCGTTCCGGCCGCAGCCCGTCGACGACATAGGCTGAGACCCCGGCCTCGATCGCCGCCCGGGTCAGCCCGCCGTCGGTGCGGTCGACGAACATCGCCACCGGGCGCTCCATCGGCGCGGTGGCAAGCGTCAGCTCCTCGAGCACGTCGCGCGAGGGCGAGGCGAGGTCGATCAGCACGATGTCGGGGTTGCGCTCGGCGATGCGGCGGGCAAGGCCGACCTCGTCGCCGATCACCACGACCTCGTGCGCGCCGGCCTCGCGCAGGCCGTCGACGATCATCCGTGCGCGGTCGCGGTCCTTCTCGACGACGACGATGGAGAGGGGACGGGTCATGGCGTGGCCTCTTTTCTGTCCGGGTGGACCGGGCCGGGGCGGAAGGCAAGCGCGCTGCCGCGGCGGGGAGCCGGCCCCGGCGGGCCGTCGGACGGGGCGCCTGGAAATACGGCGCCTCGCCCATATTTTGCGCAAGGCGCGAAGCGCGCCCGCAGGTCACTCGGCCGCGCGCCGCGGCAGCACCCAGCCCGGCCGGATCCGGTGGCAGGTATAGCCGTTCGGGAAGCGCTCGAGGTAATCCTGATGCTCGGGTTCGGCCTGCCAGAACGGGCCGGCGGGGGCGAGCTCGGTCACCACCTTGCCCGGCCACAGACCCGAGGCGTCGACATCCGCGATGGTGTCGAGCGCGGTCTGGCGCTGTGCCTCGGAGGTGTAGAAGATCGCCGAGCGGTAGGAGGGGCCGATGTCGTTGCCCTGCCGGTTCGGCGTGGTCGGGTCGTGGATCTGGAAGAAGAATTCCAGCAGCCGACGATAGCTGATCTGCGCCGGGTCGAAGGTGATCTCGATCGCCTCGGCATGGGTGCCGTGGTGGCGGTAGGTCGCGTTCTCCACGTCGCCGCCGCTATAGCCGACGCGGGTCGACACCACGCCCGGCAGCTTGCGGATCAGATCCTGCATCCCCCAGAAGCAGCCGCCGGCAAGAAGGGCCGTCTCGGTCATCATTTCACCATGTCCAGATAGTCGCCATAGCCTTCGGCCTCCATCCGGTCGCGCGGGATGAAGCGCAGGCTGGCCGAGTTGATGCAATAGCGCAGCCCGCCGCGGTCCTGCGGCCCGTCGGGGAAGACGTGGCCCAGATGGCTGTCGCCGTGTTTCGAGCGCACCTCGACCCGCACCATGCCATGGCTGAGGTCGCGATGCGCGGTGACGTGCTCGGCCTCGAGCGGGCGGGTGAAGGACGGCCAGCCGCAATGGCTGTCGAACTTGTCCTGCGAGGCGAAGAGCGGCTCGCCCGAGACCACGTCGACGTAAAGCCCGGGCTCGGTGGTGTCGGTGTATTCGCCGGTGAAGGGCCGTTCGGTGCCGCTTTCCTGCGTCACCCGGTATTGCTCGGGCGTCAGCCGGGCCAGCGCCTCGGGCGTCTTCGCATAGGTCCTGCTCATGCGGTTCCCTCCTGTTGCGGTCTGGCGCAGAAGATGGGGCGCGGGCGGCGGATGTCCAGCCCCCCGCGGCTGTCAGGCCACCAGCTGCTCGGCGCGCTTGAGGTCGACCGAGACGAGCTGGCTCACGCCCTGCTCCTGCATCGTCACCCCGAACAGCCGGTCCATCCGGCTCATCGTCACCGCGTGGTGGGTGATGACGAGGAAGCGGGTGTCGGTGCGCCGTGTCATCTCGTCCATCAGGTCGCAGAACCGCGTCACGTTCGCATCGTCGAGCGGCGCGTCGACCTCGTCGAGCACGCAGATCGGCGCCGGATTCGCCAGGAACACCGCGAAGATCAGCGCCAGCGCGGTCAGCGTCTGCTCGCCGCCCGACAGCAGGGACAGCGTCGACAGCTTCTTGCCGGGCGGCTGGCACATGATCTCGAGCCCCGCCTCGAGCGGGTCGTCCGATTCGATCAGCACGAGGTTGGCCTCGCCGCCGCCGAAGAGGTGGGTGAAGAGGTTGCGGAAGCTCTGGTTCACCTGTTCGAAGGCGGTCAGCAGCCGCTCGCGCCCCTCGCGGTTCAGCCCCTGGATGCCCGAGCGCAGCTTGCGGATCGCCTCTTCGAGGTCGCTCTTTTCCTGCACCAGCGTGTCATATTCGCCCTGCACCTCGCGCGCGTCTTCCTCGGCGCGCAGGTTGACCGCGCCAAGCGCCTCGCGGCTGCGCTTCAGCCGGGCGACCTCGGTCTCCAGCTCCTCGGCGCCGGGCATTTCCTCGGTCCCCTCGCCAAGGCTCTCGAACAGCGCCTGCGGCGATTGCTCGGTCACCTCGAGGATGCGGTCGGCGGCCTGCGACAGCGTCGCGCGCGCGGCCTCGACCCGGGCCTCGGCGCGGGCGCGGCCCTCGCGCGCCTCGCCGGCCAGACGTTCGGCCTCGCGCTCGGCCAGTTGCGCCTCGCGCAGCGCGGCCTCGGCGGCGCCCAGCCGTTCCGAGGCGGTGCCGCGGCGCTCCTCGGCCGTCTCGATCGCCTCGGACAGCTCCTCGCGCTTCGCGGCCAGCTCCTCGGGCACCTCGGCGGCCTCGGAGAGCTCGTCCACCGCCTCGGCCCGGCGCGCGGCGAGTTCCGCCGAGCGCTTCTCGGCGGTCTCGAGCCGGTGACGCCAGCCCGACAGCTCCTTGGTGATCTCCTGCCGGCGCTTCAGCCGGGCCTCGCCCTCGCGGCGGATCTCGTCATGCGCCGAGCGGCGGGTCAGCATCGTCACCCGCGCCGCCTCGACCGTCATCTTCACCGCGTCGACATCGGCGCGCGCGGCATCGAGGTCCGGCAGCGCCGCCGATTGCGCCTCGGCCTCGGCAAGGGCGAGCCGCGCCGACGACGCCTCGTCGCCATGCCGTTTCATCGCCAGCCGCGCGGATTCGAGCTTGCCCGCCGCGATCGCGCGTTCGGCCTCGGCCCGGCTCAGCGCGCGACCCGCTTCGGCCAGACGCTGATCGGCGGCGCGGCGCGCCTCGCGGGCGCGGGCATCGGCGGCCGAGGCATCGGCGAGCGCGCGCGTCAGCGCCTCATGGGCCTGCCGTGCGCCTTCGGCCCGTGCCGCGACCTCCTCGAGATCGCGTTTCAGCTCGACCAGACGGTTGAGCTGGCGCAGCCGCAGCGCCGCGGCGCTTGGTGCATCCTCGGCGCCGGCGCGGAACCCGTCCCACCGCCACAGATCGCCCGCCAGCGACACGAGCCGCTGACCGGGCGCCAGCAGCGGCTGCAACCGTGCGCCCTCGGCCGCGTCCGCCACAAGGCCGATCTGGCCGATGCGGCGGGTCAGGACCTCGGGCACGCCGACATGCGAGGCCAGCGGCGCGACGCCGTCGGGCAGCGGTTGCGGCGCGTCGTAATCGGGCAGAAGCCCCCAGCCCGAGGCGGCGTCTTCCCCGACCTCGGGGGCGCGCAGATCGTCGGCCAGCGCCGCGCCAAGCGCTGCCTCATAGCCCGGCTCCACCTGCACCCGGTCGAGAAGCTGCTGGCCGCTTGCCGCCTCGCGCTCGACCAGCCGGGCAAGCGCCGTCACCTCGGCGCGCAGCGCGCCGGCCTCGCCCTCGGCCTCGGAGCGCATGGCGCGGGCGGCGGATTCGCGGGCCTGCACCTCGGCGCGGGCTTCCTCGGCGGCGGTCAGCATCTCCTCGGCGGTCTCGGTCGCCTCCTGCGCCTCTTCCTGCGCGATCTGCGCCGCCTCGAAGGCCTCGCCGGCACGGTCAAGCGCCTCGGCGGCCTCCTCGGCCTGACCGGCTGCGCGCGCAGCCTCGGCCTCGGCGCGCGTCGCGGTCGCACGGCTGTCGGACAGAAGCCGCTGCGCCGAGCCGTGCCGGGCCGCCAGCCGCGCCACGTCCTCGGTCATCTCGGCGAGCTGCGCCTCGCGGTCGGCCAGAACCCCTGCCGCCTCGGCCGAGGCCTCTGCCGCCGCCTCGAGCTTGTCGTCCTGGCCCTCTGCCGCCTTCAGCAGCTGGCCCATTTCCCAGTCGAGCCGCTCGATCGTCTCGCCGGCATCGCGGTTCAGCCCGGCTTCGCGCTCCATGTCGCGGTCAAGCTGGGTGATGCGCGATTTCAGCGTCTCGATCCGGGCGGCGGCCTGCGCTTCCTGATCGGACAGCGCATCGCGCTGCAGCATCAGCCGCTGCAGGATCGCGCCGGCGATCGCCTCTTCCTCGCGCAGCGGCGGCAGCGCGTCTTCCTGCACCGCGCGCGCCTTCGCCGCGCCGCGCGCCGCGCCTTCGGCCTGCGCCGCCGCGGTCAGCCGCGCGCGCAGCCCCGCCTCGGCCTCCTCGCGGGCGAGGTCGGCCTCGCGCCAGCGCCGATAGAGCAGCATCCCCTCGGCCCGGCGCAGCGCGGCACCAAGTTCGCGATAGCGCGCCGCCTGCCGGGCCTGCCGGGCCAGCGTCGCCAGCTGTCCGCCGAGCTGCTCGATCACATCATCGACGCGCAGCAGGTTCTGTTCGGCGCCATTGAGCTTCAGCTCGGCCTCGTGCCGGCGCTGATAGAGGCCCGAGATCCCCGCGGCCTCTTCCAGGATCCGCCGCCGCGCCTTCGGCTTGGCGTTGATGAGTTCGGAAATCTGCCCCTGCCGCACCAGCGCCGGCGATTGCGAGCCGGTCGAGGCATCGGCGAACAGCATCTGCACGTCGCGCGCCCGCACGTCCTTGCCGTTCACCTTGTAGGCCGAGCCCGCGTCGCGGGTGATCCGGCGCACGATCTCCAGCGTGTCGGCATCGTTGAAGCCCGAAGGCGCCAGCCGCTCGGTGTTGTCGATGCTGAGCGAGACCTCGGCGAAGTTGCGCGCGGGCCGGGTGGCGGCGCCGGCGAAGATCACGTCCTCCATGCCGCCGCCGCGCATCGCCGAGGCGCGGTTCTCGCCCATCACCCAGCGAAGCGCCTCGAGCAGGTTCGACTTGCCGCAGCCGTTCGGCCCGACGACGCCGGTCAGACCGTCGTGGATCACGAGGTCGGTCGGGTCGACGAAGCTCTTGAAGCCGTTCAGGCGCAGGCGGGAGAAGCGCAAGGCAGATCTTTCCGATTCCGTTCAGGGTGGGGCAGTTTCGGGGGCGGGGGCGGACGAGTCAACCGCGCCCCCCACGATCTGGCGGGCAGGGGCGGGGTTATCCACAAGATCTGCGCGGGTTTCGGCTTGATCCCGCCCGCGCCTCGCCTAGGCTGGGCAAAACGCCTCGCAACAAGGGAAGGCCGATGGTCCCGGCTCTGTCAATCATCCTGATCTTTCAGCTCGTGGGCGAGGTGATCTCGCGCGCGCTGCACCTGCCGCTGCCCGGGCCGGTGCTGGGCATGGTGGGGCTGGTGGTGGCGCTGCAGGTGATCCCGCCGCTCGGCGCGCTGATCCGGCCCGCGGCGCAGGGGCTTCTGGCCAATCTGGCGCTGCTCTTCGTGCCGGCCGGGGTGGGGGTTGTGGCGCACCTGCCGACGATTGCCGCGCATGGGCTGGCGCTGGCCGTCTCGCTCGTCGTCTCGACGCTGCTGGCGATCACCGTGGGGGCGCTGACCTTCACCTGGGTCGCGCGGCTGGTGGGGAGCAACCCCGATGACTGACGCCGCGCTGATCTGGTCCTATCTCGCCTCGAAGCCGCTCTTGTGGCTCGCCGCGACGCTGATCGCCTATTGGGCGGGCGACCGCCTCTATCGGCTGGCGCGCTGCAACCCGATCGCCAACCCGGTGATGATCGCGGTGGCGCTGCTGGCGGTGCTGCTCTGGCTGACCGGCACGAATTACGAAAGCTATTTCGACGGCGCGCAATTCGTGCACTTCATGCTGGGCCCGGCGACGGTGTGCCTCGCCGTGCCGCTGCAGGCGAACCTTGCGAAGATCCGCAAGGCACTGGTGCCGATCGCGGTGGCGCTGGTCGCGGGCTCGTTCACTGCGGTGTTCTCGGCGCTGGCGATCGCCTGGGCGCTTGGCGCGGACAAGGGGCTGCTCGCCACGCTCGCGCCGAAATCGGCGACCGCGCCGGTCGCCATCGGGATTTCGGAAAGCCTTGGCGGCGCGCCGACGCTGACCGCGGTGCTGGTGCTGCTGACGGGGATGATCGGGGCGATCTTCGTCACCCCGATGCTGAACGCGATCGGGCTGACCGACTGGCGTGCGCGCGGCTTTGCGACCGGGGTGGCGGCGCATGGCATCGGCACCGCCCGCGCCTTTCAGGTGAACGACACGGCGGGGGTCTTCGCCTCGATCGGGATGGGGCTCAATGCGGTGCTGACCGCCTTCCTCGCGCCGCTGGTGCTGCAGCTGTTCCTCTAACTGTGCGGGCGGGGCGGGCGCGGCTTGTAGACCGGCAGCTTCCAGCCCCAGCGCAGCGACCCCGCCCTGAGCGCGAAGGTGACGAGACCGCAGCCGATCGCCGCGGGCAGCCCCGGCGCGCCGGCGGCGGTCAGCAGCAGCGCCGCCCCCGCCCCGGCAAAGGCACAGCTGAGATAGAGCTCGCCCTGTTTCAGCGTCAGCGGCACCTCGTTGCACACGACATCGCGCATCAGCCCGCCAAACGATCCGGTGACCACCCCCATGATGAGCACGGTGACCGGGCCGTGCCCGCGCGACATCGTCACCGCGACGCCCGCCGGCACGGCGACGGCGAGCGCGCAGGCATCGAGCCACAGAAGCGCGCGATAGCGGCTTTCCAGCAGATGCGCGGTGAAGAAGACGAGCACCGCCGCCCCGGCGATCAGCACCATGTATTCGGGCTTGCCCACCCAGAACACCGGGATCCGCCCGATCAGCAGATCGCGCAGCGTGCCGCCGCCAACGGCGGTCAGCGCCGCGATGAAGATGAACCCCACCAGGTCGAGCTGCTGGCGCGAGGCGACGAGTGCGCCCGTCAGCGCGAAGACGAAGACCGAGACGTAATCGAGCGCGATGCCGACGGGCAGCGTCGTCAGATAGTCGATGACCGGATGCTGATCCCCGGGGGTCATGGCGGCGCCTCGCTGCGGTGTCGCCCGATGCTAGCGGGTTATTTGCCGCCTTTATAGGGGGCCATGCCGGCGCGGGCGAGCTCGTCGGCGCGCTCGTTCTCGGCGTGGCCGGCGTGACCCTTGATCCATTTCCAGGTCACCTTGTGGCGCGCCTGCGCCGCATCGAGCCGCTGCCACAGATCGACGTTCTTCACCGGCTTGCGGTCCGCGGTCTTCCAGCCGTTGCGCTTCCAGCCGTGGATCCAGCCGGTCACCCCGTTCTTCACATAGGCCGAATCGGTGGTGATGGTGATCGCCACCTCGCGGGTCAGCGCCTCGAGCGCGCTGATCGCGGCCAGCAATTCCATCCGGTTGTTGGTGGTCATCGCCTCGCCGCCGTTCAGCTCGCGCTCCTTGGCGACGCTCTCACCCTCCATCGCGCGCATCAGCACACCCCAGCCGCCCGGCCCCGGGTTGCCCGAGCAGGCGCCGTCGGTCCATGCAAAGAACTCGGCCATGTCTTCCAATCGCTCCAAATATCCCGGGGTGCGGGGCAGCGCGCCCCGCATCTGTCCGCCCCGTTTGCCCCGCCCTCAGGCGGTGCGCAACACCCGCGGCACCTTGAACTCGATGTCCTCGCGCGCGGTCTCGACCCGCTCGACGGTCAGCGCATAGTGCTCGGCGAAGGCGTCGATCACCTCGTTCACCAGCACCTCGGGGGCCGAGGCGCCCGCGGTCACGCCGACCGCGCGAATGCCCTCGAGTGCGCGCCAGTCGATGTCGGTCGCGCGCTGCACCAGCTGGCTGTAGGCGCAGCCCTCGGCGCGGCCGACCTCGACCAGACGGCGCGAGTTCGAGGAATTCGGCGCGCCGATCACCAGCAGCGCGTCGATCTTCGGCGCGATCGCCTTCACCGCCGCCTGCCGGTTCGTCGTGGCATAGCAGATGTCTTCCTTCGCCGGCCCGACGATCGCCGGGAAGCGCGCCTTCAGCGCCGCGACGATCTCGGTGGTGTCGTCGACCGAGAGCGTCGTCTGGGTGATGAAGGCCAGCCGCGCCGGATCGCGCGGTTCCAGATGCGCGACATCGGCCACGGTCTCGACCAGAAGCACCTCGCCCTCGGGCAGCTGCCCCATCGTGCCCAGCACCTCGGGGTGGCCGGCATGGCCGATCATCACCATCTGCAACCCGGCCTCGTGATGGCGCTCGGCCTCGATATGTACCTTGCTGACCAGCGGGCAGGTGGCATCGACCCAGATCATCTCGCGCCGCTGCGCCTCGGCCGGCACCGATTTCGGCACGCCATGCGCCGAGAAGATCACCGGCCGGTCGGCGGGCACCTCGTCCAGCTCCTCGACGAAGACCGCGCCCTTGTCGCGCAGCCCGTCGACGACGAACTTGTTGTGCACGATCTCGTGGCGCACATAGACCGGCGCCCCCCATTTCTCGAGCGCCATCTCGACGATCTTGATCGCCCGGTCGACGCCGGCGCAAAAGCCGCGCGGCGCGGCGAGGTAGAGGGTCAGGGCTGGCTTCATCGCGCTCTCCTTGGTCTGCCCCTGACCTAATGCGCGCCGCCCGCTGCGTCCAGCCCGGGCGGCGTGGCAGCGAATAGCTGAAAATCGCCGCGACATATTCGGTCCAATCATGCTGCGCTTGCGAATTTTTATTGCGCTGCGGTTGCAAAATGCCTAAGCACGGGACCAACGCAAGACGAGGCGCCGATTCCGGGCGCAAGATGGGGCTGACATGACCACGACGACTGTTCTTCCTGACCTGCTCGCTCTGACCGAGGCGGCGCTGCCCGAGCTCGCCACGCTGCTGTCCGAGGCCACCGCGAACCTGCGCGCGAAGGTGAGCCATCAGGGCAAGGTCTCGGGATCGGCGCTCGAGCGCGAGCAGTTCGCCGCCCATGCGCTGGCCTGGCTGGCCACCTATGAACAGTCGCTGGTGCAGCTGCGGGCCTGGGCCGGCCGCGTCGCCGAGGCGGGCGGTTTCGGCGAGATGGAAGGGCTGCTGCTGCAGATCGGCTTCGGCGAATACCTGAACCAGATCGCCGGCGGCATCCCGATGAGCCAGGGCGAGGTGGCGCGTCTGCATGACCTCGGGCTGAGCTGGAGCCCCTCCGACGCCGCCGCGAAACTGATGGCCGAGGGCAACAGCCCCGCCGCCCGCGCGGCCCTTGTCGCGCTGATGCGCGACAATCAGGGCCGGGCCCTCTTCGGTGCCTCGGGCCTTGATGAAGACCTCGAGATGATCCGCGAGCAGTTCCACCGCTATGCCGAGGAACGGGTGATCCCGAACGCGCATGAGTGGCACCTGAAGGACGAGCTCATCCCGATGGAGATCATCGAGGAGCTTGCCGAGCTTGGCGTCTTCGGTCTGACCATTCCCGAGGAATATGGTGGGCTTGGCCTGTCGAAGGCCTCGATGGTGGTCGTCACCGAAGAGCTTTCGCGCGGCTACATCGGCGTCGGCTCGCTCGGCACGCGCTCGGAAATCGCGGCCGAGCTGATCCTGTGCGGCGGCACCGAGGAGCAGAAGAAAAAATGGCTGCCCGCGCTCGCGAGCGGCGAGATCCTGTCGACCGCGGTCTTCACCGAACCGAACACCGGCTCGGACCTCGGCTCGCTGCGCACCCGCGCGGTGCGCGAGGGGGATGACTGGGTCATCACCGGCAACAAGACCTGGATCACCCATGCGCAGCGCACCCATGTGATGACGCTTCTGGCCCGCACCGAGCCCGAGACCAGCGACTGGCGCGGGCTGAGCATGTTCCTGGCCGAAAAGACCCCGGGCACCGACGACAACCCCTTCCCGACCCCCGGCATGACCGGCGGCGAGATCGAGGTGCTCGGCTATCGCGGCATGAAGGAATACGAGCTCGGCTTCGACGGCTTCCGGGTGAAGGGCGAGAACCTTCTCGGCGGCGAGACCGGGCGCGGCTTCAAGCAGCTGATGGAGACCTTCGAATCGGCCCGCATCCAGACCGCGGCGCGCGCCGTCGGCGTGGCGCAGGCGGCCTGCGAGATCGGCATGCAATATGCGATCGACCGCAAGCAGTTCGGCAAGTCGCTGATCGAGTTCCCGCGGGTCTCGGGCAAGCTGGCGATGATGGCGGTCGAGATCATGATCGCGCGCCAGTTCACCTATTTCTCGGCCTGGCAGAAGGACCACGGCCGGCGCTGCGACCTCGAGGCGGGGATGGCGAAGCTTCTGGGCGCCCGTGTCGCCTGGGCGGCGGCCGACAACGCGCTGCAGATCCATGGCGGCAACGGCTTCGCGCTCGAATACACGATCTCGCGGATCCTGTGCGACGCGCGCATCCTGAACATCTTCGAGGGCGCGGCCGAGATCCAGGCGCAGGTCATCGCCCGTCGCCTGCTCGGCTGAGGCCCGACATAACAGGGAGGGAAACGGGGCCTTCGGGCCCCGTTTTTCATTGCATCGCGGGTCTCTTTGCGCTCACTGGCGGCAAAGGAGAGTGCGATGATCCGTGACGCCATTGCCGACGATGCCGAGGCCCTTGCGGCGATCTACAACGACGCCGTGCGCAACACGACGGCGATCTGGAACGATGTCGAGGTCGATGCCGCGAACCGCATCGCCTGGATGAGCGCGCGGCAGGGCGCGGGGCTGCCGGTCCTTGTGCTCGAGGAGGCGGGCGAGGTCACGGGCTATGCGAGCTATGGCCCGTTCCGCGCCTTCGATGGCTATCGCGAGACGGTCGAGCATTCGGTCTACATCCGGTCCGACCGGCGCGGTGGCGGCCGGGGCCGGGCGCTGATGACGCAGCTGATCGCCTTCGCCCGCGCCGAGGGGCTGCATGTGATGGTGGCGGCGATCGAGGCGGGCAATGCGGCCTCGATCGCGCTGCACGAGCAGCTCGGCTTCCGCGCCGTCGGCACGATGCCCGAGGTCGGGCAGAAATTCGGCCGCTGGCTGGATCTGGCGCTGTTGCAGCTGGTGCTCGACGACCGCACTCAGCCCTGACGGGCAAGTGCCGCGATCAGCCGGGCGCGGGCGGCGGGCAGCGCCCGGCTGCCGTGCTCGGCCGCGAACCGGTCGAGGAAATGGCCGGTGAGGCGCAGCCCGTCCGAGATCTCCGCCCAGCTTGCCGGCCCCTGACCCAAGAGGCAGGCGGGCAGCGGCAGCAGCCGCGGCGCCCAGTCACCGGCGCCCGCGCGGCTGACGGCGCGGCCGCTGCGGGGGCTGACGAAGGCCAGATCCTCGCGCGTGCCGGTGACGGCGCAGCGGCCGAGGTCGAGCCCATAGCCGAGCTCGTCGAGCAGCTGCATTTCCCAGCGGAGATAATCGAGCGGCCAGCCCGGCACCGCATCGCCGATCACCGCGAAAAGCGGCTCGGTGGCGGCAAAAAGCGCCGGGTGGGGGGCGCGTTCGGGCAGGGTGAAGGCAAGCATCGCGCAGGTGGCGGACAGCCCCGCAAGCGCCAGCCGGTCGCTCATCGCGCCGGCGCGCGAGGCGATCGGTTCGACGGTGAAGGTGCCGAGCTGGTCCTCGAGCCGGGCGCGCCAGCGCACGGTTACCGAGGAGCCGGGTTGCAGCGTCGCCGCCATCTTCCGCGAGGCGCCGCCGCGCACCACGCCCGCATGCCGGCCATGGGCCGCCGTGAACACCTCGATCAGCGCCGAGGTCTCGCCCTGCGGGCGGGTCGAGAGGATGGTGCCGTGGTCTTGCCAGTCCATGCGGGGGTTCCGGGGCGAGAGGCCGGGGGGCCGTCTGCCCCCCGGACCCCCCGAAGGTATTTCCGGCAAGATGAAAGGGAAAGGGGGCGTCCGGGCAGGGGGTCAGTCGCTGAGGCCTTCCTGGTCGAGCAGGGTGCGGCCGTCGCGGCTTTCGATCTCGATCACCCAGAGGTCGGGGTCGAAGCCGCGCTGGCGGCGGATCGAGGCGTCGACCTCGGGTTCCGGGCCTTCGGTCAGGATCATCCATTTGCGCGCGCCGGTCGTCAGATCGAAGCTGCGCTGCCACAGCGTCGCGCGCCCGTCGAGGGTGGCGCATTTCACCATCACCGCGCCGGAGGTCGGCTCGCCGCGGGCGGCGACATAGGCGGGGATGTGCGCGATCTCCAGCCGTCGCAGATAGGCGCGCACCCAGACCTCCGCGGCGAGGCGGAGGCCCATTCAGTCGCCGTCCTTGAAGTCGAGCCCCATCTCGGAATAGCGCTCGGCCTCTTCGAGCCAGTTCGGGCGCACCTTCACCTGCAGGAAGAGATGCACCGGCCGGCCGAGGAATTCGGCAAGATCGGCGCGGGCCGCGGTCGAGATCGCCTTGATCGTCTCGCCACCCTTGCCGAGCACGATGCCCTTGTGGCCCTCGCGCGCGACATAGATCAGCTGGTCGATGCGGGTGGAGCCGTCCTTGCGGTCCTCCCATTTCTCGGTCTCGACGGTGAGCTGATAGGGCAGCTCCTCGTGCAGACGCAGGGTCAGCTTCTCGCGCGTGACCTCGGCGGCGATCTGGCGCATCGGCAGGTCGGCGATCTGGTCCTCGGGGTAGAACCACGGGCCCTCGGGCAACTCGCCCGCCAGCCATTCGCGCAGGTCGTCGACGCCATAGCCGCGCTCGGCCGAGATCATGAAGGTCCTGACGAAGGGGAAGGCCTCGTTCGCGGCCTGCGCCAGTTCGAGCAGGCGCTCGGCCTTGACCTTGTCGATCTTGTTGATCGCAAGTGCGACCGGCTGTTCGCCGGCGCGTTCCTTCAGCGCCTCGATGATCGCGCGGGTGCCGTCGGTCAGGCCGCGATGCGCCTCGATCAGCAGCACGATGATGTCGGCATCCGAGGCGCCGCCCCAGGCCGCGGTGACCATGGCGCGGTCGAGCCGGCGGCGCGGGCGGAAGATGCCGGGGGTGTCGACGAAGACGATCTGCGTCTCGCCCGCCATGCACACGCCGCGGATGCGGGCGCGCGTCGTCTGCACCTTGTGGGTGACGATCGAGACCTTGGCGCCGACCATGCGGTTCAGCAGGGTCGACTTGCCGGCGTTCGGCTCGCCGATCAGCGCGACGAAGCCCGCGCGGGTGTGCTCGGGATGCGGGGTGTCTTCGGTCATGTGTCGCCCTCCAGGCGGGTCAGGAGCGCCTTGGCGGCGGATTGTTCGGCGATGCGTTTCGAGCCGGCCTTGGCGCGCTCGCTCTCGCCCGAGGCGAGATGCACCTCGATGGTGAAGACCGGCGCATGGTCGGGGCCGGTGCGCGACACGGTCTCGTAGGCCGGTGGCGGCAGGCCGCGGGCCTGGGCCCATTCCTGCAGCGCGGTCTTGGCGTCGCGGGCGTCTTCCTCGACGGTCTCGACCCGCTCGCCCCAGAGCCGCAGCACGAGCTTGCGCGCCGTCTCGAAGCCCGCGTCGAGATGCACGGCGGCGATCACCGCCTCCATCGCGTCGCCAAGCAGCGCCTCCTTGCGGCGGCCGCCCGACATCATTTCCGAGCGGCCGAGCTTCAGCACCGCGCCGAGGTCGATCTGGCGAGCGACATCGGCGCAGGTCTCCTTGCGCACCAGCGCGTTGAAGCGCGGTGCAAGCTGGCCCTCGGAGGCGGTGCGGTCGGCCTTGAACAGCGCCTCGGCGATGCTGAGCCCGAGCACGCGGTCGCCCAGGAATTCGAGCCGCTGGTTGTCGGGCCGGGTGGCCGAGCCGATCGAGCTGTGGGTGAGCGCGCGAACGAGAAGCTCGGGCTTCGCGAAGCGGTGCCCGAGCCTGTCCATGAATGCCTCGATGTCGGAGCCGACCTTCACGCCCTCACCTCAGTCGATCGCCTTGAAGAAACGGTCCGGACGCCAGGTCCAGAAGTAGAAGAGCGACTTGCCCGCCGAGGAGAACATCACCCGGTCGGCGCGGCCGATCAGGTATTCCGCCGGCACGAAGCCAAGCCCGCCGGCGGCGGCCGGGAAGCGGCTGTCCTCGGAATTGTCGCGGTTGTCGCCCATGAAGAAATACTGGCCCTCGGGCACGGTGAAGACCGGGGTGTCATCGGCCACCCAGCTGTCCGAGATGTTCAGGATCTCGTGGCGCACCCCATTCGGCAGGGTCTCGATCTGGCGCTGCTTCAGGCAGGTGCCGCCGATCCCGACCGGGTCGTTCTCGCAGCGCGGCATCAGCTGCTGCGGGCCCTGCGGCGCCTTCTCCTCGGCAAAGGTGCCGGCATCCTCGAGCTTCACCGGTTCGCCGTTGATCTGCAGCACCCCGTGCACCATCTGGATCTTGTCGCCGGGCAGGCCGATCAGCCGCTTGATGAAGTCGACGTTCTTCGTCGGGTGGCGGAACACGACGACATCGCCGCGCTCGGGCTCGCTCGCGAAGAGGCGCCCCGAGATCGGGCAGGCGGAGAACGGGCAGGAATGGCTCGAATAGCCATAGGCCATCTTGTTCACGAAGAGGAAGTCGCCGATCAGCAGCGTGTCCTTCATCGAGCCCGAGGGAATCCAGAACGGCTGGAAGAACAGGGTGCGGAACACCCCCGCGATCACCAGTGCCCAGACGATGGTTTTCACCGTCTCGACGATGCCGCCTTCGGATTTCTTGGCCATTCCCTGCCCCGCTTGTGAAAAGTCCCGCCTTCCTAGGCTTGGGGCGGCGCCCAAGTCAAGGAAGGGGTCGTGCCTCGATCACCACGAAAGCCTGCGCCCAGGGGGCGTCGTCGGTCAATGTGACGTGAACGATCGCCTCGTGGCCGGGCGGGGTCATCGTGGCAAGCCGTTCGGCGGCCCAGCCGGTGAGGTGCATCACCGGCTGCCCGGTCGGCAGATTCGTCACCGCCATGTCGCGCCAGGAGATCCCCATCCGCAACCCGGTGCCGAGCGCCTTCGAGCAGGCCTCCTTTGCCGCCCAGCGTTTGGCATAGGTGCCGGCGATATCGGCGCGCCGCTCGGCCTTGGCGATCTCGGTCTCGGTGAAGACGCGGGTACGGAAGCGGTCGCCGAAACGGTCGAGCGTCGCGGCGATGCGGTCGATATTGGCGAGGTCGGAGCCGATGCCGAGAATCACGCTCACTCGCCCCGCGCGGCGTCCATCAGGGCGCGCATCTGGCCGATCGCGCCCTCGAGGCCGATGAACACCGCCTCGCCGATCAGGAAATGGCCGATGTTCAGCTCGCGGATCTCGGGCATCGCCGCGACCGGGCTGACCGTCTCGAAGGTCAGGCCATGGCCCGCATGCACCTCGAGGCCGAGCGAATTGGCATAGGCCGCGCCGGCCGCCAGCGCCTCGAGCTCGAGATCGCGCTCGGCGAAGCGGCCGGCATAATGCAGGTCGCAGTAATGGCCGGTGTGCAGCTCGATCACCGCCGCGCCGATCTGCGCCGAGGCCTCGATCTGTGCCGGGTCATGACCGATGAACATCGAGACGCGGATCCCCGCCTCGTTCAGCGCGCCGACATACTCGGTCAGCCGCGGCAGATCGGCCACCACGTCGAGCCCGCCTTCGGTCGTCACCTCCTGCCGCTTCTCGGGGACGAGGCAGCAGGCATGCGGCGCGGTGGCCAGCGCGATCGCCTGCATCTCGTCGGTCGGCGCCATCTCGAAGTTGAGCGGGATCCCGAGCCCGGCCTTCAGCGCGGCGATGTCGCTGTCGCGGATGTGGCGGCGATCCTCGCGCAGGTGGGCAGTGATGCCGTCCGCACCTGCCGCCTCGGCCAGAAGGGCCGCGCGCAGCGGTTCGGGATAGGCGGCGCCGCGGGCGTTGCGCAGGGTGGCGACGTGGTCGATGTTGACGCCAAGGCGAAGCGAGTGGGGCATGGGATCCTCCGGTCAGTGCGGCGGGAGTATGCGCGCAAGCCCGCGCGGAAGAAAAGGGGGGGCGCGGCGTTGCGCGCCCGTCTCGGCAGGCTCAGCCCTCGCCGGGCGGCGGCGGGCCATCCTTGCGGCGCGGACTGATCTTGGCGCGGATCTTCGTCAGCCGCTCCTTCAGCCGGGTGCGGCGGCGGTTCTGATAGGCGGTGACGATCGGCAGGGCGATGAAATAGCACACCAGCCCCGCGGCGATGCCCGGCAGCAGCCCGCCCACGAGATAGGGCAGGAAGATGCCGTCGAAGAAATTCGCCAGCCCGTGCCATTGCGTCGGCTCATGGGTGAACAGGGCGAAAAGATTGTGGCGCAGGTCGTGGAAGGCATGCGCGAAGGTCTCGAACAGCCCTTCGGTCCGGACCTGGGCAAGGTGGCGACCGAGTATCCAGTGGCCGAGCTTGATCGAGATGAGCGCGATCAGCGGGAAGGTCAGCGGGTTGCCGAGCAGCGTGCCGAAGAGTGCGGCGATGATGTTGCCGCGCACCAGCCAGGCAAGCGCCACCGCGCCGCCGAGGTGAAAGCCGAAGAGCGGGGTGAAGGAGATCAGCACGCCGGCGAAGATGCCGCGCGCGATCCGCTCGGGCCGGTCAGGCAGGCGGTTCAGCCGGTGCCGGATGTAATGGAAGGCACGCGTCCAGCCGCCGCGCGGCCAGACCGCCTCGCGCAGCGCCTGAAGGAAGGGACGTTTGTTGCGCCGCTTGAAAACCACCGTCGTCCTTCTCCCCCTTGCGGGGGGCCGTTCCCTCTGTCCGCGGTGCCCTCGGGCCCGCTCAGGGCTTGCGCGTGATGTCGCGCCACCGCTCCACCTGCGCCACGTCCGTCTCCGCCTCGAGCGCGGTGAGCAGCATGTGCAGGTGTTCCACGTCCCTTAGCTCGACTTCCACGACAAGTGAGTAAAAGTCCGGCTTGCGGTCGATGAAATGCAGATCCGAGATATTGGCCTTCTGCTGCCCGATCAAGGTGCAGATATGGCCAAGCACGCCCGCGTCGTTCGAGATCGTGATCTTCAGCGAGGCGGTATAGGCGGGCGGGTGCTGGCCGGGCTGCCAATGCAGGTCGACCCAGCGTTCGGGTTCTTCCTCGAATTCCTCGAGCGCGGGGCAATCGATCGCGTGGATCACCACGCCCTGGCCGCGATAGGTGATGCCGACGATGCGCTCGCCGGGCAGCGGCTGGCAGCAATCGGCGCGGCGGAAGCTCTGGTCGGCGCCAAGGCCGATCACCGCGCGAGTGGGTTCGACCGTCTCCGGGCCGTGCTGGGCGAGTTCGGGATAGAGCGTCTCGACCACTTCGCGCGCGGTGAATTCGGCCGAGCCGAGGCGGGCGAGCAGTTCGATCTCGTCGACCATGCCGAGGGTCTTCGCCGCGGTGCGCAGCGCCTTGTCAGACACCTTGCGGCCGACATGCTCGAAGGCGACGCGGGCAAGCTCGGCGCCGAGCTTGACGAAGCGCGAGCGGTCTTCCTCGCGCAGGCTCTTGCGGATCGCGGCGCGGGCGCGGCCGGTGCCGACGATGTCGAGCCAGGTCGCCTGCGGGCGTTGGCCGGCGGCGGTGATGATGTCGACCGACTGGCCGTTCTTCAGCCGGGTCCAGAGCGGCACGCGGATGCCGTCGACCTTGGCGCCGACGCAGGAATTGCCGATCCGGGTGTGGATCGCATAGGCGAAGTCGATCGGCGTCGCGCCCTTCGGCAGCTTCACCACATCGCCCTTGGGCGTGAAGCAGAACACCTGGTCGGAATACATCTCGAGCTTGACGTTCTCGAGGAATTCCTCGTGGTCGCCCTCGGCGAAGCGCTCGGTCAGCGAGGACAGCCATTTCGCCGGATCGACGGCGAAGGGGTTCTCGGCGGGCTCGCCGTCGCGATAGGACCAGTGCGCGGCGACGCCGGCCTCGGCGACCTCGTGCATCTGCCGGGTGCGGATCTGCACCTCGACGCGCTTGCCGTCGCGGCCCGTCACCGTGGTGTGGATCGAGCGGTACCCGTTCGTCTTCGGCTGACTGATGTAATCCTTGAACCGGCCCGGCACGGCGCGCCAGCGCTGATGGATCAGCCCGACGACGCGATAGCAATCCTCGACATTCTCGGTGATGACGCGGAAGCCGTAGATGTCGGACAGGCGCGAGAAGGCAAGCTGCTTCTCCTCCATCTTGCGCCAGATCGAATAGGGCCGTTTCGCGCGACCGAAGACGTCGGCCTCGATCCCGGCCTTGTCCATCAGCGTGCGGATGTCGTGCGTGATCTTCGAGATCACGTCGCCCGATTCCTTCTGCAGCGAGACGAAGCGGCGGATGATCGAGGTGCGGGCCTCGGGGTTCAGCACCTTGAAGGCGAGGTCCTCGAGTTCCTCGCGCATCCACTGCATGCCCATGCGGCCGGCGAGCGGGGCGAAGATCTCCATCGTCTCGCGCGCCTTCTGCGCCTGCTTCTCGAGCCGCATCGACTTGATCGTGCGCATGTTGTGCAGCCGGTCGGCCAGCTTGACCAGCAGCACGCGGATGTCCTTCGACATCGCCATCAGAAGCTTGCGGAAGTTCTCGGCCTGCTTCGAGGCGTTCGAGGACAGCTGCAGGTTGGTCAGCTTGGTGACGCCGTCGACAAGCTCGGCGATCTCGTGGCCGAACAGCCCCTCGACCTCGGTATAGGTCGAGCGGGTATCCTCGATCGTGTCGTGCAGAAGCGCCGTGACGATCGTCGCGTCGTCAAGCCGCTGCTCGGTCAGGATCGCGGCGACGGCGACGGGATGGGTGAAGTAGGATTCACCCGACTGCCGGAACTGACCCTCGTGCATCTTCATGCCGTAGGCATAGGCCCGGCGGATCAGCTCGGCATTGGTATGCGGGTTGTAATTGCGGACGAGCGCGATCAGGTCTTCGACATCGATCATCCGCGCATCCGCCTCCCGTCGGTCGTGCGACTCAGTCGCGACCCTGCGCGTCCATCAGGGCGCGGAGCATGCGCTCTTCGTCCATGTCGTCGGCGCGCGGACGGTCGGGGGTTTCGCCCGACATCAGCATCGCCATGGAATCGTCTTCGGGTTCGTCGACTTCGATCTGGGTCTGATGCGATTCGATCAGACGTTCGCGCAGATCCTCGGCGGACTGCGTTTCCTCGGCGATCTCGCGCAGGGCGACCACCGGGTTCTTGTCGTTGTCGCGGTCCACCGTCAGCGGAGAGCCGGCAGCGATTTCGCGGGCCCGATGCGCGGCGAGCATCACCAGCTCGAAGCGGTTCGGAACCTTGTCAACGCAATCTTCAACCGTCACGCGGGCCATCGGCATCTCCAATCGGATGTGGGAGGTGTGAGGCGCCTATTTAGGCGCAATATCGGGGCTTGACAAGCGGTCAATCCGACGCCCCGGCGGGCTCGAGCGGCACCAGGGCGGCTTTTTCCGCCTCGGGCAGGGCCGCGGCCATCTCGGTGACGGTCCGGCCGGTCGCCGGATGACGCCAGCCGGGCGCGATCTCGGCGAGGGGAATCAGCACGAAACCGCGGTCCTGCAGCCGCGGGTGGGGCAGGATCAGCTCGGCCGGCGTCTCGCGCATCTGCCGCTCGAGCGGCAGCGCACGCCAGGCCGCCTGGGCTTCGGCATCGGGCAGCACCATGTGCCCCGCGGCGATCAGGTCGAGGTCGATCTTGCGCGCCTGCCAGCGTTCGGTGCGGATCCGGCCAAGCTCTTCCTCGATCGCGTGGAGCCGCGCCAGAACCGCGCCGGGCGTGGCTTCAGCCGCCAACACGGCACAGGCATTGACATAATCCGGCCCGGAGCCCGCCGGAAACGCGGGCGAGCGGTAGAACCGGCTGACGGCGATCAGCGCAAGCCCCTGCTCTGCCATCTTTTCCAGCGCTGCGGCCAGGGTCTGGGCCGGCAGCCCGACGGCCGAGGGCAGATTTGCCCCGAGGGCAATCAGGAAAGTGTCATTGGCCATAAATACAGATATCCTTGCCTGCGGCCGATTGCTATGCACTTCTGTCAGGAACTGTGCACAGCGGCGTATTGGGGATATTCTACCTCGCGTCAACCACTCACACGACGCCTACCGCTGGGCAAAGACGAAAGGAAGTGTTGATGTTTTACAAGGACGAGCGGCTTGCGCTGTTCATTGATGGTTCGAATCTTTACGCGGCGGCCAAGGCGCTCGGGTTCGACATCGACTACAAGCTGCTCCGGCAGGAGTTCGAACGGCGCGGCAAGCTGGTGCGGGCCTTCTACTATACCGCGCTGCTCGAGAACGAAGAATATTCGCCGATCCGTCCCCTCGTCGACTGGCTGCATTACAACGGCTACGCGATGGTGACGAAACCGGCGAAGGAATACACCGACTCGA
This sequence comes from Paenirhodobacter hankyongi, assembly GCF_003664585.1. Taxonomy (GTDB): domain Bacteria; phylum Pseudomonadota; class Alphaproteobacteria; order Rhodobacterales; family Rhodobacteraceae; genus Rhodobacter; species Rhodobacter hankyongi. The sequence continues at coordinate 105,483 of NZ_RCHI01000012.1, forward strand.
TGGGTCGGCGGAAGGTCAAGGGCAACATGGACATCGAGCTCGCGGTCAACGCGATGGAGCTCGCGCCGCGTCTCGACCATGCCGTGCTGTTCTCGGGCGACGGCGATTTCCGTCCGCTCGTCGAGGCGCTGCAGCGGATGGGCGTGCGGGTGTCGGTTGTCTCGACGATCCGCTCGCAGCCGCCGATGATCGCCGACGAGCTGCGTCGCCAGGCCGACAATTTCATCGAGCTGGACGCGCTGCGCGAGGTGATCGGTCGTCCGCCGCGGGAGACCCGCGAGCCCGAGACCGTGGCCGAGGCGTAAGGCCGAACCGGCAGGGCCGTCGCGACCCACTCCTCCGCGACAGGACCGGCCGGGACCGCAAAACGAGATGCGAAAGGGGGCTTCGGCCCCCTTTCTGCTGCGCGGGGGTCAGGCGGCGAGCGGGCCGCGGCCGCGCGCGCGCGCCAGCGCCAGGGCCTGAGCCTCGTGCGGGGCCAGCTCGCGGCGAACGGGTGTCGCATGCACCGGCAGCGTGCCCGCCTCGGCCAGCGCGGCGAGCGCGGTGGTGCGGGCGAGCGCGGGTTGCCGCGCCAGCCGCCCGGCGCTGAGGCTTTCAAGCCGGCAGCCGTCGGCGATCAGCAGATGGTGCCCCTCCAGCATGATCCCCTGCCAGCCCAGCACGCAGGGCCGGTCGGGTTGCTGCGCGCTGCAGCCATCGACCAGATGCTGGGCGGCGATCAGCACCTCTTCCTCGCCGAAGAGATAGTCGACCGCGGGGCCGGCCAACGCAATGCGGTGCTGCGGCAAAAGCCAGAGGTCGGTGCGCTCGGCAAAGCTCGGCGCGCTCAGCCGCACCGGGCGCAGCGCGCCAAGCGCGGGCAGCATCACCCGCCCCGACCACAGCACCGGCTGCGGCCCGGCATCGACGGTCTCGACCAGGTCGCCCGGCTGCAGGCTGCCCGCGGGGCGCAGCCCCTCGGGCGTGGCGATCGGGGTGGCGGGGGCAAAGCAGGCGCCAGGCCCGACCGGCTGCAGGTGATCGCCGATCGCCAGCCAGTCGACCCGCGGCCCGGGGAGCGCGCCTTGCGCCCCGGCGACGAGGGCCGCCACCTCGGCACGGCGCGGCGACAGCGGGGCGGTGCCCGCGCGCTGGCGCAGCGTCGCCTGATCGAGCGCCTCGAGCGTCAGCAGGCTGGTGTCGGTGGCGCTGTCCCAGCTCCAGATCAGCCGCATCCGTCCGCCGGCAAGGCATTCCTCGGTGACGTCGATCGACAGCGCGTGAAAGGCCGCGCCGCGCCGCTCGATCAGGGCAAGCTGGTGCTCGGTGCCGATCGCGATCGACAGGAACAGCCCGTCGCGAGCAAGCGGCGGCAGGTGCAGCAGCGGCAGGGGCCCCTCCTCGCCGCGCAGCAGGGTGAATTCCAGCATCAGGCTGCCGCGCGGCCAGAGTTCGGGCAGCGCCCGATGCGCCAGCGCGATCGCGCCCTCGTCCGGCAGATGCGCCCGTAGCCAGCCGCCCGGCTCGCCCCGCCCGGTCATGCCGCACGCCCCTGCAGCAGCCGCGCCTCATAGGCGCGCAGGCTGCGCCGCGCGGCCGGGCCATAGCCCGCGCCGGTTTCCGGGTCGAGTTCGGGGAAGAGGGCGCAGATCTCGGCCTGCACCGCGGCCTCCATTGCGCCCAGCACCTGCGGCCCGGGCAGGAAGCTCTCGCTCGCCATGCCTTCGGAGAACAGGATGTGGTGGCGATCGAACAGCAGGTGGACATAGTCGACCGTGCCGCCCTCGACCACCCGCACGGATTGGCCGTCGACCAGATCCTTCGCCGCGACCAGCACCTCGGCCTCGCCGAACAGCAGCTCGGCCGCCGGGGTGCGCAGCAGCACCCGATGCTGCGGCGAGACCATCAGCGGCCGCACCGCGCCATGGGCGCCGGCCTCGAAGCGGATCGGGGCAAGGGAGCCCTCGGCCGGCACGCGCCGCCGCCCGACCCATCGCAGCGGCTGCGGCCCGGCGTCCTGTGTCAGCACCAGATCGCCCGGCACCAGCGTCTCGACCGCGCGCGGACCCTCGGGCGTCGCGACGCAGGTGCCGGCGACGAAGCAGGGCACGACATGGACGGTGACGAAGCCCACATCGGTATGCCCGTCGGAACTCGTCACCCCATAGGTGAAGTTGACGGTCTCTTCCTCGGGGTCGGCATGGATCGTCAGCGTGCCGTCGGCGTTCAGCGTCACGCTCTCGCCCGAGGCAAGCTGCACGGTATCGCCCGGCTGCACCGCGACGCCGTTGATCTCGGTGATCGTCAGCGTGCCATGGGTCCGGTTCACGTCATTGGCCAGCACGTCGATCGTCTTGTCGCCGCCCGGCGCGACGTTGGTCTCGTCATCGACGGCGACCAGCACGGTCTGGATCGAATCTCCCGCGATCAGCAGGTTCGAATCGTAATTCGCATCGCCCGCGTCGGCGATGCCGATGCGGATCGAGTTCAGTGCGCCGACGTTCACCGGGAAGGTCAGCGTCATCGTCACGGTGAAGCCGTCCATCTCGGTGTTGTAGGCGTCATTGGTGTTCGAGATGTAGAGGTTCTCGTTGTTGGCGCCGTTCACGCTGTTGACCGAGGTGGTCGAGGTCGACAGGTCCACCGCGACCGGCGTCCCGTTCACCCAGACCCCCACCACGTCGTTGTAGATCGAGTTCACATATTCCGGGTATTCGTCCGAGGCGAAGGTGAAGCTGATCGTCATCAGGTCGCCCGTCGGCACGAAATCGACGTCGAGCCAGGCCGCGTCATAGGTGCGCGTGCCGGCAAGCGCGTTGAACCCCGCGTTGTTGTCGACGCCCGTGGTGTTGGTCGAGGTGTTGGTCGCGATGTTCGGATCGCCACGCGAGTTGGTGAAGCTCGCGGCATTGCCGGTCGACAGGATCACCCCGGTGTCGGACGGCGTCGCCTCGGGCGAGATCGAATCGCCTTTCGAATAGATCGCCGAGGAGGCCGGCGCACCGGTGTAGGAGGCGCTGACCACCGTGACGCCGTCGCCAAAGATCGTCTGCGCCATCTGCATCGCAGTGGCGGAGGTGTTGTAGCTCAGCTCTGCCGCTCGTGCCATGCCGTCCCCGCAAGTCAGGGAGGCAGCGCAAACGCCGCACCGGAAGCGCGCTTCCGGCCTTGGGGTCGGGCCGTTTCGGCCTCGGTTTCATGGGGGCGCGTGGGCCCTGCTCGTTGCCCTGCCTCGGGTCATCATTGTTACGCTCAGCTTAAGCCCGACTCTCGCCACGAGAAAACCTTTTTCTTTCAACGGGGCACGCGGGGCAGAGCGGGTGACTGCGGTGCAACAGTGCCGCCGCGGTTGTGCTTGCATCCGGCCGGGGCTAAGCCTGAGACGCCATGAGAAGGAGCCCGCGATGCCGCTCGACCCCGTGAAACTCACCGCCGACCTGATCCGCTGCCCCTCGGTCACGCCGGGCGAGGGCGGCGCGCTTGTCCTGCTGGAAGAGGTGCTGAGCCGGGCCGGCTTCGCCTGCACCCGCGTCGACCGCAACGGCATCGCCAATCTCTTTGCCCGCTGGGGCGCGAAGGGGGCGAAGACCTTCGGCTTCAACGGCCATACCGACGTGGTGCCGGTGGGCGATGCCGCGGCCTGGACGCATGACCCCTTCGGCGGCGAGATCCATGACGGCGTGCTCTGGGGCCGCGGCGCCACCGACATGAAATCGGGCGTCGCGGCCTTCGTCGCCGCCGCGGTCGATCTGGTGACCGAGGCCCCGCCCGAGGGCGCGGTGATCCTGGCGATCACCGGCGACGAGGAAGGCGCGGGGCGCGACGGCACCCGCGCGCTCCTCGACTGGATGGCCGAGACCGGCGAGGCGATGTCGGTGTGCCTGGTGGGCGAGCCGACCTGCCCCGAGGTGATGGGCGAGATGATGAAGATCGGCCGGCGCGGCTCGATGACCTTCTACATCGAGGCGACGGGGGTGCAGGGCCATGCCGCCTATCCGCACCGGGCGAAGAACCCGCTTCATGCGCTGATCGACCTGCTGGGCCGGATGACCGGCGCGCCGCTCGACACCGGCACCGCGCATTTCGACCCGTCGACGCTGCAGGTCACCACCATCGACTGCGGCAACCCGGCGAACAACGTGATCCCGGCGAAGGCGCGCGCCACCGTCAACATCCGCTTCAACGACGCCCACAGCGCGGCCAGCCTGATCGCCTGGGGCGAGGCGCTGGCGGCCGGGGTCAGCGCCGCGACCGGCGTCACCTTCGCGATGAACCCCGAGGTCTCGGGCGAGAGCTTCCTCACCCCGCCCGGCGAGTTCGTCGCGCTCGTCGCCCGCGCGGTCGAGGCCGAGACCGGGGTGACTCCCGTGCTCTCCACCTCGGGCGGCACCTCGGATGCGCGCTTCGTCAAGGACCATTGCCCGGTGCTCGAGTTCGGCCTCGTCGGGCGCACGATGCACCAGGTCGACGAGCGCATCGAGGTCGCGCAGATCGAGACCCTCAAGCGCGTCTATGCCCGCGCGCTGCGGGAGTATTTCGCATGATCCTCACCGAAACCGACGATCTCGCCGCCTGCCACGCCCTGCGCCGCGCCGTGTTCATCGAGGAGCAGGGCATCGCCGAGGCCGAGGAATGGGATGACCTCGACGGGCAGGCCGTCCACCTTCTTGCGCGCGAGGGCGACACCCCCCTCGGCACCGCGCGGCTTTTCGTCGAGGGCACGGAAGGCCGCATCGGCCGGGTCTGCGTGGCGAAATCCGCGCGCGGCACCGGCCTTGGCGCCGCGCTGATCCGCGAGGGCTGTGCGCGCCTCGCTGCGGCGGGCTGCACCCGCATCCTGCTTGGCGCGCAATGCTACGCCATCCCCTTCTACGAGAAACTCGGCTTCACCGCTTTCGGCCCCGAATACGACGATGCCGGCATTCCGCACCGCGAGATGGAGCGCCGCCTCTGACCCGGCCCGGGACCGCTCCCGCCCCCCCCCTTCATCTTGCCCGAAATACCTCGGGGTGCGGGGCAGCGCCCCGCTTCCTCGCGTGACGCCACCGCGCGCCCGTGCTAGGTCAGGGGCATGACCCAGACACCCACCCGTGAACAGATCCTCGCCTGGCTTGCCGACCATCCCGATGCCGGCGCCAAACGCGACATTGCCCGCGCCTTCGGCCTGAAGGGCGCGGAGAAGATCGAGCTGAAACGCCTGCTCAAGCAAATGGCCGAAGAGGGCGTGATCGAGCGCCGCCGGCGCAGCTTCCACGACAGCGCGCGGCTGCCGCCGGTTACCGTGCTGCAGGTGCTGGCGCCCGACGCCGCGGGCGATCTCTGGGCCAGGCCGCTCGAATGGGGCGGCGAGGGCGAGGCGCCGCGCTGTCTCGTGCTGCCGTCGAAGGGCGAGCCCGCGCTTGGTGCGGGCGACCGCATCCTCGCCCGCATCGCCGCGGTCGAGGGCGACGGCTACGCCTATGAGGCGCGTCCGATCCGCAAGATCGGCACCACCCAGCACCGCATCGTCGGCATCTTCCGCAAGGGCGCCGAGGGCGGGCGGATCGTGCCGATCGACAAGGGCGAGACCAAGGAATGGGGCGTGCCGGCGGGCGCCACCAATGACGCGCGCGACGGCGAGCTGGTCGAGGCGGAGCAATCCGGCCCGAAGGGACGGCTCGGCCTGCCGAAGGCGCGCGTGCTCGAACGGCTGGGCGACCCGGCCGCGCCCCGCGCCGTTTCGCTGATCGCGATTCATCAGCACGGCATCCCCGACGACTTCCCCGACGAGGTGATGGCCGAGGCCGATGCCGAGACGCCCGCGGGCTTCGAGGGCCGCGAAGACCTGACCGGCCTGCCCTTCGTCACCATCGACCCGGCCGACGCGCGCGACCGCGACGACGCCTGCCTTGCGCTGCGCGACGAGGATCCGACGAACGAGGGCGGGTTCCTGCTCTGGGTGGCGATCGCGGACGTCGCGCATTACGTCCGCCCGGGCTCGGCGCTTGACCGCGAGGCGCGCCGGCGCGGCAACTCGACCTATTTCCCCGACCGTGTCGTGCCGATGCTGCCCGACCGGCTCTCGGGCGATCTGTGCTCGCTGCACGAGGATGTGCCGCGCGCGGTGCTGGCGGTGCGGATGAAGGTCAATTCCTCGGGCCACAAGATCTCGCATCGCTTCACCCGCGGCATCATCCGTTCGGTGGGCTCGCTGGAATATGCGCAGGTGCAGGCCGCCCACGAGGGCCGCCCCGACGCGAAGACCGAGCCGCTGGTGCAGGAGGTCATTGCGCCGCTCTACGAGTGCTATGCGGCGCTGGCCCGCGCCCGTGCGGCGCGCCAGCCGCTCGACCTCGACCTGCCCGAACGGCAGATCGTGATCGGCGAGGATGGCAAGGTCGCCTCGGTGCGGTTCAAGGAACGGCTCGATGCGCACCGGCTGATCGAGGAATTCATGGTGCTTGCGAATGTCGCCGCGGCCGAGGAGCTCGAGCGGCTGCGCCGCCCGCTTCTCTACCGTGTGCACGAGGAACCGAGCCCGGACAAGATCGAGGCCCTGCGCGAGGTGGCGCAGGCCTCGGGCTTCACGCTGGCCAAGGGCCAGGTGCTGAAGACCGCGCATCTGAACCGGCTGCTGTCGCAGGCCGAGGGCAGCGAGTTCGACGAGCTCGTCAACATCTCGACGCTGCGGGCGATGACGCAGGCCTATTACGCGCCGCACAACCTCGGTCACTTCGGGCTGGCGCTGCGCTCCTACGCGCATTTCACCTCGCCCATTCGCCGCTATTCCGACCTGATCGTGCACCGCGCGCTGATCCTCGGCCACGGCTGGGGCAAGGACGGGCTCAGCCCCGCCGACATCGACACGCTCGAGGAGACGGCGCAGCATATCTCCGAGACCGAGCGCCGCTCGATGGCGGCCGAGCGCGACACCACCGACCGCTATCTTGCGGCCTATCTGAGCGACCGCGTCGGCAGCGAGTTCGGCGGCCGGATCTCGGGCGTGCAGAAGTTCGGCCTGTTCGTGAAGCTCGACGAGACCGGCGCCGACGGTCTGGTGCCGGTGCGCTCGATCGGGCGCGAGTTCTTCCACTTCGACCCCGAGGCGCAGCAGCTGATCGGCGCCGAGACCGGCACGGTGATCGGCATCGGCCAGCGGGTCCGGGTGCGTCTGGCCGAGGCGGTGCCGCTGACCGGCGGGCTCGAGCTGGAACTGCTCGAGGTCGAGGGCGCGACCCTGCCCGGGCCCGGCAAGGGCGGGCGCAAGCCGTTCCGCCCAGGGCGGAAGAGCGTGGCGCTGAAGGCGAAGGAGCGTGGCGTCGCGCGCAAGGTCAAGCGCACGCGCAAGCCGCGCTAGAGCATCCACTCGATCGGCAGGCGCTTGGCAATGGCAAGCGCCAGCCGCGCGCCCAGCGTGGCGCCGGGTTCGGCGCTGCGCTCCGCTTCGCCCGGGCGCGACCAGCGCAAGCCGCCGGTCGGGGCAAGGGTGACGCGCCAGGCCCGTTCGGGCACGAAATCGTCGAAGGAATCGGTGATCGCCTCGGCGATCGCCGGGGCGTCGATCACCACGCCGAGCTCGGTGTTCAGCCGCATCGAGCGCGGGTCGAAGTTGAACGAGCCGATGAACACCCGCGCCCGATCGACGGCGAAGACCTTGGCGTGCAGCTTGTTGCGCGAGAAGGGCGAGGTGCCCTTCAGCCGGCGGGCGAGGAAATCGGTGGCGGGGCGGCGCTTCTCGGCGTCGGCGGCGTATTCCCACAGCTCGACCCCGCGGCGCAGCAGCGGCGCGCGCCGGTGCGCATAGCCCGAATGCACCAGCGGCACATCCGAGGCGGCAAAGGAATTCGTCAGGATCCGCACCCGGACCCCCTCCTGCGCATAGCGCGCGAGCGTCTTCACCCCGCTGCGGGTCGGCACCAGATAGGGCGAGATCAGCACGAGGTCGCGCTTTGGCGTGCCAAGCGCGCGGATCAGGTGGCGCCAGAGCATGCGCCGGCTGCCGATCCGGCCGACGATCTTCTCGGGCGGGTCGAAGACGAGCTCGGCGCGGGCGAAGGTGAAGGGCGCCTCGGGGGCAAGGATGCGGCCCTCGGCATGGGCGCGGCCAAGCGCCGCGACATAGGCCGCGGCGTCAGGGCTGGTCAGGCGGGCGGCCTCGGCCGCAAGCAGCGCCGCGGCCCGGGCGGGGGCGGGCGGCGTCAGCAGCACGGTCGACGGGATCGAGGGCGGGGCGTTCCAGTACAGGTCGAACTGCCGCGCCACCTCGGCCACCACGGGCCCGGCCACCGCCACATCAAGATCCATGTAGAGCCCGCCTGCCGCGAAGCGGTTGAAGTAGTCGTCGCCGATGTTGCGCCCGCCGAGGATGGTCACGGTGCCGTCGACCACCATCGCCTTGTTGTGCATGCGCCGGTTCAGCCGGTGGAAGTCGGCGAGATAGCCGAGCACCCGCATCCGGCGCAGCGGGAAGGGGTTGAACAGCCGCACCTCGACATTCGGCAAGGTGTCGAGCGTGGCGAGGATCTCGTCCATGCCGGCGGTGCCGTTGTCGTCGATCAGCACGCGCACCCGCACTCCGCGCGCGGCGGCCATGCGCAGCGCGCCCAGCATCAGCGCCCCGGCGGTGTCGTCCTGCCAGATGTAATATTGTAGCTCGATCGTGCTTTCGGCGGCAGCGATCAGCTCGAGCCGGGCGGCGAGCGCATCGACCGGGTCGATCAGCAGATGCACCGCATTCAGTCCCGGATGCGCCGCCAGCCGCGCGGCGAAGGTGGTGGCCAGCCGTCCGCCCGCCGGCGGCGGCAGGGCGAAGCCCGGTGCGAAGGGCCCCTTCGGCCGCGGATGGCTGAGCCGCGCGCCAAGCAGCGTGCCCGTCACCGAGACGAGGGCCACGGCAAGGGCGATCAGCAGGAAAAGGGGCAGGCCGTGCAGGTGCATGGTCCCAATCTGGCGCGCCGCGCGCACAAAGCAAAGGGGCCGGGAGATCCCGGCCCCTTCGGTTCACTGTCCGTTATGGTCTTCAGCCGATCGCGGCGGCTTTCACGTCTTCGTCGACGTAGGGCATGTACTGTTCGAAGTTCGCCTTGAACATGCCGACCAGCTTGTCGGCCTGCGCGTCGAAGGCGGCCTTGTCGGCCCAGGTGTCGCGCGGGTTCAGCAGGGTCGCATCGACGCCCGGCACCGAGACCGGAACCTCGAAGCCGAACTTCTCGGACTTGCGGAACTCGACGTCATGCAGCGAGCCGTCGAGCGCGGCGGTCAGCAGCGCGCGGGTGGCCTTGATCGGCATGCGCTTGCCGGTGCCGAAGGCGCCGCCGGTCCAGCCGGTGTTGACGAGCCAGCACGAGGCGCCCTGCTCGAGGATTTTCGCCTGCAGCAGCTTGCCGTAGACCTCGGGGCGACGCGGCATGAAGGGCGCGCCGAAGCAGGTCGAGAAGGTCGGCAGCGGCTCGGTCACGCCCACTTCGGTGCCCGGGGTCTTCGAGGTGAAGCCCGACAGGAAGTGATACATCGCCTGCGCCGGCGTCAGCCGCGCGATCGGCGGCAGCACGCCATAGGCGTCGCAGGTCAGCATGATGACGTTCTTCGGGTGACCGCCCAGCGAGCTTTCCGAGGCATTCGAGATGTAATGCAGCGGATAGGCGCAACGCATGTTGTCGGTCAGCGAGTTGTCGAAGAAGTCGAGTTCCAGCGTCTCGGGATCGAAGACCATGTTCTCGACGACGGTGCCGAACATCGAGCAGGTCGCGTAGATTTCCGGCTCGGCTTCCTTCGAGAGGTTGATCGTCTTGGCGTAGCAGCCGCCCTCGAAGTTGAAGATGCCCTTTTCCGACCAGCCGTGCTCGTCGTCGCCGATCAGGATGCGCGACGGATCGGCCGAGAGCGTGGTCTTGCCGGTGCCCGAGAGGCCGAAGAAGACCGCGGCGTCATCGGGGTTGCCGATCGCGTGGTTGGCCGAGCAGTGCATCGCCATGATGCCCTTGCCGGGCAGGATGTAGTTGAGGAGCGTGAACACGCCCTTCTTGTTCTCGCCGGCATAGGCGGTGTTGCCGATCAGGATGATCTTCTTGTCGAAGTTCAGCGCGATGACGGTTTCCGAACGGCAGCCGTGACGCTCCGGGTCGGCCTTGAAGCCCGGGCAGTTGATGATCGTCCATTCCGGCGCGAAGGTGTCGAGCTCGCTGCGCTCGGGGCGGCGCAGCATGGTGCGCAGGAACAGGCCGTGCCAGGCGAGTTCGGCCACGAGACGCACGTCGAGGCGGTGTTCCGGGTCGGCGCCGCCGAACAGGTCCTCGACGAAGAAATCCTTGCCCTTCATGTACTCGAGCATGTCGGCGTGGAGCACGTCGAACTTCGCCGGGTCCATCGGCTTGTTGTTTTCCCACCAGATCGAGTCCTCGACCGAGGCGGTGCGGACAACGAACTTGTCCTTCGGAGAACGGCCGGTGTGGGCGCCCGTCGAGCAGTAGAACGCACCGCCCTTGCCGAGGGTCCCCTCGCCGCGTTTCAGGGCCGCTTCGATCAGAGCGGGCTCCAGCAGGTTGTAATAGACATTGCCCAGACCATTGATGCCCTGGTCTTCCAGGCGTTTCGCCGGGTTCACACGTCCGATGATCATCTGTAGCTCCCGATGCCGTCGCGCGGCGTTCATTGGGTTCCTCCCGGCATTCCAGGCCAAATGGAATACCGATCCGGGGCGGGAACCCGCCGCGGATGGGCCCCTATAACATGACGTTTCGGTGATGGAACAGGACGCTTTGACCCAGTTAGCGCAACCACGGCGATGTTTAGCGCAACCAGCACGGGAAGGTGAGGCAAATTAGCCAGACGTTGTTTTTTTTGTGCTGAGATGATTCGCGCAACCAGTCCGATTCGCACATACAGAGTTGATTCCACGGGCCGGAAAGCGGACAATGCCCGGCAATTAATAAGAGAGCAGTAGAGGGTACAGGACATGTCGAGGATCGCTCTGGTCGACGACGATCGCAACATTCTGACGTCCGTTTCGATGACGCTGGAAGCCGAGGGCTACGAGGTCGAGACCTACAACGACGGGCAGGCTGCACTTGATGCCTTCACCAAGCGACTGCCGGACATGGCGGTGCTCGACATCAAGATGCCGCGGATGGACGGGATGGAGCTGCTGCAGCGGCTGCGCCAGAAGACCACGATGCCGGTGATCTTCCTGACCTCGAAGGATGACGAGATCGACGAGGTCCTGGGCCTGCGCATGGGCGCGGACGACTATGTCAAGAAACCCTTCAGCCAGCGCCTGCTGGTCGAGCGCATCCGGGCGCTGCTGCGCCGCCAGGAGGTGATCGCCTCGGGCGAGGCGCCGGTGAGTGACGAGAACAAGGTCATCACCCGCGGCAGCCTGACGATGGACCCGCTGCGCCATTCGGTGAGCTGGAAGGGCAAGGAAGTCACGCTGACCGTGACCGAATTCCTGCTGCTGCAGGCGCTGGCGCAGCGCCCGGGCTTCGTCAAGTCGCGCGACCAGCTGATGGACGTCGCCTATGACGATCAGGTCTATGTCGACGATCGCACCATCGACAGCCACATCAAGCGCCTGCGCAAGAAGATGCGCAGTGCCGACGACGATTTCTCGGCGATCGAGACGCTGTACGGCATCGGCTATCGCTACAACGAAGAATGACGATTTCCGGACAGATGGGGGCGGAGCGGCCGAAGGTGACGGGCAGGAAGCGGGCGGGGACGGATGTTCTTCTCGGTGAGGACTGGGTCGGCCCCGAGAGCGTGGTCGACGAGGATCTCGCACGCGGCCGTGCCCGGCGCAGCCTGATCGCGCTCAACCGCTCGCCGCTGGCCCGCAAGATCATCACCTTCAACCTGCTTGCCATGCTGGTGATGGTGGCGGGGGTGCTCTATCTCAACCCGTTCCGCGACAGCCTTGTGTTCCAGCGCGAGAGCGCGATCGTCAGCGAGGCCGAGCTGATCGCCGACGTGTTCGAGGCGCGGATGCCGGTTGCGGCACCGGTGAACCTTGCCGCAGGCGACGGGCTCGACGTGGCCGACGTGATGCGCGGGATCGAGTTGCCGGAAGGCGCCTCGCTCTATGTCTTCGACATGGGCGGCAACCTTCTGGCCAATTCCGACGAGGTCGGCACTGCGCCGCACGAACCGGTCTCGGGCCTGGGCATCGACGAGCGTTCGACGATGATCACCGACATGCTGAACCGGGGCTGGGAATGGCTTTCGGGGCTGGTGCGCGGCGGCGTGCCGCGTGCGCCCGAGATCGTCGACACCCGCGCGATGGCGGAAAAGCTGGTGCCGCGGGTGAACGAGGGGGCGACGGTGATGGCCACCGACCGCGACGGCGGCGGTGCCACGATCTTCTCGGTCGCCACCGGGATCTACCAGAACGGGCGGATGGTCGGGATGATCGCCATGACCTCCGCCGCGGGCGAGATCGACAAGCTCGTCCGGATCGAGCGCGAGCAGGTGCTGCAGATGTTCGTGGTGGCGATCATCGTCTCGATCGGGCTCAGCCTGGTGCTGGCCTCGACCATCGCCAACCCGCTGGCCGACCTGGCCCGCGCCGCGGAGATCGGCCGCGACCGCAACGCCCGCAAGATGCAGCCCGGCCGGGTGCGCATCCCCGACCTGACGGCGCGGCCTGACGAGATCGGGCGGCTCTCGGGGGCGCTGCGCGGCATGGTCGCGGCGCTTTACGACCGGATCGACGCGAACGAGCAGTTCGCCGCCGATGTCGCACACGAGATCAAGAACCCGCTTGCCTCGCTGCGCTCGGCCGTGGCCTCGCTGCAGGTGGTCAAGCGCGAGGATCAGCGCGCCAAGCTGCTCGAGGTGATCGATCAGGACGTGCAACGCCTTGACCGGCTGGTCAGCGACATCTCCAATGCCTCGCGGCTCGACAGCGAGCTGGTGAAGGAGGAGGAGGAGACCTTCGACCTGATGAAGATGGTCGGCAACCTGGCCGAGTATCTGGGCGAGCAGGCTGCCAAGAAGGGGGTCGAATTCATCATCGACCTGCCGAAGGAGCCGATCGTCATCACCGGGCTCGAGGGCCGTCTGGCGCAGGTCTTCGTCAACCTCATCACCAACGCCATCAGCTTCTGCGAGGAGGGCGATGCGGTCCGGATCTGGGCGCGGCGGCGCGAGAACCGGGTGCTGGTCGTGGTCGAGGACACCGGTCCGGGCATCCCCGACGAGGCGCTGACCAAGGTCTTCAAGCGCTTCTATTCGCAGCGCCCGCCGGGACAGTTCGGCGATCACTCGGGCCTCGGCCTTGCGATCTCGAAGCAGATCGTCGAGGCGCATGGCGGCGTGATCTGGGCCGAGAACATCCGCCCGACCGATGCCGATGCCAGCTCGGAACCGCTCGGCGCGCGGTTCGTGGTCGGCCTGCCGGTCTGAGCCGTGGCCGCGCCGGCCGGTGCCAACATCCATGCGACCGCCGTCGCGCTCGATCCCGGGCGCGGCGTGCTGATCCTCGGCCCGTCCGGGGCGGGGAAATCCTCGCTCGCACTGCGGCTGATGGCGCTTGGGGCCACGCTTGTCGCCGATGACCGGGTCGATCTGCGGCTCGGCGACGGTGGGCTGATCGCCTCCGCGCCCGCCGCGCTGCACGGGCTGATCGAGGCGCGCGGTGCCGGCATCCTGCGCGCCACGGCGCTGGAGGCCGCCCGGATCGCCCTTGTCGTCGATCTGAACGAGCGCGAGACCGAGAGACTGCCGCCGATGCGCCACAGGGAGATCCTCGGCGTGTCCCTGCCCCTTGTGCTGCGACTGCAAGATGGCCATCTTGAAGCGGCAATCCTGCAATGGCTCAGGGGCGGGAGACAGGCGTGAGCGCAGAGCCCTCAATGCAGCAGACGGCGACACGCGTCGTTCTGGTGACCGGCCCGTCGGGGGCCGGCCGCTCGACCGCGATCGCCGCGCTCGAGGATCTGGGCTACGAGACCATCGACAACCTGCCGCTGAGCCTCGTGCCGCGGCTGCTCGACGGGCCGCTGGCGCGCCCGCTGGCGCTTGGGGTCGATGTGCGCAACCGCGATTTTGCCGTCACCTCGCTGATCGAGCTGATCGACGGGCTGACCCGGGTGCCCGAGTTGCGGCTCGAGGTGCTTTACCTCGACGCGAACCCCGATGTGCTGGTGCGCCGCTATTCCGAGACCCGCCGCCGCCATCCGCTGGCGCCCGAGGATGCGCCGCTCGAGGGGATCACCCTCGAGGTCGACCTGCTGGCGCCGATCCGGGTGCGGGCGGATGTGCTGATCGACACTTCGGCGATGAGCCCGCACGACCTGCGGGCAGAACTGGCGCGCTGGTTCGACATGGGCAAGATCGCCCGGCTTGCGGTCTCGGTGCACAGCTTCAGCTACAAGCGCGGCGTGCCGCGCGGGCTCGACATGATGTTCGACTGCCGCTTCCTGTCGAACCCGCACTGGGTGCCGGCGCTGCGCCCGCTGACCGGGCTCGACCCGTCGGTCGCGGCCCATGTCGCGGCCGATCCGCGCTTTGTCCCCTTCATCACGAAGGTGCGCGATCTCTTGCTTTTCCTGCTGCCGGCCCATGTTGAGGAAGGCAAGAGCCACCTTGCCGTGGGCTTCGGCTGCACCGGCGGTCAGCACCGCTCGGTTGCCGTGACGGAAAACATCGCCCGAGCCCTTGCAGAGGCTGGCTGGCAAGTGTCTAAACGGCACAGGGAACTGGAACGGCGGGCTCTGGCCCAGCCCGGGGTGAAAGAGGCAGGCGGCGCGTGATCGGAATCGTGATCGTGGCACATGGTGGTTTGGCGCGCGAGTATCTCGCAGCGGTCGAGCATGTCGTCGGCCCGCAGGAGGGAATCCGCGCGATCACCATCGAGGACGACCATGATCGCAGCGCGAAGCAGGCCGAGATCCGCGCCGCGGCCGATGCCGTCGACACCGGCGCCGGCGTGGTGGTGGTGACCGACATGTTCGGCGGCTCGCCCTCGAACCTCAGCCTGCTGGCCTGCGAGGCCTGCGAGCGCGAAATCGTCTACGGCGCCAATCTGCCACTGTTGATCAAGCTGGCGAAATCGCGCAGCCTCGGCGTCCATGCGGCGGTCGAGGCGGCGCTCGATGCCGGCCGTAAATACATCAACAGCTATTCGGCATATGGAACGGGCGGCAAGTGATCATCAGACGGGTTTTGCGGATCGTCAACGAGAAGGGGCTGCATGCGCGCGCCTCGGCCAAGTTCGTCGAGGTGGTGGAGCGGTTCGACGCCCGTGCCGAGGTGGAAAAGGACGGGATGCGCGTTTCGGGCGATTCCATCATGGGCCTTTTGATGTTGGCAGCCTCGCGCGGAACATCTATTGAGGTTTCGACCAGCGGGGACGAAGCCGAGGCCCTGGCCGATGCGCTGCAGGCCCTGGTGGCCGACCGCTTCGGCGAGGACGGCTGAGGCAGGCTCGCGCTTCCCGCGTTGCGCAAAGAGGGTCCTGTGTTGGACGAACATGCAGGCACCGTTCCGGTGCAGACCCCGGCCGAGGTGGCGCCCTATGACAAGGGCCGTCTGTCCTACGCCGGAACTTTCACCAATCCCTGGAAGGCGAACACGATCCGCGCGATCGAGTGGATGACGGCGAAGTGGAAACTCCTGCGCCTGATCCGCCAGTTCGAGCGCCGCGGCGCCCCCTTCGGTCAGCCGTTCTGGCCGCAGGCGCTCGACATCATGGGGATCGAGGTGACGACGCCCGCCGAGCAGATCGCCCGCATCCCGAAGGACGGCCCGCTCGTCGTGGTGGCGAACCACCCGCACGGGCTCGTCGACGGGATGGTACTGGCCTATCTGATCGGCCAGGTGCGCACCGACTACAAGATCCTCACCCGCTCGCTGCTGACCGGCATCCCCGAGATCGCCGAGTTCATGCTGCCCGTGCCCTTCCCGCACGAGCCGAACGCGCAGGAGGAAAGCCTGAAGATGCGCGCCGAGTGCATGGCGACGCTGAAGGCGGGGGGCGTGATCGTGCTGTTCCCGGCAGGCCAGGTCGCGCATTCGGACACCTATTTCGGCACCCCGGTCGAGCAGGACTGGAACCCCTTCACCGCGAAGATGGTGGCGCGTTCCGGCGCGCAGGTGCTGCCGATCTATTTCCCGGGCCGCAACTCGCAGGCCTATCAGATCGCCAACAAGCTCAGCGCGACGCTGCGCCAGGGGCTGCTGCTGTACGAGATCCGCCGGGCGCTGAACAAGCGCCAGTCTCCGGTGATCGGCCGGGCGTTCTCGGCCGACGAGCTGCGTGATCCGCTGAGGGACCCGCGCCGCTGGCTGGCCGAGATGCGCGAGCACACGCTCAACCTGCGCGGCTGAGCCCTCGCAATGAAAAAGGCCCCGGATTTCCGGGGCCTTCGTGTTTCTGGCGGGACGCCTCAGCGCGTCGGCACCGGGGTCTCGCCGCGATAGTCGTAGAAACCGCGGCCGGTCTTGCGGCCCAGCCAGCCGGCCTCGACGTATTTCACCAGCAGCGGGCAGGGGCGATACTTGGTGTCCGCCAGCCCGTCGTGCAGCACGTGCATGATCGCCAGGCAGGTGTCGAGGCCGATGAAGTCGGCCAGTTCCAGCGGCCCCATCGGGTGGTTCGCGCCCAGCTTCATCGCCATGTCGATCGACTGCACGTTGCCCACGCCTTCATAGAGCGTGTAGACCGCCTCGTTGATCATCGGGATCAGGATGCGGTTCACGATGAAGGCCGGGAAGTCCTCGGCCGAGGCCGCGGTCTTGCCGAGCTTCGCCACGATCGCGAGCATCGTCTGATAGGTCTCGTCATCGGTGGCGATGCCGCGGATCAGCTCGACGAGCTTCATCACCGGCACCGGGTTCATGAAGTGCACGCCCATGAAGCGCTCGGGCCGGTCGGTCTTCGAGGCCAGCCGGGTGATCGAGATCGACGAGGTGTTCGAGGCGAGGATCGTCGTCGGTTTCAGATGCGGCACGAGCGTCTTGAAAATCTGGTTCTTCACGTCCTCGCGCTCGGTCGCGGCCTCGATCACCAGATCGGTCTGGCCCAGATCGGTCAGCGTCAGCGTGGTGGTGATGCGGGCAAGGGTGGCGGCCTTGTCCTCGGCGGTGATCTTCTCGCGCGAGACCTGGCGGTCCAGGTTCTTCTCGATGGTGGCCATCGCCTTGTCGAGGCTGTCCTGCGCGATGTCGTTCAGCAGGACATTGTAACCCGCGAGGGCGAAGACGTGGGCAATGCCGTTGCCCATCTGGCCTGCGCCAACGATACCTACGGTTTCGATCGTCATGTCGGTTCCTTCCCGATTACTCGCGGCCACTATGCTGCAGTGCAGCAAGCAGCGCAAGGGGGATCCCCGGGCGGCACCGGCCGCGGCAGGACCGGCGCGCCTTAGCCCTTTCGCAAGGGTTTGCGTGCAAATCTGGCGCGAACCGAGTCGAAAACCGAGGTGGGACATGGCTTTCGAGTATGCGGGCGATGGTGCCCTCGACTATTTTCCCTGTCGCTACGGGCGCTCGAAACTGTTGTTCCGAGGGCCACGCCGGCAGCTGGTGCCGCCCTTCGTCTCGGCGTTCGGCGGTTCGGAAACCTATGGCAAGTTCGTCGAGGAGCCCTGGCCTGCCCTGCTCGAGGAACGGATCGGTCTCCCGGTGGTGAACTTCGGCTATCTCAACGCCGGGGTCGACGTTTTTCTGGGCGAGCCGCAGCTGCCCGAGCTGACGCGGCTGTCGCGGCTGCGGATCGTGCAGCTGACCGGGGCGCAGAACCTGACGAACCGCTTCTATGCGGTGCACCCGCGCCGGAATGACCGTTTCCTGCGCGCGTCGGGTCTGATGCGCTCGGTCTTCGGCGAGATCGATTTCACCGAGTTCAACTTCACCCGCCACATGCTGTCGGTGCTGATGGGGCAGGGGCCCGAGCGCTACGAGCTTCTGGTGGCGGAACTGCGTCACACCTGGGTGGCGCGGATGACGACACTGCTCGAGCGGCTGGAGGGGCCGAAGCTGCTCCTGTGGCTCACCGACTGGCGCGACCCGCTGCTCGGCGATCCGCTCGGGCCCGAGCCGCTTTTCGTGACGCAGGAGATGGTCGACCGGATCGCGCCGCTCGCCCAGGTTCTGGTGCGGGTGCAGCCCTCGAGCATGGCGCGCTCGGCAGGCACGGTGGGGATGCATTTCGCGGCGCTCGAGGAGCCGGCCGCCGCCTCGATGCCGGGGCCGCTCGTGCATCAGGAGATTGCCGAGGCACTCGCCCCGGTCGTCGGGCGGATGATCTGAAGGGCGTGTGGGGACAAACACCTCCCCTTTCGGACGGCCCGGCGCGTCGGCAGAAGGGGGGCGCTGCCCCCCTCGGCTTCGCCTCCCCGCCGGCGTATTTGCACCAGGAAAGAGCAAGGGCGCCCCGATCGGAGCGCCCTTTGTCTTCATCTTGCCGCAAATACCTCGGGGGCCGAGGCATTGCCTCGGCGGGGCAGCGCCCCCGCCCGAGGGGGTCAGAGCTTCGCGGTCATTTCCGGCACGGCCTGGAACAGGTCGGCGACCAGACCGAAATCGGCGACCTGGAAGATCGGCGCCTCTTCGTCCTTGTTGATCGCGACGATGATCTTGCTGTCCTTCATCCCCGCAAGGTGCTGGATCGCGCCCGAGATGCCGCAGGCGACATAGAGCTCCGGCGCCACGACCTTGCCGGTCTGGCCGACCTGCCAGTCGTTCGGCGCAAAGCCACTGTCGACCGCCGCGCGCGAGGCCCCGACCGCCGCGCCGAGCTTGTCGGCGAGCGCCTCGATGATCGCGAAGTTCTCTTCCGAGCCGACGCCGCGGCCGCCCGAGACGACGATCTTCGCCGAGGTGAGTTCCGGGCGATCCGAGGTCGCCACCTTGTCCTCGACCCAGGCCGAGAGGCCCTTGTCGCCCGCCGGGGCAGCGGCCTCGATCGGCGCCGAGCCGCCCGCACCCGCCGCCTCGAAGGCGGTCGTGCGCACGGTCATCACCTTGACCTTGTCTGCGGACTTCACCGTCTGGATCGCGTTGCCGGCATAGATCGGCCGCTCGAAGGTGTCGGCGTCGACGACGCCGATGACATCCGAGAGCACCATCACGTCGAGCAGGGCCGCGATCCGCGGCAGGGCGTTCTTCGCCGCCGCCGTCGAGGGCGCGACGATGTGGCTGACGCCACCCGCGAGCGAGACGACCAGATCGGCGAGCGGCTCGGCCAGCCCATGGGCATAGGCCGCGTCCTCGGCGACCAGCACCTTC
>NZ_RCHI01000013.1 GCF_003664585.1 Paenirhodobacter hankyongi
CGGAGCCTGACCACCGCAATCGCCCGCCCCGCTGCACGAGATGATAGCTCCGCGCGTCGGGCGATTGCTCAACCTGCGCCGATCGGCGTAAACCCCAACCGGGCTCCGGTCACGGCTGGATGAAAGACCCGTGGCAGGTCAGGGCGGCTCAAGGACTGGCGGCGCGTCGCCACACGATACGACCGGTGCCCAGAAACCTTCTTCTCCGCGATCATGCTCGCTGCAACCGTCTTGTTCTGGCTGTGAAATCTAATGAGTCTGGAGCCTAGGTTTATCATAATCTCTCCAATGCGTTGAGGCGCCCGTCAGTGCCACTGCGGCCTCGCCTCAAGCGTCTCGGCACGCGCGATCATCCGCATCACAGTCCGGAGCGAGATGGGACCTGCGCTCGCTTGGATCGCTTCCACGATCACCTCGATGCTGTCATCGCTCAAAGCACGCCGCGCGCCCTGACGACGCGCGAAACCGGTCAGGTCCCGCGTTGTCAGGTGCGGCAGCCGGATCGGCGGGCAGCGGCTCAGCAGAGGCTCTGGAATGGGGCGCGTCGCGTTGACGGTCATGACCCATGACACCTGTCCCAAGTCAAATGGCACCTGAAAATACGGGCAAGTCCAACGGTTTGCGGTTGCGGGCTCCAACAGTGGCAACAGTCCGCCGCACAGATCATAGGACCCGCCATTCGTCCCTGTCACACGACCGGCCTTTTCGAGTTCATCGATCACGACGATCGGGTTGCCAACCCTCTCCTGAAGGATCAGCTGTAGCAGCCGCCCGGGTCCTGCGGTGGCCCAGCCGCGCTGACAGCCGAGCAATCCGAAACTGGCGTTCTCGACCGTCGCCTCAACCGATATCGACGGCATACGCAGCGCGGTAGCCAGATGACGTGCCCAAGTCGACTTTGCGATCCCCGGGGGCCCATCGAGCAGAAGCGGCGGCAAGCGAACGCCCGGCCAACCCTCGCGCACCGATTTCCGCAACGCGTGCCCTTGGTGGAATATTATCCAGCAACCGCAATGGGTTACGCTGGTGTGATGCCCCCGGGAATACGCCTCTCCCAAGACCCTATACCACCGCTGGAAGCGGTGGAGCGACCTGGTTCAGGGGAGCACTGAAAGACAAAGGGATAAAGCCTGTCTCCCCGGGAAGGATGTCGCGTGCCAGGCACGTGAAACACGACAAGCGCCGCGACGAACGCCGCAACCGGATCGAGATCATGTTCGGACGACCGAAGGACTGGCGACGGGGTGCCACCCGCTACGATCGATGCCCAAAGCTCTTCCTCTCCGCCATCCTCTTCGCCGCAACCGTCATCTTCCGGCTCTGCCCCGAGAACCAGTCCTGACCCTAGAGGGATCTCTGCCGTTCGGGATAGTAGGTCCAGGCAACGAACCGGCTGGTCTTCTGTCCCTGCGCCATTTCGACGACCCTGAACTCGGCAACCCTCGCCTTTTTCAGCAGCCGGAAAAGTGGCTTGAGGCTGTCCTTCTTGGACACCAGGCAGGTGAACCACAGGCATTGGTCGGCAAAAGCCATGCTCTGCTCGATCATGCGGGCGATGAAGCCGATTTCACCCCCGGGGCACCAGAGCTCGGCATTCTGGCCGCCGAAATTGAGTTCGGCCGAGTGCCCCTTGCCAAGATTGCGCCACTTGCGCCGCGTGCCCTCTTCGGCTTCGGCAGGCGATGCGTGAAACGGCGGATTGCACAGCGTGACATGGAAAATGTCATCGGGGCCGACAACGCCTGCGAAGATATCCTCCGGGTTCTTCTGATGTCGGAGCCGGATGTTCAGCCCGTTGCGTTTGCAGATCTCGCGGCCCGACCTGATCGAGAGCGGGTCGATATCGACGCCGGTGAAGTCCCAGCCGTATTCATGCCGACCTGTCAGCGGATACACGAGGCTGGCGCCGGTCCCGATGTCGAGCGCCTTGATCTCGGGGCCGAGAGGGATCTTCTGGCCGTTACTCTCGGCCAGAAGATCCGCCAGGTAGTGGATGTAATCGACACGGCCCGGGATCGGGGGGCACAGGAAAGAGGCCGGAATGTCCCAGAACTCGATGTCGTAATGTGCCCTCAGGAGGGCCCGGTTGAGCATGCGGACCGCGTTTGCGTCTTGAAAATCGATCGTCATCCGACCGCTCGGGTTTCTTGTCGTGACGGCCTTCAGTTCGGGGGATGTCACGAACAGGCGCTCGAAGTCATACCCCTCCCGGTGCTGGTTGCGGGGGTGCAGGATGGATTTGACCGCCATCGGAAACCTTCTAGCCTATGGGTGCAGGCCGCTCGCCCGACAGGGCTTCAAGCTTAGAGCGTCGTGGCCGCCTGCGGAATAGCTGAACGGCACCGAGACGCCGGGTGACCTTCCCGCCACGGCCCGTCGCGAAGCGGCTGCGCCGCAGCGAAGGACGGCGCCGCCCGTTCCGGTCATTCCGGCCTGTCGACAGAAAGCGCGCGGCAGCGACGCGAAAGGCCGAGCGTCGTCCAGAGGCAACGCGGCATGCCCTTCGCGCCAATCGTCGCCATCTGGCGGCTCTTGCGGCGCGCGGCGCTTGCCTGCGGGGGCTCATGGGCGGCGAGGGGGGCTGCCCGGGATGGCCGGCTTGCCCTTCTGCAGCATCGATCCGGCGGCGGAATGGGGCTCGGGCGGGGCTGCGCGTCCGAAGGCGGGGCCGTTGCGTGGGCGCGATTCCTGGCCCCGGCGTTCCGATCGGGCATCAAGCCTCTCGGCGACAAGAAATCCGTTGACAGACGGCAGGGCGCTCCGCTCTATGAAAGATAACAACTGTTATGTCGCGTCACCGATGGTTGGCGCGCAAGACTGGCGGTCGCGCTTTCCGGAGGTTTGTCCGGCTGGTGGCGGCACAGCACGGGGAGACGGGGAATGAGAGACGGGACAGCATCGGCCGGGGGCGAGGCAATCGTCTTCAGCTTCAACGGGCGGCGCCTGACGGGGCGGGCGGGCGACACGCTGGCGGCTGCGCTGTGGCGCAACGGCATCCGCCGGGTGGCGACGACGCGCAAGCGGCACCTGCCGCTCGGGCTGCTCGGGGCCTCGGTCTCGGGCAACCTTGCGCGGGTCGATGGCATCCCGAACGTGCGGCTCGATCAGGTGCCGCTGCGCGCGGGGGCGCAGGTGCGGGCGCAGAACTGCTGGCCGGCGCCGGGGGTCGATGTGACGCGGGCGCTGTCGCTCGTGCCGGCACCGTGGCTCTATGGCGGGTTCGAGCATGGCGCGCTGATGCCGCGCTCGCCGCGCGCGTTCCGTCTGGCGGAAAAGGTGATGAGCCATCTGGCCGGCATGGCCGATCCCCCGGCGCCGCGCCCGGGGCAGGCGGTGCCGGGCAGGCGGATCGAGGTTGACCTGCTTGTCGTCGGCGGCGGCGTCGAGGGGCGGCGCGTGGCGAATGCCGCCGCTGCCGAGGGGGTGCGCGTCGCGCTGGTGACCCGATCGGCTGCGGGCGGGACGGCGTGCGATCCGGCCCGGGCCGCGGTGCCGCTTGCGCCCCAGGTGCAGGTCTTCCCCGAGACCGAGGTCTTCGGCCTCTACCGCGGCGGCGAGATCGTGGCGGCGGCGCCGTTCGACACGACGCGCGGTGGGCTCGTCTTCGTGCCGGGCCGGGTGGTGCTGGCGACCGGCCGTCGGGCGATGCCGCTGCTGGTGCCCGGCAACCACCTGCCCGGGGTGATCGACGCGCGTGCCGCGCTGCGGCTGGCGCTCGATCATGGCGTCGCGCCGGGGCGCCGGATCGCGGTCTTCGCCGAAGATGCCTGCGCAGCGGCAGAGCTTGCGCGCCGCCTTGCGCCCTCGGGGGCGAGTTGCGTCCACGCCGGCCCGCGCACCGAGCTGCACCGCATCCTCGGCCGGAGCCGGGTGACGGGCGTCGAGGTGGGCGCGCGGCTGCGCTGCGATGGTGTGATCTTCGCGGGGGACGCGCGGCCCGATCCCGGGCTGCCGTTCCAGGCCTCGGCCGCCGGCTGCGTGCAGCTGCGCCCGGGCGCGATCCCGCCGCGGGTGGCGCTTGCGGGCAGCTGTGCGCAGCCGGTCGCGCCGCTCGCACTGCCGGCGGTGCTCGAGGATGCGTCCTATGTCTGCGCCTGCATGGATGTCACGGTGGGCGAGCTGCGCCACCACATCGACCGCGGCATCACCGATCTCGAGGTGCTCAAGCGCCTCACGTCCTGCGGGATGGGGCCGTGTCAGGGCTTTCCCTGCTGGGAGACGATGGCTGCGGTCGTCGCGCAGCTCGCGCCGCAGGCCGTGCAGCGCGTGCCAAGGCCAAGCCACCGCGCCCCGCGCCGGGCGCTGACCGTGGCACAGGCGGCGGGGATGGAGGGGCTTGTCGCCCCCGATGTCCGCCCGGCAAGTGGTCCCGAGGGAGGGTATGAATGATGCAGGCACAGGACAGGGCGCTGCCGTCGCAGGCCTCGGTGGTGATCGTGGGCGGCGGCATCCAGGGGCTCGCCTGTGCCTTCAACCTGGCGCGCAACGGCCGCAAGGGGGTGCTGGTGCTCGACGCGGGCTATTGGCAGGGGGGCGCCTCGGGGCGCAACGGCACGCTGATCCGCGGCGGCTTCGGCTCGCAGGCCTGGATCGAGCTGTTCGAGTTCTCGACCCGCTGCTGGCAGGATCTGTCGCGCACGCTTGGCCACAACACCATGTTCTCGCGCCGCGGCTACACGATGGTGGCCGAGACCGAACGCACCGCGGGGGTGCTGAACGACACCATCCGGCTGCACCACCACTATGGGGTGAAGGCCGAGCTGATCTCGGGGGCGGGCGTGCGGCGGGTGCTGCCGGCGATCCGGCACGACAAGGTGCTCAACGCGATCCATCTGGCCGATGGTGGCGTCGCGCCGCATCACGCCGGGATGAAGGCCTTCCATGCCGCCTGTCTCGAGGCCGGGGTCGATGTCCGCTATCGCACCCGGGTGACCGGGATCGAGACGCAGAATGGCCGTGCCGCGGCGGTGCTGGTGGGCGATCACCGGATTGCGGCCGAGACCATCGTCGTTGCGGCGGGGGGTTTCAATCTGACCGTCGCCGAGATGGCCGGCGTCACCGTGCCCGGCCATTCGATGCGGATCGAGGCGATGGCACTCGAGCCGATCCGGCCGCTGATCGGCCCCGGCATCGCGCTGATCGACAGCCTGTGCTACATGCACCAGACCGCGCGCGGCGAGGTGGTGGGCGGCACCGAGGTGCCCGAGCGGCCGCGGATGAGCCTGACGGCCGATTTCCCGGTGCTGGCCCGCACGGCGGGCGTCTATGCCCGGCTTTTCCCGCAGCTCGCCGAGCTGCGCATCCTGCGGCACTGGGCGGGGCTGATCCATGCGACGCCCGACTGGGCGCCGATGATCGGGCCGCATCCCGAGCTGCGCGACCTGTGGTTCTCGGCCGGCTGGTCCTATGGCTGGACCGGCGGGCCCGGCACCGGGGTGCTGCTTGCCCGCTCGATCACCGAGGGCAAGGTGGAGCGCCGGTTGCAACCCTTCGCACTCGACCGTTTTGCACGCGGCGCGCCGCTCATCGACAAGACGATCGTTATGTAACCTTGCGCCTGCGGGGCGGCGGCGGCACGATATGGCCGGACCCGCGGCCGCGGGACGCAACACCCGCCGGAACGAAGCGACGAGACCGATGTCAGAGCCCAGACAGAACCCGATCGAGCGGATCACCGATGCGGTCTGCGACGTGCTTGCCGAGCAGGGCGTGACCGCGCTCAGCATGCGCAATGTCGCGGCACGCGCCGATGCCACGATCGGGCTCATCACCCACCACTTCCCGAACCGCGCGGCGATGGTGAAGGCCGCGGTGCGGGCCAGCTGGCTCAGGGATCAGGCGGTCGTCGTCTGGCCCGAGACCGCCGACCGCGCCGCGGTGCTGCGGGCGGTCAAGTTCTTCCTGCCACTCGACGCGGTCCGGCGTCGGCAGCTGTCGGTCTGGATCGGCTACTGGGCGCTGACCCAGCACGATGCCGGGCTGCACGAGATCCATGACGAAGTCTATGCGGCACTGCGCGGCCATCATCTGCACTGGATCCGCGCGCTCGGCTTTCCCCCCGAGGAGGCCGAACGCCTCGCCGACCGGCTGTGTGTCTCGCTCGACGGGTTGCTGCTTTATGCGCTGCTCTATCCGGGGCACTGGACGCCCGAGCGCCAGCTCGAGGCGGCGCGCGGCATGATCGACGATGTCTTCGCCCGGGCCCCGCGGCAGGGGCAGGTGGGCTGAACGGCGCGCCCGGGTGGCGTTTCCCGTGTGAAACTCCGCCTCGGTCACGCGTCCCGGCCTGGAGTTTTCATTATTATGTCTGTTCTGCCGCGTGGAATGCTGAAGAAACGGCGTCATGCAGCGAATTTCGGACCTAGAATTCATTTTACTAAAAAATTGTTTGACTAATTTCGTTTTCCTGACGACGCTGCGAGTCACCAACAAGGGAGACAAGAATGCAGAAGACTCTGTGGAGCACGCTGCTGGTCGGGGCCTGCGTGCTGACCGCCGGGGCCGCGCTGGCCGAGACCACCCTCACCGTGTCGAGCTATGGCGGCGGCTATCAGGAGGCGCAGGACAAGGCCTATTTCGCGCCTTTCGCCGCCGCGCATCCCGAGATCACCATCCGCCAGGACAGCCCCTCGAGCAACGCCAAGCTGAAGGCGATGGTCGAGAGCGGCGCGGTCGACTGGGACATCATGGTCACCGACGACAGCTTCGGGCTCGACAGCGATGCCGAGTGGCTCGAGCCGATCGACTACACGATCGTGAACCGCGACAAGTTCATCCCGGGCACCGCCGGCACCTACCGCATCGCCTCGGACATCGAGGCGACGGTGCTCGCCTATAACGCGGCCGAGTTCTCCACTGCGCCGCAGGGCTACAAGGACTTCTTCGACCTCGAGAAATTCCCCGGCATGCGCGCGGTGTGGAAATACGCGCCGAGCGGCATCTTCGAGACCGCGCTGCTGGCCGACGGCGTGCCCGCCGACAAGCTCTATCCGCTGGATGTCGAGCGCGCGCTGAAGAAGCTCGACACGATCAAGGACCACATCGTGTGGTGGGATACCGGTGCGCAATCCGAGCAGCTTCTCGACAGCGGCGAGGCGAGCATGGGTCTCGTCTGGGTCGGCCGCGCGGTCAGCGGTGCCGAGCAGGGCATCAAGATCGACTGGACGCAGTGGACCTCGCAGACCGGCTTCTGGGTGGTGCCGAAGGGCACGAAGAACCGCGAGGCGGCGATGAAGGCGCTCGAGTTCTTCACCGAGCCCGCGCAGCAGATCGCCTTCACCCAGTACATGCCCTATGGCCCGTCGAACAAGACTGCGGTCGCCGGGGTGAGCGAGACCTTCAAGGGCAACCTGCCGACCGATCACCTCGACAACCGGGTGCTGATGGATGCCGACTGGTGGGCGAAGAACGGCGCCGATGTCGACATGCGCTTCCAGGAATGGCTGCTCGAGTGAGCCCTGCGCCGCACGCCTGACACCCAGCCCCTCCGGCCCGCCATCGCGCGGGCCGGACGCAAAGTCCCCGAAGGCCTGACATGACCCTTTCTTCCCCCGCCATTCCCCGCGGCCCGACACTGGTCGAGCGGCTGCCCCGCGGCAGCGTGCTTCTGGTGCCGGCGCTGCTGTTCCTGCTGCTGTTCTACGTCTACCCGCTTGCCCAGCTGATCGGCGCCTCGCTGCCCGGCGGCAGCGGCAAGAACTATGCGCTGATCTTCTCCCGCCCGGTCTTTCTGCGGGTGATCGCCGAGACCTTCCGCGTCTCGCTGGTGGTGATGGCGGTGACGGTGCTGGTGGCCTTTCCCTATGCCTATGCGATGGCCAATGCCGGCCGCCGCGCGTTGCTGTTCCTGACCATCGCGCTCCTGATCCCGTTCTGGGTCAGCCTGCTGTTGCGGTCCTTCTCGTGGATCGTGCTGTTGCAGAACACCGGGCTGGTGAACCAGGTGCTGCTGGGCCTTGGCCTGATCGAGACACCGCTCAAGCTCATTCGCACCGAGATCGGGGTGATCCTCGGCATGGTGCATGTGCTGCTGCCCTATGCGGTGCTGCCGCTCTATTCGGTGATGAAGAAGATCGACATGCGGCTGATGGAGGCCTCCTCGATCTGCGGGGCAAGCTGGTTCCACGGCTTCCGCCGGGTCTATCTGCCGATGGCGCTGCCCGGTGTGCTGGCGGCGGCGATCCTGACCTTCACGCTCGCGCTCGGTTTCTACATCACGCCCGCGCTGCTCGGCAGTCCGCGCGACATGATGATTGCGCAGATGATCGCCGGGCAGTTCTCGGAACAGCTGAACTTCGGCCTCGGCGCGGCACTCGCCGTAGTGCTGATGGGGCTGACGGCGCTTGCCTTCGCGCTCTTCGGCCTCGGCCGGGTGCTGCTTGCGCGGAGGGCCGCGGCATGATGACGGACCGTCTGCGCAAGACCCTGTTCTGGGCCTTCGTCTGCGCCACGGCGCTCTTCCTGCTGGTGCCGACGCTGATCATCGTGCCGATGTCCTTTTCCGCGGGCAGCCGGCTGGTCTTCCCGCCCGAGGGGGTCTCGCTGCGCTGGTATGGCAAGGTGCTGAGCGATCCCGATTGGCGCGCGGCGCTGGGCAACAGCCTGCTGGTGGGCTCCGCGACCGCGGTGCTGGCCTCGGCGCTCGGCACGGCGGCGGCGATGATGCTGAACACCGCCAGCTTCCGCGGCAAGGCGCTGGTGCTGGGCTTCCTGCTCAGCCCGATGGTGACGCCGGTGATCGTCTTCGGCGTCGGCAGCTATCTCGTCTTCGCGCGCTGGGGGCTGGCGGGCACCCATGCCGGGCTGATCGCCGCCCATACCGTGCTCGCGATCCCCTTCGTGCTGGTCTCGGTGCTGGCCAGCCTGCGCATGGTGAACCCGAACCTCGCGCTCGCCAGCGCCGGGCTCGGCGCCTCGCGCCTCTTCACCTTCCGCCGGGTGACGCTGCCGCTCATTCTGCCCGGGGTGATCTCGGGCGCGGTCTTCGCCTTCATCACCTCCTGGGACGAGGTGGTGGTGGCGATGTTCGTCGCCAATACCGGCACCCGCACCGTTCCGATCATGATCTGGAACCAGGTGCGCACCAGTCTCGACCCCGCCACCGCCGCCGTCGGCGCGATCCTGATCGCGGTCTCGGCGATCGGCGTGGTGCTGTCCTATACCCTGAAGGAGTCCGACCGATGAGCTTTGAGCACAAGGCGCTGCAGCTCGACCGCGTGAGCAAGCACTATGGCGAGGTGAGGGCGCTCGAGGACGTCTCCTTCGAGCTGAGGAAGGGCGAGTTCCTGACCATGCTCGGGCCGTCCGGTTCGGGCAAGACGACGACGCTGCGGGTGATCGCGGGCTTTGTCGAGCCGAGCAGCGGCGCGCTTCTGATCGACGGGCGCGACATGACCGGCGTGCCCCCGCAGCGGCGCAACATCGGCATGATGTTCCAGGACTATGCGCTCTTCCCGCACATGACCGTGCTCGAAAACGTCGCCTATCCGCTCGAGACCCGCGGCGTGAAGCGCTCCGAGCGGGAATCGCGGGCACGCGAGATGCTGGGCATCGTCGGGCTGGGCGATTTCGCAAAACGCTTTCCGAAGCAGATGTCGGGCGGCCAGCAGCAGCGCGTGGCGCTGGCCCGCGCGCTCGTTTTCCACCCCGATATCGTGCTCCTCGACGAGCCGATGGCGGCGCTCGACAAGAAGTTGCGCGGCCAGATGCAGATCGAGATCATGCACATCGCGCGCAAGGTCGGTGCGACGGTGGTCTCGGTGACCCACGATCAGGAAGAGGCGCTGGTGATGTCGGACCGCATCGCCATCTTCCGCGCCGGCAAGCTTGCCCAGATCGGCACGCCGCAGGAGCTGTATACCCGGCCGAACTCGGAATTCGTCGCCGATTTCATCGGCGAGGCGAACCTGTTGCGCGGCACCGCGCGGCGCGAGGGGGGGATCTGCCGGCTCGAGGGGGCGGGCTGGCGGGCCAGCCTGCCCGGCGACGATCCGCGCGCGCCGGCAAAGACCGCCGCGGTGACGGTGGTGCTGCGCCCCGAGGTGATCGCGCTTGCGGCCGAGGGCGAGCGGCCGGCCAATGCGCTCACCGGCACGATCGAGGACCGGATCTATCTCGGCGTCGAATTCCGGCTGATCGCGCGCCTGGCCGACGGCTCGGCGGTGCAGGTGCGCAGCCGCGACCTCGCGCGGATCTCGGCGCTGGCGCAGGGCGATGCCGTCACCCTGTGCTGGCGTGACGAGGATTTCGTCGTCATTCCCGGCTGAGGCCTGGCCGGGCCGCGTCGGGTTTGACCGCGCGGCCCGGCTCCCGCACTCTGGACGCATTCTCCCCATCCGTTTCCGAAGGACCTCCATGACTTCCGACACTGACCCCGTCGAGCCGCAAGGCGACATCTCCGCGCCTCCGCCCCGCCGCGTCGCCGAGCCGAGCGAGGCCGACAGCATCGGCATGCGCCTGCGCGAGGAGCGGCTGAAGCAGGGCATGACGCTGGGCCGCCTGTCCGAGGAGGCGGGGCTGTCGATCGGCGCGCTGTCGCAGGTCGAGCGCGGTCTCGTCTCGCCCACGGTGCGCACGATCTATGCGATTGCCGGCGTGCTGGGCATCTCGCCCGCCTCGGTGATCGACCCGGTCGGCGCGCAGGCGGCGGCGCCCGAGGACAGCCCCTTCATCGTGCGCCGCGTGGCCCAGCCCAAGGTGCTCGACACCAATGGCGTGACCAAGCTGCTCGCCACCCCGATCGGCCATTCGCGCTACAAGGGCTATGTCGTCACCATCGCCCCGGGCGGCAGCTCGGGCGAGAACAGCTATGCCCACGAGGGCGAGGAGGTGGGCGTGGTCACCGCCGGCAGCTTCTCGCTGCAGATCGAGGGACGCATCCATCTGCTCGGCCCGGGCGACAGCTTCACCTTCCCGAGCACGCTGCGCCATCGCTTCTTCAACGACGGCGACGTGCCGGCCGAGGTGATCTGGGTGAACAGCACCAGCTGAGCGGCCCCGGGCACGAGACACATGGCCAACAGGCAGACAGGAGAGAGACGGTGAAAAGCAGTCAGGAGAGTTTTGCGGACTCTCTGTGGTGGAACGAGAGCGAGGAACCGCCGTGCGGTTTCGCGCCGCACACGGGGCAAAGCGAGGTCGACGTGGCGATCGTGGGCGGCGGCATCACCGGCGTCTCGGCGGCGCTGCATCTGGCCGAGGCGGGGCTGCGCGTCGCGCTCTTCGAGGCGCGGCACATCGGGTTCGGCGCCTCGGGGCGCAATGGCGGGCAGGTGATCCCGGGGCTGAAATACGACCCCGAGGATCTGGTGGCGAAATACGGCCCCGACCGCGGTGGCCGGCTGGCCGAGATGGCGGGCGGTGCGGCCGATCTGACCTTCGATCTGATCGCGCGCCACGGCATCCGCTGCAACCCGGTGCGCGGCGGCTGGATCCAGGCGGCGCATTCGCCCCATGCGCTCGAGGCGGTGACGACGCGTGCCCGGCAATGGCAGGCCCGCGGCGTTCCGGTCGAGATCCTGTCGCGCGACGAGGTGGCGGCGCGGACCGGCACGGCCAACCAGTTCGGCGGCTGGCGCGACCCGCGGGCGGGGGCGATCCAGCCGCTCGACTACACCCGGGGGCTGGCGCGGGCGGCCGCGCGGGCGGGCGCGATGCTTTACGAGCAAAGCCCGGTGCGCGAGCTTGTCCGCACCGCCTCGGGCTGGAGCCTGCGCGCGGGGCAGGGGCGCTGCACCGCAAAGCGGGTGATCCTCGGCACCAATGCCTATACCGACCGGCTGAAGCCCGGCCTCGCGCAATCGGTGCTGCCGGTGCAGAGCATGCAGCTTGCGACCGACCCGCTGCCGGCGGATCTGGCGGCGCGGATCATGCCCGGCGGGCTGATGATGTCGGAAACCCGCAAGCTGGCCTTCTACATGCGCCAGACCCCGCGCGGCGGTTTCATGATCGGCGGGCGCGGGGCCGTGGGCGATGGCGAGGACGGGCGGCTGATGGCGGCGCTCGAACGCGGCATGCTCAAGCTCTTCCCCGATCTCGCCGGCATGCCGGTGCGCTATCGCTGGTCGGGGCATGTGTGCCTGTCGCTCGACGGGCTGCCGCATTTCCACGAGCCCGAGCCCGGGCTGATCTGCCTGCTCGCCTATAACGGGCGCGGTGTGGCACTGGCCTCGGCCTTCGGGCGGATGCTCGCCGAGGAGATCGCCGGGCGGGGCGAGGCGGTCTATCCGCGCACCCGGCTTGCCCGCATCGGCTGGCACGCGCTGCGCCGCCCGGTGATGGGGCTTGGCGTGCGCTGGTACTGGCTGAAGGACAGCCTCGGCTTCGCCTCGAAATGACCTTTCCGGCCGGGCGGGGCACAGATGCCGCGCCCGCCCGGCCACTCATCCCGAACCGGCGGCCCTTGCCGCCCGAACCCGGCCGGGAGCCCCGGCCAAGAACGGAGCTGACATGACCGATTCCCGCAAATTCTTCATCGACGGGGCCTGGGTGGACCCGGTGTCCCCGGCCGAGATCGAGGTGATCGACCCGGCGACCGAGACCGCCTATGCGGTGATCTCGGCCGGCACCGCGGCCGATGTCGAGCGCGCCGTCGCGGCCGCGCGCGCGGCCTTCCCGGCCTGGTCCGCCACGCCGCCGGCCGAGCGCATTGCGCTGCTGAAACGTGTGCTCGAGGTCTACAAGACCCGCTACGAGGACATGGCGCAGGCGATCAGCCACGAGATGGGCGCGCCGATCACCTGGGCGCGCGAGGCGCAGGCCTATGCCGGGCAGGGCCATCTCGAGGCGACGATCGCCGCCGCCGAGACCTTCGCCTGGGAGGAAAGCCGCGGCACCACGCAGATCCTGCGCGAGGGCATCGGCGTCTGCGCGCTGATTACCCCTTGGAACTGGCCGATGAACCAGATCGTGTGCAAGGTCGCGCCGGCGATCGTGGCGGGCTGCACCGTGGTGCTGAAACCCTCCGAGATCGCGCCGATGAGCGGGCTTCTCTTCGCCGAGATCATGGCGGCCGCGGGCACGCCGAAGGGCGTCTTCAACCTGGTGAACGGCACCGGCCCCGATGTCGGTCAGGTGATGGCCGCCCATCCCGAGGTCGACATGGTCAGCTTCACCGGTTCGACCCGTGCCGGCATCATCGTCGCGCGCACCGCGGCCGAGACGGTGAAGCGCGTGGCGCAGGAGCTGGGCGGCAAGTCGCCCAATCTCGTGCTGCCCGATGCCGATCTTGAAAAGGCGGTGCGCGAGGGCACGATCGGGGTGATGAACAACACCGGGCAGAGCTGCGACGCGCCGACCCGGATGCTGGTGCCGCGCGCCCGCCATGCCGAGGCGCTGGCCATCGCGAAGGCCGCGGCCGAAAGCGTGGTGATCGGCGATCCGCGCGACGAGGCAACGACGATGGGGCCGCTGGTCTCGGCGCTGCAGTTCGACAAGGTGCAGCGGCTGATCGAGGCGGGCATCGCCGAGGGCGCGACGCTCGTCACCGGCGGTCCGGGCAAGCCCGAGGGCCGCAACACCGGCTATTTCGTGCGCCCGACGGTCTTTGGCGATGTCACGAACGACATGACCATTGCCCGCGAGGAGATCTTCGGCCCGGTGCTGTCGATCCTGCCCTATGACACGGTCGAGGAGGCGATCGCGATCGCCAATGACACGGTCTATGGCCTGGCCGCCTATCTCCAGTCGGGCAGCCTCGAGACGGCGCGCACGGTGGCGCGGCAACTGCGCGCGGGCTCGGTCTATGTGAACGGCCCGGCCTGGGACCTGTTCGCGCC
Organism: Paenirhodobacter hankyongi; assembly: GCF_003664585.1. Lineage (GTDB taxonomy): Bacteria > Pseudomonadota > Alphaproteobacteria > Rhodobacterales > Rhodobacteraceae > Rhodobacter > Rhodobacter hankyongi. The sequence goes on from NZ_RCHI01000013.1 coordinate 13,776, forward strand.
CTTCGGCGGCTACAAGCAGTCGGGCAACGGCCGCGAATATGCCGACTGGGGCATCCACGACTTCACCGAGGTGAAGGGCGTGTGCGGCTGGAGCTGATCCGGCCGCCCTGTCCCCGGCCCGACGGGCCGGGGACTTACCGCGAAAAGCGGATCGTCAGCGAGAAGGCATAGGCCGGCTCGCTCAGCCCCTTCGGCGCGGCCGGGAAGCGACCGGCGCGCCGCACCGCCTCGAGCGCTGCGGCATCGAGCGCGGCATTGCCTGACGAGGCCGCCAGCGCCACCGAGGCCAGATCGCCGCCCCGCGTCACGCTCAACCGCACCGTGACCGTGCCGCCCACGCGCCCCGCGGCCGAGGGATAGCGTTTCGCCCGCTCGATCCGGGCGCGGATCGTCGCGCCCCATTGCGCGCGCAGGTTGACGGCCTTGCCGGTGCCCGCAACCGTTTCCTGCGCCGTGCCATTGTTGCCGGCGATGCCACCGCCGCCCGAGCCTGCCGCGCGCTGCCCCGCCGAGTCATGCGTGGCCGTGGCGCGGGGCTTTGTCTTCGGGGGCGGTTCCGTCTTTCGCGCAGGGTTCGGTGCCTCGACCTTCGGAGGTGCGGGCGGCTCGGCCTCGGCTTTCGGCGCGGGCGGCGGCGTCAGATCCGGCGCGGGCAGGGGGGCGAGGGCCGGAAGCGCGACCTGCGGCACCCGGAACTCGGGCGGCGGCAGCGGGGTGGCCAGCGCCGCCGCAGGCACCTCGGGGGCGTCGAAGCGGGCGACCATCTCGGCCACATCGGCGCTGGCCGAAAGCAGGCTGATGCGCGCCTCGCCGCCGTCGCCCGCGCCCTCGAGCCCTGCGCTGCCGCCCGGCGACCAGCCGAAGACGGCGACATGGAGCGCAAGGGCAAGCCCGGTAAAGCCGGCGATCTCAAGGCCGGTGCGCGCGCTCATGGTGCCGCCTCGCTCACGATCAGCTCGACGCCTGCAAAGCCCGCCATGGCAAGGGCCGGGAGCAGCGCGGCCAGACGCGCGACCGGTGCGGCGGCATCGGCGCGCAGCAGGAGCCGCGGCGCCTCGGCGCAGTCGGCGCCCGCGCAACCGGGCCCACGCTCGGCGGCCAGAGCGGCCAGAAGCGGCGCGTCGGTCCCGGCGTCATCGCTTGTCAGCTCGCGAAAGCCAAGCCGCCCGGAGGCATCGAGATGCAGCGTCAGTTCGGCGCTCGCCTCGGCTCCCGCCTGCGCCTCGGGCGGGGTCACCGCAAAGGGTTCGGGCGGGGCGAGTTTGGCCGTGATCAGGAAGAAGATCAGCAGCAGGAAGACGACGTTGATCATCGGCAGCAGGTTCGCATCGCTGCCGCGCCGCTTCGGCGGGGAAAGGTCGATCGCCATCGGCTACTCCACCAGCACCAGCCGCGAGAAGCCCGCGGCCTCGAGGGTATCCATCACCGTGACCAGCGCCTGCAGCGCCGCGCCCTTGCCGCGCAGCACCACCGGCGCGGCCGGGTCGGGGCTGAGCGCGGTCAATGCCGGGGCCAGCTCGGGCGCGGTGATCAGGCGGCCGTTCAGGCGCAACCCACCGCTTGCGTCCAGCTCGACCAGACGCAGCACGGCCGGGGTCTCGCTGGCCGCGCCGGTGCCGGTCGCCAGCGGCAGCGTGCGGTCATTGCCAAAGCGCGAGGCGAGCATGAAGAAGACGAGGAGCAGGAACACCACGTCGATCATCGGCGTCAGGTTCGGGCGGCGCGCGCGCCGCGGTTCGGCGAAGCTCAGCATCATTCGGCCGCCTTGCACGTGGCCCGGGCGCTGTGGCGCGCGACGAAGACGCGGGTCGCGGCGTCTTCCAGGTCGTGGCGCAGCCGGTCGAGCACCGACTCGAACCAGGTCAGCGCGACCTGTGCCGGGATCGCCACCGCCATGCCGGCCGCGGTGGTCAGCAGCGCCTCCCAGATCCCGCCCGCCAACGTCGCCGGGTCGGCGTGGCTGCCCGCCTCCTGCAGCGCCTGGAAGGCCGAGATCATCCCGGTCACCGTGCCCAGAAGCCCCAGAAGCGGCCCGATCGTCGCGGCGAGTTCAAGCCCGCGCAGCCCGGCCTGGGCGCGGGCGAGAAGGGCGCGGGCGACGCGGGCGGTCTCGGCTTCCGCGTCCTCGTCGGTCAGCGCGGGATCGGCCGCGGCGACCATCGCCGCACGCACGAGCCGCGCGCGCAGCGAGCGGCGGCGGGTGAGGCTGTCGATCGCGGCCTGATGCGCGCCTCGCGTCCACAGCGCGATCGCCGCGGCGCTGTGGCTGCCGCCCGACCAGGCGCCGCAGGCGGCAAGCCGCCAGATCTTCCACAGGATCAGCGCCACCGTCACCACCGACAGCGCGGCAATCGCCGCCATTGCGGGGCCGCCCATCTCGACGAAGGCGCGGGCGCGCTCGAGGGCATCGGTCAGGTTGAACTCGGTCATCTCTTTCATCCTTGCGTCAGGCGATCACAGGTGGTGCAGCACGAGCGGGCGCCCGCCATGGCTGCCCACCCGGATCTCGGTGTCGTAAAGCGCCGACAGGCGGTCTTCGGTCAGCACCGCCGCGGGCGGGCCCTCGGCGATGACCCGGCCGGCCTTCATCGCCACCACATTGTCGGCCCAGGCGGCGGCGAAATTCAGATCGTGCAGCACGACGAGGATCGAGCCGCCGCCGTCGCGCAGCCGCGCCAGATGCGCCATCAGCGCGCGGGCATGGGCGAGGTCGAGGTTGTTCAGCGGCTCGTCGAGGATCAGCCAGGGCGTCTGCTGCGCGACCGCCATGGCGAGGTGTGCCCGCTGTGCCTGCCCGCCCGAGAGCGTGTCGAGAAAACGCCCGGCAAGCGGCGCAAGGTCGAAATCGTCCAGTGCGCGCGCGACCGCGGCGTGGTCCTCGGGGCCCGGGCGGCCATGACAATGCGGCCAGCGCCCGAAGGCCACCAGTTCGCGCACCCGCAGCCGCGAGGCAAGCGTGGTGTGCTGGCCCAGAAAGGCCAGCTCGCGCGCCAGCCGGCCGGTGCGGGTGGTGGCGACGTCGAGCCCGTTCACCGCCACGGTGCCGGCGGGCGGCGGCTCGATCCGCGCAATGAGGCGCGAGAGCGTCGACTTGCCCGCGCCATTCGGCCCGATCAGTGCGGTGATCCGGCCCGCGGGGATCGTCAGCGTGGCGGGGGCGAGGATCTCGGTGCCGCGGATCGCGTGGCGCAGCCCGGAAATCTCGATGCCGGTGGCTGTCATCGGATCCGTCCTTTCAGAAGCAGGGCGAGGAAGAAGATCCCGCCTGCGCATTCGATCACCACGCTCAGCGTGGCGCGCAGCCCAAGCAGGCGCTCGAAGGCCCATTGCCCGCCGATGAGCAGCGTCGCGGCAAGGGCAGCCGCGGTCAGCAGCAGAACGCGGTGCCGCGCGCCCGGGGCGAGCGCATGGGCGAGGCCTGCGACGATCAGCCCGAAGAAGGCGACGGGGCCGACAAGCGCGGTCGAGACCGCGGTGAGCAGGGCGACGAGGGCGAGGGTGATCAGCACCATTGCGCGATGCGGCAGGCCCAGTGGCACCGCCCGCTCGCGGCCGAGCGCCAGCAGGTCGAACCCCGGCCCGAGCGCCAGCGCCAGCGCCATCGCCGGCAGCGCCACTGCCGCCGCCCAGCCGAGTGTCCCCGCCGCCGGGCGGCCGAAATCGGCAAAGCTCGCGGCCTGCACCACGGCATGGGCGTTCGGGTCGAGCATCCGCGCGACCAGCGTCGCGCCCGAGCGGAACAGGATGCCCAGCACCACGCCGGTCAGGATCGTGCGGCCGATCGCATCGGGCGCGGCGCGGCCCAGAAGCGCGCCGAACAGCGCCACGGCGACGGCGGTCATCAACAGGGTCTCGGCCGCGAACTTGGCGCCGGCGGGCAGCATCGCGAAGCCCACCGTGCCAAGGGTCGCAACCGCAAGGCTTTGAATAAGCAGGTAAAGCGCGTCAAAGCCCATGATCGCCGGGGTCAGGATGCGGTTTTGCGCCACGGTCTGGAACAGCACCGTCGCCATGCCCACCGAAGCCGCGACAAGGGCAAGCGCCGCGAGTTTCGCCGCCCGCAGGCCAAGGACGAAGCGCGTGTTGCCCGGGCCGAGGCCCTGGAACAGCCACAGCGCCACGGCCAGCGCCAGCAGCAGCGCGATGACGAGGGCGGTTCTAGGACGCATCGCGCGGCCTCCACCACAGCATCGCAAGAAAGCCCGCCGCGCCGGTGACGCCAAGGATCGTGCCCGCCGGGATCTCGTAGGGGTGGATCAGGAGCCGGCCGATCAGGTCGGAGCCCAGCACCATGATCGCGCCGCCCATGGCCACGACCGGCAGCGAGGCGCGCAGATTGTCGCCCATCACCCGGCTGACGAGGTTCGGCACGATCAGGCCGACGAAGGGCACCATGCCGACGGTGACCACGACCATCGCGGTGACCAGCGCGACGACGCCAAGGCCAAGCCGCACCACGGTGCGCGGATGCAGGCCAAGGGCGGTGGCGGCCTCGGGGCCAAGGGCGAGGATGGCGAAGCGGTCGGCGGCGAACCAGGCGAGTGCTGCCGCCGCGCCGGCGATCCACAGCAGTTCATAGCGCCCCGCGATCACCCCCGAGAACTCGCCTGACATCAGCCAGACCGAGACATATTGCATCAGATCCGTCTGCCAGCCGATGAAGGTGACGCCCGCGCCGATCACGCCCGACAGGACGATCCCGGTGAGCGGCACGAGGAAGATCTCGCGCGGGGGGAGGCGGCGGATCAGTGCGGCGAGCAGCACCGCACCGGCCAGCGCCGACAGCGCCGCGACGCCCATCTTCGCCCAGATCGGTGCGTGCGGGGCGAGGATGGTGACGGCCAGCAGGCCGGCGGCGGCGGCCTCGGGCGTGCCGGCGGTGGCGGGTTCGACGAAGCGGTTGCGCAGGATCTGCTGCATCACCACCCCCGCGACGGCAAGCGCCGCGCCGGTCAGGATCGCGGCGAGCGTGCGCGGGATCCGCGACACGCTCAGCACCAGCGCCGCCATCGGATCGCCGGGAGCGATCCGGGCGGCGCCGGTGGCGAGGCTTGCCGCGACCAGAAGCGCAAGCGCCCCCGAGGCGAGGATCCAGAGCCGGCGCGGCGACATGCTCACCCCTCGAGCGCCGCGGTCATCTGCGCGAGGGTGCGGCTCAGCGCGGTATAGCCACCGCCCGAGATGTAGAGCTTGGAGGCGTCGAGATAGACCACGTGGCCGGCCTTCGCGGCCCTGGTGCCGTTCACCAGCGGGTTGTCGAGTGTCTCGCGCGCCGAGGCGCCCTCGGCCCCGACGGCGGCGCCGCGGTCGACCACGATCAGCCAGTCGGGGTTCACCTCGGCGATGAATTCGAAGGAGATCGCATCGCCATGCACCTCCGGGCTGAGGCCCGGGCGCGCCTCGGGCAGGCCGATCAGGTCATGCAGCCAGCCAAAGCGCGAGCCTCGGCCATAGGCCGAGATCTTCGGCCCGTTGGTCAGCACGATCAGCGCATTGCCCTTGCCTTTCGCGGCGGCCTGCGCAGCGGCGATCTGCGCATCCAGCGCGGCGCCGAGCTCGGCCGCCTTCGCCTCGCGCCAGAAGAGCGTGCCATAGGCCGCCAGCCGCGCCTTGGCGTCGCCCGCCACATCGGGCGAGATCGTCATGTCGATGGTCGGCGCGAGCTGCGCCACCGCGTCGAACTTCGGCGCCGAGCGGCCGCCGACCACGATCAGGTCGGGAACGAGGGCGGAAAGCGCCTCAAGGTCGGGCTCGAACAGCGTGCCGATCGGCGTCGCGCCTTTCTCGGCCGCGGCGAGGTCGGGATCATAGAGCTTTTCCGGCACGCCCACCGGCGTCACGCCAAGCGCCAGCAGGGTGTCGATCGCCGCCGCGTCATAGGCCGCGACGCGGGCCGGGCTGGCCGCAAGGGTGACCGGACCGCGGGCTGTGGCGATCTCGACCTCGCCCGCAGGGGCGGTTGCGGCGGTTGCGGCGACAAGGGCGAAGGCGCCCGCGAATGCAGCGAGTTTCATCGGAAATCTCCTGTCTGGTGATCTGCGCGTGGCTGGCACTGGCTTCGCGGCGGGGTAGAGGTAGCCCCTTGCGGCGGATTTGGCCAGAGGATAGTTTACAGAAAAAATCAGGATTGATCGATGCTCGTGACGACCGCCCGCATGACGACCCCGCATGGCGCGAAATACATCGCCCAGCTGTGCAAGCATTTCGCCCACAAGGTGGAGGCGGAATGGACCGAGACCTCGGGCCGCGCCGCCCTGCCCACCGGCCCGGCCGAGATGGTGGCCGATGCCGAGGGCGTCAGCTTCCGGCTCGTGGCCGAGGACGCCAAGGCGATGATCCAGGCGCGGTTCGTCATCGACTCGCATCTTGTGACCTTCGCGCATCGCGAGGCTTTCCACGGTCTCGACTGGGCTGTGGAGGCGGGCTGAAGGGAGGCGGGCTGAGGCCCGCCGTGTCAGCGCCACAGGAAACCCGCCGCGCGGGCAAGGAAGGCGGGCACGGAGCTGCCGTGGCTTGCGCCGTCGACGATCTCGGCCTGGGTGCCAAGCCGCGTGGCCATCGCCTCGGCCCGGCCGGCCATGTCGCGCGCGCGCAGCCGGTCGACCCGCTCGGGCGGAGTGCCGGCAGCCGCGGCGGCCTCGGGGAATTCCAGCGCACCGAGGGTGACGAGAACCTTCGGCGCCCCGGCCTGCGGAGGAGGTGTGCGCAGGAACCAGTCCGGATCGGTCCAGATCGACGGGCTGCCCGCCGCGATATGTGAAAACAGCTCGGGGTGCGTCAGCCCGGCGCGCAGCGCGAAGGCGCCGCCGAAGGAATGGCCGAGGATCATCCGGTGCGCCGGGTCGACCGGCAGCGCCGCCTCGATCCGCGGCACGATGGTGTCGGTGAGCAGCGCCAGCGTCGCCGCGGCGTTGCTGCCGACGAGATCCGGGCCGCGCCGCGGTAGGTCGATCAGGTCGGGCACCGGCCAGCCAAGCGCCACCACCACCGTCGGGCCGCGGGGCGCATCGCCGCCTTGCAGCCGCAGCGTGTCGCGCAGCGTGCCGAAGGTCCAGCCGGCATCGATCGCATAGATCACGCCATAGCCCGAGGGCGGTGGCGGGGCCGTGGGGGCCGAGACCAGCACCCGCAGCACGCCCGCGGGCCCCGCGACGTCGAACTGGGCAGAGCGTTCCAGCGTGACCGGGCTTCCAAGCCCGGCCAGCGCCATCTCGGCGTGGGGCGTGGCGTCTCCGGCGGGCAGGTTCCGGGCGGGCAGATCCTGTGCAAGCGCCTCCCCACCCGCGAGGGTGGAGAGGCCCAGGACCAGACTGGCGAAGGGGGTCATCAGAACCGCTTCGTCAGCGCGAGCGAGACGGTGCGCGGCTCGCCGCGGAAGTTGAACACCGTGGTCGAGCCAACGCGGCTGTAATAGGCCTTGTCGAAGAGGTTCGCGACGGTCAGCCGCAGCTCTGCATCGCCCGGCAGCTGCCGCGCCGCCGAGACGTCGACGACCCCGTAGCCCGGCGCCTTGATCCCGCGCGAGGAGAAGCTCGACATTGCGCGCAGCCGGGTGCCGAAGCTCCAGCCCTCGAGCGCGCCCTCGGTCACGTCGTATTCGAGCGCGATCTTGAACAGGTGGTCGGGGGTATAGGTCGAGTAATCCTCGCCCTCGCTCGGGCCCGACAGGTATTCGGTGTCGGAATAGGTGTAGCCGCCCGACAGATGCAGGTTGCGCCCGATCTCGCCCGCGGCTTCCAGCTCGACGCCTTGCACACGGACCTTCTCGCCGGCGACAGAATAGGTCTCGCCGGTGACGGCGATCGGCCGGTTGACCTGTTCAAGCCGGTAGAGCGCGGCGGAAAGGTTGATGCCGCTCGCCAGTTCCGATTTCACCCCGATCTCGTACTGCTTGCCCTCGAGCGGGTCGAGCAGCTTGCCCGCGGCGTCGGTCACGCTTTGCGGCGCGAAGATCTCGGAATAGCTGGCGTAAAGCGTGGTGTCGGGGCTGATGTCCCAGGTGGCGCCGGCGAAGGGGGTGAGGTGGCTGCTCACCTGGCTGCGCGCGGGCACGCCCGCGGTGGTGACGGTGCTGTCATACCAGGAGAAGCGCGCGCCGCCGATCAGGGTCAGCGCCGAGACCGGCTTCACCCGCATCTGGGCATAGACGCCCTTGCTGATCGTGTCGGTGCGGGTCGGGGTGCCGTAGGTCACGCTCGGATCGGCGATCGAGGACACGTCCCAGTCGTCGAGATCGAAGCTGCCGGTGATCCGGCCCGAGGCGGCGTAGAGCGTCGAATTCGTCTTCTGGTAATCGGCGCCGAGGATCGTCGTTGCCTGCCAGCTGCCGAGGGTGAAGGGCAGCTCGGCATGGGCGTCGAGGGCGAGCGAATCCTGGGTGAACTTGCGCGAGATCCAGGCAAGTTGCGAGATCACATTGTCGGCGTCGGCGGTGCCGCTGGCATAGGCGTATTTGAAGTCGGCCGTCTGGTGCGACTGGCGCAGGCTGAACTTCAGCCGCCCGCCGCCCGCCAGCCGGTGCTCGACCGCGGCAATCGCGTCGGTGACCGAATTCTCGAAATGGTTCCAGTCGGCGGCGGTGGTGGCCGAGGGATCGATCCAGATCAGCGAGCCGTCGGCATAGGTCGGCAGGCCGTTGAACGGGTCGATGTCGCGCTCCATGTGGTTGAGCGAGAGCGTCACCGTGGTGTCGGGCGTCGCGTCCCAGGCGAGGGTGCCGTAATAGTCGGTGACGCCGTTCGTCTGCTTGTCGACGAAGCCGTCGCCCCGGGCATAGGCCACCACGGCGCGGCCGCGCAGCGTGCCCGAGGCGTTCAGCCTGCCGCCGACGTCGCCCTCGATCCGGGTCTGGCCGTTGTCGTCGACGGTGGTGGTGACGTAGCCGCCCGGATCGGTGCGGTTCGCCTGCTTCAGCCGCATGTTGACCGAGCCCGCGGGCGAGCCGGTGCCGATGAAGAGACCCGAGGGGCCCTTCAGGATCTCGACATGGTCGATGATCGCCAGATCGGGCTGGGTGCCGTAGATCGAGCTGACCGGCGCCGGCAGACCGTCGTAATAGAGGTAGTCGAACTCGAACCCGCGCGAGAACAGCGACGAGCGGCCGGTGTCGTTGTTCAGCACCAGGATGCCCGCGGTGTCCTCGAGCGCGGTCTCGAGCGCGGTATAGCCGCCGTCCTCGATCTGCTTGCGGGTGATGACGGTGGTCGACTGCGGCACCTCGCGCGGTGTCATCGCGGCCTTCTCGCCGACCGAGATCAGCCCGGAGCGATAGCTGTCGCTGCCCTCGGTCTGATAGCTTGCGCCCTCGACGGTGATGTCCTCGAGCGCATAGGTGTCCTCGGCCCAGGCCCGGGGCGCACAAAGCGCCGTCGAGACCAGCAGGGCCACGCGCAGCTGCCGTTTCATCGTTTTGCCATCCCTTCGGTTCTTGAAACTTGAGTATTTTAGTAGTCCTTTAGGCGCGCCAAGACCGCTCCGCCATCGGCGAACCTTCGCGAGAGAGCCAGAAGTCTTGCGCAGACGTTCAATTTCGGAGGCGGAACCGATGCAGGACCTGATCCGGCTGGGGGAGATCGCGGCGCCGGTGCGCCGCGCCGGGCGCGATTTCGGCGCCACGATTCGCGATGACCGGGTGGCGCTGCGCGGCCTGCGCGAGGCGCATGCCCTGCCCGCGGGGCCCGAGACGCACAGTCTTGACGCGATTGCCGAGACCGATTTCGAAACCCGGGTGACGCGGCCGGCGGGGCTGGTGCTGCATCTGGTTTTCGACGGGCAGGTGACGGCCACGATCGGCGGCGCGCCGATGGCGGTGGCACGCGCGCCGGGCGCGCCGGTGCAGCTGGTGCATTCGGCGACGGCGCGGCCCTTGCCCTTCGTGCGCCGCGCCCGCCGGGGCGAGCGGCTGCGCAAGGTCACCGTCTCGGTCGGCTGGGACTGGCTCGAGGCGCGCGGCATCGGCCGCGAGGCGCTGCTCGGCGGGCGCGAGCTGGTGCAGGGCGCGCGGGCCGCGACGCCCGAGGAGGCGGCGCTCGGCGAGCGTCTGGTGGCGCTGGATGCCGGCGGCGGTGCGACGGCGCTTGCGCGCGAGGCGCTGGTGCTGGCGCTGTTGTCGCGCTGTGTCGAGCATCTGGCACAGGGCCCGGCGCTGCGCCCCGAGGAGGCCGAGCGGCTGGCCCGGATGGAGGCCTGTGCGCTGACTCCCGGGCCGGTGCCGGATCTGGCCGAGATCGCCCGGGCGGGTTCGATGAGCCTGTCCTCGGCGCAGCGGCTGTTTCACCGCGCCCATGGCGTGCCGGCCCGCGCCCGCATCCGCGAGCTGCGCCTGTGCCGCGCGCATGAGGCACTGTGCCGGGGGGAAAGTGTCGCCGCAGCGGCGCATCTGGCGGGGTTCCTCTCGGCAGAGAGCTTTGCCACCGCCTTCCGGCGCCGCTTCGGCCTGACGCCCTCGGCGCTGCATGCGCGAGGCGCGCGCTGAGCGCAGCAAAAAGGCCGGCGTCGGAACGCCGGCCTTGTGTACGAGTGGGCGCGGGGCTCAGCCCTTGCGGGTGGCGGTCAGCGCGATCTGCACGCCGACATTGAAGCCCACCGTCGCCTCGTCGGGATAGCTTGCCCCCATGCCGAAGGCGCGCCGGTCGAGCGTGGTCTCGCCGGTCATCGTCGCGGTGTCGCCGGCGATTGCCAGGGTGAAGGGCAGCACCACCGGCACCTCGGTGCCGCGCAGGGTGAGGGTGCCGGTCGCGGTATGGGCCGTGCCCTCGGTGCGGGTGATCGCGGCGGTGAAGGTGGCGGTCGGATGGGTCGCGGTGTCGAAGAAATCGGCGCCCTTCGCCTGATCGCTGACCGAGCCGAGCACCAGCGTCGTGGTGTCGATCGTCACGGTCACGGTGCCGGTGCCGGTCGCCTCGTCATAGGCGATGTCGGCGGTCCAGTTCGGCAGGCTGCCGCTGACCTCGGCGCCCATCTGCTTCACGGTGAAGCCCAGCGTGCCCTGCGTCACCTGCCAGTTGCCGGCAGTGCTGGCGGCCGGCGTCGCGGCGGGGGCAGGCGCGGTCGTGGCGACCTCGGCGGGGGCGGCGCCGTCCTCGGCCGGCGGCGGCACCAGCAGCGCAACCGAGATCACCGCGGCCCAGACCACGATGGCGAGCAGCGGTGCAAGCGCCGAATGATCGGCCACACCCGGGCCCGCCGCGGTGCCGCGCGTCATCCGCGCGAGCGTCGCATCGCGGTCGATCACCACATGCTTCAGCGCGCCGAGGATATGCAGCGCAACCGCGGCATAGAGCACCAGCGCCGAGAGCTTGTGCACGCCCTCGGCGGCATGGGCGACGGCATCCGACTGCGGCACGAAGGGCAGGGTCTGGCCGAAGGGCCACAGGATCGGCGCAAAGCCCGCCTGCGCGGCATGGCTGATCCAGCCCGAGGCGGGCATCACCAGCATCGCGCCGTAAAGCGCCCAGTGCACCAGTTCGGCGCCGAAGGTCTCGAGCCGGCGCTCGGGGTGCAGCGGCGTGGGGCGGGGCTGCACCAGCGCCCACAGGATGCGGGCGAGCGCGGTGAAGAAGGCCGCGACGCCGATCGTCTTGTGCGCGGAATAGAGCGTCTTCAGCGTGTCGATCGTCTCGGCGCTGCGCGGCAGGCTTTCGCCATAGAGGCCGAGTGCGACGGCGCTGAGGATCAGCAGTGCGACGAGCCAGTGGAAGGCGCGGGCAGGCGTGCCGTAGGACGTGGGGGTGTTGGAAAGCATCGAAGGCCTCGGGCCGTTGTTCGGGAGGGGCGCAGGATAGCCGCTTGCGCGGCTGCCGGCCACGCGGGTGGGTGCACAGCGGGTGTGCGCAGGAGTTGCCCCGGCGGCAGGGCCGGGCTAGAGGTGGACAAATTCGGATACGGAGGATGGCATGAGCCGAGCATTTGTTTTCCCGGGGCAGGGCGCGCAGGCGATCGGCATGGGGCGGGCGCTGGCCGAGGCATGGCCGGCGGCGGCCGCGGTCTTCGAGGAGGTCGACGCGGCGCTTGGCGAGAAGCTGAGCGCGCTGATCTGGGAGGGCGACATCGAGACGCTGACGCTGACCGCGAATGCGCAGCCGGCGCTGATGGCGACCTCGATGGCGGCGCTGCGCGCGCTCGAGGCCGAGGGCTTCGCGGTGACCGATGCGGCCTTTGTCGCGGGGCACAGCCTCGGCGAATATTCGGCGCTCTGCGCGGCGGGCAGCCTGAGCATCACCGACACGGCGAAGCTGCTGCGGGTGCGCGGCGAGGCGATGCAATCGGCGGTGCCGGTGGGTGTCGGTGCGATGGCGGCGCTCCTCGGCCTTGATTTCGAGACCGCGACGGCGGTCGCCGCCGAGGCGGCGCAGGGCGAGGTCTGTCAGGCCGCGAATGACAACGACCCGGCGCAGGTCGTGGTTTCGGGCGCGAAGGCCGCGGTCGAACGCGCGGTCGAGATCGCCAAGGCGAAGGGCGCGAAGCGGGCGCTGATGCTGCCGGTCTCCGCCCCCTTCCATTGCGCGCTGATGCAGCCCGCGGCCGAGCGTATGGCCGAGGCGCTTGCGGGCGTCGCGATCCAGGCGCCCGTGGTGCCGGTCGTCGCGAACGTGGTCGCCCATGCCGTCACCGACCCCGAGGAGATCCGCAGGCTTCTGGTGGCGCAGGTCACCGGTTCGGTGCGCTGGCGCGAGAGCGTGCAGTGGATGGTCGGTCAGGGCGTGACCGAGTTCTGGGAGATCGGCGCGGGCAAGGCGCTGTCGGGGATGATCAAGCGCATCGCCAAGGAGACCACCCAGGCGGCCGTGGGTACGCCCGAGGACATCGCCAAGCTGAAGGGCTGAGCCCGGCGGCGGCAGGATGGGAAGGGGCGGGGGACCGCCCCTTTTTCATGTCCGCCGACAGGAGGCGCGCGGGTGCTCCCGGCGCCGCGGCGCGTGCCGGGGGAGAGGTGCGGTGTCCTCCTTCGGGTGGGACCATTCGCGCAGCACTGCGGCGCACAGGATGGTCAGCACGAGCAGGGTCAGCAGCGCGAGGCCGCCGCCGAAGCTGAGAATGCTGTCGTAAATCGAGCTGCCCGCAGGTTCCGTGCGGGCGGTCGGAGTAATGAAATTCATCTATCTGCCACTTTGTGAAATCAGTGTCGTCGTGTTCAATGCCGAGACGGTCGCAGCCAAAGACGGCATCATTATGACAGAGATTGCGGCCGTGCTGCGGCGGACGCGACGGCTGGCGGGGCGGGCGGAACGCTGTTAAGGAGACGCGACGGCAATCCGAGGGGAAAGCGATGTTTGATCTGACGGGGAAATCGGCGCTGGTGACGGGCGCTTCGGGCGGCATTGGCGGGGCGATCGCGAAGGCGCTGCATGGCGCGGGGGCGAAGGTCGCGCTGTCGGGGACGCGGGTCGAACCGCTCGAGGCGCTGGCTGCCGAGCTGGGCGAGGGCGCCTATGTCTGCCCGGCGAACCTCTCTGACGCGGACTCGGTCGAGGCGCTGCCGAAGGCGGCGGTGGCGGCCATGGGCTCGCTCGATATCCTGGTGAACAACGCCGGCATCACCCGCGACAACCTGTTCATGCGGATGTCGGACGAGGAATGGCAGTCGGTGCTTGACGTCAACCTGACCTCGGCCTTCCGGCTGATGCGCGGCAGCCTGCGCGGCATGATGAAGGCCCGCTGGGGCCGGATCATCTCGGTCTCGTCGATCGTCGGCGCGACCGGCAACCCCGGGCAGGGCAACTATGCCGCCGCCAAGGCCGGCCTTGTCGGCATGTCGAAGAGCCTCGCCTATGAGGTCGCGAGCCGCGGTATCACGGTGAACTGCGTCGCCCCGGGCTTCATCGCGACGGCGATGACCGACAAGCTGAACGACGAGCAGAAGGGCAAGATTCTTGGCCAGATCCCGGCCGGCCGCATGGGCTCTGCCGAGGAAATCGCCGCAGCGGTGCTTTATCTGGCAAGTCCGGAAGCGGGCTATGTCACCGGCGCCACGCTGCACGTCAACGGCGGCATGGCGATGATCTGACGCGCCGCCCGCGCTTGCGAAACGGCTTGCCTTGAGGCATGACTGTGCTATAGGCGCGGGGGAACAGGTCAGGGCCTTTGCCCTGGGCTTTCAGCCCCCGGCCGGGGGCGCCAAGCCGCTCTTGCGAGCACGGAATACGGGACGGGCCAAGGCCCTCAAACTGAGGAAAAGACATGAGCGACATCGCTGATCGCGTGAAGAAGATCGTCGTGGAACACCTGGGCGTCGAAGAGGACAAGGTCACCGAGACCGCCTCGTTCATCGACGATCTGGGCGCTGACAGCCTCGACACCGTCGAGCTGGTGATGGCCTTCGAAGAAGAGTTCGGCATCGAGATCCCGGACGACGCCGCGGAAACGATCCAGACCTTCGGCGACGCGGTGAAATTCATCTCGGAAGCCGTCTGATCCTTCCGGTCAGACTTTCCTGAGCGGCGCCCCCTTGCGGGCGCCGTTTTTCGTTTCCGGAGGGGGGAATGCGGGTCTTCGTCGCGATCATGCTGCCCGAAGAGGTGACGGCGCGCCTTGGCGCGCTGCAAGACGAGCTCGGCTGCGGCCGGCCCGTCGCCGAGGAGAACCTGCACCTGACGCTCGCCTTCGCGGGCGAGATCGACGGCCGCGAGGCGGCCGAGCTGGATGCGGCGCTCGAGACGATCCGGCTGCCGGGGTTCCGGCTCGCCCCGGCCGGGATCAGCGTTTTCGGCCCGGCCGAGCGGCCCGAGGCGGTGGTCGTGGGGCTGCGCCCCGAGCCCGGACTTGACGCGCTGGTGCGCGCGGTTGCGGGCGCGGCGCGGGCGGCGGGGCTGGTGCTGCCGCGGCGGCGGTTCCGCGCGCATGTGACGCTTTCGCGCTTCGGGCGCGATTTCGGGGCGCTTGACGCCGGCCGGCTGGGCCGCTTCCTGCAGGCGCGGGGCGATCTGGCGCTCAATCCCTTCGAGGTGACGGGCTTTTCGATGATCCGTTCGCACCTGCGCGCCGAGGGGCCGATCTACGAGGAACTGGCGGCCTATCCGCTCGATTTTCCAGGGGCTTTGCCGCAGCGCGGCGGTGCTTGACGTTGCACGGTTCGACCGGCCCGTGTATCAGGGCCCGAACGAGCAATACTCTGAGAGGTCGAGCATGCGTCGCGTTGTCGTCACGGGTCTGGGTATGGTCACGCCGCTGGCCTGCGGGGTCGAAGAGACCTGGTCGCGGCTGATTGCCGGACAATCTGGGGCCGGGCCGATCACCCGTTTCGACGCGAGCGGTGTGACGACGAAATACGCCTGCGAGATCCCGCGCGGCGACGGCACCAATGGCACGTTCAATCCCGACGACTGGATGGCGCCGAAGGATCAGCGCAAGGTCGATGAGTTCATCCTTTACGCGATGGCCGCGGCCGATCAGGCGGTGAAGGATGCCGGCTGGCAGCCCGAGGACGAGGAGAGCCGCGAACGCACCGGCGTGATGATCGGCTCGGGCATCGGCGGGCTGTCGACGATTGCCGAGACCGCGGTGCTGATCAAGGAGAAGGGCGCGAAGCGGGTGAGCCCGTTCTTCATTCCCGCCTCGCTGATCAACCTCGCCTCGGGGCAGGTCTCGATCCGCTATGGCTTCAAGGGGCCGAACCATTCGGTGGTGACGGCCTGCGCGACCGGCGCCCACGCGATCGGCGACGCGGCGCGGCTGATCATGCTCGGCGATGCCGACGTGATGGTTGCGGGCGGCGCGGAAAGCCCGATCTCGGAGATCGGCATCGCCGGCTTCAACGCCTGCAAGGCGCTGTCGACCGCGGCCGAGGACCCGGTGAAGGCCTCGCGTCCCTGGGATACGGATCGCGACGGCTTCGTCATGGGCGAGGGCGCGGGTGTCGTCGTGCTGGAGGAATACGAGCACGCCAAGGCGCGCGGCGCGAAGATCTATGCCGAGGTGCTGGGCTATGGCCTGTCGGGCGATGCCTATCACATCACCGCGCCGGCCTCGGATGGGGACGGCGGATATCGCGCGATGAAGGCCGCGGTGGCGCGGGCGGGGATCTCGCCCGGGGATATCGACTACATCAACGCGCATGGCACCTCGACCATGGCCGACACGATCGAGCTGGGCGCGGTCGAGCGCTTCCTCGGCAATGCCGCGGCGACGGCGACGATGAGCTCGACCAAATCGGCGATCGGCCACCTTCTGGGCGCGGCCGGCGCGGTCGAGGCGATCTTCTGCATCCTGGCGATCCGCGACCAGGTGGCGCCGCCGACGCTGAACCTTGAGAACCCGGCCGCCGAGGCGACGATCGACCTGGCGCCGAAGGTGGCGGTGAAGCGCAAGATCGACGTGGCGCTGTCGAACAGCTTCGGCTTTGGCGGCACCAACGCGAGCCTCATCGTCGGCAAGGTTCGCGCCTGATGTGGCGGCATGTCGTCTCGAACTTCCTGACGGTGCTGATCGTGCTGCTGGTGGCGCTTGGCGGCCTCGTCGCCTGGGCGCAGAAGCAGTACGAGGCGCCGGGGCCGCTGGCCCAGGCGGTCTGCCTGAAGGTCGAGCCGGGCGCGAGCTTTGCGCGGGTGTCGGAAGACCTGCGGGCGAAGGGCGCGATCTCGTCGGCCTATATCTTCCGTGCCGGGGCGGATTACGCGAAGAAGAGCGGCGATCTGAAGTTCGGCTCCTACCTGATCGAACCGGGCGCGACGATGCGGGGCATCGTCGAGCAGGTGACCTCGGGCGGGCCGTCGACCTGTGGCACCGAGCTGAACTATCGCGTCGGGGTGACCGGTCAGCAGATGATCCTGCGCGAGCTTGACCCGGCGACGGGCGATTATGTCGAGCAGGCGAAGTTCGACCCGAAGACCGAGACCGCGCCCGAAGGCTTTGCCGAGGCCGCGGGCAAGGCCGATGTGCGGCTGCGGGTGACCGTGGCCGAGGGCGCGACCAGCTGGCAGATCGTCGAGGCGCTGAAATCGGCCGATTTCCTGCAGGGCGAGATCAAGGCGGTGCCGGCCGAGGGCAGCCTTGCGCCCGAAAGCTATGACCTGAAGCGCGGCTCGGACCGTGGGGCGCTGATCGCCGAAATGGAAAAGCGCCAGGCGGCGATCCTGGCCGCGGCCTGGGAGGGGCGCGCCTCGGGCCTGCCCTATTCGACCCCCGAGGAGGCGCTGGTGATGGCCTCGCTCGTCGAGAAGGAGACGGGCATCGCCGAGGAGCGCACGCGCGTGGCGAGCGTCTTCGTCAACCGCATCGAGCAGGGGATGAAGCTGCAGACCGACCCGGCGGTGATCTATGGTGTGACCAAGGGGCAGGGCGTTCTGGGCCGGGGGCTGCGGCAAAGCGAGCTGCGCCGCGAGACGCCCTACAACACCTATGTCGTGGCGGGCCTGCCGCCGACGCCGATCTGCAACCCCGGTCGCGCGGCGATCGAGGCGGCGCTGCATCCCGATTCGACGCCCTACCTGTTCTTCGTGGCCGATGGCAGCGGCGGGCATGTGTTTGCCGAGACGCTCGAGGAGCACAACCGCAATGTCGCGAAGTGGCGTGCGCTGGAAAAGGCGGCGCCGGCGGACAGCACAAATAACTGATCTTTCAGCGAAACCCCCGGTTCTTCCGGGGGTTTCCTTTTGCCTGCCGGGCACAACCCTGGATTTAGCGATTGACTTTGCGAACGCTCTAAGGTAGAGATTTCTCATGCTAGGAGAAGTGGGCAAGCGCCGCGGGAAACCGTCGGCGCTTTTTCATTTCGCTCGTGCGGATCAGGCATGAGAGGCGGGTTCACGACAGATGGAAATGACCTTCTCGGGAGGGGCTCCGCCGGCAGTCGATCTGCTGACGGAGACCGAGCTTCTGTATCGGGAAATTGCCGGGGAACTGGCGCTGGCGATGCGAGGGGTTCGCCAGGGGGATCTGAAGGAGGCGAAGGTCGCCGCGCAGGCGGTGAAGGACCTTCGGGCCGCCTTCCAGATGGTGATGGATGAAAGGACACGCGTTGAAAAACTCCGCAAGCAGGTTGCCGGGGTCGTCGGAACCGGCGAGCTCGACTTCGACGCCGCCCGCGCTGAGATCGGGCGCCGCCTGGCTCGCCTCCGCGACGCCGGAACAGGTGGATGAGTTCCTGTCGGGGCTGGGCGATGGCGCGTTGCTGGCGCTGCCCTGGATCTTCGAGTTCTGGGCGCTGCCGCATCAGCTGCCGCCGGCGGGGGCCTGGAAGAGCTGGGTGATCATGGGCGGGCGCGGCGCGGGCAAGACACGGGCGGGGGCCGAATGGGTGCGCGCGCAGGTGGAGGGGGCGCGGCCCGCGGACCCCGGCCGCGCCGCCCGGGTGGCGCTGGTGGGCGAGACCTTCGATCAGGTGCGCGACGTGATGATCTTCGGCGAGAGCGGCATCCTGGCCTGTTCGCCGCCCGACCGGCGGCCCGAGTGGGAGGCGGGGCGGCGTCGGCTGGTCTGGCCGAACGGCGCGACCGCGCAGGCGTTTTCGGCGCATGAGCCCGAGGCGCTGCGCGGGCCGCAGTTCGATGCCGCCTGGGCCGACGAGCTGGCGAAATGGAAGATGGCCGAGGAGACCTGGGACATGCTGCAATTCGCGCTGCGGCTTGGCGATCATCCGCAGCAGGTCATCACCACCACGCCGCGCAACGTGGGCGTGCTGAAGGCGATCCTGCACAACCCCTCGACCGTCGTCACCCATGCCCCGACCGAGGCGAACCGGGCCTATCTGGCGGCCTCCTTCCTCGAGGAGGTGCGAGGGCGCTATGCCGGCACGCGACTTGGCCGGCAGGAACTCGACGGCGTGCTGCTTGACGATGTCGAGGGCGCGCTGTGGAGTACCGCCGCGCTCGAGGCGGCGCGGGTCGCGACGGCGCCGGCGCTCGACCGCATCGTCGTCGCCGTCGATCCGGCGGTGACGGCGGGGGCGGGCGCGGACGAATGCGGAATCATCGTCGCGGGCGTCGTCAGCACGGGACCGGCGCAGGACTGGCGCGCCTATGTGCTCGAGGATTGCACGGCGCGCGGCCGACCGACCGACTGGGCGCGCGCCGCGATCGCGGCGATGGAGAAATGGGGCGCCGAGCGGCTGGTGGCCGAGGTGAACCAGGGCGGCGATCTGGTCGAGAGCGTGCTTCGGCAGATCGACCCGCTGGTGCCGTTCAAGGCGCTGCGCGCCGCGCGCGGCAAGGCGGCGCGGGCCGAGCCGGTCGCGGCGCTTTACGAACAGGGCCGGGTCAAGCACCTGCGCACCGGCCGGCTGGGCGTGCTCGAGGATCAGCTGTGCCGGATGACGGTGCAGGGCTATCAGGGCCGCGGTTCGCCCGACCGGGCGGATGCGCTGGTCTGGGCGCTGACCGAGCTCATCATCGAGCCCTCGCGGCAGTGGCGACGGCCGCAGGTTCGGGGACTCTGACCCCTCTTTCTCCTTGCGGAAAATACCTCACGGGGGTGCGGGGGTGTGAAACCCCCGCCGCCGCCATCGACAGAAGCCGCACAGCAACCGTTCAGGGGCCGGGGTCATTCCCGGCCCCTTTTCCGACCGTGCCCGGGGCCCGGGCCCATACGAAGACGAGGAGAACCGGATGGGGATCAACTTCTTTCGCCGACAGGGGCCGGAGGTGGCGCCCGAGCGCAAGGCCTCGGTCACCGGGCGGATCGCGGCAATGGCGACGGGGGCCGGCCGGCCGGTCTGGGGGCCGCGCGACACGAGCTCGCTCACCCGGCTCGGCTTCCTGGGCAACCCGGTGGGGTTTCGCTCGGTGCGGCTGATCGCCGAGGCGGCGGCGGCGGTGCCGCTGATCTGCCAGGACGCCGAGCGGCGCTATGAGGTGCATCCGGTGCTTGACCTGCTGCGGCGCCCGAATGCGGGCCAGGGGCGGGCGGAGTTCTTCGAGGCGCTGTTCGGTCAGCTGCTGCTGAGCGGCAACGGCTATCTCGAGGCGGTGGTGCCGGACCCGGGCCTGCCGCGCGAGCTGCACGTGCTGCGCGCCGACCGGATGTCGGTGGTGCCCGGGGCGGATGGCTGGCCGGTGGCCTATGACTATGCCGTGGGCGGGCGCCGGCATCGGTTCGACATGACCGGCCATCCCGATCCGATCTGCCACATCCGCAGCTTTCACCCGCAGGACGACCATTACGGGCTGAGCCCGCTGCAGGCGGCGGCAGTGGCGATCGAGGTGCACAACGCCGCCTCCGGCTGGTCGAAGGCGCTGCTCGATAATGCCGCGCGGCCCTCGGGCGCGATCGTCTATCGCGGCGCGGACGGTCAGGGGATGCTCGCCCCCGAGCAATACGACCGGCTGGTCTTCGAGATGGAGACGCATCACCAGGGCGCGCGCAACGCCGGGCGGCCGATGCTGCTCGAGGGCGGGCTCGACTGGAAGCCGATGGGGTTTTCGCCCTCGGACATGGAATTCCACGAGACGAAGGCCGCGGCGGCGCGCGAGATCGCGGTGGCTTTCGGGGTGCCGCCGATGCTGCTGGGCATCCCCGGCGACGCGACCTATGCGAATTACGCCGAGGCGAACCGGGCCTTTTACCGGCTGACCGTGCTGCCGCTGGCGACGCGGGTCGCGGCGGCGGTGGCGTGGTGGCTGTCGGGGTTTCTGGGCAGCACGATCGAGCTGCGCCCCGATCTTGACCAGGTGCCGGCGCTCGCGGCCGAGCGCGATGCGCAGTGGAAACGGATCGGCGAGGCGAGCTTCCTCACCGATGCCGAGAAGCGCGCCGCGCTTGGCCTGCCGCCGCTGGCGGAGGGCTGAGATGGCGACGGGCGGGTCGCGTTTCCTGAAGGAGCCGTTCGAGGTCCATGAGCAGCGCTTCGAGGCGACCGAGCGGATCATGGAGCTGCAGTTCGCCCAGGTCGATCGGCGGCTCGAGAAGATCGAGGCGATGATCCTCGGGCTCGAGAAACGGCTGTGGATGACCGTCTATGGCGTCGTCGCGGTGATCCTGACGCAGGCGGTGCAGGGCCTTTTGCAATACGCACCGAGATGAGGATATCAACATGAAATCAACGGATTGCGAGCTTGAGCTGAAGTTTTGTGCGAGCGGGCAGGCGGTGACCGTGCGGGATGGCACCGCGATCGAGGGCTATGCGAGCCTCTTCGGTCTGCCCGATCAGGGCGGCGACGTGGTGGCGCCCGGTGCCTATGCCCGCTCGCTTGCCGCGCTGAAGGCGCGGGGCGGCACGGTGAAGATGCTCTGGCAGCACGACCCGGGCCAGCCGATCGGCGTGTGGGAGGAGATCTTCGAGGATGCGCGCGGGCTTTACGTCAAGGGGCGGCTGCTGCCCGACGTCGCGAAGGCGCGCGAGGCGGCGGCGCTGATCGGTGCGGGGGCGATCGACGGGCTGTCGATCGGCTATCGCACGGTGCGCGCGGCGAAGGACGCGAAGGGCCAGCGGCTGCTGGCCGATCTGGAGCTGTGGGAGGTGTCGCTTGTCACCTTCCCGATGCTTCGTGAGGCGCGGGTGGCGGCGAAGGGCGACAGCCCCGAGGCCGCGATCTGGCGCGACCTGGCCGAGGCGCTGGATGGCGCTGCGGCCGAGCTGGCCCGGCGCTGAGCCGGCGCCATCGCAAGAGAGGTGCAAGGATGACGACCGAGTTCAAGGCCCGGTCCGGGGCGGAGCCGTCCGCGGGGCCGGGTCCGGCGGACGGGGTGAAAATCGCGCTGGCCGGTTTCCTGAAAGAGATCAAGGGCTTTCAGGCGGAAGTGGAGACGAGGATGCAACAACAGGAAGAGCGTTTGACCATGCTGCAGAGCAAGACCTTCGCCGGGCGTCCCGCCCTTGCCGCCGCGGCCTTCGAGGAGGCGCCGCACCAGAAGGCCTTTGCGGCCTATCTGCGCTCGGGCGATGACGATGGGCTGCGCGCGCTGAGCCTCGAGGGCAAGGCGCTGAACACCGCGGTGGCCGCCGAGGGCGGCTATCTCGTCGATCCGCAGACCTCGGAGACGATCCGCGGCGTGCTGCGCGCGACGGCCTCGATCCGCCAGGTGGCGACGGTGGTGAATGTCGAGGCGACCTCCTACGACGTGCTGGTCGACCGCAGCGAGCTGGGCTCGGGCTGGGCCACCGAGACCGCGACGCTGAGCGAGACCGCGACGCCGCAGATCGACCGGATCTCGATCCCGCTGCACGAGCTTGCCGCGATGCCGAAGGCGAGCCAGCGGCTGCTGGACGATGCTGCCTTCGACATCGAGACCTGGCTGGCCAACCGCATCGCCGACCGCTTCGCCCGTGCCGAAGCGGCGGCCTTCGTCTCGGGCAATGGTGTCGACAAGCCGACCGGCTTCCTGACCCATTCCAAGGTGGCGAACGACGCCTGGGCCTGGGGGGCGCTTGGCTATGTTGCTACCGGAGCGGATGGCGATTTCGCGGCGGTGAACGCGGTCGATGCGATCGTCGATCTGGTCTATGCGCTCGAGGCCGAATACCGGGCGAATGCGAGCTTCGTGATGAATTCGAAGACCGCCGGCGCGGTGCGCAAGATGAAGGACGCCGACGGGCGTTTCCTGTGGACCGACGGGCTGGCGGCGGGGGAACCCGCGCGGCTGATGGGCTATCCGGTGCTGGTGTCCGAGGACATGCCCGACATCGCCGCGGGCGCCTATGCGCTGGCGTTCGGCGATTTCGCCAGCGGCTACACCATCGCCGAACGGCCCGACCTGCGGGTGCTGCGCGATCCGTTCTCGGCCAAGCCGCATGTCCTTTTCTATGCGTCGAAGCGGGTCGGTGGCGATGTGAGCGACTTCGCCGCGATCAAGCTGCTGAAATTCGCCGTCTCGTGAGGGCGGTGAGGATGGCGGAGGCGGTGCCCTCTGCCTGAGCCGGGGCGACCCGGCCGGGCGCGGGCCGACCGTCGTCGCCTAGCTGCTCCCTCCGTCCGAGCGGCGGCGGGAGGTCTGCGCCCGAACGCCCTCCGCGCCGCGCGTGCGGAGGGCGCCCAGCGACTTTCGGAGAGATGCGATGATGCTGAAGGAACTGACGGCGGTGGCGCAGGCGGCGCTGCCGGTGGCGCAATTTCGCGACCACCTGCGGCTTGGTACCGGCTTTGCCGACACGGGTGCCGAGGATGCGGCGCTGGTGGCCTATCTGCGGGCGGCGATCGCGGCGATCGAGGGGCGCACGGCGAAGGTGCTGCTGGCGCGTGAGTTCCGGCTGGTGCTGCCGGGTTGGCGCGATGCCGAGAGCGTGCCCCTGCCGGTGGCGCCGGTGAGCGCGGTGGCCGGGGTGCGGCTGATCGACCGGGAGGGGGCCGAGACGGCGCTGTCTGCCACGCGTTGGCGGTTGGTCGAGGATCTGGCGCGGCCGCGGCTCGAGGCTGTGGGCGGGGCGCTGCCCGAGGTGCCGGTGGCGGGCAAGGCCGAGATCGACTTCACCGCCGGCTTCGGTACCTGGGCCGAGCTTCCGGTCGATCTGGCGCAGGCGGTGTTCCTGCTGGCGGCGCAGTATTTCGAGCTGCGTCATGACGGGGCGGGCGCGGCAAGCGCGATGCCCTTCGGGGTGATGGCGCTGATCGAGCGCTGGCGCACGGTGCGGGTGCTGGGAGGCCGGGGATGAGCGCGCCGCGACTGACCCGGCCGCTGGTGCTGGAGGTGCCCTCGCGCGTCGAGGATGGTGCGGGCGGCTTCACCGCGGGTTGGAGCGCGCGCGGCACGCTTTGGGCCGAGATGCGCGCGGGCACCGGGCAGGCGCGGGCGGGCGAGGCGCTGGCGCTTGGGGCAACGCCCTGGACGATCGTGGTGCGTGCCGCGCCCATGGGGTCGCCGCGCCGGCCCGAGGCCGGCCAGCGCTTTCGCGATGGCGCGCGGATCTTCGCGATCGTGACGGTCGCCGAGGCGGACCCGGGGCGCGCTATCTGACCTGTTTTGCCCGCGAGGAGGTGGTGCGATGAGCTATGGCGTGGCGGCCGCGCTGCAAGGCGCGGTCTATCAGGCGCTGTGCGATGACGCGGCGCTGGCGGCGCTTGTCGGCAGCGCGATCCATGACGCGGCGCCGGGTGGCACGCCCACGGGAACCTGGGTGAGCCTTGGCCCCGAGGTGGCGCGCGATGCCTCGGACAAGACGGGCGGCGGTGCGGTGCATGATTTCACCGTGTCGGTCATCAGCGATGCGGCGGGCTTTGCCGCGGCGAAGGCGGCGGCGGCGGCGGTCTCGGATGCGCTGGTCGACGCGCCGCTTGTGCTCGCGCGCGGGCGTCTGGTCGAGCTGTGGTTCCTGCGGGCGCGGGCGGCGCGGGCGGCGCAGGGCAGCGTGCGGCGCATCGACCTGACCTTTCGCGCCCGGGTGGAGACCTGAGCGGGCCGCGAGACCCGCGGCAATTTCAGCAATCGGAGAGTGAAAATGGCGGCACAGAACGGCAAGGACCTTCTGATCAAGCTCGACCTGACCGGGGCGGGCGCGTTCGAGACCATCGCGGGGCTGCGCGCGACGCGGATCAGCTTCAACGCCGAGACGGTCGATGTGACCTCGCTGGAAAGTCAGGGCGGCTGGCGCGAGCTTCTGGGCGGCGCGGGCGTGCGCTCGGCCGCGATCAGCGGTTCGGGCGTGTTTCGCGATGCGGCGACGGACGAGCGCGCGCGGCAGATCTTCTTCGACGGCGAGGCGCCGGATTTCCAGGTCATCATCCCGGATTTCGGCATCGTCCAGGGGCCCTTCATGATCGCCTCGATCGACTATGCGGGCAGTCACAATGGCGAGGCGACCTATGAGCTGAGCCTCGCCTCGGCCGGGGCGCTGAGCTTTACGGCACTGTGATGGCGAACCCCTGGGCGGGAGAGGTCGAGGTCGTGCTCGACGGCGAGCGACGGGGGGCGAAGCTGACGCTTGGGGCGCTGGCCGAGCTTGAGGCGGAGCTTGGCGGCGGCACGATGCTCGACCTTGTGCGGCGCTTCGAGAGCGGGGCGTTTTCCACCCGCGACGTGCTGGCGCTTGTGGTTGCGGGGCTGCGCGGCGGCGGTTGGGACGGACGGGCCGAGGACCTGCGCACGGTCGAGATCGGCGGCGGGCCGGTGGCGGCGGCGCGGATCGCGGCCGAGCTGCTCGCCCGGGCCTTCACCGTGCCGGGGGCGTCGTGAGCGGGGGCGGGCTCGACTGGCCCGGGCTGATGCGGGCGGGGCTGCGCGGGCTTGGCCTGCGCCCGCATGAATTCTGGGCGCTGACCCCGGCCGAGCTTGCGCTGATGCTGGGCGAGGGTGCGGCGCGGGCGCCGCTGACGCGGGCGGGGCTGGCGGCACTTTCCGCGCGCTGGCCGGATGCGCCGGCAGGACCGAAACATCAGGAGGATGCAGATGGACGGGTTTGATGCGCTGAGCGCGCAGGCGGCCGAGCTTGAGCGCAATCTGGGCGGAGCCGAGGCGGTGGCGGCGAGCTTTGGTGGCGAGCTTTTGCGGATGCGCGAAAGCATGGTCTACACCGGGCGCGAGGTCTCGACCCTCTCGAGCAGCATCGGGCGCGGGCTGCGGCGTGCCTTCGACGGGCTGATCTTCGACGGGATGAAGCTGTCGGAGGCGCTGAGCGAGGTGGCGCAGACGATCTCGGCCAGCGCCTATTCGATCGCGATGCGGCCGGTGCAGAACGCGCTTGGCTCGGCGATTGCCGAGGGGGTGAACGGGCTGCTGAGCGGGATGTTGCCCTTCGCGAATGGCGCGGCCTTCAGCCAGGGCCGGGTGATGCCCTTTGCCAAGGGCGGCGTGGTGAGCAGCCCGGTCTCCTTCCCGATGCGCGGCGGGGCCGGGCTGATGGGCGAGGCCGGGCCCGAGGCGATCTTGCCGCTCGCGCGCGGTGCGGACGGGCGGCTTGGCGTGCAGGCGGGTGGCGGCGGGCGCACGGTCACCGTGGTAATGAACGTGACCACGCCCGATGTCGCGGGCTTTGCCCGCAGCCAGAGCCAGATCGCGGCGCAGATCAACCGCGCCTTGGCGCGCGGCAGCCGCAACAGCTGAGGAGGGGAGGATGGCCTTTCACGAGATCCGTTTCCCCGCGAACCTGAGCTTCGGCTCGGTCGGCGGGCCCGAGCGGCGCACCGAGATCGTCACGATGGCGAACGGCTTCGAGGAGCGCAACACCCCCTGGGCGCATTCGCGCCGGCGCTATGACGCGGGGGTGGGGCTGCGCAGCCTTGATGACGTCGAGCGGCTGATTGCCTTTTTCGAGGCGCGGGCCGGGCAGTTGCACGGCTTTCGCTGGAAGGACTGGGCCGATTACAAGAGTTGTCCGGCCTCGCGCGCGCCGCGCTTCGAGGATCAGCTGATCGGCACCGGCGACGGGGTGACCACGGCCTTCGGGCTGACGAAGACCTACAGCTCGGGCGGCGTCGATTACGTGCGCCCGATCACCAAGCCGGTGGCGGGGACGGTCGTCGTCGGGGTGCAGGGCGACAGCCTGGCCGAGGCGGTGCATTTCGGGATCGACACCGCGACCGGCATCGTCACCTTCTTCGACCCGCCGGCCGAGGGGGTGCGGGTGACGGCGGGGTTCGAATTCGACGTGCCGGTGCGCTTCGACACCGACACGATCCAGGTGTCGGTGCAGTCGTTCCGGGCAGGCGACCTGCCGCAGGTGCCGGTGGTGGAGGTGCGGATCTGATGGCCTATTCCGAGGAGTTGAAGGCGCATCTGGCCGGCGGCGCGACGACGATGGCGCGGGCCTGGGCGATCGTGCGCCGGGACGGGCGGGTGCTGGGCTTCACCGATCACGACCGGCCGCTGATCTTCGAGGGGATCCGCTTCGAGCCCGGCAGCGGCATGACGGCGAAGGCCTTGGTGCAGGGCACCGGGCTTTCTGTCGACAACAGCGAGGGGGCGGGCGCGCTGAGCTCGGAGGCGATCACGGAGGGCGATCTGCTGGCCGGGCGCTATGACGGGGCCGAGGTGCGGGCCTGGATCGTCGACTGGGCGGATGTGGCGATCCGGGCCGAGACCTTTCGCGGCACGATCGGCGAGGTGACGCGCGGAGCGGGGGCCTTCCGTGCCGAGCTGCGCGGGCTGACCGAGGCGCTGTCGGCCGAGCGCGGGCGGATCTATCATCCGCGCTGTTCGGCGGTGCTGGGGGATGCGTCCTGCCGCTTCGATCTGGAGAGGAACGGCTACGGGCTCGAGATCGCCGCCGAGGAGGTCGAGGACGGGCTGGTGTTCCGCTTTGCCGCGGTCGCGGGATTCGAGGACCGCTGGTTCGAGAAGGGGCGCTTTCGCGTGCTGAGCGGGGCGGCGGCGGGGCTTCTTGGCGCGATCAAGAACGACCGGGTTCAGGGCAGCGGTGCGCGGGTGGTCGAGCTGTGGCAGGGGCTGGGCGCCGAGGTTGCGGCGGGGGATCTTGTGCGGCTCGATGCGGGCTGCGACCGTCGTGCCGACACCTGTCGGCTGAAATTCGACAATTTCAGGAACTTCAGGGGTTTCCCGCATCTTCCCGGGGAGGACTGGCTAGTCTCCTATCCGGTCGAGGGCGGCAGCAACGACGGCGGGAGCCTGTTCCGATGAGCGTGGGAGAGCAGGCGGTGGCGATCGCGCGGCGCTGGATCGGCACGCCCTATCTGCATCAGGCCTCGGTCGAGGGGGCGGGCAGCGACTGCCTTGGTCTTCTGCGCGGGATCTGGCGCGAAATCCATGGGCAGGAGCCGGAACCCGTGCCGGCCTACACGCCCGACTGGTCGGAGCCCGCGCGCGAAGAACGGCTCTGGGCGGCGGCGCGGCGGCATCTGGTCGTGGCCTCTGAGGAGGCGGGCAGCCTGCCCGAGTGGCCCGGTGAGGTGATCCTGTTCCGGCTGCGTGCGGGCGGCGTCGCCAAGCACCTGGGCATTGCGGCCGAGGTCGGGGCGGGGGCGAGTTTCGTGCATGCCTACAGCGGCCACGGGGTGATCGAGAGCCCGCTCTCGCGCCCCTGGGCGCGGCGGATCGTGGCGCGGTTTCAATTCTGTGAGGGAGGCATCTGATGGCGACGCTGTTGCTTTCCGCCGCGGGCGGGTTGGTCGGGGCGGGGTTCGGGGGGACGGTTCTCGGCCTTTCGGGCGCGGTGATCGGGCGGGCGATCGGGGCGACGCTGGGGCGGGTGATCGACCAGCGGTTGCTGGGGGCGGGCTCGCAGCGGGTGGAGACCGGGCGGGTCGATCGGCTGCGGCTGTCGAGCGCGAGCGAGGGCGAACCGGTCGGACGTGTCTGGGGGCGGATGCGCGTTGCGGGTCAGGTGATCTGGGCGACTCGTTTCTTCGAGACGAAGAAGACCAAGAAGCGTGGCAAGGGGGCGCCGAAGGTCACCACCACCAGTTTCAGCTATTCGGTGAGCCTTGCGATCGCGCTGTGCGAGGGCGAGATCCTGCGGGTGGGGCGGGTCTGGGCGGACGGGATCGAGATCGAGCCGGGCAGCCTGACCATGCGCGTCTATATGGGCTCCGAGGACCAGCTGCCCGATCCGAAGATCGAGGCGGTGGAGGGGGCGGGGGCGGCGCCGGCCTATCGTGGCATCGCCTATGTCGTTTTCGAGGATCTGGAGCTGTCGGCCTATGGCAATCGGGTGCCGCAGTTCTCCTTCGAGGTGGTGCGCGCGGCGCAGGGGGCACTGATCGATGCGGTGCCTGACCTCGTGCGGGGCTTGCGCGCGGTGGCGATGATCCCGGGCACCGGCGAATACGCGCTGGCGACAACGCCGGTCTATCAGAAATCGGGCACCGGTGCCGGGGCGGTGACCGAGGTGGTGAACCAGAACGCGCCGGGCGGGGGCACCGATTTCACGCAGTCGCTGACCGCGCTCGAGGAGGAATTGCCGGGCTGCGAGGCGGTGTCGCTGGTCGTGTCCTGGTTCGGCAGCGACCTGCGCTGCGGCGAATGTGCGGTGCGCCCGAAGGTCGCCGATACCACGGTCGAGGGGGTGGGCATGCGCTGGCGGGTCTCGGGGACGTCGCGCGCCGATGTCGAGGAGGTGCCGCGCGCCGATGGCGCGTCGATCTATGGCGGTACGCCGGCCGATGCCGCGGTGATCGAGGCAATTGCGGCGCTGCGGGCGGCGGGCAAGGCCGTGACCTTCTATCCCTTCATCCTGATGGACCAGACCGGGGACAACACGCTGCCCGATCCCTGGTCCGGAGCCGAGAGCCAGCCGGTCTTGCCCTGGCGCGGGCGGATCACCCTGTCGGTCGCGCCGGGGCGGGCGGGCAGCCCCGACCGCAGCCTTGCCGCCGAGGCCGAGGTGACGGCCTTCTTCGGGGCGGCGCAGCCCGGTGACTTCACCCCGGGCGAGGGCACGGTTGCCTACTCGGGGCCGGCGGAATGGTCGATGCGCCGCTTCCTCCTGCATTATGCGCATCTGTGCGCGATGGCCGGCGGGGTCGAGGCCTTTTGCATCGGCACCGAGATGGTGGCGCTGAACCAGATCCGCGGTGGGGATGACAGTTTCCCGGCGGTCGCGGCGTTTCGCACGCTTGCCGCCGAGGTGCGCGCCATTCTGGGCCCCGGTTGCAAGATCAGCTATGCCGCCGACTGGTCGGAATATGCGGGCTATGCGCCGGGCAATGGCGACCGCTATTTCCACCTTGATCCGCTCTGGGCCGACGAGAATGTCGATTTCATCGGCATCGACAACTACATGCCGCTTTCGGACTGGCGCGATGGCGAGGAGCATCTTGATGCGCATTGGGGCGCGATCCATGCGCTTGACTACCTGAAGGCCAATGTCGCGGGCGGCGAGGGCTATGACTGGTATTATGCGGCCGAGGAACACCGCGCGGCGCAGATCCGCACGCCGATCACCGATGGCGCCGCGGGCGAGCCCTGGATCTGGCGGGTGAAGGATATTCGCGGCTGGTGGGAGAATGCCCATCATGAGCGGGTGGGGGGCGTACGCAGCGCCACGGCGACGGCCTGGGTTCCGGGCTCGAAACCGATGTGGTTCACCGAGATGGGCTGCGCCGCGATCGACAAGGGCACGAACCAGCCCAACAAGTTCCTCGATCCGAAAAGCTCGGAATCGCGCTTGCCCTATTACTCGGACGGGCGGCGCGACGAGCTGATCCAGATGCAATACCTGCGCGCCATGGTCAGCTATTGGGGCGAGGCGGCGAACAACCCAGTTTCCGATCTGTATGGCGCGCCGATGGTCAACATGCTCCGCGCTCATGTCTGGGCCTGGGACAGCCGGCCTTATCCGGCTTTTCCGGGGCGCGCCGATCTTTGGGCCGATGCCGACAACTATGCGCGCGGGCACTGGATTTCCGGCCGCGCGGTGTCGCAGCCGCTGGCAAATGTGGTGGCCGAGATCTGCGAGGGCGCCGGGGTGACGGCGATCGATGTCGGCGGGCTTTACGGGCTGGTGCGCGGTTTCGCGCCGGAGGGCGGCGAGAGCGGGCGGGCGATGCTGCAGTCGCTGATGCTGGCCTATGGCTTCGAGGCGCTCGAGCGCGAGGGGCGGCTTGTGTTCCGGATGCGCGACGGGCGGGTGGCGGCCGAGCTTGACCACGATGCGTTGGCCCTCGGCGAGGAGAGCGACGCAGTGATCGAGACGAGCCGTGCGCCCGAGGCCGAGATGGCGGGGCGGGTGCGGCTGACCTATGTCGAGGCCGATGGCGATTTCGAGGTTGCGGTGGCCGAGGCGCTGTTTCCCGACGAGGCGGATGGCGCGGTGTCGGGATCGGAGCTGTCGCTCGCGCTGACCCGGGCACAGGCGCAGGGGCTTGCCGAGCGTTGGCTGGCCGAAGCGCGGGTGGCACGCGACGGGGCGCGGTTTTCGCTTCCGCCCTCGCTCGGGCACCTTGGCGCGGGGGATGTGGTGGCGCTCGAGACGGCCGAGGGGGTGCGGCGCTATCGTTTTGACCGGCTGGAGCAGGCGGGGGCGATCGCGGTCGAGGCGGTGCGGGTCGAGCCGGCGATCTACCGGCCTTCGGACGAGGTCGAGGAGCGGGTGGTGCCCCGCCCCTTCGCCGCGCCGGTGCCGGTGACGCCGGTCTTTCTCGACCTGCCGCTGATGACGGGAACGGAAGATCCCGTCGCCCCGCATCTGGCGGTGACCGCGACGCCCTGGCCGGGCACCGTCGCCGTCTATTCCTCGATCGAGGACGAGGGCTATGCGCTCAACACCACGCTTGCCGCGCGGGCAGTGATCGGCGAGACGCTGAGCACGCTGCCGGCGGCGGGGCCGGGGCTGTGGGACCGGGGGGCGCCCTTGCGGGTGCGGATGGTCGGTGGCGATCTCGAAACGGTCAGCATGGCGCGGCTGCTCTCGGGGGCGAACCTGCTGGCGATCGGGGATGGCAGTGCCGAGGGCTGGGAGCTTTTGCAATTCGCCACGGCGGTGCCGGTGCTGCCGAATGTCTGGGACCTGTCGCTGCGGTTGCGCGGGCAGCTTGGCACCGATGCGCTGATCCCCGAGGTCTGGCCCGCCGGCAGCACAGTGGTGCTGCTGGACGAGGCGCCCGAGCAGATTGCGCTGGCGGCCTCGGCCCGGGGGCTGGCGCGGCACTACCGGATCGGATCGGCGCGGCGCGGCTATGACGACCCGTCCTATGTGCACGAGGTGCTGGCCTTTCGCGGCGCGGGGCTGCGCCCGCTCAGCCCGTGCCATCTGCGCGCGGGGCGCGGGGGGGCGGGCTGGGATCTGAGCTGGGTGCGCCGCACCCGGATCGACGGCGATAGCTGGGACGGCTATGAGGTGCCGCTGGGCGAGGCCTCGGAACTGTATCTGGTGCGGGTGATCGAGGGCACGACCGTGCGCCGGGAGGCCACGGTGAACACGCCGGCCTGGAGCTACAGCCGCGCGCAGGCGGCGGCGGACGGGATCACGGGGCCCTTTGCCATCGAGGTGATGCAGATCTCGGAGGTGTTCGGCCCGGGGCTTTCGGCGCGGATCGCGCTTGCGCCCTGACGCTGCGGGCTTTTCTCCGGGCCGGCCTTCCCCTATGTGTGGTCGGGCCTATGTGATAGGCTTTCCCGAAAGCGAAGGAGCTTGGTCATGGCGGAAATGCGCGCGAAGGTGACGGCGGTCGATCCGGTCTGGACCCGGATCTGCGACGAGGCGCGCGATGCCGTGCGCGACGAGCCGCTTCTTGGGGCGCTGATCCATGCGGGGCTTCTGCATCACCCGACGATGGAACGCGCGCTTGCCTACCGCTTTTCGCTGAAGCTGGCCTCGGGCGAGATGAGCGAGCAGATCCTGCGCGAGATCGCCGATGAGGCCTATGGCGCGGACCCGGGGCTGGGCGGTGCGGCGCGCGCCGATCTGGTGGCGGTCTATGACCGCGACCCGGCCTGCCACCGCTTCCTGCAGCCGATCCTGTTCTTCAAGGGCTATCAGGCGCTGCAGGCCTATCGGATCTCGCATTGGCTGTGGCGGCAGGGCCGGCGCGACATGGCCTATTTCGTGCAGATGCGCACCTCCGAGATGTTCGGCGTCGACATCCACCCCGCCGCGCGGATCGGCAAGGGCGTGATGATCGACCACGCCCATTCCATCGTGATCGGCGAGACGGCGGTGGTGGGCGACAATGTCTCGATGCTCCATTCGGTGACGCTCGGCGGCACCGGCAAGGAGGAGGAGGACCGCCACCCGAAGATCGGCAACGGCGTGCTGATCGGCGCAGGCGCGAAGGTGCTGGGCAATATCCGCATCGGCGACAACAGCCGCATCGCTGCGGGCTCGGTAGTGCTGAACGACGTGCCCTGCTGCAAGACCGTCGCCGGCGTGCCGGCGAAGATCGTCGGCGAGGCCGGTTGCGACCAGCCCGCGGTGCGGATGGATCAGCAGCTGAAGAACTGCAACTGCGAGGGCTGAAGGCCCGCGGGTAAGGCCGGGCGACGCCCGGCCCCTCGGATCTCAGGCAGACAGCTGGTCATAGGCCTCGAGCGCCTTGACCCCGTACATCAGCGACGGCCCGCCGCCCATCAGCACGCTGACGTTCACAGTTTCCTCGATCTCGGCCCGGTTCGCGCCCGCCGCGATGCAGGCCTGCACATGCAGCCCGATGCAATAGCTGCATTGCCGGGCGATGCCGATGGCCAGCGCGATCAGCTCCTTTTCCTTGGTCGAGAGCGCCCCCGGCGCAAGCGAGGCGCCGTGCAGTGCACCGAAGCCCTGATACGAGGCTTCCTGGCACTTCGCGTAATCCCCCATCTCGGCCTTGATCGTCGCAAGTTCCGCCTTCCAGTCCATGATCTGTCCTTTCCGAAGGAGTGCATCCATGGACGACCCTAGCGGGGCGGATCGCGCCGCGCCTTGAGCCAGAACAAAAAAGCCCCCCGGAAACGGGGGGCTTTTCGTCGTTTCCGGACGCGGGCCTCAGGCCAGCATCGCGATCGGGTTCTCGAGGTTCTCGACGATCGCCGCCAGAAGCTGCGCGCCAAGCGCCCCGTCGATCACCCGGTGATCGACCGAGAGCGTCATCGACATCATCGTCGCCACCTCGATCTCGCCCGCGTCATTCACCACCGGCTTGCGAACGCCTGCACCGACGGCGAGGATCGCGCCATGCGGCGGGTTGATCACCGCGTCGAAATTCTCGATCCCGAACATGCCGAGGTTCGAGATCGCGAAGCTGCCGCCCTGGTATTCCTGTGGTGCGAGCTTGCGATCGCGGGCGCGTTTGGCCAGATCCTTCATCTGCTCCGACAGTTTCGACAGCGACTTCGCCTCAGCGTCGAACAGCACCGGGGTGAACAGCCCGCCCTCGATCGCCACGGCCACCGCGACATCCGAGGCCTTCATCTTCAGGACCCGGTCGCCCGCCCAGACGGCATTCGCATCCGGCACCGCCTGCAGCGCGAGCGCGCAGGCCTTGATGATGAAGTCGTTGACCGACAGCTTCACGCCCCGGCCTTCGAGCTTCTTGTTCAGCTCCGAGCGGAAGGCGAGCAGGTCGTCGATCCGCGCGGCGCGGCGCAGGTAGAAATGCGGGATCGTCTGCTTCGCCTCGGTCAGGCGCGCGGCGATGGTGCGGCGCATCCCGTCGAGCGTGACCTCCTCATAGGCGCGACCCTCGTAGAGCTTTGCCACCGCGCTGGCCGAGACGGCCGGCGCCGCCGGGGCGGGCGCTGCCGCGACAGCGGTCGGGGCAGGGGCCGCGGCCTTGGGCGCGGCGGTTGCGGCCTCGACATCGGCCTTGACGATCCGCCCGTGCGGGCCCGAGCCCGCGAGCGTGGCAAGATCAAGCCCCTTGTCGGCGGCGATGCGGCGGGCGAGCGGCGAGGCGAAGATCCGTTTGCCACCAGCCATCGGAGCCGCCGGAGCGGGAGCCGCCACCGGCGCAGGGGCTGCGGCCGGAGCCGCTGCCACCGGCGCGGCGGCCGGAGCAGCCTTCGCCGCGGGCAGCGCGTCGGCGCTTTCGCCCTCTTCCAGCAGCACGGCGATCGGGGTGTTCACCTTCACGCCGGCCGTGCCCTCGGCCACGAGGATCTGGCCGAGGATACCTTCATCCACGGCCTCGAATTCCATCGTCGCCTTGTCGGTCTCGATCTCGGCGAGGATGTCGCCCGACTTGACCGTGTCGCCTTCCTTCTTCAGCCATTTGGCCAGAGTGCCTTCCTCCATCGTCGGAGAAAGCGCGGGCATCAGGATTTCGGTTGCCATCTTTTTCTCCTCAGCGGTAGCAGACAGACTTCGCCGCCGCGACGACATCGTCCGAGGTCGCAAGCGCCAGTTTCTCGAGGTTGGCCGCATAGGGCATCGGCACGTCCTTGCCGGTCACGTTGATCACCGGCGCGTCAAGATAGTCGAAGGCACGCTCCATGATCACCGCCGACAGGTGGTTGCCGATTGCGCCCACGGGCCAGCCCTCTTCCACGGTGACGCAGCGGTTGGTCTTCATCACGCTCGCCAGCACCGTGTCGTAATCGATCGGGCGCAGCGTGCGCAGGTCGATCACCTCGGCCGAGATCCCCTCGGCAGCGAGCTTCTCGGCCGCCTCGAGCGTGTGGCTCATGCCGATGCCGAAGCTGACGAGGGTGACATCGGTGCCCTCGCGCCAGATCCGCGCCTTGCCGAAGGGGATGGTGAAGTCCTCGAGGTCCGGCACCTCGAAGCTGCGGCCGTACATGATCTCGTTCTCAAGGAAGACGACCGGGTTCGGATCGCGGATCGCGGTCTTCAGCAGGCCCTTCGCATCGGCCGCCGAATAGGGCATCACCACCTTGAGGCCCGGGATCATCGCATACCAGGCGGCATAGTCCTGGCTGTGCTGGGCGCCGACGCGCGCCGCTGCGCCGTTCGGGCCGCGGAACACGATCGGGCAGCCCATCTGGCCGCCGGACATGTAAAGCGTCTTCGCCGCCGAGTTGATGATGTGGTCGACCGCCTGCATCGCGAAGTTGAAGGTCATGAACTCGACGATCGGGCGCAACCCGCCCATGGCCGCGCCCACGGCGATGCCGGTGAAGCCGTATTCGGTGATCGGCGTGTCGATCACCCGCTTCTCGCCGAACTCGTCCAGCAGCCCCTGGCTGATCTTGTAGGCGCCCTGGTATTCGGCGACTTCCTCACCCATCAGATAGACGTTTTCGTCGGCGCGCATCTCTTCGGCCATCGCCTCGCGCAGCGCCTCGCGCACCGTCATCGTCTTCATCGGCGTGCCTTCGGGCCAGTCGGCCGAGGCCTTCGAGACCGGCGCTG
The DNA here is from genome assembly GCF_003664585.1 of Paenirhodobacter hankyongi. Lineage (GTDB taxonomy): Bacteria > Pseudomonadota > Alphaproteobacteria > Rhodobacterales > Rhodobacteraceae > Rhodobacter > Rhodobacter hankyongi. The sequence continues at coordinate 49,315 of NZ_RCHI01000013.1, forward strand.
CGGGCGCCTCGGCGGGCGCGGCGGCGGGCGCCGCGACCGGGGCAGGGGCGGCGGCTGCCGGGGCGGCGGCGCTCTGCACCGCGTCGGCCGCGCTTTCGCCGTCCTCGGCCAGCACCGCGATCGGGGTGTTCACCTTCACGCCGGCCGTGCCTTCGGGCACCAGGATCTTCGCGATCGTGCCCTCGTCGACCGCCTCGAATTCCATCGTCGCCTTGTCGGTCTCGATCTCGGCGAGGATCTGGCCGGAAGTGACGGTGTCACCCTCCTTGACCAGCCATTTCGCAAGCGTGCCCTCTTCCATCGTCGGGGAGAGCGCGGGCATCAGGATTTCGGTTGCCATTGTCAGTCTCCCTCAGGCGTAGATATCGGTCCAGAGCTCGCTCAGCGCGGGCTCGGGGCTTTCCTTGGAGAATTCGGCGGCCTCGTTGACCGTCGCCTTGATCTCCTTGTCGATCGCCTTCAGGTCGTCTTCGGTGGCGTGACCGCCCGAGATCAGCAGCTCGCGCACGTGCTCGATCGCGTCGCGCTCCTCGCGGATCTTCTGCACCTCTTCGCGGGTGCGGTATTTCGCCGGGTCCGACATCGAGTGGCCGCGATAGCGATAGGTCATCATCTCGAGGATGTAGGGGCCGTTGCCGGCGCGGCAGTGCGCCACCGCCTTCTCGCCCGCCGCCTTCACCGCCAGCACGTCCATGCCATCGACCTGCTCGCCCGGAATGCCGAAGGCCACGCCGCGGCCGTAAAGCGTCGTCGACTTGGTCGAGCGCTTGACCGAGGTGCCCATGGCATACTGGTTGTTCTCGATCACGAAGACCACCGGCAGGCTCCACAGCTCGGCCATGTTGTAGGTCTCGTAGACCTGGCCCTGGTTCGCCGCGCCATCGCCGAAATAGGCGAAGGTGACGTTGTCATTGCCCTTGTACTTGTCCGAGAAGGCCAGCCCCGCGCCGATCGGCACCTGCGCGCCGACGATGCCATGGCCGCCGTAGAAGTGCTTCTCCTTCGAGAACATGTGCATCGAGCCGCCCTTGCCGCGGCTGTAGCCGCCCTCGCGCCCGGTCAGCTCGGCCATCACGCCCTTCGGGTCCATGCCGCAGGCCAGCATGTGGCCGTGGTCGCGGTACGAGGTGACGCGCTTGTCGCCTTCTTTCGCCGCCGCCTCGAGCCCGACGACGACCGCCTCCTGGCCGATGTAGAGGTGACAGAACCCGCCGATCAGCCCCATGCCATAGAGCTGGCCCGCCTTCTCCTCGAACCGGCGGATCAGCAGCATCTCGTGATAATATTTCAGAAGATCGTCCTTCGAGACATTGGCGCCGTCCACGGCGGCCGTCTCGGGGGTCTTGCGAGTCGCCATCCGGCTTCCTCCCCTGTTCAGAAAGTAGTTCAATGTTAAACCATTTCATACAGCAAGGCGGATGGGGATGCAATCGCACATGCGTCAACCCTGCCCGCAAGCGGGTGCAGGGCGGCCGTCGGGAAGGGGAACTCAGCGGATGACGATTTCGTCGCGGCGCACGGTGCCCAGCACCTCGCGCGCGCGCTCGTCGAGAAGATCGAGGTCGAGATATTCGTCCGACAGTCGGCGCGTCAGGTTCGCCATCCGCTCGGCCTCGTTGCGCAGGGCGTCGCGCTCGGTGGTCAGCTGGTCGATCTCGGCATCGACCTGCACCCGGCGGAAGATGCCGTACGACCCCTGCACCGCGGCAAAGGTGAAATAGAGGCCGAGCACCACGGCAATCGAGAAGAAGATGAAGGGCCCGACGGCGGGGCGTTTGTGAAACATGCTGCTGCCTCTGTCCCCCGGGGTGCCCCGGCGCATCCGCCTCTTGTCGGGCGATCTGTTCATCCTGCCACAGCCGCGGCGGATTGTGAATCCCCGAAAGGCAGGGAAGGCCCTGTTTTTCCTGCACTCACTCGGGTTTCAGGCTGATGAAGACCCGGGTGTCGAAGCGCGCGGTGAAGGCGTGGCAGGCGCCGCCCGGGGTCAGCCTGTCGCCTTGCGCATCGCACAGGGTGGCGCGGATGCGCCCGGTGACCTGACCGCGGCTCGGCTCGGCGGCATCGCGGCTCAGCTGCTCGATTGTCAGGTCGACCGGTCCGCGGCTGCGCAGCTTCGGCCCGTCGAGCGTGGGGCCCAGCAGCCAGTCGACCGTCACCTGCCCGGTGCGGGTGCCACTTGCCGGAACGCCGGGGAAGACCGCGTTGACGAAGATCTCGTCCGAGGCGGGTTTCGGCGTGCCGCCGGGCGATCCGCCCAGCAGGAAATGCACCGCGCCGCCCGGTGTGACCGAATGATCCGCGTCGGGCTCCCAGCTCAGCTGCACCGAGGCGTCGATGGCTCCGATCGAGAAATCGTAGGTGGTGTAGGGATGGGCGGCGCCGTCCAGCGTCACCTCCATCGTGCCCATCTTCCAGGGCCAGCCCTCCGGCGGATCGGGGGTCAGCACCACCGCATCGGGAAGGAAGCCGTCCGGCGCCGCGGGCGGCTGGGGCGCACAGCCGGCGATCAGCGCGGCCAGGACAAGCGGCAGGCAGTGTCGTGTCATCCGAGGGCTCCGAACGAAACGGGCCCCCCGAAGGGAGCCCGGCCGGTGCCACGATAGCACGGATTTTCGTATCGCAAGCCGCGATCAGGCGATCGAGGCCTTGTAGATGCTGTCGATCGCCGCGCCGAGCGCCGCGTCGAATTCCGCGTCCGACTGCTGCGCGCTCAGCCCCTCGGTCAGCGCACGGCTGAACGAGGCGATCATGCCGTCGTTCTGCGCCAGGATCCGGTTCGCCTCGTCGCGCGCATAGCCGCCCGACAGAGCCACGACCTTCAGCACCTTCGGGTGATCGACCAGCGGCTTGTAGAAGTTCGGGATCGTCGGCAGGCTCAGCTTCAGCATCACCGTCTTGCCGTCCTCGAGCCCCTCGAGCTGTTCGAGGATCGCCTCGAGCAGGATCGCCTCGGCATCGGCCTTGTCGGCGATCGAGATCGTCACTTCCGGCTCGATGATCGGCATCAGACCATGCGCGATGACGGTCTTGCCCAGTTCGAACTGCTGCGCCACGACCTCACGGATGCCCTCGACATTGGCGGCCGAGATCACCGAACGTTCCTTGGTGCCGAAGATGCCGGCGGCGGCGGCGCGGTCGAGCAGCGCCTCGAGCCCCGGGATCGGCTTCAGCATCTGGCAGCCCTTGGCCTCGGCCTCGAGCCCCTTGTCGATCTTCAGGAAGGGCACGACGCCGCGCTTTTCCCACAGGAAGGTGGCGGTCGGGATGCCGTCGATCTCGCGGTCCATGGTCTGTTCGAACAGGATCGCGCCGATCACCTTCTCGCCGGTGAAGGCGGGCGACTTGATGATCCGCGAGCGCATCGCGTGGATCATGTCGTACATCTCGGTCTCGTTCGAATAGGCGTCCTCGTTCACGCCATAGAGCTTCAGCGCCTTCGGCGTCGAGCCGCCCGACTGGTCGAGCGCGGCGATGAAACCCTGCCCCTTCTTCATCTGTTCGAGCATTTTCGCGTTCGCCATCATGGTCTCCATGCAAGCTGGTTGCGCCGGTTCCCCGGCCTTGGTCCCCGGATAACCCCTTGTCCCCCTTCGCGCAATTCTGAGAACGCTAACAGGGGCCCAGACAGGGGAAGGGCGGCCCGAAGGCCGCCCCTTGTCATTTCATCAGTGCCGCAACACCGGGCAGTTCCTTGCCTTCCATCCATTCGAGGAAGGCCCCGCCCGCGGTCGAGATATAGCTGAAATCGGCCGCGACGCCGGCCTTGTTCAGCGCCGCGACGGTATCGCCGCCGCCCGCAACCGAGACCAGCGCGCCGGCCTTCGTCAGTTCGGCCGCCTTCTTGGCCGCCGCATTCGTCGCGGTGTCGAAGGGCGCGATCTCGAAGGCGCCGAGCGGGCCGTTCCAGATCAGCGTCTTCGAGGCCTCGAAGACCTTGCAGATCTCCTCGACCGCCTTCGGGCCGGCATCGAGGATCATCGCATCGGCGGGGCAGGCATCGGCCGCCACCACGTCGTTCTCGGCGCCCGCCTTGAACTCGCGCGCCACGACGACGTCTGAGGGCAGCACCACGCGGCAGCCGGCATCGGCGGCCTTGGCGAGAATCGCCTTCGCGGTCTCGGCCATGTCATGCTCGGCCAGCGACTTGCCCACGTCGATGCCCTGCGCGACGAGGAAGGTGTTCGCCATGCCGCCGCCGATCACCAGATATTCGACCTTGCTCACCAGATTGCCGAGCAGGTCGAGCTTGGTCGAGACCTTGGCGCCGCCGACGACCGCCGTCACCGGCCGCACCGGATTGCCAAGCGCCGCCTCGAGCGCCTTCAGCTCGGCCTCCATCAGCCGGCCCGCGGCCGAGGGCAGGATATGCGCCACGCCCTCGGTCGAGCTGTGCGCGCGGTGCGCGGCCGAGAAGGCGTCGTTCACATAGACCTCGCCAAGCGCCGCCATCGCCGCGCTGAGTTCGGGGTCGTTCTTTTCCTCGCCGGCATGGAAGCGGGTGTTCTCGAGCAGCACCACTTCGCCCGGCTGCATCGCCGCCACCGCCTTCTTCGCCGGACCGCCGATGCAGTCCTCGGCGAAGATCACATGCACGCCAAGCGCCTTCTCGAGCGTCGGCACGAGCGGTTTCAGGCTCATCTCCGGCACGACCTGACCCTTCGGGCGGCCGAAATGGGCCAGAAGCACCGGCTTGCCGCCCTTGGCGAGGATGTCCTTCACCGTGGGCACGATCTTCTCGATCCGGGTTGCGTCGGTCACCACGCCGTTCTCGACCGGCACGTTGATGTCGACGCGCACCAGCACGACCTTGCCCGCAAGGTCGATCTCGTCGAGGGTTTTCCAGGCCATTTCACTCTCCTCATTGCGCGACCGGCGAAGGACCATCCGCCGATGCTGCTCACGCAAACTTGCCCCGCCGTGACGGGGCCGTCAACGGCCTCTGGCGCTTTGCTCTTTTCTTGGGCGGGGCTCCTGCGTAAGGTCGCGCCAAACATTCGAGGAGGACCAGCGATGGCCGAGATCAAAGACCCCGAAAACACCATCATCATGACGCTCAAGGATGGCGATGTCGTGATCGAGCTGATGCCCGAGATCGCGCCGAAGCACGCCGAGCGGATGAAGCAGCTTGCCCGCGACGGCGCCTATGACAACGTGGCCTTCCACCGCGTCATCGAGGGCTTCATGGCGCAGACCGGCGATGTCGAGAACGCCAACATGGAAAAGGACTACAACCCCCGCCGCGCCGGCACGGGTGGCTCGCAGTACCCCGACCTGCCCGCCGAATTCTCGCGCATCCCGCATGACCGCGGCACGCTCGGCGCGGCGCGCTCGATGAACCCGAACTCGGCCAACTCGCAGTTCTTCATCAACTTCTCCGACAACCACTTCCTGAACGGCCAGTACACCGTCTATGGCCGGGTGATCTCGGGGATGGAATTCGTCGACAAGATCATGCGTGGCGAGCCGCCGGCGAACCCCGACCGGATGATCAAGGTGAAGGTCGCCGCCGATGCTGACGCGTAAGCTCTTCCTGGCCGGGGCGTTCTGCCTCGGCGCCACCGTGGCGCTCGCTCAGGACGGCACCACCGTTCCTGACGGCCCGGGCCCGAATCTGGTGCTCGAGATCGGTGGCTCGGTCAGCGGCAAGGTGGTGATCGACCTGCTGCCCGACGTTGCGCCCAAGCATGTCGAGCGGATCGTCAAGCTCGCGAACGAGCACGCCTATGACGACGTGGTCTTCCACCGGGTGATCGACGGCTTCATGGCGCAGACCGGCGACGTGCAGTTCGGCAAGCGTGGCGCGGACACCTCGATGGCGGGGATGGGCGGCTCGAAATACCCGGATCTTCCGGCGGAATTCTCGAACCGCTCCTTCAGCCGCGGCATGGTCGGCATGGCGCGCTCGGCGAACCCGGATTCGGCCAACTCGCAGTTCTTCGTGATGTTCGCCCCGGCGCCGCATCTGGATGGCCAGTACACCATCGTCGGTCATGTCGTCTCCGGCATGGAGGTGATCGACCGGCTGAAAAAGGGCAATCCGGCGCAGAACGGGCTCGTCGAGGACCCGGACTACATCGTCTCGGCGACGATCGAGTGAGGCCGGGCGGGGGCGCTGCCCCCGCACCCCCGAGGTATTTGTGGCAAGATGAAAGAGAAAGGGCGCTCCGATCGGGGCGCCCTTGGTTTTTCCGGGTCGAGAGAGGCCGGGGGTCCGGGGGCGGCGCCCCCGGGCTGTCCTCAGCCCAGCGTGACGAGGGCGTGGCGCTTCTTGCCCGCGCTCAGCTTCACCGGCTCGGCGAGGTCGGCGGCGTGGAACATCCGCCCCGCATCGACGCAGGTCTCGTCGTTGACCTTCAGCCCGCCTTCGGAAATCAGCCGCTTGCCGTCCTTGCCGGTCTTCGCGAGCCCGGTGCGCAGCACGAGCTGGGCAAGGCTGATGCCGTCGGCAACCTCGGTGGCGCTCAGCGCCAGCGTCGGCAGGTCCTCGCCCACGCCGCCCTTCTCGAAGACCTCGCGCGCGGTGGCCTCGGCCGCGGCGGCCGCCTCGGCGCCATGGAGCAGCGTCGTCACCTCGTTCGCGAGGATGATCTTCGCGCCGTTGATCTCGGCCCCGCCGAGGCCGCCGAGCCGCTCGCATTCCTCGACCGGCAGGTCGGTATAGAGCTTGAGGAAGCGCCCGACATCGGCATCGGTGGTGTTGCGCCAGAACTGCCAGAACTCGTAAGGCGACAGCATCTGGTCATTCAGCCAGATCGCGCCGCCCTGCGACTTGCCCATCTTGCGCCCGTCCGAGGTGGTCAGCAGCGGCGTGGTCAGGCCGAAGATCTCGCGGTCGAGCACCCGGCGCGTCAGGTCGATGCCGTTGACGATGTTGCCCCACTGGTCCGAGCCGCCCATCTGCAGCAGACAGCCATAGCGGCGGTTCAGCTCGAGGAAGTCATAGGCCTGCAGGATCATGTAGTTGAATTCGAGGAAGCTGAGCGACTGCTCGCGGTCGAGCCGCGACTTCACCGATTCGAACGACAGCATCCGGTTCACCGAGAAGTGCCGGCCGATGTCGCGCAGGAAATCGAGGTAGTTCAGGCTGTCGAGCCACTCGGCGTTGTTGCGCATCATCGCGCCGTTCGCCTCGTCGCGGTAATCGAGGAAGCGCGCGAAGACGCGCTGCATGCCTGCGATGTTCTCGTCGATCTTCTCGGGCGTCAGCAGCGGCCGCTCTTCCGAGCGGAAGGAGGGGTCGCCCACCTTGGTGGTGCCGCCGCCCATCAGCGTGATCGGCTTGTTGCCGGTCTTCTGGAACCAGCGCAGCAGCATGATGTTGAGCAGATGGCCCACGTGCAGCGACGCCGCGGTGGCGTCATAGCCGATATAGGCGGTGACCATCCCCTTCGTCAGTGCCGCGTCGAGTTCCTGGATGTCGGTGCAATCCGCCAGGAAGCCGCGCTCGATGATGATGCGGAGGAAGTCCGATCGGGGATGGTAGGTCATCGTGCTTGTCCCTATTCTACACGTCCTGCCGTATATCCGGCAGGCAGCCAAAGGGGAAGCCATGTTGAAGCCGGGGCCGGTCTGGGCGGCGGGAACGATGTCGGGAACCTCGCTCGACGGGGTCGATGCGGCGATGGTGCTGACCGACGGCACACGCATTCTCGATTTCGGCCGCACCGATTATCGCCCCTATTCCGAGGCCGAGCAGGAGGTGCTGCGCGCGGCCCTTGGCCTGTGGCCGGGCGCGCCGGAGGTCGAGGCCGCGGCCGAGGTCGTCGAGACCGCCCATGCCGAGCTCTTGGCGGGCATGGTCGACGCCCGGGTGATCGGCTTTCACGGCCAGACGCTCGCGCATGACCCGCAGGGGATCGGCGGGGTGCGGCGCACGCATCAGGCGGGCTCGGGGCGGGTGCTGGCCGAGGTGCTGGGCCGGCCGGTGGTGTGGGATTTCCGCTCGACCGACGTCGAGCTGGGCGGGCAGGGCGCGCCGCTTGCGCCCTTCTTCCATTTCGCCGCGGCGCAATGGGCGGGGCTGTCGGCGCCGGTGGCCTTCCTGAACCTCGGCGGGGTCGGCAATGTCACCTGGCTCGACCCGCGCGCGGCGGGGCCCGAGGCGGCGGGCGCGATCCTCGCCTTCGACACCGGCCCGGCGAATGCGCCGATCAACGATCTGGTCCATGCCCGTCTGGGCGGACTGCGCGACGAGGGGGGCGCGCTCGCGCTTGCGGGGACCGCCGACCCGGACCTGGTCGAGCGCTTCCTTGCCCATCCGTTCTTCCTGCGCATTCCGCCGAAGTCTCTGGATCGCAACGAATTTCCGGATCTTCTGAAATCGGTGGAAGGGCTTTCCGACGCGGATGCCGCGGCGACCCTCACCGCTGCGGCTGCGGCCTCGGTTGTTCGCGGGTTCGAGCATTTCCCCGAACCGCCGGCGGCGCTTTACGTCTCGGGGGGCGGGCGGATGAACACGGCGCTGATGGTCGAGCTGGCGCGGCGGCTGAATTGCCCCGTCGCCCCGGTCGAGGATCTCGGCCTCGATGGCGACATGCTCGAGGCGCAGGCCTTTGCCTATCTCGCGGTGCGGGTGGCGCGCGGTCTGCCGACATCGGGGCCGAGCACCACGGGCGTCGCGGCGCTGGTGGGCGGCGGCCAGTTCAGCGCGCCGAGCTGAGCGCAGGCTTGACGGAGCCGGCCCGGGGCGTTACGCGGGCTGAGCCGAAAAATGTCAGGCCGGTTGGTTATCCCGGCCCCTGCAGCCCGAGGGCTGTGGGTGTTTGTCGAAGTCTCGATCCCGCGGCACCTTTTTCTCGGGCCTTGCCCACAGTCGAGACATCACATGCAAAAAACCGATCCCAAGCGCGAGAAGCGCACCATCCTGCTTGCGCAGCTGTTCATCTCCGGGATGATGGCCTTTCTGATGACCTTCATCTTCAGCGTGCTGGCGCAGGGTCTGCCGGAAGGCTGGCCGGGGCTGTGGATGCACCATTTCGCCATGGCCTGGCCCGTGGCCTTTGTCCTGTCGCTCGGCGTCGGGCCGCTGGCCTTTCGTCTGGCCTTCGCGCTGATGCGGCGATTTTCCGATCCGGTCTGATCTGGCGCGTCGTGCGACGGTGTTTTCCGGCACCGCGTTCGGCGCGCCGACCTGAGCGTCAGCGGCCGAATCCCCGTCTCGGAGCGCTGTCGTCGCGCGATTATTCGGCGACCTCGAGCAGGAAACCGGCGAAGCTCGGCTGGAACGGGCGGCTGATCGCGGACAGGTGCGCGCGAAGCTCGAATTCGGCGTAGTAGCGGCCGGTGCCTTCGGCCGGGCGCACCTCGAGCCGGTCGCCCCGGGTGCACCGCCACGCCGCGCCGTCGGCCTGCAGCAGCGAAAAGGCCCGGAACTGCGGGCGCTCGTAATTGCCCTCGGGCGTCGTCGAGATCCGGATCCAGCGACCGCCGGTCTGGCCATTGGCAAGGGTCAGACGCAGCCCCGTCTGCAGTCCGGGCGGGCAGAGCGCGAAGAAGCCGAGGATATGGCCGTCTTGCGACAGGGTGAAGCTGGCGCTCGGAACCTCGGCCAGGGTCAGGTCGAGGATCGTGTTGCGGAACGGCACGCCGTCCTGCGGCGTGACCAGACGCGGCACGGTCGCCCCGGTGTAGCGCGGTGTGACCTCGGCGGGGACGCAGGCGCGTCCGATGGCGTCGATGACCCCTTCGGCGATGAAGCGCATCAGCCGGGGCTCGAGGACGTAATGCGCGGCATCCTTGAACAGCTTCACCGGAAAGCGCGACGCCCGGTTCGCCGCGCACCAGCGGGGCGAGACATCGAAGCTGGGCACGCCGTAATGCGCGAAGAGCTGCAGCAGCGCATCGTAATACGCCGGCCGTGCAGGAAGCGCCTCGATCTGCCGGGGGGTGAAGACGGCCGCGGCGAAGTTTATCCCGCGCCGGGAGCACAGACGCAGCAGATGTTCGAGGAAGCGAAGCAGGTCCTCGGTCCGGTGGCCGCGCTGGTTATGGTTGATCTCGTTCAGCGCATATTCCCAGACGATGGTGTCGCCGGGCTGGAGATCGCTGCGCGTCATCACCCGGAACAGCCCCGTCATCGAATGCGTGGCGCCGATCGAGATGTTGGTGATCTGCTCGGATGGCAAAAGACGGGTGAGTGAGGTCACCCACCCGTCCTTCATCAGGGAGTTCGAGCCACCGACAATGAAAATCGTCACCGGCCCGCGCCCCTTACTTCAGGATCGAACGGCCGGCGAACTCGGCGGTCTCGCCCAGCATTTCCTCGATGCGGATCAGCTGGTTGTATTTCGCGAGCCGGTCCGAACGCGCCAGCGAGCCGGTCTTGATCTGGCCGCAGTTGGTGGCGACGGCGAGGTCGGCGATGGTCGCGTCCTCGGTCTCGCCCGAGCGGTGCGACATCACGTTGGTGTAGCCCGCGCGATGCGCCATGTCGACGGCGGCGAGGGTCTCGGTGAGCGAACCGATCTGGTTCACCTTGACCAGCATCGAGTTCGCGACGCCGGCCTTGATGCCGCGGGCGAGACGCTCGGGGTTGGTCACGAAGAGGTCGTCGCCGACCAGCTGGATCTTGCCGCCGAGCGTGTCGGTCAGCAGCTTCCAGCCTTCCCAGTCGTCCTCGGCGCAGCCGTCCTCGATCGAGATGATCGGGTAGTTCGCGCACAGATCGGCCAGATAGGCGACGTTCTCCTCGGCGGTGAGGACCTTGCCCTCGCCCTTCATGTTGTACTTGCCGTCGGCGTAATACTCGGTCGAGGCGCAGTCCATCGCCAGATAGATGTCTTCGCCCGGCTTGTAGCCCGCCTTCTCGATCGACTTCAGGATGATGTCGAGCGCCGCGGTGGTCGAGCTGAGGTTCGGCGCAAAGCCGCCCTCGTCACCGAGCCCGGTCGAGAGACCCGCGGCGGTGAGTTCCTTCTTCAGCGTATGGAACACTTCCGAGCCCATGCGCACCGCGTCGCGGATGTTGCCCGCGCTCACCGGCATGATCATGAATTCCTGGATGTCGATCGGGTTGTCGGCATGCTCGCCGCCGTTGATGATGTTCATCATCGGCACCGGCAGGATGCGCGCCGAGGTGCCGCCGACATAGCGATAGAGCGGCTGCATGGTGAAATCGGCCGCGGCCTTGGCGCAGGCGAGCGAGACGCCGAGGATGGCGTTCGCGCCGAGCCGGCCCTTGTTCGGCGTGCCGTCGAGCTCGATCATCATGTTGTCGATGGCGACCTGTTCCGTCACGTCCTCGCCGACGAGGTTCTCGGCGATCTCGCCGTTCACCGCCATCACGGCTTCCAGAACGCCCTTGCCCATGTAGCGCGCCTTGTCGCCGTCGCGGCGTTCGACCGCCTCATGCGCGCCGGTCGAGGCGCCCGAGGGAACCGCGGCGCGGCCCATCGTGCCGTCTTCGAGGATCACGTCGACCTCGACGGTCGGGTTGCCGCGGCTGTCGAGAATCTCGCGCGCGTGGATGTCGATGATCGTGCTCATGTCGGTGCCCTCACTGGGTGGCTGAAGTCGGCTTCTCTATAGCCCGCGCCGGCGCATCCGAAAAGCGCCGAGTGGGTGAATTCGGCGTCACCGCGGCATGTTAGCGACGAAAGCGGCGTTTGCACGCCGGCGCGCTGCCTCGCGCCAGATCGTGTAAAGCCCCGAGGCCACGATCACCGCGCCGCCGATCAGGGTGGCCGGGCCCGGCGGTTCGCGGAACACCGCCCAGCCGATCGCCACGGCAAAGATCAGCCGGGTGTAGCGGAAGGGGGTGATGAAGGACATCTCGCCGATCCGCACCGAGGCGATCAGCATGTAATAGGCCGCGGCGCCGAACAGGGCCGCGCCGCACAGCATCGCCCATTGCAATGCCTGCATCGGGACCAGGTGATCGCCCAGAAACCACAGCATGATCGGCCCCGCGGGCACGATCGCGGCAAAGCCCCAGGTGGCGAGCTGCAGCGAGGTGACGCCGCGCCCGATGCGCCGGGTGATGAGATCGCGCGCCGAGATCCAGATCACCGACATCACCGAGAGCAGCGACAGCACGGAAAAGCCCGTGGTGCCGGGCTGGATCACGATCATCACGCCGGCGAAGCCCGCCCCGATCGCCAGCCAGCGCCGCCAGCCGACCGTCTCCTTCAGGAACAGCGCCGCGCCGAGCGTGACCACGAGCGGCGCCGCCTGCTGGATCGCCGAGGCCTGGGCGAGGGGGGTGAAGGCGATGGCGCTGACATAGAACATTGTCGCCACGAACTCGGCAAAGCTGCGCCAGATCACCGGGCCGGTGAACAGGCGGCGGGTGAACGGGTTCTCGCGCCGCGCGAGCGCCGCCGCGGCGAAAATCGCCGCGCCAAGCGCGCCCAGCAGCATGATCATCTGGCCGACCGGCAGCTCCGCCGTCAGCCGTTTCATGAACATGTCCTCGAGCGCGAAGCCAAGCATTGCGCCCACCATCAGCAGGCTGCCGCGAAGATTTTCCATTGAAGGTCTTGCCCCTGGCGGAGCCGTCCGCCTGTTGCCCCTGTGCCGCAAGCGCCGCCGGCCGTCCAGCGCGCGATTGTGTGGCGCACAATCGCGCCGCCCCTGTCAGACCTGCAGCCCCTCGACATCGGCCCAGATCGGCAGGTGATCCGAGGCGCGCCGCGCCAGCGGGCTGTCGAACACCCCCATCCGCAGCACCCGCAGCCCCGGCGTCGTCACCAGCCGGTCGAGCCGGCCGAGCGGCGCGCGCGAGGGGTAGGTGGCGCCCGGCGCATGGATGTCGAGCCCGGTCAGCGCCTCGAAGCCGCGCGTCGACGACCATTCGTTGAAATCGCCGATGGCGAGCGCGGGGGCGGGCCCGCCGCGGCCAAGCTCGCGCGCGATGCGGGCCCATTGCGCGCGCCGGTCGGTGCGGCGCAGGCCCAGATGCGCGGCGACCAGCACGAAGGGATCGGCGCCGCTGCGCGCGAGTGTCAGGCGCAGCGCGCCGCGCGGTTCGAGCCCCGGCAGCGCGATCCCCTCGGCCTCGAGGATCCGCGTGCCGCGCCGTACCAGCACCGTCTGACCATGCCAGCCAAGGCTTTCCGGCCCGGTGCGCGGCAGATCGGCAGGGCGGAAATCGGTCTCGGCCTCGATCAGCTTCGCGGGCAGCGCCGCGGGCCGCTCGCCGAGCCGAAGGTCCACCTCCTGCAGCGCGATGACATCGGCCGAGAGCGCGTTGATCACGCTCAGCACCCGCTCCGGGTCGCGCTGCCCGTCGGTGCCGACGCATTTGTGCGTGTTGTACGAGGCGATGCGCAGGCTCATGCGAAATCTTTGTCTGGCAATGGGTTGATCGGTGACGTTCAGGTGCCGCAGAAGGTCCGGTGCACGATCTCGTGGGGCCGCGGCGCGGCCTCGAGATCGGCAAGCGCCGGATCGGCGGCGAAAGGATCGGCGAGTGCCGCCGACAGCCGCGTGAAGGGCGCAAGTTCGCCCTCGACCGCCGCAGCGATCGCCTCCTCGACGCGGTGATTGCGCGGAATGCGCACCGGGTTCGCCGCGGCCATCACCGCCTGCGGATCCGCCTCGCGCGCCAGCCGCGCCTGCCAGTCGGGCGCCCAGGTGTCGAAGGCCAGGGGCTCGGCGAATTCGGCGCGCGCGGTGCCGGTGACGAGGCCGCGGAAGCTGCGGGTGAAATCGGCGCGCTCGCTCGCCATCCGGCAGAGCAGCGACTCGATCAGCGGCTGATCCTCGGGCGTTGCGGCGGCCAGACCGATCTTGCGGCCGAAGCGCGCCAGCCACTCGGTCTGATAGAGCGGCACGAACTCGTTCACCGCCGCGGTCGCGGCCTCGATCGCCGCGTCGCGGTCGCCCATCAGCGGCAGCAGGCAGGTGGCGAGTTGCGCGAGGTTCCACACCGCGATCTGCGGCTGGTTGGCATAGGCATAGCGGCCATACTGGTCGATCGAGGAGAACACCGTCGAGGGGTGATAGGCGTCCATGAAGGCGCAGGGGCCATAGTCGATGGTCTCGCCCGAAACCGCCATGTTGTCGGTGTTCATCACGCCGTGGATGAAGCCAAGCGCCATCCAGGCGGCGATCAGCCGCGCCTGCGCCGCGACGACCGCGCGCAGCAACTCAAGCGGCCCCTGTGCCTCGGGATAATGCCGCGCGATGACCTGATCGGCGAGCAGCGAAAGCGCCTCGGTGTCGCCGCGCGCGGCGAAATACTGGAAGGTGCCGACGCGGATATGGCTCGCGGCCACGCGGGTCAGCACCGCGCCCGGCCGCCCCATCGCATCGCGTACCACGACCTCGCCGGTCGCCACCGCGGCGAGCGCCCGCGTCGTCGGCACGCCGAAGGCCGCCATCGCCTCGCTCACCAGATATTCGCGCAGCACCGGGCCGAGCCAGGCCCGCCCGTCGCCGCGCCGCGAGAAGGGCGTCTGCCCGGCGCCCTTCAGCTGCAGATCAAAGCGCGCCCCGTCCGGCGCCACGATCTCGCCCAGAAGCACCGCGCGGCCATCGCCAAGAGTCGGCACCCAGCCCCCGAACTGATGCCCGGCATAGGCCTGGGCGAGCGGCGCGGCCCCCGCGGGCACGGCATTGCCCGAAAGCATCGCGACGCCCTCGGGCGTGGCCAGCGCATCGGGGTCAAGCCCAAGCCGCAGGGCGAGATCGCGGTTCAGTGCCAGCAACGCCGGGGCTCGCACCGGTGCGGGATCGAGCCGCGCGAAGAACCGCTCGGGCAGGCGGGCATAGGAATTGTCGAAGGGCAGGGTCATCGTCATCCCTCTGATCTGCGCCGCCGCCCGCCCGGGTCAAGCCCCGCGCGCGCGGAGTTGAAGGCGACGGCCGCCTTTCGCTGGCAAAAGACGCCCGCCGGAGGCGCCGCGCTCACAGCCGCGCCAGCCTCTCGGTGAGCAGCGCATAGAACCCCTCGGCATTCGCCCGGCCGACGAAATAGGCGTTCGGTTCGCGATCGGTCACCCGCCACCAGTCGGCAACCGTCATCCCCATCGTCAGCTCGGACACGGTCTCGATCTCGACATTGATGTGGCGCCCCTCGAACAGGTCCGGTTGCAGCAGATAGGCGATGACGCAGGGGTCATGCAAAGGCGCGCCCTCAGAGCCGTATTTCTCCATGTCGAAACGCTCGAAGAAATCGGTCCAGCTTGCCACGGCATGGCCCACCGGCGTGCCAAGGCCGCGAAACGCCTCGATCCGGGCGCGGTTGGTCAGCACCTGATGCGTGGCGTCAAGCGGAAGAACCACCAGAGGAACGCCGGAATGAAACACGATTTCCGCGGCTTGCGGGTCGACGTGAATGTTGAACTCGGCGGCGGGGGTGGTGTTGCCCACCTCGAAATAGGCGCCGCCCATCAGCACGATCTCGGCGATCTTTGGGGCGATGTCGGGCGCCTTTTGCAGCGCCGTCGCGATGTTCGTCAGCGGCCCGAGCGGGCATAGCGTGACCGTGCCCGCGGGTTCGCGCCGCAGCGTCTCGATCAGGAAATCGACGGCATGGCCCGGCTGCAGCGCCATCGCGGGCTCGGGCAGTGCGATGCCGTCGAGCCCGGTCTTGCCATGCACATATTCGGCAGTGACGAGCGGACGCACCAGCGGCCGGTCGCAGCCCGCAAACACCTTGATGTCGGCGCGCCCCGCCAGCTCGCACACCACCCGCGCGTTCTTCGAGGTCAGCGGCAAGGGCACATTGCCCGCGACGCAGGTGATGCCCAGCACCTCGAGCTCGGGGCTCGCCAGCGCCAGCAGGATGGCAACGGCGTCGTCCTGGCCGGGGTCGGTGTCGATGATGATCTTGCGGGTCATGGCGGTCTCCTTCGGCGGGCAGAGTGTCGCAGGGCGCGGCCGAAGTCCATCGTCCGCCGCCCCGCCCGGGCCCAATCTTCGCCACATTCAATGGTTAACGATGAGTCACACGGCGCCGGTTTCCGGCCCCGCCCAAGAAAAACAGCAGGCAGGCAGATGCGGACGACCGACCATCACGTGTTTCTCTCGATGCCGGGCACCGGAACCCTCGGTGCCATCCTCGCGCGCAGTCTGGCCACCGGGCAGGCGGCTCTTGGTGCGGCCGGGCTGGGCAAGGCGGTGCTCGGACCCGTGGCCTCGGGCGGCGTTCATGTCGACGAGACGATCTGCGGTCGCGCCGCGGCGGGGATGGAAGGCTTCTTCCCGCTCGCCGAGGCCCGCGCCTTTGCCTTTGCGCGCAAGATCCGCGGCCCGGTCGGGCGGCTGGTGCTGCCGATGCTGCCGCTCGATGCGCTTTATCCGCGGCTGTGGCGGGCGCAGGCCGCACGCCGCGAGATGCCGGCCTTCGACGAACTTGCGCCGCATCTGCTGGCCGAGCCGCGCGGCTGGTTCGATCTGGCCTCCGAGCTGATCGCCACGCTTGCGCCGCGCGAAACCATCCTGCTGGTCGACCCGACGCCCGCCGAGGCGCTGGCCGCACTGGTGCCCGAGGCAGAGCTTGCCGCCCCGGCTTCCGTCGAGCCCGAGCTGCCCGATACCGCGCTCGCCATGCTGCAGCGACTCCATCGCAGCGGCATCACGCTGCCCGCGCGGCAGCTCTCGCGCCTTGTCGCCTTCCATCTGCGCCAGCCGCAGCCCGCGCCGATTGCGGCGTTCTCCGAGCTTGACGCCGCGCGCCTGCGCCGGCAGTTCGCGGCCGATCTCGATCAGCTCACCGGTCTGCCCTGCGTGCGCGTCGGCGCCGCGCCGCAGCCGGTGGTTCTTGCGGCCGAGTGAGCCCGGAACAGGAAAAGGCCCCGCCGAAGCGGGGCCTTTTATTTCAAGCGATTAGCCGTCGAAGTTGACACTTTCGATGAGCTTCAGTGCCGCCGGTCGCAGCTTCGCCACCTCGACAAGGCCAAGCGCGTCCGGGGTGAACTCGCCCCAGCTCTCGACCAGCGCCGAGCGCGGCACGCCGGGCTTCACCGGGAATTCGTTGTTGGTCTCGGCATAGATCCGCTGCGCCTCGTCCGAGGCCAGGAATTCCATCAGCTTCAGCGCCGCGTCCTTGTTCGGGGCGGATTTGGTCATCGCCACGCCCGAGATGTTCATGTGCGTGCCGCCGCCCTCGAACTTCGGGAAGACGATGCGCACCGCGGCGGCATAGTCCTTCTCGACCGGGTCGGCGACCATCTGGCCCATGTAATAGGTATTGCCGAGCGAGATGTCGCATTCGCCGGCCCAGATCGACTTCACCTGGCTGCGGTCGTTGCCCTCGGGCTTCTTCGCGAGATTGGCCTTCACGCCCTCGAGCCAGGTCCGCGTTGCCTCCTCGCCGTGATGGGCGAGATAGGCCGCGGTCAGCGCGACGTTGTAATCGGCGGTGAAGGGGCGGGTGCAGATCCGGCCCTTCCACTTCGGATCGGCGAGATCCTCGTAGCTCGTCACCTCGCCGTCCTTCACCCGGTCGCGGCTGGCGTAGACGATGCGGGCACGGGTGGTCAGGCCGAACCACTGATGGCCCGGGTCGCGGAACTCGGCCGGGATCGCGGCGTCGAGCGCGGGATCCTCGACCGGCTGGGTGACGCCGGCATCGACCACCTGCATCAGTCGCGCGATATCGACGGTCATCACCAGATCGGCGGGCGAGCGCGCGCCCTCGGCCACCAGCCGCTCGACCATGCCCTTGTCGACGAAGGCGACGTTGACGTCGATGCCGGTCTCCTTGGTGAAGGCGTCGAAGAGCGGCTGCACCAGCTCGGGCTGGCGGTGCGAATAGACATTGACCTCCTCGGCCAGCGCCGGGGTGGCAGCGAGCGCCGTGGTCAGGGCCAGAAGGATGCGCGCGGTCATGGGTGACTCCTTTGGTCAGGTTTTGACGTTCTATGCCCGAGCGTGGCACAGGGGTCAATACCTGAGTGAAGAAATCGGGAATGCCGCGCGGGGCGACGCGGGCCGAGGGGGCGCTGCCCCCGCGGCTGCGCCGCCCCCCGAGGTCTTTGGGGCAAGATGAATGGCTGGGGCTCAGCCGGCCGCGACGGCGGTCTCGAGCGCCTCGAGGGCGGCCATCCACAGTTCCTCGGCGCGGGTCATCGCGTCGCGCGCCTCGGCATGCTTGCGCAGCCACTTGTCACGCTCGGCTGCGCGGGAGGCGTCGTAAAGCTCTGGGTCTGACAGCTTTTCGTCCAGCTTTTCAAGCATTTCCGCAAGCTTGTTCACGCGTTCCTCGCATTTGCGCGCCTCCGCGCGCAGGGCAAGGATGGCGTCGCGCGAGGGGCGCGCGGGCTTGTCCTTCGGCTTCGGTGCGGGCTTGTCCGCCGGATCGCCCGCCAGCAGCTCGGCGCGGTATTGCTCGAGATCGCCGCCATAGGGGGCAACGGCGCCGCCCTTCACCAGCCACAGCCGGTCCGCGGCCAGGCTGAGCAGGTGCATGTCATGGCTGACCAGAACCACCGCGCCCGAATAGGCGGTCAGCGCCTCGACCAGCGCCTCGCGGCTTTCGATGTCGAGGTGGTTCGTCGGTTCGTCGAGGATCAGCAGATGCGGCGCGTCGATCGTGGCCAGCAGCAGCGACAGGCGCGCCTTCTGACCGCCCGAGAGCTTGCGCACGATGGTCTCGGCCTGATCGGCAAAAAGACCGAAGCCCGCCAGGCGCGCGCGCAGCTTCGTCTGCGCCTCCTCGGGGCGAAGACGCTGCAGATGGGTGAGCGGCGTCGCGTCGAGGTCGAGCTCGTCGACCTGGTGCTGGGCGAAATAGCCGATGCGCAGCTTCGAGGAGCGGGTGATCGAGCCCTCGGAGGCCTCAAGCTTGCCGGCGAGCAGCTTGGACAGGGTGGATTTCCCCTCGCCGTTGCGGCCCAGCAGCGCGATCCGGTCGTCCTGGTCGATGCGCAGCGACAGACGGCGCAGCACCGGCTTGCCGCCATAGCCGACGGCCGCGCCCTCCATCGCGATGATCGGCGGGTTCAGTGCCTCGGGCGCGGGGAAGGAGAAGGCGACCTTCGCCGCCTCTTCGGGGGCGGTGATCGGCTCCATCTTTTCCAGCATCTTGACCCGGGCCTGGGCCTGGGCGGCCTTGGTGGCCTTCGCCTTGAAGCGGTCGACGAAGCTTTGCAGATGGGCGCGGCGGGCGTCCTGCTTCTTCGCCTCGGCCACCAGGGCGGCGCGGGCGGCAGCGCGCTGGCGGGCGAACTGGTCGTAGGGGCCCTGCCACAGCGTCAGCTTGCGGTTCTCGAGATGCAGGATCGAGCCGACGGCGCGGTTCAGAAGTTCCCGGTCGTGGCTGATGATGATCACCGTATGCGGGTATTTCACCAGATAGCTTTCGAGCCAGAGCGCGCCCTCGAGGTCGAGGTAGTTGGTCGGCTCGTCAAGCAGCAGCAGGTCGGGCTGGGCAAAGAGCACGCCCGCCAGCGCCACGCGCATCCGCCAGCCGCCGGAGAAATCCGAGCAGGGGCGGCGTTGCGCCTCGGCGTCGAAGCCGAGCCCCTTCAGGATCGCCGAGGCGCGGCCCTCGGCCGACCAGGCGTCGATATCGGCGAGCCGGGTCTGGATCTCGGCGATGCGGTGCGGGTCGGTGGCGTGGGCGGCCTCGTCCATCAGCGCGGCGCGCTCGGTATCGGCGGCGAGCACGGTGTCGATGAGCGAGGTCGAGGAGGAGGGCACCTCCTGCGCCACACCGCCGATGCGGGCCTGCGACGGCAGGCTGATCTCGCCGCTTTCCAGCGCGAGTTCGCCCCGGATCAGGCGGAAGAGCGTGGTCTTGCCCGCGCCGTTCGCGCCGACGAGGCCGACCTTGTGGCCGTCGGGAATGGTGGCAGAGGCGCCCTCGAACAGTGGGCGGCCCTCGACGGCATAGGTGATGGTGTCGATCTTCAGCATGGCCGAGCCATGCCCGAGCGGCGCGCGCGCGTCAACGGGGCGCGCGGGGGCGGCTTGCGCGAAATGGCGTGGCTGTCATGCAGATATCGCGTTTTGCCGCGATACCTGCCCGAAAGACGGGGTTTTCAACGCCGATTCCCCATGCTAGCAGGCGCCAGACCAAAACCTGACCGGGTGGACAGCCCCCCGGTCCCCTCCCAGAAAGGCTTCCCTCATGGCCATCGAACGCACCCTCAGCATCATCAAGCCCGATGCGACCCGCCGCAACCTGACCGGCAAGATCAACGCCAAGTTCGAGGAAGCGGGCCTGCGCATCGTCGCGCAGAAGCGCATCCGTCTGTCGCTCGAGCAGGCCGGCAAGTTCTACGAAGTGCACAAGGACCGTCCGTTCTACGGCGAACTGTGCGAATTCATGGCGTCGGAGCCGGTCGTCGTGCAGGTGCTCGAGGGCGAAGGCGCGATCGCGAAGAACCGCGAAGTGATGGGCGCCACCAACCCGGCGAACGCCGCCGACGGCACCATCCGCAAGGAATTCGCGCTGTCGATGGGCGAGAACTCGGTGCACGGCTCGGACGCGCCGGAAACCGCCGCGGTCGAGATCGCCTACTTCTTCTCGGGCCTCGAACTGGTCGGCTGAGCCGGATCCGGTTTGTGGCGCCTCAGCGCCGCAGCCCCACGCCAATCTCGTCAAGGGCCGCTTCCAGCCGGAGGCGGCCCTTGTCCTGTCCGGCGCCACCCGCTGAGGGGGCGCGGGCCGCGGCCTTGATCGCGTCGAAGCGCAGCCGCAGCGCGTCCTTCTCGGCGCCGCGGCAATCGTTCCAGGGGCGGCCCTGCAGCGCCATCACCAGCGCGTAATAACCGATGAAATGGGGCGGGTTGCCGGCCGCCAGCCAGGCCGAATAGGCGGCGTCGGCGCCGATCTCGATCAGCGTCTCGGCATCGGGGATACCGGCGCGCGCGAAGCCCTCCGCGGTGGCGGGGCCGATGCCGGAGATGTCGGTGAGGGGGCGGGGCATGGCAGGCTCCTGCGCAAGATGGCGCAGTCTCGCCGAAGGGGCGCCGGGGCACAAGCCGCCGGGAACGGCGCCGCGGGTCTGGCGGGCGCAGGCAGGAGCCCGCGCGCGCCCGAGTCAGGCGGTCAGATCGCCGCCCAGTCGGTGATCTTCACCGGTGCGCCCTGCTGCACGACCGGGGTCGACTGGGCCTGCTGCTGCGGGGCGGGTTGCGCGGACGGGGCCGGTTGGGCTGCGCCCGACTGTTGCGTGCTCTGCATCTCTTGCCTCATGCAACGCCGACATGCCTCGACATGAGGCAGTTTGAAAACGGCGAGACGTTGGCGGGAGGTAGGCTGGCGCGCGCATCCGGTCAAGCGAAGTCGCGCGTTCGGGGCCGGGCTCGCGAGGATGTTACAGCCCGGCCACGGCCTGGTCGGGGCTCTGCCCCTGCGGCCGGCCGCACAGCGAGATCGTGCGCTCGGCGGGCAGGCTCAGCAGCCGGTCGAGCGCGGCATTGTCGGCGACGAGATCGGCGAGCGTGCAGCTGTCGAGCGAGGCATAGAAGGCCTCGAGCGCCTTGCCGAGGGCCACGCGGAACAGGCAGGCCTCGCTCAGCGGGCAGGTGTTTGCCTCGGCGTCGAAGCATTCGGCGAAGGGCAGGGTGGCCTCGAAGGCGCGCAGCACCTCGCCGACGCCGATCTCGGCCATCGGCCGCGCCAGCCGCAGCCCGCCCGAGCGGCCGCGCTGCGTCTCGATGAAGCCGCGCTGCGCGAGGGTGTTGACGACCTGCGCGAGGTGGTTTTCCGAGGCGTTGCAGGCGGCGGCGATCTCGTGCTTGCGCACGATCCGGCCGGGATTGACCGCACAGCACATCAGCGTGCGCATGGCCAGGTTGGTTCGCGTCGTCAGTCTCATGGCAAGGCCCTCTGTTCAGCATCCCATAGGCGAAACCGGGCCGGCGCGATTTGACCCAGATCAGATATCCGCGATGCATGATTTTTTCGGGGTCATGCGTCTCTCCAACTGCCCGCGCCTCTATTCTCCCAAGACAGGCTCAAACGGGCAGCGGACAGATTTCGACCTCCTGTCCCGGCGTCTCTATGCTTCGCCACTGGCATTCGCCGCGCCCCTCAGGCTATGCTCATTGACGGGTTACGCCTTCATCTGATTTCTGCCGGAGCATGTGATATGAAGAACCACGAATTCCCTTTTCAGCAGGGTGATCTTGACTGGTTGTGCAGTCTCTATGCCACGATCAACCTGATGCACCTTCAGAAGGATATCGACGGCATTGAGGATGCCGGAATAAAGTTCAACGAACTTCTTCAGTATGTTGCGACGAACGGCGACCTGTTCCGGACAATCACGGAAGGGGTGTACCGCGCCGATGTCATCGAGTTCCTGAGCCATTTCGACTATAAGGCCAAGCGTTTCGTCAAGCCGACGCCAGAGGAAATCGTCGAACATTCGACAGATGGGGCGATCATCTACCTCAAGCGCCCGGACGGCTTCGACCACTACACCGCGATCCGCACTGTGGGCGGTCTTGGCAAGATCGAGCTTTTCGATAGCTATGGCTTCAAGAAAATCCAATGCAGAGACGGGGCATGGTTCCTCGATGATGGGGAAATCGAGATCCTGAACCTTTACACGGCGAAGAAGTGAGCGAACTCGTCGCGCATCTTTCGGGTGTCTTGGTATTTTAGACCTTCGCGACCTTATGGTGCACCGCTGTCGTCATTTGGGCGATCTTTGCTGCCCCCAACCCACGCCTGCCCCTGCGCCCATGCTTGACCTTTTGCCACCGTCGGTTCAGCTAGGGCGCGAGACAGGAGAAGCAGATGGCACTCGAGGACGCGAAGACCCAGGTCGACATGGCTTTCACCCGTGCGGAGGCGCGCGGGCTGGCCTTCGAGAACACCTTCGGCGGTGCCACGAGCTTCCTGCGCCGGCGCTATACCAAGGATCTGACCGGGGTCGATCTGGCGGTGACCGGCGTGCCCTTCGACCAGGCGGTGACGAACCGGCCCGGCACCCGCTTCGGGCCGCGCGCGATCCGCGAGGCCTCGGCGCTGCAGGCGCCCGACGCGCCCTTCGGCTGGGGTTATGATCCGCTCTCCGAGATGACCGTCGTCGATTACGGCGATCTGGCCTTCGACTATGCCCACACGCCGTCCTTCCCGGGCCGGGTCGAGGCGCATGTCGCGGGCATCCTCGCCGCCGGGGCGGGCAGCATCACGCTCGGCGGCGATCATTTCATCACCTTGCCGATCCTGCGCGCCTATGCCGCGAAATTCGGCCCCGTGGCGCTGATCCAGTTCGACGCCCATTCCGACACCTGGGCCGATGACGACATGAGCCGGATCGACCACGGCACCTTCCTCTACAAGGCGTTGAAGACCGGGGTGGTGGCGCCCGGGACCACCGTCTCGGTCGGCATCCGCACCGACAACCCCGACACCTGCGGCGTCACCATCCTCGACGCGCCCTTCGTGCATCAGGCGGGCGTGGCCGAGACCGTGGCGCGGATCAAGGCGGTGGTGGGCGATCGGCCCTGCTACATCACCTTCGACATCGACTGCCTCGATCCGGCCTTTGCGCCCGGCACCGGCACCCCGGTCTGGGGCGGACTGGCCTCGTGGCAGGCGGCGGCGATCCTGCGCGGGCTCGCCGGCATCAATCTGGTCGGCGGCGACGTGGTCGAGGTCTCGCCGCCCTATGACACCACCGGCGCCACCGCGATCGCCGGCGCCCATGTGGCGATGGAGCTGATCGCGCTTTACGGCTGGACCCGCCGGGGGCGCGCATGATCCTGCGCCTCGTCGCCGCGCTTCTCCTGCTTGCCGTGCTCGGGCTCGGGGCCTGGGTCCGGCTCGCGCCGCTGCCGGCCGATCTCTATCACCGGATGGATTCGGCGCATGGGGTGGGCGACTGGCCGGCGCCGGGCGGCTTCGAGGCGGTGCGGCAGGTGACCGAGCCGAAGGCGACGCTGGCGGCGCTGGTGACCGTGGTCGAGGCGACGCCGCGCACTGCGCTGATCGAGGGCAGCGTCGAGGAGGGGCTGGTCACCGTCGTCACCCGCTCGGCCCTCTGGGGCCTGCCCGACATCTCCAATCTCTGGATCGAGGGGGACCGCGTGCATGTGCGCGGTCATCTCATTTTCGGGCCTTTCGATTTCGGCGGCAACCGCAGCCGGATCGAGGGCTGGCTTGCCCGCGCCGGGGTGCACTGAGCGGGACGGGCGGCTGTTGCGGCAAGGGCACGCCGCGCCGCGCTTTCGGCGGCCTTGTCTTGCAGCGCGGGGGCCACGCCCCTATCTCCAGCGCAGCGAGACTGCGAGGCAAGCCATCATGCGCGACCTGTATCATTACTTCCGGTGGGCCTTTGTGCTGACGGGGGTGGGGCTCGCGCTCGCCTTCTGGCTGGGCTGGGGCTATTCGCACAGCGCGGCGGGCGCGCTTTCGTTCCTGCTGATCGCCGCCGTGCTGGCGGTGCTCGAGGTCTCGCTCTCCTTCGACAACGCGATCGTCAACGCGAACCGGCTGAAGGACATGAGCCCCGCCTGGCAGCACCGCTTCCTGACCTGGGGCATCATCATCGCCGTCTTCGGCATGCGCATCCTGTTCCCGCTGCTGATCGTGGTGATCGCCGCCGGCATCGGCCCGCTCCAGGCGCTCGATCTCGCCGCCACGCGCCCCGCCGAATACGCCCGCATCGTCGGCTCGGCCCATGTCTCGATCGCGGCCTTCGGCGGCGCGTTCCTGATGATGGTGGCGCTGACCTATTTCATCGACGAGGGCAAGGAGATCGACTGGATCGCCGCGCTCGAGCGCCGGCTGCGTGCCTGCGCCTCGATCCGCGGGCTCGAGATCGGCTTCGTGCTGGCGGTGGTGCTGCTCTTCGTGTGGCTGCTGCCGCCGCGCACCGAGGGCAACTTCCTCTTTGCCGCGGTGGCGGGGCTCCTGACCTTTCTCGCCGTCGAGGTGCTCGGCCAGGTGCTCGACCGCGCTTCGCTCGCCGCCGACACAGCGCGGGCGGGCTTTGGCGCCTTCCTCTATCTCGAGGTGCTCGATGCCTCGTTCAGCTTCGACGGGGTGATCGGCGCCTTCGCGCTGACCCAGAACCTGTTCCTGATCGCCATCGGCCTTGGCATCGGTGCGCTTTACGTGCGCTCGATGACGATCATGCTGGTCGAGAAGAACACCCTGGCCGAGTTCCGCTATCTCGAACACGGTGCCTTCTGGTCGATCCTGATCCTCAGCCTCATCATGTTCCTGCAGACGATGATGCATGTGCCCGAGGTCATCACCGGCCTTCTGGGTGCGGCGCTGATCGGGCTGGCCTTCTTCTCCTCGCTGCGCTTCCGCCGCCACCACGAAGCGGCCTGAGCGCGCCTGCCGTCCTGGCAAGCCGGGGTTGCCGCAACGGCAGATTCCGCCACCCGCTGGCCATCGCGCGGCTCGACACCGACACGGGGGCAGGCCACAGTCCGGGCCGAGGACGAATCCGCCGGGCCGCCCGCCCGCCGGAAACCGAGGAGATCCCATGGGCAAGCTCTACAAGCGCTACCTGCCGCTGGCGCTGTGCGTCATCCTGTGTGTCGCAAGCCTTTTCGGACTGGCGCATTCCGCCTGGTTCTGGCTTGGGGTGCTGGTGTTCGGGGCGCTCGCGGTGATGGGCGTGCGCGACATCATCCAGACGAAACACTCGATCCTGCGCAACTACCCGGTGATCGGGCATCTGCGCTTCCTCTTCGAGGAGATCCGTCCCGAGATCCGGCAATACCTGATCGAGAGCGATTCCGACGAGGAACCCTTCTCGCGCGAGGAACGCTCGATCGTCTATCAGCGCGCGAAGAACGTCGAGGATGCGCGCCCCTTCGGCACCAAGATCCAGGTCTATGGCTCGGGTTATCAGTGGCTGACCCATTCGATCCGGCCGCGCCACATCGCCGACACCGATTTCCGCGTGACGATCGGCGGGCCGGATTGTGCGCAGCCCTATTCCGCCTCGATCTACAACATCTCGGCGATGAGCTTCGGTGCGCTCTCCTCGAACGCGATCGAGGCGCTGAACCGCGGCGCGAAGGCGGGCGGCTTTGCCCATGACACCGGCGAGGGCGGGATCTCGCGCTATCACCGCGCGGGCGGCGGCGATCTGATCTATGAACTCGGCTCGGGCTATTTCGGCTGCCGCAATCACGATGGCTCCTTCAACCCCGAGAAATTCGCGCGTCAGGCCGCCGACCCGCAGGTGAAGATGATCGAGATCAAGCTGAGCCAGGGCGCCAAGCCCGGCCATGGCGGCATGCTGCCGGCGGCGAAGATCACCCCCGAGATCGCCGAGGCGCGCGATGTGCCGATGGGCGTCGACTGCATCTCGCCGGCCTCGCATTCGGCCTTCTCGACGCCGCTCGAGATGATGGCCTTCATCCGCCAGCTGCGCGAGCTGTCGAAGGGCAAGCCCGTGGGCTTCAAGCTCTGCGTCGGGCACCGGCGCGAATTCATGTGCATCGTCAAGGCGATGCTCGAGACCGGCATCACCCCCGACTTCATCGTCGTCGACGGCAAGGAGGGCGGCACCGGGGCGGCGCCGCTCGAATTCTCGAACCACATGGGGATGCCGCTGGTCGAGGGGCTGACCTTCGTGCACAACACCCTGCGCGGCGCGGGCCTGCGCGAGCGGGTGAAGATCGGCGCTTCGGGCAAGCTGATCTCGGCCTTCGACATCGCCAAGGCGCTGGCGCTTGGCGCCGACTGGGCGAATTCGGCGCGCGGTTTCATGTTCGCGATCGGCTGCATCCAGGCGCAGTCGTGCCACACCAACCGCTGCCCGGTGGGCGTGGCGACGCAGGACAAGTCGCGCTCGCGGGCGCTCGTGGTGCCCGACAAGGCCGAGCGGGTGGCGAATTTCCACCGCAACACGCTGAAGGCGCTGGCCGAGATGACCGGCGCGGCCGGGCTCGACCATCCGGGCGGCTTCCTGCCGCATCACCTGATGATGCGCGAGAAGGACCGCAACATGGTGGTGGGCGACGAGGTCTATCCCTACATGCCCGAGGGCTTCCTGCTGCGCGAGGATGATGACCGCTTCGGCTATCTGAAACGCTGGCGCCGCGCCCGGCCCGAGGCCTTCGAGCCCTTCGACAGCGGCGTGTGATCCACCGCCGCGATCCCGGACAGGAAAAGGGCGCGCCATCGGCGCGCCCTTTCGGTTTCCGTGGCCCTGGACCGGGGTCAGCCCGCGAGCGCCGCAAGCACCTCGGCGGGGGTGATCGGCAGATGCCGCATCCGCACGCCGACCGCCTCGAAGATCGCATTGGCGATCGCCGGGGCGACGACGGTGGTGCCGGGCTCGCCGAGCCCGGTCGGCACCTCGGTGCTTTCGACGAACTCGACCACCACCTCGGGCGTGTCGATCATCCGCAACGGCGTGTAGCTGTCGAGATTGCGATCGCGCGGCAGGCCCGCGGCGATCTCGGTGCCCTCGAAGAGCGCCATCGACAGGCCCCACAGCGCCGCGCCCTCGCATTGCGCCTTGGCGCCGTCGGGGTCGACCACGGTGCCGCAATCGACGACCAGCCAGATCTTCTGCACCTCGACCCGGCCCGAGGCGCGGTCGACATGCACCTGCGCCGCGCCGCCGACCCAGGTCGGCATCGAGCGCGACTGGCCATAGGTGGTGGCGATGCCGATCGCGGTGTCGTCGGGCAGCCCGCCCTTGCCATAGCCCGACAGCTCCGCTACCCGGCGCAGCACATTCGCCTGCCGCGTCGCGCCGCCGGTCGCGTTCGGCGCCTCGCCGGCATTGCGGCCGGTGGCGCGGAAATGGTCGAGCCGGAACGCCAGCGGGTCGGCGCCGATGTGGCGCGCGGCCTCGTCCATGAAGCTTTCGACCGCGAAGTTGATCCAGCCCGGCGAGACCGAGCGCAGCCAGCCCGGCCGGAAGGTGCTTTCGGCAAGGTCGTTCGAGATCGCGCGGGCGCGTTGTGCCCCGACGTCATACCAGTGGTCGATGCCATCGGCCGCGAAGGGATCGTAGGGCTCGCCATTGGTGCCCTTCGGCATGAAGCCCGGGATCATCACCTTCGTCGGCCAGCCCGCGGTCACCGCGCTGTCCATCGCGATCACCGCCTTGTCGGCGTCGAAGGCCATCTTCAGGTGCTGCACCGAGGGCGCGCGCAGGCTGTCGAAGGCGGCGTCCGCCTCGCGCGACATCACCATCTTCACCGGCTTGCCGTCGAGCATCTTCGAGGCGAGCGCCACCGGCACGGCATAGTCGCCGTTCAGCCGCCGGCCGAAGCCGCCGCCCAGCATGTAGCTGCGCATCACCACCTCGCCGTCGCCGACGCCAAGCGCGGTCTGCAGCCAGGGCAGGGCGAGCGATTGCCACTGGTTGCCCGAGTGGATCTCCCACACGCCTTCGGCGTTGCGGAAGGCGAGCGCGTTCAGCGGTTCAAGCTGGAAGTGCAGCACCGAGGCGGTGGTGTATTCCGCCTCGAACACATCCGCCGCCTTGGCGAAGACCGGATCGACATCGCTGTTGCCGGTGTCGAGGATCGCGCCAGTGCTCTCGTCCGCGATCAGCTTGCGGCCGTAATCCTGGATCTGCGCCTCGTCGACGGTGGCCGCCGGGCCCGCGGTCCAGGTGACCTTGATCGCCTTCGCGGCCTTGACCGCGGCCCAGTGGCTGTCGGCGATGACCATCGCCCAGCCCTGCACGGTCTCGGACGGGTCCTCGAGCGTCAGCGTCTGCTGATAGCCCTTCACCGATTTCGCCGCGCTGTCGTCGATTGCGGTGATGACCGAGCCATAGCGGGTCGGCGGCATCAGCGGCACGGCATGGACCATGCCCTCGACCTGCGCGTCGATGCCATAGATCGTGGCGCCGGTGGTCTTGTTGGCGATGTCGAGCGCGGTGACGTCCTTGCCGACCAGCGTCAGCTCGGGGGCGGGCTTGAGCGGCAGCGCCTTCAGCTCGTCCTCGGTGAAGGCGCGGGTGATGCCCGCGGCCACCAGCTCGCCGAAGCCCGCCGAATGGCCGGGCGCGGTGACGGTGCCGTTCGCCACGGTGACGGTCGCGACATCGACGCCCCAGAGCGCGGCGGCCTTCTCGGCGAGCGCGATGCGCCCCGCGGCGCCTGCCTGGCGATAGACCGGCCAGCTTTGCCACACCGACCAGCTGCCGCCGGTGACCATCAGGCCCCATTTCGGATCGGTGTCGACATGGGTGATGCGCACGTCATCCCAGTTCGCGCCGAGCTCGTCGGCAAGGATCCGGGCGATGGCGGTGCCCACATGCTGGCCCATCTCGGCGCGGATGATGTTGACGTTGACGATGCCCTTGCTGTCGATCCAGTACCAGATCGCGGGCTCGTAGCTTGCGCCTGCGGCCTCGGGCGGCAGGCCGCCCGGCGCGGCCGGGTCCATCGCCGCGGCGCCCTGTTTCGGGAAGCCGAAGACGGCGCCCGCGGCGCACAGCGACACGAGGAAGCCGCGCCGGCTCAGGTCGGGCAGGGCGCGCTTGTTGGGCGGGAAACGCAGGGTGTCAGCCATTGGTCTTCTCCCCCCGCATCGCGGCCGCGGCCTCGCGCACCGCCTCGCGGATCCGGTTGTAGGTCATGCAGCGGCACAGGTTGCCGGTCATCACCGCGTCGATATCGGCATCCGTCGGGTTCGGGATGTCCTTGAGGAAGGCCGCGGCCTGCATGATCTGGCCCGACTGGCAGTAGCCGCACTGCGGCACCTTCAGCTCGCGCCAGGCCTGCTGCAGCGGGTGCTCGCCCGCCGGGTCGAGCCCCTCGATCGTGGTGATCTCGGCCCCGGCCACGTCCGAGACCGGGGTGATGCACGAGCGCGTCGCGCGCCCGCCCACATGCACGGTGCAGGCACCGCACATGCCGATGCCGCAGCCGAATTTCGTGCCGGTCAGCCCGACCTCGTCGCGGATCACCCACAGCAGCGGGGTATCGGGATCGACGTCGACGCGCACGGCGCGTCCGTTGATGCTGAATTCGATCATCTCATCTGTCCTCGTCAATGCGTCCCCTGGTGCGCCCGGATCTGCGCCACGCGCGTCTCGAGGTCGGTCCAGGGGGCGAGGTCGGCACGCTTGTCGCGCAGATAGGCGGCGATCGCGGCGATCTGCTGGTCGGAAAGCGCGTCGCGGAAGGCCGGCATCACCACCCCGGGCGTGCCCTCGGCCGAGGACACCCCGTCGAGGATCACATGGATCAGGTTCGACGGATCGTCGAGCCGGGTGGAGGAGTTGATGCCCAGCTCGGGCCGTTCGGCGACGATGCTTTCGGCGTTGTAGTGGCAGGCGGCGCAGGCGGTGGCGTAAAGCCGTTCGCCCTCATCGGCGCGCCAGGCGGGATCGGGGCGGCCGGCGGCCAGGCTTGCCTGCACCGCGGGGCTGGCGGCCGGGTCCGCCTCGGGCGCGCCGACGACATCGCCCAGATAGACGCCGATCGCCGTCAGGTCGCTTGCCGGCAGCTCGCGCAGGCCGGCATGCACCACCGGCGCCATCGGGCCCGCGGCGATGCCATGATAGACCCCCGCGCCGGTCGAGAGGTAGCGGGTGAAGTCCGCGGCCGTCCACGGCACCGCCGAGGGGTTCGCGGCGGTCAGTGCGGGCGCGCTCCAGGCGTCGATCGTCGCGCCGGCAAAGCGCGCGCTCTTCTCCTCGGCACCGACCTTGTTGCGCGGCGTGTGGCAGGCGCCGCAATGGGTGACGCCCTCGACCAGATAGGCGCCGCGGTTCCACTCGGCCGATTTCGTCGGATCGTCGGTGTAGCGGCCGAAATCGACGAAGAGCAGCTTCCAGCCCGCCTGCAGGATCCGCTGGTTCAGCGGGAAGGGGATGGTCGGCGCCTGCGTCGCTTCCTTGACCGGGGCGACCGCGGTCATCAGATAGGCATAGACCGCATCGACATCGGCGTCGGTCATCTTGGTGAAGTGGTCGAAGGGGAAGGCCGGGAACAGGTGGCGGCCCTCGCGGTCGACGCCCTCGTGCATGGCACGGCGGAACGCGGCCTTCGACCAATTGCCAATCCCCGTTTCCGGGTCGGGCGTGATATTCGAGGCATAGATGGTGCCGAAATCGGTGGTCACCGGGAAGTTGCCGGCATAGGGCGCGCCGCCGGCCGCGGTGTGGCATGTGGCGCAATAGCCCGCGGCGGCGAGGATGCGTCCCTGTTCCACCTGGGCCGGGTCGAACGCCGGGCGGGCCGAGGGCGGCTCGACGGCATAGGGCGAGTGATACGCGTAGATCCCGAAACCGGCGAGGGCGAGAACGCCGGCACCTGCCAGAATGGAGAGCGTGGATTTAAGCATCAGGGCATCAATCCTTGGTCTTTGTGCGGAAAATCCGGGCAAGAGGCCCGGATGACCTGCGACCAAATAGCGCAACGGCCCCCCGCGTCAATCGAGGCGGACCGGAAAAGCCCTGCACCCGCCTGGCTTTGCGGGAGCGACTGTCTCATTCCCGAGACAGGCTGGACGGGCCCTCGCGCCGCGTCCTATGGTCGCAGACGGGGCCCGGGCCCATCTGTGCCGGATCGGGGTGCCCAGACGGGGAAATGACGATGCAGCAACAGGACCTGCGGCGGGGTGCCGCCGCGATGCCGGGAGCCGAGACGGGGAAGGGCCCGGCGCGGGCGACGATCCGGGCGAGTGACCTGCCGCTTGCGGCGCTTGCGGATCCGTCGGCCCTTGCCCTGATCCTGCGCACCGAGGGGCCGTCCTATCGCCCGGTCGGCGCGACGATGGCACTTGGCCGCGCGGGCGCGGTGGCGGGCACGCTGTCCTCGGGCTGCATCGACGCCGACATTGCCGAACATGCGAAAGCCGTGGCGGGCGAGGGCGTTGCGCGGCGGCTGCGCTATGGCGCGGGCTCGCCCTTCATCGACCTGACGCTGCCCTGCGGCGGCGGGCTCGACATCCTCGTGCTGCCGGCGCCCTCGGCCGATGTGCTGGCCGATCTGCGGGCGCGGCTGGCGGCGCGCGCGCCATTCTCGCTGGCCGTGTCCGGGGCCGGGCTGAGCCTCGGCGCCGATCCGCAGGCCGAACTTGTGTTGCGCGTGCTCCCCGATCCGCGCTTTGCCGTCTTCGGCAAGGGGCCCGAGGCCGTGGCCTTCGCGCGCATGGTCGCCGGGGCGGGCTATGAAACGGTGCTCGCCTCGCCCGATACCGAGACGCTCGCCCCGCTCGACGGCCGCGGCGCCACGGTCGTGCACCTGCCGCAGCCCTCGGCTGTCGCGCAGGTGCCGCTTGATGCCTTCACCGCCGGGGTGCTG
Source organism: Paenirhodobacter hankyongi (assembly GCF_003664585.1). GTDB lineage: Bacteria > Pseudomonadota > Alphaproteobacteria > Rhodobacterales > Rhodobacteraceae > Rhodobacter > Rhodobacter hankyongi. Next base: position 81,412 of record NZ_RCHI01000013.1, read on the forward strand.
TTCTTCCACGATCACGACTGGGAGCCCGCGATCCTGCGCCACCTGCTGGCAAGCCGCGCCTTCTATGTCGGGGCGCAGGGCAGCCGGCGCACGGCGGAAAACCGGCTCGCACGGTTGCGCGCGGCGGGGGTGGCCGAGGCCGATCTTGCCCGGCTGCGCGGCCCGATCGGGGTGATCCCCTCGACCCGCGACGCGCGCACCCTTGCCGCCTCGGTGCTGGCCGAGGTTCTGGCCGAGGCGGTGGTCGCCGGCTGAGGTCTAATGCCCCGGGAAGGCCTCGGTGCGGGCGGTGGCGAGGGTCTCGATCCGCTCGGCCGTCGTCGGGTCATCGAGCAGCTCGGCCAGCGGCGCGTCAAGGCGGCGGCGCCAGTTCGGGTGGTCGTCGATCGTGCCCGGAAGGTTCGGCTGTTCGCGCAGCGCCAGCAGATCCTCGAGCGGCGCCAGCGCAAGGCGCGAAGCGGTGTGGCCAAGGTGGCGCAGGGCGGCACGCACCACCGGCGCCGGGTCGTCGACCGCCGGGCAGGGCGCGCCCGCGCCGATCGTGCCCCACAGCCGGCCGCGGTCCCAGGCGCGATGCGCGTCGGCATCGGCGCGGCTTTCCCCGGGGCCGAAGCGGTGCAGCTTCTCCGCCCAGTCGAGGTCGCGCCCGGTCCACCAGCCCGCCACCGTCGCCGTGTCATGCGTGCCGGTCATCGCCAGGCTCATCGGCGCGTAATCCTGCGGCCCGATGAAGCCCTGATCGCCTGCCCGCTCGAACCACAGCACGCGCATGCCGAGCATCTTCTTCGCCTCGATCGCCTCGGTGAAGCCGAAGGGCTTGGTGCCCAGATCCTCGGCCACGATCAGCGCCTGAGCGCGGTGGCTTTCAAGGGCGGCGAGCCGCAGCATGTCCTCGAACGGATAGCTCAGATAGGCGCCCTCGGCCGAGCTTTGCCCGTCGGGCACGACCCAGAGCCGGGCCAACCCGAAGGCATGGTCGATGCGCAGCCCGCCCGCCCGCGCAAGCGTCGCGCGCAGCATCGCGATGAAGGGGGCATAGCCGCTGTCGCGCAGGCCCCGCGGCGAGAAGCTGCTCAGCAGCCAGTTCTGGCCCTGCGGTCCGAGCGGGTCGGGCGGCGCGCCGATCGTCAGCCCGTCAAGCATCTGGCCGCGCAGCGACCAGCTGTCGCTGCCCGCGCCATGCACGCCGACGGCCAGGTCGGCAATGAGTCCGATCGCCATGCCGCCCTGGCGCGCCGCGGCCTGGGCCGCCGACAGCCCCTCGCGGGCCAGCCATTGGGTGAAGAGGTGGAACTCGACCTCCTCGGCCTCTTCGCGCGCGAACTCGGCCACCGCTGCGCCGTCGGGGTCGTGGAAGGCCGCGGGCCAGGCGCGCCAGCCATCCGCGCCCGTCGGGCGGAACCGGGTATCGAGCGCGTCGAAGATTGCGTGGCGGCGCAGGCCGGGCCCCTCGGCGGCGCTGTCCGCGGCGATGCGGGCGCGGGTCTCGGCGTCGAGCGTGGCGAAGAGCGCGCGCAGCGCGGCGTGGCGCGCGGGCAGGGCGCCGGCCCAGTCGATCAACGCGCCGCCCGGAGCGGCGGCGAGCGGCGGCAGGCCCAGAAGCGCGGGGTCCGCCATGGCGGTGTTCAGGAACAGCCGGCTCGAGGGCGAATAGGGGCTGTAGCCCGCGCCGTGCCCGGGAAAGAGCGCATGCACCGGGTTGATCATCATCGCATCGGCCCCGCGCGCGGCAAAGAGGCGCGCGGCATCCGCCAGCTCGCCAAAGCCGCCGAAGGGGGTGGGGGTGGCGCCGCGCAAGGCCGGGATCTGCACTGCCGGGCCCCAGAAATGCCGATCGCCGAGGGCGTCGATGCCGTGGCAGGTGGGCGGCGCGACGGCGAGCGTCAGCTCGGTCTTGCCGAGAACCAGCCGGTAATAGCCGGGCTCGGTCACCGCGGCGAGGCGGCCATTCGCCAGCGCGATCGGCCGGCTCGTGCCGTCCTCGCAGACCAGCAGCGCGGGGATGTCACCCTGCGGCAGCGTGGCGGGAAGCGCGGTCCCGATCCCGGCCTCGGTGACGATCATCGCGGGGGGCGTCGCGGCCTCGCCGGCGAGCTGGTCGCGGCTGCGCGCGATCTCGGCCGCCGAGCCCACCGGGTAGCCAAGCGCCGCGAGGATCCGCGCCAGCCGTGCCTCGGGGATCACCTGATCCGATCCGAAGATGTCGTGCCAGATCCGGGCGACACCGGCCGCCGCGGCAATCTCTTCGATCGGGGTCATCTGTCCTCCGCTGCACGGCCAAATTGCCGCGCCTTTGCCCGAGCATAGCCGGCCCCCGGGCGGGCGGCAACGGGGCGCTGCATCGCAGCGCACCCGTTCCTGCCATCTCAGGCCGTCTGCGCCGCGGCGATGGCGGCCAGCGCCGCCTCGACCGAGGGCAGCTCGCGCGCGAGCAGCAGGCAGACCCGGGCGAGGTAGAGCTCGGGCGCCTCGGGGGCGGCGCGGTCGATCCCCTCGGCCAGCGCCTCGTAGACCTGTTCGATTTCGTGCTGGGTCATCTCACACCTCCCGGAAGCACAGGGTATCAAGCGCGGCGCGCACCGTCTCGGCGGTGGCCGCCGGCCAGCGTGCACCGACATGCAGGTCGGGGCGGACGAGATAGGCAGCCCCTTGCCCGGCGCCAAGCCGGTCGGCCGCGGCGGAGGGCCAGGGCAGGCAGGCAACAGCGGGGGCGTCCGGCAGCGCCTCGACGGCGCGGGCAAGGGCCGGATCGAAGCAGACCAGCGTGAAGCCGCCGCGGGCCAGCCGGTCCGACAGGAACCCGGCGCCCACCCGCGCCTCGATCATCGCCGCCCCGGGCGCGGGGCCCGCGGCAAAGCCCGGATCGTCGGGCAGCACCGCGGGGCTTTCGGCATAGGTGAAGGGCGTCATCTGCCGCGGATTGGCAAGTTCGCCCGCGAAGGGGTGGGTGAGGGCGAGGCCAAGCGCCGCGTCGCGCAGGATCTGCCAGCCGCGGGTGGGCGGCGTCATGAAGCGCGCGCTTTTCGAGGCATTCGCAAAGACATCGAGCGTCGCGCCGCGCCGCTCGGGGGTATAGCTGTCAATCAGCGCCGCCCCGGCCTTGCCGGTCAGCACATGGCCGAGCTTCCAGCCGATGTTATGGGCGTCGGCAATGCCGTTGTTCAGCCCGCGCACGCCGAAGATCGGCACGATATGGGCGCTGTCGCCGATGAAGATCACCGGGCCCTTGCGGTAGTCGTCAAGCGCCAGCGTGTTGGCCGAGTAGATCGACCACCATTCAAGCTCCCAGGGGCCCGTGTGACCGATCTCGGCCAGCACCGCGGCGACGCTGTCGCGCACGACCTCCTCGCGCACCGCCTCGGCCGGGTCCTCGTCATCGCCAAGCTGATAGTCGATGCGCCAGATGTTGTCGGGCTGGCGGTGGATCAGCACCGTCGCGCCGGGCCGGCAGGCCGGGTCGAACAGCGCGCGGCGGATCGTCGGATAGTCGTGATCCATCTGCACGTCGGCGATGACATAGCGGCCCTCGAAATTCTGCCCCTGCAGGCGCAGGCCAAGCTGGCTGCGCACCACGCTGCGCGCGCCGTCGGCGGCCAGAACCCAGTCAGCGTGGAAGCTGTAGCTTCCCTCGGGGTCGGCGACGGTCAGTCGCGCACCGGCCTCGTCGATCTCGATGCCCTCGAGCCGGCTTTGCCAGCGCGTCTCGATCAGCGGGTTGGCCTCGATCGCCTGCCACAGATAGGCCTCGATGAACTGCTGTTCGAGGTTGTACATCGGGCGGAACTTTTCCTCGGGCCCGTCGGGCATGTGGAACTCGAGGATCTGCCGGCCGCGGTAGAAGCTGCGCCCCGTGGTCCAGCCGAGCGACTTCTCGAGGAAGGGCGCGACCACGCCGAGACTGTCGAGGATGGCATAGCTTTGCCGCGCGATGCAGATCGCCCGGCTGCCGTCGTTGAAGCTGTCCTTCGCCTCGATCAGCACCGAGGCGATGCCCTGCTGGGCGAGCGTCAGCGCAGCGACCATGCCGACGGGGCCGGCGCCGACGATGGCGACGGCCACGTCGCGCGCAAGTCCCGCGCGCGCCGCGCCCTCGGGCGCCGCGAATTGCGGATAGGTGAAATAAAGCGATGCGGTGTCCGCGCGGCCTGCGGGTCTCATGCCGTCCTCCCTGAAACAGTCTCCCGCCCCTGTTTACCGCGCCGGGGCGGGCAGGTATGTCCTTCAAAGCAGGGGACAGGAGGGGACGGATGAGCGGTGTCTACGGTCTGATCGGGGCCTGTCTTGCGTCCCTTGGCGAGGCGGGCTGTGCGGCGCCGCTCCTCGATCTCGCGCAGCGCACCGGGGCGCGGCAGGTGATGGTCTTCGATGTCAGCGCCGAGCGGGCGCGCTGCCTCTTGTCGTGCAACTACTCGGCCGGTCATGTCGGCGAGGCGATGGCGGCGCAGTATCTCGACGGCGCCTTCCGCCGCGATCCGCTGCTGGCCGAGCTTCTCTCGCTCGCCCCCGGATCGCTGCAGCTGCGCGGGCTCGGGGCGGAGAGTGCGGGCGTCGACCCCGACTATTGGGAGGCGCTGTTCGCCCGGCCGGGGCTGGCGGGCAAGCTGAGCGTGCTGGCCGCGGGCGCGACCCGGCGGCTCTTCGTGAACTTCTATCATGGCGAGGGCGAGGCCGGGCGGCTCGATGCGGAGCTTGCCGAGCTGGTCGGCCGGCTCGTGCTGCTCGATGCCGAGGCGCGCGCGCCTTCGGCCCTGCCGCCGGCGCTGACCGCGCTGAGCGAGCGCGAGCGCGAGGTCTGTCTGGGCGTGCTGGCCGGCAAGAAGGCCGAGACCATCGCGGCCGAGCTGGCGCTGTCGCCCGCCACCGTCGCCACCTATCGCAAGCGTGCCTATGACAAGCTTGGCATCACCTCGCGCGGCGCGCTTTTCGCGATCTGCCGGCAGGACTGACGGGGCTTCTGGCGAGGGGGCTTCGGTTCCGGGCGAGGGCGCGCTAGGGTGGCGCCGCAACGACCCAGACGAGGAACTCCCATGCCCGCACCGCACAACCCCTTCAAGGCCCGGCTGAAGACCGGCGAGACGCAGATCGGCCTGTGGGTCTCGCTGGCCGATGCCTCGGTGGCCGAGCTTGCCGCGCACTGCGGTTTCGACTGGATGGTGATCGACGGCGAGCACGGGCCGAACGGGCTGCGCGACGTGATGGACCAGCTGCGCGCGGTGGCCGAGCGCACCCATCCGGTGGTGCGGGTGCGCGACGACGACCGCGCGCGGATCAAGCAGATGCTCGACATCGGGGCGCAGACGATTCTGGTGCCGATGGTCGAAAGCGCCGAGCAGGCGCGCGAGGCGGTGCGCTCGATGCTCTATCCGCCGGCGGGCGTGCGCGGCGTCGGTGCGATGCTCGGCCGCGCCACCGGCTATGGCGCGATCGGTGATTACCTTGCCACCGCGAATGACGAGGTCTGCCTGCTGGTGCAGGTCGAGAATCGCAAGGGCCTTGCCGCGCTTGACGAGATCCTGACGGTCGAGGGGGTGGACGGGGTCTTCATCGGCCCGGCCGATCTGACGGCCGACATGGGCCATGGCACGAACAGCGCGGCGCCCGAGGTGCAGGATGCGATCCGCGACGCGATCGCGCGCATCCGCGCCGCGGGGCGGGCGGCGGGGATCCTCTCGACCGACCCGGCGGTGGCGCGGCGCTATGCCGAACAGGGGGTCGCCTTCCTCGCCGTCGGCACCGATGTCGGCGTGCTCGGCACCGGGCTGCGGACCCTGCGCGCGGGCTTCTGACCTTCGGCCGGGCCTGCCGCGCGGGCGGGCCCGGCACGCGATGCGGCCGGTCCCTCATTCCGGGTCCCTCATTCCCCGGGCGCATCAACTCCGCCGGATTCGTCATTATGCAGGGCCGGCGGAAAAGGCGTATTCCGCTTCAGGCATCCACCTGACGCGGCACATACAGAATGACGTCTTCCCTCCTTCCGCTCTCGCTCCCCGGCATCGCCGGCGCCGCACGCCCCCTCCGGGTGCGGAGGAACGGATGATGGGCGTGCCGCGGATCTTGCCCCGGACCGGGGTGCTGCCGCTGAACCGGATCGCCGGCGGGCTCGCTGTGGCGATGATCGCCGCGCTTGTCGCGGGGCAGGTGGGCGGGCGCTTTGCACCCGGCCTTGCGGCGCTTGACTGGGTGGCCGCTGCGGCTGCGGTGACGCTCGCGGTGATCCGGTTGCCGCAGGTGCAGCGCATCGCGCGCCGCTTCGCGATCGGCGCGATGGTGGCGGCGGCGCTGGTCGCGATCTTGGCGCCCGAGGCGCTGCCGGCGATGCAGCGCGCGCTGTTTCAGGGCACCGCCTTCTCGGCTTTCCTGACCACGCTCGGCCTGATCCGGGCGCCGGTGCGCGCCTCGAAGGTGATCGGCGCCGCGGCGGCGCGGCTTTTCGCCTATCCGGCGCGGCTGCGCGCCCTTGCCATGACCTTCGGCGCGCAGTTCCTGTCGGTGCTGTTCAACATCGGCACGATCGGCATGATGTCGGACATCGCCGCCGACCATGCCGCCCGCGCCAAGGCCGAGGGCAAGCCCGGCATCGACCCGGCGCCGGTGACGCTCGCCGCGCTGCGCGGCACGCTGATGATGACGGTGTGGAACCCGATCGGCGTCGGCTTTGCCATCGTCACCTCGGCGATCCCGGGGCTCGATCCCGTGCTCTTCCTTGCGCTCAGCTTTGGCGCGGCGATGCTGGTCTCGGCGGGCGGTCTGCTGCTCGATCGTGGCGCGGGCACCCCTGATCCCGAGCGCGAGGCGGTGCCGGGCGGCGGCCGGGCGCTCGCCGCGATCCTTGCCGCGGTGGCGGGGCTGATTGCCGTCACCCTCGGGCTGCACCGGGCGCTGGATGTCAGCTTCCTCACCGCCGCCTGTCTGGTGCTGCCGCTCCTTGCCGTCCTCTGGCCGCGGCTCGAGCCCGCGGCGCGCGGGGCGGGGGCGCAGCGCCCGCTTGATGCGCTTTCCGAGGCCTCGGCGACGATGGCGAACGAGGCGACGATCTTCCTCGCCGCCGCGGTGATCGGCGCCGGCGTCTCGGTTGCGCTGAACGCGCTTGGCGTTGGCGCCCTGATCGAGAGCGGCGCGCTGCCGGCGCTGGCCGTCATCCTCGGCTGTCTCGTGCTGATCCCGCTCGCCGGTGCCGCGATGATCCCGCATTCGATCGTGATGGTGCTGGCGGCGCAGCTCTTCGGCTCGGGCCCCGTGGGCGCCGCCCATCCGCTCGCCCTTGCCCTTGCGCTGTGCTTCGCCTGGGCGCTCGCGATCTCCGCCTCGCCGATCTCGGCGATGTCGATCATCACCGGCCGGGTTCTCGGCCTGATGCCGGCGCGTGTCACCTTCGGGGTGAACCGCGCCTTCACCCTCTACGGGCTCGGCGCCGCCGCGGCGCTCGTCTGCCTGACCTATTTCCTCGAATAAAAGACCACAGGAAGGACCTCTCATGTCGCTTGCACCCGAAACCCGGAGCCTGCTCGAAGCCCTTGGCGTTGATGCCGCGCGCACCACGGCCGGCACGATGCCGAGCTTCTCGCCGGTGACCGGCGAAGAGATCGCCGCGCTGACCCCGGACACGCCCGCGACCGCCGCCGCCGCCGTCGCCCGCGCGAAGGAGGCCTTCAAGGCCTGGCGTCTGGTGCCGGCGCCGAAGCGCGGCGAGCTTGTCCGTCTTCTGGGCGAGGAGCTGCGCGCCGACAAGGTGGCGCTTGGCAAGCTCGTCTCGATCGAGGCCGGCAAGAGCCCGTCCGAGGGCCAGGGCGAAGTGCAGGAGATGATCGACATCTGCGACTTCGCCGTGGGCCTCAGCCGTCAGCTCTACGGCCTGACCATCGCCACCGAACGCCCCGGCCACCGGATGATGGAAACCTGGCATCCGCTCGGCGTCGTGGGCGTCATCACCGCCTTCAACTTCCCGGTCGCGGTCTGGGCCTGGAACAGCGCGCTGGCCTTCGTGTGCGGCGATGCGGTGATCTGGAAACCGTCGGAAAAGACCCCGCTCACCGCGCTTGCCTGCGAGGCGATCCTTGCCCGTGCGCTCGCCCGTTTCGGTGCGGCGCCCGAGAACCTGAGCCAGGTGCTGATCGGCGCGGGCGATGTCGGCAACGTGCTGGTCGAAAGCCCGGACGTGGCGCTGATCTCGGCCACCGGCTCGACCCGGATGGGCCGCATCGTCGGGCCGAAGGTGGCGGCGCGCTTCGGTCGCTCGATCCTGGAACTCGGCGGCAACAACGCCGGCATCGTCTGCCCCTCGGCCGATCTCGACATGACGCTGCGCGCGGTGGCCTTCGGCGCCATGGGCACGGCGGGCCAGCGCTGCACCACGATGCGCCGCCTCTTCGTGCATGAAAGTGTCTATGACGCGCTGGTGCCGCGGCTCATCAAGGCCTATGCGAGCGTCACCGTCGGCAACCCGCTCGAGACCCAGGCCCTTGTCGGCCCGCTGATCGACAGGCAGGCCTTCGACGCGATGCAGGCCGCGCTTGCGGCGGCGCGCGCGGCCGGCGGCACGGTGCATGGCGGCGCACGCGAGGCGATCGGCTCGGACGCGGCCTATTACGTGCACCCGGCGCTCGTCGAGATGCCCGAACAGGTCGGCCCGGTGCTCGAGGAAACCTTCGCGCCGATCCTCTATGTGATGAAATACAGCGATTTCGACGCGGTGCTCGAGGCGCATAACGCCGTGGGCGCGGGGCTCAGCTCGTCGATCTTCACCCTCGATCTGCGCGAGATGGAGACCTTCCTGTCGGCGCGCGGTTCGGATTGCGGCATCGCCAACGTCAACATCGGCACCTCGGGCGCCGAGATCGGCGGCGCCTTCGGCGGCGAGAAGGAAACCGGGGGTGGCCGCGAAAGCGGGTCGGATGCGTGGAAGGGCTACATGCGCCGGGCCACGAACACGATCAACTTCTCGCGCGAGCTGCCGCTCGCCCAGGGCGTCACCTTCGACATCGACTGAGGCCGGAAATGACCGTGCACATGCCTGAAACGGCCGGGTTCGTCCCGGCCGATCGGATCGCCACGCTTGGCGTGTCCGAGATCCTGCAGATCGGGGCGCGGGCCGCGGCGATGAAGCGCGCGGGCCGGCCGACGATCATCCTTGGTGCGGGCGAGCCCGATTTCGACACGCCCGAACACGTCAAGGCCGGTGCCGCGCAGGCGATGGCCGAGGGGCGGACGAAATACACCGCGCTTGACGGCACGCCCGAGCTGAAGGCGGCGATCGCCGAGAAGTTCCGCCGCGAGAACGGTGTCGACTATCCGGTCAGCGCGATCACCGTCGCCGCCGGCGCGAAGCAGATCCTGTTCAACGCGCTGATGGCAAGCCTGAACCCGGGCGACGAGGTGATCATCCCGACGCCGTGCTGGACCTCGTATTTCGACATCGTGCGGATCGCCGGCGGCGTGCCGGTGGCGGTGCCCTGCGATGGTGCGCAGGGGTTCCGGCTGACGCCCGGGGATCTGGCCGCGGCGATCACCCCGCGCAGCCGCTGGGTGATCCTGAACTCGCCCTCGAACCCGACCGGCGCGGCCTATGCCGAGGCCGATTATCGCCCGCTCCTCGATGTGCTGCTTGCCCATCCGCAGCTGTGGCTGCTGGTCGACGACATGTACGAGCACATCACCTATGACGGCTTCCGCTTCGTCACGCCCGCGGCGCTCGAGCCGCGGCTGAAGGACCGGATCCTGACGGTGAACGGGGTCTCAAAGGCCTATGCGATGACCGGCTGGCGGATCGGCTATGCCGGCGGGCCCGAGGCGCTGATCCGGGCGATGGCGGTGGTGCAGAGCCAGTCGACCTCCTGCCCGAGCTCGATCAGCCAGGCGGCGGCAGTGGCGGCGCTGACCGGGCCGCAGGAGTTGCTGGCCGAGCGTGCCGAGAGTTTCCGGCGCCGCCGCGATCTGGTCGTCGCCGGGTTGAACGCGATCGAGGGGATCGAGTGCCGGGTGCCTGAGGGGGCGTTCTACACCTTCGCCTCCTGCGCCGGGCTGATCGGGGCGGTGACGCCCTCTGGCCGGGTGATCGACAGCGACCGCGCCTTCTGCGCCTGGCTGCTCGACGAGGCCGACGTGGCGATGGTGCCGGGGGCGGCCTTCGGCCTCTCGCCCTATTTCCGGATCTCCTACGCCACCTCCGAGGCCGAGCTGCGCGAGGCGCTTGACCGCATCGCGCGGGCCTGCGCCACGCTGACCCGGCCGCGCTGAGCGGCGGGCCGCCCCCCGCGCCGGGGGCGGCCGCATCCTCACAGGAACATGCCGCCCGAGACCTCGATGCGCTGGCCGGTGACCCAGCGGGCCGCGTCCGAGCACAGGAAGGCGACGACCGGGCCGATGTCCTCGGGCCGGCCGGCGCGGCCAAGCGCGGTCTGGCTGGCGATGAAGGCATTGACGCGGGCATCGTCGCGCACCGCGCCGCCGCCGAAATCGGTCTCGATCGCGCCCGGGGCGACGACATTCACCCGGATGCCGCGCGCACCGAGCTCCTTCGCCTGATAGCGGGTCAGAACCTCGATCCCGCCCTTCGCCGCGGCATAGGCGGCATAGCCCGGCAGCGCGAAGCGCGCGAGCCCGGTCGAGACATGCACCACCGCGCTGCCGTCGCCGAGCAGGCCGAGCAGCGCCTGCGTCAGCAGGAAGGCGGGCTTGAGGTGGGTGGCAAGCATCTGGTCGAGCTGCGCCTCCGAGGTCTCGGCGAAGGGCGCGTTGATGCCGACGCCCGCGTTGTTCACCAGCGCATCGAGCCGGTCGGCGCCGAACTCGGCCGGCAGCAGCGCCGCAAGGGAGGCCGCGAAGCCGCCGTAGGACGCGCTGTCGGTCACATCGAGCTGCAGCGCCGCGGCGCGCCGGCCGAGCGCGCGGATCTCGGCCGCCACCGCCTCGGCCCGCGCCGCGCTGCCCAGATAGGTCAGCACCACATCGGTGCCCGCCCGCGCCAGCGCAAGCGCCATGTCACGGCCAAGCCCGCGGCTTGCACCGGTCACCAGAGCAATCGCCATTTTCCTTCTCCTTTGCCGGAAATCATCTGCGGCAGAGATAATCCGACGGGGATGACGGATAAACCGGCCGCCATTGACATCATCTGTCGAAAGGCGCGAACAATCGGCATGGACAGAATTCAGCAGATGCAGGTCTTCATCCGGGTGGTGGAGAGCGGAAACTTCACCCGCGCGGCGGCGGTGCTCGGGCTGCCGCGCTCGACCGTCTCGACCACGGTGCAGGCGCTCGAGGACCGGCTCGGCGCGCAGCTTCTGGCGCGCACGACGCGCGTCGTGCGTCCGACGCCGGAGGGGCTGCAGTTCCTCGAGACCGCGCGCGATCTGGTCGACGCGATGGCGCAGGCCGAGGGGCTGTTTCGCGACCGGCCCGAGGCGCTTGCGGGGCGGATCCGGGTCGACATGCCGAGCCGGATGGCCCGGCATGTGGTGATCCCGCATCTGGCCGAGTTCCGCGCCCGCCATCCGGGGCTTGCCATCGACCTCAGTGCCACCGACCGGATGACCGACCTGATCGCCGAGGGGGTGGATGCGGTGGTGCGGATGGCCGAGCTCGAGGACAGCGAGCTGATCTGCCGCCGGCTCGGCACGGTGGCGATCCTGACCTGTGCCGGGGCGGGGTATCTCGCCGAGCACGGCCGGCCGGAAACGCCCGAGGATCTCGGCGGGCATCTGCTGGTGAATTACGCGCTGCGGATGCCCGCGGCCGAGGCGCTGTGGGAGGGGCGGCGCGCGGGCGTGGCGATCTCGGTGCCGATGCAGAGCCATCTGTGCGTAGACAATGCCGAAAGCTATGTCGCGGCGGCGCTTGCGGGGCATGGGCTGGTGCAGCTGCCGGCCCATGGCGTGCGCGAGGAGCTGCGCACCGGGCAGCTTGTGGAGGTGCTGGCCGCATTCCGCCCGGCGCCGGTGCCGCTCTCGATCCTCTACGCCCGCCGCCGCCACCTGGCGCCGCGGCTGCGCGTCTTCATGGACTGGCTCGAGGCGCTGATGCGGCGAGAGGGGGTCGTGGGCGAGGGCGGGAATGGCCCCGCGGCATGGCGTGAGAGTTGACGCTAAAATATTTTGAAAGTAAGAATCGATTCTATGATGCAGAGTCGTTCTCGCCGCCGCGGGAGGAAAGCTCTCGGCCGGTCGGGATGGGACCCGGGCCAGGAGGTGCGGCGCCGGACGGCTGACATCACCAAGGGGAGGAGATTGTTATGAAATACCTGGTGGCGGGGGCTGCACTGTCGGCCGCGCTTTTCACCTTCACGGGCGCCTCGGCCGAGAGCCTCGCCGAGATGAAGCCGATGACGCTGCGCGTTGCCTCGCTCTACGGGCCGGACAGCTGGTTCACCGCGCCGATGGAGGCCTTCACCAAGCGGGTCGAGGCACGCAGCGGCGGCAAGGTCACCTTCGAATACTACTATGCCGGCAGCCTCGTGCCCGCCTCGGAACTGACCTCGGCGCTCGGTGCCGGGCTGTTCGACTTCGGCTTCGTGCTGCCCGCCTACGAGCCCGCGAAATTCTCGGTCGACCAGTGGCAGGGCAGCCTGGCCATTCCGACCGAGCAGAACCCGGTGCTCGAGGTGGCGACCACGGCGCTTGCGGGCTATGAGTGGAACGCCGGCATGACGGCGCACAGCCAGCAGCTGCTTGATGCCGGGATCTTCGCGGTGATGCCCTCGTTCTCGATCACCGGGCCCTATGGCGTGCTGTGCCGCGACGACAATGCGACGCTCGCCGATCTTGCCGGCAAGCGCAGCCGGGTTGCGGGCGACACCTGGACGAAGGAGGCGCAGAACCTCGGCCTGACCCCGGTCGCGCTGCCGATCACCGAGGTCTATCAGTCGTTCCAGTCGGGCGTGATCGACTGCTGGATGGGCGGGCTGGCCGATGCCGGCGCGAACGGCTTCTTCGACCATGCCAAGTATTTCAACCTCGGCGTCGGGCTGACCGCCTATGCGCAGGCGGTCTATGGCTTCAACCTCGACACCTGGAAGGCCTTCCCGCAGGAGCTGAAGGACATCATCTGGGACGAGACGGCGCAATATTCGTCCGACCTGCTGCAGGCCGCGCTCGAGCAGCAGCTGCGCACCGCGACCTCGAGCATCGCGAGCGGCGTGATCTACACCACCCCCGATGCCGAGATGCGCAAGAAGGTCGATGACTTCCACGATGCGGTGCGCGCGAATGCGGTGGCCGCCAGCCCGAAGGAAGTGGCCGATCCCGCCGCCGAGGTCGCCCGGCTGACCGCGCTGCGCGCGAAGTGGCGCACCATCCTGAGCGATGAATTCGGCTTTGGCGGCGCGTACACCTCCTGGGGCGATTTCGTCGCCAAGGGCGGCACGCTGCCCGACTTCGCGCCGCTGGCGCAGCGGATCCGCAGCGAGATCGTCGCGCCCTACGCCGCCGCGACCCGCTGACCGGCAGGTCCCGCCCGGCGCCGGCACGGACGCGGCGCCGGGCGATCCGGACCGCCTCCGGCGCCGCGTCGGCGCCGGCCCCATCCCCCCATCTCGATGCCGTGCCTGCCCGTGGCGGCGCCGGCATCCCAACTCGAGAGAGTGTCCATGATCACGCCCCCGAACCGGCGCAAGACCTCGATATGGAGCCTGGGCAAGTCCGTCCTCGTCGGACTGGGTACCTTCTGCCTTTATGCCCTTGTCGCGCTGACCTTCACCGATGTGCTGTCGCGCAACCTGTTCAACACCCCGATCCCCGGCGCCCTCGAGGTGACGCAATACTGGCTGCTGGTGCCGATGGTCTTCATCGGCATCTGGTGGGCCGGCCTTGGCCACGAGCACGTGCGCGTCACCATGCTGACCGAGGTGCTGGGCCGCAACGCGCTGAAGCTGGCCGAGGCGATCGTCGCGCTGGTGGCGATCGCGATCTTGCTGCGGATGGCGCTGCTTGGCTTCCATGTCGCCTACGAGAGCATGATCGACGGCGAATATACCGGCGCCTACAAGATCGTGATCTGGCCGGTGCGCTTCGTCACCGCGGTCGGCTTCCTCAGCTATGCGCTCGTCCTGCTGCGCCACCTCGTCGTGGTGCTGAAAGGCCGCGATACCGATTCCGACGACCATCTCGAAAGCCCGGAGGCGCTGTGATGAGCAAGGCAACGACACCGACCGCCGATCTGGCCGCGTCTGATACCGCGGCGTCGCTTCACCCCTGGAAGGGGGTGAGCTGGGTGATCCTGCTGACGGTCCTTGCGGCCGCCTTCGGGGGGCTCTTCTTCGCCGACATGGCGCGCGAGCTGCGGGCGCTGGTGGCGCTTGGCATGATGTTCGCGCTGATGGGCCTTGGCATGAGCGTCGGGCTGGCGATGGGGATCTCGGGCGCCCTTGGCCTCTATGCGGTGATGGGAACGCGGGCGCTGGATGCGACGCTGTCGCAGACGCCCTTCACCTCGGCCTCGAGCACGACCTTCATTGTGCTGCCGATGTTCGTGCTGATGGGGCTGATGCTCTGGTATTCGGGCATCACCACCAAGCTTTACGCGGCGGCGCGGATCCTGTTCTTCTGGCTGCCGGGCAACCTTGCGGCGACGACGAACATCGCCGGGGCGGGCCTTGGCGCGATCAGCGGCTCGACCGTGGGCAGCACCTATGCGCTCGGCCGGATCGCGATCGCCGAGATGCTGCGCTTCGGCTATGACAAGCGCCTTGCGGTCGGCGCGGTGCTCAGCGCCGGCACCATCGGCCAGCTGATCCCGCCGAGCATCATGATGGTGATCTTCGCGGGATTTGCCGAGGTGCCGGTCGGGCCGCAGCTGCTGGCGGGGACGATCCCGGGCATCCTGCTGACCCTTGCCTATGTGCTGACCGTGGTGGCGATCGCCCTGTTCCGCCCCGACTGGGTCGGCGAGGCGGCGCGCGGCGCGAAGGCCGCGAAGGTCGAGGCGACACCGGCCCCGGCTCCTGCCCTGAGCCCGCGCGAGAAGCTGCGCATCGTCGCCGAGGCCTGGCCGGTGCCGGTGCTGATCGCGGTGATCTTCGGCGGGCTTGGCGGCGGCTTCCTGACGGTGACCGAATGCGCCTCGGTCGGCGCGCTCGGGGCGATGGGATACTGCTTTGCGGTGCAGGACCGGCGCAGCTTCCTGCGCTCGCTTTCGGGGGCGGCGCGGGGCACGCTCTCGGCCGTGGGCTCGGTCCTGATGCTGATCATCGGCGCCGCGATCCTCAGCCGGCTGCTCGCCGTCACCGGCGCCGCGCAATGGCTGTCGTCGCACATGCTGAGCCTGACCAGCAACGCCTTCGTGTTCTTCACGCTGCTGATCGTGCTCTACCTCGTGCTGGGCATGTTCATGGATGCGATCGCGATGATGCTGCTGACCGTGCCGCTGATCATGCCGATCGTCGTCGCGGCGGGCTACAATCCGATGTGGTTCGGGGTGTTCCTGGTGCTGATGGCCGAGATCAGCATCCTGACGCCGCCGGTAGGGCTTCTGGTGTTCATCGGCCACCGCATGGCGCAGGACCCCGAGATCAACATCGGCCACCGGATCTCGCTTGCGGATGTGTTCTCGGGGGTGCTGCTCTTCGTGCCGCTGGCGCTGGCGGTGGTGATCCTGATCACCGTCTTCCCGCAGCTGGTGACCTGGCTGCCGGCGCAGATGATCCAGTGAGCGCAATGGCCTATGCTGGCACAACGCCGCGGGACAAGACCCGCGGCGCCCTGCGCCCCCACGACGGGGCGGGGCAAGACCGGAAACAGGACGCAGAGGCGCAGGACCATGTCGAAACGAGGTGACGCAAAATCGCTGGCGCTGGATGTCTATCAGCGGATCCGCCAGGACATCTTCGACGGCCGCTTTGCCCCCGGGGCGCGGTTGCAGCCGAGCCTGCTGGGCAAGGCCTACGAGGCCAGCACGACGGTGATCCGCGAGGCGCTGATCCTGCTCAGCGGCGACCGGCTGGTGCAATCGTCAATCGGGCAGGGCTTCTTCGTGCCGATGCTCGACCGCCAGGAGCTGCGCGACCTGACGCTGATCCGCTGCCACAACGAGAAGCTGGCGCTGGCCCTCGCGATCGAGCGCGGCGGTGTCGAGTGGGAAACCGAGGTGCTGGCGGCGCATCACCGTCTGACCCGCACCCCGCGCCGCAGCGCGGGCGACGAGCTGCACGGCAACCCCGAATGGTTCAGCGCGCACCGTGCCTTCCATTCGCGGCTGGTCGAGGCCTGCGGCATCCCGGCGCTGATCGACATCTGCGAGAAGCTGGCCTCCGCGACCGAGATCTATCGCGTCTGGTCGAGCCCGGTCACCACCAGCAGCGCGCGCAACGTCGAGCACGAGCATGCCGAGATCCTCGCGGCGGTGTTGCGGCGCGACACCGACCGGGCGACGGCGCTGCTGCTCGAGCATTACCACGCGACCGAGGAAAAGCTGTTGGCAAACTGGCCCAGGGACGTGTCCCCCGCGCCCTGACAATCGCGGGGCGCGCGCCCCGCTCCCCATCCCGGAATGATGCGCATCGCGGTGATGCGCACACGAGCATCTTGCCCGGCGGGCAACCCATGCCGGCGCCTGCCGGCCATCACGAGGAGTGACGAATGCGTCTTGTTTCTTTCACCGACCAGAGCGGTCAGGCAAGCTATGGCACGGTCGAGGGCAGCGAGGTTCTCGATGCCGGATCGGTGCTGCGGTCGCGCTGGCCCGACCTGCGCGCGGTCGTGGCCGCCGGTGCGGTGGCCGAGCTCGCGGGCCTCGGTCCGCGCCGCCCGCTCGCCGATGTCCGCCTTCTGCCGCCGATCCCCGAACCCGGGAAGATCCTCTGCATCGGGCTGAACTATCTGTCGCACATCGCCGAGACCGGGCGCGAGCGGCCCTCCCACCCGTCGATCTTCACCCGCTATCCCGCTTCGCTGGTGGGCCACGGCACGCCGCTCGTGCGGCCGAAGGCCAGCCAGGCCTTCGACTACGAGGGCGAGCTTGCGGTGATCATCGGCAAGGGCGGCCGGCATATCCCGGCCGCCGAGGCCTTCGACCACGTCCTCGGCTATACCTGCGTGAACGAGGGCTCGATCCGCGATTTCCAGATCCACACGCCGCAGTTCTGGCCGGGCAAGAGCTTCGAGGCCTCGGGCGCGATCGGCCCCTGGATCGTCACCGCCGATGCGATCGACGACATCACCCGGGCCGAGCTGACGACCCGCGTCGACGGCGCGGTGGTGCAGCGCGCGTGGCTCGATGATCTGGCGATCGGCATCCCCGAGATGATCGCCTATATCTCGACGGTCATCACGCTGAGCCCGGGCGACGTGATCGCCACCGGCACGCCGGGCGGGGTCGGCAAGTTCCGCAAGCCGCAGCTCTATCTCGTGCCCGGCATGCAGGTCGAGGTCGAGATCACCGGCATCGGCACCCTGAAGAACGGCGTCGTCGACGAATGACGCCCTGCGCCGCCTGGCGGGCAGGCGGCGCGAAACCCCAACCGGCGGCGCCCCGGGCGCGCGCCCACGAAGGAGACGGTTCGATGAACATGAGGTTTGCGGGCAAGACCGCGGTGGTGACCGGCGGCGTCGGCGCGCTTGGCACGGCGATCGGTCTGCGCATTGCGCAGGAGGGCGGGCGGGTGTTCCTGGCCGACCAGAAGCCCGACGGGGTCGAGGCGGTGATGGCGGCCTTCGAGGGGCTTCCCGCGCCGCAGATCGTGCCGCTCGATGTCACCTCCGAGGAGGACTGGCAGCGCGCGCTCGAGGGGGTGGTGCGTGAGGCCGGGCGGCTTGACGTTCTGGTCAATGCCGCCGGTGTCGTCGGCAGCGCGAGCTTCCTGATCGATGCACTGCCGATGGCGGAATGGCGCCGGATCATGTCGGTGAATGCCGACGGCACCTTCCTCGGCACCCGCGAGGCGATCCGGGTGATGAAGGAGACGGGCGGCGGCGCGGTGGTGAACATCGGCTCGACCACCGCCTTCCTCGGCAGCGTCGACGCCATTCCCTACAACGTCAGCAAGGCGACGGTGCGTGCGCTGACCCGCAGTGCGGCGATGAGCGCGGGCAAGAGCGGCTATCGGGTGCGGGTGAACGCGGTGCATCCGACCTGGGTCTGGACGCCGCTGATCGAGGCGATGCTGCTGAAGCGCTATGGCTCGAAGGAAAAGGCGCTCGAGGTCATCCTGGCGCAGCACTGCACCGACCGCCTGCCGATGCCGGCCGACATCGCGAATGCGGTGGCCTTCCTCGCCTCGGACGAGGCCAGCCTGATCACCGGCGCCGATCTGGTGGTCGACGGCGGCCGCACCCTCGGCTGAGATCCGTGCTGTCCCTGCCGCCCGCCGGTGCGGGTGGTGCGGTCAGCCGCGAAAGCCGCTCGCAAAGCTTTCGGCGATCGCCATCACCGCGGCGTGGATCGGCCCCGCGGTGATCGAGGGGATGACCGAGGCATCGACGATCCACAGGTTGTCGAGCCCGCGCATGGCCAGATCGGCATCGGTGATCGCGGCCTCGTCGCGGCCCATGGCGCAGGTCGCCACCGGGTGGTGATGGGTGATCGCGACGCGGGCGATGAAGGCGTCCAGCTCGGCATCGCTGCGCAGGGCGGGGCCGGGCAGCACCTCCTCGGCGACCCAATCGGCGAGGGCGGGGCTCGCTGCGATGGCGCGGGCGCGTTTCAGTGCGACGCGGAACAGGTGGCGGTCATGCTCGGTCGACAGATAGGCCGGGTCGATCATCGGCGCATCGGAAAGCGCGGGGCCGGTGATCGCCAGCCGGCCGCGGCTGGTCGGGTTGGTGACGCCGAAGAGCAGGGTGAAGCCGGTGCCGGGGGCAGGGGCCTCGACCCCCTCGGCGACGCTCGGCGCGACGACGCAGCCGACCACGATTTCGGGCCGGCCGGTGGTGCGCGCCGGGTCCTCGGCCTGATAGCTCAGGCTTTCCGAGACCTGCAGCTTCGAGGGCGCGACCGGGCGTTTCGAGCGGCACACGACGCCCGCGCCCAGCATGTGATCGTGCAGGTTGCGGCCGAGCTCGGTCCGTTCCATCCGGCAGGGCACGCCCGCCGCCGCCAGCACCGCCGGATCGCCGATGCCCGAGCGCATCAGCAGCAGGGGCGTGCCGATCGCGCCAAGCGACAGGATCACCCGATCGGCTGCAAGCACCTGCTCGGTGCCCTCCACCCGCAGCTCGGCGCCGGTGACGCGGGCGCCCTCAAGGCGCAGCCGGTGCACCTCGGCCCCGGTCAGCACGGTCAGGTTCGGCCGCGCCAGAACCGCGGGGGTCAGCCAGGCCTCGGCGGTGGTGATGCGCCGCCCGTCGCGGATCATCAGCGCATTCGGCGCGGTGCCGATCAGCGCGCGCCCGCAATGGTCGCGCAGCCGCGGCTGCCCCATCGCGACCCAGCCGGCGATGAAATCGCGCACCAGCGGGTGGGTCTCGGCCTCGGGCAGCAGGATCGGCATCGGCCCGGCATCGCCATGCAGATCGTCGCCGCCGCAAGACCAGCTTTCGGTTGCGCGGAAATGCGGCAGCAGGGCGTCATAGCTCCAGCGCTGCGAGCCCGAGGCCGCGACCCAGTCCTCGTAATCCTCGGCATGGCCGCGGACGTGGAACATCGCGTGCAGGTTGCTCGAGCCGCCAAGCGCCTTGCCGCGGGCCCAGTGATGCACCCGCCCGGCGGTGCCCGGCTGCGGCACGGTGGTGTAATCCCAGTCATAGGGGCGGCCCTGCAGGAAGGGCCACATCGCCGGGCGGGCGATGTCGGGATCGGTCGGGCGCGTGCCCGCCTCGACCAGCGTCACCCGGCAGGCGGGATCGGCGCTGAGCCGGGCCGCGAGGATGCAGCCGGCGGACCCGGCCCCCAGAATGAGAATGTCCGTCATCTTGTCCCGATCATGCCGCGTCGGTCGAGCGTGAGCCGAGCCGCCCGGTCAGCTTGCGTTGCGTTCGTTCGAGGTGCTCATACATCGCCTCTTCGGCCCGGTCCGGGTCGCGCGCCGCGATCGCCTCGGCGATGGTGCGGTGTTCGTCGTCGCGCATCCGCACCCGTTCCTCGGTGGTGCGGCTGTCGGCGTCGCTGTCGGTGAAGCGCAGCCGGGCATCGTTCTGCACCCGGTGCAGCAGGATGTGCAGTTCCGAGGCGAGGCTGTTGCGCGAGCCGGCGGCGACGGCGCGGTGGAACTCCTGGTCGGCCTGGCTCGGGCTGAGGCCCGAGGGCGATTGCGAGGTCTGCAGGATGCGCGCGATCTCGTCGGGCGAAGCGCGCAGCGCCGCGAGCCGGGCCAGCGCCGGCTCGATCATCAGGCGCATCTCCATCACCTCGAGCGGATTGGTCGACTGCACCAGCCGGGTGCTCGAGGGCGCGCGGTCGGCCAGCGCCCGCCGCCCGGCCCGCGCCGGATCGATCTCGCCGGCGTCGCGCAGCACCTTCAGCGCCTTGCGCAGCGCATGGCGCGAGACGTTCAGCTGTTCCGACAGGGTCCGTTCGGGGGGCAGCTGCGGCATCTCGGCGATGATCTCGCGCAGCCGCGCCAGCACCGCGCCGAGGGTGTCGTCCGGCGCCTGCGTCGCCGTGGTGTCGTCTCGATCCGTCATGCCTTGCTCGCCTCCCGCCGAAGATCGCAGACCCCCGGTTTATTCGTGACGCCCGCCCGGATGGGTCGCCCGGAATACCGCGACCGCTGGTTGCACGTCTTGCCAATAATTCTGAGAGATACACCAAGAGGATGCAACCAAAAAATGGAAAATGTTGACATATTGGTTGCGACCTTGGTTGGAGTGTGGTTGAGTTTTCCGCAGGGCCGAAGGCCCGTCCGGGCGTGCCCCGGCACGAACCACAGAACAGGACAGGGACCATGAACGACGTTACCGCAGCCGCCCTCGCCCCGGCGCTTTTCACGCTGACCACGGGGCCGGTGAACTGCTATCCCGAGGTGCTTTCCGCCATCGCGAAGCCGGTGCTCTACGATTACGACCCGGCCTTCCTCGCCTTTTACGAGGCGACCGTGCTGAAGCTGCAAAAAGCCCTTCGAATCCAGACGGTTCCGGTGATCTTGCAGGGCGAGCCGGTGCTTGGGCTCGAGGCCGCGGCGGCCTCGCTGGTGGCGCCGGTGGATGTGGTGCTGAACCTCGTTTCGGGGGTCTATGGCGCGGGCTACGGCGAATGGCTGAAGCCGCGGGCGGGCAGCTTCCACGAGATCCGCGTGGCCTATGACGAGGTCATCGACCCGGCCGCGGTGGCGGCCTTCCTCGACGCCCACCCCGAGGTGACCCTGGTCGCGATCTGTCATCACGACACCCCTTCTGGCACGCTCAACCCGATCGAGGAAATCGGTCGCGTGGTTCGCGCGCATGGGGCGCTTTACGTCGTCGACTCGGTCTCGGCCTGGGCCGGGGTCGAGATGGATCTCGATGCGGTCGGCGCCGACCTGCTGGTGACCGGGCCGAACAAGTGCCTCGGCTGCCCGCCGGCGCTGTCGATCCTGGCGGTGTCGGACCGGGCCTGGGCGAAGATGGAGACGAACCCGGCGGCGCCGCGCGCCTCGATGCTGTCGATCCTCGACTGGAAAGAGGCGTGGCGGAAGGAAAACCCCTTCCCGTTCACCCCCTCGGTGGCCGAGATCAACGCGCTCGATGCCGGGCTTGACCGCTATCTGGGCGAGGGGCCCGAGGCGGTCTGGGCCCGGCACGCGACCACCGCGGCGGCGATGCGCGCGGGGGTTCTGGCGATGGGGCTCGAGCTGTGGGCGGCGCGGCCCGCGATCGCCTCGCCGACCTGCACCGCGGTGAAGCTGCCCGCGGGCGTCGACGAGACCGCGCTGCGCACCCTGATGAAGCGCCGCTATGGCGTGGTGATCTCGTCGGGGCGGGCCGAGACCTTCAACCGGCTGGTGCGGATCGGGCACATGGGGCCGACGGCGCATCCGCTCTATGCCGTGGTGGCGCTGACCGCGCTTGGCGGCGCGATGGCCGAGCTGACCGGGCGCGCGATCGACATCGGCGCCGGCGTCGCGGCGGCCGAGGCGGTGATCCGGGGCTGAGCCCCGGGTTTCCCCCGCCACCGGCACGAACGGCAAAGGCGGCCCTGACGGGCCGCCTTTTTCCGGTCGGGAGGGCAGGGCCGCGGGGTCAGCCATGCACCACCCGGCCATCGACCGTCATCGCCACGCCATCGAGCGAGACCGAGCAGCCGCGCAACGGGATATCGAGGTGGCAGGGCGTGTCGCGGTGGCCGCCGGCCTCGGTGTTCGGGCCGGTGGAGAACAGGAAATTGCCCTCGTAACAGCGGCTGTCCATGCTGAGCGCCGCCTCGCGGTCGTAAAGGCCGAGCGTGGTCCAGCTGGCCCGATGCTCGAGCCCCCAGCCGACATGGGCCATGTAATAGGCGTCGGGATCGCGGAAGGTCTCCATGAAGCTGCGGATGTATTCCGCGGTTACCCCACCCTCGATCCGCGTCACGATGCCCTTCTCGACGGTGAAGACCGTTCGGTCGGTGGCATAGCGCTTGAACGGCAACAGGATGTCGCCCGCGTCGATCACGATCTGGCCCTCGGCCGAGCCCTCGTCGGGCCAGCGCGCGATCATGCAGCTCGGCCAGTGGTCCCAGCGGCCGGGCTCGTCGGCCAGGCCGAACTGTTCCAGCACCGGATACTGGCCGAGGCGGCAGCGGAAATCGGTGCCGGCCTTCGAGGTCACGGTCATCTCGCGCGCCTGGCCCATGAAGACGCTGGCGCGCTTGACCTTGTCCTTCGCCTCGGGCGTCGGGATCATCCGCAGCATGGTCTCGGGCGGCTCGACGGCGAGCAGCATCCGGGTGCCGGTCTTCAGGATCTGTTCCTGCTCGGGCGAGAACAGCATCTGCATCGTGTCGATCACCAGATCGGCGGCCTTCAGCGCGGCGAGCGCCGCGGTGTTGAAGGCGAGGGGGGTCTTGCCGACATAGCCCGACTTGTCGCGCGACAGCGCCTTTTCGCCGTTGATCGGCGGCAGGTTGATCATCGTCAGCACGCCGCCGAGCAGGCCGATGGCGATGCGCGCGCAATTCACGATCTGCATGTTGCTGTCGTCCGAGGTCAGGATTGCCACCTGTTCCCCGGGCTGCAGCCGGCATTGTTCCAGCACGTCCTTCCAGGCAATGACGAAATCGGCGTCGCTGATCATGGTGTTCTCCTGTCGGTTAGCGGCGGGCGCCGAGGCGGTGGAAACCGCGGTTGAAATGCAGAAGCGGGGTGCGGTCGGGATCGATCGCCACCTCCTCGACCTGCCCGATGAAGATGGAATGGCTGCCGGCGACATGGCAGGCCGCCACCGAGCACGAGATCGCCGCCTGTGCATAGGCATAGGCGGGCGCGCCCGAGGCGGTCTCGACCCATTCGAAGCCCTCGAACTGGTCGGCGCCGGTCTTGCCGGTCATGCCGGCGAAGCTGGCCGCGACATCGGTCGCGTCCTCGCACAGCACGTTGACGCAGAAATGCCCCGCGCGGGTGATCGCCTCGTGCGCGGCGCCGCCGCGGTTGATGCAGACGAGCACCGTGGGCGGCTCCATCGTGACCGAGGTGAAGGCGGTGGCGGTGATGCCGCGCCGCGCGGCGCCGCGCCCGGCGGTGATCACCGTCACGCTGCTCGCCACATGGCGCATCGCCGCTTTCAGCCCTTCGGCGACATCGGGGCGCGGATAGAGCATCGGCATGGTCATGGTCTTCTCCGGTTGGGGCGGGGGGCATGTCGGCGCCAGATCGGAAGCTGCACGAGGCGCTCGACGAGGACGGGGCCGAACAGCACCACCGCGAACATGCGCACGGTCTGGAAGGCCAGAACGGCGGCGACATTCGCCTTGGTGGCGATGGCGACGAGGGCGACGGTCTCGATCGAGCCGGGCGCGGTGGCGAGCAGCGCGGTCTTCAGATCAAGCCCGGTGATGGTCATCAGCAGCAGCCCGAAGCCCGCGCTGACGAGGATCAGCGCCGCGGTGGCGGCGAGCACCGCGGGCAGCAGGCGCAGCACATGGCCGAGCACGCCGCGGGTGAACTTCAGCCCGACCTCGAGCCCGATCACCCCGAAGGTGGCGAGGATCACCGGCTGCGGCAGGGCGAGGTGCATCCAGCCGCCGGCCTCGATCACCGCGGCGACGATCATCGGGATCAGCATGCCGGCGGCGGGCAGGGCGCGCAGCCGCACCGCGACCAGCGCCCCGGCGGCGATCGCCATCGCGACGACGGGCGACAGCGGGCTGACCGGGCGCGCGGCGCGCGCGGCGACCTCGACCGAGGGCAGCACGCTGGCCAGCAGCGCGACCGAGACGATCACCGCGGCAAGCCGCACGTATTGCATCAGCGCGACGATGCGGGCGTCGGCGCCGCGCTCGGTGGCGATCACCACCATCGCGCCCGACATCCCCGGCAGGCTGCCATAGACGGCGACGTCCTCGTCGATGCCGGTCAACCGGTTCATCGCCCAGCCGATGGCGAATGCCGCCATCAGCGTCAGCGCCGTCATCAGCAGCAAAAGCGGCCAGTCGTGCGCCATGTCGACCAGGATCGCGGGGGTCATCGAGGAGGCGATGAACACCCCCGCGGCGCCCTGCGCCAGCAGATAGGCCGGGCGCGGCACCCGCAGCGGACTGCCCGAGGCACCGAACAGGATGCCCGCGACCAGCGCCCCCAGAAGCGGCGCGGCGGGAAAGCGGATCAGCGCGAGCAGCGCGGCAAGCACTCCTGCCGTCGCCAGCAGCGCCAGCCATTGCAGCGCGCCGCGCCGGCGCACGGCAGGGCGCGCCTCGGGTTGGAAGGGAGCGGTCATCGGATCCCCTTCGGCGCGTCGAGGCAGGCCTCGATCCAGGCGGCGGCGGCGAGCGTGCGGGCGTCCTCGCCCTTGCGGCCGATCACCTGCACGCCGACCGGCAGGCCGCCCGACACGATCGCGGGCAGGCTGAGCGCGGGCATCTGCAGCAGCGTCCAGGGGGTGTTGAAGGCGGGTGCGCCGGTCGAGGCAAGCCCCTCGGGCGCGGGGCCGGGCGCGGCCGGCGCAAGCAGCACGTCCACCCCCTCGATCGCCGCGGCCAGCGCCGCGCGCTGTGCCGGCAGGGCGGCGCGGGCGGCGTCATAGGCGGGGGCGTCGATCTGCGCCTTCTCGGTCAGGAAGGCGCGGGTGACCGGGGTCAGCGCCTCCCACAGCGGGCCGCGTTCATGGGCGAGCGCACGCGTCACCTCCCAGCCCATCACCGCGGCATGAAGCGCATGGGTGGCGATGAAATCGGCCGGCACGGCGATCTCGGTCACCTGCCCGCCCGCCGCCTCGATCCGGGCGCGGGCGTGCTCAAGCGCGGCGAGCGTGCCGGGTTCGGCGGCGTCGAAGGGCGGGGTGCGGAAGAGACCCACACGCGGCGCACTCTGCGGCAGCTCGCGCAGCGCAAGCCCGGGCCGGCCGGCGAGCACCGAGGCGATCAGCGCGGCGTCCCGCACCGAACGGGTGATCAGGCCGAGCGTGTCGAGCGTGTGCGCCAGCACCTTGATCTCGGCCGCCTCCAGCAGGCCGATGGTCGGCTTGTAGCCGACCACGCCGCAATAGGAGGCCGGGCGGATGACCGAGCCCGCGGTCTGCGTGCCAAAGCCCATCAGCGCCATCCCCGCCGCCACCGCGGCGCAGGACCCCGAGGACGAGCCGCCGGGCGTATGCGCCGGGTTCCAGGGGTTGCGGGTCTTGCCCGGGCTCGCCATGGCGAATTCGGTCGAGACGGTCTTGCCGAGGATCAGCGCGCCCGCGGCCTTGGCCTGCACCACGCAGGGCGCATCCCAGGCGGGGCGGAAGCCGGCATAGGCGGCGCTGCCATAGCCCGTCGGCATGTCGCAGGTGTCGATCACGTCCTTGACCCCGACCGGCAGCGCGGCCAAGGGGCCCGCCGTGCCCGCGGCATCGCGCCGGTCGGCGGCGTCGCGCACCAGCTGCGGATCGTGGAAGGCCCAGGCCTCGACCTCGGGCTCGCGGGTGGCGATGCGTTCGAGATAGGCCTCGGCCACGGCGCGGTGGCTGAGCCGGCAGGCGGTGACCTCGGCGATCAGGTCGGTGGCGTCGAGCGCGAGGATATCGGTCATTTCAGGAACTCCGCAAGGTCGGGGCGCAGGCCGGCCCAGGGGGCGGCGCGCTCGATCTGGCCGGCAAGCGCGAACAGCAGGTTCTCGCCGCCAAGCGCCGCGCCGAACTGCACGCCGATCGGCAGCCCCTCGCGCGACAGGCCGAAGGGCACCGACATCGCCGGGAAGCCCGAGGCGTTGAAGGCGCAGGTGAAGGGGCTGTGCGCCCAGAACCGGTCATAGAAGGCGTCGAGGCCGGGGGGCGTGCTCGCCATCTCGCCGATCTTCGGGGCAAGCTCGGCCGTCGCGGGCGACATCAGCACGTCGAAGCGGGCGAAGAACCGGCCCAGATCGCGGGCGGTCTGGTGCAGCCGGTTGACCGCGGCGAGATAGTCCATGCCGCTCAGCGCAAGACCGCGGCGCACCCATTCGGCGTTGACGGGTTCCAGCTCGGCCACCGGATCGGCGAGGCCAAGGGCGCGGCCGCGGGCCAGAACGGCGGCCGCGACATTCACCCCGGGGATCACCTGCCAGGCGGTCTTGAGCGCGTGGGCGTCATAACCTGCGGTCTCGACCAGCTCGACCTGGTGGCCCAGATCCTCCATCAGCCGCGCGGCCGCCTCGGCCCGGGCGCGGATCTGCGGATCGATCACGGTGTCCAGCGGCGAGTCGAGCGTCAGCCCGATCCGCAGCGGCCGCGGGTCGGTCGCCACCGAGGCGAGGAAGCTGCCCGCGCGCGGCGGCTGAGCATAGGGGTCGCCGAGGTCGGCGCCCGCCGTCACGTCGAGCAGCGCCGCGCTGTCGCGCACCGAGCGGGTGATCGCATGCGGCGTCGACATGCCGGCGATGCCCTCGACCGCGACCGGGCCGAGCGGGTTGCGCATCCGGCTGGGCTTGAAACCGAAGAGGCCGCAATGCGCCGCCGGCAGCCGGGTCGAGCCCGCCCCGTCCGAGCTGTTGGCACAGGGCACGATCCCCGCCGCCACCGCCGCGGCCGAGCCGCCCGACGAGCCGCCCGGCCCGTGCGCAGGGTTCCAGGGGGTGCGGGTGGGGCCGAAGGCGCGCGGCTCGGTGGCGAAGCTCAGCGCGAATTCGGGCGTGTTCGACTTGCCCAGCAGCACCAGCCCCGCGGCGCGATAGCGCGCGACGAGGGTGCAATCGGCGGCGTCGGTATTGCCGCGAAAGAGCTGCGAGCCGGTCGACATCTCCATCCTGCGCACGGCGATGCCGGTGTTCTTGACGAGAAAGGGCACGCCGGTGAAGGGGCCCTCGGGCAGGCCCGCCTCGAGATCGGCGGCGGCCAGGTCGAAATGCGCATGCACGATGGTGTTCAGC
The DNA here is from genome assembly GCF_003664585.1 of Paenirhodobacter hankyongi. GTDB lineage: Bacteria > Pseudomonadota > Alphaproteobacteria > Rhodobacterales > Rhodobacteraceae > Rhodobacter > Rhodobacter hankyongi. The sequence continues at coordinate 108,764 of NZ_RCHI01000013.1, forward strand.
GCGGGGTCCAGCGCGGCGATGCGGGCAAGCGCGGTGTCGAGCACCTCGCGCGCGCTGACCTCGCGCGCCCGGATCAGCGCGGCCAGCGCCATGCCGTCGAGGTCGGGATACTCGCTCAGCATCGCGTCACCCGATCTGGGCAAGGAAGACGTCCTTGTCCCAGTAATCTTGCGAAATCCGGATCGCGCCGTCGCGGATCAGCAGCAGGTGCATCCCCTCGATCACCACCGTGCGCGGGGCGGGGCAGGGGGCCTCGGGGCGCGGGCGGGGGGTGAAGGTGCCGCGCATCCGGTAGCGCACGGCGCGCCAGTCGGCCGAGCGGATCGGCGCCTCGGGTTCCCAGGTGACATCGGGCAGCATCCGGAAGAAGCCCGCGAGCCCCTCGGCCAGCGCCGTCTGGCCGCTGCGGCTTTGGCCCATGGCGATCTCGTCATGGCGGCCGTCGGGGGCGTAGAGCGCGGCGGCGGCCCCGGCATCATGGGCGTTGTAGGCGGCATAGAGCGCCGCCACGAGGGGATCTTCGGTCATCTCGGGGTCTTTTCGTCTGGAAGGGGGGCCGCCGCGGCGCGGCGACCCGGAGAGCGTTACCAGTCCATGCCGGCGATGGTCTTCACCTGGTCGACGAAGGCCTCGCGCTTGACCTCTTCGAAGAGGCGCGCGCGCAGCCGCGGCGCGGGCGAGGAGTTGACGTTCTCGAACAGCGCCACGCGGCCGGCAAGCGCGCCCGAGGTCATGTCCCAGATGAAGTTCATCAGCAGTTCCTTCTGCATCGCGGTCACGCCGTGGCCGGGCAGCAGGTCGTTCAGGTAATGGCCGACCTCGGGGTTCTCGAAGGCGTCCTTGCCGAAGCGCATCACCAGGCCCTGGCCGCACAGCTCCTGCAGGATGTGGATGATCTTCGGATAGTTCTCGATCGAGTAGAGCCGGCCCGCGGTCAGCATCGAGACATCGGGCGTCATCACCCCGGCGGCGGTCGGTTTCGCCAGCGCCTCGGCGGCGACGACGAAGGCGCGCAGGGTCTGGGCATATTCGATCAGCTCGCCCAGCATCAGCTGCACCGCCGGGATCTTGCCGGTGCCGAGCACGTCGAGCACCATCTGCCCGGCGCCGACGAAGAGCTCGGCCTTGACCGCAAGGCGGGTCAGCACGTGCCAGTGCGCAAAGACGCAGACCGGCCCGTACCACGACATCCCGGCCGGGTCGCCGAGGTTGAAGATCTTCTGCTTCGGCACGAAGACATTGTCGAAGATGATGAACTGGTCCGCCTCTTCGCCCAGCGAGGCGACGGGGTGGTCGAACTTGTTCGCCCCGGGCAGCGACACCATCTCGCGCGAGATCATCTTGATGCCGTCGGTGTTGATCGGCACCGCGCCCCAGACGCAGGCCTCGGGCGGGGTGGTGGTCAGGCCGCCGAGATTGGTGAAGAAGATGTCATTCGCCTGCGCCGCGATCGAGCCCACGGTCTTCGCGCCCGAGACGAAGATGCCCTCGGGCGTCGCCTTGGTCACCCGCAGGAAGGCCATCTCGGCCGCCTTCGGGTTCGAGCGGTCGGTCTGCGGCCCGGCCAGGCTTTCCGAGGCGGTCAGGTTCTGCGACCGGCCGTGTTCCATGTAGGCTTCGATGTTCTCGACGAAATCGGGGTCACAGCCCTCGATCATCGATTTCTTGTCCTTGAAGGCCTCGCGATGCGCCATCAGGCCGGCGACGATCGCGGGCGACAGATCCGGCGGCCGGCCGAAGGTGCCTGCGGTCTTCAGGCTGGTGTATTCGATCATCTTGCGCCGCGCGGCCAGTTCCTCGGGCGAATGCGGCACCTGCCAGGCGCGGCTGACGAGCTCGCCGCTCGCCGGCTCGACATAGGTCGTGGCCTCGGCGAATTCGGGCTTGAACTGGTCATCGAACATCGAGGCGATCAGCTCGACGCCGGCGGCCAGCGCCGGTTCGTCGGTGACCTTGTCGAGCTTGCGCCCGCCGATCCAGATCTGCCGGCCGTCATCGAGCGTCGCCTTGAACTCGGCGCCGGTCTTGAGGCGATGCACGGGCGTGGCGGCCGCTGCCGTCTTGTGTTGCACAGTCATGGGGTCTCCTGAACCTTCCTGTCGGTGGACCGAAGTCCGCTGCGAGCCTTCTGTCCGTGCCAGAAGCCGGTCGAGTCTCGTCATACCGGAAGGCTATGGTCGATGAACCATTCTATGCAACCAAAAAGAATGGTTGCGGCGAAAAAGACGGGGACGGGGTTTGTGGCGGCGGTCGACTCGCCGGAAAATAGGCATCTGCGATTCGCTGTTTGCGCAAAAATACAAAGAAACACAAAGAAACTTCGGTGTTTGCGCCCAAAAACACGGCAGTCTCCGTTCGGTGCCTCCGGAAGCGACCGCACAACCATTAAAACGGTTGTGATCTGTTGACGGGCAAAGGTTCGGCGATATGGTCGAACCTGTCGCGGTTGGTTGTATGCCGGCCGCGAGACCTTTCATCCCCCCGCGAGGCCGCGGTGCCGCAACGATGCGGCGCCGGCCGGGCGGGGGCCGCGCGGAGCCGGACGATGCCGACGCTCAGGACGATTTCAGGGGAGGGCGGCGCCTATCGCGGGGTGCAGGCGGTGGCCTGTGCGCCGGCGCTGCAGTCGAGCCGCTGCGCCGTCTCGGCCTGCCCGGCCCGGCGCAGCAGCGGCAGTTCATACCGGGCCGGCCAGTCGTTGCCCGCCGGTCCGCACCAGACCCGCTCCACCGCCATCTGCTCGCCCTTCGGGTTGAGCAGGGTCACCGCACCGGTTGCCGGGTCGGACCACAGGGTCACCGACAGCGTCGCGCCGAAGCTCACCGTGCCGAGCGCCTGCGAATACCAGTGCGCGAGCCCCGCGGTGCAGCTGAGCGCGGTCTCGCCGGTGTTGGTGATCTCGACCGGCACCGCGACCAGCCCCTCGGTGCCGTGCCCGGGCTTTGCCGTGTGCTCGGCCGCCAGCGCGCCGAGCGCGGCGCCCGGGATCTCTTCGGCGGGCAGCGGCGCGGCGAGGGCCAGCAGGAAAAGCGCCGGCAGGACACGGCAGGAACGCATGGGGACAGGCATCTGACGGAACCTCATCGGAGCTGGAAGACGGGGCGGTTGCGGGGTTCGCACCGGCCCGGAAACGGAAAACCAAACGTGACGAATGTCAACACAGGGAGTTCAAGATGACGAAAACACCGCTCACGCGCCTTGGCCGTCTGGTCTCGGTCGCGGCTCTTTGCGCCGGGCTCGGGCTGCCCGCGCTGGCCGGGGAGATCTCCTCGATCGCGATCCTGACGCCCGAGGCGGGCACCGATTACGGCTGGAACCAGCAGGGGATCGACGGCGCCAAGGCCGCCGCCGCCGCCGCCGGGATCGAGGCGATCGTGGCCGAGAACCTCGGCTATGGCGACGTGCGCCCGACGCTGCGCGAGCTGGCCGAGGACAAGCCCGGTCTCATCATCGCCCATGCCAGCGGCTATAACACCGCCGCGCCCGAAATCGGCGCCGAGACCGGGGTGAAGGTGGCGATCGTCGACAGCCCCGACGCGCTGAAGGCGAATGCGGTGGCGGATTACACCGCCTCGGGCCACGAGGGCGCCTATCTGGCCGGCGTGCTGGCGGCGAAGATGTCGCGCTCGGGCACCGTGGGCATCGTCACCTCGGGCGAGCCGCCGTCGTGGAACTCGCAGTCGGCGGCCTTCGCCGAGGGGGTGAAGGCGACGAAACCGGATGCGGTGATCCGCTACGCGGTGATCGGGCCGGCGGCCTATTCCGATGCGGCGGGCGGCAAGCGCGTCACCGAATCGCTGATCGCGGCCGGCGCCGACATCATCTTCGGCCAGGGCAACGGCTCGTCCTTCGGCATGCTGCAGGCGGTCGAGACCACGCCCGCGGCGGATGGCGGCAAGGTGCTGTTCATCGACGTGATCGGCGACAAGTCCCCGATCGACAAGGGCTTCCTGCTCAGCTCGGTGCTGTGGAACCTGGAGCCGGTCTATGCGGCGATGATCGCGGACGTGAAGAACGACAGCTTCGGCAGCCACAACTACGGCATCGCGCTGAAGGATGGCTCGGTCGCGCTGCTGAAGACGCCGCAGATCCCCGAGGATGTCTGGACCCAGGTGATGGCGGTGAAGGACGAGATCGTCTCGGGCAAGATCACCGTGACGCCGCATTTCGACGCAGAGTCGGTGCATGCGCTGGTGACCGGGAACTGACGCCCCAGGGGCGGGCCCGCGTGGCCCGCCCGTCTTTCGGAGATGAGAATGCCAGACGGACAGACCTTCCCGGCCGCGGCGGCGCCGGTCGGCGCCCCCCCGCCCATCGTCACGCTGCAGGGCGTGACCAAGCGTTACCCCGGCATCGTGGCGAACGACAGCATCGACATGGAGATCCGCGCCGGCGAGGTGCACGTCCTTCTGGGCGAGAACGGCGCCGGCAAGTCGACGCTGGTCTCGATGCTGTCGGGGCTGCAGCAGCCCGACGAGGGCCGGATCCTGATCGACGGGATCGAGCGGCCGATCGCCTCGCCCGCCGTCGCGCTCGAGATCGGGATCAGCACGGTGTTCCAGCACTCGATGCTGGTGCCGAGCCTGACGCTGGTGGAAAACGCGACGCTCGGCCGGCCGTGGTGGCGCCGGCCCGACCGTGCCGGCACCGCGGCGGCGATCCGCGCCAATGCCGAGGAGAAGCGGCGCGGCTTCGACATCCGCACCCCCTCGGTCGAGACGCCGGTGGGCAAGCTCTCGGGCGGCAACATCCAGAAGGTCCTGCTGGCGCGCGAGCTGACCGGCACGACCCGCGCGGTGATCTTCAACAAGCCGACCTACGGGCTCGATCTGGCGAATATCGCCGCCACCCGCGCCCGGATCCGCGAGACCGCCGAGCGCGGCGCCGCGGTGCTGCTGATCTCGACGGAGCTCGACGAGATCCTTGAACTGAGCCACCGCGTCGCGGTGATGGACCAGGGCCGGATTGCCGGCATCGTGCCGAATGACGATGCGGCGCGGCGCCGGATCGGCGAATTGATGAGCGGGGTGAGCCGGGGATGAGCGAGACCACAAGCGACATCGGAGACGGCCGCGCCGCGCCCGCCTTCGCGCGCCGCGAGATCTGGGGCGTGCTGGCGATGAGCCTCGGCCCGGTGCTGGCGGCCTTCGTGCTGTCGGGGCTGATCCTGCTGCTGATGCAGGTGAACCCGTTTTCCTATTACGGCTATGTCTTCGGGCGCGGCCTGTTCTCTCCCACCGGCGTGCAGGCGACGCTGACCCGGATGGGGCCGCTCCTGCTGCTGGCGGCAAGCCTGATCGTCGCCTTCCGCGCCGGGATCTGGAACCTTGGCGGCGACGCGCAATTCCTGGTGGGGGCGGTCTTTGCCGCGGCCTGGACGCCCCTGATGGTGGCGCATGTGCCGGTGTGGGGGGCGCTGCTGGCGGGGATGGCGGTCTCGGCGGGGTTCGGGGCGCTCTGGGGGCTCGTGCCGGCCTTCCTGCGCGCCTATCAGGGCCTGAACGAGATCATCACCACGCTGATGATGAACTTCCTCGGGCTCTCGCTCGCCTCGGTGCTGGTCAAGCTGGTCTTCCTCGACCCGGCGACGACGGTGCCGCAGACCCGCACCCTGCCGGTCGAGGACCGGCTGCCGACGCTGGGCGGCACGACGATCTCGAGCGGGCTGCTGATCGGGCTCGTCGCGGTGCTGGCGGTGCATTTCGTGATGACCCGCACCGCCTTCGGGCTGCGGCTGCGCGTCGTCGGCGCGAATGCCGGGGCGGCGGTGCACGCGGGGCTGGCGGTGCCGGCGCTGACCGTCGCGGTCTTCGCGATCTCGGCGGGGTTTGCCGGGCTGTCGGGTGGGGTCGCGATCCTGGGCCAGTATGGCAACGTGCGGGCGGACTGGAACCCGGCCTATGCGATGTCGGTGGTGCCGCTGGTCTTCCTCGCCCGCTTCAACGGCTTTGCCGCGATCGGCTTCGTGGCGCTGTTCTCGATCCTGTCGATCGGCTCGGAAAGTGCCGCGCGGCGGATGGGGGTGCCGAATTACTTCACCCTGGTCACCGTGGCGATCCTGCTGATCGTGCTGGGCCTTGCGGAATACTGGGGCGCGCGCCGGCGCCAGAAGGCAGGGGTCTGAGATGACGCTTTTCACCGATACCTTCCTGATCGCGCTGCTTGCCGGCGTGGTCGCGGCCGGGGTGCCGCTGCTGCTGGCGGGGCTGGGCGAACAGCTCTCGGAAAAGGCCGGCGTGCTGAATGTCGGCATCGAGGGGATGATGCTGGGCGGCGCCTATCTCGGCTTCTATGTCGCCTGGGCGAGCGAGAGCACCGGGCTCGGCTTTCTCGCCGGCGCCCTTGGCGGCATGACGGTGGCGGCGCTGATGGTGCTGTTCTGCGTGCGGCTCGGCCTGAACCAGATCGTCATCGGCATCGCGCTGACGCTTGGCGCCGAGGGGGCGACGGCGCTGCTGCACCATGTGCAGTTCTCGCGCCTCTATCCGCGCCTGCCCGAGGTCGCGACCTGGCGCATCCCCGGTCTGGCCGAGATCCCGATCGTCGGCCCGGCGCTCTTTGACCGCGAGCCGGTGGTCTATCTGGCGCTCGGGCTGGTGCCGGCCTTCGTCTGGCTCTATCGCCGCACCCATCTGGGTCTGGCGATCCAGGCCGCCGGCGACAAGCCCGCCGCGCTTGATTCCGCGGGCGAGAGCGTGCTGGCGATCCGCGCGCTTTCGGTGCTCGGGTGCGGCGCGCTGGTCGGGCTCGGCGGCGCCTTCATGTCGATCGCGGCGGCGGGGGTCTTCGTGCCCTTCATGACGCATGGCAACGGCTTCATCGGCATCGTGCTGGCGATGCTGGCGCGGGGCCGGCCGCTGTGGGTGCTGCTTGGCGCGGCGCTGTTCGGTGCCTGTCTCTCGGCCGCCACGGCGCTGCAGGTCGCGGGCGTCGACATCCCGACCGACGTGGTGCAGATGCTGCCCTTCGCCGCGGTGATGGCGGTGCTGCTGATCGCCGGGCGCAACGCGAAGCTGCCCGCGGCGCTTGGCGCCGCCTATGTGCGCGGCGAGCGCTGAGCGCGACGCTGCGGTCCTCGAGAGAGAGGGGGAGGCGCCAGTGGCCGCCTCCCGCGCCTGCCGGCGGAAGGCGGTGATCCGGCTGGCAGGACGCCACGGCTGCATCCCCTGCCGCCGCGCAGGCCCCGCGCCGTGTGCCACCCGGCTCAACCGCCACATCGCGAGCGCAACGTGGGGTGGGCGCGAGTGACCGATGATTTCAGGATGGTGCGGGTGAAGGGACTCGAACCCCCACGCCAAAGGCGCCAGAACCTAAATCTGGTGCGTCTACCAGTTTCGCCACACCCGCACGTGCCTGCTTTTTTGATACATCGCAAGGCTTTGGCCCGTCTATCATGGGCCGATATTCGGCGCCAGTGGGGAAGTGTTTTACAATGTGTTTTCCACTTTCACGTTCTGTCCTTGTTCCGTTCTCGCGCGCTTTGGGCCCGCTTTGACGCCGCTTTCTGGTTGGCCTGAGCGCGGTATTTCTGAACCATCGCCAGCGTCTTGTGCCCGGTGACGGACTGGATTTCAGTATCCGAGCACCCGGCCTCGGCCAGTTCCCGGGCAGCAGTGTAGCGCCATCCGTGGATCACGAGGCGCTTGTTGCCGTGCATGGCGCCGATCTGTGCACGAACTTCCTCGACGGCCTTCTGGACAGCGCGCTTGCCGATCGGTTGCGTCAGGTTTTTGGCGAGGATATGCCGGCCCTTCCTCGGCAGACTGCACAGGTAGGCGCGCAGACGAGCGGGGCAGTAAACGGATATCTTCACCTCGGTCTTTTCTTGGATGACCGACATGTATTCGCCATCGAAATCAGACCACTGCATTGCGCAGCAGTCACCAATCCGCTGCCCCGTGCCGATCGCGAGCTCATAGGCGGTGCGTGCCAGCGTTGCGCCGATCTCGTCGCAACACCGCTCGAAGGCCCTCAGCATGTCATCTGGCCATGCCTCGTATTCGCCGCCGCGCAGCTTGGCGATATCAACCACAGGGTTCCTTTCGATCCACTCTTTGTCGACCGCGTGTCGGCAGAGAATGGACAGGACCGCGACGCGCTCGTTTGCCTTGGACCATGTATCCTTGAGCTTGTCGCGCACCTCTATCGCGTGTTTGCGCCGAAACAGGCGCATGTCCTTGGTGCCGTTCTTGATGCGGATCTCTTCACAGTGGCGGCGGTAATTCGCTTTTGTGCTTGGAGACAGGTTCGCGAAGTCCGGGCTCTGGTAATAGCTGACGATCAGGTTCTCCCAGCTGTGCTTGATCGGGCCACGGGCCTTCCCGGCGCGGCAATCCCAATAGGCGTCCGAAAATTCCCGGCTGTCCGTGTTGTCCGGGAGCCGCTTTCGGACGCTGCCTTTTCGAAAATAGACATAGGTCCGGCCATTGCTCTTGATGAACTGCAGGTAGGGCAGGCTCGTCTTTCTCATGTCTCGAAATCGCTATCTCCAATTGCCTCGCCGGAAATGATGCGGTGCAAGGCGCTGGTTTCCCATCTCGGCAGGCCGCCGATGGACTTCGGGGGCGGAAGGTGCCCCCCCTCGACAAGACGCCGGAATTCGCTCGCCGTCATGTCCAACATCGCCGCAGCCGTTTTCTCTCGGACGGCAATAGGGGCGAACTTTCCCATCAGTCGGTCTCCATCTTCTCGAGCGCATCCTGCGCGATGCGGCGGATCGGGCCACCGCTGATTGCTGCGATTTCGGCGAGGGCCGCGCGGGCGGTGGCGAGCGCCTGGTGCAGCCGCGCCCCTGCCGGGGCCTCTTTCCCCTCGTGGTTCATGCGGCCCTCGTGACCTCTTCGAGGGCGTGATCGCCCCATTGTTCGGCCGCTGCCCGCATCATCCCCGGGAAAGACCGGCTGCGCAGGCGGGCGCGGTCGGGCCCGGGAGGCATCCGGTGCACGCGGTTCCAGGACTTCCATTCCTCACTGCCGCGAACGGGCTCCTCGAGCCTGTTGGTCGGCCGGAGAGGCGGCAGCCCGCGCAGATACCAGCCGGTTCCCTTGTATTCCGGGTGACCGAACCAATGCGGCTGCACGACCTGCGGCGCCGGAAGGTCGGCGGGCATGCGTGCCTTGGCGAGGTCGTGCATTTCCGGGTTCTCGATCGCCACGCGCGCGATCGGAGCGCGCCAGCAGGCGGTGAACAGGGCGACGCCATCCTCGAACTCGTCGATCATGCTGGTCCAGCTGCGCCCCTTCGGCAGGGTCTTGGGCGGCGTCATCGCCCCGGGCCCGGACAGCCAGCGGCGCCCGGCGCGGCACAGGCGCGTGCAGGGCGGATGCGCGACCAGCAGCAGGTCCCAGCCATCGCCCAGAACGTCGCGCACATCGCAGACGATGTGCCGGTTGCTGCCGTCCTCGGCGGGCAGGAGATCGCAGGACCAGACGTCATGGCCGCGGGCGGCAAAGGCGCGCCGGCCGATGCCGCTGGTCTCGCAGCCGATCAGGACGCACAGGGCGGTCATTCGTCGTCCTCCTCGTCCAGCTCGATGCTCACCGCGAGCGCGGCGAGGAGGGCGACGACCGCCGCGATCAGGATTAGGAGGGGCAGGACGATGTTCATTGGCGCTTCTCCGCCAGCATCTCGCGCAGCGCCACGACCAGCACCGGGGTGCGGCGGCGCAGGCTGCGGGCGGGGGTGATGACGCCGGGGGCAGGAGCCGTCTCGGCGCGCGGATCGTCATGCGGCAGGCGCAGCCCGTCCGGCAGCGGCGCGAGGCTGACGCGGGCGGGGTGGTGGGGCTGTTCCATCAGGCCATCCCCAGGGCGGCCATGTAGAGGTCGAGGGTGGCCTCTTCCTCGGCCAGATCGTCGCGGTCGCGTTTGCGCATCGCGATGATGATCTTCATCACCTTGGTGTCGTAGCCACGCGCCTTGGCCTCGGCCATCACGTCCTTCTGCTGCTCGGCGATGTCCTGCTTCTCGGCCGCGAGGTGTTCGAAACGCTCGATGAACTGGCGCAGCTCGTCGGCAGTGACGCTGTAGGAGTTGTCCCTGACCGCGACGTCGGCCGGCGTGTTCTTGACCGGGATCCGCCCGCCTGTGTCGACCGGCGGCATGGCGGTAAGATCGGCCATGCTGACCTGTGTCTCGCCGCCGCCCGGGATCGGCGCGGGTGTGGATTTCTCGGGATCGGGGGCGGGGGGCATGAACATCGGATCCTCCGTGAGGGGTTGGCGGGCGGGTGCCAGCCGAATGCAATCCCGCCCGCACCGGGCGAC
>NZ_RCHI01000014.1 GCF_003664585.1 Paenirhodobacter hankyongi
ACTCACCCCGTGGGAGTATCACCAACGGTCAAGAGAGGACCAAACCCTGAACAGCGCGAACCAATAATCGCGGACTCCCTGGGGAGCAGGTCAACGCGACCCCGATGCATGGAACGCGACGCAGGAACACCTGCAAACATTGGCGGGCATAAGTCCCGAAGACGAGGTTGGGCAAGAACGCTTACAGCGCGAAATCGGAGCGTTCTCCAAGAACCTGCGACAGGCGATGCGTGACGAGCTCCCTGATCTAGCAGTGGCGGATAGGCTGCTGGCTCAGGCTCTCGACTTCGCCGAAGTAGAGAGCCTGCGTCAGGCCTACCCTGAGTATCGCCGCGACGCTGATTTTCAGCGCGTGCGCGATGGCTTTCAAGTTCTCTTGCGAGAATGCGTCGAGAACGCGGCGGATTGGAGTGGCGTTCTTGACCGCTTCGAAGGCAAAGATCAGGTCTCGCTCATGACAATCCACAAGAGCAAGGGCCTGGAATTTCACACAATGATCTTTTTCGGTCTCGATGCCCAGACATGGTGGAGCCTGTCGCCGGCGCGTAGCGAAGAGCTAAGCTCATTCTTTGTGGCGTTTACTCGAGCGAGGCAGAGGGCATTCTTTGCTTACTGCTCAGAGCGGGGCAACGCTATCCACTGGCTGGAACAGCTTCTCCTGCCAGCGGGCGTGGAGCAGATCAATGGAGCCAATATTGTCGCTGCCGCTAGGTAGGGGCGGCGCGTTTTGCGATCAATAAGCCCATCTCGTAACTGCCGTGATGAAGTGCTTGAAACAGGCGGCAACTAAGAGGTTGCTGTACAGCAGCGTAAGGCCGATTCTTGCCCTGCGGTATTGGCGTACGCCAATATAGGGGTACCGACTGCGGCGTGGAATAGATCGGCTAGGGGGCCCTTTGTAACGCTTACAAGCGATCTAGCGCGCAACTAGCCGCGCATAGGCACCGACTGCGGCGGGTCCAGCACCAGCCGGTGCCACGCCTCACGAGACTCGTCCCAGTCATATGCCCTCGGTTCAAGCCACCAGCGATCGCCATTCCTGTCCTGGGTCGCAAGGGCACGAACATCCTCAAGCCGCAGAACGTAGCAGGCAGGGGTATCGCTGTTCGCATGAACAGTAATGATCCACCAGTCAGACCGCAGGCTGTGAAGGTCGGTGCCCAAGGGCACGGCGTGCCGCTTGCTCAGCGCCTTGGACTGAACCCCGAAGAACTGCGTTTCGTCCTGCTGTGACCCCCGATGTTCATCCGGCTGAGACCAGAGTCGGCGGTTGAATTTGGCGCGGTTGCGCCGACGGAGCAATGGGCGATCTGTGCAGCAGTTCAGTTGCGCGAAGCTGATCGCCCATTGCGTTGAGTTGGGCGGCGAAGACCGCCGGGGCCTGATAACCGAGGGCCGAATGAGGGCGCTCGGTGTTGTAGATGTGGGTCCAGCGGGCGATGGCCTTGCGGGCATGGTCGATGCCGAAGAACAGGGTCTCGTTCAGAAGCTCGTCGCGCATCCGGCCGTTGAACGCCTCGCAGTTGCCGTTTTGCATGGGCTTGCCGGGCGCGATGTAGTGCCACTTCACCTGCATCTTCTCGGCCCATTCGAGGATCGCGTTCGAGGTGAACTCGGTGCCATTGTCGGAGACGATCACGCCGGGCTTTCCGCGCCGCGCGATCAGCACCGTCAGTTCCCGTGCAACGCGGCGGCCGGAAATCGAGGTGTCGACGACCGCGGCTAAGCTCTCCTTGGTGACATCATCGATCACGTTCAGAATACGAAAGCGCCGCCCGTCGGCGAACTGGTCCTGGACGAAATCGACCGACCAGCGAGCGTTCGCCACAGCCTCGGTCACCAGCGGTGCCCGTGTGCCGATGGCACGTTTGCGGCTGCGGCGCCGACGCACGGCCAGGCCCTCTTCTCTGTAGAGCCTCTGCGTGCGCTTGCGGTTCAGCACATGGCCATCGCGGCGCAGGATGACATGCAGGCGGCGATAGCCGAACCGCCGATGCGTCTCGGCGGCCCCGCGTAGCACCTCGCGCAGTTCGCGGTCATCCGGGCGCCGGTGTCGGTATCGCACCGAAGACCTATCCGCCCCGATCAGGGAACACGCCCGCCGCTCGCTCATCTCATAGCTCTGTTTGAGATGGGCGACGGCCTCGCGCCTGGCGGCGGGCGTCACCATTTTTTTGACAGCAGATCCTTCAGCGCGCTCGCCATTGTCCTCGGACCAATGGCGGACAATGGCTCGCTGTCGAGCATCGTTTCGGCAAGCAGCCGCTTCAGCTTGGCGTTCTCGTCTTCCAGGGCCTTCAGACGTTTTGCCTCTGACGGCTCCATGCCGCCAAACTTCGCCTTCCAGGCATAAAATGTGGCGCTACTGATCCCGTGCCTGCGGCAGACCTCGGCCGTCTTCGCGCCGTCGACATATATGTCGACCCTGCTCGCGCAGGATCGCGATGATCTGCTCTTCCGTGAACTTCGATCTCTTCATGTCCGGTCCTCTCCTTGGGACGGACTCTAGCATCAGATAGACGAGTTATCGGGGGGCACAGCAGCCCGCCTGCCGCCCGGCTCCGCTACCAATGATACGTCGCCCTATCGCTATCCCGAACTCGCCCGTCACGAGCACCTGCCGCGATGGCGGTCGAGGTGACGGAGAATCGTCGCAGCGAGGGCATCGATATTTTCGGGCATGAAATAGCGCCCATGCGACCCGGGGATGATCTCGACATCATGGCCGGCAGGATAGGCGGTGCGGAACACCTGTTCCGGCGCAGTGACATGACCATAGGGATTGAGATAGCTGCCCGCGCCGAAGAGAAGCAGGGTGGTGCCGGGATAGTGGAAGAAGCGGCCCTGCTCCATGAGGATGGTCAGCGCGACGGTGCGGCCCTGACGCATCAGCTCCAGCCCGGCTTCGCGCATCACCAGGCCGCCCTGGCAATTCCCGCCAAGGAACAGGGGGCCGGTCGGGGCGATGGAGGTGATCTCGTCGGCATAGAGCCGACCGAGCGAGCTGAGGGTGTCGGCGGTGTATTCGACGGCAAGATGTCCCGAGCGCAAGCCGAACAGGGATACCGCCTCGCCCAGACCTTCGCTCAGCCGCGACAGCTCCTGGCCTGCCTGGAAACACCAGAAGAGCTTCGGTAGCGGCCGCTCTTCGGCCAGGCTCCGCACCAGTCCGGCCTTGCCAAGCCGCCGGCCTGGCCATGTTGCGAGATGGGGCAGGAGTTTCGCGGTCAGCGCCTCCTCGATGTCGGGTGACGACGGGACATGCGGAGCCTTGAGCCTTGCATCCACCATCAGGGCCAAGACTTCGACGGTATCGAAGCCAGCCTCGAACCCGGCATCGAGCGTGATGCCGAAAGCGTCCTCGATCGCGAACAGCAGGTTCGCCATCGCAAGAGAGTCGACCCCTGCATCGCGCAGGCTGTCGCGTGTGCCGGCGACGACATTGGCCCCGGCTTCCTTGTCGATCAGCGCCATGAGCCTCGCCTCGGTCGCGGTTCCGGTGGTGCGCGGCTTCGGCGGCTGCGTCAGATGGGGCGGCACCGGCAGGGCGCTGCGATCGCGCTTGCCATTGGCCGTGCGCGGAATCCCGGGAATGGGCAGAAACACCGAGGGCACCATGTAGGACGGCAGCCGCTGGCGCAGCCGGTCGCGCAGATCGACCGGATCGGGCGCGGGCACGCCGGGCATCATGACCACATGGGCGATCAGCCGATCGGCGGCATGATCCGAAGAGACGAGCGAGACGGCCGCGTCATTGACGCCGGGCAGGCTGCAAAGGGCCGCCTCGACCTCGCCGGGTTCGATGCGGTAGCCGTTGACCTTCAGCTGGCTGTCCATGCGTCCCAGACAGATGAATGCGCCGTCTGCTCCGGCTTTTGCCCGGTCTCCTGTCCGATAGATGCGGGTGGGACCCAGGCCAGGGAGATCGACCACCGGGAACCGTTGCGCGGTCAGCTCGGGCTGGTGGCGATACCCCCGGGCCAGTCCGGGCCCGAACAGGCAAAGCTCTCCCTCCTGTCCCGGTGCGACAAGCCGAAGGGTCTCGTCCATCAGACAGGCGCCCATGTTGTCGAAGGGCGTCCCGATGGTGACCGGCGTGCCGGGCGCGCACCGGGCGAACAGGGCTTCGACCGTGGATTCCGTCGGCCCATAGGCGTTGATGAAGCTGCGGCCCTTGCCCCAGCGTTCGACCAGCGCGGGAGGGCAGGCCTCGCCCGCCACGATCACATGGGTCAGGTGCGGATGCTCTGCCGGCGGAATGATCGCCAGCGCCGAGGGTGTCAGCGACAGATGCGTCAGCCTTGCCTGCGCGATGAAGCGGCCGACCGGCGGGCCGGGGACCGCCTGCAAATCCGTGGGATAGACAAGGCAGGCCCCGGCAGCCAGCGTCATGGCCAGATCCCCCACCGAGACATCGAAGCCGAAGCCGCTGATCTGCGAGACGCGCGCATCGGGCGAGATCTGGAAATGCCGCGATGCCGCGACCGCGTAGTTGGCAATTGCGCCGCGCGAGATCTCGACCGCCTTGGGCGGTCCGGTCGTGCCGGAGGTGAAGATCATATAGGCCAGCGCATCCGCCGCGCTTTCCCGCGCGTCCCAATCGGGGGCAGGGCGGCCGTCAGGATCCGGCAACTGGCCGCAATTGACGAAACCGAGGCCGATGTCGGGCAAGGCAGGGCTTGCGGCATTCACGACAACCGTCCGCACGCCCGCGGTTTCCAGCATGTAGCGCAGCCTTTCCTCCGGCAGAGCCGGGTCGAGCGGCACGAAGACCCCGCCAAGCCGGAGAATGGCGAGGAATGCGGTCACGCGGTCCACCGACTGGCCAAGGCAGACACCCACGCTGTCGCCGGCGCTGACACCGGCTGCGGCAAGGGCTGAAGCGAGATCATCGGTTCTGAGGACAAGATCGGCATAGCTGAGACGGCGGTGTCCCATTTCAACGGCGGGCGCCGTCGGCTGCCGCCTGGCGTGCGCGGCGACAAGGGGCAGCAGGTCGGGCGGCGTTGGCCGTCTGTCTCCGATCGCGATGCTGGGCATGGTTTCCGGCGCGGACGGGCGCGCGGTCGGGTGCGACAGCGCCTCGGCAAGACGCCGGGCGAGGGCCGCACCGCTGGCTCCGGCCATGACGACAAGCGTGTCGTCATCCCGCAGATCGTCCTGCACGCGCAACAGCAGCTCTGACAGGTCCGCGACGTGCTGGTGCGAAAGCCCCTCGGTCCGGCAGGCATCGGCCAGCGCGGCATCTCCGTCGCCCGCCTGCACGCTCTCGCCAAGCGCCGCCACCGGCAGGATGAAGCTGCGGTCGGCCGCCTTCAGGGCCTGAGCGAAGCGCACGGCCATGCGCGTGACGCGGCTGTGCAACTGCGGTTCGAGGATCGCGATCAGCCGTCCCTGCGTCGTCTCGCGCAGGACGGCCAGCGCTGCCGCGATCTCGGTCGGGTGATGGGCGAAGTCATCGAAGACGCGCAGCTGGCCCGCCGGGGAAACGCGCTGCAACCGCCGCGCGATCCCGCGGAATTCGCCCAGTGCGCCGGCTGCGGTCCGGAAGTCGATGCCAAGGGTTATCGCTATCCCAAGAGCGCCCATCGCATTGAGCAGGTTATGGCGCCCCGGAACGGCCAGAGCGAGCGTGCCCAGGGCGTTTCCATGCAGGAAGACTGTGGCGCCTCCCGCCCCATCCTGAACCGCCCGCAACGCATTCCCGTCGCCAAAGCCATATGTCAGGGCCGCACAGCGTGCCTGGCCCAGAGCATCGACGACCGCCGGATCGTCGCCGCAGACCACCGCCCGCCCCTCGGGCGGCAGCCGCGACAGGAAGTCCGCGAAGGCGCGCCGCAACCCGGTCAGCCCGTCATAGTGATCGGCGTGATCGTCATCGAGGTTGGTCAGGATGGCATATGTCGGTTGCCACTGCGCCAAAGCGCCATGGGCCTCGCAAGCTTCGGTCACGAAAGGCGCGTCGGGCGCCCCCAGTCGTGCGGGGGCAATGTCGGGATCTGCAAAGGATGCCCCCAACATATAGCCGAAATCCTCCGTTCCCGCGGCGCGCAGGATCTGGACGACCATCGCCGTCACCGTCGACTTGCCATGGCTTCCGGCCACGCAGATGGTGCGCCGCCCGCGGATCAGCTCGGCCAGCATCCGGGCGCGGGTCTTGACGGGGATCCCCTCGCGCCGTGCTGCCCGCCGTTCCACATGGGTTTCGGGGATGGCCGGGCTTGCCACGACACATTGCGCGGCCCGCGCAAGGGCCGGATCCGCGCCCGAAAGGACCGCGACCCCCTGTGCTTCCAGAATGGCAAGACGTGCAGGGGCGCAGAGATTGTCGCTGCCGGTGACGGAGTATCCTGCCTGTCTGAGCAGAAGCGCCAGAGGCAGCATACCGCTTC
The DNA here is from genome assembly GCF_003664585.1 of Paenirhodobacter hankyongi. GTDB lineage: Bacteria > Pseudomonadota > Alphaproteobacteria > Rhodobacterales > Rhodobacteraceae > Rhodobacter > Rhodobacter hankyongi. Next base: position 6,393 of record NZ_RCHI01000014.1, read on the forward strand.
CCCCGACCCCGATCAGGTGCAGCCGCGCGGCGTCAGGCATCGCCCAGATCTCCCTTGAGGGCATATTCACTGATCTTTCCCAGCTCGGCGAAAATGCGCTGCCGACCCCTCTCGGTCTGCCACCAGGTTTCCGCGGAGAGATCGCCCGGATCGTCCGGGGGCTGGGCCACCAGCCGTATATCGGCCGGGATATGCCGGCGCAGGGTCATGATCGCGCGGCGCATGTGAAAGGGTTTGGCGCAGACGGCAAGACTGCGGACCCGTTCCCAGCCCAGCTCGGCTTCGATCAGCGCCGCCCCGAAAGCCGCGTTCTCGGCGGTATTGCGGGCGGATTTCTCCAGCAGCAGTGCGCTTTCCGCCACGCCAGAGGCGAGCGCGTGATCGCGGTAAAAGGACCATTCTGCCGATCCATCGACGGCAGTGCCCGCGCCCGAGATCAGCAGTCTCGGGGCCAGCCCTGCCTTGTACAGCGCGATGGCGGGGTGGAGGCTGCTGATCGTCGGGCTACAGAAGACAAATGCCAGATCCACAGGTTCCGGAGGGCATCTTTTGAACAGGAAGGCGCTGATGGCTGTGCGGCTATCATATGGATCCATCCGGCATCCCCCAATTCTGCTCAGGCTTTTCAATGGGTTGACTCTACGCGATAACCACCTTGGGGCAATTGAAAACGGCGACGTTGCGGTGGTGTTGATACCGGCCGCCCTTGACGTATCCGTACGCCGGTTGGGTGTGACAGTTCACACGAACGCTTGAAGTGCGGGATCCGAGGCCGCGAGATCGGCGTCGGTCTCGGCAGTCATGATGGTGCGCGTCCGCCGCCATACCGCACTCGCCGTGCTGCGCTGCCAAGGTCCGTTTGCCGCCCCTTGTGTCGATGGCAGATGTTCGACCAGCATGTCTCTGAAAAGAAAAACCTTACGCCACAAGGGATTGGTGATCCTGCCGGCCAACCTGATATGCAGACGGAAATTTCTGAACGGGAGCCGTCGCAGCCAGATTTCCTGCCTGCGTCAGCACGTTGACAGCCGCCCCACGGGGCGGCCTTTCACGTTCTTCCCGCTGGCGCAACAATAGGTCAACGAACGCGCCAAAACTCCGGCCGGTTTGACACGGCCTGCAGTGCATGCGACGAAAAGGAACCGTGCTGCACCAAAGTTGGTCTCAATTCCCCATGCGTGTTCTGTTTCATCGGGATTACCGCCACTTCTCGGGTGGCCATCTCAAGGTGCGGGACTATTTCGAGCATACCCGCAATTGCAGCCGGTATCAGGCGGAAATCTATCTGGAACCGGGCAGCGCTGCCGACCATCCCTGGCGCGGGGTCCCGGGTGTCGTCGATCGTTACGATCCGACGCGGGCGGATATCCTGTTCATCGCCGGGATGGACTGGGCGGCGCTCGACGCCTGTCCGGGCATCGAAGAGCGCATTCCGGTGGTCAATCTCGTGCAGGGACTGCGGCATGCCAAGCCGGACGGCCCGCTGTTCGGCTTCCTTGGTCGCCGGGCCACCAGAATCTGCGTCAGCGCCGAGGTGGCGCAGGCGCTCGAGGCAACGGGGGCTTGCAACGGCCCCATCCACGTCATTCCGAATGGAATCGACTTCAGTTTGCTGCCCGAGGGGCATGGTCCCGCCGAATACGATGTCTTCATCAGCGGTTTGAAGCAGCCAAGACTGGCTGCCGAGCTTGCGGCGCGTCTGCAGGCAGAGGGCTACAGTGTCGCCTGTCAGGTCCAGAGGCTGCCGCGGGGCGATTTCCTGGAGCGACTGGCGCGCGCGCGCGTCGCTGTCTTGCTGCCGCTCCGCGAGGAGGGGTTCTATATCCCCGCGCTCGAGGCGATGGCCATGGGGCTCCCGGTGATCTGCCCGGACTGCGGCGGCAACCGCTCGTTTTGCATCGGTGGCGAAACGGCCCTGACGCCCGAACCCGCGCTCGAGCCGCTCGCGATGGCGGTTCGGGAGGTGATGCGCAATCCCGCGCTTGCCGAGGCCTTGCGCCACAACGGGCGGGAAATGAGCCTCCGCCATGATATCCGTACCGAACGCGAGGCGTTCCTCACCCTTCTTCAGCAGATCGGATTGCCATGACCCCTGATGCCGCACCGAACATCCTGCTCACCGGGCCGCCGCGGTCGGGTACGACCCTGACCTGCCATCTGCTGAACAAGCTTCCGAACAGTGTGGCGCTGCACGAGCCGATGGCCCCGCCGGAGCTGAAGGGGCTGGAGCCGGCTGCGCTGGCAGAGGCGATTTCGCAGTTTGCCGCGGCGCAGCGGGCCCGGATCCTCACCACGGGCCGGGCGACCAGCAAGGCACTGAACGGCGCGGTGCCCAGCAATCCGCGGACGGATGCCGATGAGAACGGTCAGCGTAAAAGCGCGATAAACGGGATGGAAATCACAGTTTCCAACGTCAGCAGCCCGGAGTTCAGCCTTTTCATCAAGCATCCGGCTTTCTTTACCGCGGCGCTGCCGGTGTTGACCCGCTACTTCAGCTGCTTTGCCCTCGTCCGTAATCCGTTGGCCATTCTGTTGTCCTGGCGCACGGCGGGGATGCAGGTTTCCCAGGGGCGCCTGCCCGCGGCGGAACAGGTCGACGCGACCCTGGCCAATGCGCTGAATGCGGCTCAGGACGTGCTGGAGCGGCAGTTCATTCTTCTCGATTACTGCTTCTCACAGTATCACCGGTTTCTGCCCGGCAGGACGATCAAGTACGAAGACATCATCGCCTCCGGAGGCAAGGCGCTGTCGCCCATCAATCCGGCGGCGCGTGATCTTGATGAACCGCTTCGTTCGCGAAACCTGCTTGGCATCGATACTGACCCCGCGGCGCGTGAGGTCGGCGAGCGGCTGCTTGAGCGCAACTCGCCGTGCTGGGCCTATTACGAAAAGTCGGATGTCGAGGCCTTGCTGCGCCAGGGGCGAAGCGACACGCCGCCAGTCTGAAGCTGCAGAACCGTGGCGTGGTTTCCGGTCGTCGCTGCGCGGCGGGAGAGCCGTTTTTCTTGACAAAAGCACTCTGCGCCACCTTACCATGCGGCACCCAACAGGGGCTTCAGACATGGCAGAGAGCATCCAGAAGGAGGACTGGGAACGCTTTCGGGCCTTGGGGAGCGTGCCCCCAAGCATTCGCGAAATCGTATTCCGGTCCTGGATCCGGTCACAGGCGCGCGACGGCGTGCATGCGCTGCGGCACGCGCCCTGCGTGGCGGGCAATGAACTGAACGAGCTGCGCGGCCGGAACGCGCGGTTGCGTCAGGCCGCGCAGGCGGCGGTGCGGCGCACGGGCTACATGCTCGATGACGCTGGCGCGATGCTGCTTCTGGCCGACCGCTCCGGCGTGATCCTCGACGCGACGGGCGATTCCCGCATTCGCGCCCGCGGCGAGGAGAACCACCTGCATCCGGGCGGGCGATGGGACGAGGCCGCCATCGGCACGAATGCGATCGGCACCGCGCTGCATCTGGCGAAACCCGCCACCATCTCGGGGGTCGAGCATTTCTGCGAGGCGATCCAGCGCTGGTCCTGCGCCGCCGCGCCGATCAGCGATCCCCGCACCGGCCGGGTGCTGGGGCTGATCAACATCTCCTCGCCCTCGACCGACACGCTGCGCCGGGGCGCGGCCTTCTCGGTCAGCCTGGCGCTGCAGATCGAGGAGGCGCTGCGCAGCATCGGGTTGCAGGAACACCAGCGGCTGGTGGACCACCTGCTGTCGCGCGGCGTGGGGCGGGGTGACGAGGTGATGCTGTTGAACCGGCATGGCCAGCAGGTCTGGTCAAGCCTGCGCGACGCGGGCCCGGATGCGCGTGGCTCCGGTGGGCCCGTGCTACCGGACCCGGCTCCCGAGCTTGACGGCGATGTCGGCCAGCTTGCCGAGCGGATGCGCGCGGCGCTCCCCGATGCAGGGGTCGACATCGTCTCGGACGGCAAGGACCCGATCGGCCTGATCGTGACACTGGCCCGCGTGGGCCGGCGCCGGCCCGCCAGCGACGCGCCCGATCTTGCGGCGATCGCCGGAACCGGGGCGGCGATGGCCGGGATCTGCGCCGAGGCGCAGCGGATCGTCGAGGCGGGCGTTGCGCTGCTGCTCAAGGGGCCGACCGGCTGCGGCAAGGAAACGCTTGCGCGCGCGCTGCATGCCGACGGGCCGCTGTCCGATCTGCCGCTCGAGGCGCTCGATTGCAGCCTGCTTGATGATCTGGCGCTGCGCGGCGGGGCGGCGACGGATGCGGTGCTGCGGCTGACCGAAAGGGGCGGCACGCTGATCCTCGACGAGCCGGCGGAAACACCCGCCGCGGTGCAGCCGCTGCTCGTCCAGAGCCTGACCCAGCTCGCGCGTGGCGCCGAGGGGCGGGTGCAGGTGATCAGCCTGTCCTCGGTGCCGCTGTCCGAGCGGCTGGGCGAGGGACGGCTGCGGCCGGATCTCTATTTCCGTCTCTCGGGGGCGGTGGTGCATCTGCCGGGCCTCGCCGAGCGGCGCGAGGATCTGCCTGCGCTTGTTGCCCATCTGGCGGCGCACTGCCCCGAGCGGCGTCACGGTGGTGCGCTGCGCTTTACCCCCGCGGCGATGCTGCGGCTGCAGGCGCATGACTGGCCCGGCAACCTGCGCGAGCTGCGCAACATGGTCGAACGGCTGTCGGCGACCTCGTTCAGCCGGCTGATCGACGTGGCCGACCTGCCGCCTGCCATCGCCCAGGGCCGGCGCGCCGGGCGCGAGCCGACGCTGCGCGACCGCGAGCGGGCGGAAATCCTCGACGCCCTCGCCGAATGCGGCGGCAACATGACCGGGACGGCGCGGCGCCTCGGCATCTCGCGCTCGACGCTCTATCTCAAGCTCGAGCAATACGGCGTGCCGCGCGGCCGCCGCTGAGCCTCCTGCCGCGGCGCGTCATGGCGTCCGCAGCATGTCCGGGCGGATGTCCGAAAACCGGACAACATGCCGATCCGGCCGGGTTGCATCCTTTTCTGACGCCACGGGGAGGTGGCGCCAGGGGAGGAGGAAAGACCCGTGCCATTGGACAAACAGACAAAACGCCGCGTGCAGGTGCTTGGCATCGACGCCGGCGGGACGATGACCGACACGTTCTTCGTCGACAGTGACGGCGACTTCGTCGTCGGCAAATCGCAGTCCACGCCGCAAAACGAGGCGCTCGGCCTGATCGCCAGCTCGAAGGAAGGGCTGGAACACTGGGGGCTGACGCTCGAAGAGGCGCTCTCGGGGATCCAGACCGGCGTCTATTCGGGCACTGCCATGCTCAACCGCGTGGTGCAGCGCAAGGGGCTGCGCACCGGGCTGATCGTCAATGCGGGGATGGAGGATTTCCACCGCATGGGCCGCGCCGCGCAGGCCTATCTCGGCTTCGCCTATGAAGACCGCATCCACCTGAACACGCATTACTATGACGAGCCGCTGGTGCCGCGCCACCTGACCCGCGGCGTGATGGAGCGGATCGACATGTCGGGCAACGTGGTGATCCCGCTGCGCGAGGACAGCGCCCGCACCGCGGCGCGCGAGCTGATCGCGCAGGATGTCGAGGGCATCGTGATTTCGCTGCTGCACTCCTATCGCAACCCGGGGCATGAGCGGCGGGTGCGCGATCTGGTCGAGGAAGAGGTTGCGGCCGCGGGCAAGACCATCCCGGTCTTCGCCTCGACCGACTATTACCCGGTGCGCAAGGAAACCCATCGCACCAACACCACGATCCTCGAGGCCTTTGCCGCCGAACCCTCGCGCCAGACGCTGAAGAAGATCACCACCGCCTTCAAGGAGAACGGCTCGAAATTCGACTTCCGGGTGATGGCGACGCATGGCGGCACGATCTCGTGGAAGGCGAAGGAACTCGCCCGCACCATCGTGTCGGGGCCGATCGGGGGCGTGATCGGGGCGAAGTATCTGGGCGAGGTGCTGGGCTATTCGAACATCGCCTGCTCGGACATCGGCGGCACCTCCTTCGACGTGGCGCTGATCACGCAAAACGAGCTGACGATCAAGAATGACCCCGACATGGCGCGGCTGCTGCTGTCGCTGCCGCTGGTGGCGATGGATTCGGTCGGTGCGGGGGCGGGCAGCTTCATCCGGCTCGACCCCTACACCAAGGCGATCAAGCTCGGTCCGGATTCGGCGGGCTATCGCGTCGGCGTCTGCTGGGAGGCCTCTGGGATCGAGACGGTGACCGTCTCCGACTGCCACGTGATCCTCGGCTACCTGAACCCCGACAACTTCCTTGGCGGTCAGGTCAAGCTCAGCCGCGAGCGCGCCTGGAACGCGATGAAGGAACAGGTCGCCGACCCGCTCGGCCTGTCGGTCGAGGATGCGGCCGCGGGCGTCATCGAGCTTCTGGACAGCGACCTGCGCGACTATCTGCGCTCGATGATCTCGGGCAAGGGCTACAGCCCGAGCAGCTTCGTGTGTTTCAGCTATGGCGGCGCGGGGCCGGTCCATACCTACGGCTACACCGAGGGGCTGGGCTTCGAGGACGTGATCGTGCCGGCCTGGGCCGCGGGCTTCTCGGCCTTCGGCTGCGCGGCGGCGGATTTCGAATACCGCTACGACAAGTCGCTTGACATCAACATCGCCACCGATGCCAGCGAGGACCTGAAGACGACGCAGGCGCAGACCCTGCAGGCGGCCTGGCAGGAGCTGAAGGAGCGCGTGCTCGAGGAATTCGAGATCAATGGCTACAGCCCCGACAAGGTGCAGCTGCAACCCGGTTTCCGCATGCAGTATCGCGGTCAGCTCAACGATCTCGAGATCGAATCCCCGATCGTCGAGGCGCAGGGCGCCGAGGACTGGGACCAGCTGGTCGAGGCCTTCAACGACACCTATGGCCGCGTCTATGCCGCCTCGGCGCGCTCGCCCGAGCTCGGCTATTCGGTGACCGGCGCGATCATGCGCGGCACGGTGCCGATCCCGAAGCCGAAGATCCCGAAGGAAGAGCTTCAGGGCGAGACCCCGCCGGAAGCGGCCAAGCTCGGCAGCCGCAAGTTCTACCGCCACAGGAAATGGGTCGATGCCCAGCTTTACCAGATGGAACGGCTGCAGCCGGGCAACCGCATCACCGGCCCCGCGATCATCGAATCCGACGCCACGACCTTCGTCGTGCCCGACGGTTTCGAGACCTGGCTCGACGGGCACCGCCTGTTCCACCTCAAGGAAGTCTGACGGTCTCAGGGAGGAGATAAGTCATGAACATGCAGACCTCGGTCAAGACCCGCGGCATCGTGCGCGGCGGCGAGACCCTGAAGGAGCACCGCGACCGGCTGATGGAAGCCACGAAGCGGACCAAGCACTATGCCGGCCTGTCGAAGATGGCGCTGCGCGACGCCGAGCCGATCAAGTACAACAAGCTGTTCTCGCGCCTGCGCGCCGGGGTGGTGGATGCGCGCGAGACCGCGAAGAAGATCGCCGCCTCGCCGATCGTCGAGCAGGAGGGGGAACTGTGCTTCACCCTCTACAATGCCGCGGGCGATTCGATCCTGACCTCGACAGGGATCATCATCCACGTCGGCACCATGGGCGCGGCGATCAAGTACATGATCGAGAACGGCTGGGAGGAGAACCCGGGCATCCGTGACGGCGACATCTTCTGCAACAACGACAGCCTGATCGGCAACGTCCACCCCTGCGACATCCACACCATCGTGCCGATCTTCCACGAGGGCGAACTGATCGGCTGGGTCGGCGGCGTGACCCATGTGATCGACACCGGCTCGGTCGGGCCGGGCTCGATGTCGACGGGGCAGGTGCAGCGCTTCGGCGACGGCTATTCGATCACCTGCCGCAAGATCGGCGAGAACGACACGCTGTTCCGCGACTGGCTGCACGAGAGCCAGCGGATGGTGCGCACCACGCGCTACTGGATGCTGGACGAGCGCACCCGCGTTGCCGGCTGCCACATGATCCGCGATCTGGTGAAGGAGGTGATCGCCGACGAGGGCATCGAGTCCTACTGGAAATTCGCCTATGAATCGGTCGAGCATGGCCGCGTCGGCCTGCAGGCCCGGATCAAGGCGATGACCATTCCGGGCAAGTATCGCCAGGTCGGTTTCGTCGACGTGCCCTATGCGCACGAGGATGTCCGCGTCCCCTCGGACTTCGCCAAGGTCGACACGATCATGCACACGCCGTCCGAGATCACGATCCGCGGCGACGGCACCTGGCGGCTGGATTTCGAGGGCTCCTCGCGCTGGGGCTGGCACACCTACAATGCCCATCAGGTGAGCTTCACCTCGGGGATCTGGGTGATGATGACGCAATCGCTGATCCCGACCGAGATGATCAACGACGGCGCCGCCTATGGCACCGAGTTCCGCCTGCCGAAGGGCACCTGGATGAACCCCGACGACCGGCGGGTGGCCTTCTCTTACAGCTGGCACTTCCTGGTCAGCTCGTGGACGGCGCTCTGGCGCGGGCTCTCTCGCGCCTATTTCGGCCGCGGCTATCTCGAGGAGGTCAATGCCGGCAACGCCAATACCTCGAACTGGCTGCAGGGCGGGGGCTTCAACCAGTATGACGAGATCCACGCGGTGAACTCGTTCGAATGCGCGGCGAACGGGGTCGGCGCCTCGGCGCACATGGACGGGATCAGCCATGCGGCGGCGGTCTGGAACCCCGAAGGCGACATGGGCGACATGGAGATCTGGGAACTGGCCGAGCCGCTCGTCTATCTCGGGCGGCAGATCAAGGCCTCCTCGGGCGGCGCGGGCAAGTATCGCGGCGGCTGCGGCTTCGAGAGCCTGCGCATGGTCTGGAACGCCAAGGACTGGACGATGTTCTTCATGGGCAACGGCCATATCTCGTCGGACTGGGGGCTGATGGGCGGCTATCCGGCGGCCTCGGGCTATCGCTTCGAGGCGCATGACACCCGGCTGAAGGAGATCATCGCCGAGGGCGGCGCCATTCCCTGCGGTGGCGACACCGACCCGGAGAACCCGACCTGGGAGGCGATGCTGCCCGATGCCCGGATCAAGCGCGACAAGCAGGCGATCACCACCGAGGCGATGTTCAAGGACTATGACCTCTACCTCAACTACATGCGGGGTGGTCCGGGCTTCGGCGATCCGCTCGACCGCGAGCCGCAGAAGGTGGCCGATGATGTGAACGGCGGATATCTGCTGCCGCGCTTTGCCGACAGCGTCTATGGCGTGGTTCTCACCGATGCCGGCGATGGCATGAAGGGCGTCGATGTCGCCGCGACCGAGGCCCGGCGCCGTGCCATCCGCAGGGCCCGGCTCGAGGAGTCGGTGCCGGTCAGCGACTGGATGGCCTCCGAGCGCGAGAAGATCCTGAACAAGGAGGCGGGCGTGCATGTGCAGCAGATGTTCGCGGCCTCGTTCAAGCTCGGGCCCCGCTTCGAGCAGGACTTCCGCGCCTTCTGGAACCTGCCGGCGGAGTGGAAGCTGATGGAAGCGGACCTGCCGATCCCCTCCTACGGGCGGGAATACTCGATGGACATCTCGGAACTGCCCGACGTCAAGACCGTCCAGTTCGTCGAGGAATGAACCGCCGCGGCGGCGCCCCGACCGGCGCCGCCCCCCGACAAGGCCAGATCAAGGGAGGAACCGATGGCCTATACGAAAACCAAGATCAAGGACCTGGTGGACGGCAAGATCGACCGCGACACGCTGCACACCATGCTCTCCACGCCGAAGGACAAGGAGCGCTTCCAGATCTATCTCGAGATCCTGCAGGAGCAGGTGGAGTGGGACGACCCGATCATCCTGCCGCTCGGCCCGAAGCTCTACATCGTCCAGCGCAAGTCAGACCGGAAATGGATGATCCGCAGCCAGGCCGGCTATGACTTCTGCCCCTGGAACGAGAACTGGAAGCTGCATGCCCGGATCCGGGTGCGCAACACCGCCGCGCAGATGGAAGAGCTTTATCCCCGCCTGATGGCGCCCTCGCCGGACTGGCAGGTGATCCGGGAATATTTCTGTCCGATCTCGGGCGATCTGCTTGATGTCGAGGCGCCGACGCCCTGGTATCCGGTGATCCATGACTTCGAACCGGATATCGACACCTTCTACAAGGACTGGCTGGGGCTCGCCGTGCCCGAACGGGCCTGAGCCGGACCGGCGCCACAGTGCAGGCGGGCAGTCACACGATTGCCCGCCTTTTTCCCCGTCGCCGCCCCGTGCCCGGCGTCACAGGCCGGCGCCGCTGGAGCGGAGATGGACGACCTCCTGGACCAGCAGGTCGCACAGGAACAGCTTGGCGATGACCGGGCCAAGCTCGCCACGCTCGGGAAGCGGCATCAGCGGGCTGGCGACCAGCACCTCGTCGCACAGGGCCTGCAGCTCTTTCTGCGCATGTCCGGTGATTGCCACGGTACGGGCACCGCGGTCGCGCGCCAGGCTCAGGAACTGCTCGTTGCGCAGCGTGAGGCCGGTTTCGGTGACCAGCAGCGCAACGCTGCCGCGGTGGCGCGACAGGGTCACCTCGTCGGAAACGACGGGGTCCGAGAAGGCGCGCGCCAGAAGGCCGATGCGCGCCAACCGATAGGCGACCATCCCGGCCAGCATGCCCGACAGCCCCGCCCCGAAGACATCGACATGCGGTGCGGCCAGCAGCAGCGCTGCCGTCCGCCGCAGGGTTTCGGGGGCGGCATGTTCCGAGGTCGAGCGCAGCGCGGCGCACAGCCGCTCGGCCAGGTCCGAGCTCGGCTTTGGCGGGTTGCCCTGCTGATAGGCAATGTCGGCCGCCAGCGCCACGCGGAACTCGCGAAAGCCCTCGAAGCCGAGCGCGCGGCAAAAGCGGATCACGCTCGCCTCGCCCGAGCCCGACTGCCGCGCAAGATCGGCCAGCGACATCCGCACCACCAGCTCGGGGGTTTCGAGGGCGAAACGGCACACGCGCGCCAGGGCCTCGGGCAGGGTGGCAAGCCGGTGCTGCATGTGCAGGAAGACGCCTTTTCCGAAAGGCGCCATCCCGGAGGGGGTCGGCTCTGAGGTCATCGGGCTCGGTCGGTTGCGGGGCCGCGCCCACCTTGGGCCGGTTTCACCGCGAGCGCCAGACGGGATTCGTCCAGGCGCGCCGGCCGTCGCTGCCAAGCACGATCACGCGGAACCAGGGGCTGCCCTCGAGCCCCGCCATCGGCAGCACGGCGCGGCTGATGCCGGCCTCGAAGCGATAGCTGTGCTGATAGCCCTGACCGATGACCAGGATCCCCGCGGCGGGTGTGCATTCGACGAGAAGGCCCGCCTCGGTCAGTGCCACTGTGCCGATCTCGGGCCCCTGGGTTGAATAGAACTGCCCCGCCTTCAGTGCCGCGACGATCGCCGCCGGACTGCGGTCGGCGGCCTTCAGCATGATCCAGCCGCCGCCGAAATCGGGCGTCTTGAAATGCGCATCGTCGCAGGCATAGGTCAGCAGCCGGTGGCACTTGTCGGCCAGACCGTCGAGCATGTAGGCGCCGTCGCCCTTGTCGTGCATCACCTGGCAGCCGTGGTTGTAGATCTCGACCGCATCGGCCGCATCGACCAGCGTCAGCGCATCCTCGAAGCTCAGCTGGTACCAGGCGGGGTGGGCGATGCCGACGAAGGCGCCGGCCGCCTGCGCGCGGCGGGCCAGCTCGGGCCCGGTCTCGTCGGGCGCGGTGCGGGCGAAATCGCGGGGCAGGCCGACCGCCACCAGATGCCACAGCGCGCTCATCTCGGTGCGCGGCGCGTGGATCTCGGCGCCCGGGATTGGCGTGAAACGATCGGTCGCCAGATGATCGATGTCGGTGATCGGGAAATCGAACTGGTCAAGGTAATGATCGGTGATCGACAGGAAGTCATAGCCCGCGGCGCGATAGCGCTGGGCCACCTCCTCGGGAGGCAGCGCCCCGTCCGAGCGGTTCGAATGGGTGTGGATGTTCCCCTTGAGGAACGGGCCTTCGAGATCGAAGGGGGAAAGCACGGTCATGTCCGGTCCTTTGCAAAGCGGCCGGGAGGCGCAAGCCCCCCGGCCCGGGTCCTGTGGCGTCACTTCGCGATCAGTGCGTCGGTCTCTTCGACCATCTGGCTCAGGCCCTCGTCGACGCTCAGATCGCCCGACATGACCTCGCCGATGATTTCGCGCTGGGTGCGCCAGATCTCGACGGCGTTGCTGCCCGGATAGCCGGCCCAGGGCGCGGCGCGGTCGATCTGGTCAAGCGAGGTGCGCCAGTTCGGGTTCGCCTTGTAGAAGTCGCCCAGCAGCCCGGGCGCCATCGCGCGCTGGTTCGTCGGCATGTAGCCCGAGCCGAGCACGGCGATCTTCTGCCCCTCGGGCGAGGAGATGAACTTGATGTATTCCCAGGCGGCGGCCTGTTTCACCGGGTCCTTGGTCAGGATCACGGCGCCGTTGCCGCCGGTGGGCACCTGGCCCGCGGCGGGGTTGCTCACCGGGAAGACCGCGGTGCCGAGGGTGAACTTGCCCTTGGTCAGCTCGCCGAAGGAGCGCGCCGAGTTGACCGACTGCACGGTGAAGCCGGTCAGCCCGGCCACGAACTGCTGGCGCGCCTGGTCGAATTCCATCAGCTTCATCCCGCCCTCGGTGACGAAGCGGCGCGCGAGGGTGAGTGCCGCCTTGCCGCTGTCGCCGCCCCAGGCCACGGTCTTGCCGTCGGGGTTCATGAAGGGCACGCCCTGCTGCGAGATCAGCGCCCGCCACAGCCAGTCGTCGGGCCAGGCGTCGACATCATAGGACATGCCGGTGACGCCGCCGCCAAGCGCGCCGATCTTCTGCGCCAGCGCGAGCCAGCCGTCCCAGGTCGTCGGCAGGGCGTTCACGTCGCCGCCGGCCTTCTCGACCAGGTCCTTGTTGTAGAAGATGATCGGCGTCGAGGCGTTGAAGGGCATGCCCCAGATCTTGCCGTCGACCCGGGTCAGGTTGATCATCGCCGGGTTGAAGTTCTCGTCCAGCCAGGCCTGTCCGCCCTCCTTCTCGATGAAGGGGGTGAGATCGGTGATCTCGCCCTTCGGCGCCAGCGTACGCACCAGTTCGGGCAGCAGGTGATAGCCCGAGTGGTAGATGTCGGGGGTGCTGCCGGTCATCGCGTCGCGCATCACCGCCTGATGGCCGGTGTCATAGCTTTCCGGCGCGGCGCGGAACTCGATCCTGATGTCGGGATGCACGGCCATGAAGGCCTGCGCCTCGGCCTCGTGGAAGGCATTGTGACCGGGCCAGGGGTGCATGACCTCGAGCGTGACCTCGGCCTGCGCGGGCGCCGCAAGCGCAAGGGCGCAGAGCGCAAGGGACGAAAGCAGTGTTTTCATCGGAAAGCTCCGTTGCTTCGGGGAAGGGCGTGGGCCGCCGTCACTTGACGCCGGTCATGGTGATGCCGCGGATGAACTGGCGCTGCGCGAGCAGGAAGCCGACCAGCAGCGGGGCGGACAGAAGGACCGAGGTCGCCATCAGCGCGCCGTAATTCGCGCCGCTTTCGCTGTCGGCGAAATAGGCAAGGCCGAGCGGCGGCGTCATCAGATCGTTGGAGCGCAGCACGATCAGCGGCCAGTAGAGGTCGTTCCAATGCGTGGTGACCGAGAACACCGCGAAGGCGGCGATTGCGGGGAAGGAGCCCGGCACGACGATCGTCCACAGGATGCCCCATTCCGACATGCCGTCGATGCGGGCGGCCTGGATGATCTCGTCGGGGAAACTGCGGAAGGTCTGGCGGAACAGGAAGATCGCGAAGACCGACAGGAAGAAGGGCGCCATCGCCGCGAAATAGGTGTCGAGCGCGCCGATCGCGTTGAGCCCCAGATAGAGCGGCAGTGCCGGCGCCTGGATCGGCACGGTCAGCGAGAACAGCACCACCGCAAACAGCGTATCCCGTCCGCGGAACTCGAATTTCGCCAGCGCATAGGCGCAGGGGATGGCGGTCAGCACCTGCACGATCAGGATGCCGCCGGCGATGATCGCGCCATTCTTCAGGAAGGTCAGCGTCGGCACCTCGGTCAGCGCCTGGATGTAGTATTGCAGGCCGACGAACTGCGCGGGCAGCCAGCGGAAGGTGGGGGTGAACAGCTCGGCCGGCGAGCGCAACGAGGTCAGCACCATCACGTAGAACGGGAACAGGAACAGGAAGCCAAGCACCAGCAGCACCAGATGCGACAGGATCTGGCCGGGGCGGAGGCGATGCGGACGGGGCGCGGTCATCAGTAATGCACCTTGCGGTCGAGGATGCGGGCCTGGACGATGGCGAAGACCGCCATGATCGCGAGGAAGACGACGGTCATCGCCGCGGCCGATCCCATGCGGAAATAGGAAAACCCCTCGAGATAGCTGGTGTAGAGCAGCACGTCCGAGGCGCCGCGCGGCCCGCCGCGGGTGATGACGGCGACGGTGTCGAAGACCTTGAAGGCGGTGATCGTCGAGGTGACGATGACGAACATCATCGTCGGCCCGAGAAGCGGCAGTGTGACATTGGCGAAGCGGTCCACGCGGCTTTCCATGCCGTCGATCGCGGCGGCGTCGTAGAGCTCTTCCGGCACCGCCGTCAGCCCGGCCGCGAACAGCACCATGTTGAAGCCGGCAAGGCTCCAGATATTGATTGCGGCTAGGCCGGCAACCACCAGATCTCGGTTTCCGAAGACATCGAGCACCGGCAATCCAAGGCCTTGCAGCAGCAGGTTGAAGGGCCCGATGGTGCCGTGCAGCAGGTATTTCCACACCATCGCCATGGCGACGACGGTGGCCGTCACCGGCAGGAAGAAGACGAGGCGATAGAGCTTCTGGCCGTGCTCGAGCCCGTCGATCAGCACCGCGAGGAACAGCCCGAGCAGGACCGAGCCCGGCGTCACCATCGCGACATAGAGGAAGGTATTCCACAGCGCTCGGCGGAAGGTCCGGTCGTGCACAAGCTCGGTGTAATTCTCGAGCCGGACGAAGGCGATGGAGCTGTCGCCCAGCCTGTAGCCGGTGAAGCTCATCGCGATCATCACCGCGATCGGCGCGATCACGGTCAGCACGATCAGCAGCGCCGCCGGCGCGACGAGGCCGGCAACCAGCGGGCCGGGGATCGCTGCGCCAAGGCGACGGTGGCGCGGCGACGCAGGGACGGCGACGTCACTCGGCATGGGCTACCTCCGGCGCGCGCAGCCGCAGCCGGCGGCCGTCGGCATCGAACAGCATCGGCGGCACGCGCGGCAGCCAGACGGTCATCGCGCCCTCGCCCAGCCCGCGCGCCTGCGCCGCGGGCAGCCGCGCCGCAAGCTGCGCTCCCGAGAGATCGAGGGTCAGGAAGACAAGCGCCTCGGGGCCGAGCTGCTCGATCCGCCGGACATGGGCCCGAACCGGCAGATGCGCCTCGGTGGCGGCAAGGCGCACCGCCTCGGGGCGGAAGGCCGCCTGCGTCACCTGCGCCGCGGGCAGATGACGGGCGAAGTCCGGGTTCGCCTGGATCAGGTCGTCCGACCCGATCACCGCGATTTCGGGCGTGCCGATGAAACGCGCGACGCGCAGATCCTGCGGGTCGTCGTACAGCGTCGCGGGGGCGGCGCATTGCACGATCTCGCCGCCGATCATCACCGCGACCCGGTCCGACATCGTCATCGCCTCGACCTGGTCATGGGTGACATAGACGAAGGTGGCGCCCAGCCGGCGATGCAGCGCGGTGATCTCGGCGCGCATCTGCACCCGCAACCGCGCATCGAGGTTCGACAGCGGTTCGTCCATCAGGAACACCTGCGGCTTGCGCACCAGCGCCCGGGCCAGCGCCACGCGTTGCCGCTGGCCGCCCGACAGCGCCGCGGGCTTGCGCCCGAGCAGCGCGCCGATCTCGACCAGCTCGGCCGCCGCCTCGACATCGTGGCGGATCGTGGCGCGGCGCGCCGACTGACCGGGCCAGAACCGGCCGAGCAGCGGCAGCCGCGCCGGCGCCGGCAGCCGCTGCATCCGCAGCGGCATGGCGATGTTGTCGCGCACGCTCAGATGCGGATAAAGCGCGTAGGACTGGAACACCATCGCGATGTCGCGCCGCCCCGGCGGCAGGTGGTCGACCGGCTGGCCGTCGATCTCGACATCGCCCGAGCTTTGCGGCGCAAGCCCGGCGATGATCCGCAGCAGGGTCGACTTGCCGCAGCCCGAGGGACCGACGAGCGAGATGAACTCGCCCGCCCGGACATCGAGCGAGAGTCCCCGCAGCGTGGCCGTCTCGCCATAGCTTTTCGTGATCTCGCGCAGCCTGAGTGATGCCGGCATGTCGGCCTCCGTATCCCCGGAATCGTCTGGCCGACGCTGTAATGGTGTTTTACTTCATCAGTGTGACATTTGTGGAGTATCCATCCGGATTGCCGCGAACGGATGCCGGACCGGGCCCGGCTCAGCGGGCGACGATCATCTTTGCCGCGAGCTCTGCCGCGTTGCGCACGCCGAGCTTGCGCAGGATCGCGGCGCGGTGCACCTCGACCGTGCGCGGCGAGATCCCCATCGCCTGACCGGCTTCCTTGCTGGTGTGACCATTGACGATGTGGCGCGCGACCTCGCGCTCCTTCGGCGTCAGCGTCGCGGCATCGGGGGCGCGCTCCTTCAGCGGCTCGAAGGTCCAGACCATCAGCCGGAACGGGTCGGCCGGCGTCAGGGTGCGGCCACGCGCCCGCATCCAGACGATCTCGCCGTCGCGGCGCTGCATGAAGCGCTCGTCCTCATAGCGCGGCCGGCTCGCCAGCCAGCGGTGCCAGCGATCGCCGGTCTTCTCGTAATCGACACTCGAGGGATAGAGCACGCGGATCGACTGGCCCTCGAGCTCGGCGCGGTTCCAGCCGAACAGCAGCTCGGTCTCGGTGTTCACCCGCAGGATGCGGCGGTCCGACATCACCATGATTGCTACCGGCGCATCCATGAAGCCGGTCAGGTTCTGCACCGCCTCGGGAAGTTCCGCATAGTCCATGCCGCACCTGCATCTACGTGGTTTATACGTATTTATCTACGTAGTTTCGCGGATGTGCACCAGCCCTCCCGGCGACGAAAGTGACAGCGGGAGGACATCGACATGACATCCATCTATATCACCGGCAGCGGTCACACCCGCTTTGGACGGCTGACCGAGACGCTCGAGGAGCTGATCGTCGAGGCGGCACGCGAGGCGATCGCCGAGGCCGAGATCGACCCGGCCACGATCGACGCGGTCTATCTGGGCCATTTCAACTCGGGGCTGGTGCCGGACGGTTTCGCCTCGTCGCTGATCCATCAGGCGCATCCGGCGCTGCGCTTCAAGCCGGCGGCGCGCTGCGAGAACGCCTGTGCCTCGGGCGCGGCGGCGATCCATGCCGGGCTGAACATGATCCGTGCCGGGCGGGCGCGCACCGTGCTGGTGGTGGGCGCGGAGAAGATGACCCACCGCTCGACGCCCGACGTGACCACCGCGCTGGCCGGCGCCGGTTACCAGAACGACCCGGCCGAGGCGGCGCTGAGCTTCCCGCAGGTCTTCGCCGTGGCGGCGCAGGCCTATGCCGAGCGTTACGGCGACCCGATGGACGCGATGGCCCGGATCGCGGCGAAGAACCACGCCAATGCGCTGAACAATCCGCTCGCGCAGATGCACAAGGCGATGTCCTACGAGTTCTGCCGCGAGGTCAGCGAGAAGAACCCGCTGATCGCGCCGCCGCTGCGGCTGTCGGATTGCTCGCTCGTTTCGGATGGCGCCGCGGCCGTGGTGCTGACCGCCGATCCGCAATCGGCCCGCCGCGTCCGCATCGCCGCGGCCGAGCATGTGTCGGATTACCTGCCGATGAGCCGGCGCGACTTCATCGCCTTCGAGGGGCCGGAACGCGCGATCCGCGCGGCCTATGCCGCGGCGGGGATCACGGTCGGTGATCTCGACTTCGCCGAGGTGCATGACTGCTTCACCCCGGCCGAGCTGCTGATCTACGAGGCGATGGGGCTGGCTGCGAAGGGGCAGGGCGCGCGCGCGATCGAGGAGGGCACGGTGATGCCCGAGGGCGCGCTGCCGGTGAACCTGTCGGGCGGGCTGAAGGCCAAGGGCCATCCGGTCGGCGCCACCGGCGTGTCGATGCATGCGCTGGCGTTCCGGCAGCTGACCGGACAGGCGGGCGCGATGCAGCGGCCGGGGGCCGAATGGGGCCTGACCTTCAACATGGGCGGCGCCGCGGTGGCGAACTATGCCACGGTGCTGCAGGCGGCGGGCCTCTGAATGAACATCGCGAGCTGGCTTTACCAGACGGCCCATGCCTGGCCGACCCGTCCTGCCGTGTTCCAGGGCGACAGCCTGCGGCACAGCTATGCAAGCCTGCTGCGCGCGGTCTGCGACCGGGCCCGGCATCTGGGCGCGGCGCATGGCATCGGCCCGGGCGACCGGGTGGCGATCTTTGCCAAGAACGCGCCCGAATACATCGAATGGCTGCATGCCTGCTGGTGGATCGGCGCGGTCGTCGTGCCGGTGAACTGCAAGCTGCACCCGACCGAGGCGGAATGGATCGTGCGCAACTCGGGCGCGGCGCTGGTCGTCACCGACAAGGGCACGCTTTTCCCGGGCCTGGCCGAGGAGGCGATCTCGGCCGCGGTGCCGAAGGGCGATCAGCTGACCCCGCCGCGTCCGGCGGCGGCGGGTGATCTGGCCTGGCTCTTCTACACCTCGGGCACCACCGGCAAGCCCAAGGGGGTGATGCTCAGCCACGAGAACCTGCGGCAGATGACGCTGTGCTATGCGCTCGACGTCGACGGGCCGCGGCCCGAGGATCACATGCTTTACGCCGCGCCGATGTCGCATGGCGCGGGGCTTTACATGTTCGCGCAGATCCGCGCGGGCGGCGCGCATCTGGTCCCGGCCTCGCGCGGCTTCGACGCGGCCGAGATCATCGCGCTCGCTGAAAGCCGCGGCAACCTGGTGTTCTTCGCGGCGCCGACGATGGTCAAGCGGCTGGTCGCCGCGGCGCGCCCGCTTGGCTATGACGGCGCCGGCATCCGCACCGTCATCTATGGCGGCGGGCCGATGTATGCCAATGACATCGACGAGGCGCTCGAGCTGTTCGGGCCGCGCTTCGTGCAGATCTATGGCCAGGGCGAGAGCCCGATGACGATCTCGGTGCTGCCGCGCGCGCTGGTCGCCGATCAGGGCCACCCGCGCTGGCGGGCGCGGCGCAGCTCGGTCGGGATCGCGGCAGGCGCCGCGACCGTGGCGATCCTGTCGCCCGAGGGCGAGCCCCTGCCGCCCGGCCAGACCGGCGAGATCTGCGTGCAGGGTCCGACGGTGATGCAGGGCTATTGGCAGAACCCGGTCGCGAGCGACGAGACGTTGCGCGGCGGCTGGCTCCACACCGGCGATCTCGGCCATCTCGACGAGGACGGGTTCCTCTATCTCACCGACCGTTCGAAGGACGTCATCATCTCGGGCGGCACCAACATCTATCCGCGCGAGGTCGAGGAGGCGCTGCTGCGCCACGAGGCGGTGTTCGAGGTGGCGGTGATCGGCGAGCCCGAACCCGACTGGGGCGAGCAGGTGGTGGCCTATGTCGTCTTCGAGCCGGGCCGCAGTGCCGAGGAGGCCGAACTCGACAGCTGGGTGCGGCAGCACATCGCCTCGTTCAAGCGGCCGAAGCGCTATGTCTTCGTGCCCGATCTGCCGAAGAACGGCTACGGCAAGATCCTGAAGACCGAACTGCGCGCCGGCGCGCAGATCTGACACATCCCGGGCAGGAGGAGCCCGGACAAAGGGAGGAAAAACCATGAAAAGACGTGATTTCCTGCGCACGAGCGGGGCGCTGGCCGGGGCCGGGATGCTGTCCGGCCTGCCGTTTGCGGCGGCAGCCGCGACGTCGCTCAAGTTCGACAGCTACGTGACCGAGACCGCCGGCCCCTCGTGGATCGACCGCTGGTTCCTCGACGAGCTCGAAAAGCGTTCGGGCGGCGAGGTCAAGGTGCGCCGCTACTGGGCGGGCAGCCTGAACAAGGTGGGCGAGCATCTGGGCGCGGTGCGCGACGGCACCTCCGAGATGACGCTGATCTCGCCCGGCTACTATCAGGCCGAGGTGCCGGTGACGCGCGGGCTCGAATGGTATTTCCGGGTCGACCGGGCGGACACGCTGCAGCTCGTCTGCCGCGACGTCTATGAGCAGTTCGCGCCGCTGCGCCAGGAATGGGAAGAGCGGCACCGCTGCAAGGTGCTGTACTGGACGAACTGGAACTATGCGCCGCTGGTGATGCGCGAGCCGATCACCTCGATCGAGGACATCAAGGGCAAGAAGATCCGCGGCTATGGCATCGCCACCGACGTGATCCAGCGCCTGGGCGGCGTTGCTGTGCCGATGGCGGCGGGCGAGGTCTATCAGGCGCTCGAACGCGGGGTGCTCGACGGGGTCTATGGTTTCGACTTCGTCACCGCCGTCGCCTACAAGCTGCACGAGATCGCGCCGAACTTCTATGACATCGGCGACGGCGCCCATGCGCCTGCGGTGACGGTGATGAACCGCGGCGTCTTCGAGGGGCTGTCGGCCGCGAACCAGCAGATCTGCACCGATCTGGCAAACGAGCTCTATGGCGGAAAGTTCACCGAGATCTATGACCGGGTGCTGACCGATTACGTGAAGAAGGCGCTGGCCGAGGGGGCAAGGCTGCAATCCCTGCCCGAGGCCGAGAAGGCGAAGGCGCGGGCGCTGGTGCAGCCGGCCGAGACACAGCAATGGGTCGACACCGTCGCCACTCCGGCGGGCATCGACGGCGCCGCGATGCAGGCGCTGATCGACGCGGCGATCGCCAGGCACGCCCCCGCCGGCCGGCTGCGCCGCTCGGTCGAGATCGCGGCGGAGCTGTGAATGGAGCGGCTGAACCGCGCGCTCGAGCGGGTCTCGCACGGGCTGACCTGGGTGGCGCTCGCCTTCCTCGGCTTCATGATGGTGGCGATCACCGTCGATGTCGTCGCGCGCGCGCTGATCGGCAGCGCCGTGCCCGGGCTATTCGAGATGACCGAGATGTCGATGGTGATGGTGGTCTTCATGGGGCTCGGCGCGACGCTGGTCGATGACGGCCACATCCGCGTCACGCTGATGACCGACGCCCTGCCGCTGCATCTGTCGCGGGGGCTGGCGGCGCTGGGCTGGATATTGGCGGCGCTGACCTTCCTGCTGCTGGCCTGGCCCGCGACGCAGGAAGCCGCCTATTCCTTCTCGATCCGCGAGTTCCGCTGGGGCTATTTCCACGTGCCGGTCTGGTGGGCGAAGATCGCCACCGCCTTCGGCCTGTGGTTCGCGGCGCTGCAGGCGCTGGTCCACGCGGCGATGATCGCCACCGGCCGGATCGCTCCCGACCCGCGCGAGAGCGCCTCCCACTGAGCCGGCGGACCGGTCTCCGGTCCGCCCCCCTCACCCGTCCCGCCCGCGCCATCCCGGCGCGGCGGGGTCGCATGGGACATGTCATGGACATCACATTGATTACACTTCTGGCCGTCGGGCTGATCTTCGTGCTGCTGGCGATCGGCACGCCGGTCTTTGCCGCGCTGGCACTCTCGGGCGCCTTCGGCATCATCATGAGCGAGGATCTGTCCTTCCTGCTCAGCCGGCTGAAATCGCTGCCCTTCTCCTCGGCCGCGAATTATTCGCTGACGGTCATCCCGCTGTTCATCCTGATGGGCGCCTTCGCGCATCAGGCGCAGGTCGGGCGACGGCTGTTCCATGTCGCGAACAAGTGGGTGGGGCATCTGCCGGGCGGGCTTGCCATGGCGGGGATCCTGACCTCGGCGGGCTTTGCCGCGACCTCGGGCTCGTCCGTCGCCACCGCGGCGACGGTGGGCGCCGTCGCCATCCCCGAGATGAAGCGCGCGGGCTATGACCCCCGCCTTGCCGCGGGCTCCGTCGCGGCGGGGGGCGTGCTGGGCGTGCTGATCCCGCCCTCGGTGCTGCTGATCTTCTATGCCGCGCTGACCGAGGTCTCGGCCGGCAAGATGCTGATCGCGGGCTTCGTGCCGGGCATCCTGACGACGATCGTCTTCATGGCAGGCACGGCGATCGTGGCGCGCCACAACATCGCCGCGCGCAGCCCGCGCGCCGGCTGGGGCGAGCGGCTGCGCGCCACCGGTCAGGCCTGGCAGGTGCTGGTGCTGTTCCTGATCGTGCTCGGCGGGATCTATCTCGGCCTCGTCACCCCGACCGAGGCGGGGGCGATCGGTGCGCTTGCGGCCTTCCTGATGCTGGTGCTCTCGCGCGAGGGGCGCCGGGGGCTGGGCGGACGGCTGCAGGAAAGCTTCCGCTCGACCACCACGACCACGGTGATGGTGCTGTTCACGATGATCGGGGCGGGCATCTTCAGCTATTTCCTGACCCTCGCCCAGGTGCCGCAGGCGGTGGCCGAGGCGATCGTCGGCAGCGGCGTGCCGCCGCTTCTGGTCGTGGGCATCCTGCTGCTGCTTTACATCCCGCTTGGCATGTTCCTCGATGCCTTCTCGATGATGGTCATCACCCTGCCGATCATGTTCCCGACGGTGACCGGGCTCGGCTTCGATCCGATCTGGTTCGGCATCCTGTGCGTGAAGATGTGCGAGATCGGCCTCATCACCCCGCCGGTCGGGCTGAACTGCTTCGTCATCGCCGGCATCGACCGTGACACGCCGCTGTCGGACGTGTTCCGCGGCGCGCTGTGGTTCATCGCGATGGAGATGGTGACGGTGCTGATCCTGTTCTTCATCCCGGTCATCACCACCTGGCTGCCCGACACGATGATGGGGAGGTAAGAGATGGGCAATCGGCAAGAGGTGGCCCTGCTGACCGGCGCGGGCTCGGGCATCGGTCGCGCCGCGGCGCTGGAACTGGCCCGGCGGGGGGTGGCGATCGCGGTGACCGACCTGCGGGCAGAGGCGGCGCAGGCCGTCGCCGCCGAGATCCGCGCGCAGGGCGGCGTGGCGGTCGGGCTGGCGCTCGACGTCGCCGACCCGGCGGCGATCGAGGCGGCCTTCGACCGTGCCGAGGCAGAGCTTGGCGGCATCGACATTCTCGTCAACAGCGCCGGGCTGCTGATCGTCGAGCCGCTGCTCGGCTTTGCGCCGGAAAGCTGGCACAAGGTGATGGCGGTCAACGTCACCGGCACCTTCCTGTGCAGCCAGCGCGCCGGGCGCGGCATGGCGGCGCGCGGCCATGGCCGGATCGTCAACATCGCCTCGATCTCGGGGATGCGGGCCGGGGTCGGGCGCGCGGCCTATGGCACCTCGAAGGCGGCGATCATCGGCCTCACGCGGCAGCTTGCGCTGGAACTCGGCCCGCTCGGCGTGACCGCGAACGCGATCGCGCCCGGGGTGATCGAGACGCCGATGACCATGGGCGCCTACAGCGAGGAGACCTGGGCTCGGGTGCTCGACATGGTGCCGGCGCGGCGCCGTGGCCTGCCCGCCGACATCGCCGAGGCGGTGGCCTATCTCGCCTCGGCGGGGGCTGGCTATGTCAACGGCGTCGTGCTGACCGTCGACGGCGGCTACATGGCCGCGGGGATGACGCAGACCGGCGCGCTCAGGGTCTGAGGCCGCCGTCCAGCACCAGCGGCAGGTAGTGGTGTGGCAGGCGCATGGTGACCAGATCCTTGCGCCGCACCACGGTCGAGGGATAGGGCGTGTCGGCATTCGTCAGGTCGATCGCCAGCGTCGCCAGCCCCTCGCCCTCGAGGATCGCGCTTTCCTGCCGCGGGAAGGCGAAGGTGTCGGCGCCGAAGATGCCGCTCGCCCCCGGGTTTCCGGCGCCCGGCACATTCGCGAAGACCAGATGCAGGTTGTTCTCGCCGCTGCGGGTGCGCAGCGCGTGCCAGTGCCAGGGATCGGCCGCCTTCGGGATCGGGAAGTTGTGCGGGATCGCGGTGCCGGCATGGGCGCCGGTGAAGCCGGGCGGCAGCGCGGCGGGGCAGGCGACGATGTCGCAGCCTGCAAGCGCCAGCACCCGCACGCTTTCGGGCAGCAGCGCATCGGTGCCGGTGAGCAGCCCGAGCCGGCCGAAGGGCAGATCGAACACCGCCCAGTCATCGCCTGCCGTGGCCCATGAAAGATCCGCCTGCGAAAGGTGGATCTTGCGATAGACCCCCACCCGTCCCTCGGGGCCGGCCAGCACCACCGCGTTGTAAAGCCGCGTGCCCGCCCGCTCGGCAAAGCCCGCGACGATGTGCAGCCGGTGCCGCATCGCGATCCGGGTGAAGCGGTCGATCAGCGCGCCCTCGACGGGTTCGGCGCGTGCCGCCGGGTCGCGGGGGCCGGTCAGCGCAAGCTCGGGCAGCACCAGCAGCGCCGCCCCCGCGGCCTGCGCCTCGGCGGCGAAGGCCTCGATGCGGGCAAGGTTCGCGGCGCTGTCGTCACCGGGGGCGAATTGCGCGACGGCAAGCGTCGAGGCCCCGGCCCCGGGCAGCGGCTGATAGCCGTAAAGCCGGAAGTAATCGAGGGAGTTCCACGTGAAACTGTTCGTCATCAGCGTCTTGTAGAGCGCCGGGCGGCGCATCTCGAAGACCGGCTCGCCCAGCACCCGGCCGACACGGGCGCGGGCCGGGTCGATCAGGCCGGTGACGATCGCGTCGCCGGCATCGACCTGCGCCTCGACGCGGCCATCGGGGCCGATGATGCAGCTGCCGCCCGAGAACTGCACCGTGCGCTCGAGCCCCCAGCGGTTCGCCTCGACCACATAGCAGCCGTTCTCGAAGGCGCGGGTGATCCAGTAGGGCGCGGGGGTGCGCTCGGCCAGCCAGTTCGAGATGTGGCAGATCACGTCGGCGCCGGCGAGGGTTTCAAGCCGCACCGTCTCGAAGAAATGCAGGTCCATGCAGATCAGGATCGCGATCCGCCCGATCGGCGTGTCGAAGACCTGATGCGCGATGTCGCCCGAGGCCGCCCATTTCGGTTCCGAGATATAGGGGTGTGACTTGCGGTGCGTGCCGATCACCCCCTCGGGCCCGATCAGCGCGGCGCTGTTGTAATAGAGGTCGGTGACCGGATCGACCTCGGGCATCCCCACGACGATATAGCAATCATGCGCCGCGGCGATCTCGCGGAAGCGTTCGGTCGTCGGGCCGGGGATGGTCTCGACCTCCGAGGCGACCTCGGCGCGGTCGTACCAGCAATAGCCGGTCGTTCCCATCTCGGGCGTCACGATCAGCCGGGCGCCGTCCTGTGCCGCCTCGCTGCACATCCGGGCAAGCGCGGCGATGTTCGCCTCCTTCGCGAACATCGTCGGTTCGAACTGGATCGAGGCGACCTTGAAGGGGGCTGGCGCGGGCATGGCGGATCTCCGAAAGCTGGGGCTCCGGCCGGAGAGCTCCGTGAGGGATGGGGCCGGATTCCTGAAAAATATTGAAACGGAAAGTATCTCGACGCAAGAGGCAAATCTGTGCTGCCGCATCCCCGTGGCGGGCAGAGTCCTGACCGATCCGACCCGTTTCCGGCGGATTCGGCAGGGATTCGAGGGCATTTCGGCAGATTGGCGATGCGAAACCAGCCATCAGCCCCCGGATTCAGGTCAAATATTGGGCGAAATCCATAAATCCCGCCAATTATCATCTTTCGATATTTGATAATTCAATGAATCTGCCTTTGATCGAGCATCCGTTTCCAACAGGGGCTCTCGAAATGACCAAGCTCAGCCGACGCAACTTCCTCTACACGACGGGCGCCGCAGCGGCCGCGACGCTTGCCTCGCCGCTCGTGGCCCGCGCGGGCACCGACACGATCAAGGTCGGCGGTCTGCACGACCTCTCGGGGGCGCTCGATTCCACCGGTGTGCCGATGAACCAGGTGTTCCAGCTCGCGATCAAGGAGATCAACGACGCGGGCGGGCTCCTGGGCAAGCAGGTCGAGGCGGTGATCTACGACCCGCAGTCGAACATGTCGCTCTATTCGCAATACGCGACCCAGCTCGCGCTGAAGGACAAGGTCGACGTGGTCATGGGCGGCATCACCTCGGCCAGCCGCGAGACGATCCGGCCGATCTTCCACCGCTACAACACCTTCTACTTCTACAACACGCAGTATGAAGGCGGCGTGTGCGACCGCAACGAGATCACGCTGGGCACCACCCCCGCGCAGACGGTCAAGCGCGTCATCCCCTATGCGATGAACCTCTACGGCAAGAAGGTCTATACCGTCGCCGCCGACTACAACTATGGCCACATCACCGCGGCCTGGGTGAAGCGCTATGTCGAGGAGAACGGCGGCGAGGTGATCGCGACCGAGTTCTTCCCGCTCGACGTGGCACAGTTCGGCTCGACGATCTCGAAGATCCAGGGCGCGAAGCCCGATTTCGTGCTCTCGGCGATGGTCGGCACCTCGCATCTCGGCTTCTATCGCCAGTGGGCGGCGGCCGGGATGAAGAGCCAGATCCCGATCGTCTCCACCGTCTACGGCGCCGGCGGCACCGAGCAGGTGATCCTGACGCATGAGGAATCGGACGGCATCATCGCCTCGTTCGGCTATTTCGAGGCCATCGACAACCCGACCAACAAGGCCTTCCTCGAGAAGGTCGCGCAGGAATACCCGGACAAGAAATGGGTGATGTCGGAGATTTCCGAAGTCACCTACGAGGGCATGAAGATCTGGGCCGACGCGGTCAAGGAAGCCGGCTCGACCAAGCGCGACGCGCTGCTCGAGGTGCTGACCTCGGGCAAGACCTACGACATGCCGGCGGGCAAGGTGAAGATCGACCCCAAGACCCAGCATGCGGTGCGCGACGTCTATATCGCCACCTGCAAGGACGGCGTCTTCGGCATCAACGAGACCTTCCCGGATTCGCAGCCCGAAGACACCCAGATGGTGTGCGACCTGATCAAGGATCCGAAGTCGAACACCCAGTACGAAATCAGCCTGTAAGCTGAAAGGCGGAGCACCGACATGGATTACACACTCGTTGTCGCGCTCGAGATGATCCGGGCCATCGCCTGGCTCGTGCTGCTGGCCTCGGGCCTTGCGATCATCTTCGGCATGATGCGCATCATCAACTTCGCCCATGGCGAGTTCCTGATGCTGGGCGGCTATACCGTCGTCATCTCGACCAATGCCGGCGTCAACGAGTGGGTGTCCATCCTGATCCTCGCTCCCGTCGTGGTGGGGGTGTTCGGCATCATCGTGGAGCGGCTGGTGATCCAGCGGCTCTACGGGCGCATCCTCGACAGCCTGCTGGCCACCTGGGGGCTGTCGATGCTGATGATGGGCGGCGTCACGATGATCTTCGGCAATACCGTGCAGGGGGTCTCGACGCCGTTCGGCGGCATGAAGATCGGCGCCTATCAGGTGCCGATCTACAACTTCGTGCTGATCGGCTTTGCCGTGCTGGTGCTGGTGGCGATCTGGTGCGTGCTGAAATTCACCAAGGCCGGTCTGATCGCCCGCGCCACGATGCAGAACGCCGACATGGCCGAGGCGCTCGGCATCCGCACCCGCTGGGTCTACATGACCACCTTCGGCATCGGCTCGGCGATCACCGGGCTCGCGGGCGGGCTGCTCGCCCCGGTCACCGGCGTGGTGCCGACGATGGGGATGAACCTGGTGGGGCAAAGCTTCATCACCGTCATCACCGGCGGCGCCTCGGTGATCGCGGGCACGCTGTCCTCGGCGACGCTGCTCGGCACGATCAGCCAGGGCGTCACCTTCCTGACCGGCCCCGTCTATGGCGATGCGGCGCTTCTGGTCACCGCGCTCGTCCTGCTGCGCCTGCTGCCGCAAGGCATCACCGGCCGCATCTTCAAACGTTCCCTCTGAGGAGACCCAGCAGATGGAGAAATCCGTACTCCGGGACCCCGGCTTCTACGTGATGGTCGCGATCGGCCTTGCGGCGATGCTGATCCTGCCGGTGGTGCTCGACATGTTCACCATCATGCAGATCACCCAATATGTGGTGCTGGCCGTGTTCGCGCTGTCGCTCGGCTACATCTGGGGTTTCGGCGGCATCCTGAGCTTCGGTCAGGCCGCCTTCTTCGGGCTCGGCGCCTATACCTTCGCCGTCGCCGCGATCAACATCGGCGAGACCACCATTCCGCTGATCCTCGCCTTTGCGATCCCTTGCCTGTTCGGTGCGGCGCTGGGCTATTTCATCTTCTACGGCCGGCTGTCGGACGTTTACCTCGGCGTCGTCACGATGGTGGTCACGCTGCTGTTCTGGAAACTCGCGAACCACACCGCCGGCCCCGAATACGCGATCGGCGAGGCGCGGCTTGGCGGCTTCAACGGCATCCCCTCGATCCCGGTGATGAACATCCCGGGCGAGCCCGAGGCGATGCTCGATCCGGTGCAGATGTTCCAGGTCTTCATGGGCTTCCTGATCGTCGTCTATATCGTGCTGCGGCTGCTGATCGCCTCGGACTTCGGTCGCGTCTCGATCGGCATTCGCGAGAACGAGACCCGCGCCTCGCTGCTCGGCTATGACGTGCGGCGCCACAAGCTGGTGGTCTTTGCCATCGGCTCGGGCATCGCCGGGCTCGCCGGCGCGATGTGGGCCACCTATCAGGCGTTCATCGACCCCAACGCCTTCTCGATGGAGATGTCGGCCAAGGCACTGGTCTGGGTGATGGCGGGCGGCGTCGGCACGCTGGTCGGCCCGATCATCGGGGTGATCCTGTTGCAATGGCTGACGCTCAAGCTCGGCACGATGGAACTGCTGAACAGCCTCGCCGTCCTTGGCGCGATCATGATGGTGCTGGTGCTGGCCCTGCCCAAGGGCATCGTGCCGACGCTGCGCAAGCTGATCGTCGATGGCTGGACCCTGGCGCGGCGGAAGAAGACCGGAGGCAAGGCCGATGAGTGACTGGACGAACATCCTCGAGACCCGCGGCCTGACGATGCAGTTCGGCGGCGTCACCGCGGTCGACGAGGTGGATTTCACCCTGCGCGACGGCGAGCTGCGCTGCCTGCTGGGGCCGAACGGCGCGGGCAAGTCGACCTTCTTCAAATGCCTCACCGGCCAGCTGATCCCGACCCGCGGCAGCGTCACCTTCAAGGGCGAGGACATGACCGGGTGGAACACCCACGACATCGTCAACCTCGGCATCGGCATCAAGACGCAGATGCCGAACGTGTTCGACGGGGTCTCGGTCTATGAGAACGTCCGGCTGTCCTCGCGGCGCAAGCACATGGCGGCGCAGGCGAAGGAGCTGGCCGAGAAGACGCTCGAACGCTGTGGCATCACCCATCTGGCGAAGCGCGAGGTGGGCACTCTGTCGCACGGCCAGCGCCAGCTTGTGGAACTGGCGATGGTGCTGGCGGCCGAGCCGGCGCTGATCCTGCTCGACGAGCCCGCCGCCGGCATGACCGGCGAGGAGCGCGACCGGCTCGCGCGGCTGGTGCTGGAATCGGCGCGCTCGGCGGCGGTGATCGTGGTCGAGCACGACATGGTCTTCATCCGGCAGATCGCGAAATTCGTCACCGTCTTCAACCGCGGCGCGATCTTCCGCGAGGCGATGATCGACGAGATCATGGCTGACCGCGAGGTTCAGGAAATCTATCTGGGGAAACAGGCCAATGTCGCATCTGCTTGAAGTCTCCGGCCTGTCGGCCGCCTACGGGCTGGTCCCGGCGCTGCACCGGGTCGATTTTCACGCCGATCGCGGCGAGGTGGTCGGCATTCTCGGCCACAACGGCATGGGCAAGACCACGCTGATGCGCGCGATCATGGGCTATGTGAAGGTCACCGGCGGCGAGATCCGCTTCGAGGACACGTCCGTCCTCGGCCAGCCGGTCAACGCCCGCGCCCGCGCCGGCATCGGCCTGGTGCCGCAGGGCCGGCAGATCTTCCCGAACCTGAGCGTCGAGGAAAACCTGCAGGTCGGCATCCCCGGCAAGGCGGCTGTCGTCGCGCAGACGGTCGAGGAGATGCTCGAGCTTTTCCCTCGGCTCAAGCGGCTTCTCGACCGGCGCGGCGGCGCGCTCTCGGGCGGCGAGCAACAGCTTCTGGCGCTGGCGCGCTGCCTGTGCCGGCGGCCGAAGCTGATGCTGCTCGACGAACCGACCGAGGGGATCCAGCCCTCGATCATCGACGAGATCTCGGAAACCCTCGCGGCGCTGACGCAGAAGGTCGACATCACCATCGTCCTCGTCGAGCAGAACCTCGAGTTCATCGCAGGCCTGTCGAAGCGCGTCTACGCGATCTCGAACGGCGTGCTTGAGAAGGAGATCCCGCGCGCGGAGCTGACCGACTCGCGCTCGGTCAGCGCCTTCATGGGCTTCACCGCCTGACGGAGACCCGCCGCGGCGGATCCCCAGCCCCGACACCTGTCTTCCTTCCTTTCGCGATGGTCGCGGAAGGGAACGATCCCGTGCGGCCGTGCCGCATGCAACTGCCCGCGTGGCCGTGCCGCGCAAACCCGAAGGAGTTCCCCCATGGCAGTCAGACTTCCGAACGACGCCCAGATCGCGGATGTGGCCGAAAGGATCGGCCTCAGCCTCTCGCCCGAGGACGTGTCCTCGATCAAGGGGCTGCTCGGCGGCTATGTCGCCGCCTACAACAAGGTCGACCGGATGATCGACCCGCTGCCCGTGGTGAAATACCCGCGCACGCCGGGCGTGCAGCCGCCGAAGGCCGAGAACCCGCTCAACGCGTGGTATGTGAAGTCGACCGTTCCCGGCGCGCCCGAGGGCAAGCTGAAGGGCAAGACCGTGGTCCTGAAGGACAACGTCATGCTGGCCGGCGTGCCGATGATGAACGGCTCCTCGACGCTCGAGGGCTATATCCCGAACGTCGACGCGACGCTGGTCACCCGGCTGCTCGATGCCGGCGCGACGATTGTCGGCAAGGCGCATTGCGAATGCTTCTGCATGTCCTGCGGCAGCCACACCTCGGCGCTTGGCCCGGTGTGCAACCCCTATGACCCGAGCCGCTCGGCCGGCGGCTCGTCCTCGGGCTCGGCGGTGCTGGTCTCGAAGGGCGAGGTCGACATGGCGATCGGCGGCGACCAGGGCGGCTCGATCCGCATGCCCTCGGCCTTCTGCGGCACTGTCGGCATGAAGCCCACCCACGGCCTCGTGCCCTATACCGGCGTGGTGCCGATCGAGATCACCGTCGACCATGCCGGCCCGATCACCAAGACCGTCGCCGACAGCGCGCTGATGCTCGAGGTGCTGGCCGGCCCCGATGGCTATGACTGCCGCCAGATCGGGGTGAAGACCGCGCCCTATACCGAGGCGCTCGGCAAGCCGGTGAAGGGGATGAAGGTCGCCCTGCTGAAGGAGGGCTTCGGCCATCCGCAATCCGAGGCGGCGGTCGATGACACGGTCCGCGCCGCGGCGAAGCGGCTCGAGGCGCTCGGCGTGATCGTCGAGGAGGTCTCGATCCCGATGCACCTCGACGGGCCCGACATCTGGACCCCGATCGGGTTGCAGGGGCTGATGCAGACGATGATGCTGGGCGATGGCTATGGCACCTCGCGGCAGGATCTTTACGTCACCAGCTTCATGGACGTCCATCGCGGCTGGCGCGAGCGGGCGGACGAGCTGTCCGAGACGCTCAAGCTCGCGATGATCTTCGCGCAGTTCGCCGATGACGAATACGGCAAGCGCTTCTACGGCAAGGCGCACAACCTGACCTATGCGCTGCGGGCGGCCTATGACGCGGTGCTTGCGGATTACGATGCGCTGCTGATGCCGACGGTGCCGAAGGTGGCGACGCCGCTGCCGGGCCCCGATGCCTCGCGCGAGGAGATCATCGCGCGCGGCTTCGACATCCTGCCCAACACCGCGCCCTTCGACATCTCGCATCACCCGGCGCTGTCGGTGCCCTGCGGCATGGTCGACGGCCTGCCGGTGGGGATGATGCTGGTCGGCAAGCTCTGGGACGAAAGCACGCTCTACACCCTGGGCGATGCCTTCGAGAAATCGGGCGACTGGAAATCGTTCTGAGCAACGCCCCGCCCCGGCCACCATGCCGGGGCGGGCCCACGAAAGGACAGCGGATGACGGGAGAGGGGCCATTGATGCTCGACCGGATCCTCGGCCAGGTCGACGAGGAACCCTGGGCCGAGATGCTGCATGCGCTCGACCATCTGGGCGGGCTCGAGACCGTGGCGATCCCCGAGGCCGAGGCCGGGCGCAAGCGCATCCGCCTGACCACCGACCGCGGCCGCGACTGCGCCATTGCCCTGCCGCGCGCGCAGAAGCTGACCGACGGCGCGGTGCTTTACTGCCGCGACGGCATGGCGATCGTGGCGCGGATCGGCGGCGGCGCGCGGCTGCGGCTGGTGCCGCATTCGCTGGGCGATGCGCTGCGGCTGGGCCACTGGTGCGGCAACCTGCACTGGAAGGTGGTCTTCGGCGAGGGCTGGATGGATGTCATCCTCGACGGGCCCGAGGCGCGTTATCGCGACCGGCTGCGCGATCTTGCGACGCTTGCGCGGTTCGACATCGGATGAGCGCGGAGGCCGGCATGATGCCGCTCGTGCGGGCGATGCAGCTTGCCGACAGCGGCTTTCCAAGCGGCGTCTTCGCCTTTTCCTGGGGGCTGGAAAGCGCGCTGGCCGATGGTCGGGTCGACCGGCACAGCCTGTCGGGCTGGGTTCTGGCGGAACTGCAGGGGCGCTGGCACGGCTTCGACCGGCTGGCGCTGGCGGGCGGGTTCCGCGCCACCGGGGCCGCGCTTGGTGACTGGTTCGCCACCATTGACGCGCTGATGCCCGTCGAGCGGCTGCGCGGCGCCTCGGTGCAGGCGGGCGAGGCGCTGTTCGCCGCGGCGCGCGCGCTGCGGATCGAACTAGACCCCGCGGCGCGCGCGGCCGAGCGGGCGGGGCTTGGCCATTTCGCCGTGGTGCATGGCCATTTCCTCGCGGTCTCGGGGCTCGATCTCGCCGCTGCGCTCGCCGTCTCGGCGCTGGCGATGGCGCGGGGCTGTTTCTCGGCCGCGGTGCGGCTGGGCGCCATCGGGGCGATCGCGATGCAGCGCGAGCTTTCCGCCCTTGCCCCCCGGATCGCTGCCCTTGCCGCCGACCTGCCCGCGCCCGGCACCCTGCCCGCGGGCTTTTCGCCGCTGTCCGACATCGCGCTGATGCGGCCGCGCGACGGGCGGCTGTTCATCAACTGAGCGGAGGACGGAATGCACCTGACCCCAACCGAAACCGAGCGGCTGACGATCTTCACCGCGGCCGAGCTGGCCCGCCGCTATGTCCGGCTGGGCATCCGGCTCTCGCATCCCGAGGCGGTGGCGCTGATCGCCGACGAGCTGCTGACCGTGGCGCGGCAGGGCCTGACCCATGCCGAGATCGTCAGCCATGCCGCCACCGTGCTGACCGCCGAGCAGGTCGAGCCGGGCGTGGCGAGCCTGCTCAATACCTTCTCGGTCGAGGTCTCGATGGCCGAAGGCACCAAGCTCGTCACCGTCTTCGACCCGATCCAGCCCGCGCCGGGCGAGATCCGCCCGGGCGAGGTGATCGCCGCCGAGGGCGAGATCGAGCTGAACGCGGGCCGCCCGTCCCGCGTGCTGCGTGTGCTGAACACCGGCGACCGCACCGTCCAGGTGCGCAGCCACGCGCATTTCTTCGAGGTCAACCGCGCGCTCTCCTTCGACCGGGCGGCGGCCTTCGGGATGCGGCTCGACCGGCCTTCGGGCGGCGGCGAGCGCTTCGATCCCGGCATCGAGAAGGAGGTGACGCTCGTCCCCTATGGCGGGTTGCAGGTGGTGCACGGCTTTGCCGGGCTGACCGAGGGCCCGGTCGAGGGCGGGCGCGAGGCCGCGATGGCCCGCGCACAGGCGAAGGGGTATCTCGGATGAGGATTTCGCGCGCGGACTATGCCCGCCTTTACGGCCCTACCACAGGCGACATGGTGCGGCTTGGCGACACCTCGCTTCTGGCCGAGATCGAATGCGACCACACCCAGTATGGCGACGAGCTGACCACCGGCGCCGGCAAGGCGATGCGCGACGGCGAGGGGTTCCGCACCAGCGGCACCGCGGCCTCGGGCGCGCTCGACATGGTGATCCAGAACGCGGTCATCCTCGATGCGGAACTTGGCATCGTGAAGGGCGACATCGGGATTCGCGCGGGCCGCATCGTCGGCATCGGCAAGGCCGGCAACCCCGACATCATGGACGGCGTCGACCCCGACCTCGTCACCGGGCCGAACACCACCGTGGTGCATGGCGACAATCATTTCGTCACCGCCGGCGCGATCGAGGCACATGCGCATTTCCTGTCGCCGCAGCAGGCCTGGCACGCGCTTGCCGGTGGCACGACGACGATGATCGGCATGTCGCCGGGGCCGAATTTCGACGTCAGCTGCTCGGGGCCGCACACACTCGGCCGGCTGATCCAGGCGGCCGACGAATTCCCGCTGAACTTCGGCTTTCTCGGCCGTGGCAACTCGAACCCCGACGCGGTCACCGAAAGCGTGGCGGGCGGGGCGCTTGGCGTGAAGATCCACGAGGATTTCGGCGCCTCGCCGGCGGTGCTCGACGGCGCGTTGCGGGCGGCGGATGCGGCCGATTTCTCGGTCCATCTGCACACCGACACGATCAACGAATTCGGTTTCTATCAGGACACGATGGCCGCCATCGCCGGGCGCACCATCCACATGTATCACACCGAGGGCGCGGGCGGCGGCCATGCCCCCGACATCCTGGCGGTGAACGGGTTCGAAAACGTCCTGCCCTCCTCGACCAACCCGACCAACCCCTTCACCCTGCCCGCGCTCGAGGAAGGCGTGCCGATGACGATGCTCGCCCATATGATGAGCTTCGATCTGCTCGAGGACGTGGCCTTCGCCGAGGCGCGGATCCGGCCGCAGTCGATGGCGGCCGAGGATCTGCTGCACGACATGGGCGCGATCTCGATCTTCGCCACCGACACCCAGGGCATGGGGCGGCTGGCCGAGAATGTCGCGAAATGCTGGCAGCTTGCCTCGGTGATGAAGGACCGCATCGGCCGCCTGCCCGGGGAGAAAACCGCCCGCGCCGACAACGAGCGGATCCTGCGTTATCTGGCGAAATACACGATCAACCCGGCGATCGCGGCGGGGATCGACCACGAGGTCGGCTCGATCGCGCTGGGCAAGATGGCCGACATCGTGCTGTGGCCCTTCGCCTTCTTCGGCGCGAAACCCGATCTGGTGATCAAGGGCGGAACCATCGTCTGGGCGACGATGGGCGACGGCAACGGCTCCTTCGCCGGGGCGCAGCCGCAGATCCACCGGCCGATGTGGGGCGCGCTTGGCAGCGCCAAACACCGGCTGGGCGTCACCTTCGTCTCGCGGCTGGCGATCGAGGCGGGCACCCATGCGCGGCTCGGCGTGCTGAAGGACTTCGTGCAGATCCGCTCGGTGCGCGGGCTGGGCAAGCGCGACATGCTGCGCAACGCCGCGCTGCCCGATGTGCAGGTCGATCCGCAGACCTTTGCGGCCACCGCGGACGGCGTGCCGCTGGTGGTGGAACCGGCCCGCGAGGTGCCGCTGGCGCGGAGGTATTTCCTGCGATGACCGCGGCACGGGTGGGGATCGGCGGGCCGGTGGGCTCGGGCAAGACGGCGCTGATCGAGGCGATGCTGGGCGAGCTGGCGCGCCAGGGCATCGACACGGCGGTGATCACCAATGATCTGGTGACCGACGAGGATGCCGAGCGGCTGCGTCGCGGCGGGCAATTGCCGCCCGACCGGGTGCGCGCGGTGCAGGCGGGGGCCTGTCCGCACACGGTGATCCGCGAGGACCCGACGCTGAACATGGCCGCGGCCGACCGGCTCGAGGCGGATTATCCCGGGCTCGACCTGATCTTGCTGGAATCGGGGGGCGACAACCTTGCCTCGACCTTCTCGCCGGACCTGGTCGATTTCTGGATGTTCGTGATCGACGTGGCGGGGGGCGACGACATTCCGCGCAAGAAGGGGCCGGGCATCGTGCAATCGAACCTGCTGGTGATCAACAAGGTCGATCTGGCGCCGCATGTCGGCGTCGATTTCCCGAAGATGCTGGCCGAGGCGCAGGCGGTGCGTGGCGGTGCCCCGGTGCTGGCGACGGTCTGTCGTCGCGGCGAGGGCGTGGCCGAGGTCGTCGCCCATCTGCGCCACGAGGTGCTGTTCAAGTGAGGGGCGAGGAGATGGCCGCGCGGCCCCAGCTGTCGCTGCGCTTCGGGCGCGCGGCGGACGGCGGCACGGCGCTGCTTGCGCGTCATGTCGAATGGCCCTGGTCGCTGCCGCGCGGCTATCGGCGGGCGGGGGTGACCGGGCCGCTCACGGTGCTGCCGCAATGCGCGGGGGCGGCGCTGCTGCCGGGCGACCACTGGCGCCACCATGTCACGCTGCAGCCCGGCGCGCGGGTCGATCTGGTCAGTGCGGGCGCGCTTCTGGTCCATGCCGACCGGGGCGCGCCGCGGCCTGCACGGTCTGACTGGGCCTTCCACGTCGCCGCGGGGGCGGTGCTGCGGCAGATGCCCGACCCGACCGTGCTGATGCCCGGCGCGCAGCTCGCGCAGGAGATCGAGCTTTGCCTCGAGCCCGGTGCGGTCGCGATCCTGTTCGACGGGTTTTGCCGCCAGACCCCCACCGCGCCCGCGGCCGGTGGCGGCTGGCACTCGGCACTGCGGGTCACCGACCCGGCCGGGCGGGTGCTGCTGCACGACCGGCAGGCGGTGGACGAGGCCGGGCTGATCGCGCTTGCCGCCCTGCCGGGGCGGGCGGCGGCCTTTGGCTCGGTCACGCTCTTTGGCCGCGACGATCTGGCCGAGGGGCCGCTCGATCTGCCCGGCGCCTATGCCGCCGCGGCGCGCCTGCGCGGCGGGCTGGGCACGGCGATCCGCATCGCGGCGGAGAGCGGAGGCGCGCTTGACCGCGCCTTCCGCCTGCTGCGCGACCGCCTCGCCTAGCCGCGGAACGGCGCAAGATCGGGGCGGCGGGTGTGCCAGTCGGTCACCCGCTGGAAGGCGGCACCGGCGCCAAACAGCGTGGCCTCGGCCAGCGCATGCCCGACCAGCTGGAAGCCGATCGGCGCGCCGCGGCGGTCGAAGCCGCCGGGCAGGGTCAGCGCCGGGCGGCCGGTGAAATCGGCGGGCGCGGTGAACTTCAGCAGATCGCCGAGGTTCTCGTCGCTTTCGCCGGCCGAGGGCGCGGCATAGATGTTGTCAAGCTCGGCCACCGGCGCGGTGGTGATCGGCAACAGCACCATGTCGAGCCCGTGCATCGCCCGCGCCACCGCGCCGTTGTAGACGAGCCGCCACTGCATCGCCGCGCCGACCTCCTTCGCCGAAAGCCCGTGGCCGTAATCGAGCAGCGCGGTCAGGTGCGGCGCATAGCCCGTGCGCTGTTCCGGGAAGCGGCCGGCATGGGCCAGCGCCACCTCGATCGCGCAGAGCACCGACCACTGGTCGGTGGCGTCGGCGGGCCAGGGGAAGGCGACGGGGACGATCTCGGCGCCAAGCGCCTCGAAGGCGGCGATGGCGTCGGCGATCACCGCCGCCGTCTCGGGCGCCACGTTCTCGAGCACCGCGGCGCGGTCGATGCCGATCCGCAGGCCGCGGACCGGACCGGCGCAGGCGGCAAGGTAATCGGGCACCGGGTCAAGGAGCGCCGTCGGGTCGGCGGGGTCGGCCCCGGCGATCACCGACAGGATCGCGGCGCAATCGGCGGCGCTGCGCGCCATCGGCCCGACATGGTCGAGACTGTCGGCGAGCGCAAAGACCCCGGCGCGGCTGACCCGGCCCCAGGTGCCCTTCATCCCGGTGATGCCGCAGGCGGCCGAGGGGAAGCGGATCGAGCCGCCGGTATCCGAGCCGAGCGCGCCGAAGCACAGCCCCGCCGCGACCGAAACCCCCGAGCCCGAAGACGACGACCCCGCCCAGCAGGCCGGGTT
The DNA here is from genome assembly GCF_003664585.1 of Paenirhodobacter hankyongi. GTDB lineage: Bacteria > Pseudomonadota > Alphaproteobacteria > Rhodobacterales > Rhodobacteraceae > Rhodobacter > Rhodobacter hankyongi. Next base: position 44,069 of record NZ_RCHI01000014.1, read on the forward strand.
CCAGGGGTTCTTCGGCACCGCCATCTCGGGGTGGTGGCCCGAATAGGCGCCCTCGGTCATGCCGAGCTTGCCCAGCATCACCGCCCCGGCCTGCTCGAGCCGGGTGGTGACGGTGGCGTTGCGCCCGGTCGCATTGTCGCGCAGCAGCGCAAGCCCGGCCGAGGTGGGGGCGAAATCGGTCTCATACAGGTCCTTGAGCGCGAAGGGCACGCCGTGCAGCGGCCCGCGGTCGAGCCCCTTCGCGCGTTCCTCGGTGGCGATCCGCGCCGCCTCGAGCGCATGCTCGCGGGTCAGCGTGAGATAGGCATTCAGCGCCGGATCGACCGCGTCGATGCGGTCAAGCACCGCCTCGGTCACCTCGAGCGGGCTGGCCGCGCCCGAGGCGATCAGCGCCCGCGTCTCGAGCAGCGAAAGATCGGGGATTTCCCGCGTCGACAGGTCGACGGCCGTGCAATATGCGTTCATGACAGACCCAATTTGTTGCTTTTCAATTAGTAGAAAAGTAAACAAACGACATATCAATCAAATAGCGGATCTTGCGCGCTTTCGGGCGAAATTCAGCATTCTCAGGGGCAAAGGCGACCAAAGAATGGGCAAACGCCGCGCGGCACCGGCGACACCCCGCGCGACGTTTGCCGGCCTGCGCGGGCTGCGACACAGTTGCCGCATGAAAATCGGCTTGATCCTCTCGCATGACGGCCTGGCTGGGCTCTGGACTCTCGGATGCCAGGGCGGGGCAATCCTCGCCGCAGCCGAGCTGAACGCCGCGGGCGGCGTACTGGGCCAGGAAGTCGAGATCGTCCATATCGACTCGGGCGAGACGCAGCAAAGCGCCTTTCAGGCGGCGCAGCGGCTGGCGATCGACGAGAACGTCGACGCGGTGATCGGCCTGCAGTCGAGCAACCTGCGCCCGGCGGTGCGCCGCGGGCTGGCGGGGCTGGCCCCCTATATCTACACGCCGCATTACGAGGGCGGATTTTGCGGCCCGGGCACGGCGACGCTGGGCATCACCGATGCCGAGGTGCTGATCCCCAGTCTCGACTGGATGTTCACCCACCGGCGCGCGCGCCGCTTCTTCTTCGTCGGCAACCGCTACATCTGGCCGCGCGTGGCCCATGGCACGACGGAAACCGCGATCCGGATGATCGGCGGCGAGTTCGTCGGCGACGCCTTCCTGTCGCTGGGCCAGCGCGACTATGACGAGACCCTGCTGAAGATCGCGCGGGCGCGCCCCGATGTGGTGGTGGTGGCGATGCTGGGCGAGGATTCGGTCTGCTTCAACCGCGCCTTCGCCGATGCCGGGCTGAGCTGCCGGATCATCCGCCTCAACCTCGCCTTCGAGGAAACGCAGCTTCTGGGCGTGTCCGAGGGCTGTTCCGAGAACCTCTTCGCCGCGCAGGCCTATTTCGACTCGAGCCGGGGCCATGACCGCGACGCGCTGGTCGAGCGCTATGAAAGCTGTTTCTCGGGCGAATTGCCGTCGATGACCACGAACACGGTCAATTGCTATGACGCGATCTATCTGGTGGCGGCGCTGGCCGACCGGATCGGCCGGGTCGACGGGCATCTCATGGCCCGCTTCCTGCGCGACCGGTTGCCGCGGGCTGCGGCCTATCGGCTGATCGGCCGCAGCGATGCCGATGCGGGGGTGCGTCTGGCCGAGGCGGAAGGGGTGACGTTCCAGGTGCGGGAGACCTTCATGGCCTGATCGGCGAAAACCGGCATTCCGGGCGGGGTCGGCGCAGACGCGGCGCAAATCCCATGGATTTATTTTTTTGAAACTGCTACTATCAAAAACGCATTAGATTAATCGGCACAGTAGTCACATGGCGGATCAAAAGCTCACCGAGCAGATCGGATATCTCATCGCCCGCGCCAATCGCCTGATCGAGGACGATCTGGCGCGGCGGCTTCAGCCCGGCGGTATCGCGATCGAACAGTTTCGCGTGCTCAAGGCGCTCGAGCAGGACGGGCCGACGCCGATGGGGCAGCTGGCCGAGAAGGTTCTGGTCGAGCCGGCGACGCTGACCAAGATCATCGACCGGATGGTGCGCGAAAGCCTCGTCTTCCGCGTTCCCGACGAGAAGGACCGGCGCAAGGTGCGCATCGCGCTGGCGGCGGCCGGGGTGGCCATGTGCCGCAAGCTGCGCGATGTCAGCGGCGATCACGAGAAGCACATCGCCGAGACCTTCCGTGACGATCAGTTGCAGGAGATGCGGCGGATCCTGTCCGAGCTCGGCAACTGACGCTGTCGATCAGGCGCTTTCGCGCGGCACCAGGCAACCGGTGAAGGCGCGGTCGAAATCGCGCTCCTCGCTGCTTTCCAGCACCTCGACCAGATATTCCGCCATTTCGGTCAGCGGCTGGCGATAGGTGGTCAGCCGGTAATTCGGGCTGCGGCATTGCGGCACGTCGTCGAAGCCGGTGACCGCGATGTCCTCGGGGATGCGCAGGCCGAGCTTGTGCCGGATCACGTCGACCGCACCGATGGCAAGTGCGTCGTTCTCGCATACCAGCACGTCGGGCATCTCGGATCGCGGGCGGTTGCCCAGCACCTCGGTCACCACCGCCTCGGCCAGGATCGGGTCATAGGCCGGGACCTCGGCGCTTTCGGGTTCGGTGCCGAAATGGGCCTTCCAGCGCGACAGGAAGGTTTCCTTGCGCGACAGATGCGCCGAGACCGTGCGCGGACCGGCCAGGAAGAACGGCCGGCGATAGCCGCGGGCACGGACGTAATCGGCGATCTCGGTCATCGCCGCCACATCGTCCACCGCGATCGAGATCGTGTCGGGGTTTTGCGAGGTGCGCGCGAAGATGATCAGCTTGCGGAAGCGGCGGGCATGCTGCGCCGCGGCCAGCGTCTCGTCGTCGAACTGGATGCCGATCAGGATCACCGCATCGACCCGGCGCTGGCTGGCGTTCAGGAGCGCATGCCCGGTGTCGTCGCGGTCGAGCGTGTTGACCAGAAGCGTGTCCCAGCCGTGCTTGCGCAGGATCCGGGTCAGCCGCTCCATCATCACCAGCTTGTGCGGGTTGGCGAAATCGTCGACCAGCAGCGCCACAAGATTCGAGCGGTCGGAGGCCAGCGAGGCGGCGCGCAGGTCGGGCACATAGCCCAGCGTCTGCGCCGCCTCCATCACCTTGTCGCGGGTGCGTGGCGAGATCGAGGCATCCTTCTTGAAGGCCCGGTTGACCGTCCAGCGCGAGACGCCGGCCGCCGTCGCCACATCGTCGGCCGTCACATTGGCGTCGGGGCCCGTCTTGCCGCGGTGCTGAGTCATCGGTCCTCCTGCGCTGGTTCTATGCTCTCCTTCTCCGAAGATACATGGAAAATCCGGCGCGGCGAGGAAATCTGCACGCGCGTGCAAAAATCTGTTGCACGCGCGTGCAAACAGCGTGATGGTAGCGCCATCACCGGGTCGAGTCGCCCGGGTCTGGGAGGACGTCATGCTGAAAGTCGCGTTGCTCGGCGCTGGCCGGATCGGTCAGGTGCACGCAAAATCCATCCTTGCGAATGCCGAAAGCGCGCTTGTCGCGATTGCCGACGTGAATGCGGCGGCGGCGCAGGCACTCGCCGCCGAAGTGGGCGCCGAGGTGCGCAGCGTCGAGGCGATCCTGGCCGATCCGGCGATCGACGCGGTGCTGATCGCGACCTCGACCGACACCCATTCGGCGCTGATCGAGCGCGCGACGGCCGCCGGCAAGGCGGTGCTGTGCGAAAAGCCGGTCGATCTGTCGCTTGAACGCGCGCTGGCCTGCCAGGCGGCGACGGCGGGCAATGGCGCGCCGGTGATGATCGGCTTCAACCGCCGCTTCGACCCGAATTTCGCCGCGCTCAAGGCCGCCTTCGACCGTGGCGAGATCGGCAAGGGCGAGCTGCTGGCGATCACCTCCTTCGATCCGGCGCCGCCGCCGGTCAGCTATGTGCGGGTCTCGGGTGGTCTGTTCCGCGACATGATGATCCACGACTTCGACATGGCCTGCTGGATCATGGGCGGGGCGCCGGCGACGGTGAGCGCCACCGGCACGGCGATCGTCGATCCGGAGATCGGCGCGGCGGGCGATGTCGACACCGCAGTGGTGACGCTGACCTGGGCCGACGGCCGCCTCGCCGTCATCAAGAACTCGCGCCGGGCAGGCTATGGCTATGACCAGCGGCTCGAGCTGCTGGGCTCGGGCGGGCTTTTGTCGGCGCAGAACGTGCTCGAGAACACCGTGCAGAAGATCACGACGGTCGGCGCCAGCTCGGCCAAGCCCGTGTATTTCTTCCTCGAGCGCTACATGCGTGCCTACGAGGCGGAATGGAGCGCCTTCGTCGCTGCGGTGAAGGCCGGCACGGCGATGCCGGTGCCGCTTGCCGAGGGGGTTGCGGCGCTTGCCTGCGCCGAGGCCGCGACGCGGGCCGCGCAAAGCGGGCGCAGCGTGGCGATCACCGCCGACATGCTCGGCGGCTGAGGAAATTCCGGGCGCCCGGCCGGGCGTCACGGGGTCTGCCCCGGAGCATGAGGCGCCGGGGCGCGGGGCGGCGAGGAGGGCCGCCCTGACAACAAGAGGACACTGGGAGGAGACCATGAAGAAACTGCTTGGCGGCCTGATGGCTGCGACGGCGATCACCATCGCCCTGCCGGCCTTCGCCACCGACATCGTCGTCGTGGCGCATGGTCAGGCGAACGATCCGTTCTGGTCGGTGGTGAAGAACGGCGTGGAATATGCCGCGCAGCGCACCGGGGCGCATGTCGAATACCGCTCGCCCGAGACCTTCGACATGGTGGCGATGAGCCAGCTGATCGACGCCGCGGTGAACCAGCATCCCGACGGGCTCGTGGTCTCGATCCCCGATGCCGATGCGCTCGGCCCGTCGATCGAGCGCGCGGTGGCCGCCGGCATCCCGGTGATCTCGATCAACGCGGGCTCGGACGTGTCGAAGAAGCTCGGCGCGTTGCTGCATGTCGGCCAGGACGAGAAGGACGCCGGCATGAAGGCGGGCGAGAAGCTGCGCGAGATGGGCGGCAAGAAGGGCATCTGCATCAACCAGGAGGTCGGCAACGTCTCGCTCGACCAGCGCTGCGCCGGCTTCACCGAGGGCTTCGGCGGCAATGTGAAGGTGCTGCCGACCAGCTCCGATCCGACCGAGGTCGAGGCGAAGGTGCGGGCCGCGCTCGAGGCCGATCCCGAGATCGACACGGTGATGGCGCTCAATGCCTCGGTCGCGGGCGAGCCCGCGGTGGCGGCGGTGAAGGCGCTTGGCCGCGCGGGCGCGGTCCGGGTCTCGACCTTCGATCTCTCGGCCGGCTTCCTCGAGTCGGTGGCGCAGGGCGATGCGACCTTCGCGATCGACCAGCAGCAGTTCCTGCAGGGCTATCTGCCGGTCGATTTCCTCGCGCTCTATGCCGAATACGGGCTGATGCCGGGCGGCAACGTGCCCTCGGGTCCGAACCTGATCACCAAGGACAAGGCGGCGCAGGTCGTCGCGCTGTCGGCCAAGGGCATCCGCTGAGCCGCATCCGGACGGGCCGGGGAGCGCCCCGGCCCACGCCACAGCTTGCAGGGAGGACGAAATGCCTGTGGACACCCCATTGACCGACGAGCGGATCCGGACCGAGTCCTGGATTGCGCGGCTGATCAAACGCCCCGAACTCGGTTCGATCGCCGGGCTGATCCTGGTGACGGTCTTCTTCCTCATCACCGCCAACAGCGCGATGTTCACGCTGTCGGGGATCATGAACTTCCTCAGCCCGGCGGCGCAGCTCGGCATCCTGGCGATCGGCGCGGCGATGCTGATGATCGGCGGCGAGTTCGACCTGTCGATCGGCTCGATGGTCGCCTTCGCGGGGATGATCTTCGGGGCGCTGGTGGTCAATCTGGGCCTGCCGCTGATCGTGGCGATCCCGCTGACGCTCGCTTTCGCGGCGCTGGTCGGCGTGGTGAACGGGCAGCTCACCATCCGCACCGGGCTGCCCTCCTTCATCGTCACCCTCGCCTTCCTGTTCATCCTGCGCGGGCTGACCCTTGTCGGGCTGAAGGCGCTCACCGGCGGCTCGACGCAGCTGCGCGGCCTGCGCGAGGCGACGGCACAGGACATGCTCGCGCCGCTGTTCTCGGGCGAGGCTTTCAAGGGGCTGTTCGCCGCTCTCGCCCGCTCGGGGGTGATCGACACCTTCCCGAACGGCACCCCGAAGGTGCCCGGCATCCCGGTCGAGATCCTGTGGTTCGTGGGGCTTGCCCTTGCCGCCACCTGGGTGCTGCTGCGCACCCCGGCGGGGAACTGGATCTTTGCCTCGGGCGGCGACGCCAATGCCGCGGCGAATGCGGGCGTGCCGGTGCGCAAGGTCAAGACCGCGCTCTTCATGTTCACCGCCGTCTGCGCCGCGCTGCTGGCGATCATGCAGGTGATGGACGCGGGCTCGACCGATGCGCGGCGCGGCTTCCAGAAGGAATTCGAGGGCATCATCGCCGCGGTGATCGGCGGCTGTCTGCTGACCGGTGGCTATGGCTCGGCGATCGGCGCCTTCTTCGGCTCGATCATCTTCGGCATGGTGGTGATCGGCCTGACCTACACGCAGATCGACCAGGACTGGTTCCAGGTCTTCCTCGGCGGGATGCTGCTTCTTGCCGTGGTGTTCAACAACGTGATCCGCAAGCGCGTGACCGGGGAGCGCTGAGATGATGCAGGACAGCAAGTTTCATCACGGAGAGGCCGCGACGACGGCCCCGATCATTCGCCTCGAGGAGATCCGCAAGCACTTCGGCAATGTGATCGCGCTGAACGGCGTCACCTTCGACGTGCGCCCGGGCGAGTGCCACTGCCTTCTGGGTGACAACGGTGCCGGCAAGTCGACCTTCATCAAGACGATGTCGGGCGTGCTGAAACCGACCGAGGGGCGGATCCTGATCGATGGCCAGGAAACCACCTTCAGCGGCCCGCGCGACGCGCAGGACGCGGGCATCGCGACGGTGTTCCAGGATCTGGCGATGATCCCGCTGATGTCGGTGACGCGCAACTTCTTCATGGGGCGCGAGCCGACGAAGGGCCGGGGCCTGTTCAAGCGCTTCGACCATCGCCGCGCGAACGAGATCTGCGTCGAGGAGATGCGCAAGATGGGCATCAACCTGCGCGGCCCCGATCAGGCGGTGGGCACGCTTTCGGGTGGCGAGCGGCAGACGGTGGCGATCGCCCGTGCGGTGCATTTCGGCGCGCGCGTGCTGATCCTCGACGAGCCGACCTCGGCGCTGGGCGTGCGGCAGACCTCGAATGTGCTCTCGACCATCGACCGGGTGCGGCGGCAGGGCGTGGGCGTGGTCTTCATCAGCCACAACGTCCGCCATGCGCTGGCGGTGGGCGACCGCTTCACCGTTCTCAACCGCGGCCAGACGCTCGGCACCGCGGTGCGCGGCCAGATCTCGGCCGCGGAGCTGCAGGATCTGATGGCCGGCGGGCAGGAGCTTGCCGAGCTCGAGGGCTCGCTCGGCGGCACCATCTGACAGCGGCGCTTCCGCAATCGGCGGCACGGCCGGCCCCCCTCGGGAGGGCTGCGGGAGCGCATACCCCAACGCAGCGGCAAGACCGGGTCCGGCAAGCGGGCCGGGCACTCCAGCACGAGGATCAGGACGGATGAAGACCCTTGACGTGATCACCATCGGCCGCGCCGGTGTCGATCTTTACGGCGCGCAGATCGGCGGGCGGCTCGAGGACATGGGGTCGTTTCGCAAGTACATCGGCGGCTCGCCCACCAACATCGCCTGCGGCACGGCGCGGCTCGGCCTGCGCTCGGGGCTGATCACCCGGGTCGGCGACGAGCACATGGGCCGCTTCCTCCGCGAGCAGCTGGGCCGCGAGGGCGTCGATCTGCGCGGTGTGACCACCGATCCCGAGCGGCTGACCGCGCTGGTCCTGCTTGGCATCCGCGACGAGGAGCAATTCCCGCTGATCTTCTACCGCGAGAATTGCGCCGACATGGCGCTGTGCGAGGCCGACATCGACGAAGCGTTGATCGCCGAGACCCGCTCGGTGGTGGCGACCGGGACGCATCTGAGCCACCCGCGCACCGAGGCGGCGGTGCTGAAGGCGCTGCGCCTGGCGCGTGAAACCGGCGCGAAGACCGCTCTCGACATCGACTATCGCCCGAACCTGTGGGGCCTGTCGGGCCATGGCGACGGCGAAAACCGCTTCATCGAGAGCGCCGCCGTCACCGCGCGGTTGCAGGCGCATCTGGGGCTCTTCGATCTGATCGTCGGCACCGAGGAGGAATTCCACATCGCCGGCGGCAGCACCGACACCATCGCGGCGCTGCGCGCGGTGCGGGCGGTGAGCGCCGCGACGCTGGTGTGCAAGCGCGGCGCGGCCGGCGCCGTGGCCTTCGAGGGGGGCATTCCCGACAGCCTCGATGACGGCGTCAGCGGCCCGGGCTTCCCGATCGAGGTGTTCAACGTGCTCGGCGCGGGCGACGGTTTCTTCTCGGGCCTGCTGCGCGGCTGGCTCGAGGGGGCGGCCTGGCCGAAGGCGCTTGAATACGCCAATGCCTGCGGCGCGCTTGCGGTCAGCCGGCACGGCTGCACGCCGGCCTATCCCTCGCGCGCGGAACTCGACTTCTTCCTGTCGCGCGGTGTGATCCGCCCCGATTTGCGCAACGATGCGGATCTCGAACAGATCCACTGGTCGACGAACCGCGCCCGCCGCGGCCTGCCCGACTGGTCCGACATCCGCATCTTCGCCTTCGACCACCGGGTCCAGCTTGAGCAGATGGCGGGTTACACCCCGGAAAAGGGCGGCGCGTTCAAGGAGTTGTGCCTTCAGGCCGCGCAGCGGGTGCAGGCGGGGCGGCCGGGCTATGGCATCCTGTGCGACGACCGCATCGGCCGGCGCGCGCTCCATGCCGCCTCGGGCAGCGGGCTCTGGGTCGGGCGGCCCTGCGAATGGCCGGGCTCGCGCCCGCTGACGCTTGAGCCGGCCCTTGGCGCCGATTGCGGCGGGCTCGAGGCCTGGGCGCGCGAGGATGTGGTGAAGGTGCTGTGCTTTTGCCACCCGGGCGACGACCCGGCCACCCGCGCGGCGCAGGAGGCGACGGTGCGGCGCCTGTTTGAGGCCGCGCGGCGCAACGACCTCGAATTCCTGCTCGAGATCATCCCCTCGAAGGTCGGCCCGGTCGATGCCGACACCACCCCCACACTGATCCGGCAGTTCTACGCAGCGGGGATCTTTCCCGACTGGTGGAAGCTGGAACCGATGGCGACGCGGGCCGAATGGGCCAGGGCCTGTGTCGCCATCGAGGAACACGACCCGCACACCCGCGGCATCGTCGTGCTTGGCCTCGATGCGCCCGAGGCGGAGCTGGCGGCAAGCTTCCGCGCGGCGGCGGCCTTCCCGCTGGTGCGCGGCTTTGCCGTCGGCCGCACGATCTTCGGCGAGGTGGCGCGGGCCTGGATGACCGGCGCGCTTGGCGATGCGGCGGCGGTCGAGGAGATGGCGCGCCGTTATGCGCGGCTCGCCGGGCTTTGGGACACGGCCCGCGCGGCCGCGAAGGAGGCATGACGATGGAGACGATCCGGCTGACGGCGGCGCAGGCGATGGTGCGCTGGCTTGCCGCGCAGATGACCGCGGAGGGCGAGCGCTTCCTCGAGGGGATCTGGGCGATCTTCGGCCATGGCAACGTGGCGGGTCTGGGGGCGGCATTGCACGAGGCGGGCGACACCTTCCCGACCTGGCGCGGCCAGAACGAGCAGACGATGGCCCATGCCGCGATCGCCTTCGCCAAGGGCCATGCGCGGCGGCGGGCGATGGCGGTGACCTCGTCGATCGGGCCGGGGGCGACGAACATGGTGACGGCGGCGGCGCTCGCGCATGTGAACCGGCTGCCGCTTCTGCTGATCCCGGGCGATGTCTTCGCCGGGCGCCGGCCCGATCCGGTGTTGCAGCAGATCGAGGATTTCGGCGACGGCACGGTCTCGGCCAATGACTGCTTCCGCCCGGTGGTGCGCTATTTCGACCGCATCACCCGCCCCGAACAGCTGCTGAGCGCCCTGCCGCGCGCGTTTGCGGTGATGACCGACCCGGCCGACTGCGGCCCGGTGTGCCTGTCCTTCTGTCAGGACGTGCAGGCCGAGGGCTTCGACTGGCCGCGCGCGTTCTTCGCGCCGCGGGTCTGGCGCATCCGCCGGCCCGAGCCCGACGCGGCCGAGCTGGCCGAGGTGGCGGCGCTGATCCGCGGCGCGCAGGCGCCGGTGATCGTGGCGGGCGGCGGGGTGATCTATTCCGGCGCCGAGGCGGCGCTGGCCGAGTTCGCCACCCGCCACGCGATCCCGGTGATCGAGACGCAGGCGGGCAAGTCGGCGCTGGCGCAGGTACATCCGATGAACCTGGGCGCGGCCGGGGTCGATGGCTCGGCCGCGGCGAATGCGGCGGCGGCGGCGGCCGATCTGGTGCTGGGCATCGGCACCCGGTTTCAGGATTTCACCACCGGCTCGTGGTCGCTTTTCGCCAATCCCGCCCGGCGGCTTATCTCGGTGAACGTGCAGGCCCATGACGCGCGCAAGCATGGCGCGGTGCCGCTGGTCGCCGATGCACGTGTGGCGCTCGCGCGGCTGTCGGCGCAGCTGGGCGCCTGTCGCGGCACCGTCGATGCCGCGGCGCGCGCCGCCTGGCTTGCGGCCGTCGACGCCCATTGCGCCGCTCCCGACCCGGACGGCCCGCTGCCCAGCGACGCGCAGGTGATCGGCGCGGTGCAGCGCGCGACCGGCCCCGCGGCGATCGCGATGGGCGCCGCGGGCACCATGCCGGGCGCGCTCAAGCTGCTGTGGCAGCCGTCGCAGGGCGGCTATCACATGGAATACGGCTTCAGCTGCATGGGCTACGAGATCGCCGGCGCGATGGGGCTGAAGCTCGCGCGGCCCGAGCGCGAGGTGATCTGCTTCACCGGCGACGGCAGCTACATGATGGCGAATTCGGAGCTGGCGACGGCGGTGATGCGGCGCGTGCCCTTCACCGTGGTGCTGACCGACAACCGCGGTTACGGCTGCATCAACCGGCTGCAGCAGGCCTGCGGCGGGGCCGCGTTCAACAACCTCTACACGGAGTGCGCGGTCGAGGCGCAGCCCCAGATCGACTATGTCGCCCATGCCGCCTCGCTTGGCGCCCATGCCGTCCGCGCCGTCACCATCGCCGATCTCGAGGCCGAGATCACCGCGGCGCGCGGGCGCGACATTCCCACCGTGATCGTGATCGAGACCAGCGCCACCGAGGGGCCGGGCTTCGGCGCCGCCGGGCACTGGTGGGATGTGGCCGTGCCAGAGGTCAGCCACCGCCCCGAGATCGCCGCCGCCTATGACCGTTACCTTGCGCAGGCCGCCCGGGTGCGGCGCGCCAACTGACCCCCGCCCGACAGGAGAACCAGATGATCCGCTATGGCACCAACCCCATCGCCTGGGCGAACGACGACGACCGCTCGATCGGCGCCGAGATCCCCACCGCGCAGATCCTGCACGAGGCCGGCGAGTTGATCGGCTTCGACGGTATCGAGAACGGCCACCGCTGGCCCGAGGACCCGCAGGCGCTGCGCACGCTGCTGGGCTCCTATGGCCTTGCCTTTATCTCGGGCTGGTATTCGACCGAGCTTCTGACCCGCTCCGTCGAGGCCGAGATCGAAGCGGTGCAGGGCCATCTTGCGAAGCTGAAGGAAAACGGCTGTGCCGTCTGCATCGTCTGCGAGACCTCGAACGCGGTGCATTCGGACCCGAGCCACCCGGTGAACGACCGCCCGCATCTGAGCGCCGATGGGATGCGCGACTTCGGCGCCAAGATCGAGGCCTTCGCGGCCTATCTGGCGGGCGAGGGGATCACCCTCGTCTATCACCACCACATGGGCACCGTGGTCGAAAGCCCCGCAGAGATCGACGCCTTCATGGCGGCGACGGGGCCGGCGACGCATCTGCTGTTCGATGCGGGGCACTGCGCCTTTGGCGGCGGCGTGCCGGCCGAGGTGCTGGCCCGCCACGTCGGCCGGGTGCGCCATTTCCACGCCAAGAACATCCGCCGCGCGATCTGCGACCGGGTCCGGGCCGAGGATCTGTCCTTCATCGAGGGGGTGCTGGCCGGTGCCTTCACCGTGCCGGGCGACCCCGAGGGCGAGATCGACTTCGTGCCGCTGCTGCGGCTGCTGGCGCGGGCGGGCTATGACGGCTGGCTGGTGATCGAGGCCGAGCAGGACCCGGCGGTCCGCTCCCCGCTTGTCTACCAGAGCATGGGGCTGAAGGCGCTGAAGGCTGCGGCGCGCGAGGCGGGGCTTGACGCCGCCTGAGGGCGGTTTCGGTGAAAAGGAGAGGATGATGGCGGATCTGCTGCGCAAACCCTTTGGCACCCATGGCAAGGTGCACGAGATCACCCCGGCCTCGGCCGGCTGGCGCCATGTCGGCTTTTCGCTTTACCGGCTGCGCCCGGGCGAGAGCGCGGCCGAGGCGACCGGCACGACCGAGGTGATCCTCGTCCTGGTCGAGGGCCGGGCGCGCATCCATGCCGCCGGGCAGGACTGGGGCGTGCTGGGCGAGCGGATGAATGTGTTCGAGCGCACGCCGCCGCATTGCCTTTATGTGCCGAACGGGCAGGACTGGAGCCTGGTTGCCGAGACCGACTGCACCGTCGCGGTCTGTGCTGCACCGGGCCGCGGCAACCATCCGGCACGCCGGATCGGGCCCGGGGGCATCGCGCTCACCGAACGCGGGCGCGGCTCCAACACCCGCTATGTGCACAACATCGCGATGGAGGCCGAGGAGATCTGCGACAGCCTTTTGGTGACCGAGGTCTTCACCCCGGCCGGCCACTGGTCCTCCTATCCCAGCCACCGCCACGACGAGGACGACTTCCCCCGCATCACCTATCTCGAAGAGACCTATTATCACCGGATCAACCCGGCGCAGGGCTTCGGCATCCAGCGGGTCTATACCGAGGACGGCACGCTCGACGAGACGATGGCGGTGCAGGACGGCGATGTCGTGCTGGTGCCGCGCGGCCATCACCCCTGCGGCGCGCCCTATGGCTTCGAGATGTATTACCTCAACGTCATGGCCGGGCCGCGCCGCAACTGGCGCTTTCAGCCCGACCCGGCGGTGACCTGGATCCTCGACCGCGACGGCTGAGCGCGGCTTACCGGAGTGATACGAATGCCCCGCCCCTTTCCCCTTGCCGTCTGCGCCGAGATGCTCTGGCCCGAGCGCCCGATCGCGTGGCGCGTCGCCCGGCTGACCGAGCGCGGCCTTGGCGTCGGGCTGTGGAACTGGCCCGACCATGACATCGCCGAACTGGAACGGCTGGGCGCGAGCTACACGATCATGAACGGCTATCTCGAGGGGCGGCTCGCCGATGCCGAGGGGGCCGAGCGGCTGCTGGCCTCGGCGCGCGAGACGGTGCAGGTGGGCAAGCGGCTTGGCGTGGCGCGGCTGAACCTGCATGGCACGGGGCTTGGCCCGGGCGGCATTCCGCTGCGCCAGAGCGAGGTCGTCACCGGCGCGATGTGGCTGCGCGCGCGCGACACGCTGATGCGGATCTGCGATCTGGCCGAGGCCGAGGGTGTGGTCTTCACCCTCGAGAACCTCAACCCGCTCGACCACCCCGGCTGCCCCTTCGGCCGCACCGCGGATGTGCTGGCGCTGGTGTCCTCGGTCGACCGGCCGCAGCTGCGCATCAACCTCGACCTCTATCACACCCAGCTGGGCGAGGGGGATCTGCTGCGCTGGTGCGAGAAATGCCTGCCCTGGATCGGCGAGGTGCAGGTCGCCGACAATCCCGGCCGCTGCGAACCCGGCACCGGCGAGATCAACTATCCCGGCGTGGCGCGGGGGCTTTGGGCGATGGGCTATCGCGGCCCGGTGGGGATGGAGGCCTTCGCCGCGGGCGACAGCGACGCCGCCGTCGACGCCTTCGTCGCGGCCTTCACCCTGTGACCCCGGCGGGCTCACCCTCGGGCGGGCCCAGCACCAGCGTCAGATGCGTCTCGAGCATCTCGGGCAGGTCGAGCGGCGGGCGTTCGGTCATCAGCCGGTTCCACATCGTCGCCGCCAGCATCGGCGCCAGCAGCAGCTGCGGATAGCGGGTGAGCGGTTCGAGCCGCGCCACCCCCGAGCTGCGGGCATAGTCACGCACCAGCTCGAACAGCGGCTCGAGGATCGCCTCAAGATAGATCCGTGCAAGGCCCGGGAACTGCGCGCTTTCGCTCAGCACGATCAGCGCCAGCTTGTCGCGCCCCGAGGCCTGCATGTCGGCGATCGCCGCGCGCAGCCGGCGGCGAAAGGCGACCTGCGGCGGCGTGCCGGGATCGGGCGCCACGGGCGGCGCGAAGATCAGCGGCAGCGCGCCGCGCAGCACCGCATCGAAGAGCGCCTCCTTGCTGTCGAAATACAGGTAGAGCGTGCCCTTCGCCACGCCCGCCTGCGCCGCCACACGCGCCAGCCGCGCCTCGGCAAAGCCATGGGCGATGAACTCGGCCTGCGCCGCCGCGATGATCGCGGCGCGCTTGGCTTCCTTCTTGCGGTCGCGCAGCCCCGCTTCGGGCTGGGCCTGCTCTGGCTCTGACGTGGTCTCCTGCATGGTGCCATCCTTGCACGGGACAAAATGACCCGCCAGTCATTTTTCAGTTGTCAGCGGGTTCGTGCCTTCCTAGGCTGGCGCGGAACCACGGGGGAGCGGCGCGATGCGGCGAGGGGCGATCATGGCGGGGCTGGCCGTCGCGCTGGCGGTGGGCGGCCTTGTCCTGTGGCAGGCGCGTCCGGCCGCGCAGGGGCCGCTGGTTCTTGGAGGCAATGTCGACATCCGCGAGCTGAACCTTGCCTTCCGCACCGGCGGCCGCATCGCGTCGCTTGCCGTCGAGGAGGGTGATCGTCTGGCGCCCGGGGACGAGATCGCGCGGCTTGACGCGGCGCCGCAGCGCGCGGCGCTCGCACAGGCGCAGGGCGCGCTCGATGCCGCGACGGCGGCCGAGACGCTGCTGAAGGAAGGCGCGCGCGCCGAGGAGATCGCCCAGCTCGCTGCGCAGGTCGCCGGCACCGAGGCGGCGCTGCGCAATGCCGAGGCGACCTATGCGCGGCAGAAGGCGTTGAAGACCACCTCGGTCTCGCTGCAGCAGGCGCTCGATTCCGCCGAGGCCGCGCTTGGCCAGGCGCAGGCGGCGCATGAGGCCGCGGTGCAGGCGCATCTTGCCGCGGTGACCGGCGCCCGCCCGGCCGAGATCGCGCAGGCCGTGGCACAGCGACAGGCCGCCGCCGCCGCGCGCGACGCGGCGCAGATCCAGCTCGACGATGCCGTGCTGACAACGCCCGAGGCAGGCACCGTGCTGACCCGCGCGGTCGAGCCGGGGGCGATGGTCGCGGCCGGCACCACGGTGGTGACGCTGTCGCTCGACACCCCCATCCGCGTGCGTGCCTATGTCGGGGAGCCCGACCTGGGCCGGGTCGCGCCGGGCACCAGGGTGCTGGTCTTCACCGATGCCCGCCCGGGCGCGCCCTATCACGGCACGGTCGGCTTCGTCTCCTCGCGCGCCGAGTTCACGCCGAAGCAGGTCGAGACGCAGAGCCTGCGCAGCGCCCTCGTCTACCGGCTGCGGATCACCGTCGAGGATGGCGACACCGCATTGCGTCAGGGCATGCCGGTGACGGTGCGCCTTGCCGCCGAGGCGGGGTGAGCGCGATGGCGGCGGGTCTGGCGGTCTCGATCCGCGGCCTGACCCACCGCTATGCCGGGCAGGGCGCGGAGGAGCACGCGCTGGACGATGTGGCGCTGAGCATCGATCGCGGTGTCATCACCGGGCTGGCGGGGCCCGATGGCGCGGGCAAGACCACGCTGATGCGGCTGATGGCGGGGCTCTTGAAACCCGTCTCCGGCGAGATCGAGGTGCTGGGGCTCGACCCGCTGCGCGCCGCGTCGGAGCTGCACCTGCGGGTGGGCTACATGCCGCAGAAGTTCGGCCTCTACGAGGATCTGACGGTGATGGAGAACCTGGTTCTCTATGCCGATCTGCGCGGCGTCACCGGCGCGGCGCGGCAGGCGCAGTTCGAGCGGCTGCTCGATTTCACCGATCTGCACCGCTTCACCGGGCGGCTTGCCGGCAAGCTGTCGGGCGGCATGAAGCAGAAGCTCGGCCTTGCCTGCACGCTGGTCGGGCAGCCGGAGCTGCTGCTGCTCGACGAACCCGGGGTGGGCGTCGATCCGATCTCGCGGCGCGAGCTGTGGCGGATGGTGCAGGCGCTCGCCGCCGAGGGCATGGCGGTGGTCTGGGCCACGGCCTACCTCGAGGAGGCCGAGCGTTGCGACGCGCTGTGCCTGATGAACGCCGGGCGGGTGATCTTTGCCGGCCCCCCGGGCGAGCAGATCGCGCGGATGCGCGGCCGCTCGGTCCTGGCCTGTGACATCCGCGGCAACCGGCGCCATTTCCTGCGCCGCGCGCTCGGCCTTCCGGGGGTGATCGACGGGGTGATCCAGGGCGATGCGGTGCGGCTTGTGCTGGCCGAGGGGCAGGCGCCGCCCATGGCCGAGCTGGGCGAGGACGCGCCGCGCATCGTGCCGGTCGAGCCGCGGCTCGAGGATGCCTTCATCGATCTCGTGGGCGGCGGGCCCGACGGCCGCTCGGCGCTTGCCGGCACGCTGGCCGAGGTGGCGCTGCCGGCGCATATCGACCCGGAGGCGGTGATCCGCGCCCATGACCTGACCCGCCGCTTCGGCGATTTCGTCGCCACCGATCACGTCAGCTTTTCCGTCCGGCGCGGCGAGATCTTCGGCCTTCTCGGCCCGAACGGCGCGGGCAAGTCGACCACCTTCCGGATGATGTGCGGCCTGCTCGCGCCCACATCCGGCGAGGCGCAGGTGATGGGGATCGACCTGAAGCATTCGGCCCCCGCGGCGCGGCAGAAGCTGGGGTACATGGCGCAGAAATTCTCGCTCTACGGCAATCTCGGGGTCGAGCGGAACCTGCGCTTCTTCGCCGGCATCTACGGGCTCAGCGGCCGCAGCCGCGACCGCAAGGTGGCGCAGATGCTGGAAAGCTTCGAGCTTGACCATTACCGCGGCACGCAGGCGGCCGAGCTGCCGCTTGGCTTCAAGCAACGCCTGTCGCTGGCTTGCGCGCTGATGCACGAGCCGCCGCTGCTGTTCCTCGACGAGCCGACCTCGGGTGTCGATCCGGTGACCCGGCGCGAGTTCTGGTCGCATATCAACGCGCTTGTCGACCGCGGCGTGACGGTGATGGTGACCACTCATTTCATGGACGAGGCGGAATATTGCGACCGTATCGGCCTCGTCTATCGCGGCCGGCTGATCGCCGTCGGCCCGCCCGACGATCTGAAGCGGCAGGTGGCCGATGCCGCATTGCCCGATCCGACCTTCGAGGATGCCTTCATCCGGCTGATCGAGCGCGACGATGCCGCCCGCGCCGCGGCAGGGGGGGCGCCATGACCCGCACTCTGCACGAGGGGTTCTCGCTGCGCCGGCTGCGCGCGCTCTGCATCAAGGAGACGAAGCAGATCCTGCGCGACCCGAGCAGCCTGTTGATCGCCGTGGTGCTGCCGGTCGTGCTGCTGTTCATCTTCGGCTTCGGCATCTCGCTCGACACCAACCGGCTGTCGCTCGGCATCGTGCTCGAGGATCAGGGCGCCGAGGCGCAGCGCTTTGCCGCCGTGGCCGCGGGCTCGCCCTATATCCACCTGCGCTTTGCCCGGACCCGGGCCGAGCTGGCCACGCCGATGGCCGAGGGCGCGCTGCGCGGTCTCATCGTGATCCCGCAAGATTTCGGCGCGCGGCTGGCGGCGGGCGACGGCAGCGCGCGGATCCAGGTGCTGACCGACGGCTCGGAGCCGAACACCGCGAATTTCGTCGCCAGCTATGCCCAGGGCCTGTTCGAAAGCTGGCTGCACGCGCGCGCCGATGCCCGCGGCGTCAGTGCCGATCCGCCGGTGTCGCTGGAGCCGCGCTACTGGTTCAACCCCTCGACCGAAAGCCGCAACTTCCTGATCCCGGGCTCGATCGCCGTGGTGATGACGATCATCGGCGCGCTGCTGACCTCGCTCGTCGTTGCGCGGGAATGGGAGCGCGGCACGATGGAGGCGCTGCTCGCCACCCCGGTGCGGCGGGGCGAGTTGCTGCTGTCGAAGGCGCTGCCCTATTACGGGCTCGGGCTGATCGCGATGGCGGTCTGTGTCGTCATCGCGGTGGTGCTGATGCACGTGCCGTTGCGCGGCTCGATCGCCATGCTGTTCGTCGCCACCAGCCTGTTCCTGGGCAGCGCGCTTGGCCTCGGGCTGCTGCTGTCGACGCTGACCCGCAACCAGTTCAACGCGGCGCTCGCGGCGCTGAATGCCGCCTTCCTGCCGGCGGTGATGCTGTCCGGGCTGATCTTCGAGATCTCCTCGATGCCGGCTTTCGTGCAGGCGGTGACGCTGATCGTGCCGGCGCGCTATTTCGTGACGGTGATGCAGACCCTGTTCCAGGCCGGCGACATCGCCGCGATCCTGCTGCCGAACCTGCTGTTCCTGCTGGTCTCGGCGCTGTTCTGGCTGGGCCTGACGGCGCGGCGCACCCGCATGAGACTGGACGGCTGACGATGTGGCGCCGCATCCTCACCCTGATCGCGAAAGAGCTGGCGCAGCTGCTGTCCTCGCGCCGCAACGTGGCGATGCTGATGATGCCGCTTCTGGTGCAGCTCGTTGTCTTCCCCTTCGCCACCACGCTCGAGGTGCGCAATGCCGCCGTCGCGATCCTGAACGAGGATCCGGGCGCCGAGGCGGTCGAGCTGGTGAACCGCATCGCCGCCGCCTCGGCCTTCGGCACGCTCCACCCGGTGCACAGCGAGGCCGAGCTCGAGCAGGCGATCGACGCACAAAAGGCGCTTCTGGGCCTGCGCATCCCGCCCGATTTCTCGCGCAAGCTGCTCGAGGGCACCCCGGTCACGGTGCAGGCGCTGATCGACGGGCGCAAGTCGAACGCCGCGCAGATCGCCTTTTCCTACATCCGCGACATCACCTCGACCTTCGCCGACGAGCGCGCGGGGCAGGTGCTGCCGGCGCGGATCGAGCGGCGCAACCTCTATAACCCGAACCTCGACTACAAATGGTTCGTGCTGCCCAGCCTTGTCGCGATCATCTCGACCATCGGCTGTCTGCTGGTCACCGCCCTGTCGCTGGCGCGAGAGCGCGAGGAGGGCACCTATGACCAGCTGCTCGTCACCCCGCTGACGCCGGGCTACATCATGGTCGGCAAGGCGGTGCCGGGCATCCTGGTGGCGATGACACAGGCCAGCGTGATCGCCGCGGCGGCCGTGTTCCTCTATGGCGTGCCCTTCACCGGGCAGCTGTGGATGCTGCTGCTTGCGATGTTCGCCTATGCGCTGGCGCTCTCCGGCGTGGGGCTGCTGATCTCGGCGATCAGCGCCAGCCAGCAGCAGGCCTTCCTGGGCGTCTTCTGCTTCATGGTGCCCTCGGTGGTGCTCTCGGGCTATCTCGCCCCGGTCGAGAACATGCCGGCCGCGCTGCAGCTGCTGAGCGCGGTGAACCCGCTCACCCATTTCATCGCGCTGTCGAAGGGGATCTTCCTCAAGGGCTTTGGCCTCGCCGAGGTGGTGCCGGCGGTCTCGGCGCTTTTCGCCATCGCCGCCGTCACGCTTTTCGTCGCGCATCGGGTCTTCGACCGGCAGGCGCGGTCCTGACGCCACCGGCCATTGACGCCGCGTTCGGCGTGACAGAGGCTTCCGTGCACGTCACTTTGGCGCCAGCCAGGGAGGAGACCTATGAGCCACTATCCGCACATGCTTGCGCCGCTCGACCTCGGTCACGTGGTTCTGAAGAACCGCGTGCTGATGGGCTCGATGCACACCAATCTCGAGGAGACCGGCGACTGGAACCGCGTCGCCGAATTCTACGCCGAACGCGCCCGCGGCGGCGTCGGGCTGATGGTGACGGGCGGCATGGCGCCGAACCGCGAGGGCGGGGTGTTTCCGGGGGCGGCGGGGCTGTTCACCCCCGAGGACATCGCCCATCACCGCCTCGTCACCGAGCGCGTGCATGCGGCGGGGGGGCGCATCGCGATGCAGATCCTGCACGCCGGCCGCTATGCCTATTCGCCCGACTGCGTTTCGGCCAGCGCGGTGAAATCGCCGATCTCGCCCTTTCCGCCCAAGGAACTCGACGAGGCCGGGATCGAGAAGCAGATCGCCGACATCGCCACCGCTGCCGCTCGCGCCCGCGAGGCGGGCTATGACGGCGTCGAGGTGATGGGCTCCGAGGGCTATTTCCTGAACCAGTTCCTCGTGCGCCACGTGAACCGGCGCGAGGACCGCTGGGGCGGCTCCTACGAGAACCGGATGCGCCTGCCGGTCGAGGTGGTGAAACGCGTGCGCGCCGCGGTCGGCCCCGATTTCATCGTGATCTACCGGATCTCGCTGATTGACCTGGTGCCCGAGGGCTCGACCTGGGACGAGGTGGTGACGCTCGCGAAGGCGATCGAGGCCGCCGGCGCCAGCATGCTCAACACCGGCATCGGCTGGCACGAGGCGCGGGTGCCGACGATCGCCACCTCGGTGCCGCGCGCGGCCTTCACCTGGCTCACCGCGCGGCTGCGCCCCGAGGTCTCGATCCCGGTCATCACCTCGAACCGGATCAACACCCCGGGCGTCGCCGAGGAGATCCTCGCCCACGGCGATGCCGACATGGTCTCGCTTGCCCGCCCCTTCCTTGCCGATCCCGACTTCGTCGCCAAGGCCGCCGCGGGGCGCGCGGCGGAAATCGCCCCCTGCATCGCCTGCAACCAGGCCTGCCTCGATCATACCTTCTCGGGCAAGATCTCGAGCTGCCTCGTCAACCCGCGCGCCGGGCACGAGACCGAGCTGACGCTGGCCCCGACGCCCGCGCCGAAGCGCATCGCCGTCGTCGGGGCGGGGCCCGCGGGCCTTTCCGCCGCGATCACCGCCGCCGGGCGCGGCCATGCCGTCACCCTGATCGACCGCGCGGCCGAGATCGGCGGCCAGCTGTGCATGGCGCGCCGGGTGCCGGGCAAGGAGGAGTTCCACGGCCTCACCGACTGGTTCGCGACGATGCTGGCGCGCACCGGCGTCACGCTGCGCCTGAACACCGAGGCCACGGTCGAGACGCTCGCGGGCTTTGACGAGGTCATCATCGCCACCGGCGTCACGCCCCGCAGCCCCGGCATCCCGGGCGAGGAACGGGCCGCAAGCTACATCGACATCCTGACCGGGCGCGTCACCGCCGGCCCGCGCGTCGTGATCGTCGGCGCGGGCGGCATCGGCTTTGACGTGGCCGAGTTCCTGACCGTCACCGACAGCCCGACCCTGCACCCGGAAGACTGGATGCGCGAATGGGGCGTCGGCGATCCGGCGCGCACCCCGGGCGGCCTGGCCACGCCGCAGCCCGAACCGCCCGCGCGGCAGGTGACGCTGTTGCAGCGCAAGCCGGAAAAACCGGGCCGCAAGCTGGGCAAGACCACCGGCTGGATCCACCGCGCGGCGCTGCAGGCCAAGGGTGTGCGGATGATGGGCGGGGTGAATTACGAGGCGATCACCGCCGAGGGGCTGCAGATCAGCTTCGGCCCCGAGCGCAAGGACCCCACGCTGATTGCCGCCGACACCGTCGTGCTCTGCGCCGGCCAGCTGAGCGAGCGCAGCCTTGCCGAGCAGCTGATCGCCGCCGGGATCACGCCGCAGGTCATCGGCGGTGCCGATGTCGCGGGCGAGCTTGATGCGAAACGGGCGATCGATCAGGGCACCCGCCTCGGCGCGGCGCTCTGATCTTCATCTTGCCCGAAATACCTCGGGGGGTTCGGGGGGCGGCGCCCCCCGGCCATCACCCCTGCCAGTCGTCGCCGTCAGGCCGCGCCGGTCTCGACGCAATGGCGCCGGAACGCCTTCTTCAGCAGGTCGAGCTCGGCCCGCAGAAGCTCGATCTCGGCGCGCAGGTCGTCTTCCAGCGGCGCGCCGGTGACGATCGAGAATTTGCCCACCGTGTCTCTGCCCTCGCGGATGACGAAGCTCTGCACCCCGTCCGACAGGAGCCCGGCCGGGATCGGCAGGCTCAGCCGCCATTTGCCGTCTCCGGTGGCCTCGAAGGTCAGGCCGGGCAGCTCCTCGCCCTGATGCAGCACGGCGATGCGGGCGTCATCCGCCCCGTCCCAGATCGCTTCCCAGCGGCCATTGCGCACCCGCGACATTTCCAGCATGGCTTTCCCCTCAGATATCCGCGCGCGGATGGCGCACGAAGGTCACGTCGCGCAGCATCACCTGGTTCATCTGCGGCCCTTCGAAGATCAGGTCGACCCAGGCCTTCTCCAGCCGCTTCTCGTTCATCTTGGTATAGGCGAGGTCGAAGTCGACATGGCTCGCCCCGGTGCTCAGCGGCAGCTCGCGCACCAGCTGTTCGGTGTTCGGCCCGTGCTTGACGTTCAGCCGGCAGAAGATCTCGAGCGGCTTTTCCACCTCGACATCGATGTTCAGCCGCACCAGGTGGTTGCGCCGCATCCCCCGCAGCCCGCTTTCGGGCAGGTCGAGCACCAGCGACAGGAACGAGCCGTCGAAGCGGAACACGTCCATCCGCAGACCGTAGGGGGCCGGGTCCTTCTCGCGCGTGTTGCGCAGCTGGTGCAGCGTCAGCTCCGACACCTTGCAGTCGTGAAACAGGGTCACCTCGTCGCCGAGGCGCTGGCGGGTCTCGGCGGCGGCAATGCCGCGCGGCTCGATCGGGCCGCGCCACAACGCGGGCCGCCAGGCCCAGTCCGCACCAAGCGGCCGATCGATGCCGTCTCCGCCCGCCATCGGCATCGTCAGCCGGCCGTCGGCGATGTGCAGAAGCTCGCCGACCGCGTGGCGCACCTGCGCGGCATCGCTGCGCAGCTGCCGCAGGTCGTCGAGATCGAGAGAGGGGGCAAGCCGTGTCGCCCGCTGCCAGCGCGCAAGCGCCCGTCGTTGCACAAGCCGATCGAGAAAGGAGTCCTGTTTCTTGACCATGCCTCGACCCTCGCGACAAATCGTTAACGCTTTGGAAACAATCCCTGCATTTCAGAGTCTTATTCGTGAGATTTCTGAATTTGAAGCGGGAAAAGTGGAATCGTTCCGGTTTCCGGGGGTTCCGCGGGAAAACGGAGGCCTTGGTTCAACTTTTCGGCGAGGCGGTGATTGTTTCCGGGTTCGCGGCGCGAATGGTTGCATCGAAATCGGTCAGCAGGCGGATCTGCGCGGCGTCGGTGATCGAGGCCCCTTCGAGCGGCAGCACCGAAAGTGCGGTGATCCGCCCGGAAAGCCCGGTGATCGCGCGCCAGTAGGTCTCGCTCACCGGGGCGCCCTGCACGCGCGAGCGGTCGCGGATCTTCAGCAGCAGCAGATGCCCGCTGCGCTTGACCTTCAGGATCTCGACATCGTCGGGTGCGCCCGAGCGGGCGAGTGCCGCGCGCCCCGCACCCGAGCGGAAGAAGCGCTCGAAGCCCGGGAAGGTCGCCTCGACAGGGCCCGCGCCCTCGGGGCCGACGGTGGCGGTGAGCATCGCGCGATAGGGCGGTTTCGGCGCCGTCGCATCGCCCGAGATCGCCGCGCAATTGCCCCAGAGCACGAAGCTGCCCGCGCGCTCCTCGCGGCGCGAGCCGGGGTCGACGCAGAAGCCCTTGGGCGCAACGAGGGTCATCGTGCCGCCCAGCACCTCGGCGCGGTCGGTGGCAGGCGTGCCGGGGGCGACGCAGCCGGCAAGCCCTGCCAGCAGGGCCGGCAGCAGCAGGCGCCGCAGCGAAAAGGGGCTGATCCTCGTGCTCATGCAAAAGGCATAGCGGCGGCGGCGGCCTCGGGCAAGCCTTGCCGCGGCCGGTGCCGAAGGGGTGAAGCCGCGTGTGCGGCCGGCCGCCGGTGCGCTGCGGCGCAGGCGGCGTTTCGCCTTGCCCCCCGCCCCCCGGCGCGGCATCTTCGCGCCGACACGGGCCCGGCCCACGCAACCGGGCAGGAGGGGCGATGTTCTATCTCGGGATCGACGGCGGCGGCACCGGATGCCGCGCGGCACTGGCCGATGCCTCGGGGGCGGTGCTGGCCCGGGCCGAGGGCGGCCCGGCGAATATCGCCACCGATTTCGATGCCGCGCTGCGCGAGGTGTCCGCCGTCGCGCGGGCGGTGATCGGCGATCGCCCCGCGGCGCAGGTGCGCGCGGTGCTGGGCCTTGCCGGGGCGAACCTGTCGGGGGCGGGGCCGCGGCTCGCGGCAGCGCTGCCGTTTCCCGCCAAGGTGGTGCAGGACGTCGCCACCTCGGTGCGCGGCGCTTTGGGCCCGCGCGACGGCATCGCGGTGGCGATCGGCACAGGATCGGTCTTTGCCCGGCAGATCGGCGGGCGGCTGCGCGCGATCGGCGGCTGGGGCCTGCGGCTTGGCGACGAGGCCTCGGGCGCCTGGATCGGCCGGGCGCTGGTGATGCGCACGACCCGCGCGCTTGATGGCTTCGTGGCGCTGACGCCGCTGCTGGCGGCGCTTTCGGACGAGCTGGGCGGGCCGGCGGGGCTCGTGGCCTTTTCGCTGGCTGCGACGCCCGCCGACTGGGCCTGCCTTGCCCCGCGCGCCTTCGAGGACGACCCCGCCGCGCAGGCGGTGCGCGCGGCCGCCGCGGCCGAGATCCGCGCCGCGGTGGAGCTGCTGCAACCCGAGGCCCCGCTGCCCGTCGTCTGGATGGGCGGGCTCGGGCCGCGGCTCGCTCTGCCCGACTGGCCGGCGCTGGCGCCCGCGGGCACGGCGCTTGACGGCGCGCTGGCCCTTGCGCGCGAGGAGATGACATGGACCGACTGATCTTTACCGGCGCGCGGATCTTCGACGGCACGCGCTTTCACGACGGCGCCGCACTTGTGGTCGAGGGCGGCCGCATCGCCCGGGTCCTGCCCGAGGCCGAGGCGCCCGCGGGGCCGCGCATCACGTTGCCGGGCGGCACCCTTGCCCCCGGGCTGATCGACCTGCAGGTGAACGGCGGCGGCGGCGTGATGCTCGATGGTTCGGCCACGGTCGCGACCATCGCCACGATCTGCGACGCGCACGCACGGCTTGGCACCACGGGGCTGTTGCCGACGCTGATCACCGACACCGCGGCGGCGACGCGTTCGGTCCTGGCGGCGGGGATCGCCGCGGCGGCGCGGGTGCCGGGCTTTCTGGGGCTGCACCTCGAGGGGCCGCACCTTGACCCGAAGCGGCCGGGCTGCCACCCGCCGCAGTGCATCCGGCCGCTGACGCAGGACGACATCGACATCCTGACCGAGGCGAAGACCGGTCTGCCCGCGCTGGTGGTGACGCTGGCGCCCGCCTCTGCCACCCCCGATCAGATCGCGCAACTGGCCGAGGCCGGCATCCTCGTCTCGCTCGGCCATGCCGAGGCAAGCTTTGCCGAGGCGCAGGCGGCCCATGCCGCCGGGGCGCGGATGGTCACCCATCTCTTCAACGCGATGTCACAGCTTGGCTCGCGCGAGCCGGGGCTCGTTGGCGGGGCGCTGAGCCTGCCCTTCGCCGCCGGTCTGATCGCCGATGGCATCCATGTCTGCCCCGAGACCCTGTCGCTTGCCCTGCGGCTGGCGGGGGATCGGCTGTTCCTGGTGACCGATGCGATGGCGGTCGCGGGCACCGAGGCGCAGGAATTCACCTTGGCCGGGCGCCGGATCCTGCGCCGCGACGGCGCGTTGCGGCTGGAAAACGGCACGCTTGCGGGGGCGGACCTGACCCTGCCCGAGGCGATCCGGCTGTGCATCACCCGGCTTGGCCTTGCGCCCGAGGCGGCGCTGACGATGGCGACGGCGCGGCCTGCCGGGCTGATCGGGGCGCCGGCCGGACGCATCGCCCCCGGCCTGGCCGCCGATCTGGTGCATCTCACCGCCGACTGGCGCCTTGCGGGCACCTGGCGCGGCGGTGTCGCAGTTCAGGCGAAGTCTTCGACCGAATAGCCCTGGATATACAGAAGCGCGCTCAGGTCGCCGTGGTTGATGCGGATGTCGCATTGCGCGGCGACCGAGGGCTTGGCGTGCAGCGCCACGCCCATGCCGGCCAGATGCAGCATGCCAAGGTCGTTCGCGCCGTCGCCCACGGCGATCACCTCGGTCGCCGCAAGGCCGAGCCGGGCCGAGATCTCGTGGAAGGCCTGCACCTTCGCCTCGCGGCCGAGGATCGGGCGCGAGGGCACGCCGGTGAGCTTGCCGTCCTCGACCAGCAGCACGTTGGCGCGGTTCTCGTCAAAGCCCAGCACCTCGGCGACATGGCCGGTGAAGGCGGTGAAGCCGCCCGAGACCAGCGCGCAATAGGCGCCGTTCGCCTTCATCGTGCGCAAAAGGTCGTGGCCCCCCGGCATGAAGCTGAGCCGCTCGTCGATCACCTGGCGGATGACGTCGGCGGACAGGCCCCGGAGCAGACCGACGCGTTCGGTCAGCGCGCCCTCGAAATCAAGCTCGCCGTTCATCGCCCGCGCGGTGATCTCCTTCACCCGCGCGCCGACGCCCGCCACGTCGGCGAGCTCGTCGATGCACTCCTGCTGGATCATCGTGCTGTCCATGTCAGCGAGCAGCATCTTCTTGCGCCGCCCCTCGGCCGGCACGATGACCAGGTCGTGGCCCAGCCCCTGCAGGCTTTCCCACACGTCCCAGCGATTCGAGGGCATCTCGCTCAGCTCGAACTCGGCGGCGATGCCGGGGCTCAGCCAGCGCGCCTCGCCCCCGCCCCAGGCGTTGCGCAGCGATTCAACGGTGACGCGCTCGAGATTGGCGGCTTTCGGATCGGCGAGGAGGACGGCAATGAACATTGGGGGATTCCGCGAGAAGTTTCCGATAGTGGAGCGCGGCGTCGCTTTCGGGCGCCGATGCGGCGCAATATCGCAATTTCCCCCCTTGTGCCAGAGCAGGCGGAGGCGTATCTGCCGCAGCGGGACACCTCTCCCCAACGAGGGGCGTTTATCTGGAAGGATACCATTGATGGCTTACGAAGCTCCGGTCGCGCGTCCGGTCAATCCGCGTTTTTCTTCGGGCCCCTGCGCGAAGATCCCCGGTTTCTCCCTCGACATGCTCGCTGACGCGCCGCTTGGCCGCTCGCATCGTGCCGCCGTCGGCAAGGCGAAGCTGAAAGAGGCGATCGAGACCACCCGCGAGATCCTGGGTGTGCCCGCCGACTACCGCATCGGCATCGTTCCCGCGTCGGACACCGGCGCCGTCGAGATGGCGCTGTGGTCGCTGCTCGGTGCCCGTCCGGTCACCATGTGCGCCTGGGAATCCTTCGGCTCGGGCTGGGTCACCGATGTGGTGAAACAGCTCAAGATCGACGCCGACGTGAAGAAGGCCGAATATGGTGACATCGTCGATTTCACCGATGTCGACTTCAACACTGACGTCGTCTTCACCTGGAACGGCACCACCTCGGGCGTGCGTGTCGCCAACGGCAACGACATCCCGGCCGAGCGCCAGGGCCTGACCATCTGCGACGCGACCTCGGCCGCCTTCGCGATGGATCTGCCCTGGGACAAGCTCGACGTCGTCACCTTCTCCTGGCAGAAGGTGCTGGGCGGCGAAGGCGGCCATGGCGTGCTGATCCTCAGCCCGCGCGCCGTCGAGCGGCTGGAAACCTACACCCCGAAATGGCCGATGCCGAAGATCTTCCGCATGACCAAGGGCGGCAAGCTGATCGACGGCATCTTCGTCGGCGAGACGATCAACACCCCCTCGATGCTCTGCGTCGAAGACTACCTCGTGGCGCTGAAATGGGCCAAGTCGATCGGTGGCCTGAAGGGCCTGATCGGCCGCGCCGAGGCGAACGCGCAGGTGGTGTGGGACTTCGTCGCGGCGAAGCCCTGGATCGAGAACCTCGCCAACAACCCGGCGAACGCCTCGACCACCTCGGTGTGCCTGAAGTTCAACGACGCCCGGATCAAGGACGGCGCGGCCTTCGCCAAGGCCGTCGCGAAGCGGCTCGAGAAGGAAGGCGTCGCGCTTGACGTCGGCGCCTATCGTGACGCCCCGGCCGGCCTGCGCATCTGGTGCGGCTCGACCGTCGAGAAGGCCGATCTCGAGGCGCTGATGCCCTGGATCGAATACGCCTTCGAGGCGGAAATCGCGGCTCAGGCCTGATTTCAGGCGGCCTGCCTCCGGGCGGGCCGCATGCGAAAGCGCGGCGGGACGTCTATAGACTCCGTGACGACCCGCCCTTTCCGAAATCCCGTATATTCAGGAAATCCAGAAATGGCCCCCAAGGTTCTCATCTCCGACAAGCTTTCCGACGCCGCCATCGCGATCTTCAAGAACCGCGGCATCGAAGTCGACTTCCGCCCGGAACTCGGCAAGGACAAGGACAAACTGGCCGAGGTGATCGGCGATTACGACGGTCTTGCGATCCGCTCGGCCACCAAGGTGACCGCGGCGCTGCTCGAGAAGGCGACGAAGCTGAAGGTCGTCGGCCGCGCCGGCATCGGTGTCGACAACGTCGACAAGGAAGCCGCCTCGAAGAAGGGCGTGATCGTGATGAACACGCCGTTCGGTAACATGATCACCACCGCCGAGCACGCGATCGCGATGATGTTCGCCGTCGCCCGCCAGATCCCCGAAGCCTCGGCCTCGACCCAGGCCGGCAAGTGGGAGAAGTCGAAGTTCATGGGCGTCGAGCTGACCGGCAAGACGCTCGGCGTGATCGGCGCCGGCAACATCGGCGGCATCGTGTGCGACCGCGCCAAGGGCCTGAAGATGAAGGTCATCGCCTATGATCCCTTCATGTCGGACGAGAAGGCCGCGAAGATGGGCGTCGAGAAGGTCGAGCTTGACGAGCTGCTCGAGCGCGCCGACTTCATCACCCTGCACGTGCCGCTGACCGAGCAGACCCGCAACATCCTGTCGCGCGAGAACCTCGAGAAGACCAAGAAGGGTGTGCGCATCATCAACTGCGCCCGCGGCGGTCTGGTCGACGAGGACGCCCTCGCCGATCTGCTGAAGTCGGGCCATGTGGCCGGTGCCGCCCTCGACGTCTTCGCTGTCGAACCGGCGACCGAGAACGTGCTCTTCGGCCTGCCGAACGTCGTCTGCACGCCGCACCTTGGCGCCTCGACCTCGGAAGCGCAGGAAAACGTTGCGCTGCAGGTCGCCGAGCAGATGTCGAACTACTTGCTCGACGGCGCCGTCGAGAACGCGCTGAACCTGCCGTCGATGACCGCCGAAGAGGCGAAGGTCATGGGCCCCTGGGTGAAGCTGGCCGAATACCTCGGCTCGTTCATCGGCCAGATGACCGACGAACCGATCAAGGCGATCAACATCACCTATGACGGCATCGTCTCGAAGATGAACCTGAAGGCGCTTGATTGCGCGGTGATCGCCGGGATCATGAAGAAGGCGAACCCGGACGTGAACATGGTCTCGGCGCCGGTGATCGCGAAGGAACGCGGGATCCAGCTCTCGAAGACCACGCAGGACAAGTCGGGCGTGTTCGACGGCTACATCAAGGTCACCGTCGTCACCGACGTGCGCGAGCGCGCCGTGGCCGGCACCTGCTTCTCGGATGGCAAGCCGCGCTTCATCCAGATCAAGGGGATCAACGTCGACGCCGAGGTGGGGCCGCACATGCTCTACACCACGAACAAGGACGTCCCCGGCATCATCGGCAAGCTCGGCACGCTGCTTGGCGACCACAAGGTCAACGTCGCGAACTTCACCCTCGGCCGTGCCGCGGCCGGCGCCGAAGCGATCGCCATCGCCTATCTCGATGCGCCGCTCGCCCCGGAAGTGGTGAAGGAACTCGAGGCGACGGGCCTGTTCCAGCAGGTCAAGCCGCTTGAATTCCTCGTCGCCTGAGCGACATGAGAGGATGAGATCCGGGCCCTCCGCTGCCGCGGGGGGCCCATTGCATTCGGTCCTGAGGTTCGGAGGAACAGCATGCGCGCTTATGCGATTGGCGATATCCACGGTCATCTCGACCTGCTGCAGGCGGCACAGGCGCTTGTCGCCGAGGACCGCGCCCGGGTCGGCGACACCGAGGCGCCGCTGGTCCATATCGGCGATCTGATCGACCGCGGTCCGCGCTCGCGCCAGGTGGTCGAGCATCTGATGGCGGGCCAGGCGCGGGGCGAGCACTGGGTGGTGCTGAAGGGCAATCACGACCGCATGTTCGAACGCTTCCTCGAGGACCCCTATGCCCATGACCCGATGCTGCGCAGCGGCATCGAATGGATGCACC
This sequence comes from Paenirhodobacter hankyongi, assembly GCF_003664585.1. Taxonomy (GTDB): domain Bacteria; phylum Pseudomonadota; class Alphaproteobacteria; order Rhodobacterales; family Rhodobacteraceae; genus Rhodobacter; species Rhodobacter hankyongi. The sequence continues at coordinate 74,242 of NZ_RCHI01000014.1, forward strand.
CGCGCGTCGGCGGGGTGACGACGCTCGCCTCCTGGGGGGTGCGCAACCCCGAGGAACGGCCGCTGCCCGAGGTCCATGCCGATACGCTGGCCGCCGTCGCGCCCGAGGTTCGGGCCTGGATCGCGGCGCGGCCGACGCATTTCCTGCACGGCGAGCAGCTTTTCGTCCATGCCGGCATCCGCCCGGGGGTGGCCCTTGCCGATCAGGTCGAGGACGATCTGCTCTGGATCCGGGCCGAGTTCCTCGACGATCCGCGCGATCACGGCGTGCTGGTGGTGCATGGCCATACCGCGATCGACAAGGTCACCCATTACGGCAACCGGCTGAACATGGATTCGAGCGCGGCCTATGGCGGCCCGGTCTCGGCCGCGGTGATCGAGGGGCGCAAGGCCTGGCTGCTGACCCCCGGGGGCCGCATTCCGCTTGTCTGAGGCGATATGACGCCCCGTCACTTGCCCCTGGGGCAACTGGCGCCGGCCGCGGTGCCACGCTAACCTCCCCCCACATCTCAAAGGGGGAGTTCTCCATGACCGGCATCGTCATTCTTTCCGGCGCCCGTACCGCCATCGGCACCTTCGGGGGCAGCCTGTCGGGCTTCTGCCCGATCGACCTCGCCACCCATGTCTCGAAGGCGGCCATCGCCCGCGCCGGGATCGATGCCGAGAAGATCGGCCAGGTGGTCTTCGGCCATGTCATCAACACCGAGCCGCGCGACATGTATGTCTCGCGCGTGGCCTCGGTGCAGGCCGGCGTTCCGGTCGGCACCCCGGCGATGAACGTGAACCGGCTGTGCGGTTCCGGCGCGCAGGCGATCGTCTCGGCGACGCAGTCGCTGATGCTGGGCGATGCCGATTTCGCGCTCGCCGGCGGCGTCGACTGCATGTCGCGCGCGCCCTACATCCTGCAGCAGGCCCGCTTCGGCCAGAAGATGGGCGACGTGAAGGCCATCGACATGATGACCGGCGCGCTGACCTGCCCCTTCGGCACCGGCCACATGGGCGTCACCGCCGAGAACGTCGCCTGCGAGCATTCGATCTCGCGCGAGGAGCAGGACGCGCTGGCGCTCTCCAGCCAGGAACGCGCTGCCGCGGCGATCGAGGCCGGCCTCTTCAAGGACGAGATCGCGCCGATCGAGATCGTGTCGCGCCGTGCGACCGTCGTCTTCGACACCGACGAGCACCCGAAGAAGACCTCGGCCGAGGCGCTGGCCGGGCTGCGGCCGGTGTTCAAGAAGGACGGCACCGTCACCGCCGGCAACGCCTCGGGCATCAATGACGGCGCTGCGGCGCTGATCCTGGCGCGTGCCGATGCCGCCGAGGCCGCCGGGCTGAAGCCGCGCGCGAAGATCCTCGGCTATTCGGTCGCGGGTGTGCGCCCCGAGGTGATGGGCGTCGGCCCGATCCCGGCGGTGCAGCAGCTGTGCGAAAAGCTCGGCATGACGGTCGCCGATTTCGACGTGATCGAGTCGAACGAGGCCTTCGCGGCGCAGGCGCTGGCGGTCTCGAAGGAGCTCGGCCTCGACCCGGCCAAGGTCAACCCGAATGGCGGCGCGATCGCGCTTGGCCATCCGATCGGCGCCACCGGCGCGATCCTGACGGTGAAGACGCTCTATCACCTCGAGCGCACCGGCGGCAAACGCGGTCTGATCACCATGTGCATCGGCGGCGGTCAGGGCATCGCGCTGGCGATCGAGCTGGTCTGATGGCTTTCTCGCCAGAGGAGCGGGCAGCCCTGCTGGCCGCGCCCCTGGTGGGGCCGACGGTCCTGCGCCGGTTCGAGGAGGTGGGCTTCGGCACGGTCGAAGCCCTCGCCGCGGCGCAGCCCGAAGACCTGTGCCGGCTGGTCGCGGCCCATCTGGGCACGACCTGCTGGGCGAATGCACCGCGGGCGCGGGCCTCGGTGGCAAATGCCATCGCCGCGGCGCAGGCGCTGGCCGCCGGGCGCGGCTGAGCTAGGGCGTCAGCCGCACCTGGGCACTGGCCGAGCGCCCCTCGGCGTCGAGAACCGTCAGCGTCACGAACCCGGCTGCGGGCAGGGGAAGCAGGCTTTCCCGCGCCCGCGCCCCCACCATCACCGGCGCGCCATTCGCGAGCCAGGTGAAGGGCGGCACGCCGCCACGCAGCTTCACCGTCAATCCGCCCTCGGGCACCTCGACCTGCGCGCCATCGGGCGGGAAGGTCAGCTCGGGCCCGCCGGCCGGCGCCTCGGCGAAGGCCGCATCGCGCGGGCGAAAGCGTTGCAGCGGCTGCGGCAGCCGCGCATTCGGCAAGATCAGCGTCGCGGGCGGCGGCGGCGGCAGTGGCGCGCGCTCGGCTCCGATCCGGTCGAAAAGCTCGAACAGAACCGGCGCCGCGATCTCGCCGCCGAAGGCGCCGGGCACCGGCGTGCCATCGGCGCGACCGAGCCAGACCCCCGCGACATGGCGCCCGTCGAACCCCACCGCCAGCGCATCGCGGTGGCCATAGGAGGTGCCGGTCTTGTAGGCGATGCGGTTCGGCGTGCCGCCGGGCGGCGGCGCGATCCGCGACAGGATGTCGGCCACCTGCCAGGCAGCGACGGCACCGAACAGCTGCCCCTCGCGCGGATGCGCCCCGCCCGCGAGCGCCGACAGGGTGACCGGCCGCCCCATCCGGGCAAGCGCCGCATAGGCCTGCACCAGATCCTCGAGGCTGATGCCAAGCCCGCCAAGCGACACCGCAAGCCCCGGCGCCCCCGATCCCGGCAACTCGACCCGCGCCCCGGTGCGGCGCAGCGCGGCCAGCAGCCGCTCGGGGCCGAGCGCCTCGGTCAGATGCACCACCGGGATGTTGAGCGACAGCGTCAGCGCCTGCCGCACGCTCACCGTGCCGCGAAAGGCGTGGTCGAAGTTCTGCGGATGCCAGCTGCCGAAGGCGACGGGGCGGTCCTCGATCAGCGTCTCGGGATGGGCAAGCCCGTCGTCGAAGGCCAGCGCATACACGAAAGGCTTCAGCGTGGAACCCGGCGAGCGCGGCGCCTGCGTCAGATCGACGAAGCCCGCCCGCGCCGTGTCGGTCCAGTCGGCACCGCCGACCTCGGCCAGAATCTCGCCGCTGCGGTGATCGGCCAGCACCATCGCCGCCGAGACCTGCCCGGCCATGCCCGCAATCGCGCGCCGGGCAAGCCGCTCGGCCGCACGTTGCAACCCGGCGTCGATCGTCGTCTCGATCCGCGCGCCGGGGGCGGCGGCGGCGGCCAGACGCGCCGTCAGGTGCGGCGCAAGCGCGGGAAAATCGCGCCGGCGCGCGGGCACCGGTTCGCGCATCGCGGCGCGGGCGCTGTCTTCGCTCAGCGCGCCGGCGGCGGCAAGGCGGGTCAGCACCCGGTCACGCGCCGCCTGCGTGGCCTTGGGCGCGCGGTCGGGCCGGCGCGCCTCGGGCGATTGCGGCAGGGCGATCAGCAGTGCCGCCTCGGCCGGCGTCAGCCGCCGCGGCTCCTTGCCGAACCAGGCAAGACTTGCCGCCCGCACCCCTTCCAGGTTGCCGCCATAGGGCGCGAGCCGCAGATAGAGGTCAAGGATCTGCGCCTTGCTCAGCTTGCGCTCGAGCGCAAGCGCCACCCGCGCCTGACGGATCTTGCCCGCCACCGTGCCGGTCGGCCCCTCTTCCAGAAGCCGCGCCACCTGCATCGTCAGGGTCGAGGCGCCCGAGACGACATGGCCCGCCGCCAATGCCTGCGCGCCGGCGCGCAGAACGGCGACCGGGTCGATGCCGGCGTGGTCGTAAAACCGGCCGTCCTCATAGGCCACCAGATCGGCGAGAAAGCTCTCGTCGACCGGCCCGGGCGCCAGCCGCCAGCGCCCATCGGCGACCGGGAAGGCGCGCAACAGCGTGCCGTCGCGGGCCAGAACCTCGGTCCCGGTCGCGACGGTGAGCGGCGGCAGCGTGGTCGCCGCCACCCATCCGTCGAGCGCATCGCGCCCCCCCGCCGCCAGCGCGAGGCCGAGCGCGAGCGCGGCAAGCGCGCCCGCCCTCACTCGATCACCACCTCGCCCGCGTCGCTTTGCGCCCGCATCTCGGGGCGATACATGTCGGCGACCGAGGCCGCCGGCAGGTGGAAGCGACCCGGGCTGACGGCGCGCACGATATAGGCCAGCCGGAACGGCCGGTCGCCATGCGCGTCGATCGCGGCCAGGAAACGGTCCTGCCGGAACTCGGTCATCCGGGTGTCCTCGGCGACGTCGAGCCAGTCGAGTGCGGCGATGTCGCCGCCGCGGATCAGGTTCGGGTTGTCGATCTCGAAGCCCGCGGGCAGCGGGTCGTCGACCATCAGCCGCGCATCCTGCTGGCCGAGCGGGGTGATCTCCAGCACGGCGACAAGGCGGGTGCCCTGTTTCACCGTGGCGGGATCGGCGGGATCGCCCTCGAGCGTGTACCAGCTGCGCGAGATCGACCAGCCCTTGCCGCCGGCGGGTTCAGCCACCTCGGGCACGCCGAAGGTGGTCAGCGTCAGGGTCTGCGCCGTGTCGCCCGGGTTCGCGATGGCAATCGCCCGGCCCGCGGTTTCCGCCTCGATCACCTCGACGAGCGGGCCTTTGACCGGCGCGCCGTCAACCGTCAGGCCGCCGGTATCGGGCCGGTCGATGAGCGCACTCGCCGCCATCAGCGTCCAGGCCGCCTCCTGCGTCGAGAGCGGCACCGCGGCCAGCCGCGATGCCAGCGCCTTGCCCGTGCTTTCGAGATTGACGGCGTTCGAGCCCGCCTGCGCGGCGAGTGCCAGCACCGCCGCGGTGTCGCGCAGCCCGGTGCCGTAATCGTCGCGCCAGCCGGTCTCGGCGCCCTTCGCGTTCAGCATCCGCCCGGCGCGCGCGAACATCGCATCGGCCCGGCCCTGATCGCCATAGGAGGCGAGCGCCGCGCCCAGCTGCGCCGCGGCAAGGGGCGTGGCGAAATCGTCGCCCTTGACGTCGGCGTAATAGCGCAGGTCACCCACGGCCGCCGCCCCCTCGCGCGCCAGAACCATCAGCGCATAGGCCAGAACCTGCCCGCCGCCGTTCGACCCGCTGTCGAAATCGGCGGCGTAATTCACCTGATTGCGCAGGTTGTCGAGCGCATTGCGGAAGGCGGTGTCGGGCACCGCATGGCCCGCGGCCTTCGCCCGGCTGAGGAAGTCGGTGACATAGGCATCCAGCCAGCCGTCACCGGATTCGGGCGACCACAGCCCGAAGGCGCCCGAGGCGTCCTGATTGGTCAGCACCTTGCGGATCGCGGTGTCGATGCGGTCGCCGAGATCGGCGGGCGTCACCAGCCGCATCTTCTCGGCCACCGTGCTCAGATACAGAAGCGGCATCGCCTTCGAGGTGATCTGCTCGGTGCAGCCATAGGGATAGGCATCGAGCGCGGCCAGCAGCGCCGGCGTGTTGAAGCGCGCGATCGGGCCTGCCGCCAGCGTCGCCCGCGCCGTGCCCGGCACCATGCCGGCAAAGACATTCGTGTCGAAGGTGAAGGTCTTGCCCGCTGCCAGCTCGAAGCGCGATTCATGCGCCACCTGCGGGTCGTTGCGCTCGACCGGCACGGTCACCACCTTTTCGAGGAGCTTGCCGTCGGGCGTGGTCAGCGCGATGCGGATCTGCTGCACGCCCTCGGCCGCGGGGGCGGTGAGCGGGATCTCGACCTCGGCCTTGCCGAGATCGGCGAGATCGACACCCGAGGGGCGCTCGCCCAGCGTCACGCCGGCGGCGCTGACATCAAGCCCCATCCGCCCCGAGGGGCCGGTTGCATGCACGATTTCAAGCAGCAGCCGCGAGTGGTCGCCCGGCGCGAGGAAGCGCGGCAGCGAGGCGGTCACCACCACCGGATCGCGCACCAGCACATCGGCCGAGGCCTGGCCGACGCCGGTCTTCGACCAGGCGATGGCGCTCAGCCGCACGGTGCCGTTGAAGGCGGGCATGTCAAAGCTGGTGCGGATCATGCCGTCGGCGCCCACCGTCAGCGGGCCCGAGAAATAGGCGACCAGCTCCTCGGTCGGAGGCGGGGCCTGCATCGATATCTCGCGCCCCGCGTCGCCGCCCGAGCGCAGCACGCCCTCGGTGCCGGCGCGGCCGTCGATCAGCCGTCCATAGACGTCGCGCAGCCCGACGCCCAGCCGGCGCTGGCCGAAGTAATGCGCCTGCGGATCGGGGGCCTTGAAGCCGGTGAGGTTCAGGATGCCAAGGTCGACCGCGGCGATGGTCGCATGCACCGTCTCGCCGGGCCGCGCGCCCTCGACCTTCAGCGCCACGGGAAGCGGCGCGCGCGGGTCCGAGGCCGCGGGCACGTCGAAGCTTGCCGTCAGCGCGCGCGGGCCGGGGTCGACCTGCGCATAGCTCAGCCCCATCGCCCGCATCGGCGCGCGTGCGGGCGCCTCCTCGGCGAGCGGCCGGATCACCGAGGCGGTGACATAGGCGCCCGCCCCCCATTCGTCGGTCACCGGCAGATCGATCCGGTTCTCACCGGCCTTCACCGGCACCGATTTCAGCGCGATGAGCCGGTTCGACAGCACCGAGACCAGCGCCACCCCCGGCGCCGGTGCCACGAGGCGCAGCCGCGCCGTGTCGCCCGTCGCATAGGCCGGCTTGTCGAGCGCAAGGTCCAGCCGGTCGGGGCTCGCCATCACGTCGGCGGGCGCATACCAGCCGGCATCGAAGCGCATCGAGGCCGAGGTGTAGCTGTCGCCATGACCGGCCTCGACCACCAGCTCGTATTCGCCCCAGTCGGTCTTCGCGGCGATCTCGGCCGGCGTGGTGCCGGGGGTCGCGTCGCCCTCGGCCACGCGGGTGCGGTGGGTGATCGGCTCCCAGTTCCATTGCCCGTCCATCGCATACCACTGATAGCGGGTCTCGACGCGGTTCAGCGTCCAGTGCAGCGGCAGCGCGACGGGTTTCGCATCGGTGCCAAGCGCGATCAGGCGGAAACGCGCCTCGGCCCCCTCGGCCACGGCGCCGTCAAAGCCCGGGCGGATGCCGATCACCGGCAGCGCTGGCATGACGAGGCGCGAGATGCTGCGCTCGACCGGCCGGCCCGAGCCCTCGCGCAGCCGCACGGTGAAGCGCGCCTCGAGCGGGCGGGCGGCCTCGGTGCCCAGATCGGGCAGCGCCGCCTGGATCTCGCCCGCGCCCTCGGCGTCGGTCTCGCCGGCCTCGAGGCTGTCATAGCGCGGTTCGAAGGGCGTGTCGTAGCGGCCGAAGCGATAGCCGTCAAAGCCCGGCAGGCTGTCGGCCGCGGCAAGGCGCAGATCGCCCTCGAAGCCGAGCCCGCCGCCCGGCGCGCCGAAGAGATAGCGCGCCGCGATGCCGATCGCCGGCAGATCGCCGCCCGAAAGAATGCCCTCGGGCAGGGTCAGGGCGAAGTCGATGCGCTCGGGCAGGAAATCCTCGACGAGGAATTTCGTGGTGGCAAGCGGCGCGGCCTTCGGGTCGGCGAAGACATCGAGCCGCCAGGTGCCGCGCGGCGCCTGTGCGCCGATCGGCAGCGCCGCAGTGGCGCCGCCATCGCCCGCGTCCTGCGCAAGGCTGCGCGAATATTCGACGCCATCGGGGCGCATCAACACCGCGGTCAGCGGCACGCCGGGCAGCGCGGCGGCACTGCCGTCGCGCGCCAGCATCGTCGCCTGCACCGTCTCGCCGGTGCGATAGGCGCCACGGTCGGTGGCAAGGAAGACGTCGATCGGCGGCGCGGGGGGCATGCCCTCGACACCACGGTCGGACAGGTCGAACTCGGCATCGGTGAGCGACAGGAACGCCATGTCTTCGCCCTGCGTCACCGAGACGAGGGCGGGGGCGGCGTTGCCCGCACCCGCGGCCAGCGCCGGGTCGAAATGCACGACGCCCTCGGCATCGGTCGTGGCGCTGCCGATCACCGCATTGGCGCGCGATACCAGCGTGACGGTGGCGCCGCCGACCGCCTTCGCATCGGACAGGCCGCGCACCGCCACCGTCAGCCCGTCGGTGCCCGAGAAGCTGGTCAGGCCGAGATCCGAGATCACGAACCATTGCGTCGCCGGCGGGTGCTCATAGGGATCGGCGCCGGGGATCGAGGCGCGCAGCACATAGACCCCGGGGCCAAGCGGGCCCGTCACCTCCTGCACCGGCAGGCGCGTGGTGACGTCGCGATTCACCTCCATGCCGACATCGGCGGTGCCGGTCCAGACCGTCTGGGCCAGCGCATCCTCGAGGTTGCCGGCATCCCACTGGTCGAGCGAACGGGCGAAATAGTCGCGCTGCATCGAGGCCACGAGGTTGCGGTCCGACACGCGCATCAGTTTCAGATCGAGATGCTTCGTGTTCACCGTCTGCACCGGCAGCCCCGAATCCTCGCCCTTCGGCAGGATATAGGCGCGGCCCGGGAAGGTGACGGCGGGGCCGCGGTCGCGGACATAGGCGGTGATCGTCACGTCCTTGGCGAGGGTTTCCTTCGTCGCCGAGGGCAGCCCCTTGCGGAAGGTGAGTGCATAGCGCTCGCCATGCGCAAGGCCGGCGACGCAGAGCTGGTTCGCCTCGGCCTCGACCGACAGCCCGGCCTTCGGCAGTTGCACGAAACTGGCGTAATCGACGCCCGAACGCGCCAGATCGTCCGAGAACACCGCGCAGATCCGCGGCGCGGCGCTGTCGGCCTCGACCTGATGCTCGGTGATGCGGAAGCCGTATTTCGCCACCGCGTCATCGAGCGCGGCGGCAATGTCCTGCCGCGGCGAAAGGCTGGCGGCAAGGCGCAGCGCCGCGACCATCTCGCGGGTGCGGCCATCGGCCTCGAGCGCCTGCGCGAGCGTGCTCAGCGCCTCGGCCTGCTGGGCGGCATTCGCGGCGCGCAGATAGCCGTTCACCGCGGCCGTGACCGCGGCACCGCTGTCCGCACCCTGCGGCCGGCGCAGCTGCAACAGCGCGTAATCGCTCCACAGATCCGAGGCGTCGGTGAGCACGATCAGCGCGCCCTCGATCGCGATTTCGCGGTTCACGTCGCCCTGCGCGCGGGCCGCCGACAGCGCCTGCGTCAGGTCCTCGGGCCGGGCGAAATTCGTCAGATGCGCGCGCCCCATGCCGCGCGCCTGATCGAGCGCGGCATCAAGGCTGCCGTCCCAAAGGAAGCCGAGATCGGCGGCGCGGGTCTTTGCCCGGGTCCCGGCCGCCGCCGGGCTGGCCACGACGACGCCCGAGAAGGCGCCCTGATAGGGGGTCATCCCGCTGATGCCGGCCTTCGGGAAGCAGGAATTGTTGCGCGCGTTGAAGGTGACCGCCTCGCAGTCGCTGCGCGCAAGGCAGGCCGCCTCGCAGCCCTCGAGCGTGGTGTCGAAGATCTGCGCGAGGTCGCGGCCGCTCAGGTCCATGCCCTCGGCGATGGAGAGCCGCCGTTCCGGGATCACCCGCTGCGGCTCGGCCCCGGCGGGGGGCGGGGCAAGGCTCAGCACAGCGGCAAGAACGGGAATCAGGAAAGACGGCACGCGCATGAAAACAACTCCTCCGAGATGGCGTGATCGTCTCACGCGGCCGGGGCGGGATCAACCGGGCCGGAACCGGTTAAGCCTAAATTCACGCCACGCTGCGACGGTGCATCAGAAGGCGAATCGGAACGGGACAGGCCGGGCATGAGCGCAAGCTTGGCAGACAAACTGGCGCAGGAGCGGCGCGCGCGGCTGGCGGCGGAACGGCTGCTGGAGCAGAAGAAGCGCGAGCTTTTCTCTGCGAACGAAAAGCTTGCGCTGCATGCGCGGGCGCTGTCCGAGCAGATCGTGCAGCAGCGCCACGGGCTGCAGCGCGCGCTCACCGAAGCGGAATCGCTCAAGGGCGAGAACAGCCGGGTGCGCGGCGATCTGGAGCGGGCGACCTCGGTCGCGCTGATCGCGCAGCGCCGGCTGTGGGATGCGGTCGAGACGATCGAGGACGGCTTTGCCGTCTTCGACCGGGATCTGCGGCTGGTCGTGGCGAACCGGGCCTATCTGTCCTTCTTTCGCGGCGAGGTCGCACTGGCCGCGGGGGTTGCCTATGACGCGGTGGTGAAGCTCGTGGCGACGCATCACATGGTGGACCTTGAGGGGCGTGATCCGCTCGACTGGCACCACGAGATGGTCGCGCGCATCCGTCGCCAGAAGATCGAGCCGATGATCGTGCGCACGCATCGCGGGCGCCACCTGCGGCTGATCGACCGCTGGGGCGAGGGGGGCGACCTTGTCTGCGTGGTGCAGGACATCTCGCGCACCATCGCCCGCGAGGCCGAGCTTGAAAGCGCCCGCGCGCGGGCCGAGGCGGCGAACCGGGCGAAATCGGCCTTCCTTGCCAACATGAGCCACGAGCTGCGCACTCCGATGAACGGTGTTGTCGGCATGGCCGAGTTGCTGGTCGACAGCGGTCTGTCCGAGGAACAGCGGCTTTATGCCGAGACCATCCGCTCCTCGGGCGAGGCGCTTCTGACGATCATCAACGACGTGCTCGACTTCTCGAAGATCGAGGCGGAGCGGCTGCGGCTTTATCCCGAGGTCTTCGACCTCGAGCGCTGCATCCACGAGGTGATGGTGCTGCTGCAGCCGACGGCGAAGGAAAAGGGCATCAAGCTTCTCGTCGATTACGATCTGTTCCTGCCGACGCGCTTCCGCGCCGATCCGGGCCGGGTCCGGCAGATCCTGACCAACCTGATCGGCAATGCGGTCAAGTTCACCGCGACCGGCCATGTGCTGACCCGCGTGGTGGGGATCGAGCGGGCGGATGGCGAGTACGACCTCCACATGACCGTCGAGGACACCGGCATCGGCATCGCCGCCGAGCATGTCGAGCACATCTTCGGCGAGTTCAACCAGGTCGACAGCGCCACCAACCGCCGCTTCGAGGGCACCGGGCTTGGCCTTGCCATCACCCGCGAGCTGGTGCGGATGATGGGCGGCTCGGTCTGGGTGGACAGCGAGCTGGGGCGCGGATCCTGCTTTGGCGTGCGCATCACCGTGCCAAGTGCCGAGCCCGCCGAACCGGTCGAGGGGCAGGGGCCCTCGACGCCGATCACGCTGCGCGCGGCGCTGGTGGTCGATGACGTCCTCGTCAACCGGATGATCCTCGAGCGGCAATTGCAGACCTACGGGCTCCAGGTCACGCTGTGCCGCAACGCGGCCGAGGCGTTGCGGGCCTTCGACGACGGCGGCGCCTTCGACGTGGTGCTGACCGATCACCGCATGCCCGACATCGACGGGATCGAGCTGATCCGCCGCCTGCGCGATCGCGGCATCGAGACGCCGATCCTGCTTCTGACCTCGGATGCCGAGGCCTTCCGCGCGGCGCAGGCCGATTGCCGCGGCATCGACTGGCTGGAAAAGCCGGTGCTGCGTTCGGACCTGTTCCACATGCTGCAGAAGCTGTCGGGCGGTCCGCCGCCCGAGGTCGAGGAAACGCCCCCCGCGCCGGTGGTCGAGGCGACGGGAGAGGCGCGGCCGATGCGGGTGCTGTCGGTCGAGGACAACCGCACCAACCAGCTGGTCTTCCGCAAGATGGTGAAGGATTTCGACATCGTGCTGGACTATGCGCAGAACGGGCGCGAGGCGGTGGAGGTCTGGCGTCGCTTCCAGCCCGACCTGATCTTCATGGACATCTCGATGCCCGAGATGGACGGGCGCGAGGCGACGCGGCGGATCCGTGCCGAGGAGACGGCGGGGCAACACGTCCCGATCTGTGCGCTCACCGCCCACGCGATGGAGGGCGACGGCGCCGCGATCCTTGCCGCGGGGATCGATGCCTATCTGACGAAGCCGCTGAAGAAGAGCGCGATCCTCGAGCAGCTTGAGGCGCATCAGCCGCCCGGCACCCGGCCCTGCCTGCGCCCCGCCGCGGCCGAGTGATCAGCGGTATTCCTCGACGAGGGCGAGGAAGGTGTCGGCGAAGCGGTCGATCTTCGCCTCGCCAAGGCCGGCGATGCGCGACAGGTCCTCGCGGCTGCGCGGCTTCGTCTCGGCGATGCGGCGCAGGGTCGAATGGGTGCAGCTGAGATAGCGGTCGTGGCCGTCCTCGCCGCGGGCGAGCGCCAGCTGCGCCTCGGCCAGCCGGTCGAAGAGCGCGCCCTCGTCGCGCCCCGCGAGCTTCATCCGCGCCGGGTGCAGCGGCGCCGCGCCTGCCCCCGCGATCACCTCGAGGAAGGCCGCGCCATAGCTTTCGAGCTTCTTCGCGCCGACCCCGTTCACCCGCGCCATCGCGTCGAGCGTGTCGGGGCGGCTTTCGGCCATCTCGATCAGGGTGCGGTCGGGGAAGATCATGTAGGCGGGCAGTCCCGCCGCCTCGGACAGCGCCCGCCGCTTCGCCTTCAGCGCCGACAGTAGCGGCGCATCCTCGTCCGAGACCAGCGCCTTCGCCACGGGTTTCGATTGCGCGCGGCGCACCAGGTCGTGGCGCAGGGTGATCCGCTCCTCGCCGCGCAGGATCGGGCGCGCGCGTTCGGTCATCACCAGCGCGCCATGGCGCTCGGCATCGGGGCGCACGAGGTCATGGCCCATCATCTGCCGGAACACCGCCTGCCATTGCGGCCGGCTCAGCTCGCGCCCGACGCCGAAGGTGGGCAGCGCGTCATGGCCGCGGGCGCGGATGCGGTCGTTGGTATTGCCAAGAAGGATCTCGATCAGGTGGCCGGCGCCATAGCTCTCGCCGGTGCGCAGCGCGGCCGACAGCGCCTTGCGCACCGCGTCGGTGCCGTCGAAGAGTTCGGGCGGATGCTCGCACAGGTCGCAATTGCCGCAGGGCTGCGAATCTTCGCCGAAATAGGCGAGCAGCCGCTGCCGGCGGCACCCCGTCGCCTCGGCCAGGCCCAGAAGCGCGTTCAGCCGGGCATGGTCGGCGGCCTTGCGGTCGGGCGGCGCCAGGCCCTCGTCGATCTGGGTGCGGCGCAGGCGGATGTCATCGGGGCCGTACAGGGTCAGTGTCTCGGCCGGGGCACCGTCGCGGCCGGCGCGGCCGATCTCCTGATAATAGCCCTCGATCGACTTCGGCAGGTCGGCATGCGCCACCCAGCGGATGTCGGGCTTGTCGATGCCCATGCCGAAGGCGACCGTCGCCACCACGATCAGCCCGTCCTCGCGCTGGAACCGCGCCTCGACCTCGCGCCGGTCCTCGGCCTCCATGCCGCCGTGATAGTGGCAGGCGGGGTGGCCCGCCTCGCGCAGCGCCTGCGCCAGGCTTTCGGTGCGCGCGCGCGAGGCGCAATAGACGATGCCCGACTGGCCGCGCCGGGCGGCGGCGTAATCGAGGATCTGCTTGCGCGGGTTGTCCTTCGGCGCGAAGGCAAGGTGGATGTTCGGCCGGTCGAAGCCGCGCAGGAAGGTCTCGGGCGCGCGCCCCTCGAACAGGCGGGTGACGATCTCGGCGCGGGTTTCCTCGTCGGCGGTGGCGGTGAAGGCCGCGAGCGGCACGTTCAGCGCGCGTTTCAGCTCGCCGATGCGCAGGTAATCGGGGCGGAAGTCATGGCCCCAGGCGCTGACGCAATGCGCCTCGTCGACCGCGATCAGCCCGGTGCCGGCGCGGCGCAGCAAGGACACCGCCGCGCCCGAGGCCAGCCGTTCGGGCGCCATGTACAGAAGTTTCAGCCGCCCCTCGTCGATCGCCCGGAACACCGCCTCGGTTTCTTCCTCGGTGTTGCCCGAGGTCAGCGCGCCGGCCTCCACCCCCGCCTCGCGCAGCGAGCGGACCTGGTCGCGCATCAGCGCGATCAGCGGCGAGATCACCACCGTCAGCCCGGGCAGGCACAGCGCCGGCAGCTGATAGCACAGCGACTTGCCGCCGCCGGTGGGCATGATCGCCAGCGTGTCGCGCCCGGCCAGAACGGCGCGCACGATCTCTTCCTGCCCCGGCCGGAAGGCGCGGAAGCCGAAGACGGAGGCAAGCGCCTCTTCCGGCGCGGGCAGGGCCGGTGCGGACATCTCAGTAGCTGTAGAAGAAGCCCGCGTTGTTGAGCAGCGCGCGTTGCAGGATGATCAGCGCGATGAAGGCCACGAGCGGCGCCAGATCGAGCCCCGGGGTCATCGGCAGGAACCGCCGGATCCGGCCATAGACCGGCTCGAGCAGGTTGTTCAGCCCGTACCAGAGCTGTGCCACCAGCGGCTGGCGCAGGTTCAGCACCTGGAAGTTGATCAGCCAGCTCATGATGATGTGGGCGATCATCACGAACCAGATGACGTTCAGGATCAGGTTGAGTGCCTGAAACAGCGTGACCATGCGAAACCTCCGGGTGGTGCCGGGTCAGAGGTAAGGCAGCACGGGGCCGCTTGCAACCGCAAGGGCGCATCTGCCGCGACGTAGCCGTTGACCGCCGCGCCGCGCTGCGGCACCGATCGGGAAAGGGGAGACGCAGATGTATCCAGTCATTCGCATGGGCAAGGCCCTGCTGGTCGGGCGGGGCGCGCCGCTTGGCATTCTCGATCCGGTGGTCAGCACGCATGTCGCCTGGCCCTGGGACATCGACCCGTGGAAGGATCTGAACAACGGCCGGATCCTGACCCTGTTCGACCTCGGCCGGATCCAGCTTGCCAGCCGCTCGGGGCTGAACCGGGCGCTGCTGGCCAATCGCTGGGGCATCGTCGTCGCCGGCAACACCACCCGCTACCGCAAGCGCATCACCATGCTGCAGCGCTTCGAGATGCGCACCCGCTGCATCGGCTGGGACAAGCGCTTCGTCTACATGGAACAGGGGATGTATCGCGACGGCGAATGCTGCAACCACATCCTGATCCGCGCCGCCGTCACCTCGAAGGCCGGGATCGTGCCGCCCGACACGGTGGTCGCGGCGATGGGGCAGGCGGCGCAAAGCCCCGAGCTGCCGGCCTGGGTGCAGCACTGGATCGCCGCCGATCACGAGCGCCCCTGGCCGCCCGCACTCTGAACCCGCCCCCGCGCGGTGGCTTGCGCCGCGGCGCGATTTGCGGCTTGATCGCGCCACGGGCGACGCGGGTGCCCGCGGCACACGGGGGACGGGTATGATCACCACGCGCAAGCGGATCTGGGGCTGGTGGTTCTTCGACTGGGCCAGCCAGCCCTACAACACGCTGCTGATCACCTTCATCTTCGCCCCCTTCATGGAAGACCTGCTGGGCAGCGGCAGCACGGCGCAGACGGTCTGGGGCTATGGCGTCGGGCTGGCGGGCATCGTGATTGCGCTCGCCTCGCCCTTCCTTGGTGCCATTGCCGACCGATCGGGCCGGCGGATGCCCTTCATCTGGCTGTTCTCGCTGATGTATGTCGGCGGCGCCTGGGGGCTTTGGTATTCTGTGCCGGGCAGCTTCAGCCTGCTGCTGGTGATGACCTCGTTTGCGATCGGCATGATCGGCATGGAATTCGCCACCACCTTCACCAACGCGATGCTGCCCGACCTGGCCACGCGCGAGGAGATGGGCAAGGTCTCGGGCTCGGGCTGGGCCTTCGGCTATGTCGGCGGGATGCTGTCGCTGATCGTCATGCTCGGCTTCTTGCAGGTCAATCCGAACACCGGCCACACGATGATCGGCCTGCCGCCGATGTTCGGCCTCGATCTTGCCGCGCGCGAGGATACGCGCATCGTCGGGCCGCTGACGGCGGTGTGGTATGCCGTCTTCATGATCCCGTTCTTCCTTTGGGTGCGCGAGCCGCGCCGGCCGGGCGCGGTGCCGGTGACCCGCGCCGTGCGCGAGGCCTGGCCCGAGCTGCGCACCACGCTGAAGACCCTGCCGGCCGAGCGCAGCCTGTTCGCCTATCTCGTCTCGTCGATGTTCTACCGCGACGCGCTGAACGGCATCTACACCTTCGGCGGGCTCTACGCGAAGGGCGTGCTGAACTGGTCGATCACGATGATCGGCATCTTCGGCATCCTCGGCACGATCACCGGGGCGATCTTTGCCTGGCTGGGCGGCAAGGCGGATGACCGCTTCGGCCCGAAGGCGGTGATCGTGTTCAACCTGGTGGTGCTGACCGCGGTCGTCGTCGCCGTTGTCTTCATCTCGCGCGAAAGCGTCTGGGGCATCGCGGTCGGGCCCGACAGCCATCTCCCCGACATCGCCTTCTATGCCATGGGCGGGTTGATCGGGGCGGCGGGCGGGGCGCTGCAATCGGCAAGCCGCACCATGCTGGTGCGTCAGGCAAACCCGGCGAAGATGACCGAAAGCTTCGGCCTTTATGCCCTTACCGGCAAGGCCACGGCCTTCATCGCGCCGCTGTCGATCGGGGTGATGACGCAGCTGACCGACAACCAGTCGATCGGCATCACTCCCATCATCGTGCTTTTCGTTCTCGGTCTCGTGCTGCTAGGTTGGGTGAAATCCCGCCCCGCTGCGCCGTCCGAAGGAGGTCCTTCCGCATGATCCGTCTGCTTGCCGCCGTGATGCTGTGTCTTGCCGCCGCGCTGCCCGCCCGGGCCGAGCCGCTGGCGCGACAGCTGTTCGGGGCAGAGACGGCGCCGACGGCGGGGGCGCCGACACCGATCGGCTTCTACTCGCGCGGCTGTGCGGCGGGGCTGGTGGCGTTGCCCGAAACCGGGCCGACCTGGCAGGCGATGCGGCTCAGCCGCAACCGCTATTACGGCCAGCCCGAGATGATCTCCTATCTTCAGGACCTGTCGCGCTATGCCGCCACGCTACCGGGCTGGAACGGGCTTTACATCGGCGACATCAGCCAGCCCCGCGGCGGCCCGATGACCGGTGGCCATGCCAGCCACCAGATCGGCCTTGATGCCGATATCTGGATGCTGCCCGCGAGCCGGCTGACCCTGAGCCGCGCCGACCGCGAGAAGATCTCCTCGATCTCGATCCGCACCGAGGACCAGACCCGGGTGAACGCCAACTGGACGCCGGCGCATATGGCGCTGTTGCGGGCCGCCGCCTCGGACCCGCGGGTCGACCGGGTGTTCGTCGCCGCCGCCGCGAAGATCGCGATGTGCAATGCCGCGCCGAAGGGCGATCGGGCCTGGCTGCAGAAGATCCGCCCGATCTATGGCCATAACGAGCATTTCCACGTGCGGCTGAAATGCCCGTCCGGCTCGCCCCTGTGCCAGGTGCAAAGCCCCACCGTCGACGAGCTGTCGAAGGGCGGCGACGGCTGCGACGAGACGCTGAACTGGTGGGTGACCACCTATCTCGACGAGCTGCGCCACCCGCCGAAGCCGCCGGCAAACCCGGGGCCTGCGCCGAAGACGGCGAAGACCTATGTCCTGTCGGATCTGCCTGCCGAATGCCGCACTGTCCTCGCCTCGCGCTGACCGGCGCCCTCGTCGGACTGGTGCTGGGCCTTGGCGGCGGGGCGGGAGGTGCCGCCGGCACGCAGGCGCCGCGCGCGGAATTCCTGCAAAGCTGGGTCTGGACGGTGGCGAACCCCGCCTTCGGCGGCTTTTCCGGCATTGAACTCGGCCCCGACGGGCGCGATTTCGTCACCCAGTCGGACCGGGCCACGATCTGGCGCGGGCGGATCAGCCGCGATGCCACCGGCCGCATCCTCGGCGTTTCCACCAGCGGCCCGGTGCAGCTCCACGACAGCGCGGGCAGGCCGCTCGACACCGTGACGGGCGATTCCGAGGGGCTGGCCGAGGCGCCCGACGGCAGCGTCTACATCTCGTTCGAGGGGGTGGCGCGCGTCGCCCATTACCCCACCGACGACGGCCCGGCCGAGCGCCTGCCGCGCCCCGAGGCGTTCAAGCATTTCCAGCGCAACTCCTCGCTCGAGTCGCTGGCGATCGACGCCGAGGGCACGCTCTACACCCTGCCCGAACGTTCGGGCAGTCTCGAGCTGCCCTTCCCGGTCTGGCGCTATCGCAACGGCGCCTGGGACCAGCCCTTCTCGATCCCGCGCGACGGCAGCTGGTTGCCGACCGATGCCGATTTCGGCCCCGACGGGCGCTTCTACCTGCTCGAGCGCGACTTCTGGGGCTTTCTGGGCTTCCTCACCCGGGTGCGGGTCTTCGATATCAAGGGCGACACGATCACCGGCGGCGAGGTGCTGGTGCAGACCGGCGTCGGCACCCATGATAACCTCGAGGGGCTGTCGGTCTGGCGCGACGCGCAGGGGGCGATTCGCCTGACGATGATCTCGGACGACAATTTCTTCCTGCTGCAGCGCACCGAGATCGTCGAATACCGGCTGCGCCCCTGATCGCGCTTGACCGACGGGGCGCGCAGGCGTATCCGCGCCCCTTGTCCGGCTTGGCCGGGCCATGTCTCCGCGACCATGTAAAAACGGTGAACCATGAAACGTTATCTGCCCGGCGTTCTCGCCATGGCCGCCATCGTGGTGGCCTCCAACATCCTGGTGCAATACCTGTTCGGCCAGTGGCTGACCTGGGGCGCCTTCACCTATCCCTTCGCCTTCCTCGTCACCGACCTGACCAACCGCCTGCAGGGCCCGCGCGCGGCGCGCGGCGTGGTCGTGGCCGGTTTCGTCGTCGGCATCATCTGCTCGCTGATCGGCTCGCAGATCATCGGCGAGTTCGGCCCGCTCGTCAGCTTCCGCGTGGCGCTCGGCTCGGGCGCGGCCTTCCTCGCGGCGCAGCTGACCGACGTGAGCGTGTTCAACGCGCTGCGCCGCGACCGCTGGTGGAAGGCGCCGCTCGTCTCCACCCTGATCGGCGCGAGCCTCGACACCGCGATCTTCTTCACCACGGCCTTTTCGCTGCAGCTTGCCTGGCTCGAACCGGGCAACGACGTCTCCTGGGCGAACGAGATGCTGCCGCTGCTGAGCTTCGGACCGATGGTGCCGCTGTGGATCTCGCTCGCCTGCGCCGACTGGTGTGTAAAAATTGCACTTGCGGTGATCGCTCTGGCGCCTTTTCGGGCATTTACCTGGCGCAACTCGCCAAGCGTTGCGTAAATTCGCTTGCCATACACCAGATCTGTGCCACCCTCTCCCTATCGGCAACGCATGAAAGGAGGTGGTCCAGTGTCTAGAGTGATATTGGAGAGAGGTGTCGGGACAGTCAGGGGGGCCGAGGCCTGAGGGCAAACCCTAGGGTCGAGAACCCTGGCTGGGACGGAGGATCTGATCCAGACCCTAACCGGACCATCTCCGTAGATCTCGGGGGCCGCTGCCGGAGGCATGCGGCCCTTTCTATTTGGCGCGATTCCGCCGCGGCGCGCATGGTTTGGCTGGAAAACCGCCCCCGTCCGTGGCATCCCGTCCGGCAAGCAAGGGAGAATGCGATGACCGCGACCGATGCCGACATTGCGGCGATGAGCTTCGAACAGGCGATGAAGGAACTCGAGACCGTCGTCGGGCAGCTCGAGCGCGGCGAGGTGCCGCTCGATGCCTCGATCCGGCTCTACGAGCGCGGTGCGGCGCTGAAGGCGCGCTGCGCTGCGCTGCTGAAGGAGGCCGAGGAGCGGGTCGAGAAGATCACCCTCGGCGCCGATGGCGCGCCCACGGGCACGGTGCCGGTCGAAGGCCTGTGATGTTCGACACCCGTCTTCACGCGGCGCAGCAGGCCGTTGGCGCGGCGCTCACGCAGGCGATGACGCGGTTCCCCGAGGGGCCGCTGCACGATGCCATGGGCTATGCGGCGCAGGGCGGCAAGCGGCTGCGCGCCTTCCTCGTGCTCGAATCGGCGGCGCTCTTCGGCATTCCCGCGGCGCAGGCGATGCCTGCCGCGGTGGCGGTCGAGGCGCTGCATGCCTACAGCCTCGTGCATGACGACCTGCCGGCGATGGATGACGACGACCTGCGCCGCGGCCAGCCCACGGTGCACCGCAAATGGGACGAGGCGACGGCGATCCTTGCGGGCGACGCGCTGCAGACCCTCGCCTTCGAGCTTTGCGCCGAGCCGGTGCTTGGCCCGGCCGAGCGGCGCATCGCGCTCGTCGCCGCGCTCGCGCAGGCCTCGGGCGCGGCGGGGATGGTGCATGGCCAGATGCTCGACATCGCGGCCGAGACCGCGCCCGCGCCGCTGACGCTCGCCGAGATCACCCGGCTGCAGGCGGGCAAGACCGGCGCGCTGATCTCTTTCTCGGCCGAGGCGGGGGCGATCCTCGCCGGCACCGACCGGGCGCCGCTGGCCACCTATGCACAGGCGCTTGGCCTTGCCTTCCAGATCGCCGACGACATCCTCGATGTCGAGGGGTCGGAAGAGGTGGCGGGCAAGCGGCTGCACAAGGATGCCGAGGCGGGCAAGGCGACCTTCGTCTCGCTGCTGGGCCTTGCCGGTGCGAAGGCCCGCGCCGCGGCGCTGGTGGCCGAGGCCGAAGCCGCCCTTGCGCCCTATGGCGAGAAGGCCGAAACATTGCGGGAAACGGCGCGCTTCGTTATCTCGCGCGACAGATGAAACGGGAGTGCCGATGAGCGAGACCCCGAAGACCCCGATCCTCGACCGCGTGCAGCTGCCCTCTGACCTCAAGGCGCTGACCGATCGCGAGTTGCGCAAGCTTGCCGAAGAGCTGCGCGCCGAGACCGTCTCGGCGGTGTCGGTCACCGGCGGGCATCTGGGCGCGGGGCTGGGCGTGGTCGAGCTGACCGTGGCGCTGCATGCTGTCTTCGACGCGCCGCGCGACAAGATCATCTGGGACGTCGGCCATCAGTGCTATCCGCACAAGATCCTGACCGGCCGGCGCGACCGCATCCGCACGCTGCGCACCAAGGGCGGGCTTTCGGGCTTCACCAAGCGCTCGGAAAGCCCCTATGACCCGTTCGGCGCCGGGCACAGCTCGACCTCGATCTCGGCCGCCGTGGGCTTTGCCGCGGCGCGCGAGCTGGGCGCGCCGACGGGCGATGCGATTGCGGTGATCGGCGACGGCGCGATGACCGGCGGCATGGCCTTCGAGGCGATGAACCACGCCGGCCATCTCGGCAAGCGGCTCTTCGTGGTGCTGAACGACAACGAGATGTCGATCGCTCCGCCGGTCGGTGCGCTCTCGACCTATCTGACCCGGCTTTATGCCGAGGGGCCGATGCAGGACCTGAAGGCGGTGGCGAAGGGCGCGGTCAGCCTGCTCCCCGAGACCCTGCAGGAAGGCGCGCGCCGGGCGAAGGAGATGCTCAAGGGCATGGCCGTCGGCGGCACGCTCTTCGAGGCTCTCGGTTTCACCTATGTCGGGCCGGTCGACGGCCATGACCTCGATGCGCTGCTGCCGCTGCTGCGGATGCTGAAGGCGCGGGCGACGGGGCCGGTGCTGATCCATGTGCTGACGAAGAAGGGCAAGGGCTATGCCCCGGCCGAAAGCCGCCCCGATGGCGGCCATGCGACGAACCGTTTCGACGTGGCGACCGGGGTGCAGGTCAAGGCGCCGTCGAACGCGCCCTCCTACACCCGGGTCTTTGCCGAGAGCCTGGTGAAGGAGGCCGCGCGTGACGAGAAGATCGTCGCGGTGACCGCCGCCATGCCCGAGGGCACCGGGCTGAACCTGTTCGCCGAGCGCTTCCCGCGCCGCTGCTTCGATGTCGGCATCGCCGAGCAGCACGCGGTGACCTTCTCGGCCGGGCTGGCTGCGGCCGGGATGAAGCCCTTCTGCGCGATCTATTCGACCTTCCTGCAGCGCGGTTATGACCAGATCGTGCATGATGTCGCAGTGCAGCGCCTGCCGGTGCGCTTCGCCATCGACCGCGCCGGGCTGGTCGGCGCCGATGGCGCGACCCATGCCGGCAGCTTCGACATCGGTTTCATGTCCTCGCTGCCCGGGATGGTGGTGATGGCCGCGGCCGACGAGGCCGAGCTGGTCCACATGGTCGCCACCGCCGCCGCGCATGACGAGGGGCCGATCGCCTTCCGCTATCCGCGCGGCGAGGGCATGGGCGTCGAGATGCCCGAGGCGGGTGTGCCGCTCGAGATCGGCAAGGGCCGGATCGTGGCCGAGGGCGCGCGCGTCGCGATCCTCAGCTATGGCACGCGACTGGCCGAGGTGCTGAAGGCGCGCGAGGCGCTGGCGGCGCGCGGGCTGGCCCCGACCGTGGCCGATGCCCGCTTCGTCAAGCCGCTCGACACCGATCTGATCCTGCGGCTGGTGGCCGAGCACGAGGCGATCCTCACCATCGAGGAAGGCGCGATCGGCGGCTTCGGCAGCCATGTCGCGCAATTCCTGGCCGAGAGCGGGGTCTTTGACCGCGGCTTCCGCTTCCGCTCGATGGTGCTGCCCGACACCTTCATCGACCACGCAAGCCCCGAGGACATGTATCGCAGTGCCGGTATGAACGCCCCCGAGATCGAGGCGAAGGTGCTCGACCTGCTGGGCGTCGCCGTGGCGAAACGGGCCTGAGCGGGGGGCGCGGAAGGGCGCCTCCGGCGGGAGTATTCGGGCCAGGAAAAAGACCGGGCGCCGAAGCGCCCGGGCAGATGTCAGGCGGCCTCGGTCTCGCTCAGCAGGCCCTCGGCGACAAGGCGCTTCGCCCAGCCCTCGGGCCCCTCGAAGAGATGCGTCTTCCAGCCGCGGATCTGCGCGGTGGCGATGTTGTCGGCGCGGTCGTCGGTGAACAGGATCTGCGCGCCCGAAAGGCCGCTGTCCGCCTCGACCATCTCGTAGATCTTCGGGTCGGGCTTCGTCACCCCCATGTGCCCCGAGACATAGGCACGGTCGAAATCGCGCAGGAACGGGTAGAAGCCGGTCGCATAGTCGAACGAGCCGATGCCGAAATTGGTCAGCGAGAACACCGGCACGCCCTTCGCCTGCAGCGCCTTCATCAGCCGGACCGAGTGCGGGATCTCGGGCGTCGCCATGCGGATCCAGTCGTCGTGCCACAGCCGGATCCAGCGCGACCAGCGCGGATAACGCTCGGCCCAGTCATAGATCGTCTCGCGGAACGGGCCGCCGCTGTCGATGATATCATTCATCCCGTGCAGGTCGACCTCGGCGAACATCGCCTCGCGCTCCTCTCGCGGCATCAGCGTGTCGTAATGCCGTTCGGGCTGCCATTCGATCAG
Organism: Paenirhodobacter hankyongi; assembly: GCF_003664585.1. Lineage (GTDB taxonomy): Bacteria > Pseudomonadota > Alphaproteobacteria > Rhodobacterales > Rhodobacteraceae > Rhodobacter > Rhodobacter hankyongi. The sequence goes on from NZ_RCHI01000014.1 coordinate 97,047, forward strand.
CACGTTGCCGATGTCGAAGATCACTGCGTCAACCATGGGGGTCCCTCTTTGCCGCCTGCACCGCGCGTTCCAGCGCCTGCAGGAATTCTGCCCGGTCGGCCTTTGAAAACGGCCGCCCGCCGCCTTGCCGGAACGGATCGGCCGAGCGCAGGTCGGACATCAGGTCGCGCATCGCCAGCACCTCGCCGATGTTGCGCTCGGTCAGGGCCGAGCCGTCGGGACGCAGCACCCGCGCCCCCGCCGCCACGCATTTCGCGGCGAGCGGGATGTCGTTGGTGATCACCACATCGCCCGGCCCCGCACGTTCGGCGATGTGCTTGTCGGCCTCGTCCGGTCCTTCGGACACATAGACCATGGTGACAAGCGGATTGGCCGAGGGCCGCAGCCCGCCGTTCGAGACGAAGGCAATCGGCACCCCGGCCCGCGTCGCCACGCGCTCGGCCTCGGCCTTCACCGGGCAGGCATCGGCATCGACCCAGATCACCGCGTCAGCGCCGCAGCATGGAAGGCGACGTGATCGGGGATGAAGGTCGCGACGAAGAAATAGCTGTGGTCATAGCCCGCCTGCATGCGGAAGGCGCCGGGCTGGCGGCGTGCGGCCATCGCCTGAGCCAGCGCCTCGGGGCGCAGCAGGTCGAGGAACTGGTCCGACGCCCCCTGGTCGATCAGCACCTCGCCGTCAAAGCCCGTCTCGCGCATCAGATGGGTGGCGTCATGCGCAAGCCAGGCGGTCTCATCCGCGCCAAGATAGGCGGTCAGCTGCTTGCGGCCCCAGTCGCTGCGCGTGGGTTGTGCGATCGGCGCGAAGGCCGAGACCGAGCGAAAGCGCCCCGGCAGCCCCATGGCGAGCGTGAGCGCCCCGTGCCCGCCCATCGAATGGCCGGTGATGCCCTGGCGTTCCTCGTCGATGTCGAAGGCGGCGGTGACGACGCGGGGCAGCTCCTCGGCGACGTAATCCCACATCCGGTAATGCTCGGCCCAGGGCGCCTCGGTCGCGTTGACGTAGAACCCCGCGCCCTGCCCCAGGTCATAGGCCTCGTCATTCGCCACACCCGGGCCGCGCGGAGAGGTGTCGGGGAAGACCAGCGCGATGCCCGCCTTGGCCGCATGGCGCTGTGCCCCGGCCTTCACCATCGCGTTCTCATGCGTGCAGGTCAGCCCCGACAGATACCACAGCACCGGCACCGGGCGCGTCTCGGCCTCGGCCGGCAGGAACAGGCCGAAGGTCATCTCCGTGCCGGTGACCTCCGACGTGTGGCTATAGACGCCCTGCACCCCGCCGAAGCACTTGTTTTCCGAAACCGTGCGCATCGGCACCTCCTATCGTGTGATCCAGGCGATGACGCCCGGAATGGTCAGAATGCTGGCCGCCGTCGAGATCAGGATCGCGGTCGAGACCCGCTGCGGCGCGACGGCGTAATGTGCCGCCAGAATGTAGACGTTTCCGGCGACGGGCAAGGCCGCGGCGGCCACCATCACGCCGGCGGCGAAGGGCTCGACATGAAAGAGCAGCGCAGCGCCGCCGACGGCCAGAGGATGCACGAAGAGCTTCGCCGCCGAGAGCCACAGCGCCGGCCCCGCGCGCTCGGCCGACTTGCCGGCAAGCGAGGCGCCGATCGCGAAAAGCGCGCCGGGTGTGGCTGCGGCCCCCAGCAGTGTCAGGAATTCGGCAAGTGGCGCGGGCATCGGCAGATGCAGCCCCGCCCAGGCAAGCCCCGCGGCCATCGAGACAATCATTGGATTTTTCAGGATTCCCAGAAAAATCGGGAACATTGCGATCCGCCCATGCCGCGCCCCGGTGATGACCGCGGTGATCAGCGTCGAAAAGACGATCATGTCGGCCGAGAGCACCATCAGCACCGGCCCCGCCGCCTGCGGTCCGAGCAGCACCACCAGCATCGGCACGCCGAGAAAGCCGGTATTGCCGGTCATCGCGGTGTGGGCCTCCATCGCGGCCTCGGCGAGCGGCCGGCGGCGGGCGCGCGCCACGGCAAAGCCAAGCCCCCAGACCAGCGCCGAGCCGCTCAGATAGGCGGCGAAGAAGGCCGGGTCGAACAGCTGTTCGATCGGCAGCGTTGCGGTGAAGCGGAACAGCATCGCCGAAAGCGCGAAATAGAAGACGAATTTCGTCAGCGCGGCCGTCGCTTCGGCCGGGAACATCCGTGCCCGTCCGGCGGCCCAGCCAAGCCCGATCAGGCCAAAGAACGGAAGTGTCTTGAGAAAAATCGCCAGCATGCGACAGGGCTAGCATGGGCCCCGCCGCCACGCCAGCACCGGGCCCTTTGCGGCCCGGGCTTTTTCCTGGCTCAAAGACACGCCGTGACCCGGCTGCCGCCGGCTCAGCCGGCGCCGATCAGCGAGCCCGCGGCAAAGACCAGCGCGCCCCCCAGCACCACCTGCAGCACGGCGCGCAGGAACGGCGTTTCCATGTACTTGTTCTGGATCCAGGCGATCACCCAGAGCTCGATGAACACCACGATCATCGCGACCGTGGTCGCGGTCCAGAAATCGGTGATGAAATAGGGCAGGGCATGGCCGAAACCGCCTGCCGCGGTCATCAGCCCCGAGGCAAGGCCGCGTTTCAGCGGGCTGCCGCGACCGGAGATGACGCCGTCGTCATGCGCGGCCTCGGTGAAGCCCATCGAGATGCCGGCGCCGGTCGCCGAGGCAAGCCCGACCAGCAGCGTGGTGTGCGAGTTCTGCGTGGCGAAGGCGGTGGCGAAGATCGGCGCCAGCGTCGAGACCGAGCCATCCATCAGCCCGGCCAGCCCCGGCTGCACCCAGGTCAGGATGAACTGGCGATAGGCGGCGCGGTCCTCCTCTGCTTTCGCATCCCCGGTCAGGTGCTCGGCCTCGAGCGCCTCGGCCTTCTTCTCGTGGCCCTGCTCGGCCGCGGCAAGATCGCCCAGGAGCTTGCGGGTGTCGGCGTCCGAGCTGCGCTGCGCCGCGCGGGTGTAGAAATTCGCCGCCTCGCGCTCCATCGACTCGGCCTCGCCGCGCATCGTCTCGAGCGAGAGATTGGTGCCAAGCCAGACCGGCTTGCGGGCATAGAAACCCGCGACATGCTCGCGCCGGATCAGCGGGATCACCTCGCCGAAGCGGGCGCGGTGGCGTTCGATCAGGCGCCGGCGATGCTCGTCCTCCTCGGCGGCCATGCCGTCGAAGACCGCGGCCGAGGCCGGGTATTGCTTGCGCAGCTTCTCGGCATAGAGGCGATAGATGCGCGCGTCATCTTCCTCGGACGAGATCGCGAGGGCGAGGACTTCCTGCTCGGACAATTCCGAGAAACGGCGGCGGGAGGCGAATCCGGGGATCATCGAGACGTCCTTTTTAGAATGGTTCCAAAATAGCCGGGGGCGGATGTTTTGCAACTGCGAAATCTGAACTTCCCAGTTCACTATCTGCTTGCGAATCTGAACTTTCTGGTTCAGATTGCGAAGGTGAACCGACAAGTTCAGATCGTGGAGAACCTCATGAACCGCATCGCATCCGGCCTCTTCGTGCTTGCCCTGACCGTCCGTGCCGCAGCCGCGGGCGGCTTCGGCATCGACCTTCCGCGTTTCAGCTTCCCGAGCCAAGAGGCGCCGGTGACGCAGACGACGGGCGCCGGTCAGTCGGGGCGGTGAACCGCCCCAAGGTGCGCGCTGCCGCGTTCCCCGGCCAGGCGGATCTGGTGCGCGCGCTCGCGGAACCGGGCGCGGTCGGCGTCTGAATACTCGCCAAGGCAGTGGTGACAGCTGACGCCGTCCTCGAACTCGGGACGGGCGCGGTCGGGAGGGGCAAGCGGGCGGCGGCAGGCGTGGCAAAGCTCGTAGTCGCCCTGCCGCAGCCCGTGGCGCAGGCTGACGCGGCCGTCGAAGACGAAGCAGTCGCCGTGCCACAGGCTGTCGGTCTCGGGCACCTCCTCGAGGTATTTCAGGATCCCGCCCTTCAGGTGGAAGACCTCCTCGACACCCTGCGCCAGCAGGTAGTTCGTGGACTTCTCGCAGCGGATGCCACCGGTGCAGAACATCGCCACACGCTTGTTGTGAAAGCGGGCGGCGTTTTCCTTCCACCATTTCGGGAAATCCCGAAAAGACTTCGTCTGCGGGTCGATCGCGCCCTCGAAGCTGCCGATGGCGACCTCGTAATCGTTGCGGGTGTCGATCACCACGACATCGGGGGCGGAGATCAGCGCGTTCCACTCGGCGGGCTCGACGTAATGGCCGACGGCCGCGCGCGGGTCGACGTCGGGCTCGCCCATCGTGACGATCTCGCGCTTCAGCCGCACCTTCATCCGGCCGAAGGGCATCTCGGCCGCGCCGCTTTCCTTCCACACCAGCCCGGCACAGCCGGGCAGGGCGCGGATATGGGCAAGGAGCGCGTCGATGCCCGCGCGGGGGCCGGCGACGGTGCCGTTGATCCCCTCGCGGGCCAGCAGCAGCGAGCCGCGCACCCCGCCCGCCTCGGCACAGGCCAGCAGCGGGCCGCGCAGCGCGGCCGGATCGTCGAAGCGGGTGAAGTGGTAAAGTGCGGCAACGGTGAACATGGCTTCCCTTACGCCGCCGTCCCGCCCTCCCGCAAGCGTGATTGACCCCGCCGCCCATGGGCCTTACCCATTGCAAAACCAAGGGAGAGCGCCATGGCCGATGTGACCGAAGCCCTGATCGTGATCGATATCCAGAACGACTTCTGCCCCGGCGGTGCGCTGGCGGTGGCGGGCGGCGACGAGATCATCCCGCGCGTCAACGCGCTGATGCAGGAATTGCCGGTCACCGTGCTGACCCAGGACTGGCACCCCGAGGAACACAGCTCCTTCGCCGCGATCCATGCGGGCTGCACGCCGTTCCAGACGATCGAGATGGCCTATGGGCCGCAGACGCTCTGGCCGGTGCATTGCGTGCAGGGCAGCGCGGGCGCGGCCTTCCATCCGGGGCTGTCGATCGACCCGGCGGATCTGATCCTCCGCAAGGGCTTCCGCGCCGAGGTCGACAGCTATTCCGCCTTCTTCGAGAATGACCACACCACCCCCACCGGGCTTGCCGGATATCTGCGCGAGCGCGGCATCACCGATCTGACCTTCGTCGGGCTGGCGCTCGACTATTGCGTCGCCTGGTCGGCGATCGACGCGGCGAAGCTCGGCTTCCGCGCCCGCGTGCTGGAAGGCGCGTGCCGGGCGATCGACCTTGCCGGATCGCTGGCCGCGGCCCGGGACGCGATGCGCGCCGCGGGCGTCGTGCTCGAGAAGTGAAAGGACCCCGCCCCATGGTCGACATCGCCACCCGCGTCTATAACCACAAGTGGAAGATCGACCCGATCGTGCGCTCGCTGATCGACACCGACTTCTACAAGCTGTTGATGTGCCAGTCGATCTTCCGCAACAAGCCGGACACGACCGTCACCTTCAGCCTGATCAACCGCGCCAGGGACGTGCGTCTGGCCGAGCTGATCGACGAGGGCGAGCTGCGCGAGCAGCTCGATTACGCGCGCGGGCTGCGGCTGACGCGGGGCGAAAGCACCTGGCTGCGCGGCAACACCTTCTATGGCAAGCGGCAGATGTTCCGCTCCGACTTCATGGAGTGGTTCGAGAATTTCCAGCTGCCGCCCTATCATCTCGAGAAACGCGACGGGCAGTATGAGCTGACCTTCGAGGGCAAGTGGCCCGAGGTGATGATGTGGGAGATCCCGGCGCTCGCGATCCTGATGGAGCTGCGCGGCCGCGCCGTGCTGAACCAGATGCGCCGCTTCGAGCTGCAGGTGCTCTATGCCCGCGCCATGGCACGGGTGTGGGAAAAGATCGAGGAGCTGCGCACCATCCCCGGGCTGAAGATCGCCGATTTCGGCACCCGGCGCCGGCATGGCTTCCTGTGGCAGGACTGGTGCGTGCAGGCGATGATCGAGGGGCTGGGCGATGCCGCGAAGGGCGGCGCCTTCACCGGCACCTCGAACTGCCTGATCGCGATGCGGCGCGACCTCGAGGCGGTGGGGACGAATGCGCACGAGCTGCCGATGGTCTATGCCGCGCTGGCGCAGAACGACGAGGAGCTGAGCCAGGCGCCCTACAAGGTGCTGGCCGACTGGCACGAGGAGCATGACGGCAACCTGCGCATCATCCTGCCCGATACCTTCGGCACGAAGGGGTTCCTCGAACGCGCGCCCGACTGGCTGGCGGGCTGGACCGGCATCCGCATCGACTCGGGCGATCCGGTCGAAAGCGCCGAGACCGCGATCGCCTGGTGGAAGGCGCGTGGCGAGGACCCGCGGCAGAAGCTGGTGATCTTCTCGGACGGGCTCGACGTGGCCGAGATGAAGCGCCTGCACGGCCTCTTTTCGGGGCGGGTCAAGGTCAGCTTCGGCTGGGGCACGCTGCTGACGAACGACTTCCGCGGGCTGGTGCCGAATGACGCGCTCGCCCCCTTCAGCCTGGTGTGCAAGGCGGTCTCGGCCGACGGGCGCCCGACGGTGAAGCTGTCGGACAACCCGAGCAAGGCCACCGGCCCCGCCGAGGAGATCGCGCGGTACAAGCGGGTCTTCGGCGTCGGCGAGCAGCAGGCGATGAAGGTCGTGGTCTAGCGCGCGAAGGCGATCATCAGCAGGTAGAGCAGCGCCGAGAGCCCGGCCGAGGCCGGCACGGTGACGATCCAGGCCGCGGCGACGGTGAGCATGTGCGAGCGTCGCACCAGCCGGCGGCGCGAGCGTTCCTCGGGCGGCACCGGCTTGCCCTTCTGCAGCCCGAGCATCCGCGCCCGCCGCTCGGCGTGCCATTCGCGGTAGAAGCCCACGCCGAAGATCGCACCGACGGCGATATGGGTCGAGCTGACCGGCAGGCCGAGCCAGCTTGCCACGATCACCGTAACCGCCGCCGAGAGCGCCACGCAATAGGCGCGCATCGGGTTCAGCTTGGTGATCTCGGAGCCGACAAGGCGGATCAGCTTCGGCCCGAACAGCATCAGCCCGACCGAGATGCCGAGCGCGCCGACGACCATCACCCAGACCGGGATGCCCACGGTCGAGGCGATGTCGCCGACCTCGACCGAATGCACGATGGCGGCAAGCGGGCCGACCGCATTGGCCACGTCATTCGCACCATGCGCAAAGGAGAGAAGCGCCGCCGAGGCGACGAGCGGCAGCGAGAACAGCTTGCGCAGCGAGCGCTTGCGGTTCTCGAGCCCTTCCGACTGGTGCCGGATCAGTGGCACCGAGGCGGCCCAGCACAGGACCCCGGTCGCCAGCCCGATCAGCGTCGCGAGGCCGAGCGAGACGTGGAACAGCTTGTTCAGCCCCTTGATCGCAAGGTAGGCGGCAAAGGCGCCGGCCATGATCCCGATCAGCACCGGCACCCACAGCCGCGCCGCCGCGATCTTGTCCTCGACATACATGATCCGCGCCTTGATGAAGGCGAGGAAGGCCGCCGCGACCACCCCGCCCAGCACCGGCGAGATCACCCAGCTCAGCGCGATCGAGCCGAGCGCGCCCCAGTTCACCGCGCCGACCCCCGCCGCCACGACGCCGGCGCCGACGACGCCGCCGACGATCGAATGGGTGGTCGAGACCGGCGCGCCAAGCCAGGTGGCCAGATGCAGCCACAGCGCCGCGGCCAGCAGCGCCGCCATCATCGCCCAGATGAAATGCGCGGAATCACTGACCGCGCCCGGGGCAAGGATGCCGGTCGAGACGGTCTTGACCACGTCGCCGCCGGCAATCAGCGCGCCGGCGGTCTCGAACACCGCCGCGATGATGAGGGCGCCGCCCAGCGTCAGGGCATTCGCGCCGACCGCCGGGCCCATGTTGTTGGCGACATCGTTCGCACCGATGTTCAGCGCCATGTAGGCGCCGATCACCGCGGCCGCGACCACGATCAGGTGCCCTGGCTGCGCGCCCATCACCAGCCCCGCGACGACCCCCGCCAGCACGATGAAGGCGATCGCAAGGCCCGGCGCCACCAGCGGCCGTGCGACGAATTGCGTTGCCTCCTCGAGCCGGCCGATCCGCTTCAGATCCTTGTCGAGCGTCTTCCACTGGTTCACCGGCGGCGTGGCCACGTTGTCCCCCTGCACCCTGCGCATTGTCACGAAACTGCAACCGAACCGTCACAGTCGTGGCGCGAGTAGCCGGTTTGGCCGTTCAAGACAACGCTCGAATGGTCACAGGGCGCGCAGAATGTTCCGCAGTTCCGGCTCGGACACGCGCGCGGCGGCCTCGGCCGGGGGCAGCCATTCGCGCCGGCGCCGGCCCATCTCGGGGAAGCGCTCGGCCACCGCCTCGGTCTCGATCGCGAAGACCCGGACCTCGCAGCGCTGCGCCAGCCCGCCCGAGCGGACCTTGTCATAGCTGAAGCTGCCAAGCGCCTCGTGCCGCACCCGGCCACGGACCCCCGCCTCTTCCCAGGCCTCCTGCAGGGCCGCGCCGGCGAGGCTGCGCCCGCGCATCGGCCAGCCCTTCGGGATGATCCAGCGCCCGGTGTCGAGCGAGGAGATCAGCAGCACCTCGGGCGCGCCCTTGCGGTGGCGCAGGCACAGCGCGCCAACCTGCAGCGGGCTCGGCCGGCGCCCCATCAGCCCCGACACGATCTCGCGAAACCGGATCATCGCCTCAGCCCTCCTCGTCCACCCGACCGCGCAGGGACTTCACCTCGCCGCGCACCGTCTTTGCCTTCAGCCGCCGGCGCTGGCTGCCGAGCGTGGGCTTCGTCGCCACCCGCCGCTTCGGCGCGATCAGGGCCTGGCGGATCATCTCGGCCAGCCGCTCGCGCGCGATCTCGCGGTTGCGCAGCTGGCTGCGGGTCTCCTCGGCGCGGATCACGATCGCCCCGTCGAGCGTCCATTTCCGCCCGGCCAGCCGCTTCAGCCGCGCCTTCACCGGCGCGGTCAGATTGGGCGAGCGCTCCGCCTCGAAGCGCAGCTCGACCGCCGTCGACACCTTGTTGACGTTCTGCCCGCCCGGCCCCTGCGCGCGGTTGAAGCTCTCGCTCAGCTCCCAGTCGGCAATCGCCACGCTGTCATTGATCCACAACATGCGGGAAACCCTAACCACCTCGGGTGAAAACGAAAGAGGCCCTGCTTCATCTTGCCGCAAATACCTCGGGGTGCGGGGCAGAGCCCCGCTCAGGCGCGCAATTTTTCGCCGTCGTGGCCGGTGATGCGCAGGGTCAGGATCGTGCCCTCGGGCATCTCGCGGTCGAACCGGACCTCGGTGAAATACTCGGTCCGCCCGGCCAGCCCACCCTCGACCAGAACCGCGCGTTCCTGCCCGACCTCGGCCTCGAGGTGACGCAAGAGCGCCTCTTGCCCTTTCGCGCGCAGCCGCGCGGCCCGCTCCTTGATCGCCGGCCCCGCCACCCGCGGCATCCGCGCGGCCGGCGTGCCCTTGCGCGCCGAATAGGGGAAGACGTGCAGGAAGGTCAGCCCGCAGTCGTCGACGAGCTTCAGCGAATTCTCGAACATCGCCTCGGTCTCGGTCGGAAAGCCCGCGATGATGTCGGCGCCGAAGACGATGCCCGGGCGCAGCTTGCGCGCCTCCTCGCAGAACCGGATCGCGTCGTCGCGCAGGTGGCGTCGCTTCATCCGCTTCAGGATCATGTCGTCGCCGGCCTGCAGGCTGAGGTGCAGATGCGGCATCAAGCGCGGCTCGGTCGCGATCGCCTGCATCAGCATCTCGTCCGCCTCGATGCTGTCGATCGAGCTGATCCGCAGCCGCGGCAGGTCGGGCACCAGCTTCAGGATCCGCATCACCAGATCGCCAAGCCGCGGTTCGCCGGGCAGATCGGCGCCCCAGGAGGTCAGATCGACCCCGGTCAGCACAACCTCGTTGAAGCCGCGGTCGACAAGGCGGCGGATCTGCTCGACCACCACGCCGGCGGGGACCGAGCGCGAATTGCCGCGGCCGAAGGGGATGATGCAGAAGGTGCAGCGGTGGTCGCAGCCGTTTTGCACCTGCACATAGGCGCGGTGCCGGCCGAATCCGTCGATCAGATGGCCCGCGGTCTCCTTCACCGACATGATGTCGTCGACGCTGACCTTCTCGGTCTCGCCGATGAAATCGGGGCCTTGCGGGACCAGCCCGGCCCAGGTGTCGGGCTGCATCTTCTCGTGATTGCCGATGACCTTCGTCACCTCGGCCATCGCGGCGAAGGTCTCGGGCTCGGTCTGCGCCGCGCAGCCGGTGACGATCACCGGCGCGCCGGGGTTCTCGCGGGCAAGGCGGCGGATCTCCTGCTTGGCCTTGCGCACCGCCTCGGCGGTGACGGCGCAGGTGTTGACGACGACCGCGCCCTCGACCCCCGCCGCCGCAGCCAGCTCCTTCATCGCCTCGGTCTCATAGGCGTTCAGCCGGCAACCGAGCGTGGCGAAGACCGGCGGTTTCATGCCCCGACCGCCGCGAGGAAAGCGGGCGTGAGCCGCCCCTCGAAGACCAGCGCCGTCGGGCCGGTCATCCAGACCCCGTCCTCGCGCCAGTCGATCTCCAGCCGGCCGCCGTCGACATCGACGATCACATGCCGCCCGGTCAGCCCCTTCAGATGCGCCGCGACCGCCGTCGCGCAGGTGCCCGAGCCGCAGGCAAGGGTGATCCCCGCACCACGCTCCCACACCCGCATCCGCAGGTGATCGGGGCCGAGACGCGAGGCGAACTCGACATTCGTGCGCTCGGGGAACAGCGGGTCATGTTCGATCACGGCGCCAAGCCCCGCGACATCCACCGCCTCGGCGTCCTCGACGAAATAGATGCAATGCGGGTTGCCCATGCCCACGGCAACCGGGGCGCCCGCAAGCGGCAGCGCCATCGGGTCGCCCGCAACCGGGATCGCCGCGGCGTCCAGGATGGGCGCGCCCATGTTCACCGACACCAGCCCGTCGTCGCGGCGGCGGGCGTAAAGCGTGCCGCGCGCGGTGGTCAGGCTGACGGCATCGCGGCCAAGCGCGCGCATCATCCAGTCGCTGACGCAGCGCGTGGCATTGCCACAGGCGCCGGCAATCGAGCCATCCGAGTTCCAGAACTCGAGGGTGAAGTCGGTCTCCGTCGCCGGCCGGATCACCGCAAGCTGGTCGAAGCCCACGCCGCGATGCCGGTCGCCAAGCGCACGGGCGAGCGCCGGCGTCACCGGGTCGTCGCCCGTGCGGGCGTCGATCACCACGAAATCATTGCCAAGGCCGTGCATCTTCAGGAAGGGCAGGCCGGCGGAGGGAGTGCGCATGTCGGTCATGGCCGCGCATATAGACCCGCCGGGGTGATTTTTCCAGTGCTGCGATTTTTTTCGAGGGCAGCGTCTTGACCCATCGGGGGGCTGCCTGTAGAGACCGCCCCAACGTGTGGGCCGTTAGCTCAGTTGGTAGAGCAACTGACTTTTAATCAGTGGGTCGCAGGTTCGAATCCTGCACGGCTCACCACTGTTTCCAAAGATATGTCGGGTGACAGCTGCCCGGGCCATTTGTGACAGGGTTTTGTCCGTTGGACGATGCCTTGGCGGATAATTTCGCCAAGGGCCATTTCCCGGTTGGCATCTGTTTTCTTGCGTCGGATCCGAGACTGAAGTCTCGCGACCTTCGCACGAGGCCGATCCCCGTGACCTTCTGGTACACCGCCGACCTCCATTTCGGGCACGAGAGCATCACCCCCGACGCCCGGCGCCCGTTCCGCGACACGGCGCATATGGACGCCGCGCTGATCGAGGCGCTCTGGCAGAAGGTCGGGCCCGAAGACGATCTCTGGGTCATCGGCGATTTCGCTTTCGGCCCGAAGGCCAAGGATCCCGACTGGCTGCTCGCGCTCTACGCGCAGCTTCCGGGTGCGCGACGGCACCTGATCGTCGGCAATCACGACGGCCCGCTGACGCAGGCGCTGCCTTGGGACAGCGTTTCCCTGCTCGCCGAAGTGGCGGACCTCGCCGCCCCCCTGCCGGTCACGCTCTGCCATTACCCGATGATGACGTGGAATGGCGCAAGGAAAGGCGCGCTGCATCTGTTCGGGCACGTTCACGGACACTGGCAAGGCAGCGCCAACAGTCTCAACGTCGGGGTCGATGTCTGGGATTATGCGCCTGTCACGATTGCCGAGGCTGCACGACGCGCAAAGGCATTGCCGAAGCACAAGCACTGGAAAGACGTGGAGCCGAGAGCGTGAGAGATCGCGGCGCTTCCTAGAATGGACATCGGCGACATACCCAGCCCACAGCGACCGTTCGCCAGGGTTGGCGATCGCTGCGGTGCAGCTTCACCAAACTGGCCATTCGAGGCATTGTGCAACATGGCCCTGCAGGCGGAGGTCAGCAACGCGGACAAAGCGGACATTGCTTTGAGGAAAAATCAGATATAATTTCGCCAGTGCATTGCCACGGTTGGTTTCGGATTTTAGGTGGACATGAGTAAAACGCCGACCTATCTCGTCCAAGCGGTCGCCATCTGGCTTATAGTTTACATTGGCGCTGGTTATTTTCCTGAAGACGCTCCCAATTGGTATTGGGCCATCCTTGCTGGTCTAAGTTCGCTCGTTGCCGTAGCGCTTGTTGGTCTGTGCAGACGGCTTGGTCTGTTGCGATAGAAGCGACCGTCAGAAATGGGCTCGAACCGGTCATGCGGCAGCGCGGCAGGCTCCTCGCCTAGGTGAGCCGGATCTGCGGGGCGTGGATGGCCCATTGGTAAGTTATTGTGGGTCATCTCCACTGTGAGGCCGTGCTTCGAAGGTGACCTCCGCCCGCCCCCTTTGTTTCCGTTCATCGGGTTGATTGAATGACCCAGAGCCCATACGCTTCGTACCACTTAGCTCCGAGGTCGATATTCGAAGTCTTGAAGGACATGAGGGATGGGAGATGTGCCGGAAAAACCTTCGCAGGCTCTAATGCAGGGTCGCCATGTTATCCGGCAACTTGTCGCGCAACATCGCGCATCAAATCCTCGCGTCTTCGGCTCTGTGCTTCGTCGAGAAGACGGGGAGGATAGCGATCTCGACATCTTGGTGGATCCTATGCCTCAAACCACTCTCTTCGACCTAGGCGGGTTGCAGGAAGCACTCGAGGAAGCCTTAGACGTCAGAGTTGATGTCAGAACACCCCGAGATCTACCTGAACGGGTCAGATATCGTGTGCTGAGCGAAGCCGTTCCAGTTTGACGTCGCCAACTTCTCCGATGCGGATTTGAAGCTGGGCGAGTTGAGTTGCGATTCGGGGAACGAATGTCAAAACGGCCCGAAGCTGCCGGTCGATGACTCGCATAATGCTTGATGCAGCCTTCCTGAAGCGGCCATTCGCGCCCAGGGCTGCATCGCGGTGGGTCGGCGCCACCGATGCATGCTCCTTCAGGATGCCGATGATGGCATCTGCGCTGAACCTCGATCGTCTCATGTCCGCCACCTCGTTCGAGAAACAGATTAACTTCAAACCGCGGAGGATTCAGGAGACCAGGTCATTCACAATGAATCCAGGCTGGACGGAAATCGGCGCGGCGATGCGTCGGAGTTTCATTCAATGCGCAGCCGTCGAACAAAGCCGCGATCCTGAACCTGATCGAAGATCTCCATCGGACGATGAGTTTTCGGCTGCCAGCAACGCCCAAACTCGATGCAGCATGCAGCAGGAGCCGCCGGAAAGACGAACACTTGCGTATCCTCACCATGCACCTCTTTCACACGGTTGAAGGCTGAGCGCACGACCTCACGAAACTGACTCATATCTTCACGCGTTCGCAGCGCGTCGTGCCGCGGGCTTGCGCAGGTGATTTCCCAGATCGATAGGGGAGCGTCTGGAATAGCGGACGTAACCCGATCATCGGAAATGCGATCAGTTATGGACAGCTTTATTGCCACCATCTTCCCGCCGGGCGTCCCTTCTATCAGTCTAGAGTCCATCTCGGATGCCCCTTCACGCCAGGTCCAGGACGGTTCTGGTTCCCGGTGTCGGGTAAAGATCTCGACATCATGGATATCCGGAAGCAGCTGACCAAGCTTCATCAAGAGGGGCATCGGTGCGAAGCCGAATACGGAGATGTGACGATATTGCCCGCTATTGATGCGGCCTTTTATCCTCTCCTGAAAGAACCGCACCAGATCGTCTGGCTCAACGGCCCAGAACAGTTCACCGTCATCTTGCTGACCGGTAATGCCAAGCTTCAGGTCTATCGGATCGAAACTGGCTGGCGTCCGACCAATTGCCTGCATAGCCGCAATACACATATCGACTGGAATCGCCGTCTCATTGGCAGCAATCTGGTTCGTAAACCGCAGGATGTGTGACTGGCTGGCAGGGCGTAGGCCCACGGATCGCGCAATCCAGGCCTCGTGTGCGGCTTTCATCCTGCGTAACACCGGCTCCGAGTGTTTATCGCGCTCGTCGCGATCAATCACACGGTGGCAACCATCGCAGAGCAACATGACATTATCCGGATCCTTGGCCAGGGCCTTAGACTGGTCAGCGTTACCTCTGGGCCCATCCTCGCTGGAGCCGATGATGTGCGCGATGTAGCCCTTATTCGCGGTGCGGCTGCCGGAGATAAGGTGTCCGATCAGGCTGTCATTGCAAATCTGGCATCTACCGGCCGCCCGAGCCCATACAATTTTCTCGGCCCGCGGACCTACTGTCCCGTGACGACCTTTCTTGGAGGCGGACTCAGTCATAAAACAACTCCGGCTAGATGCTTTGCGCTGAGGTCGGCGCCGCGTCCGGGGCACCGGCCGGATAAAGTTCTCCAATACATTTCGGTCCCGGCGCGTTGGAACCTCGCCATATGCCATCCAAGTGCCAGCACTCATAATAGTGGAGCCACTCTGATGCCCACGGCACGGTTGTGTCCGCAATCAACATCGTCGGATTCCATTCCTTGGCGTCCGGGTCGTAGAGGCAAAGCGCTGACTCTGTTGGGTTTCGACGGTTGAACAGCAGGTGCGGAATATCCTCATATCGTCCCCCAGATCGCGGTCGCAGCTTGGGATCGAGAATGAAAACATGCGGTACAACGCCAGCTTCACGGAAGCGCCACTGAACGGAAACCAAGTAGGACTTCTGAAAGCCCCTCAGCTTCCCTTCCCAGATCATTGTGGTGTTGTCGAGGGACAGAGCAAACACAAAGTCCGGCCAACGCGAAGACATCCGAGTCAGCTGCGCATGTGGAGACCGCGGTTTGACCCGCTTCTGGATCATTTGAGCAATCCAGAGTGAAAACTGTGAGCTGGTGCTCTCGAAACCTGAGGCGCCACTACCGCACTAGCCACAGCGGGTGCTGACGTGGCAACGAGAGCCGGGGCCGCGAGGAAACCCTTGCCCCTCTCATACGCGGCTGGCGCGGCCTTGTCGGATAGCCCATCCAGATATTTCTGCATAGCTTTCTGGGTCACACGTTCTCCAAAGAGCTGATCGAAAATCTCTTGGATCTCTGACAGCTCAGCCTCTCGGGCGCGCGCAAGTTCAGCAAGCAGGTGCTGCAGATCGCCGCGGAAGACTACCAAGTCTGTCGCATCCTTCGGCCACCGGTCATTAAAGTTTTCGTCCCGGAAGACCGGGTTACGCTCTTCCGGCCGTTGGCCGCTGGCCAATGCAACAGCCATGCGCCGATCGAGTTCCGAAGCTAGGGCCTCGAGTTGCGCGCAAAGCCCGAAGATATTCAGGGGTATTTCCGCTGCAACCTTGGACAGGTATATCGACACAGGGCGCTTTCGGTCACGAGGCGCGTAGCGCAGATTGAGATAGCGCTTTATGAGCTTCAGGGCGATGACTTGGGGGGCATCACGAAGCGGGTCGATGGGCTCAGGTAGCTTGTCTGTCTCGGCGTCAGCAAAAACGGCGTTGAGCGCGATACGATCAGGAATGCTCATCTGGCTACGCATTGCGCGCACCTGATCCTGAAACTGGTGGCTCGGCAGCTTAACAGTTTGCCGGAACCACTGTGCAAAACCATAAGGGTTCACGCTGAAAAGTGCGTCTGCTCCCTTGTCAGGACTATGGTAGATGTCTCCTGCTCGTTCTTGCCTTGGCGCTGCGAATGGGGCCATCGGGGTCACATCGAGATGCATGAAGGCAAACTGCAGCTGCACGCATCTGGTGCAACGAACGATTTTACGGACATCGGGGAAGCCTTCGAAGGCGTCGAATAGTTCATCCAGAACCCGCTTTGGTTGCCAGGCGGGCGGCGCGCGAAACTCCAGTATCGCGTCCAAGTCAAAGCGATCATCCGAACTGCCGTCAACGATCGTCGCCCCGATGGCACGTGAGCCCTGCGCATAAACCAGTGCATCGTTCATGTAATCTGCCAAGGCTCCTCCTGGTCGTTGGAGGTGCTCAGCAATCAGGTTGTAGCGCTTCGAAGCAACTTGAAGGTCGCGATCACTCAACTCCATCTCGATGGCGGTTGCGATCAAAAGGAAATCAAGGTTCGGGGCGGTGGCGTCGAAAGGCAAGTCAACCTCCTGATCACAGAACGGGTCGTTAGCAGTCGAGGGGCGAGAGTGCTAACGCTACACCAGAATCAGCTATCAGGCAACTAGACGCCTCTGGTCACCACCTTCTGTGGACGGATGTAGATACCATCTAACAACTTGTTGTGCTTTGGCTCCGACTAGGCAGACCAAGCTTTCAGCGGCCGAGAAGCCATTGCGTCGATGTGTGAGAGCCACACCCGGAGCCGAAGTAGTCCAAGGCCCGCAGCGTTTGTGGGGGGCGTTCGGCCCGCAAAGCTGCCCAGAGCGGCTCAGGCGTCTGGTGATACTATCGATCTGGTCGGATCATCCGAAGCCACGGCGGGGCTGGAGGACAGGAGGTAACACCATGTCCGCCGACTATCTTCCAGCGATCCGGCCCGAACGTCCCGCCTTAAACAAGGGGCGCATCATAGGCCAGAGGCGCCACCTGCTGCCAAAACACGTCTGGTCGATCCGCGTCCGCCTAGAGATGGCAGGCAACCGACGCGACCTGGCGTTATTCAACTTGGCCGTGGACAGCAAACTTCTGGGATGCGACCTGGCCTGGCTGAAGGTCCGAGACGTCTTTGCCGCGGGAAGGGTGAAGGAACGCGCATCTGTCACCCAGAGCAAGAGGGAAAAGCCCGTGCGCTTCGAAATCACCGAGACGATGCGACGGTCGCTGAGTTGCAGTTACAACAGCCTGCAACGAACTTCTGCTCCCCGCCCTCTACGACGACGAACTGATCGATGCACCCGGCCCATATCGGTCACTCGACCGGCCTTAGGAATGCTGCGGACGCAGCCCGCTTAGCCGTCATTCGCCGCAACGGCGGGATCTGGTGCCTAGCCGCCTCACAGATCGGGAACTTTAGGGGGATTCGCGGCCGTTGCACCAATAACCGCATCGTAGATCACCACATCAGTGTCCGTCCTGTCCGCCTTTCAGAAACAACAAAAACAACAGATTCATTGACGAAAAGTGAATATGTGTTATTTCACTTATAAAGGCCAACGGAGTTCACATGGTAGAGTCGTCAAAGTTCGAGGCGCAGGGTTTCTTGGCGCCTGACGGTACGGAAATGGTGATCGTCCCGCGCAAAGATTGGGACGCCGTTTGCTCTCTTGCTGAGAGAGCGGTGGCGAAGATCGAGGAGGAAGCAATGAATATCCCTGATGATGTCGAGCAACATCTGAATCTGGGTCTCAACCCCGTTGCTGCGTGGCGGCGCCATGCAGGCCTGACCCAGGCAGTGCTTGCAGACAAGGTCGGCATAACTCAGGCGGCAATTGCCCGAATCGAGTCCGGGCCGACTGGTACCGGTCGCGATGATACGTTGACACGCATCGCCAAGGTGCTCGGAGCGCCGCTCGCGCACATCAATCCACCAGCCAAGACGCCGGCCGAGCGGATCCGCAAGGCCATAGACAACAGCGCTGATGCGAAGACTGAGCGCCTGTTCCAGCCAGCCTCTTCTCGCCGCTAAAACAATTCAGCCGATAGCCGCCGGTCGCACCCGACGCTAGGAGCCGAAGCATCCGGCCCATAACCGCCGGTAGCGCCTTGACGCGCCTTTTCTCGAAGCCGTCGTTCGGCGCGGCGCAACGGCTGGGCAAGCCAGTCGGTCGTGCGGGACGCAGCACGGCCTGCGACCGCACCCCAGAGGGCACGGACAGTTGTCGCTCTACTGGCCATGCTCGCGCGCAAGTTTCTGCGCCTCCCCCGCGCTATTCCCGAGCTCATCGGGAACATCGCGCCCCTGCGCAGCATCAAAGGTACCGACCTCACGCTCCCGAAGATTAAAATAGTCGTAGGTGTATGCGCCTTTCTCGCTTCCCGGGTGCGTCGTATACTTAATGAGGGTCATATCGTCGTTCATCTCGATGCTTATCGAAATGTGGTCCTTGTATAGATCGAAGTTTGGATGGATCAGACGATAGTTGGCGCCATCTTGGAATGCTGCCGCGCTGATTGCGTCGACTACGAAGTCGATATTCGCACGCTTGTATTTCATATTGCAACGCTTGCATGCAATGCCGAGGTTCCAAACAGTGTAAGCGAGAGGGCGGTAGGTATCGCGCGACTTTGGCAGGACATGTTCGGGATCGACGATAAAATGTCCGCCACCGTGTAGCGGAAATCGGCAGTAGCAGCATCGGTCACCATGGCGCGCAAGATGAAGATCTCGGATCTTGACTTTCGCAGAACGAAGGTTTTCCTCTTCCGCCCCTCCTGGCCTCCAATCCCAAGGCTTCTCGGTCTCAAGCGCCCTCGCGATCGCAGCCTTTTCGCCGTCGGTAAATACGCAAGTGTCGAGGCTGGGCACGTATGGATCAGACAAAACCATCTTCTCCGCCATCAATACCAGCCTTCTTCCGTTCGACCTTATCGACGAGCTTGCGCACAGCCTCGAAAAAGCGACGTTGCTGCTCTTCGAAGCTAGGCTTCTCGAATGCGTTGATCAGCTCAAGAACCTCTTTCTTATCGATCTCATCTTCCTCGAAGCGCGAGATTGCTCGGACGATTTCTTCGCTAACAAAGTGATTGGCAGGCGTAACCACCCCAAAAGCCTCCCAAAGTATCTCCTCTATACTGTTTGGCGTGGCCGAGGATTCGATATTGAGGCGCACGGGCTGGCCGTCCCGCACGCTGAACACTGATACCTTGCCGCGAGCATCACTAAGCGCGCCGGTGACCACCAGTGGCGCATGAGTGGCTATGATGAGAGTGGCCTCACGATAAGCCATGGCGGCCATCAGCTTGTCTACATATGTGCGCTGCCAGCTTGGATGTAGGCTGTTCTCTGGTTCGTCTACTAGGATGATGGCGCCGTTACCGGCCTCGGTGATAAGGAACAGCAGCGACGAAATCAGCGTAAGCTGACCTGAACTCGCCAATCGCATCTCGATCACCGTGCGGTAAGGATCGTTGCGTTGGAGCATTACCTCTATAGGGCCGATGACCTTAAGGCGGCGGAGGATAGCCTCGCGGCGCAGAACAGGAACAAAGTCTCTTGCCAGGCTGAACTCGAACACGGAGCGGGTGGCGTCGATCCAGACGAACTCTCCAAGGTCGTGACGCCTGAGGAAGTCGACTGCGCGACGCAGTTGCTCATCGTATTCCGGTTCTTTATTCCTTAGCATTTGTTCATCGGTGGTTCCGCTGCTGGAACCATCCAACTTCCATCGTAGATCTTCAAAAGACGATCCGTAGTGTTCGGCCTTTTCGATCCGGAACCCGAAGCGCGGGGCGTAGCCACAGTAATCCATGATCGCGCTGATCTGATGGAACGCGGAGTCGTCTGCATCGAGCGAACTTGCGAGCGCACGCTTCACAATATTGGGTGGCGTATGATCGGGCCGACCAGCTGAAATCCGTCGGACCCCTCTCATCCGAGCGAACCGGTCATGGGGCGTGTTCGACACAGCGATGACGTCCTCATGGCGGTAAGACTCTGCTAAAGCCCGAAGGAATGAGCTTTTTCCGGATCCATTCGGGCCAACCAGTATCGCGACAGATTCTTCGCGTTTTTGGCCATATATTTCAATATCGCCCAACGTCGCCATTAACTCCTCCAGCGCATATTATATCTCACCCAAAATCCTAAAGTTTTCTAACAGCAACGACGTAAATTCACTTAGTATGAGAAAGAACCAAATGACCGACTACATTTCGGACATTCACTTCGAGCTTCTCGAAATTGTTCCGCTATGCCATTTCGAAAAGTGGTATCAACCATGAGTTGCGGGCTCTACTCCCGGAATTAGAGGTTGCTCTGTCTCCGCCAAGAGAGGACAGCATCTTCCGTTCCTGCAACCGGTTCAGCATCACGCCAACGATCCCAGAAGTCGACGGTAGCGCTATTGGGCTTGAAGCGCGGCGGAGACACGACCACCCGTGTCGGTAGCAACTGACCTGCTCCCCTGAAACGTCCTCGTTTTGAGGTTAGCCTGTTCTCCAACCAAGGAGACAGACGATGAAGAGAAGCCGTTTCAGCGAAGAGC
>NZ_RCHI01000015.1 GCF_003664585.1 Paenirhodobacter hankyongi
GAGGCAATGCCTCGGCCCCCGAGGTATTTGCGGCAAGATGAAGACAAAGGGCGCTCCGATCGGGGCGCCCTTGCTCTTTCCTGGTGCAAATACTCCGGGGCGGAGGCGAAGCCGAGGGGCCTCACTCCCGCGCCTTGGGCGGCGTGCGCAGCCGGCTCGGGCTTTCGCCGGTCCAGCGCCGCCAGGCGCGCCAGAAGGCGGTGCCGTCGGCATAGCCGAGCGCGGTTGCCACCGCCTCGACGCTCATGCCATGTTCGCGCAGCAGGGTCTCGGCCCGGGCGCGCCGCACTTCGGCCAGCAGCCCGCTCAGGCTTTCGCCCTCGTCCGCCAGTCGCCGCTGCAGGCTGCGCGGCGCGATCCGCATGGCGGCGGCGATCGTCTCGAGCGTCACCGGCCGCACGCCGAGATGCAGCCCGATCAGCGCCGTCACCTGCTCGCGCGTCGTGTCCGCGTGATGCGCCTCGCCGACCAGATCGCCCAGATGCCGCTCGATCAGCGCAATCATGTCGGCATCCTCGGTCCGGTGCGGCCGGTCTGCCTCGGCGGCGGCCATGACGATCGCGTTCGCGCCCTGCGAGAACAGCACCGGCGCGCCGAACATCCGCGCGAGTGTCAGCGCCCCCGGACCCTCGGGATGGGCGAAATGCACCTCCTCCGGGCGCCAGCGGGTGTCAAAGCCGGTGCGGATCAGGGTGCAGATCCCGGCGAGGGTGAATTCGCTGTCCTGCCGGCAGGGGCGGGACTGCGGCGCGCTGATCATGTAGCGCAACACCAGATGCGCGCCGTCATCCTCGAGGCTGACCTGCGTGCCGCTTTGCAAGGCCCCGGACCAGCGCGCCAGCGCCGCAAGCCCGCGCCGGATCGTCGCCGCCTGCACCGCGCGCAGCCCGATCGGCGCGAGCGTGCCCGGCCGCATGCCGAAGCCGAGCCGCGCGCCAAGCAACGGGTCGCCCGCCAGCTCGGCCGCCTGTTCGAAGATGTCGAGATAGGCGGCGAGGGGAATCGGGGTGTAGAGGTCGTCGAAGATCTCGGCCGACAGCCCGTTGCGATGGAGCAAAATTCCCATTCTGCTCAAATCGTTATCAAGGTACGCGAAAATCGGCTCAAGAATTAGGGCCCGGACGGACGTGATTTTCGGCAGCGGCGCGTTGGACGGCGGCATTGGCGCGGTTTCTCCGTTCGAAACGGCCATTTGGCGTGAAGTATCGGATTTCTGGCGCAAGATGCAATGGTCTCGGGCCGGAGGCGGCAGGGTAACTCGTCCTTAAATGACATAACGCTGACAGGGATGATCACCAGATGGACAATCAGACAGGCGCAAATCGTCTGCAGGGAAATTCGATCGGCTTGACCCATATCGTGTTCTTCGTGGTCGCGGCGGCGGCGCCGATGACCGCGGTGGTGGGGGCGACGCCGCCGGCCTTTGCCTTCGGCAATGGCGCGGGCGTGCCGGGCGCCTTCATCCTGTCGGGCATCCTCTACCTGCTGTTCTCGGTGGGCTTCACCGCGATGACGCGGCACGTGACCGGGGCAGGGGCGTTTTACGCCTATATCTCGCGCGGGCTCGGCAGCGGTGCGGGGATCGGCGGCGCGCTGATGGCGCTGCTCGCCTATTTCGCGATCCAGATCGGCATCTATGCGCTCTTCGCAGTGTTCATGGCGGGGGCGATGGAAAGCCTGGGCGTCTCGCTGCCGTGGTGGGTGTGGTCGCTGGCGGTGCTGGCCGTCGTCGTGCTTTTCGGGCGGCGCAACATCGCGATCTCGGGCCGCATCCTCGGCCTGTGCATGATTGCCGAGCTGGTGATCTTGCTGCTTCTCGACATTGCGATCGTGATGCACGGCGGCGCCGAGGGGCTGAGCCTTGCGGGGTTCCGCCCCTCCGAGGTCTTCGGCCCCGGGCTTGGCGTCACCATGGTCTTCGTTCTGGGCGCCTATGTCGGCTTCGAGGCCACCGCGATCTTCGGTGAGGAAGCCTGCGATCCCGACCGCACCATTCCGCGCGCGACCTATGTCGCGGTGCTGCTGATCACCGCCTTCTATGCGGTCTCGACCTGGGCGATCGTGCAGTTCTACGGCCCGGCCGCGGTGACGGGCGCGGCGACCGAGAACCTCGACGGTTTCTACTTCGCCGCCGCCGAGACCATGCTTGGCCACTGGTCGGTGCAGGTGATGAATGTGCTGCTGCTGACCAGCCTCTTTGCCTGCCTGCTCTCCTTCCACAACACGCTCAACCGCTATTTCTATGCGCTCGGCCACGAGGGGCTGGCGTGGAAATCGCTCTCGGCGGTGCATGAGACGCATGGCTCGCCGCATGTCGCGGGGCTGGTGCAGGCCGGGCTCGTGGCGCTGATCATCCTGGGCTTCGGCCTCTCGGGTGCCGATCCCTACACCCTCGTCTTCTCCTGGATGTCGGGGCTTGCGGTGCTGGGCATCCTGGCGGTGCAGGTGCTGGTCTCGGTCGCGGTGATCGTCTTCTTCCGCCGCACCGCGCATCAGCGCTCGGTCCTCACCGTTCTCGTGGCGCCGGTGCTGGCCACGGCGGGGCTCGTCGGAGCGTTCCTCCTCGTCTCCTCGAACCTCACCCTGCTCACCGGCTCGGAAAACCCGATCGTGCTCGCCTTCCCCGAGATCGTGATCGCCACCGGCGCCTGCGGGCTGCTGTTCGCCGCCTGGATCAAGCGCACCCGGCCCGAGCAATTCGCCCGCCTCGGCCGCGCCTTCGACTGACCTTTCCCCCTGCCGCGACGATCCGTTGGTGCCCCCGGTGCGGGCGGCGCGCGGCAGGGCTCACCCTTTCTGCAAGCAGTGAAAGACCCAAGATGACTGCCCTTCCCAAGATCGACTTCCTCTACCTCTCCGAACCCGAGATGATCCGCGCCGGTGTCACCGACATGCCCGCCTGCGTCGATTGCATGGAAGAGATGTTCGGCCTGCTCTACAGCGGCGATTACCGCATGGCCGGCGCCAACAACGACAGTCACGGCGCGATGGTGATGTTCCCGGAAAACTCGCCCTTCCCGGACATGCCCAAGCCGACCGCCGACCGCCGCTTCATGGCGATGCCGGCCTATCTCGGCGGCAACTTCCGCACCGCGGGCGTCAAGTGGTACGGCTCGAACATCGAGAACCGGGAAAAGGGCCTGCCGCGCTCGATCCTGATGTTCACCCTCAATGACGCTGACACCGGCGCACCGCTGGCCTTCATGTCGGCGAACCTGCTCTCGGCCTATCGCACCGGCGCGGTGCCCGGCGTCGGCGCAAGCCACCTGGCGCGCAAGGACTCGAAGATCGTCGGCATCCTCGGGCCGGGGGTGATGGCGCGCACCGCACTTGCGGCCTTCATCGCGGTCTGCCCGCAGATCGACACGGTCAAGGTGAAGGCGCGCGGGCAGAAGAGCCTCGACACCTTCATCGCCTGGGTGAACGAGCATTACCCGCAGGTCACCACCATCGAGGTCGTCGACACGCTCGAGGCGGTGGTGCGCGGTTCCGACATCGTCACCTATTGCGCCTCGGGCGAGACCGGCGATCCGAGCCTCTATCCGATCGTGAAGCGCGAATGGGTGAAACCGGGCGCCTTCCTCGCGATGCCCGCCGGCTGCGAGATCGACGCCGGGATGGAGGCGCGGGACGTGCGCAAGGTGCTCGACAACACCGGGCTTTACGAGGCCTGGTTCGAGGAATGCCCGAAGCCCGCGCATCACACGATCCCGGTGATCGGGGTGAAGTTCATGGACATGATCGCCGAGGGCCGGATGGCGCGCGCGGATCTGGAAGACCTTGGCGCGATCGTCGCCGGCGTCACCCCGGGCCGGCGCAATGACGACGAGATCGTGCTGATGTCGGTGGGCGGCATGCCGGTCGAGGACGTGGCCTGGGGCACGATGATCTATCGCAACGCGCTCGCCCGGGGGATCGGCACGAAGCTGAACCTCTGGGACGTGCCGGCACTGCGCTGAGGAGAGCCGTCATGCAGGTGACCAAGATCAAGACCGGCTCGCCCTTCGAGGATCACGGCAGCTATTCGCGCCTTGTCGCGGTGGATGACTGGATCTTCGTGTCGAACACCGCCGGGCGCGACCCGGTGACGAAGGAGATCCCCGCCGAGATCGGCGCGCAGACCCGTCAGGTCTTCGCCAATGTCACGCGGGCGCTCGCCGCCGTCGGCTCGGGGCTCGAGGATGTGGTGATGAGCCGCGTCTTCATTCAGGACCCCGCCGACACCCAGGCGGTGATGACCATCGTCGGCGAGATGTTCCGCGGTATCGACCCGGCCACCACCGTGACCTGCCCGCCGCTCGGCTCGACCGTCTACCGCGTCGAGATCGAGGTGACGGCGCGGCGCGGCGCGGGCCGGGCCGAGACTGAACGGCGCGTGATCGCGCTGTGACCGACGGGCCCGCCGCCCTGTGTGCGGCGGGCCCTACCGACTTCCCCGACCGATTGTCCCGACCGAAGGAGATCCGCCATGGCGCCCGTTCAAACCCCCGTCCTGACCAGCCGCGACGCGCCCGAGAAGACGTCGGTCGTGGTGATCGGCGGCGGCATCGTCGGCCTGTCCGCCGCGCTGGTGCTGGCCGAGCGCGGCATCCCCGTCACCGTGCTGGAAAAGGGCCGGATCGGGGCGGAACAATCCTCGCGCAACCTGGGCTGGGTGCGCAAGATGGGCCGCGCGGCCCCCGATGTGCCGCTTGCACAGGCGGCGGACCGGCTCTGGGCCGCGATGCCGGCGCGGCTTGGTGCCGAGGTCGGCTATCGTCAGGCCGGGATCATGTATCTGGCCCGGACCGAGGCCGAGATGGCGATGCATGCCGACTGGCTGAAATCGGTTTCGGATCTGTCGCTCGACAGCCGGTTGCTGCGCCCCGCCGACATCGACGCGCTGGTGCCGGGCGGGCGCGGGCAGTGGGCGGGCGGCATCGTCACCCCGTCGGACGGGCGTGCCGAACCGACGCTTGCCTCGGCGGCGATTGCCGCGGCGGCGATCGCGAAAGGCGCGGTGATCGTGGAAAACTGCGCGGTGCGCACGCTTTCGCGCGCCGCCGGCCGGGTCTGCGGCGTGGTGACCGAACGCGGCGAGATCGCCTGCGAACAGGTGCTGCTGGCGGGCGGGCTCTGGTCGCGCCGCTTCCTCGGCAATCTCGGGATCTCGCTGCCGACGCTGCCGCTCGTGTGCTCGGTCTTCCGCACCGCGCCGATGGAGGGGCCGACCGAGATCGCCGTGGGCGGGCCCGACTTCTCCTTCCGCAAGCATCGCGACGGCGGCTTCATCATCACGCAGCGGGGCGCGCTTGGCGCGCCGCTGATGCTTGACCACCTGCTGATCGGGATGCGCTATCTGCCGATGCTGCGCGGCCAGCGCAAATTGCTGCGCATCGGCCTCGGGCGCGAGGCGCTGACCGATCTTTCCCTGCCGCGGCGCTGGCGGGCCGAGGCGATCTCGCCCTTCGAGCGGCTGCGCACGATGGACCCGCCGACGCGACCCGACCTGAACGCCGAGGCGCTGGCCAACCTGCGCGCCGCCTGGCCGGCCTTCGCAACTGCCCGGATCGTCGAGTCCTGGGCGGGGATGATGGACATCACGCCCGATTCACAACCGGTGATCGGGCCGGTCGAAAAGGTGCCGGGGCTGATGCTGGCCACCGGGTTTTCGGGCCACGGTTTCGGCACCGGGCCGGCGGCGGGGCAGCTTGCGGCGGATCTGCTGTGCGGCGCGCCGCCGATCGTCGACCCCGCGCCCTACCGGCTCGAGCGGCTCTGAAACGGAAACGGCGCCCCCCACAGGGGGCGCCGTCGTTTCGGGAGAGGGGGCCGGGGCCGGCCGCCCTTCAGAACAGGAAGTCGTTCGCCGAATAGGCCTGGTCCGCGCCGAAGTCGGTGACGTGGACGTTGTTCAGCAGGATGCTGTTGGCACCATCGACGATCATCGCGAAGCCGGTGCCGGCATCGGTGATGAGGTGGTTGCTCACCAGATCATAGAAATCGGTGATCCCGGTGACCCCGGTCAGCACGATCCGCTCGGCATCGTCGGCGCTGAAGTCCTGGATCACGTCGTTGCCGAAGCCGTTGGTGAAGACGAAGCGGTCGGCACCCAGTCCGCCATTCATCGTGTCGTTCCCCGCACCGCCGAACAGCCAGTCAGCCCCTGCGCCGACCCCGCCGATCAGCAGGTCGTTGCCGTTGCCGCCATTCAGCGCATCGTTGCCGTAACCGCCATAGAGACGGTCGTTGCCATCATTGCCACTCAGGCTGTCGTTGCCGTTGCCGCCGTCGAGGATGTCGTCGCCGGCCTCGCCGAACAGCCGGTCGGCGCCGTTCTGACCATAGAGCGCGTCGTTCTGCGTGCCGCCATAGACCGAGTCGTTGCCGTCGCCGCCCAGCAGCCTGTCGGCTCCGGTTCCGCCATAGAGCGTGTCGTTGTCGAGGCCGCCGTCGATCGTGTCGTTGCCGTCGCCGCCGCCGAGGGCGTCGTTGCCGGCGTCGCCGAACAGCTGGTCGGCACCGGCGTTGCCGAAGAGCACGTCGTTCTCGGTGCCGCCAAAGAGATTGTCGTTGCCGTCGCCGCCAAACAGCCTGTCGGCGCCGGCGCCGCCCGCG
Organism: Paenirhodobacter hankyongi; assembly: GCF_003664585.1. Taxonomy (GTDB): domain Bacteria; phylum Pseudomonadota; class Alphaproteobacteria; order Rhodobacterales; family Rhodobacteraceae; genus Rhodobacter; species Rhodobacter hankyongi. The sequence continues at coordinate 6,598 of NZ_RCHI01000015.1, forward strand.
ATGCTGTCGTTGCCAAGGCCGCCGTCGATCGTGTCGTTGCCGGCCTCGCCGAACAGCCGGTCTGCGCCGGTGTTGCCGTAGATCGCATCATTGCCGAGCTCGCCATGGATGACGTCGTTGCCTGCGCCCCCGCTGATGAGGTCGTTGCCGTCGCCGCCATAGATCAGGTCGGCCAGATCGGCTGCCGTGTCGCCGCCCTGGATCGTGTCGGCCCCCGTGCCGCCGAAGATCGTGTCGCGCCCGTCGCCGCCGCTCAGGCTGTCGTTGCCGTCGCCGCCCGCGATGCTGTCATCGCCCAGACCGCCGAGCAGCGTGTCGTCGCCGCCATTGCCGATCAGCGTGTCATTGCCGAGGTCACCCAGATAGTTGTCGTTCCCCGCGGTGCCGACGAAGTTGTCGTCGCCGTCGGTGCCCACGCCCTGGACCTGGCCGCCGGCGACGATGAACTGCCACACGCCGGTGACGCCGGTGTTGCCGGCGGTGTTCTCAAGCGAGAGCATCGCCCCCTGATAGCCGGAGGCGGGCAGCTCGTAATAGGTGTCGCCAAGCGAGAAGCCCGCCCGCGCCACGGTGCCGCCAAGTCCGCCGGTGCCGCCCGAGGCGTCGCCCGTCGTCCATTCCACGTCGGTATAGCGGAAGACGATCTCGACGTTGCCGTTGCCGCGGTCGAGCAGCTCGAGCTGGAAGGAGTTCTGCAGATCGGTGTGGGTGTCGTAATAGCCCACGTCGTTCCAGGTGATGACGAGCGAGTCGCGTGCCGCGTTGAAGTCCCAGAAGACGTCGCCGGGGTTGGTCACCGAGGTGCTGTCGCTGGTGTCGACGTCGGCCCAGAACGGGGCGACGATTTCGTAGTTGGTGTCGTCGATCGCGCCGGGGGTGTAGGTGCTCAGCCCGCCGCCGAAGGTGACGTTGCCGTTCGTGTTGACCGAGAAGGTGGTATAGGTCACGCCCCCGATCGTCAGCCCGTCCTCGAAGATCGAGGTGATGTCGATGTCGCTCTGGTATTCGTCATCGTTGTGATAGAGCACGTTGGCGCCGAAGGGCAGGAAGGCGTTGTTCGCGATCGGGGTGAAGTCGAGCACCGGCGGCGGGGTGATCCCGGTCAGCTGCACCAGCTGGTCGTCGAACTGTGCCTGTTCGACATCCCACAGCGTGTCGGTGCCGTCGACACCGCCGTTGTGGGTGATGGTGAAGGAGTTGTTCGCGTTCGCGGTGATCGTGTATTGCGCACGCACCCCCGAGAAGGCCACGGTATCGGTGCCGAGCCCGCCCTGCAGGATGTCGTTGCCCGCACCGCCGATCAGCACGTCATCCCCGCCGTTGCCGGTCAGGGTATTGTTCAGCTCGTTGCCGATCAGCAGGTCGGCCTGCGCCCCGCCCGCGGCATTCTCGATCTGCGCGCCATTGGCGATGGCGAAGCCGCCGTCGATGCCGCTGTAGGTGCCGCCCGAATTGGTCAGCACGCGCGAGAAGAAGCCGCCGGCGTTGTAATCGGGGTCGATGATCTCGGTCTGCAGGCTGGCCGAGAGATGCGAGAACATCGAGGTGTTCTGCAGCGCTGCGATCGAGGGGGCGGCGTCGTCGGCGATCTGGCTGCGGTCGAGCGTCGCGTCGTTGAGGTTGATCATCACCGAGTTGGCGCTGTTGCCGTAGCGGATCGTGTCGGTGCCACCGCTGTCCCAGATCGCGGCATAGGCGCGGCCGATGCTCATTGCGCCCTCGGCAAGCGACAGCGCCCCGCCGCGTGCGTCAAAGAGCGTATAGGTCGAGTTGCCCGCGGCATAGGTCTCGGCGCCGTATTGCTGCTGCAGGGCGGCGATGTCGAGCGCCATCATCGTGACGGCATGGCCATAGGAATCGGCATTGGTGGCGCCGGTGTAGGACATCACCGTGTAGCGCTCGTTGTCGAGGGCCGGGCCGACGCTGGTTGCCGCGGCGCCCTGGAACGGGTGATAGAGCCCGAGCCCGTGGCCGATCTCGTGGATCAGGGTCCAGTTCGCATATTCGCCGCCGCCCAGCTCGGCCGGCGTGTTCATGTAGTCGAGATTGCTGGTGAAGGTGCCGAAGCTCCAGTAATCGCCCGCGGTGCGCGCGGCGCTTTGCGGGAACAGGCAGAACCCCTCGAGCCCGGCATAGGCCGGGTCCGGCGTGTCCGAACTCACCAGCACGAGATCGGCGGTGGCCGCGGCGGTGGTGCGATCGGTCACCCGGCTGAAGTCGGTGGCGATCACGCTGTCGATCATCCGGAAGGCGCGTTCGGTCAGCGAGGTGAAGGCATAGGTCGTGTCCGCCATCGTCCCGTCGACGAAGTATTCGTTGTAATTGGTGCGGAATTCGCTGTCGAGATCGATGTCGCCACCGGTGCCGAGATAGTATTGCAGCGTCCCGTCGGCCCACACACGGTTGTTGGTGATGTCAGCCAGCATTTCCTGACCGGTTGCGGGGAGCGCACTGGAAATTGCGGCTTCTGCCTTGGTCTGGGCCATGGGGAATTCCCTCCGTCTCAAAATCTGTAAGGCGGAGTCATCCTGCCCTGATCCGGCGCCATTCCGGCCGCCGATCGCGGAACCTCCCCCCACGTCAACAAACTTGCCGAAAACGGCTCAACCGTCAATCGGACAAACGGCCGCGAGCACCGCGGAAAACTGTGCCGGGTGCGCCGTGGCGAGATGGGCGAGGGTGACGCGCCGGCCGGGGCCAAGGCCGCACAGGGTCACCCGCACCGCGGCCTCGGGGCGGTCGACGGCGATCCGGGCGAGGGCAAAGCCGGGCTGCGCGCTGCCGAGCCGGTAGCCAAGGATGACCGTCGGCCGGGTGAACTTGCCCGGGCCGAAGATCGCCGTGGCGAGCGCGTCGATCGTCACGCCGCGCGCCGCGGCCGCCGCGGTCACGTCCTGGCCATCAGGGCCGGCGGGCAGGTCCGCAAGCCGGGCGAACAGGTCCATCTGCACGCGCACCGAGGCGGGCGGCGCGGGGCTGTCGTCGCTGCGATAGCGGCGCAGGGTGCCTTGCGGCAGGGGCTCGCCATCATCGCGTGCGAGCGCGCCGGTGACACCCGTCCAGCTTGCGGGGATCGGCAGGTCGCGGCCTGCCTGCGGCAGGGAGGTTTCGGCGCCCATGGCGTGGCCTTTCGTGAACGGGGGGAGAAGCGGTGCGAGGGCGGGGGCGATCAGCGCCCCGGTCAGGCCGCGCAGCAGCGTCCGGCGACGGGAAAACGGCATGGCGGGCCTCCTTCTGCCGCGGGTCGGGTTGGCGGCATTTGGCGCCGAGGGCGGCGGTGCCGTCAACCCCCGGCGCGGGGCTTCGGCAATCCGCCGCAGGCCGGCGGGTGAAAAGGGGGGTTGCCGGCGCGCCGCCCGCGGCACATCTGTTGCCCAAACCCGGGCGGCAGGCAGGAGGCGCGGATGCACGGCGAATACAAGGTCCATGGCGGCAAGCTGGTGGTGGCCGATCTCGAGCTGCGCGAGGGCCGGCTTGCCCAGGTGCAGATCTCGGGCGATTTCTTCCTGGAACCCGGCGAGGCGATCTTCGACCTTGGCGCCGCGCTCGAGGGGCTGCCGGCCACGGCGACGGTCGAGGAGATCACCGCCGCGCTGCGCGCCGGGCTGCGCCCCGAGGCGGTGCTGGTGGGCTTCAGCCTCGAGGCCGTTGCGATCGCGGTGCGCCGCGCGCTCGGCGTCAGCCGCGGCTGGCGCGATTTCGAATGGCAGGTGCTTGACGGGGCGCCGCTGTCGCCGGCGATGCACCTGGCGCTTGACGACGTGCTGGCCCACGAGGTCGCAGCCGGCCGCCGTGCGCCGACGCTGCGCTTTTGGGAATGGGAGCGCCCGGCGATCATCATCGGCAATTTCCAGTCGCTGAGGAACGAGGTCGACCTCGAGGCGGCCGAGGAGCTGGGCGTCGAGACGGTGCGGCGGGTGACCGGCGGCGGCGCGATGTTCGTCGAGCCGGGCTCGACCATCACCTATTCGCTCTATGCGCCCGCCGAACTGGTCGACGGCATGAGCTTTGCCGACTCCTATGCCTTCCTCGACACCTGGGTGCTGAAGGCGCTGAACGATCTGGGCATCGATGCGGTCTACAAGCCGCTCAACGACATCGCGAGCTCGAAGGGCAAGATCGGCGGTGCGGCGCAAAAGCGCTATGCCGGCGGCGCGGTGCTGCACCATGTCACCATGGCCTATGACATGGACGCCTCGAAGATGATGCAGGTGCTGCGCATCGGCCGCGAGAAGCTGTCGGACAAGGGCATCGCCAGCGCCGGCAAGCGCGTCGATCCCGTGCGCAGCCAGACCGGGCTGGAACGCGGCGCGGTGATCGAGCGGATGAAGGCCACCTTCCTCGACCTGCACGGCGGCACCCCAGGCGCAATCACCGCCGAGGAGCTGGCCGCGGCCGAGACGCTCGCGCGCGAGAAGTTCGAAACCCCCGCCTGGCTGCACCATATCCCCTGAGCGCTCAGGGGCTCATCCAGCTCTGCTCCACCACCGCCTCCATCGCGACATAGCTCGAGGTGGCATGGACATGGGGCAGGGCGGAAATCTTCTCGCCCATGATCCGGCGGTAATCGGCCATGTCGTGCGAGCGCACCTTCAGCAGATAGTCGAAACCGCCGGCGATCATGTAGCACTCCTCGACCTCCTCGATCGCGCGCACCGCGGCGTTGAAGGCCGCAAGCGCGCGCTCGCGCGTGTCGCTCAGCCGCACCTCCAGATAGGTGACATGGGTCATGCCCAGCTTCAGCGGCGACAGGATCGCGCGATAGCCGGTGATCAGCCCCATCTCCTCCATCGCCTTGATCCGCGCCGCGACCGGCGTCTTCGACAGGCCGACGCGACGGGCGAGTTCCGTGATCGGCAGCCGGGCATTGGCGACGAGCTCGCTCAGGATCTTGCGGTCGGTGGCGTCGAGTGCGGGTTCCATGGTCTGAAATCGTCCTTCATTTTGGTCTGATCGGCTGCAGTATCGGCAATCATTGGTCACAGCGTCCAGTGCGATTCGGGTACAGAATCCGGAAATCGCCCTTCCGGAGTGCCGCCATGATCGCCAAGCCCGTCCCCGTCTTCCCCGCCCTCGAAGGGCCGGAAGTGAAATTCGCCCCCGAGGCGCCGCTGCTCGAACGGCTGGTCGCCACCGCGGCGATCTCGGCCGAGACCCGCGCCGCGATCTCGGCACGTGCGGCGGCCCTCGTCGGGCGCATCCGCTCCGAGGCGAAACCGACGCTGATGGAGCATTTCCTGGCCGAATACGGGCTGTCGACGCGCGAGGGCGTGGCGCTGATGTGCCTAGCCGAGGCGATGCTGCGCGTGCCCGACACCCAGACCATCGACGCGCTGATCGAGGACAAGATCGCGCCGGCGGAATGGGGCAAGCACCTCGGCACCGCCGCCTCGTCGCTGGTCAATGCCTCGACCTGGGCGCTGATGCTGACGGGCAAGGTGCTTGATGACGATTACCCGGGCGTGGCGGGCACGCTGCGCGGCGCGATCAAGCGCCTTGGCGAGCCGGTGATCCGCGCCGCGGTCGGTCGCGCGATGAAGGAGATGGGCCGGCAGTTCGTGCTGGGCGAGACGATCGAGGGGGCGCTGAGCAATGCCCGCACCCGCGAGGCGATCGGCTTCACCTACAGCTATGACATGCTCGGCGAGGCGGCGATGACCTCGGCCGATGCGGCGCGCTATGACGCCGACTACACCCGCGCCATCGCGGCGATCGGCAAGGCGGCGACCAAGGCCTCGATCCACGACAACCCCGGCATCTCGATCAAGCTCTCGGCGCTGCATCCGCGCTATGAGCTGGCGAACGAGGAGCGGGTGATGGCCGAGCTGGTGCCGGTGGTGCTGCGCCTTGCGCGGCAGGCCGCGGCGGCAGGCATCGGCATGCATGTCGACGCCGAGGAACAGGCGCGGCTGTCGCTGTCGTTCAAGGTGATCGAGGCGGTGATGGCCGATCCCTCGCTCGCCGGCTGGGAGGGCATGGGCATCGTCGTGCAGGCCTATGGCAAGCGCGCGGGCCTTGCGATTGATGCGCTTTACGACATGGCCTGCCGCTATGACCGCAAGATCTGCGTGCGGCTGGTGAAGGGCGCCTATTGGGACGCCGAGATGAAGCTGGCGCAGGTCGAGGGCCATCCGGGCTTCCCGCTCTTCACCTCGAAGACCGCGACCGACGTCAGCTATATCTGCCTGGCGAAGAAGCTCTTCGGCATGGGTGACCGGATCTTCCCGCAATTCGCCGGGCACAACGCGCATACCGTCTCGTCGATCCTCGAACTGGCCGAGGGCCGTCCGTTCGAGTTCCAGCGCCTGCACGGCATGGGCGAACGGCTGCATGACATCGTGCTGAAGGAAACCAAGGGCCGCTGCCGGATCTACGCGCCGGTCGGTGCGCATCGCGACCTTCTGGCCTATCTGGTGCGCCGCCTGCTCGAGAACGGCGCGAACTCGTCCTTCGTGCACCAGCTCGTCGACGAGAGCATCGCGCCCGAGACGATCGCACGCGACCCCTTCACCGCGCTTGCGACGGCCAAGGCGCCGGCCAGCCTTCTGGCGCCGGCCGATCTCTTCGGGCCGCGCCGCAAGGCCTCGAAGGGCTTCGATCTGACCGACGAGCGCGTGGTCGAGGCGATCGAGGCGGCGCGGGACTGCACCATCCCCGATGCCGCGCCGCTGACCGTCTCGCCCGCGACCGGCACCGCGCTGACCGTGACCAACCCCGCGACCGGCGCCGCCGTCGCGCAGGTGATCGAGGCCGATGCGGCGACGGTTGCCCGCGCCCTCGATGACGCCCGCGTCTGGGACGTGCCGGCCGCCGAGCGCGCTGCGGTGCTGCGCCGCGCCGCCGACCTGTATGAGGAGAACTTCGGTCCGATCTTCGCCACCCTCGCCGCCGAGGCCGGCAAGAGCTGGGGCGATGCGGTGGGCGAGCTGCGCGAGGCCTGCGACTTCCTGCGCTATTACGCCGCCGAGGGCGAGACCTCGGCCGCCGCGCCCCGTGGCATCATCGCCGCGATCAGCCCGTGGAACTTCCCGCTGGCGATCTTCACCGGCCAGATCTCGGCCGCGCTGATGGCGGGCAATGCGGTGCTCGCGAAACCGGCCGAGGCGACGCCGCTCATCGCCGCGATGGCGGTGCGGCTCCTGCATGCGGCGGGTGTTCCGGCTTCGGCGCTGCAGCTGCTGCCGGGGCCGGGCTCGGTCGTCGGCACGGCGATCACCTCGGACCCGCGGGTGAAGGGCGTGGTCTTCACCGGCTCGACCGCCACCGCGCAGCGCATCGCCGCGGTGATGGCCGACACCCTGGAACCCGGCACGCCGCTGATCGCCGAGACCGGTGGTCTGAACGCGATGATCGTCGATTCGACCGCGCTGCCCGAACAGGCGGTGCGCGACATCGTCGCCTCGGCCTTCCGTTCGGCCGGGCAGCGCTGCTCGGCGCTGCGCTGCCTCTATGTGCAGGAAGACATTGCGCCGCATCTTCTGGCGATGGTGAAGGGCGCGATGGACGAGCTGAAGCTGGGCGATCCGCGGCACTTCGTGACCGATGTCGGCCCGGTGATCGACGCCCGCGCGCAGGCCGGCATCCTCGACTATGTCGCCGCCCGCGAGGGCGCGGTGCTGCACCGCACCGCGGCGCCGGCCGAGGGCACCTTTGTCGCCCCGGTGATGCTCAAGGTCTCGGGCATCGCCGATCTCGAACGCGAGGTCTTCGGCCCGGTGCTGCATGTCGCCACCTTCCGGGCGGGCGAGCTCGGCACCGTGATCGAGGCGGTGAACGCGCGCGGCTACGGGCTGACCTTCGGGCTGCACAGCCGCATCGACGCCCGTGTGCAGGAGGTGTCCGAGGCGATCCGCGTCGGCAACACCTATGTCAACCGCAACCAGATCGGCGCCGTGGTCGGCAGCCAGCCCTTCGGCGGCGAGGGGCTCTCGGGCACCGGGCCGAAGGCGGGCGGGCCGCTCTACCTTGCGCGCTTCTTCGCGCCCGAGCCGGTCGCCGCGCCGAATGCGGCGCCGGCGGGCGTGGCCGATCTTGCGGCGATCCGCGCGGCGCTGGCGGGCTTTGCCGAGACGCAGGTCGAGGAACGGCTGATGCCGGGCCCGACGGGCGAGCTGAACCGGCTGAGCCTGCACACCCGTCCGCCGGTGCTCTGCCTCGGCCCGGGGGCTGCGGCCACCGCGGCGCAGGTCGCGGCGGTGCGCGCGCTTGGCGGCGTGGCGTTCGCCGTCGAGGGGCGGCTTGACCCGGCGGCGCTGGCCTCGCTCGAGGGCTTTGGTGCCGTGCTGTGGTGGGGCGATGCCGAGACCGGCCGGGCGATCGCGCGGGTTCTGGCCGCGCGTCCGGGCCCGATCGTGCAGCTGGTCACCGGCCGGCCCGACCGCGCCCATGTGCTGCACGAGCGGCACCTGTGCGTCGACACCACGGCGGCGGGCGGCAACGCGGCGCTGCTGGCGGGCTGAGCCCGACCGCCCTCAGATCGCGCGGTAATCCTCGGCGAGCCGCGCGATCTGGTCCGGCCGGTGATCGGCAAGGCCTGGCAGATCGACGATCAGCAGGGTCTCGCGGGTGCCGGCCATCGCGATCGGCCGGGCATCGGGCCCGGCGATCACCGACTGGCCCGAAAACGCCAGCCCGCGCTCGACACCGCAGTAATTCGCATAGGCGATGACCTGACGGTTCTCATGCGCGCGGGCCGGCACCAGCACGTTCTGCACATGCTCGGCCCCGGCCGGGTTCGCCGTCGGCACCAGGATCAGATCGACCCCGCGCGCGGCCAGCGCCGCGGCGTGCCCCGGAAACTCGATGTCATAGCAGATCAGCAGACCGCAGCGCCGCCCGTCGAAGTCGAAGACCGGCGGCGGCGCCTCGCCCGGGACGAAGCTCGTCTTCTCCATCTCGCCGTAAAGCTGGATCTTGCGGTAATGCGCGAGCAGCCGCCCCTCCGGGCTCAGCGCGACGGCACTGTTCCACACCCGGCCCTCGGCACGCTCGGCCCAGCCAAGGGTCAGGCCACAGCCCTCGGCCGCGGCCAGCTCGGCGAGCCGCGCGAGCCACGCGCCGCCGATCGGTTCGGCATCGCGGGCGTGCAGCTCGGGGCGGTTGTAGCCGGGCAGGTAAAGCTCGGGCGCAACCAGCATCCGCGCCCCCATGGCCGCGGCCGCGCGCAGCGCGTGGGTCAGCCGGTCGAAGGCGCCGGCGATGTCGCCGTCGGTGGGCAGGGCCTGATAGAGCGCGAGTTTCATTCTGTCTCCGGGAACGCAGGGCAGGGGCGGCGTGCATTCGACACGGCCCGCCGGCGAAGCGCAACCCCGTCCGCGCCGCGGCCCCCTGACACTTGCCCCGCGAGGGCATTTCCTCTAGGCCATTTCGCAACGCGAAACAAACCGTCGGACACGCCATGCGTCTTACCCGCTATTTCCTCCCCGTCCTCAAGGAAAACCCCGCCGAGGCGCAGATCGTCTCGCACCGCTACATGCTGCGCGCGGGGATGATCAAGCAGCAGGCGGCGGGGATCTATTCCTGGCTGCCGATGGGCTTCAAGGTGCTCAAGCGCCTCGAGCAGATCGTGCACGAGGAACAGATCCGCGCCGGGCACATCCCGCTGCTGATGCCGACGCTGCAATCGGCCGACCTGTGGCGCGAGTCGGGGCGCTATGACGCCTACGGCCCCGAGATGCTGCGCTTCAAGGACCGCCACGACCGCGAGATGCTCTATGGGCCCACGAACGAGGAGATGATCACCGACATCTTCCGTTCGCATGTCGAAAGCTACAAGTCGCTGCCGCTGACGCTCTACCACATCCAGTGGAAGTTCCGCGACGAGGTCCGCCCGCGCTTCGGCGTGATGCGCGGCCGCGAGTTCCTGATGAAGGACGGCTATTCCTTCGATCTGACGAAGGAAGACGCGCTGCATGCCTACAACCGCCACATGGTCAGCTATCTGCGCACCTACGAGCGCATGGGCCTGACCGCGATCCCGATGCGTGCCGACTCTGGCCCGATCGGCGGCGACAACACCCATGAATTCCTGGTGCTGGCGAAGACCGGCGAGTCGGAAGTCTTCTATGACGCCAAGGTGCCCGAGCTGAAGCTGGGCGACCGCACCGTCGATTACGACAACCGTGACGAGGTCGCCGCGATCTGCAAGGAGTTCACCACGCTCTACGCCCGCACCGACGAGACCCATGACGAGGCGCTCTTCAACCAGATCCCGGAAGAGCGGCGCTGCATCGGCCGCGGCATCGAGGTCGGGCAGATCTTCTACTTCGGCACGAAATATTCGGAACCGATGGGCGCCACCGTCACCACCCCCGACGGCGCCAAGGTGCCGGTCGAGATGGGCAGCCACGGCATCGGCGTCAGCCGCCTGATCGGCGCGCTGATCGAGGCGAACCACGACGAGAAGGGCATCATCTGGCCCGAGGGCGTGACGCCCTTCCACGTCGGCCTCGTCAACCTGAAGCAGGGCGATGTCGCGACCGACGCCGCCTGCGAGGCGCTTTATGCCGCGCTGAAGGCGAAGGGGCTCGACCCGCTTTACGACGACCGCGAGGAACGTGCCGGCGCCAAGTTCGCCACCATGGACCTGATCGGCCTGCCCTGGCGCATCACCGTCGGCCCGCGCGGGCTCGCGAACGGCCTCGTCGAGCTGACCTCGCGCCGCAGCGGCGAGAGCGAGGAGATGACCCCCGAAGCGGCCGTGGCGAAGATCGTCGAGATCTACGCCGGGATCTGATCCGGGCGACAGTTTCGCGAAAGGGGCGGGGCCACGGGCCGCCGCCCCTTTTTGCTGCGCCGCTGGAAAAGCTGGACTTGAGTAAAAAACTCGGGTAATCGCGTCTCCATCATTTGGAGGTGTCGATGAAACGGGCTGTGCTGATCGCGATGGCGTTCACTGCGCTGGCTGCGCCGCTGCGTGCCGGGGAGGGGGCCTATCCCTCGCTCGAGGCCTGGGGCGAGGCGCTGTTTTCCGACACCAACCTGTCGAAGAACCGCACCGAGGCCTGCGCCACCTGTCACGACCCGGCCGCCGGGTTCAGTGACCCGCGCGAGACCGCCGTGGGCCGCGCCGTCAGCTTGGGCGATGATGGCGCAAGCCTGGGTGACCGCAACGCGCCGACGGCAAGCTATGCGCGCTTTTCCCCGCCCTTCGGCCGCACCGCCGATGGCAAGTGGCAGGGCGGGCAGTTCCACGACGGCCGCGCCGCGACCTTGGCCGATCAGGCGAAGGGGCCGCCGCTGAACCCGATCGAGATGGGGATGCCCGATGTCGCGGCGGTCGCCGCGCGGCTGCGCGAGAACCCGCGCTATGTCGCGACGCTCGCCGCGCTGCGCCCCGGGGCCGACGACGCGGCCGCCTTCGACGCCATGGCCGAGGCGATCGCGGCCTACGAGGCAAGCGACACCTTCGCGCCCTTCGACTCGAAATACGACCGCTTCCTGCGGGGCGAGGCGAAACTGACCGATCAGGAGGAGCTTGGCCGGCTGCTGTTCTTCTCGAACCAGTTTACCAATTGCAACCTTTGCCATCAGTTGCGCGGCACTCCGGGGGCAGAAGAAGAGACCTTTTCCAACTATCAGTTCCATAACATCGGCGTGCCGGCGAACCGCGCGGTGCGCGCGGCGAATGGCGCGGCGCCCAACCGGGTGGACAGTGGCCTGCTGGAAAACCCGGCCGTCTCCGACCCCGCCGAGGCAGGCAAGATCAAGGTGCCGACGCTGCGCAATGTCGCCGTCACCGGCCCCTACATGCACAACGGCGTCTTTGCCGATCTGCGCACGGTCATCCTGTTCTACAACAGCTACAACACCAGGCGCCCCGAGCGGCACATCAACCCCGAGACCGGCGCGCCCTTCGATCCGCCCGAGGTGGCGCAGAACCTCTCGCGCACCGAGCTTGAGACCGGGCCGGCGCTTGACGATCAGCGCATCGACGCGCTGGTGGCATTTCTCAAGACGCTGACCGACGCGCGCTACGAACCGCTGCTGACCGATCCGTGAAGCGTGCAGAGGGGCAGCGGGCTTGACCTTTGCGCCCCGAAAGGCAAGGGTCCGGCGACCCTTGGGACGCATGTCATGGCCACTCGCACCGCACCTTTCTCCGGCTTCGAATTCCTGATCGCCTGGCGCTATCTGCGCGCCCGCCGTGCCGAGGGCGGGGTCTCGGTGATGACCTGGATCAGCCTGATCGGCATCATGCTGGGCGTCGCCGCGCTGATCATCACGCTCGCCGTGCGCGCGGGCTTCCGCGCCGAGTTCGTCGACACCATCCTCGGCTCGAATGCCCATGTCACCGTCTATTCCGCGCCGCAGGAGGTGGTTCCGGGCACCGGCATCTTCTCCTCGCTGATGCCCGACTATCAGGACCGCGCCGAACGGATCCGCAAGGTGCCGGGGGTGACCCGCGCCGCGCCGCTGATCCGCGGCCAGGCGATGGCGACCTTCGACGACCGCTCGAACGTCGCCGATGTCTATGGCATCTCGGCCGAGGATCTGGCCACCATCCCGCGCGTCGCCAATCCGAAGACCTCGCAAGGCGATCTTTCCCGCTTCGGCGAGGGCATCGCGATGGGGTCGGAACTCGCGCGCGAGCTCGGTGTGACGCTCGGCGACCGGGTGCGGCTGATCTCGCCCAACGGCGCCAAGACCGCCTTCGGCACCAGCCCGCGGGTGAACGCCTATGAGGTCGTCTATATCTTCACCGCGGGCCGCTGGGACATCGACCGCACCCGCGTCTACATGCCCTTCGCCGAGGCGCAGAGCTATTTCAACCGCGAGGCCGGCGCCGACGAGATCGAGGTCGACGTGACCGACCCCGAGCGCGTCGACGACTGGACGCCGCAGCTGATCGCGGCCGGCGGGGCGGGCACCATGCTGTGGAGCTGGCGCGACGCCTCGGGCAGCTTCCTGCGCGCGCTCGACATCGAGGACAACGTGATGTTCGTGATCCTTGCCGTGCTGGTGCTGATCGCGACGATGAACATCACCTCGGGCCTCATCATGCTGGTGAAGAACAAGGGCCGCGACATCGGCATCTTGCGCACGATGGGGCTGACCGAGGGCTCGGTGCTGCGCGTCTTCTTCCTGTGCGGCGCCTTCACCGGGGTGATCGGCACCGCGGCGGGCGTCGCCCTCGGCGTCGTCTTCGCGCTGTATATCGACCAGGTGATGGCCTTCGTGAACTGGCTGAACGGCGGCGGTGCCTGGGACCCTTCGATCCGCGGCATCTATGCCCTGCCGGCCAAGCTGCAGCCCTGGGACGTGACCAAGGCGGTGGCGCTGTCGCTCGGCCTGAGCTTCGTCGTGACGATCTTCCCCGCCCGCCGTGCGGCGCGGCTGAACCCCGTGGAGGCGCTGCGCTATGAATGACGTGCTGACGCTCGAAAACCTGGAGAAATGCTATAACCGCGGCAAGCCCGGCGAGATTTCGGTGCTGCGCGGTGTGAATTTGTCGATCCCGCGCGGGCAGGTCGTGGCCCTTGTCGCGCCCTCGGGCGCCGGCAAGTCGACGCTTCTGCACATCGCGGGGCTGCTCGACACCCCCGACAGCGGGCGGGTGGCGATCAACGGGCAGGAGCTGAGCGGCGCCTCCGACCGGCGCCGGACAGAGGCGCGGCGCAACGAGCTGGGCTTCGTCTATCAGTTCCACCACCTGCTGCCCGAGTTCACCGCCGAGGAGAACGTGATGCTGCCGCAGCTGGCGAATGGCGCGGGGAAGGCGGCGGCGCGGGCGCGGGCGGAGGCGCTGCTCGACCGCGTCGGGCTGTCGGGCCGCATCGACCACCGGCCTTCGGCGCTCTCGGGGGGCGAGCAGCAGCGCGTCGCCTTCTGCCGGGCGCTCGCCAATGCGCCGAGCCTTTTGCTGGCCGACGAGCCCACCGGCAACCTCGACCCGGCGACGTCCGACACGGTCTTCGGCGTGCTGATGGATCTGGTGCGCGAGACCGGCATGTCGGCGCTGATTGCGACCCACAACCTCGACCTTGCGGCGCGGATGGACCGCGTGCTGCGGCTCGAGGCCGGCGCGCTGACGGAGTGAGCGATGGAGCTTTACGGCATCAAGAGCTGTGACACGGTGAAGAAGGCGCTGAAGGCGCTCGACGCTGCCGGGCGCGAGGTCGCGTTCCGCGACGTGCGCGTCACGCCGCTGAGCGCGGCCGAGATCGACACCTTCCTGGCGGCCTTTGGCGAGAAGCTGGTGAACCGCTCCTCGACCACCTGGCGGGGGCTGAGCGAGGCCGAGCGGGCCCGCCCCGCGGCCGAGCTTCTGGCCGAGCATCCGACGCTGATGAAGCGTCCGGTGATCCGTGACGGTGCGAAGATGACGCTGGGCTGGGGCACGGCCGAACAGGCCGCCTGGCTTTGACGCCGGGGCCGCATCACGAAAATCCGACTCCGGAGGCGTGATTCCAAGGGGCGGGGCGGGGGTGTTTGGTCCTTGCGGGCGAGTCGTGCACCGCCTTGCCGGCGCTCTTCCGAAAGGAAAGATCCGGGCAGGGGCTGCCCGAATCGGGTCGGTTATCCGGTGCGTCTTGCCCCGGGCCGGCCGTCACGGACCGGGCACGGGGCGACGTGATCAGAGCAGCTTCAGATCGCCAGCCGAGGACCGGCCGTCGCGGCCCGAGATCATCTCGAAGCTGACTTTCTGGTTGTCGGCCAGGGACTTGAGGCCAGCGCGCTCGACAGCCGAGATGTGGACGAAGACGTCCTTGCCGCCACCATCGGGGGCGATGAAACCATAACCCTTGGTGGTGTTGAACCATTTCACGGTGCCAGTGGCCATACCGTATCTCCTATCAGTGTTCCCGGTGCGATATTGCGCCGGGCCGTGCAGCCAGGTCTTTCAGGTCGTCCGGCTGCCCCGAGAAGGGAGCGGTAGAAAGTCTGCGGTCACGCGTAAGAAAACCTGCCACAGGCGGACAAAAAATCAACGAAAAAAAAGGTGAGGGCCGAAGCCCTGCACCTTGTGGCATGAAAATCCGGCACTGCCTGTTTCGCGAGCGTTCAGCGCAGGTCGGGGGCCAGGGCCTCGGCGGTGAGCCGCGCGACGATCTCGTCAAGGCCCACGGTCTCGGTCCGGGTCTCGCCCAGATGGCGCACGGAAACGGTGCGCTCCTCGACCTCCTTCATCCCGATCGCGAAGATGTAGGGCACCTTGCCAAGCGAATGCTCGCGCACCTTGTAGTTGATCTTCTCGTTGCGGGTGTCGCATTCGGCGCGGATGCCGGCCTCGATGAGCTTCGCGGCGACCTCCTCGACGTAATCGTCGGCATCCGAGACGATCGAGGCGACGACGACCTGCCGAGGCGCCAGCCACAGCGGCAGCTTGCCGGCGTGGCTTTCGATCAGGATGCCGATGAAGCGCTCGAACGAGCCGAGGCAGGCGCGATGCAGCATGATCGGGCGGTGCTTCGCGCCGTCGACGCCGATGTAGCTCGCATCCAGCCGTTCGGGCAGGTTCGGGTCGACCTGCAGCGTGCCGCATTGCCAGTCGCGGCCGATCGCGTCGGTCAGCACGAATTCGAGCTTCGGCCCGTAGAAGGCGCCTTCGCCCTCCTGGATCTCGAAGTCATAGCCCGCCGCCTTGCAGGCATTGCCAAGCGACGCCTCGGCGTGGTCCCAGCTTTCCTCGCTGCCGATGCGCTTCTCGGGGCGGGTCGACAGCTTGATGCGCCAGTTGGTGAAGCCGAGGTCGGAATAGACCTGCGCGAGGAAGTCGATGAACTTCTTCGTCTCGGCCTCGATCTGGTCTTCCATGCAGAAGATATGCGCGTCGTCCTGGGTGAAGCCGCGCACGCGCATGATGCCGTGCAGCGCGCCCGAGGGCTCGTAGCGGGCGCAGGACCCGAATTCGGCCAGACGCAGCGGCAGGTCACGATAGGACTTGATGCCATGGTTGAAGATCTGCACGTGGCAGGGGCAGTTCATCGGCTTGAGCGCGTTGACGACCTTTTCCTTCGCGCCTTCCTCGTCGACCTCGACGATGAACATGTTCTCGCGGTAGTTCGCCCAGTGGCCCGATTTTTCCCACAGGTTCCGGTTCACCACCTGCGGCGTGTTCACCTCGACATAGCCGTCCTTGCGCTGGCGGCGGCGCATGTAGTCCTGCAGCGTGGTGTAGATCGACCAGCCGTTCGGGTGCCAGAACACCTGACCGGGCGCCTCTTCCTGCATGTGGAACAGGTCCATCTCCTTGCCGAGCTTGCGGTGGTCGCGTTTCGCGGCCTCCTCGAGCATGGTCATGTGCGCCTTCAGGTCATCGCGGGTGCGGAAGGCGATGCCATAGATGCGCTGCAGCATCGGCCGCGTGCTGTCGCCCAGCCAGTAGGCGCCGGCGACATGGGTCAGCTTGAAGGCGTCGGCGGGCACCTGGCCGGTCGACTGCAGATGCGGGCCGCGGCACAGGTCCTGCCAGTCGCCGTGCCAGTACATGCGGATGTTCTCGCCCTCGGGGATGCGGTTCACCAGCTCGACCTTGTAGGGCTCGCCGGTCTCCACATAGTGCTGGATCGCCGCCTCGCGCGACCAGACCTCGGTGCGCACGGGTTCGCGGGCGTTGATGATCTGCTTCATCTTCGCCTCGATCGCGCCCAGGTCCTCGGGGGTGAAGGGTTCGGCCCGGTCGAAGTCGTAGAACCAGCCGTAATCGCGCACCGGCCCGATCGTGACCTTCACATCCGGCCAGATCTCCTGCACGGCGCGGGCCATGATATGGGCGAGGTCATGGCGGATCAGTTCCAGCGCCGGCACCTGATCCTTCATCGTGTTGATCGAGATCCGGGCATCGGCGTCGATCGGCCATTGCAGGTCGAAATGCGCGCCGTTCACCTGCGCCGAGATCGCCGCCTTGGCGAGCGATTTCGAGATCGAGGCGGCAACCTCGCCCGCGGTCACGCCGGCCGCGAATTCGCGCTTGCTGCCATCGGGAAAGGTGAGGGTGATCTGAGACTGGGACACGGTTGGTCCTCCTCGTCGGTTTGGCGCCCACGGAGCGCCCGGTTGCGGGTTATGATCGCGCGGGTATGCGCCCGAAGCCGGGGCAAGTCAACATGCCGCGGCGCGGCGCCGGGGGCGGCTCAGCGGCGGAAGCTGATCGGCAGGGTGAAGCTGTAGCTTGGCTCGGTCAGCGAGGCGGGGGCGGGCGGGAAGCGGCCGGCGCGGCGCACGGCGTCGAGTGCCGCGGCATCGAGCGCGGCGCTGCCCGAGCCCGTGGCGATGCGCGCCGCGGCAAGTTCCCCCGCCCGCGTCACCGTCAGGAGCACCGTCACCCGGCCCTGCGCGCGCCCCGCGGCAGTGGGGTAGCGCTTCTGCCGTTCGATCCGGGCGCGGATCGCGGCGCCCCATTCGGCGCGGGCCGAGCGGATCACGCCCTCGGTCAGCGAGGGCACGTCGGCGCTGCCGTTCACGCCCTGCGCGCCGCGCCCGCCGCTGCCCGCGGCACGCTGCCCGGCGACCGAGGCGGTGGCGCCGCCCGGCTTGCGCGGGGTCTCGGCCGGCTCGCGGCGGTTTTGCTTCGGCGCGGGTTTTGCGGTGGGTTTGGGCGGGGCCGGGTCCGCCTGCGGTGCGGGGGGGCTGTCGGGGGCGGCGGCGGCCGGGGCAGGGGCCTTCGGCGCTGCCGGCAGGGGCGGCGCGGTGGCCAGCTCGGGCAGGGCGATCTCGGGCGGTGCCTCGATCGTGGGCGGGCTCGGCGGCAGGGTCAGTTCGGGTTCGGGAACCTCAACCCGCTCCCAGCTGTCGACGAGCGCCTGAAGGTCGGCATCGGCCGCGGCAAGGGTGATCATCGCGTCACCGCCGTCCCCCGCCGAGGGCGCGCCGCCTTCGGGCAGCCCGATCCCGAAGACCGCCAGATGCAGCCCGAGCGCAAGCGCGAGGCACGTCAGGGCTTCGAGGGCGGGGCGGGCGCGCATCGCTCAGCTCCCCGTCGCGATCAGGTCGACGCGCGCAAAGCCAAGCGCACCGAACTGCGGCAGAAGCGCGGCCAGCGCCTCGGCCGGCGCGGCGCGGTCGGCGCGCAGCGACAGCCGAGGCGGCACCGTGGCGCAATCGGTCCGGTCACAGAAGGCCGCGCGGGCCGAGGCGAGGGCCGGCAGCACCGCGGCGGCGTCGCCCGTCGCCTCCTGAAAGCCAAGCTGCCCGTCTGCCCCGAGGAACAGGGTGAACTCGCCTGCCGCCTCCTCGGCCGCCCGCGCCTCGGGCGGGTCGGTCGCGAAGGGCTCGGGCGGGGCGATCTTCGCCGCCAGCAGGAAGAAGATCAGCAGCAGGAAGACGACGTTGATCATCGGCAGCAGCGTGACATTTGGCGGCCGGCGCGGCGGGGGCGAGAAATCCATCGCTCACTCCACCACGATCAGCCGGGTGAAGCCCGCGCCCCGCAGCGCGTCCATCACCGTCACCAGATCCTGCACCCCGGCCGCGCGCGGGCGCAGCACCACCGGGTCGTCGGGCCCGGTGGTCAGGGGCGCAAGCGCGGCGCCGAGCCCCGCAAGCGGCGTCGCGATGCCATTGAGCGTCACCGCCCCCGCGGGGCCGACCTCGACCAGCCGCGGCGGGCCCTGCCAGTCGCCACCGGTGCCGGTGGCCGCGACAAGGGGCAGCGCGGTTTCGGTGTTGAAGCGCGAAGCCAGCATGAAGAAGACCAGCAGCAGAAAGACCACGTCGATCATCGGCGTCAGGTCGGGGCGCCGGCGCGGGCGTCTTGCGCCGAAGGCGAACATCAGCCGGCATCCCCGGGATGGTCGGCGCCCGAGCGGCCGGCGGCGACGAAGATCCGGGTCGCAAGGTCTTCCATGTCGTGGCGCAGCCGGTCGATCACCGACTCGAACCAGGTCAGCGCGACCTGGGCCGGAATCGCGACAGTCATGCCGGCGGCGGTGGTCAGCAGCGCCTCCCAGATGCCGCCTGCAAGCGTTGCCGGGTCGGCGTGGCTGCCGGCCTCCTGCAACGCCTGAAACGCGCCGATCATGCCCGTCACCGTGCCGAGCAGGCCCAGAAGCGGCCCGATCGTCGCCGCCAGCTCCAGCCCGCGCAGCCCGGACTGAGCTTGCGCCAGCAGCGCACGGGCCTCGCGTGCGGTCTCCTCGCGCGCCTCGGTGTCGCCCATGGCTGGATCGCCCGCCGTGGTCATCGCCGAGCGGGCGAGCCGTGCGCGCAGGCTGCGCCGGCCCGACAGCATCGCCAGCGCCGTCGCCCGCTCGCCCTGCCGCCACAGCGCGACGGCGGCCGCGCTTTGCGCCCCGCCCGACCAGGCGCCAAAGGCAATCAGCCGCCAGATCTTCCACAGGATCAGCGCCACCGTCGCGACCGAGAGTGCGGCGATCGCCCACATCGCCGGCCCGCCAAGGTCCAGCATGCCGCGCAGCCGCTCGGCCCCCGCCATCACCGACAGCCCCTGTGCCGTTCCCGTTTCCATCCGCCCGCTCCTTCGCCTTTGCCAGCAGGGATAGGGGCGCGCGCGGCGTTTGTCGATGCCCGGGCGGGGCGCGGCTTGAGCCTGCGACCGCGCGCCGCTAGGGTGGCCGCGACCGGAGGCAGACCATGACCGATTTCATCACCACGCCCGAGGGGCGCCGCATCGCCTATAACCGCTCGGCCGGCGAGGGGCCGGGCATCGTCTTCCTGCACGGGCTGAAATCCGACATGGAGGGGGTCAAGGCGCTGGCGCTCGAGGCCTGGGCGCAGGCGCAGGGGCGCGCCTTCCTGCGGCTCGACGTGTCGGGGCACGGCGCCTCGGGCGGTGTCTTCGAGGAGGGCGCGATCGGCGACTGGTTCGAAGATGCCCGCGCTGCGATTCGTGCGCTGTGCGCCGGGCCGCAGGTGGTGGTGGGCTCGTCGATGGGCGGCTGGCTGGCGCTTCTGCTGGCCCGCGACTGCCCCGATCTGGTGGCCGGGCTCGTCACCATCGCCGGCGCCCCCGATTTCACCGAGGACGGCTATGTCGCCGCCTTCACCCCTGCGCAGGCCGCGGAACTCGAGGCGCAGGGCTACGTCGATCTGCCCTCGGAATACGGCGCGCCCTATCGCATCACCCGCCGCCTGATCGAGGAGGCGCGCGGCCGGCTGGTACTGCGCGATCCGCTGCGGCTCGCCCTTCCGGCGCGTTTCCTGCAGGGCACGGCCGATACCGCGGTGCCGGTGTCGGTGGCGCTGCGGCTGTTCGAACATGCCGAGGGCGCCGATATCCGCCTGACGCTGGTCAAGGGCACCGATCACCGCTTCTCCGACCCGGACGATCTGCGCCTGATCGAGGCGACGGTGGGCGAGGTGCTGTCGCGCCTGTGATCCGCGGAACCTTGCCCGCCGTGCCGTGCATGGGGTTTCCCCGGCCACCGATCCGGGGCACACTGGCGCAAAGAGCGCCACAGGCGCCACAGGCAGAGGTGAGCAGGCATGACGGCAGACCCGCTGGTCTTCCTTCCGGGATTCTTGTGTGACGCAAGGCTGTTCTGGCATCAGATCCTCGATTTCTCGGCCGATCGCACGGTGATTGCGGCGCCGCTGCTGGGCGCCTCGGTCGAGGAGATGGCCGAGACGGTGCTCGCGACGCTGCCGCCGCGCTTCTCGCTCGTCGGGCACTGGCTCGGCGGGCTCGTGGCGATGGAGATCCTGCGCCGCGCCCCCGACCGGGTGGCCGAGATCGCGCTGATCGACGTCTCGCCGCTTTCCGAAAGCCCGCAGGCCGCCGCGATGCGCGAACAGCGCATCGTCAAGGCCCGCGCCGGACGCCTCGACGAGATGGTGCTCGAGGAGATCCCCGCCACCGCGCTTGCCCCCGGCGAGGGGCGCGAGGCGGTGCAGGCGCTGCTGCTCGAGATGGCCGACGCCTTCGGCCCCGAGGGGTTCGCCCGGCAAAGCCGCGCCCTGATGCGCCGCCCCGACCAGCAGCGCGCGCTGCGCAATACCCGCGTCCGGGCAATGCTGATCTGCGGCGAGCACGACACGATCTGTCCGCCGCGCCGGCACGAGTTCCTGGCCGAGCTGATGCCGCATGCCGCGTTCCGGCTGATCCCCGCCGCGGGGCATCTGAGCCCGCTCGAGCGCCCGCTCGAGGTCACCCGGGCGCTGCGCGACTGGCTCGACGCGCCACTGCTGTTGCGCTGAGGGCAAGTTGATGTTTCGAAACCCGATGACATGCGCTAACATCGCCCCTAGGGGAGAGCTGCCCTTGGCAGCGCCGGTGCCGATTTTGGCTCCGGCAGGGAGGATGATTGATGAAAGGGATTGAGCTCTGCGTCGCGCGCAGCGGCAGGGAACGGATTGGGATCTGGAAGGCACGCCGCCGCGGCCCGGTTCTGGTCAGCGGCTGCTCGGCGAATGCGGGCGCGCTTTGCGTCGCCCGGGCCGCATTTTCACTCCTCGAATGTGAGGTGCATCTGCTGCGGCGCATCTCCGAGGCGCATCACAGCAGCGCGCTCGGCCGCATCGCGGAACGCGCCGTGGCCGGCCTCGCAATGCCCGACGGCGGCCGCTGAGGCCGCCGCCGCTGTCGTTCAGATCCCGCGCGACAGCGCGGCCACGCCGGTGCGCGCCACATCGACCAGGCCCAGCGGCCGCATCAGCTCGGCGAAGGCGTCGATCTTCTCGGGCGTGCCGGTGACCTCGAAGACGAAGCTCTCGAGCGTGCTGTCGACCACGTTGGCGCGGAAGATATCGGCCAGACGCAGCGCCTCGACCCGCTTTTCGCCGGTGCCCTGCACCTTGAACAGGGCCAGTTCCCGCTCGACCGGCTGCGCCTCGATGGTCAGGTCGATCACCTCATGCACCGGCACGATGCGGCCAAGCTGCGCCTTGATCTGGTCGACCACCGCCATCGTGCCGCGCGTCACGATGGTGATGCGCGACCGGTGCCCCTTGTGGTCGATCTCGGCCACGGTGAGGCTGTCGATGTTGTAGCCGCGCCCCGAGAACAGGCCGATCACGCGCGCGAGCACGCCCGCCTCGTTGTCGACGATCACCGCAAGCGTGTGCGAGCTTTCGACCTCCGAGTGGGTGTCGCGCAGGTCATAGGCGGAATGCGAGGTCGCGCCCTTCTTGATGTTCAGAGCGGCCATTGCCTCTCTCCTCTTGCAGAATTGCTTTCATCTTGCCCGAAATACCTCGGGGGTCCGGGGGCAGGGCCCCCGGCCTCGCGTCACACCAGCGCCGCACCCGACGCGAAGGCCTCGGCATCGGCCGCAAGCAGCATCTCGTTGTGCGGCTTTCCCGAGGGGATCATCGGGAAGCAATTCTCGTGCTTCTCGACCAGGCAGTCGAACAGCACCGGCCCGTCATGTTCGAGCATCTCCATGATCGCGTCATCGAGATCCTTCGGATCCGAGCAGACGATGCCCTTCCAGCCGAAGGCCTCGGCCAGCTTGGTGAAGTCGGGCAGGCTTTCCGACCAGCTCTGCGAATAGCGCCCGCCGTGCAGCAGGTCCTGCCATTGCCGCACCATGCCGAGCCGCTCGTTGTTCAGGATGAACTGCTTCACCGGCACGCGGAACTGCGAGCAGGTGCCCATTTCCTGCATGTTCATCAGCCAGCTCGCCTCGCCGGCGACGTTGATGACGAGCGCGTCCGGATGCGCGATCTGCACCCCGATCGAGGCCGGGAAGCCATAGCCCATGGTGCCGAGCCCGCCCGAGGTCATCCAGCGGTTCGGCGCGTCGAAATGCAGGAACTGCGCCGCCCACATCTGGTGCTGGCCCACTTCGGTGGTGATGTAGCGGTCGCGGCCCTTGGTCAGCGCCTCGAGCCGCTCGAGCGCGTATTGCGGCTTGATGACGGTCTCGGAGCCCGCATAGGCGAGGCAGCGGACCTTCTTCCACTCCTCGATCCGGCCCCACCATTTCGCCAGCCCCTCGCGGTTCACCTTGCGCCCGCGCGCCTTCCACACCTTCAGCACATCCTCGAGCACATGGCCGACATCGCCGATGATCGGCAGGTCGACACGCACGATCTTGTTGATCGAGGAGGCGTCGATATCGACATGCACCTTGGTCGACTTCGGCGAGAAGTCCGAGACGCGGCCGGTGATGCGGTCGTCGAAACGGGCGCCGAGGTTGATCATCAGGTCGCAGTCATGCATCGCGAGGTTGGCCTCGTAGAGACCGTGCATGCCGAGCATCCCGAGCCAGTTTTTGCCCGAAGCCGGATAGGCGCCAAGCCCCATCAGCGTCGAGGTGATCGGGAAGCCCGTCGCATCGACCAGCTCGCACATCAGCTGGCTTGCCGCCGGCCCCGAGTTGATCACCCCGCCGCCGGTGTAGAAGATCGGCCGCGCCGCGGTCTCCATCAGCTCGACGAGCTTGGTGATCGCCTCGATATCGCCTTTCACCTTGGGCTGGTAATTGGCGACATTGGCCTGTTTCGGTCCGGTATAGGTGCCGGTGGCGAACTGCACGTCCTTCGGCAGGTCGATCAGCACCGGGCCCGGGCGGCCCGAGGTCGCCACGTGGAAGGCCTGATGGATCACCTCGGCCAGCTTGTCGGCGTCCTTCACCAGCCAGTTGTGCTTGGTGCAGGGGCGGGTGATGCCCACGGTGTCGGCCTCCTGGAAGCCGTCGGTGCCGATCATGAAGGTTGGCACCTGGCCCGAGAAGACGACAAGCGGGATGCTGTCCATCAGCGCGTCGGTGAGCCCGGTCACCGCATTCGTCGCGCCCGGACCCGAGGTCACCAGCACGCAGCCCGGCTTGCCAGTCGAGCGGGCATAGCCCTCGGCCATGTGCACCGCAGCCTGCTCGTGGCGGACCAGGATGTGACGGATGTCGTTTTGCTGGAAGATCGCGTCATAGATCGGAAGGACGGCGCCGCCCGGGTAGCCGAAGATCGTGTCGACCCCCTGATCCTTCAGCGCCTGCACCACCATTTCCGCGCCGGTCATCTGCCGTGACATCTTTCTCTCCATTCACCGGGGCGCGCTGCCCCCAACCCGTTTCGCAACAAAAAGCCCCCGCTTTGCTGGCGAGGGCGCATGGGAACCATCATGGTCAAACCGTCACCGGCCCATGCGCGTGTCCCCTACGACGATAAGAAGCGAGAGCATCGCTGATCCTTTCCATTGCGTTGGGGCGGACATTAGGGGGGCCGGAACGGGGCGTCAACGGGAAATCCGCAAAGAAAGTGTCGCGCCGGCGTTCCGAACGTTGCGAAAATTGCGCAATCTGGCGATCTGTGGGCAATAAAGCGAAAATTCCCGGGGTGTTGCGCGGAGGGCTGCGGGGCACCGGGACAATTTCGCGCACCGGCAACGGTGAGTCGGGGGCGCGGAAGGCGCCTCTGGCGGGCGTTGGCGGCGGGGCCGAGGGACCGGGCGCGGCCCGGGGCCGCGCGCGGGCGGCCGCCCCGGGGACGCAGGCGCGCTCGGGGCGCGCTCCGATGGGCGCGCGG
The DNA here is from genome assembly GCF_003664585.1 of Paenirhodobacter hankyongi. Taxonomy (GTDB): domain Bacteria; phylum Pseudomonadota; class Alphaproteobacteria; order Rhodobacterales; family Rhodobacteraceae; genus Rhodobacter; species Rhodobacter hankyongi. Next base: position 30,964 of record NZ_RCHI01000015.1, read on the forward strand.
CGGGCAGCCGGGGAAGGGTTGCGAAAATGCCGGGATCGGCTTCCCGGATCTTCCGTCCAGCTTTCCTCTCGCGCAAGATAATGTTAACGGCACCCCTTGTCGGACGACTCTGTGCATGCCAGGGCAAACTGGTCAGGAAACACGACCAGATCGGCCAAATTTCTTGACCTGTGGCCAGAACCCGTCCAAGGAAATCGCAAGCCCCGGATCTGGGGGCGCAAAAAGGGAAGGGGAGGATGAGATGGGCGCTTTGCTGGCCCTTTCACGTCTGATCGACCGCATCAACGAGTTCATCGGCAAATCCGTGTCGTGGCTCATCCTGATCGCGGTTCTGGTCAGCGCGGTCAACGCGACCGTTCGCAAGGTCTTCAACGTATCGTCGAATGCCTGGCTCGAGCTGCAATGGTATCTCTATGGCGCGGCCTTCCTGTTCGCTGCCGCCTATACGCTGAAGCAGAACGAGCACATCCGCATCGACATTCTCTACGGCGCCTGGTCGCGCCGCGTGCAGCACTGGATCGACCTTTTCGGCCACGTCTTCTTCCTGATGCCGATGGTCACGCTGATGATCTATCTGCTCTATCCCTACGTCATGCGCGCCTATATCTCGGGCGAGGTCTCGACCAACGCCGGCGGGCTGATCCTGTGGCCGGCGAAGGCGCTGTTGCTGTTCGGCTTCGCGCAGATGTTCGCGCAGGGGATTTCCGAGATCATCAAGAAGATCGCGGTGATCCGCGGCGATCTGGCCGATCCCTTCCCCGCGACCGGCCATCACGGCCATGATGCGATCGAGCAGGAGGAGGCGCTCTGATGATGGAGCTCATCGCCCAGAACATGGCGCCGATCATGTTCGTCTCGCTGATCTTCTTCCTGCTGCTCGGCTATCCGGTGGCCTTCTCGCTCGCCGCGAACGGGCTTTTGTTCTTCATCATCGGGGTCGAGCTCGCGCCGCTGTCGGGGGGCTCGATCAACCTCAGCTGGCCGCTTCTGAACGCGATGCCGGAGCGGTTCTGGGGGGTGCTCAGCAATGACACATTGCTGGCTATTCCCTTCTTCACCTTCATGGGGATCGTGCTCGAGAAATCCGGCATGGCCGAGGACCTGCTCGACACCATCGGCCAGCTCTTCGGCCCGATCCGCGGCGGTCTGGCCTATGCGGTGATCATCGTCGGCGCGCTGCTCGCCGCCACCACCGGCGTCGTCGCCGCCTCGGTGATCGCGATGGGGCTGATCTCGCTGCCGATCATGCTGCGCTATGGCTATGACCGGCGCCTCGCCTCGGGCGTGATCGCGGCCTCGGGCACGCTGGCCCAGATCATCCCGCCCTCGCTCGTGCTGATCGTGCTCGCCGACCAGCTCGGCCGCTCGGTGGGCGACATGTACAAGGGCGCGCTGATCCCCTCGCTCGTGCTGACGGCGATCTACATCGGCTATGTGGCGGTGATGTCGATCATCCGCCCGCAGTCGATGCCGGCGCTGCCGAAAGAGGCGCGCACGCTCGGCTCGGGGGTGACCTCGCTCGTCGTCGCGCTCGCGCTTGGCGCTGCGGTCTTCTACGGCACCTTCCGCTGGCTCGACACCGGCTCCAATGCCGCCAATGCCGAGATGCTGGCCGCGACCGTTGCGGTGATCGTGGTCTATGTGCTCGCTCTGCTCGACAAGGGGCTGAAGATCAACATGATGAGCCGGCTGGCGCAGCAGGTGGTGATCGTGCTGATCCCGCCGCTCGCGCTGATCTTCCTCGTGCTCGGCACCATCTTCCTCGGCATCGCGACGCCGACCGAAGGCGGCGCCATGGGGGCCGTCGGTGCGCTGCTGCTGTCGGCGGTGAAGAGCCGGCTGACCTTCCCGGTGGTGCGCGACGCGCTGGCCGCCACCACCCGGCTCTCGGCCTTCGTGATGTTCATCCTTCTGGGCGCGCGGGTGTTCTCGCTCACCTTCTACGGGGTGAACGGGCATCTGTGGGTCGAGCATCTGCTGACCTCGCTGCCGGGCGGCGAGCTGGGCTTCCTCGTCGTCGTCTCGCTGCTGGTCTTCTTCCTCGCCTTCTTCCTCGACTTCTTCGAGCTTGCCTTCATCATCGTGCCGCTGCTGGCGCCGGCCGCCGACGCGATGGGGATCGACCTGATCTGGTTCGGCGTGATCCTCGGCGTGAACATGCAGACCTCCTTCATGCACCCGCCCTTCGGCTTCGCGCTGTTCTTCCTGCGCTCGGTGGCGCCGAAGGAGGCCTATGTCGACAAGCTGACCGGGCGGAAGATCGAGGCGGTGAAGACCTCGCAGATCTACTGGGGCGCGGTGCCCTTCGTCGCCATCCAGATCGCGATGATCGGGATCGTCGTGGCCTTCCCGGGGATGGTGATGCACTACAAGGGCAAGCCGGTCGATACCTCGAACGTCAGCTACACGCTGCCGACGATGCCGGGGCTTGGCGGCCTCGGCGCGCCGGGTGCGGCCCCGGGCGGCATTCCCGCGCCGGGCGGGCTTGGCCTGCCGCCGATCGGCGCACCGGGAGCGGCGCCGGGATCGGCCCCGGGCGGTGGCCTGACGCTGGGCACGCCGACGCTGGGCGGCCCGCCGCCCGGCCTTGGCGGCGCGGCGCCGGCAACCCCGGCTCCGGCCCCGCAGGAGGGCGCAAGCTCGGGCGTGCCGGCCCCGATGGGCCTCGGTGGCGCCCCGATCACCGGAAACTGAGACCACGCGGCGGCCTTCGGGCCGCCGCTTTCGTTTCGGGGACCCGCCGCAGTGCCGCGACATTCTCGCTGCGGTTGCACAAGATTCGTGCCGTCAACCCTTTATCTGGCGCGCGCTTCGGGGCAAGCTCTTGCACGGGGCAGGGGGCGCGGCCAGTCTGGGCGCGAACAGTCCCCTTCGGCAGATGCCGCGCCGACCCGGTGCGGCCAGAGACAAAGACGGTTTCAACATGGCGATTTCCAAGGCACTTGCGGACGAGTTGGAACGGCGGCGCGCGGTTGCGCTGGCAGGAGGTGGCAAGAAGAAGGCCGAGGATCGCCACGCCGAGGGGCGGATGACCGCGCGCGAGCGGCTCGAGGCGCTGTTCTCGCCGGGCACCTTTCAGGAGTTCGGCCTGCACGCGCGCCACAACACTCGCCACTTCGGCATGGAAACGCGCGAGATCCCGGGCGATGGCGTGATCACCGGCACGGGCTTCGTCGATGGCCGGCCCGTCGCCGCCTTCAGCCAGGACTTCACCGTCTCGGGCGGCTCGCTGGGCGAGATCCACGCGAAGAAGATCTGTCACACCCTCGATCACGCCGGCAAGGCCGGGGTGCCGATCATCGGCTTCAACGATTCGGGCGGGGCGCGGATCCAGGAAGGGGTCGGCGCGCTCTCGGCCTATGGCCAGGTGTTCTACCGCAATGTCCAGCTCTCGGGCGTGGTGCCGCAGATCTCGGTCATCGCCGGGCCCTGCGCGGGCGGCGCCGCCTATTCGCCGGCGCTGACCGATTTCACCATCATGACCCGTGAACACGCGCAGATGTTCATCTGCGGCCCCGAGGTGATCCGCGCCGTCACCGGCCAGGCCACCAGCATGGACGAGATCGGCTCGGCCGAGGTGCAGGCCTCGGTTGCCGGCAACATCCATTTCATCGCCGAGGATGACGCCCATGCCGTGGCGCTGGTGCATCGGCTGCTGTCCTTCCTGCCCTCGAACAACATGATGGACCCGCCGCACCGGATCGAGCCCGAGCTGGCGATCGCCGACGACCCGGTGCTCGACGATCTGGTGCCCGAGGACCCGAAGGCGCCCTTCGACTGCCGCAAGGTGATCGAGCGGCTCGCGGACGAGGGCGATTTCCTCGAGGTGATGGCGGAATTCGCCGCGAATATCGTCATCGGCTTCGGCCGGATCGGCGGCATCGTCGTGGGCTTCGTCGCGAACCAGCCGATGGTGAAGGCTGGGGCGCTCGACATCGACGCCTCGGACAAGGCGGCGCGTTTCGTGCGGTTCTGCAACATCTTCAACATCCCGCTGGTGACGCTGGTCGATGTGCCGGGATTCCTGCCCGGCGTGCACGAGGAACGGCGCGGCATCATCCGCCACGGCGCGAAGATGCTGTTCTCCTATGCCTCCTCGACGGTGCCGAAGATCACGGTGATCATGCGCAAGGCCTATGGCGGCGCCTATATCGCGATGTGCAGCCAGGACATGGGGGCGGATCGGGTCCTTGCCTGGCCCTCGGCCGAGATCGCGGTGATGGGGGCGGAAGGGGCGGTGAACATCCTCTACCGCAAGGAGCTGGCCGAGGCCGAGGACAAGCGCGCCAAGGCCAAGGAGCTGGCCGACGAATACCGCGCGGAATTCGCCTCGCCCTATCTCTCGGCCGGGATGCTCTTCGTGTCGGACGTGATCCCGCCGCGCCAGACGCGTTCGGCCGTGGCGTTGGCTCTGCGCGGGCTGATGTCGAAACGTGAGACGCGGCCGCCGAAAAAGCACGGCAACATCCCGCTGTAAGGAATTGGCCATGCTGGACAATCTTGAACTGATCGGCACGGGATTCGCGGTGGTGATGCTGGTGCTGGCGGCCCTGTGGGGGATGAGTGCGCTGGTCAGCCTCGCCTTCATCCGCGCGGCCGCCGCGCCGAAACCCGCCGCCCCGGCGCCCGCACCCGTCGTGGCGCCGGGCGTGCCGCCCCATCACCTCGTCGCGATTGCCGCGGCGGTGGCCGAGACGCTGGGGGCCGGGGTGCGCATCACCCGCGTCGCGGCGCCCGGCCACAAGGTCGAGGGCTGGCCGATGGAAGGCCGGATCGAGACCTTCACCGCGCATCGCATCCGCACCGACTGGGGCCCGACGCGGCCCACGCTCGGCGGCGAAACCCCCGACATCCTGAGAGGACATCAGCCATGAAACGCTTGCGGATCACTGTCGAAGGCATCGCCTATGAGGTGACGGTCGAAGAGCTGGACGCGGCCGCCGCCGCGCCGGCACCGGCTGCCCCCGTCACCGCGTCCCGACCCGCCGCCGCCCCGAAGCCGGTGGCCGCGCCCGTGGCCGCGGCGCCCGCGGCCCCGGCCGGGCCCGGGGCTGTGCCCAGCCCGCTTGCCGGCACCGTGGTCAGCATCGCCGTCTCGGTCGGCCAGACCGTCGCCGCGGGCGATCTTCTGCTCGTCCTCGAGGCGATGAAGATGAACACCAATATCGGCGCGCCGCAGGCCGGCACGGTGAGCGCGGTGAACGTCGCCCCCGGTGCCACCGTGACCGAGGGGCAGATCCTCGTCACCCTGGCCTGACGGGAGACCGAGATGGAGGGCTCGAAGCTCGAACAGCTCTGGTCGCTCACTGCGATCCCCGACGTCACCTGGCAGATGGTGGTGATGTGGGGCGTCGTCGCGGTGCTTTTCTACCTTGCGGTCTGGCGCCAGTTCGAACCGCTGCTGCTGATCCCGATCGCCTTCGGCGCGCTTCTGGCCAACCTGCCGACCGAGGGGCTGGTGAACGCGCCGGTGAACGGCGAGGCGGGGGGGCTTTACTACTACATCTCGATGGGGGTGAAGCTCGAGATCTTCCCGCCGCTGATCTTCCTCGGCGTCGGTGCGCTGACCGATTTCGGCCCGCTGATCGCCAACCCGCGCACCTTGCTGCTGGGGGCTGCGGCACAGTTCGGCGTCTTCGCCACCTTCTTCGGGGCGACGCTGATCGGCTTCACGCCGCAGGAGGCCTCGGCAATCGGCATCATCGGCGGGGCGGACGGTCCGACCTCGATCTTCCTCGCGAACAAGCTGGCGCCGCATCTGCTCGCGCCGATCGCGGTCGCGGCCTACAGCTACATGGCGCTGGTGCCGATGATCCAGCCGCCGATCATGCGCGCGTTGACCACCGAGGCCGAGCGCAAGATCCGGATGAAATCGCTGCGCCAGGTGTCGCGGCTGGAGAAGCTGATCTTCGCCGGGCTGGTGACGGTGGTGGTGATCCTGCTGGTGCCGGCCGCCTCGGCGCTGATCGGGATGCTGATGCTCGGCAACTTCCTGCGCGAGAGCCTGGTGACCGAGCGGCTGACCAAGGCGGCGCAGAACGAGGTGATCAACGTCACCACCATCCTGCTCGGCACCTCGGTCGGCATCACCATGACCGGCGAGCGCTTCCTCGAGCCCTCGACGCTGAAGATCCTGGCGCTTGGTGTCGTGGCCTTTGGCGTGTCGACGGCGGCGGGGGTGCTGATGGCGAAGTTGATGAATCTGTTCTCGACGACCAACAAGATCAACCCGCTGATCGGCTCGGCGGGGGTCTCGGCGGTGCCGATGGCGGCGCGGGTGAGCCACAACGAGGGGCAGCGCGCCGACCCGAACAACTATCTGTTGATGCACGCGATGGGGCCGAACGTGGCGGGCGTGATCGGCACGGCGGTGGTCGCAGGCTATTTCATCGCCTGGTTCGGCGGCTGATCCGGATCGCCCGCGGAAATGCAAAACGCGCCCCAAAGGGGCGCGTTTTCGTTTCCGGACGGGGCAGGGGGTCAGGCCGCGCGGACCGGCGGCTTGCGGCTGCCCTTCGGTGCCTCGGGGGCATTCGCGTCGATGAACTCGAGGATCAGCGGGCGGATGTTCTTGCGCCAGCTCGAGCCCGCGAAGATCCCGTAATGGCCCGCACCCGGCTCGAGATGCTGGGCCTTCTTCGCCTCGGGCAGACCGGTGAGCAGTTTCAGCGCCGCAACACATTGCCCGGGCGCCGAGATGTCGTCATGCCCGCCCTCGACGGTGTGCACCGCGACCGAGGTGATCTTGCCGATGTCGACGCGCTTGCCCTCGATGGTGAAGCGGTTCTGCGCGATCTCGAGCCCCTTGAAGATGCGCTCGACGGTCGAGAGATAGAACTCGGCCGTCATGTCCATCACCGAGAGGTATTCGTCATAAAAGACGTTGTGGTGGTCGCGCTCGCTGCCCTCGCCCTTGGCCTCGGCGACGATCTTCTTCTGGAAGGCGTCGGCGTGCTTTTCCATGTTCATCGAGATGAAGGAGGCGAGCTGCATCAGCCCGGGATAGACCATCCGCCCCGCGCCCTTGTACTTGAAGCCGACGCGCTGGATCACCAGCTGCTCGAGCTGGCCCATGGTGACGCGGCGGCCGAAATCGGTGACCTCGGTGGCGGCGGCGTCGGGGTCGATCGGGCCGCCGATCAGGGTCAGCGTGCGCGGCTGCGCGGCGGGGTCGGCCTCGGCCAGATAGGCGGTCGCGGCCAGCGTCAGCGGCGCCGGCTGGCACACCGCGATGACGTTGATGTCGGATCCGAGGAAGCGCATGAAATCGACGAGGTAGAGGGTGTAATCCTCGATGTCGAACTTGCCCTCGCTCACCGGAATGTCGCGGGCGTTGTGCCAGTCCGTCACGTAGACTTCACAGTCGGGCAGCAGGCTCGCCACCGTGGAGCGGAGGAGAGTCGCATAATGGCCCGACATCGGGGCAACGAGGAGCACGCGGCGCGCCATCGGCGCGCGGCCCTGCACCTTGAAATGCACGAGCGACCCGAAGGGCTTGTCGAGCAGGGTCTCGACCTCGACGGTGTGGTCGCGGCCATCGGCGCCGGGGATCGAGCGGATCCCCCAGTCGGGCTTGATCACCATGCGCGCAAAGCTGCGCTCGGTCACCCGGCCCCAGGCCGAGAGCAGTTTGAACATCGGATGCGGCGTCAGACCCCAGACCGGGTAGGAGGCCATGGCGCGCGCCGAAGCACCCATCCACTCGTTCGTGTTCCTGATGGTCTCCATCAGGTCGTAGCTCATCATGCCCTTCATCGTAACGCCCTCGTCCGAGTGAAAAATCCCTCAAAACGCCGCTTTACGCTTCCCCGAAGGCGACGTTATGCTCCCCTTGATTAGATTAGGGAGGATTGATCGTTATGACAACAAGAGACGAGGTCCCCGTTGCTGCATCGCAGCAAATGAAGGATAATCTCGCGAAGATCGAAGCCCTGACTCAACGCCTGGTTGATGCCCTGGCGAAGAAGCGCCCGCCGAATCCGGCGATCGACGGGCCCGGCCTCGACCTTTACCTGAACACCAGCGCGGCCTTGCTCAAGGAGCTGGCCGAGAATCCCTCGAAGATTCTCGAGGCCCAGGTGAACTACTGGGGCCAGGCGATGAAGCATTACGTCGAGGCGACGCATGCGCTCGCGCAGGGCGCGTTCAAGGCGCCGCCCGATCCGGGCCCGAAGGACCGCCGCTTCACCAACCCGCTGTGGGACACCCACCCCTATTTCAACTTCGTCAAGCAGCAGTATCTGATCTCGGCGAAGGCGATGGAGGATGCGGTCGAGCGCATCGAGGGGCTCGATCCGGTCGACCGCCGCCGGCTGACCTATTTCACCAAGCAGATCGTCGACATGATGGCGCCGACGAACTTCCTCGCCACCAATCCCGACGCGCTGGAAAAGGCGGTGGCGACCGAGGGGGCGAGCCTCGTGCAGGGGCTCGAGAACCTGGTGCGCGACGTCGAGGAGAACAAGGGCGAGCTGATCGTCACGCTCTCCGACAAGAACGCCTTCGCGGTCGGCAAGAACATCGGCACCGCCGAGGGCTCGGTGGTGTTCCGCAACCGGATGTTCGAGCTGATCCAGTACAAGCCGACCACCGAGAAGGTGCACCGCACGCCGCTGATCATCTTCCCGCCGTGGATCAACAAGTTCTACATCCTCGACCTGAAGCCGGCGAATTCGCTCATTCGCTGGATCGTCGACCAGGGCTTCACCCTGTTCGTGGTCAGCTGGAAGAACCCCGACGCAAGCTATGCCGATGTCGGCATGGACACCTATGTGAGCGAGGGCTATCTGACCGCGATCGAGCAGGTGAAGGAGATCACCGGCGAGAAGAAGGTGAACGCGGTCGGCTATTGCATCGCCGGCACCACGCTGAGCCTGACGCTTGCCCTGCTCGAAAAGCGCAAGGACAAGTCGATCAACTCGGCCACCTTCCTGACCACGCTGACCGACTTCTCGGACCAGGGCGAATTCACCGCCTATCTGCAGGACGATTTCGTCGGCGGCATCGAGCATCTGATCAAGCATCAGGGCGTGCTGGCCGCAAGCTTCATGCAGCGCACCTTCTCCTTCCTGCGCGCGAACGACCTGATCTATGCGCCGGCGATCCGCTCCTACATGATGGGCGAGGCGCCGCCGGCCTTCGACCTGCTCTACTGGAACGGTGATTCGACGAATCTGCCCGGGCGGATGGCGGTCGAGTATCTGCGCGGGCTGTGCCAGGAGGACCGCTTCACCACCAAGGGCTTCCCGCTTCTGGGCGAGACGGTGAAGATCTCCGAGGTCAAGGTGCCGCTCTGCGCGCTCGCCTGCGAGACCGACCACATCGCGCCCTGGATCGCCTCGTTCAACGGCATGGCGCAGATGGGATCGGCCGACAAGACCTTCATCCTGTCGGAATCGGGCCATGTCGCCGGGGTGGTGAACCCGCCGACGAAGAAGAAATACGGCCATTACACCTCCGAGGCGCCGATCGAGGACCCGAACGAGTGGAAGGCGAAGGCGACCTATCACGAGGGCAGCTGGTGGCCGACCTGGGGCGCGTGGCTGGCCGAACGCTCGGGCGCGATGGTCGCGGCACGGGTTCCGGGCGATGCGAAGCACCCCGAACTGTGCCCGGCTCCCGGCACCTATGTGAGCGAGGTGGTGACTGCCTGATCGGGCAGCGCCGGCTCTCCCAAAGGTTGAAAATTTTCTGCGGCGCAGCATATTTCTCTTGAAATGCTGCGCCGCAGCATTTATAACTGTCCGTAAGCGAAGGGGCCCTCGCCCATCCCACACCCGGGCCCGCAGATCGGAGCAAGAAAATGGCCAAGACCCAGGACTTCACCAAGATCATGCAGGACATGATGTCGTCGATGCCGATCGACGCGACCAAATTCCAGGACACCTTCAAGGCGCAGGCTGCGCTCGGTGAGAAGATGGCGAAGGTTGCCCTCGACGCCGCCGAGAAGTCGACCGAAGTCACCTCCAAGTGGGCCAAGGATACGCTCGCCAAGGTCGGCTCGCTCGCCAAGTCGAAGGAAGAGCCCGCGGAATACGCCAAGGCGATGAGCGACTTCGCTTCGGCCTCGGCCGAAATGGCCGCCGAAAACCTCGCCGCCTTCGCCGAGATCGCGAAGAAGGTGCAGATGGAAACCGTCGAGCTGATGCTGGCTGCCGGCAAGGACTTCTCGGAAGATGCGACCGCCGCGGTGAAGAAAGCCACCGAGGAAGTGACCGCCGCCGCGAAGAAGGCCACCACGGCCGCGGCCACGAAGTAAGAGAACCTCCCGCGCCCGGCTTCCTCCTCCCAGCCGGGACCGGACCTAAAGGGCAGGCCTTGGCCTGCCCTTTTCTTTTGTTGCTTTTGCCCGGGCACCGAATAATCTTGCTGCAATGCAGGAAGACGCCCGGGAGGACACGATGGCCGAAGATGCAAAGCCCTTGCTGATCAAGCGCTATGCCAGCCGCAGGCTCTACAACACCGAGACCAGCGACTATGTCACGCTCGAGGACATCGCGAGCTTCATCCGCGAGGGGCGCGAGGTGCAGATCGTCGATCTGAAGACCGGCGACGACCTGACCCGGCAATACCTGCTGCAGATCATCGCCGAGCACGAGAGCCGCGGCGAGAACGTGCTGCCGGTCGATGTGCTGACCGATCTCGTGCGCAGCTATACCACTTCGGCGCAGTCGGTGGTGCCGCAATTCCTCGCCGCCTCCTTCGAGATGCTGCGCGAGGGGCAGTCGAAGATGATGGAGAACTTCTCGTCCTTCCCGAATCCGATGGCCTCGATGCCCGGTTTCGAGGCGCTGCAGCGTCAGCAGCAGGCGTTCCTGAAGTCGATGATGGCGGGCTGGAGCACCGCCGGTTCGACGGGGCCTGACGACGAGACCGCAGCAAGCGACGCCGCGAAGGACCGCGAGGAACTCAGCACGATCAAGAAACAGCTCGCGGACCTGCAATCGAAGCTGTCGAAACTCTGATCCCGACCGGGAGGGGGCGCTGCCCCAATGCCAAAGGGGGCCTCGCGGCCCCCTTCGTCATTCCCCCGGAGACTTTGTGCCAGGAAAAGGCCTCGCCGCGAAAAGCCCTCCGGTTTTCTCCTTGCCGGAAATACCTCGGGGGTGAGGCCCGGCAGGGCCGAGGGGGCAGCGCCCCCTCTGACCCGGTCGACGTCAGGCGACTTCGGCGAAGACCTTCCTCAACGCCTTGTCGAGTTTGTCGAACATCTCGTCCATCTGCGCCTCGGTCAGGATGAACGGCGGGCAGAGCACGATCGACTGACCGAGCGGGCGGCAGATCAGCCCCATGTCGGTGCAGGTGTTGGCGATCCGCTCCGACACGCTCAGCTTGCCGTCGAACAGGGTCTTGGTGGCGCGGTCGGCCACCGCCTCGAGCGCCCACATGTAGCCCACGCCGCGCAGCTCGCCGATGTTCGGGTTCTGCGCGATCTGCGCGAGCCCCGCCTCCATCCGGCCCGACAGCCGCTTGACGTTGTCGGCCAGCCCCTCGTTCATGATCACGTCGATCGCCTTCAGCGCGATCGCGCAGCCGACCGGATGGCCCGAGGCGGTGAAGCCGTGCGGAAACTCCTCGATCGCCTCCGATGCCGCCTGCACCCGGTTCGCGAGGTCCGGCCCGAGAATAACCGCGCCCATCGGGAAATAGCCCGCGGTCAGGTTCTTCGAGGAGATGATCGCGTCGGGCATGAAGTCATAGGTCTCGCTGCCCCAGGTCGCGCCGGTGCGCCCGAAGCCGCAGATCACCTCGTCGGCAATCAGCGGGATGCCGTATTTCTTCAGGATCGGCGCCACTGCCTGGAAATAGCCCTTCGAGGGCGGAATCACCCCGCCCGCGCCCATCACCGGCTCGGCGAAGAAGCCGGCGATGGTGTCGGCGCCTTCGGTGATGATCGTCGCCTCGAGCTCGGCCGCAAGGCGTGCGGTGAACTGCTCCTCGGTCTCGCCCGGGCGGCCGAAACGCCAGTAATGCGGGCAGCCCAGATGCAAAAAGCCCGGCAGCGGCAGGCCGAAGACCGAATTGTAGGGCTTGCCGGTCATCGAGGCCGAGACCGCGGTGACGCCGTGATAGGAGTTGATCCGGGTCAGGATCTTGCGTTTCTGCGGCTTGCCCTCGGCGCCATGCAGGAACCACAGGATCTTGACCATGGTGTCATTCGCCTCGGAACCCGAGTTGGTGTAGAATACCTTGCCGCTTGCGAAGGGCGAGACCTCGACGAGCTTCTCGCTCAGCATCACGGTCTGGTCCGACATCCGGCCGAAGAAGGCGTGATAGCCCGGAAAGCGCGCATACTGGTCCTGCGCCGCCTTGATCAGCCCGGGGTGGTCAAAGCCCGCGACCATGTTCCACAGCCCCGAATTGGCATCGAGATACTGCCGCCCATGGGTGTCGTAGATGTAGGGGCCCTTGCCGTGCGTCACCACGACCGTGCCGCGCTCGTGCACCGAGGGCAGGTCGGTAAAGCCGTAGAGCGAGAATTCGTCGGCCTTCGACTCCCAGCTGTTGTCACGCATGTTGCTCTCCTTTCGCGATCCGGCCACAGGCTATCCGCGCCGCGGCCGGCGTCAATGGGGCGCGCCGCCGCTCCCCCGGGGCAGAATGCACGCAGGACGTGCATCGCGGCTTGCCAAAGCGATCAGGGCCCGCGCATTCTGCGCGCGACGTGCAGGAGGCGGCGAATGGCAGGGCAGCGGGAGCGGATCAGCCTCTGGGCGGTGGAGGTGCTGGTGGCTCTGGCCGAGGAAGGGGCGATCACCGCCGCCGCGCGCCGGCTTGCGGTCTCGGCCTCGACCGTCAGCCAGCAGATCGCCGCGCTCGAGGCGGCGCTTGGCGCCGAGCTCGTCGACCGCAGCGCACGCCCCTTCGCCCTGACCCAGGCCGGCCGCGCCTTCCTGCCCCATGCCGAGGCGATGCTTGACGAGCTCGCCCGTGGGCGCGCCGGGGTGGGGTTGGCCGACCCGTCCGGGCTGCGCAGCTTTCGCCTCGGCATGATCGAGGATTTCGAGGCCGAGGTGACGCCGCTTTTGCTGGCCGGCATGGGGGCCGAGCTCACCTCCTGCCGCTTCCTGCTCGAGACCGGACCGAGCCACCGGCTGGCGGCGCAGCTCGAGGCGCGCGCGCTCGACATGACCGTTGCGGCCGAGATCGATGGCAGCCGCGAGGGGCTGACGGTGCTGCCGCTCCTGACCGAACCCTTCGTCGCGGTCTGGCCCGAGGGGCATGTGGGCGCGACATTGCCTTTCCTGCACTACAGCCCGCGCACGCTGATGGGCCGCCAGATCGCCGCCCATCTTGCGCGCGAGGACGCGGCCCCGACGCATCGCTTCGAAATCGACAGCTACCCCGCCATCCTCGCGATGGTGGCGGCGGGGCAGGGCTGGTCGATCCTGACCCCCTCGGGCGTGCACCACGGCGCACGGGCGGGAGTGACGCTTGCGCCGCTGCCGGTCGCCCCGCTCGCACGCAAGATCGTGCTGAGCGCACGGGCCGGCACGATGGCGGACCTGCCGGCGCGGGTGGCGGGCCGGCTGCGCGGCTTGCTCGCCGCCCGCATTGTTGCCCCGGCACTGGCCGAGGCGCCCTGGCTTGAGGGCGCGCTGCGGGTCGAGGGGCTCTGAACACGGAGGCCGTGCAGGGGAAACCGGAGCAGGGGGGTGTGCGCCCATGGCGCTCACCTGCGGGATACTGGGAGCAAATGGACGCGGAATGGAGCGGGAGATCCGGCAGGAACCCGCGCGGGCGGCGCTGTTTTCTCCTTGCCAGAAATACCTCGGGGGTGAATTTTGCCGAATGGCAAAAGAGGGGGCAGCGCCCCCTCCTTCGGGCGCCCCGTCAGGGGCGCAACCTGTGCTGTCTTGTGCCGCTCAGACGAGGCGGCTCTGTTCCTTGGCGGCCTTCACCAGCCCGGCGAAAAGCGGATGCGGCGCGAAGGGTTTCGACTTCAGTTCCGGGTGGAACTGCACGCCGATGAACCAGGGGTGATCCTTGACCTCGACGATCTCGGGCAGACGGCCATCGGGCGACATGCCCGAGAACACCAGCCCGCAGGCCTCGAGCTTGTCGCGATACTTGATGTCGACCTCGTAGCGGTGGCGGTGGCGTTCCTCGATCTGCGTCGTGCCATAGACCTCGGCGACCTTCGAGCCTTCCTTCAGGATCGCGGTATAGGCGCCAAGCCGCATCGTGCCGCCCTTGTCGTCGTCGAGCTTGCGCTCGACCCGGTGGTTGCCCTGCACCCATTCCTTCAGGTGGTAGACGACCGGGGTGAAGCGCTTCTTGCCGGCCTCGTGGTCGAATTCCTCCGAGCCCGCGTTGGTCACGCCGGCAAGGTTGCGCGCCGCCTCGATCACCGCCATCTGCATGCCCAGGCAGATGCCCAGGTAGGGGATGCCCTTCTCGCGCGCATATTGCGCGGCGCGGATCTTGCCCTCGGTGCCGCGCTCGCCGAAGCCGCCGGGCACCAGGATCGCGTTGAACTGTTCAAGATGCGGGCCGGGGTCTTCGCGCTCGAAGATCTCGGCGTCGATCCATTCGGCCTTGACCTTGACCCGGTTCGCCATGCCGCCATGGGTCAGTGCCTCGGCGATCGACTTGTAGGCGTCCTCGAGCTGCACATACTTGCCGACGATCGCCACCTTCACCGTGCCCTCGGCATGGGTCAGCCGGTCCATCACGTCTTCCCAGCGGCTCATGTCGGGCTTCGGCGCGGGCGAGATGCCGAAGGCATCAAGCACCGCCTGATCGAGGCCGACGCGGTGATAGGCGAGCGGCGCCTCGTAGATCGACTTCAGGTCATAGGCCGGGATCACCGAGTCGGGCCGCACGTTGCAGAACAGCGCGATCTTCGCGCGTTCCTTGTCCGGGATCGGGTGTTCCGAACGGCACACCAGCACGTCGGGCTGCAGCCCGATCGAGCGCAGCTCCTTCACCGAATGCTGTGTCGGCTTCGTCTTCAGCTCGCCGCTCGCCGCCAGATAGGGCAGCAGGGTGAGGTGCATGAAGATGCACTGCCCGCGCGGCCGTTCCTGGGCGAATTGCCGGATCGCCTCGAAGAAGGGCAGGCCCTCGATGTCGCCGACCGTGCCGCCGATCTCGCACAGCATGAAGTCGACCTCCTCGTCGCCGACGGCGATGAAGTCCTTGATCTCGTTGGTGACGTGCGGGATCACCTGGATCGTCTTGCCGAGATAGGCGCCCTTGCGCTCCTTCTCGAGCACGTTCGAATAGATCCGGCCGGAGGAGACGGAATCGGTCTTGCGTGCGCTCACCCCGGTGAAGCGTTCGTAATGGCCGAGGTCGAGGTCGGTCTCGGCGCCGTCATCGGTGACGAAGACCTCGCCATGCTCGAAGGGCGACATCGTGCCCGGGTCGACGTTCAGATAGGGATCGAGCTTGCGCAGCCGCACCGAGAATCCGCGCGCCTGCAGCAGCGCGCCCAGTGCCGCGGAGGCAAGGCCCTTGCCGAGCGATGAAACCACACCGCCGGTAATGAAGACGTAACGTGCCATGGAAGCCCCCGTGATCAGCCAAAACCTGTTTCATATCCCGAAGCGATGCTCCGGGATCACGGGGCTTAATATCTACACGATTCGCGGCCTGCCCGCAACCGGACCGCAAGACATTGGGTAAACTGTGACGCTTTGCCCCAAGACTGGTGTCAGGGGCGAAGGCCGCGGCCCGCTCAGTTGGCGGGCGGCGGCGTCACCGGCGCGTCGGTCGCGGCCGGAGGCAGCTCGATCGGCGGCGCGGCCGGGGTGGCGGGCGCGGTGGTCGCGGGCGCCGGGGTGGTGAGCTGGTCGACGACCGAGGCGTCCGAGGCCGCACGTGCGGCCAGGATGGTCAGCGTGACCGAGGTGATGATGAAGCCCGCCGCGAAGATCCAGGTCAGCCGGGTCAGCGCGTTCGCCGCCTGCCGGCCGGTCATCACGCCGCCGGTGCTCCCCATGCCGAGCCCGCCGCCTTCGGAGCGCTGCAGAAGCACGACGCCGATCAGGAGCAGCGCAAGGATCAGGTGGATGGAGAGGACGACGTTTTCCATGAGGGGTGCGGGGCCTTCTTTCAACCGACGCGCCTATCTAGGCGTATGAGGGCCGCCGCGCAAGCCGTTTCCCGGCGAAACCGCGACCGTCCGTCGCTGCCGTGCCGCAAACTTGACCGGACAGCCCGAAAAACGGTTTCCCCCCGGGGCCACGCCCGCTATATGTCACGCGGTTTTCACAACCCTGCAGGAGTGGGATATGGCCAACGTCGTGGTTGTCGGAGCCCAATGGGGCGACGAGGGCAAGGGCAAGATCGTCGACTGGCTGAGCGAGCGCGCCGACGTCATCGCGCGGTTCCAGGGCGGTCACAACGCGGGCCACACGCTGGTCGTGAACGGTGTCGTCTACAAGCTGAACGCGCTGCCCTCGGGCGTGGTGCGCGGCGGCAAGCTCAGCGTGATCGGCAACGGTGTCGTGCTCGATCCGTGGCACCTGCTGAACGAGATCAAGAAGATCGGTGAACAGGGGGTCGAGATCACCCCCGACAACCTGATGGTGGCCGAGAACACCCCGCTCATCATGCCGTTCCACGGCGAGCTCGACCGCGCCCGCGAGGCGCAGGCGGCGGGCTCGAACGCGAAGATCGGCACCACCGGCCGCGGCATCGGCCCGTGCTATGAAGACAAGGTGGGCCGTCGCGTGATCCGCGTCGCCGACCTCGCCGATCCGGCGACGCTCGAGCAGCGCGTCGACCGCGCGCTTGTCCACCACAACGCGCTGCGCGCCGGTCTCGGCCTCGGGCCGATCGACCGTGCCGCGCTGCTGAAGGAGCTGAACGCGATCTCGGCGGCGGTGCTGCAATACGCCAAGCCCGTCTGGAAGGTGATGAACGAGATGCGCCGCGCCGGCAAACGCATCCTCTTCGAGGGCGCGCAGGGCTCGCTTCTCGACATCGACTTCGGCACCTATCCCTATGTGACCTCGTCGAACGTGATCGCCGGGCAGGCGGCGACGGGTGTCGGCCTCGGGCCGAATGCGATCGACTTCGTGCTCGGCATCGTCAAGGCCTACACCACCCGCGTCGGCGCCGGCCCGTTCCCGACCGAGCTGCTCGACGCCGACGGCGACCGTCTGGGCGAGCGTGGCCGCGAGTTCGGCACGGTCACCGGGCGCAAGCGTCGCTGCGGCTGGTTCGATGCGGCCCTGGTGCGCCAGACCTGCGCGATCTCGGGCATCAACGGCATCGCGCTGACCAAGCTCGACGTGCTCGACGGCTTCGACACGATCAAGATCTGCACCGGCTATTCGCTTGACGGCGAGGTGCTCGATTATCTTCCGACCGCGGCCGAGGCGCAGGCGCGCTGCACGCCGATCTATGAAGAGGTCGAGGGCTGGAAGGAATCGACCGAGGGGGCGCGGTCGTGGAACGACCTGCCCGGCGCCGCGGTGAAATACGTGCGCCGGATCGAGGAGCTGATCCAGTGCCCGGTCGCGATGCTCTCGACGAGCCCCGAGCGCGACGACACGATCCTCGTCACCGACCCCTTCGCGGACTGAGATGGCGCTCGGCTACAAGACCCGCAAGCGGCTGGCGCTGCTTGCGCTTCTGGTCGGGCTGCCGGCCTATATCATCGTCGCGGTGAGCGTGGTGAACATGGCCGAGGCCCGCTGGGGGATGATGCCCTGGTGGGGATCGCTCGCGGTCTATGTCGGGCTCGGCGTCCTCTGGGCGCTGCCGCTGAAGCCGGTCTTCACCGGCGTGGGCCAGCCCGACCCGGACGCCAAACGCGACTGAAACGCAAAACGGAGGGGCTTGCCCCTCCGTTTTTCTGTCATCGGTGCCTGAGCTCAGGCGCGCTTTTCGAAATATTGCGACTGTTCGGTGATCGCGTATTGGCCGCGCTTCACCTTGGCGATCTTGCCCTGGCGCAGCAGCTGGCCGAAGCTGCGCAGCCGGTCCTCGCGGCTGAAGCTGCCCTCGCCGATCGCGGTCACCTTGCTCATGATCTGCGGCGGCGAGAAATGCGGCCGGCCCTCGACCTGCGCGGTATAGGCGGCGGCGGCCTCGAGCAGATCCGACAGGCCCTGCGTGCCGCGCGCCTGCGCGAAGTCGGCAAAGCTTTCGGCGCCGCCCTGCGGGGCGACGACGTCCTCGGCCAGAAGCTGCGCGGTGCTGACCCGGCGCGGGCGCACCGGCATCGCCGGCTGCACCGCGGGCGCCGTCTGGATCTGGTCGACGCGCTGCTCGGAAACCAGCACGAGCGGCGCCTGGCGCGGCTCGACCGGCTCGGGGCGGGCGCTCGCCACGCCGTGCAGCACCGGGCGGCGCGGCCGCACGGCATGGGTCAGGTCGTCGCGATAGGGGCGGGTCTCGTCTGCCGCCTCTTCCTTGCGGCCACCGC
The DNA here is from genome assembly GCF_003664585.1 of Paenirhodobacter hankyongi. GTDB lineage: Bacteria > Pseudomonadota > Alphaproteobacteria > Rhodobacterales > Rhodobacteraceae > Rhodobacter > Rhodobacter hankyongi. The sequence goes on from NZ_RCHI01000015.1 coordinate 49,346, forward strand.
GCGCCAGCCGTTCGGCCACCGTCGCCGCGACCGCCGCCTTGAGGTGCGCGATCGCGGAAAGACGGCGGCGATTCTCGTGCCCCGAAAGCTGGGCGTCGGCCTCTTCCATCAGCCGTGTCACGTCGTCCTCATGCGAGGCGGCGGCAGGCGTCTGAGCGATCCGGCGCGGGATGACGGGGGCGGCGGGCTCCACCACGGCAGCTTCGGTGGCCTCGAGGGCCTCGTCCGGCAGCATCGCGGCGATCTGCGCGGCCATCTCCTCGGGTTCGATCCCGGCAGGCGCCTCGGCCTCGGGTGCGAGGGCAACCTCCGGCAGCGGCGCCTCTTCGGGCGCCGGCGCGGTCTCGCCGAGATGGGCGGCAAGGGCCGCAGCGATCGTGTCCTCGGCCATCTCCTCGGGGGCGAGGGTCTCGGCCGCGCGCGTGTCGAGGGCGGGGGCCTCGGCGGGCTCCTCGCTCAGCGCTTCGAACGCCTCGGGGAAATCCCAGTCCTCCGCCGCGGCGGCCAGCGCCGCATCGGTATCGGCGCCGGTCAGCGCTTCGCCCTCATCCTCGTCGAAATCTTCCTCGAGCGCGGCAAGCTCGGCCATCAGCTCGGCTTCCTGCTCGGGGGTGAGCGCCGGGCCGTCGTCTGCAGCCGGCACGGTTTCGGCGGCAAGACGCGCCGCGACCAGGGCCGCGACATCCTCCTCCGTGGGCGCCGCATCGGCAGAAACTGCCTCGACCTCCGGCGCCGCAGGCGGCATCTCGGCGGGCGCCGCGGCGACCGGCGCGGGCTCGATCCGGCGCACCTTGATGACCCGGGCGCGCAGCGGCGGGCGCGGCGCCTCGACCTCGGGGGCGGCGACTTCCTCGGCGGCCGCGGTCATCTCGGGCTCTTCGGTTGCATGACGCGCCGCGCGTCGGGCGGCATGGCGTTCGGACAAGCCCGGCGGCGACACGGCTTCGGACGACTGCGCCGCCGCGCTCGGCTCGGCCGGGGCCTCCGCCTCGGTTTCAGGCTGGCCGGCTTCGGGCAGTTCGACGCCCGCTTCCGGCAGGAACATGGCCGCGAAATCCGCCTCTTCGACGAGGGGCTCCTCGACGACCGCCTCCTCGACGACGGTCTCCGCCGCGACGGGGGCTTCGATGGCGGGTTCCGGCTCTGCGGGTTCCTCGACCGGGGCTTCGGCCGCGGGCGCGATCTCTTCGAGGTCGGAGGCGAGGGGCTCCTCGAACGCGGCGGGGGCCTCGGCGATCGGTTCCTCGGCGACCGTCTCCTCGGCAATTTCGGCCACCGGCTCGGCCTCGGGCATCGACTCGCTCACCGCGACCGGTGCTTCGGCCGGCGCCTCAATCGCCTCCTCGATCGGCGCCACGGCGGGCGTCGTGGCGGCCGCGGCCTTCGCCGTGGCCACGGCGGCCCGGATCCGCTGCAGTTTTGCCGCGACCGATTCGCTCACCGGGTCGGCGCTTTGCGGGACCACGAAGGGGACAGGCTCCGGCGCGACCGGGGCTTCGGGTTCGGAGCGGACCGGCTCGGGCGCCTCGGCTGCGGGGGCCGCGACCACCGGTTCCTCTGCCACGGGGGCGGAAACCTCGGACGAGGGCGCGGCGGTCGGCGCGGGTTCGGGGGCGCGGATCTCGGCGGGGGCAGGCGCGGTCTCCTCGGCCTGACGCAGGATCACGCCGTTGCGCTGGATCTTCGCCTCGACGCGGCGCTGGATCTCGCGCTCGGCGATGCGGTGCAGCATCTCGGCGTCGGGCTGTGGTGGCTCGGCGCCGAAATAGCGGTCATCGGCGGCCAGATCCCGGAAATATTCCGCGATCGCCTTCATCGTGTTGAACGGCTCGTCGAACCCCTCCAGCGTGCAGGAGAAGGTGCCGTAGGAGACGGTCAGAATCTTGCTTGCACCAACCATGGAACGCTCGCTTTCTACTAGATCCGGTTCCGTCCACGATCCTGTTGAACTGGTGCTTTCCCGTGAACGGAAAAAGGCAAATGCAGGGAATTTTTCCGGTCGCGGTTGTGCTTTCCTGCCTTAATCGCCATCAATCATGGCATGGAAAGACACATTGTCCAGTATCGTGGCGGGGTGACCCTGCTTGGCGGTGGCGCGGTCGAGGCGGCGGATCTGCACGCCGCGCTGGCGCTGGCGCCGGCGCTTGTGGCGGCCGATGGCGGTGGTGACCGGGCGCTGGCCTTCGGGCTGATGCCCGAGGCGGTGATCGGCGACATGGACAGCCTGAGCCCGGCCGGTGCGGCGGCAATCGGTCCCGCGCGCCTGCACCGCATCGCCGAGCAGGACAGCACCGATTTCGGCAAATGCCTGACCCATGTCGGGGCGCGCTTCTTCATCGGGCTGGGCTTCACCGGGCTCAGGCTCGACCACACCCTTGCCGCGCTCAGCGATCTGGCGCAGCGGCCCGACCGCGCCGTGGTGCTGATCTCGGAAGACGAGCTGATCTTTCGCGCCCCGCCCGAGATCGCGCTCGACCTGCCGCTGGGGGAGCGGCTGTCGCTGTTCCCCTTCGGTCCGGCCTCGGGCACGGCAGAGGGGCTGCGCTGGCCGATCGAGGGGCTGAATTTCACCCCCGCCGGCCGCGTCGGCACCTCGAACGAGGTCAGCGGCCCGGTGCGGCTTTGCCTGGCGGGAGAGATGCTGGTGCTGCTGCCGAAGCGGCATCTGGCCGGCGTGCTTGCCGCGCTCGGGTTGCGGTGATGCGCTCGCGGTGGATGATGTAGAGCCCCGAGCCGGTGATGATCGCGACGCCGATCCAGGTCAGCAGGTTCGGGAAGTCGCCGAACACCAGATAGCCGAAGAGCGTGGCGGTCAGCATCTCGAAATAATGCAGCGGCGCCAGCGTCGAGGAGGGCGCGAAGGACAGCGCATAGCTCATCGCCATGTGGCTGACCGTCGAGGCGATGCCGACGCAGGCGCACCACAGCCAGAAGATCCCCTCGGGTCGGCCGAAGCTCAGCTCGCTCAGCCCGCTGCTGCTGCCAAGCGCCAGCAGCGGCAGGCACAGCAGCGTGGCGAAGACCGCGGTGTGGAACTGCATCACAACCGGGTCGACATCGCGCGACAGCGCCCGCGTCAGCAGGATGTAGAGCGCGAAGCTGACCGCGGTGCCGAGCGGAAAGAAGGCCACGGCGCCGAAATGGCTGAAGGACGGCTGGATCACGAAGAGCGCGCCGATGAAGCCCACGACCGAGGCCGCAAGGCGCCGCGGCCCGACCTCCTCATGCAGCACGAAGCGGCCGATGAACAGGATCACGAAGGGCTCGACGAAGGCGATGGCCAGCGCATCGGCGATCGGCATCACCTGCACCGCGGCGACGAAGCAATAGGTCGCCGTCATCGAGACGAAGGCGCGCGCCACGCTCAGCGCGAGCACCCGCCCGCCGATCCGCAGCGGCAGCCGCAGCGCGACAACCAGCGGTGCCATCAGCAGCCCCTGCACGACATAGCGGCCAAGCGTGACGGTGCCCACCGGCACCGCCTGCGCGGCCAGTTTCGAGGCCACGTCGATCAGCGGCGCCAGCGCGCAGAAGGTGAGCATCAGGGCGATGCCGGGAAAGATGCGGTCCGGGCGTGTCATCCGGAACCGCTATCGCCCCGCGCGGGCGCCGTCCATCCTGAAAGTGACGACGCCCTGCCGGCGGGCTCAGCCGCGGCGGTCGCGCGCGATCTCGGCAAGGAGCCGCTCGCAGGCGGCGGCGGCGAAATCAAGGACGGCGCGGTCGGTGAAGCGGCCGTCGGTCATGCGCTGATGCACGCCGCCGATCACCACCTCGGGCGTCGCGACCGGGCGCGAGAGGGTCGAGGCAAAGGCCTCGCGCAGCTGGTATTGCGCCCGCACGCCGCCGGTCGAGGCCATCGAGCAGGTGACGATCAGCACCGGCTTGTCCTTCAGCGGCGAGGCGAAGGCCGGGCGCGAGGCCCAGTCGATGGCGTTCTTCAGCACGCCGGGAGTGCCGTGGTTGTATTCGGTCGAGACGACGATCAGCCCCTCGGCCGCCTCGATCGCGCCGCGCAGCGCCGCGACGGGGGCGGGGCGGGGCTCGATGTCGAGATCCTGATTGTAGAGCGGCAGGGCGCCGATCGGGGCGATGGCGGTCTCGGCGCGCGGCGCGATCTCGGCAGCGATCGCCTCGAGCACGGCGGCGCAATAGGAGGCCTTGCGCAGGCTTCCGGGGATGCCCAGCAGGCGGAAGGGGGTGGTCATGGTCGGTCCGGTCCTTGTCTTCGGCCGCCCGAAGCGGCCCTGCGGATGGCTATATATCGAAAGATGTGCTATCCGCTTTCGTGAAGCAGCCAAATGCTGCGGAGGAACGGCCATGCTGCCCGAAGACGCCCCCACGCCGAACCCGGTCCTTGCGCTGTCGCGCGACCATGCCCGGGGCGCCCGTGTCGGGCGCCATGCGCATACCTGCGCGCAGCTGATCTTCCTGCTGACCGGGGCGATGCGGATCGTGCTTGATGACCGGGTGTTCTCGGTGCCGCCGGGGCAGGCGGCCTTCCTGCCGCATGGCGTGCCGCATGCCGCCGATTACACCGAGCGCAGCGCGGTGCGCATGGCCTATCTCGACCCCGCGGCCTTTCCCGATCTGCCGCGCGAGACCGCGGTGCTGCCACTTGGCGGGCTGCTGCGCGAACTGGTGTTGCGCGCGATCGCGCTCGACCCCATGGCGCGCTGGAGCCCGGCCGAGATGCGCGCGATGCAGGTTCTGGCCGACGAGATCTGCCGTGCGCGCGATCGGGCACCCGGCCTCGCGCTTGGTCGCGACGCGCGGCTGCGGCGGGTGACCGAGGCGCTCGTCGCCGATCCCTCTGACCGGCGCAGCCTGCCGGACTGGGCGGCGACCGCTTCGGTGGCCGAGCGCACGCTGGCGCGGCTGTTCCTGCGCGAGACCGGGCTCTCCTTCGCGCGCTGGCGCACCCGGCTGCAGATCGCCCGCGCGGTCGAGGCGCTGGCCGCTGGCCGCCCGGTGACGCAGATTGCCTATGATCTCGGCTATGCCAGCCCCTCGGCCTTCACCGCGATGTTCACCCGCGAGACCGGGCATCCGCCGCATCTGAGCCGCGCCACGCTGCCCGGTGCCGAAGATGGCCGCCCGTCTTTCTCCTTGCCCGAAATACCTCGGGGGTGAGGCCCGTCAGGGCCGAGGGGGCAGCGCCCCCTTTTGGCCCGAGGGATCGGTGCCCGGCCGGGGCAGGGGGGCGCTGCCCCCTCTGGCCTGCGGCCATTCACCCCCGGGATATTTGAGGCAATTGGAAGCGGAGAAGGCTGGTTGCTTGCCCGGCGTGCGCCAAGGGCACCCGGCCCTCGCTTGCGCTTCGGGCGTTCGCCAAAGGCACCCGGCCCTGCGCTTGCGCTTCGGGCGTTCGCCGCTTTGAACGCTCCACTGGAGCTTTCAATCCCGGCGCGATGCGCCGGGACCGCGGCTCACCCCATCCGTTCGGAGGCGTAGGAGCCGGGGCTGGCCGGGAAGACCACGGTCTTGCTGCCGTTGATGAAGGCGCGGTGGTGGATATGGGCGTGGATCGCGCGGGCGAGCACCTGCGCCTCGACATCGCGGCCAAGGCTCACGTAATCCTCGGGCGACTGCGCATGCGTCACACGCACCGTGTCCTGCTCGATGATCGGGCCCTCGTCGAGATCGGCGGTGACGTAATGCGCCGTCGCGCCGATGAGCTTCACGCCGCGCTCATAGGCCTGCTTGTAGGGGTTGGCGCCCTTGAAGCTCGGCAGGAAGGAGTGGTGGATGTTGATGATCCGCCCCGACATCTTGGCGCACAGCGCATCCGACAGGATCTGCATGTAGCGCGCCAGCACCACGAGCTCGGCCCCGGTCTCGTCGACCACGCGCAGCAGCTCGGCCTCGGCCTGGGGCTTGTTCTCCTTCGTGACGCGGATGTGGTAGAAGGGGATGTCGTGGTTCACCACCACCTTCTGATAGGTCAGGTGGTTCGAGATCACGCCGACGATCTCGATCGGCAGCGCGCCGATGCGGGTCCGGTAGAGCAGGTCGTTCAGGCAATGGCCGAAGTTCGACACCATCAGCAGCACCTTCATCTTGCACGCCTGATCGTGCAGCGCCCAGTCCATGCCGAAGGCCTCGGCGATCGGGGCGAAGCCCGCCTCGAGTGCCTCGCGGCTGGCGCCGGTCTGCGATTCGATGCTGACGCGCATGAAGAAGCGGTGGTTCTGCGCGTCGTCATACTGGTGCGAGTCGGAGATGTTGCAGCCGTTCTCGGCCAGATAGCTGGCGATCGCGGCGACGATGCCGCGGGTCGTCTTGCAGGTCACCGTAAGCACGTAGGAAGTCATTCTCGGGTCCTTCGCTGGGCCCTTGCGGGCGTGTTGGGGGCAATCTCTCCTGCCGCGCGACCGAGGGCCAGCCGGGATACGACGCGAAGGGCGCGAAAAGCGGCGCGGGCGGTGTCGCAAACGAGACGCGGGTTTCCGATAGTGGAGCGCGGCGGCCTGTCGCGGCGGCGCCCCCTTGCACCGGGGGGCCGTGCCGCCTACCTTCTTCGGGACGCGGGTGCATGGACCGCGATGGAGTGTGGATGTCGGAGATTGTGTGAGAGGCTCCCTGTCGGGGAGCCGTGACACGAAGCGGGGCGGCCTGAAGGCACGGCCCTGAAGTCTCACATCCAGTCTCAGGATTCCCATGAATATCTCGAAACTCGAACAGCGCGTGCTGCACGTGCTGGCTCAGGGCGGGCTGATCCGCCATGAACGCGGCGAGGGCCGCAAGATTTCCGCCGTCACCTGCTACACCCGCGACGGGCTGGTGCTGTCCGATTGCGATCTGACGCTGTTCCGGCGCCTCAGGGCGCGGCGGCTGATCGCCTCGGGCGGCGGTGCGCCCTACCGGATTTCGCGCCGCGGCCTTGCCGCTGTGCGCGGCCAACTCGACAACCAGTGAGGTCTGCCATGATCATCCGATCCGAAACCGGAACCGCGGCCGAGAGCGCCGCCCTTGCCACGCTCGTCACCCGGGCCTTCGCCACAGCCCCCGTCGCCTCGGGGACCGAGGCCGAGGTGCTGGCGCGGCTGCGCGCAAGCGGCGCGCTGAGCCTGTCGCTGGTCGCCGAGGAGGCGGGGCAGCTGATCGGCCAGATCGCCGCCTCGCCCGCGACGATCGGCGGGGCGGGGGGCTGGGCCTGTCTCGGCCCGCTGGCCGTCGCGCCCGAGGCGCAGGGGCGGGGCATCGGCGGCGCCTTGATGCGCGCGGCGCTGGACCGGCTTGCGGCGCGCGGTGCGGCGGGTGCGGTGCTGGTGGGCGAGCCCGCCTATTACGGCCGCTTCGGCTTTGTCGCCGATCCGGCGGTGGTGCTGGCGGGGGTGCCGGCGCGCTATGTGCTGGTGAAGCCGCTCGCCGGCCCCGCCCCCGCCGGGGCGCTCGTCTGTGCGCCGGCGCTGATGCCCTGAAATGCCGAAGGGCCGCCCCGACGGGCGGCCCTTCTGGGAACGCGGAGACGCGCTCAGATCTGCTTTTCGGGGATATGCACCACCAGCCCGTCTATCTCGGGGGTGACCTTGATCTGGCAGGTCAGGCGCGATTTCACCGGATCGGGATGCCAGGCGAAATCGAGCATGTCCTCTTCCATCGACTCCTTCGCCGGCAGCCGGTCGACCCAGGTCTCGTCGATGTAGACATGGCAGGTCGAGCAGGCGCAGGCGCCGCCGCAATCGGCGTCGATGCCCGGGATGCCGTTGTCGCGCGCGCCTTCCATGACCGTCATGCCCGGCTTCACATCCACCACATGCTCGGTGCCGTTGAATTCGATATAGGTGATCTTCGCCATCGTCTGTATCCCATCCGCTGGCCGCCCGCGCGGCCGTCCGAACCGATGTAGGACATGCCGCAGGCCTTGACCAGAGCCGCGGTGCCGCATCCCTTTTCGCGCCTGCCGCAATCGGCTAGGGTCGCGCAGGAATTCGGCAAAGAGCCCCGGCGATGACCATTTCTGCGCGACTGATCCTGCTGTGCTGTGCCCTCGGCCTTGGCCCGGCCGTGGCCCGTGCCGCCGACGCGGCCGGGCCCGAGCCGGTCGAGCAGAGCCTGGCCGGCGAATGGCGCGACACGCCGCCGCAGCCGGGCGAGGCGGGCTGCTTCGCCCGTCAGACCCGGCCTGCGGTGATCGAGACAGTGACCGAGCAGGAACTGGTCTCGCCCGAGGTCCGCGACCGCGCGACCGGGCAGGTGACGCGACCCGCGACCTATCGCAGCGCCACGCATCAGCGCATCGTCGAGGGCCGGGCAGACATGTGGTTCCCCGCGCCCTGTCCCGAGGCGATGAGTGCGGAGTTCGTCGCCTCGCTGCAGCGCGCGCTGCAGGTGCGCGGGCTTTATGCCGGGCCGGTCAACGGCGTGCTCGACATCCCGACCCATGCCGCGATCCGCGCCTATCAGGCGCCGCGCGGGCTTGCCTCGGCGACGCTCTCGATCCGCGCAGCGCAGGAGATGGGGCTGTTGCCCTGGCTCGAAGACGTGAAGTGAGGCCGTGGCCGAACGGCGGCGCCGGTCAGTCCGCGGCGGCCAGCACCGACGCGCTGTCGATGACCCGCGCGAAATCGGCCTCGAGATGGGCGAGGGTGACATCGAAGATCACCTGCGCGCAGAGGCCTGCCGCCGGCAGGTCGAAGCCGATCACCGCATCGCGGACGACGGTCATGTCAAAGCCCAGATCCGCGCCATGCCGGACCGTGCTGTTGACACAGAACCCGGCCACGGCACCCGTCACCACCAGTTCGGTGATGCCGCGCGCCTGCAGATGCGCCGCCAGATCGGTCGAGGCGAAGGCCGATGAGGTCCGTTTCACGAAAATCGCCTCGCCCTCCAGCGCTTCGGCGCAAGCCATCGGCGGATAGCCCGCGGCCGCCGGATGCAGGGGGGAGTGCGCGGCGTCGTCCCGGTGGCGGACATGCAGCACGGGCCACCCGTTTTGGCGGAAGCCCGCCGCAAGCGCCGCGATCCGCTCGGGCGCCCCGGCGTTCACGCAGTCGCGGCCAGCCGCGATGCGATGCTGCATTTCCATCTGCATGTCGATGATGACGAGGGCTCTCACGCACGGCACTCCCTGAACCTGTGCCGTCGGGATAGCCCGGATGCCGGGCCGACGCAAAGGGCCCGGAGCGGTGATCGCGCTCCGGGCCACTCGTCGTTCCTGTCCGCGCCGCTCGCGCGGCAGCGGGGTGCGGCTCAGCCGTTCACCGGCAGCGCCACGAAGCGCGGTTCGCCGCCACGGCGGATCAGCAGCAGCACCGACTTGCGTCCGGCATCCTTGGCTTCCTTCACCCGGTCCTCGAGGTCGCTCAGCTGCGCCACCGGCTGCTGGCCGGCCTCGGTGATCAGGTCGCCTTCGCGCAGGCCCTGGTCATAGGCGGCCGAGTTCTCGTCGATCGACTTGATGACAAGGCCCTGGGTGCCGGGCTGCAGACCCATCTCCTGGATCAGCGCATCGGTGAGCGGCATCACCGTCATGCCAAGCACCTGCGCCTCGCTCTCGGTGCCGGTCTGGTCCGGCGTCGCAGCGGGGACGGCGTCGCCCTCGGCGGTCTCGCGCCGGCCGAGCGTGACGAGCAGGGTCTGTTCCTTGCCGCCGCGCACCACGATGACACGCACCGCCTGGCCCACCGGTGCATCGGCGACGCGGCGCACGAGGTCCCGGCTGTTCTTCACCTCGCCGCCGTCGAAGTTGACGATGACATCGCCCGCCTGCATGCCCGCGGCCTTCGCCGGGCCTTCCGGCACCTCGGAGACAAGCGCGCCCTCGGGTTTCGCCAGGCCCATGGCATCGGCCATGTCCGGGGTGATTTCCTGGATCTTCACGCCAAGCCAGCCGCGGCGGGTCTCGCCGAACTGCTTGAGCTGGTCGACGACCTTCTTCACCACGTTCGAGGCCATCGAGAAGCCGATGCCGATCGAGCCGCCGTTCGGCGACAGGATCGCGGTGTTCACGCCGACGACCTGACCGTCCATGTTGAACAGCGGCCCGCCCGAGTTGCCGCGGTTGATCGCCGCGTCGGTCTGCAGGTAGTCGTCATAGGTGCCCGAAAGCTCGCGGTTGCGCGCCGAGACGATGCCGGCCGAGACCGAGAAGCCCTGGCCGAGCGGGTTGCCCATGGCCATCACCCAATCGCCGACCCGGGTCTGGTCACTGTCGGCGAAGGTGACGAAGGGCAACGGCTTGTCGCTTTCGACCTTGAGCAGCGCGATATCGGTCTTCGGGTCGGTGCCGACCAGCTTCGCGTCCATCGTCTTGCCGCCATAGAACTCGATCTGGATCTCGTCGGCACCCTCGATGACGTGGTTGTTGGTGACGATGTAGCCGTCTTCCGAGATCACGAAGCCCGAGCCGAGCGCGTTGGAGCGCTGCGGATGGGTCGGGCCGTTCGGGCCGTTCGGCATCTGCTGGAACGGGAAGTCCTTGAACAGGTCCGAGAACGGCGAGCCGTCGGGGAAGACCGGGCCCTGATCGTTCGGCACGGCGACGGTGGTGGTGGTGGTGATCATCACCACCGCCGGGCTCACCTTTTCGGCCAGATCGGCGAAGCTGTCCGGGGCGGCGCGGGCATAGGCCGGCGCGATCGGCGTGAAGGCCAGCGCCGTCGAGATCATCGCGGCCCCCAGGACACCCTTCACAAGCCGGGGCGCACGGATCAGCGCCTTGCGGGTGAACGGGGTTAGGTCGTGTTTCGTCATGCGTCGCTCCCGAAAATCCTCGAGCCGGGCCTGCCGGCGTCTCCCTTGTTAAAACCCCAGGGGACGGGACGTTCAAATGAAAGACCGTCGCGCCGTCTCAATTCGGTGTGAAAGGGGCGAGAGGATCTCGCCTGCTCCGGGCGCCGGGGTCAATGGCTGAAATGTCGCAAGAGCCACAAAAGCACCACGCCGGCGGCGATCGCGGCAAGGCCAAGCTGCCGCCGTCGCTCGCGCCCCATTGCGGCAAGCAGGGCCAGCACCTCCTCGATACGGGAAGGGGCCAGCGCAAGCGCCAGCCCCTCGATCACCAGGACGAGCGCGAGGCCCGTCAGAAGCATCGCCATCACTGACCCGCGGTGGGCGCGGGGCTCTCGCCCGTCGGCACCGCCTCGACCGGACCCAGGCTTTTGACGAAGCGGTCATAGTCGAAGTAGAGGCTCGAGGGTTCGGTCACCAGAGACGAGGTGCCGGGCTTCAGGCTTTCCGCATAGAACTGCAGCGAGCGGGTGAAGGCGAAGAAGGACGGGTCCTTGCCATAGGCCTCGGCATAGATCGCGTTGCGCGCGGCATCGGCCTCGCCGCGGATGATCTCGGCCTGCTTGCGCGCCTCCGAGGTCAGCTCGATCACGGTGCGGTCGGCCGCCGCCCGCACGCGCTGTGCCGCCTCGCCGCCGCGCGCCCGCTCGTCCGCCGCCTCGCGCTCGCGCTCGGCCCGCATCCGGGCATAGGTCGCGGCCAGGTTCTGGTCGGGCAGGTCGGTACGGGTCAGCCGCACGTCGATCACGTCGACGCCAAGCGCCGCAGCTTCGCGCCGGGCGATGTCGCGGATCTGGTTCATCATCGCGGTGCGGTCGTCCGACAGCACCGCGGTCGAGGGAACCGAGCCCATGACCTCGCGGATGGCGTTGTTCAGGATGCCGTCAAGCCGGCTCTTGGCGAAGGTCTCGCCGCCGGTCGACACCGCCTCGCGGAACTTCACCGCGTTGGTGATGCGCCAGCGCGCGAAGGCGTCGACCACCAGACGGCGATCGTCGAGCGGCGTCACCTCGAGCGGCTGGGTCATCAGGCTGAGGATGCGGTCGTCATACTTCACCACCTGCTGGATCAGCGGGATCTTGAGACCCAGGCCGGGCTCGGTGCGCACCGTCTTCACCTCGCCGAACTGCAGCACCAGTGCCTTTTCGCGCTCGTCCACCGTGTAGACCGAGGACAGGCCGAGGGCGATCGCGATCACCCCCACCGGGATCAGGAATTGCGCGCGCATCAGTTGGCCCCCCCGTTCGTCGCAGGCGTGGTCTTGCGAAGCTGGTCAAGCGGCAGATAGGGCTGGACGCCCGACTGCCCGTCGACCACCACCTTGTCGACATCGCCAAGGATGCGGCCCATCGTTTCGTAGAACATCCGTCGCTTCGTCACCTCGGGCGCCTTGCGGTATTCCTCGTAGACCGAGAGGAAGCGTGCCGCCTCGCCCTGCGAGTCGTTCACCACCTGGGCACGATAGGCCTCGGCCTGCTCCTGCAGCTGCGCGGCCTGACCGCGGGCACCGGCGGTCGCCTTGTTCGAATAGGCATCCGCCTCCTTCTCGAGCTTGTCGCGCTCCTGTTGCGCGGCCTGCACGTCGCGGAAGCTGTCGATGACCTCCTTCGGCGGATCGGCGCGGTTGAAGTTCACCCGCACGATGTTGATGCCCACGTCATAGCTGTCGAGCGTCGCCTGCACCGCCGCGCGCAGATCGACCCCGATCGCGCCGCGGTCGCGGTTCAGGATCGGCGCGAGTTCCGAACGCGCAATGATGTCGCGCATCGCGGATTCCGAGACGGCGCGGATCGTGTCTTCGGGATCGGCGAGGTTGAACAGGTATTTCGTCGGGTCCGAGATGTTCCAGACCACCTGGAACTCGATGTCGACGATGTTCTGGTCGCGGGTCAGCATCAGACCGGAATCCATCGAACCGCCGCGCCCGGTGCCCAGTTCCGTGGTGCGTTCGTCGGTGACCGGGATCACCTCGGCCGTCACCACCGGCCAGGGCGCGAAATTGAGCCCCGGGTTGCCGGTCGCGTAATACTTGCCGAACATCAGCTCGATCGAGCGCTCGTTCTGCTGCACCGTGTAGAACGACCCCCAGGCCCAGAGTGCCGCCGCGGCCAGCGCCACGAGGCCGATCGTGCCGCCGGTCATCGCCGGCCCCCTGGGTAGCCCGCCGCCCGGCCGTCCGCCGCCCGAGCCGCCACGCCCGCCCATCAGCACCTTCAGGTGTTCCGAGCCTTTCTTCATGAGATCTTCGATCTCGGGGATCGCGGGCGGCTCGCCTGGCCGCCGCTGTCCGGGCCGTCGATTGTCGTCGCGGTCGTCGCCGTTGCCGCCGCCCGTCCCCCAGGGACCTCCGTTGCTCATTTTCCCTCGCCTTTCATTGTTGTCCCGTCCGAGGTGGGGACTGATTGGTCGATGTCAAGCGTGCCGGACGGGCTTGCGCATCGTCACCAGCTCTTCCGCCATCGTCGGGTGCACCGCGCAGGTCGCGTCGAACTGCTCCTTGGTGGCGCCCATCTTCATCGCGATCGCCGCCAGCTGGATCATCTCGCCCGCCTCCGGTGCGACGATATGACAGCCCAGCACCCGCCGCGTCGCCTTCGACACGACGAGCTTCATCAGCACCTTCTCGTCGCCGCCGGCAAAGGCCGAGCGCATCGGGCGGAAGGCCGAGACATAGACCTCGACCGGCTCGATCTCGCGCGCCGCTTCCTCGCTCAGGCCGCAGGTGCCGAACTCGGGCCGGGTGAAGACGGCCGAGGCGACAAGCTCGTGGTCGGCCTGGCGCGGCGTGGCGCCGAAGACGGTGTCGGCAAAGGCGTGGCCCTCGCGGATCGCGACCGGGGTCAGGGCGATGCGGTCGGTGACGTCGCCCACGGCATAGATCGAGGGCACGTTGGTCTGCGACCAGGCATCGACCGTCACGGCGCCGTTCGGGGCGAGCGTCACGCCCGCCTCGGTCAGACCCAGCCCCGCGGTGTTCGGCACCCGGCCGGTGGCGTAAAGCACGGCGTCGAAGGTCTCGCTGCGGCCGTCGCCGGCGGTGACGACAAGCCCCGCCTCGGTCTTCTTGATGTGCTGCACCACAAGGCCGGTGTGGATCGCGATGCCGCGCGCCGCCATCTTCTCGACGATCAGGTCGCGGCATTCGGCGTCGAAGCCGCGCAGCAGCGGCGAGCGGTTCCACAGCGTCACGCCGGTGCCCAGCCCCTCGAGGATGCAGGCGAATTCGCAGGCGATATAGCCGCCGCCGACGATCAGGATGCGCTTCGGCAGCGCCTCCATCTTGAAGATCTCGTTGGAGGTCATCACGTGTTCGCGGCCGTCGAATTCGGGCACGAAGGGGGTGCCGCCGGTGGCGATCAGGATGTGCTTGGCGCTGACCACCTGGCCATCTGCAAGGCGCACCTCGTGGGGCGAGGCGACGGTGGCGCGCTGATCGAAGACGGTGACGCCGGCGCCCGACTGGCCGCGGCGATAGATCGCCTCGAGACGGTCGAGCTCGGCATCGAGCCTGGCGCGGAAGCCGGTCCAGTCGAAGGCGCCGAGCTCGGCCTGCCAGCCATAGGCGCGCGCCTCTTCCACCGCCGTCGGCATCGACGAGGCAAAGACCATCAGCTTCTTCGGCACGCACCCGCGGATCACGCAGGTGCCGCCCATCCGGTATTCCTCGGCAAGCGCCACCTTCGCGCCATGCTCGGCCGCCGCAATGCGCGCGGCGCGCACCCCGCCCGAACCGCCGCCGATCACGAAGAGGTCGTAGTCGAAGCTCATCTGTCGCCCTTCCGTTTCCTGCCGCATCGCGGCACCGTTGCACAGGACTTAGCGGCGCGGGCCCCGCGGGGCAAGCCGCGGGGTGCGGATTGGCGTCGGGAGCTGTCTGCCGGAACGAAAACGGCCCGGCGTCATGCGCCGGGCCGGGATCGCTCTTCGGGGTCTCTCAGGCGCGGTGCCTCAGTCGAGGTCGGAGAAGATGTTGGCCTCGTCGGCGAAGTCGATGCGCTCATGCGCCACCGTGCCCTCGTTGATGTCGCGGATCTCGACCTTGCCATCGGCGCCGCCGATGATGACGCGGTCGCAGATGTCGATGAACAGGCCGTTCTCGACCACGCCCGGGATCTGGTTCAGCACCAGGCTCAGCTGGCGGGCGTTGGCGATGCGGTTCAGGTGCAGGTCGACGATGTAATTGCCCTCGTCGGTGACGAAGGGCTGCGTGCCGTTCAGCCGCAGCGTGGTCTGCCGGCCCAGCACCTCCATCGAGATCAGCATCTCCTCGATCAGCGCGCGGGTGGTCTGCCAGCCGAAGGGCACCACCTCGACCGGCAGCGGGAAGGCGCCAAGGGCCGCCACTTCCTTCGCCGCATCGGCGATGACGATCATCTGGTCCGAGGCGGTGGCGACGATCTTCTCCTGAAGCAGGGCACCGCCGCCGCCCTTGATCAGGTTGAGCTGGGCGTCGAACTCGTCCGCGCCATCGATCGTCAGATCGAGCCATTTCGCCTCGTCGAGGCCGATCACCTCGATCCCCACCTGGCGCGCCAGATCGGCGGTGCGCGACGAGGTCGGCACGCCGGTGATCCTGAGCCCGTCCTCGCGCACCATCTCGCCCAGACAGCGCACCATCCAGGCCGCGGTCGAGCCGGTGCCGAGGCCGACCTTCATCCCGTCCTCGACATAGTCGACGGCACGGCGGGCGGCGGCGAATTTGGCCTTGTCGATCGGGGAGAGTTCGGCGGGCATGGGCGGGTCTCCTGAAAGCGTCTCGGCCCGCTTATAGACAAGCGCCCCCGCCTGCGCGAGGGCGAATCGTCCCGCCGGCGCGGGCACAGCGCCTTTGCGACGCAAAGTGTCGCTTTCCCGCTGTCCGCCGCGCCCACCCGTGGCAGGATGCGCCGAACAGGGAGACCGGGCGATGTTTCTGAGCGTTTTCGATATCTTCAAGGTCGGGGTCGGGCCGTCCTCCTCGCACACGATGGGGCCGATGGTGGCGGGGGCGCGGTTTCTGGCCCGGCTGCGCGCCTCGCCCTTCGAGGCGCGGGGGCTGCGCGCGCGGCTCTACGGCTCGCTTGCCTTCACCGGCAAGGGGCACGCCACCGACCGCGCCACGATCCTCGGCCTTGCCGGGTTCGAACCCGAAAGCTACGCGGCCGACGCCGCCGAGGCGGCCCTGGCCGCGAACCGCGCGACGCATCTGCTGACCCCGCCGGGCCTTGCGCCGCTGGTCTTCGATCCCGAGCGCGATCTGGTCTTCGACTTCGGCCCGGCGCTTTCGGGCCACGCGAACGGCATGGTGATCGAGGCGCTCGACGCCGAGGGCGATGTGCTGCTGCAGGAGACCTATTATTCGATCGGGGGCGGCTTCGTGCGCACCGCGGCCGAGCTTGCCGCCGTCGACGCGAAGACCCTCGCCGAGCCGTCGCCCGTGCCCTTTCCCTTCCGCACCGCCGAGGAGATGCTGGCGATGGCGCGCGCCTCGGGGCTGACGATCGCGCAGATGAAGCGGCGCAACGAGCGGCGCTTTCGTGACGAGGCGGCGATCGAGGCGGGGCTCGGGCGGATCTGGTCGGTGATGGCCGAGTGCCTCGCGCGCGGGCTGGCGAGCGAGGGGATCCTGCCGGGCGGGCTGAAGGTGAAACGGCGCGCGAAGGCGATCCACGAGGCGCTGCTCGCCGAGCGCGGCCTGAACCTTGCCCCGCCGCATACGGTGAACGACTGGATCTCGTGCTACGCGATGGCGGTGAACGAGGAGAACGCCGCGGGCGGTCAGGTGGTCACGGCGCCGACGAACGGCGCGGCGGGCGTGGTGCCGGCGGTGATCCGCTACTGGCTCGACCATGTGCCGGGCGCCACCGCGGCGCGGGTGGGCGAGTTCCTCCTCACCGCCGCGGCCGTGGGTGGGCTGATCAAGACCAATGCCTCGATCTCGGGAGCCGAATGCGGCTGCCAGGCCGAGGTCGGCTCGGCCGCCGCGATGGCCGCGGCGGGGCTCGCCGCGGTTCTGGGCGGGTCCCCCGAGCAGATCGAGAACGCCGCCGAGATCGCGCTCGAACATCATCTGGGCATGACATGCGATCCGGTGAAGGGGCTGGTGCAGGTGCCCTGCATCGAACGGAACGGCCTTGGCGCGATCAAGGCGATCTCGGCCGCGAGCCTGGCGCTGCGTGGCGACGGCACGCATCTGGTGCCGCTTGATGCCGCGATCGAGACGATGCGCCAGACCGGCCGCGACATGCACGAGCATTACAAGGAGACAAGTCTCGGCGGGCTGGCGGTGAACGTGCCGAACTGCTGAGCGGGGCGCGGGTGGCTGCCGGGGCAGGGGGCTTTGCCCTCACCCCCGGGGACCTTTGAGGCGATTGGAAGCAGAAGACCCTTCGCGCTTTCTCCTTGCCGGAAATACCTCGGGGGTGAATTGGCGCAGCCAAGAGGGGGCAGCGCCCCCTCCCTTTCTCACAGAAGGATCGGTTCCATCACCTCGGGCTCGATCACCTCGGCCTTCGGCAACCCGGCCTTCAGCGCCGCGGCGGTCTGCTCGAGCAGCGGGAAGGTGCGGTAGTGGCAGGGGATCACGGTGCGGAAGTCGAAGTATTTCCGCGCGGCCCAGGCGGCGGCCTTCATGTCCATGGTGAAATGGCCGCCGGCGCAGAGGATGCCGATGTCGGGGCGGTGGTAGTCCGCCATCCATTCCATGTCGGCCATGATCGTGGTGTCGCCCGAGACATAAACGACATGGCCCTCGCCCGCGATCATGTAGCCCGACTCGGTGCCGGCATAGACCGGCCCCTGCGGCCCGGACAGCGACGAGGAATGCGAGGCGGGCACCATCGTCACATGCGCGCCGCCCAGGTTGACCGTGCCGCCCTTGTTGAAGCCGATGCCCTCGATCCCCTCGCGTTCCTGCCACCAGGCGACGGTGTCGTAGATCCCGACGACGGGGATGTTCAGCTCCTTCGCAATCGCCAGCGTGTCGGCCGAATGATCGCCGTGGCCGTGGGTGAGCAGGATATGCGTCGCCCCGGCGATCGCCTCGGCGCGGCGGGCGGCGGGGAACATCGGGTTGCCGGTGATCCAGGGGTCGATCAGGATCACCGCCTTCTCGATCTCCATGCGGAAGCCGGAATGGCCAAGCCAGGTCAGTTTCATCGGGACACCTCCATCGGTTCCGCCCGAGTCTAGCGCGCCCGGCGGCGAAGGGAAGCCACGCTTGCAGCCCGGGCGCATGGGCGCTAAACCCGGGCCAAGACAATCGGAGAGTTTCATGTCCATCGACATCGATACCGCCCGCAAGGTGGCGCATCTGGCGCGCATTGCCGTGGCCGAGGAAAACCTGCCCAAGCTCGCGCAGGATCTGAGCGGCATCCTGACCTTCATGGAACAGCTGAACGAGGTCGACGTCGAGGGCATCGAGCCGATGACCTCGGTCACGCCGATGCGGCTCAAGCGCCGCGAGGACGTGGTCACCGACGGTGGCTATGCCGAGAAGATCCTGAAAAACGCCCCCGATGCCCGCGAGGGCTTCTTTGCCGTGCCGAAGGTGGTCGAATGAGCCTGAACCAGCTGACGATTTCCGCCGCCCGCGACGCGCTGCGCAAGGGCGAGGTCACCTCGGTCGAGATCACCGAAAGCTGCCTTGCCGCGATCGACGGCGCCGATGCTCTGAACGCCTGGTGCGCCAAGACCCCCGAGATCGCGCTGGCGCAGGCGAAGGCCGCGGATGCGCGGATCAAGGCGGGCGATGCGCCCGGCATGTGCGGCATTCCGCTGGGCATCAAGGATCTCTTCTGCACCAGGGGCGTCGCCACCCAGGCCGCCTCGCGCATTCTCGCGGGCTTCAAGCCCGAGTATGAATCGACCGTCACCCAGAACCTGTGGGATGCCGGCGCGGTGATGCTGGGCAAGGTGTCGATGGACGAGTTCGCCATGGGCTCCTCGACCGAGACCGCCTGCTATGGCCCCGCGGTGAACCCCTGGAAGATCGACGACCGGCAGCTGACGCCGGGCGGCTCCTCGGGCGGGTCGGCCGCGGCCGTTGCCGCCGATCTGTGCCTTGCCGCGACCGGCACCGACACCGGCGGCTCGATCCGCCAGCCGGCCGCCTTCACCGGCATCGTCGGCATCAAGCCGACCTATGGCCGCGTGAGCCGCTGGGGCGTCGTCGCCTTCGCCTCGAGCCTCGATCAGGCCGGGCCGATGACCAAGACCGTGCGCGATGCGGCGATCATGCTGCAGGCGATGGCTTCGGTCGACCCGAAGGATTCGACCTCGGCCGAGATCCCGGTGCCCGATTTCGAGGCGGCGCTGACCGGCGACATCCGCGGCAAGAAGATCGGCATTCCGCGCGAATACCGGATCGAGGGCATGCCCGAGGAGATCGGCAAGCTCTGGGACGAGGGCACCGCGATGCTGCGCGACGCGGGCGCCGAGATCGTCGATATCTCGCTGCCGCACACGAAATACGCGCTGCCCGCCTATTACGTGATCGCCCCGGCCGAGGCCTCGTCGAACCTCGCGCGCTATGACGGTGTGCGCTATGGCTATCGCGCCAAGCTCGGTGCCGGCGACGGCATCGTCGAGATGTACGAGAAGACCCGCGCCGAGGGCTTCGGCCCCGAGGTGCAACGCCGCATCATGATCGGCACCTATGTGCTGTCAGCGGGCTTCTACGACGCCTATTACAACCGCGCCCGCCGGGTCCGCGCGCTGATCAAGCGCGACTTCGAGCAGGTCTTCGCGGCCGGTGTCGACGCAATCCTGACGCCGGCAACGCCGTCCTCGGCCTTTGGGCTCGGCGAGATGGCCGATGCCTCGCCGGTCGAGATGTATCTCAACGACGTCTTCACCGTGACGGTGAACCTGGCCGGCCTGCCGGGGATCTCGGTGCCGGTCGGACTCGACGCCAAGGGGCTGCCGATGGGGCTGCAACTGATCGGCCGGCCCTGGGGCGAGGGCGATCTGCTCAATCATGCTCTTGTCTTGGAGCGCGCGGCAGGGTTCACTCACAAACCGTCGAAGTGGTGGTAAGAGGAGAGACCGATGCGCAAGGCGCCGCTGCTCGTTCTGGCCGGAATGCTGCTGGCGGGCTGCCAGCCCGATGTGCCGAATTCGGCAGGCGGGGTCGGTTTCGGCACCTATGAAGACTATCTGCACCAGCGCGAGAGCCAGCTGAAGGGCTCGGGCGCGCAGGCGTCGTCTGCCACGCCGGCGGATGGCGGCTATGGCGCCTCGGGCTATGGTGCGACGCCGGTGACCTCGGCCGCCGGCATGGCGGCGCAGGGGGCGACCGGCGCCGATGCGACCGCGACCGGCGGCACCGGCTCGATCGGGGCGGACACGCTGGCCGCCCTGCGCGCCACCGCGCCCGCGGGCGACAGCGGCCCGGCCGAGAGCTCGGCGCCGGCCGCCGCCACCGGCGGCGTCGGCGCCCCGCTCAACGCGATGTCGCAGGCCGCGGTGCCGACGACGGGGGGCGCCGGCCCGAACCTGGCCGCCTATGCGCTCTCGGCGACCAATGCGCCCGGTCAGTCGGTCTGGCCGCGCGGCGGGATCCGGTTGAGCTCGTCGGAAAAGGCCTGTGCGAAATACATCTCGCCCGATCTGGCGCAGATGGCCTTCCTGAAGAAGGGCGGGCCGCAGAAGGACCCGCTCAACCTCGACCCGGATGGCGACGGCTTTGCCTGCGGCTGGGATCCGCGCCCGTTCCAGGCGGCGCGGCAGTAGCCCCGTGTTGCCCTCGCCCAATTTCGGCGAGCGGCGCGGGGGGGCGCGCCCCGAGCTGATCGTGATCCATTACACCGGCATGCAAAGCTGTGCTGCGGCGCGCGCGCGGCTGTGCGATCCGGCGGCCGAGGTCTCGGCGCATTGGCTGGTGGCCGAGGACGGCGGGGCCGAGGCGCTGGTGCCCGAGGCGGCGCGCGCCTGGCACGCGGGCGTCGGCAGCTGGCAGGGGCGCGACGACGTCAATTCCCGCTCGATCGGGATCGAGCTGGCCAATCCCGGCGACCGGCCCTTCCCCGAGCCGCAGATGGCGGCGCTCGAGACGCTTCTCGGCGCCATCATGGCCCGCTGGGGGATCGGCCCCGAGGCGGTGATCGGCCATTCCGACATGGCCCCCGACCGCAAGATCGACCCCGGCCCGCGCTTCGACTGGCGCCGCCTTGCGCGCGGCGGGCTGGCGGTCTGGCCCGCCCCCGTCCCGCAGATTGCGCCCTCGCACGAGGCCTTCACCGCGCTCGCCCGCGCCTTCGGCTATCCCGAGGCGCCGCCCGCGGTGCTGCTTGCGGCCTTCCGGCTGCGCTTCCGGCCGCGCCACGACGGGCCGCTCGATGGCATCGACATGGCGCTTGTGGCCGATCTCGCCGCGCGCTTCGGCGCGGATGGCGGCAGCTGGCGCAGCGCCTGAGGCAGGGGGCGCTGCCCCCTCGGCCTTCGGCCTCACCCCCGAGGTCTTTCCGGCAAGGAGAAAGCCCGGGGTCTGTCTCTTCCAATTGCCCGAATTATCCCGGGGGTGAATTGGCCGCAGGCCAAGAGGGGGCAGCGCCCCCTTCGCACCGGCTTGACGCGCGCGCGCGGGCAGCCTATGCCGCCCGAGCGCGGATGGCCGGATGACCGCGGCGCCCCATAGCTCCGTTTCGCGGACAGCTGGGGGGCCGAGGAAAGTCCGGACTCCATGAAGCAACGGTGCCGGGTAACGCCCGGCGGGGGCAACCCCAGGGAAAGCGCCACAGAGAAGAGACCGCCGCAGTCCGCTGCGGCAAGGGTGAAACGGTGGGGTAAGAGCCCACCGCGGGACTGGCAACAGGACCGGCACGGCAAGCCCCACCGGGAGCAACGCCGAATAGGGATCGCGCGCCGCGCGCCCCGGCAACGGGGCCCGGCAGGGGAGCTTCGCCCCGAGCGGTCCGGGTTGGCGGCTTGAGGCTGCGCGCGAGCGCAGACCCAGAGGAATGGTCATCCAGGGGGCAACCCCGGACAGAATCCGGCTTACAGGCCATCCGCGCAAATTTCCGCTCTCCCCCTTGATCGGCCCGGCCCGGGGCCCGACCTTCTGGAGGGACCCCGCCCCGAGGCGAGAAAACCATTGGCGTCCGGCCGCTTCCGGCGCAGCATGGGCGCAATCAGGAGAGGAGAGGACGAATGAGCTTCGTGAAAACTCTGGCGACGCTGGCCGTGGGCTTTGCCGCGGCGCGCGGCGTCGACACCTTCCGCAAGATGGGCGGCGTCGCGGGCATGAAGGAGGCGCTGCGCGGTGCTGCCGAGCCCGGCGGTGTGGCCGACAAGATGGGCGAATTCGCCGAGAAGATGGGCGTGCCCGGCGGCGGCCAGGCGATGCGCGACCTTGTCTCGAAGATGAGCGCGCAGGCGGTCTCGACCACCGAGGCGACCGAGGCCGGGCTCGACAGCCTGCTCGGCGCGATGAGCGCGGCCGCGGCGAGCGGAGCGAAGGGCGTGGGCGACATGCTGCAGGCGGTGAGTGCCGCCACCCCGGCGCATGCGCTGATGGAAGAGAACGCCAAGCTGATGATCCGCGCGATGATCCAGGCGGCGAAGGCCGATGGCGAGATCGACGCCGAGGAGCGGGCGAAGATCATGGATCATCTGGGCGATGCCTCGGACGAGGAGCTTGCCTTCGTCAATGCCGCGCTCGATGCGCCGGTCGACGTCGCCGCGCTCGCCTCCGAGGTCGGGGCGCACGCCAAGGCGCAGGTCTATTCCGCTGCGCTGATGGCGATCACCGTCGACACGCCGGCCGAGAAGCAATTCATCGCGAATCTCGCCGCGGCGCTCGGGCTCGAGGCGTCGAAGGTGCTGGAAATCCACAACACGATGGGCAAGCCCGCGCCGTGAGGGCGAATATTTTGCGTCCCCGCCGCTTTGCCTGTTGACTCCCGGGGGCGCCTCGGTAAAAGGCAGGCCTCAAAGGAATTCGCGGGCGCGGTCGGTTCAGGACGGCTCCCGACTGCAGGAGAACGAAAATGGCGAAGCCGACGACGATCAAGATCCGTCTGAACTCGACGGCGGGCACCGGGCACTTCTACGTGACCAAGAAGAATGCCCGCACCATGACCGAAAAGATGACCGTGAACAAATACGATCCGGTCGTCCGCAAGCATGTCGAGTACAAGGAAGGCAAGATCAAGTAAGATCTTCCCGACCTGCCCTATCGGAAAGCCGCGCCCCGTGCGCGGCTTTTTCCGTTTCAGCCCACCAGTGCCGCGAGCAGGACGAGCGCGGCGAAAACTGCTGCGGCCGCGACCCAGAGCGTGGCCGGCGGCAGGGCTGCTTGCATCGGGGCCACCGGGACGGGCAGCAGGCGCGGGTCCGGCGGCGGGGGCTCGGCGCGCGGACGTGCGCCCCGAGGTTCTGCGCGGGGCGTGGGGGCGCCGGCCGGGGGCGGGAGGGGCTGCGCCGCCTCGTTGCGAAGATCGCTCTGTGGCGCCGCTCCGGGCTGCGGGAAGGCGGGGTGTTCCTCGCTGCGTGCCGCCGGGGAGGCGGCCGGCCGTCCGGGCGCGGGGGGCTCGGCCGCCATCTGCGCGATCAGCATCTGCGCGACGAGCGTCTGTGCCGGCGGTGCGGGCGCGGGCAGGGGGGCGGGCTGCGCCGGCGGCGCGGCGGTGGTCTCGCCCCCGCTCAGGGCGGGGCGCAGCGGCTCATGGCCCGCGGCAGGCGGTTCGTCAGGGGGCGGGGCGGTTGCGGGCAGCGGCAGAGCCGCGGAGAAACCGGCCGGTGGCGGCTGTGGCGGGCCGGAGCCAGCGGGGGTGGGGCTGTTGGATGTGCCCGGCTGTGCCGCCCCTTCGGGCAGCGGCAGGCGGGGCAGGGCGGGCAGGAGCGACGGGGGAATCATCGGCGGGCTCGCGGGAACGGGCCCCTATCCTGCGCCCCGGCCCTTGCCGGGAGGTTAAGAAAATACCCGATTTAAAAAATCAGGTTTACAAAGCAGACAAAACAAGTCAGCTATTGGCCGACCGCGCCGCCTGCCGGCCGAGACGACACGAAAGGACCTTGCGATGAAACCGACCCTGATGGCGCTGGCCACCACGGCCCTTGTTCCCGTTCTTGCCGCTCCGGCGCTGGCTGGCGCGCCGACCGAGGCGGCGGTGATCTCGACCTATGCCGATCTGGCCGAGGCGGGCTATGCCGACAGCCTCGCGACCGCGCAGGGGCTGCAAAAGGCCGTCGACGCGCTGATCGCGGCGCCCTCCGAGGCGACGCTGGCCGCGGCCAAGGCTGCCTGGGTCGCGGCGCGCGTGCCCTATCAGCAGACCGAGGCCTTCCGCTTCGGCAACCCGATCGTCGACGACTGGGAGGGCAAGGTGAACGCCTGGCCGCTCGACGAGGGGCTGATCGACTATGTCGACCCCGACTCGGCGGCGGTGAACGAGGAGAACGACCTCGCCCTTGCCAATGTCATCGCCAATCCGAAGCTGACGATCGGCGGCGCCGAGGTCGACGCGACCGAGATCACCCCGGCGCTGCTCGAGACCCTGCACGAGGCCGAGGGGATCGAGGCGAATGTGGCGACCGGCTATCACGCCATCGAGTTCCTGCTCTGGGGGCAGGACCTGAACGGCACCGGCCCCGGCGCGGGCGCGCGGCCCTATACCGACTACCTGCAGGGCGACGGCTGCACCCATGGCAATTGCGACCGCCGCGGCGCCTATCTGAAGGCCGCGACCGCGCTTCTGGTGAGTGACCTGACCGAGATGGCGGGGAACTGGACTGCGGATGGCGAGGCGCGCAAGGTGCTCGAGGCCGACCCGGCCAAGGGCATCTCGGCGATCCTGACCGGGCTTGGCTCGCTCTCCTATGGCGAGCTCGCGGGCGAGCGGATCAAGCTCGGCCTGATGCTGCACGATCCCGAGGAAGAGCATGACTGCTTCTCGGACATGACCCATCTGAGCCACTATTACGACGGCATCGGCATCCGCAACGTCTATACCGGCCATTACGTGCGGGTCGACGGCGCGGTGGTCTCGGGCCCCTCGGTGAGCGATCTCGTCAAGGCGAAGGACGCGGGCGTCGATACCCAGCTGCGTGCCGATCTCGACGCGACGGTCGGCAAGCTGACCGAGATGAAGGCCGCGGCCGAGGGTGGCATGGCCTTCGACCAGATGCTTGCCATGGGCAATGACAAGGGCGCGGCGCTCATCACCGGCGTCGTCGAGGCGCTGGTCACCCAGACCCGCGAGATCGAGCGTGCGGTGGCGGTGCTCGGCACCTCGATCTCGGTCGAGGGCTCGGACAGCCTCGACAACCCCTCGGCGGTCTTCCAGTGAGGTCCGGGGCCTCGGCCCCGTCGCGATGATCCGTCTGCCCGTCCTTCTGACCAGCCTTGCCCTCGCCGCGCCTGCCGTGGCGGGGGATCTGGCGTCGGCCTATGGCCCGGACGCGGCGCGCGTCGCCGCGGTGGTGGCGCCGGCTGCCGACTTCGCCGCGCCCGAGCCCTTCGAGGCGCGCCCGCTGGGCGCCGCCACCGCGATCGGCCGCGCGCCCGGGGCCTTGCTGCCCAATCTCTCGCCCGAGGCGCGGATGCAGGCGACGCTGGGCGAGGCGGTCTTCGAAAAGCTCTGGGTGCCGGCGCCGACGGCGACGCGGGCCTCGGACGGGCTTGGCCCGCTTTACAACGCGCGCGCCTGCGCGGGCTGTCACGAGACGGGCGGGCGCGGCCGTGCGCCGGTGCTGAAGCTCGGCCGGCCCGGTGCGGAAGGGGGCGGGGTGGCGCCCGGCATCGCCGGCTGGCATCCCGTTGCCCCGGATCCCGGCCTTGGCCGGCAGCTGCAGGATTTCGCTGTCACCGGGCTTGCGGCCGAGGGCCAGCTGGCGATCGACTGGCATGCGGTCGAGCTGCCGCTCTCGGGCGGCGAGGTCGCGCATCTGCGCCGCCCGGTGCCGCGCGTCACCCCGGCGCTCGCCCCCGCCACGCGCACATCGCTGCGGATGCCGCCGGCGCTTTACGGGCTGGGCCTGATCGAGGCGATCCCCGAGGCCGCGATCCGGGCGGGCGCCGACCCCGACGACGCCGACGGCGACGGCATCTCTGGCCGGGTGGCCGAGGTGCCCTCGGCGTCCGCAGGCGGTGTGCGGCTCGGGCGCTATGGCCACAAGGCGGGGGCCGCAACGCTTGCCGACATGGTGGCCGGCGCGTTCTCGACCGACATGGGGCTGTCGACCACGCTTGTCCCCGACCCCTGGGGCGATTGCACCGCGGCGCAGACGGCCTGCCGTGCGCTGCCCTCGGGCGAGGATGCGGGGCTGCGCGACGGGCGCGAAGTGGGCGGCGAGGCGCTGACCGCGGTTGCCGATTACGTCGCGGCCCTTGCGCTGCCCGGGCGCAGGGATGTCGCCGCGCCCGAGGTTCTGGCCGGCAAGGCGGTCTTCGCCGCCGCGGGCTGCCCGGCCTGCCACCGGCCGAAATTCGTCACCGTCCGCACCGCCGCCGACCCCGCCCGCAGCTTTCAGCTGATCTGGCCATTTTCGGATTTCCTGCTCCATGACATGGGGCCGGATCTGGCCGCGACCCTGCCCGAGGGCGTGGCCACCGGCGCAGAGTGGCGCACCGCGCCGCTTTGGGGGATCGGCACCACCGGGCGCACCAGCTTCCTGCACGATGGCCGCGCCCGCTCGCCCCTCGAGGCGGTGTTGTGGCATGGTGGGGAAGCCGCTGCCGCGCAGGCGCGCGTGGTGGCGATGCCGCCCGCCGACCGCGCCGCCCTGATCCTCTATCTGGAGAGCCTCTGATGCGCCGCACTGCCCTTTCCCTTGTCCTTGCCCCGGCGGCTGTCGCGCTGGCCCTTGCGGCGCCCGCACGTGCCGATGTGCCCGAGACCGTCGCCAAGGTGATCCTGCCGGGCTATGCGGGCTTTGCCCGCGCGACGCAGGACCTCGCCACCACGGCGGCGACCGATTGCACGCCCGAGGCACTGCGCGCGCCCTGGAACGCCGCCTTCGACGCCTGGCTGGGCGTGCAGCATGTCCACATCGGCCCGGCCGAGGAAGACGGCCGCGCGCTTGCCATCGCATTCTGGCCCGATCCGAAGAACATCGGCGGCCGGCAGACCGAGGCGATGCTGCAAGGCGCCGACCCGGCGCTGGTCACCCCCGAGGGGGCGGCGCAGCTCTCGGTCGCGGCGCGCGGGCTCTTCGGGCTCGAGCGGCTGCTTTATGGCCCCGCTTCTGACACCAATCCCGCCTATGCCTGCGATCTGCGCCGGGCGCTAGCCACCGACCTTGCCCGCATGGCGCAGACGATCGAGGCGGGCTGGAAGGATGGCTTTGCCGAAACCGTGCTGAGCGCGGGCGCCCCGGGCAACACCACCTATCTGAGCGCGGCCGAGGCGCGGCAGGCGCTCTTCACCCAGCTGATCGCCGGGCTCGAATTCAACGCCGACACCCGCATCGGCCGGCCGCTGGGCAGCTTTGACCACCCGCGCCCCGAACGCGCCGAGGCCCGCGCCTCGGGCCGCTCGCTGCGCGATGTGGCGCTGTCGCTGAAGGCGCTGCGGGCCTATGCCGGGGCGCTGGTGCAGGGCCTCGGTCCGATCCCAGCTACCGAGGCGGCCTTCGACCGCGCCGAGACGCTGGCGGCGAAGCTGGACGATTCGGTCTTCGCGGGCGTCGCCGATCCCGGCAGGCGGCTGAAGGTCGAGATCCTGCAACAGGCGATCAAGGCCACGCGCGAGACGGCCGAGACCGAGATCGGCGCGCTTCTTGGGGTGCGCTCGGGCTTCAACTCCGCCGATGGCGACTGAGAAGGGACATCCGATGAAACGCCGCGCTTTCCTTGCCTCGCTGGCTGCCGCGACCGCCGTGCCGCGGCTGAGCTGGGCCGATGCGGGCAGCCCTGCCTATCTGGCCGCCGCGCAGGAGCCCTCGGGCGCGCATGCGCTCTATGGTCTGTCGGCCACCGGCGCGCGGCTCTTCTCGCAGCCGATGCCGGCGCGCGGGCATGCCGCGACCGCCCATCCGACCCGGCCCGAGGCCGTGGCCTTCGCCCGCCGCCCGGGCACCTTCGCGCTGGTGATCGATTGCGTCACCGGCGCCACCACGGCGCGGCTGACCCCGCCCGAGGGCCGGCAGTTCAACGGCCACGGCGCCTATTCGCTCGATGGCGCGGTGCTCTACACGTCCGAAGTGGTGGCCGAGGGCTCGGCCGGCCGGATCGGGATCTGGGACGCAGCGCGCGGCTACAGGCGGGTGGGCGAGTTCGCCTCGAACGGCATCGGCCCGCACGAGATCCGCCGCCTGCCGGGCTCGGACGATCTGGTGATCGCGAACGGCGGGATCGAGACCGATCCTTCGGACCGCACGCCGCTGAACCTCGACCGCATGCGCCCGAACCTGAGCTATCTCAGCCCAGAGGGCGCGGTGCTCGAGGTCGTCGAGCTGCCCGAGATGGCGCAGAACTCGATCCGCCATCTGGCGCTGAAATCGGACGGGCTCGTCGCCTTCGCCATGCAATGGCAGGGCGATCTGGCCGAGCCGGTGCCGCTTCTGGGCCTGCACCGGCGCGGCGGGGCGGTGGTGCTGGCCGAACCGAAGGACAGCGAGATGTTCGCGATGAAGGGCTATGCCGGCTCGGTCGCCTTTGCGCCGGGCGGTGGCGAGGTGGCGATCACCTCGCCCCGTGGCGGCCGGATCGAGGCCTATTCGGTCGAGGGCGCACCGCTGTGGTCGGTGGCGCGCGCCGATGTCTGCGGCCTTGGCCCCTGCGCCGCGGGCGGCTTTGTCGCGACGGACGGGCAGGGGGCGGTGATGCGGGTGCAGGCGGGCGTGCTCGAGCCGCTCGGCACCGCGCCGCTCGCCTGGGACAACCACCTGATCGCGCTGTAAACCTCAGTAGCCGCGGGCGCGGTCGACGCGGTGCAGGAAGGGCTCGCCCGCCTCGCCGCGGCGGAGGTTCTCGGCGATCACCTTCGCGGCCGAGGCCGGGCGGGTTTCGGCCGCGACATGGGGGCTGACCGTCACCCGCGGGTGGCGCCAATAGGGGTGATCGGCGGGCAGCGGCTCGGTGCGGAAGACATCGAGCGTCGCCTGCGCCACCTGACCCGCATCCAGCGCCGCCAGAAGCGCCTCGTCGTCGATCAGGTTGCCCCGGCCCGGGTTCAGGATCACCGCGCCACGCGGCAGCAGGGCGAGCGTGCGGGCATTCAGCAGACCCGTCGTCTCGGGCGTGTTCGGCAGGATCGTCACCAGGATCTCGGCGCGGGCCAGCGCGGCCTCGAGCCCCTCGGCGCCGCTGAGACAGGTCGCCCCGTCGATCGCCTTCGGCGAGCGGCTCCAGCCCGTCACCCGGAAGCCGAGCGTGACCAGCATCCGCACCGCCGCCGCCCCAAGCGCGCCAAGGCCCAGCACCACGACCGAGCGCTCGGGCGCGAGCGGCGGCGCCACCTGCTCCCAATGCGGCTCATGCCGGCCGATGAAACGGTCAAGCCCGAGATGGGCGCGCAGCACCTGTCCCGCCACCCATTCGACCATGCCGCGTTCGAGCCCCTCGTCGACCATCCGGCACAGGGGCTGGGTCAGCGTCGGGTTGCCCACCACCCGCTCGACCCCGGCCCAGAGGCCAAGGACGGCCTTCGCCCGGGTGTAGGGGGAGAAGTCGGTGACCGGGCCGGAGGGGGCATAGACGATGTACTCGACCGCCTCGGGCGCCACATCGCCCGGCCGCACCAGATCGACCGCCAGTCCCGCCTCGGCAAAGGCCTTGGCCAGCGCCGGCATCCAGACATCGGCCGTCGCGACGGCCCCGGCATAAAGCGCAACGACCATCAGCGCGGCCGGTGCACGTTGGCGCTTTGGACAAGGCCAAAGGCGCTGAGCAGGATCATCATCTGTGTTCCCCCGTAGCTGACGAGCGGCAAGGGCACGCCGACGACCGGCATCAGCCCCATCACCATCGCCATGTTGATCGCGAAGAAGAAGAAGAAGGTGCCGGCAACGCCCAGTGTCAGCAGGCTCGAGAACCGGTCCTTGTTGATCAGCGCGGAATAGATGCTGAAACCGATGATCGCGGCATAGAGCATCAAGAGGCCGAAGGCGCCGACGAAGCCGAACTCCTCGGCCAGCGTGGTGAAGATGAAGTCGGTGTGCTTCTCGGGCAGGAAGTTCAGCCGCGACTGCGTGCCCTGCATGAAGCCGCGTCCCGCCCATCCGCCCGAGCCGAGCGCGATCTGTGCCTGGGTGATGTTGTAGCCCGCGCCGAGCGGGTCCTCGGTCGGGTCAAGGAAGGTGTCGATGCGCTTGAACTGATAGTCGTGCAGCAGCTGCCAGTCGGTGCCACGGCTTTCGAGCACGCCGAAGACGAGGGCGACGACGAGGGCGATCACCGTGCCGAAATACCACAGGCTGACGCCGGCCGCGAACATCACGAAGCCGCCGCCCAGCACCAGCATCACCGCGGTGCCGAGGTCGGGCTGTTCGAGCACGAGCCCGACCGGGGCAAGGATGATCACCACCGGCACCAGCACCCAAAGCGGGCGCGACACCTTTTCGACCGGCAGCCAGTCGTAATAGGCGGCGAGCAGCATCACCATGGCGATCTTCATCAGCTCGGAGGGTTGCAGCCGGATCGGGCCAAGCTCCAGCCAGCGCTGTGCGCCCATGCCGATCGCGCCGAAGAGGTCGACCGCGACGAGCAGCAGCAGCGCGACCAGATAGGCGACGCCCGAGATGTTGCGCCAGAACCAGATCGGCGTGAATCCGACCACCAGCATGGCAAGCATCCCGAAGGCGAAGCGCTTCATCTGTGGCTCGGCCCAGGTGGTCAGGTCGCCGCCGGCGACGGAATAGAGCATCAGGAAGCCCGCGCAGGACACCGCGGTCAGCAGGATGATCAGCGGATAGTTCAGGTAAAGCACCTTGCGCAGCCCGGTGGGCACGGTCTTCAGATTGCTTTCGAGATAGCTCATGGCGCCTCCTCAGGCCCGGCTCTTGGCGCCGGCGCCGATCGTCTCCGGATCGACGAGGTCGAGCGCGTCGAAGCGGCTTTGGACTTCCTTGCGCTGGCTCGACGGATAGGCCTCGAGCGGCGGCAGCCCGTCGTTCAGCGCGAACAGGAGGATGTCGCGGGCGATCGGCGCGGCGGTGGTCGAGCCGCCCGAGCCGTGCTCGACGATCAGGCTGACGGCGTATTTCGGGGTGTCGGCCGGGGCGAAGCAGACGAACAGCGCGTGGTCGCGCCGGTTCCAGGGCAGCTGGTTGTTCGAGATCACGCCGCGCGCACGCTCTGCGGCCGAGATGTTGCGCACCTGGCTGGTGCCGGTCTTGCCGGCCATCTTCCATTCCGACAGCACGATCTTCGCCTTGCCGGCGGTGCCGTGGGTGCCATTCACCACCGCGATCATGCCCTTGCGCACGTGGTCGAGCCAGGCCTCTTGCAGGCCGAGCGGCTCGGTCTCGGGCACCGGCACCTCGACCCCGTCCATCGAGCGGATCAGCCGCGGCTTGACCGCCTTGCCCGAGGCGAGCCGCGACACCATCACCGCAAGCTGCAGCGGCGAGGCGAGCACATAGCCCTGCCCGATCGAGGAGTTGATCGTGTCGCCGATGCGCCAGTCCTTGCCGTAGCGCTCCTGCTTCCAGGCCTTGGTGGGGGCGACCCCCTCGGCCACGGCCGACATCGGCAGGTCGTGGCGCACGCCAACGCCCATGCGCCTGGCCATCTCCGAGATCTTGTCGATGCCGACCCGCTGCGCGACCTCGTAATAGAAGACGTCGCAGCTCTGCTCGAGGCTCTGGATCACGTTCACCCGGCCATGGCCAGAATGCTTCCAGCAGTGGAAGCGCCGGCCGCCGACCTCGATATAGCCCGGGCAGCGCACCGTGTCCTCGGGGCCGATCACGCCCGCCTCGAGCGCCGCAAGCGCGGTGACGATCTTGTAGGTCGAGCCCGGCGGGTAAAGCCCCTGCACCGACTTGTCGGCGAGCGGCCGGTGGTCGTCCTCCATCAGCGCGCGATAGTCGGTCGAGGAGATGCCGCGCACGAAGAGGTTCGGATCGAAGGAGGGAACCGAGGTGATGGCGAGGATGTCGCCATTCGTCACGTCCATCACCACCGCGGCGGCGCTTTCGCCCTTCAGCCGTTCATGGGCGAAGTTCTGCAACCGGGTGTCGAGGGTGAGCTGCAGGTTCACACCGGGCTCGCCTTCCTTGCGGCCGAGCTCGCGCATCTCGCGCCCGGCCGAGTTCACCTCGACCCGGCGCTGGCCCGAGCGGCCGCGCAGCACGTCCTCCATCTTTGCCTCGACCCCGGTCTTGCCGATCTGGAACTTCGGGATGCGCAGCAGCGGATCGGGGTTCTCGATCTGGCTGAGGTCGTAATCCGAGACCGGGCCGACATAGCCCAGAACATGGGCGAAATCGATGCCATGCGGATAGTTGCGCGACAGCCCGACCTCGGGCGAGACGCCGGGGAGCGCCGGAGCGTTCACCGCGACGCGGGAGAATTCCTCCCAGCTCAGCCGGTCGGCGACCGTCACCGGCGCATGCGGCGGCTGGCGGCGGATCTCGGTCATCACATCGGCCGCGTCGCCGTCGCTGACCGGGATCAGCCGGCGCAGATCGGCCAGAACGGTATCGACATCGCCCGCATCCTCGCGGGTGATGGTGACGCGGTAATTCTGTTCGTTGCCGGCCAGCAGCACGCCATTGCGGTCATAGATCAGCCCGCGGGCGGGCGGGATGAGCCGGATCTTGACAGAGTTGCCCTCGGCCAGAAGCCGATAGTCGTCGGCCTGCTCGAGCTGCATCTTGCGCATCCGCATCGCCAGCACGCCGATGATGCCCGCCTGCGCCACGCCCAGCATCAGCCCGCGCCGGGTGATCGACGAGCGGCTTGCGCGGACGTTCTTTTCGGTCTTCTTCATGCCGGCCTCCTGTCCGCGCGGCTCACAGCGGGTGCCCGAAGGCGTCGACCTCGCCGGGCGCGGCGCGGCGCAACCCGAAGGCCAGACGCGACAGCGCGACGACGAAAGGATAGGCGAGAAGCGTCATCAGGTAACGCAGAAGTTCAAGCCCGAGCGGCGGCTGATCGACCATCGCCAGCGCCAGCACCAGCCGGTTGGCGAGCAGCATGGCCAGCATCACGCCGCTGACCAGCAGCATCTCGAGCACGAAGGGCATGCCGCGGGCCGCGGACTGGCGCGCGCGCAGGAACTCGGTGCCGGCGAGCAGGATCAGCGGCCACAGCCCGATCGGGCGCCAGAACATCAGATCCTCGACGAAGGCCACGGCGACGATTAGCAGCGCGGGGACGAAATCGGGCCGGCGCAGCACCCAGGCAAGGGTGAAGGCGAGCATCAGGTCGGGCCCGGGGATGCCATGCGCCATCGGGTTCACCGGCAGCAGGCGCAGGAACAGGATCACCGCCGCCAGCGCCACGTAGAGCGCGCGATGCGCAAGCCGGCGCGTGGTGAGCGGGTCAACCATCCTTGCCCCCCTTTGCCTCCTCCTCGAGCTCCTGCGGTGGCGGCGGGATCAGGGGGCCCGCGTCCTTCAGCTGCTCGGCCGGGTGCGAGCGCAGCACGCGCAGGAAATCGAGCCGTTCGTAATCGGCTGACAGCCGCACCCGCAGCCGCCGGTCCTGGCCCTGCAGCACCTGTCCGACCAGAAGCCCGGCCGGGAACACCCCGCCATCGCCCGAGGACACGACCCGGTCGCCCGGCCGCACCGCATCGGCATTCTCGAGGAAGTCGATCAGCGGAAAGGCGGTGTTGTCGCCGCTCAGGATCGCCTTCTGCCCCGAGGGCTGGATGGTGACGGGCACGCGGCTCGAGCTGTCGGTCAGCAGCACGACGCGGCTGGTGGTGTGACCGACGCCCGAGATCCGCCCGACAAGGCCGAGCCCGTCCATCGTCGCCCAGCCGTCGACGATGCCGTCGCGCGAGCCGACGTTGAGCAGCACCGACTGCCGGAACGGCGAGCCGCTGTCGGCGAGCACCACGCCCGAGACCGAGGTCAGCTTGGGGTCAAGGCGCACCTGGTTCTGCGCCAGAAGCTTGGCGTTCTGCTGCTCGAGCTGCACCGCCGCTTCCTTCCAGGCCTTCATCTGCTGCAGCTCGCGCCGCAGCTCCTGGTTCTGTTCGTAGATCCGGACATAGGACTGGAAGCCCTCGACCATGCCGAGGAATTTCGTCACCGGCACCATCGCCCAGTCGAAGGTCGGCACGAAGCGGTCGATGAAGGCCGAGCGGAAGCGCTCGACCCGCGGGCTGTCGATGCGCCAGGCCAGAAAGCTGACGGCCAGAACCAGCGCCAGAATCGCGATGGCGATCCGACGCAGCGGCCCTGCGTAATCTTCGTCGCGGTCTTTCGCCACGTCTGCCTCCGGTTGCAGCCCCGACGCCCGTCAGGGGCCGGCCTCAGCTGTCGTAGTCGATCACGTGGCGCAGCTGCTTTTCGTATTCGAGCGCCTTGCCGGTGCCGAGCGCCACGCAGTTCAGCGACTGGTCGGCGATCGAGATCGACAGCCCGGTCTGTTCGCGCAGGCTCAGGTCCAGCTCGCCCAGCAGCGCGCCGCCGCCGGTCAGCATCACGCCACGGTCGACGATGTCGGCGGCCAGATCGGGCGGGGTCGCCTCGAGCGCCTGCATCACCGCGTCGCAGATCTGCTGCACGGGTTCCGACAGCGCCTCGGCGATCTGCGCCTGATTGACTTCGACTTCCTTCGGCACGCCGTTCAGCAGGTCGCGCCCGCGCACCAGCAGGCTCGCGCCGCGGCCGTCGTCGGGCATGCGCGCGGTGCCGATCGTGGTCTTGATCCGCTCCGCCGTGCTTTCGCCGACGAGCAGGTTCATGTTGCGCCGCAGGTAGGAGATCACCGCCTCGTCCATGCGGTCACCGCCGACGCGGACCGAGCGCGCATAGACGATGTCGCCAAGCGACAGCACGGCCACCTCGGTGGTGCCGCCGCCGATGTCGACCACCATCGAGCCGGTGGGATCGGTGATCGGCATGCCGGCGCCGATCGCCGCGGCGATCGGTTCGGCGATGAGGCCGGCGCGACGCGCGCCCGCCGACAGCACCGACTGCCGGATCGCACGCTTCTCGACCGGGGTCGCGCCATGCGGCACACAGACGATGATCTTCGGCTTCGACAGCGTCGAGCGCTTGTGCACCTTGCGGATGAAGTGCTTGATCATCTCCTCGGCGCTGTCGAAATCGGCGATGACGCCGTCGCGCATCGGGCGGATCGCCTCGATCGAGCCGGGGGTGCGGCCCAGCATCAGCTTGGCATCCTCGCCGACGGCGAGGACCTGCTTCTTGCCGTCCTTGACGTGATAGGCGACCACCGAGGGCTCGTTCAGCACGATGCCCTTGCCCTTGACGTAGACCAGCGTGTTCGCCGTGCCGAGGTCAATCGCCATGTCCGAGGAAAAAATCCCGCCCAGTCCCGCCATTTCCGCTTCCCAATGAGTGACAGCCCGCGACTCGCCCCCGAGTACGGTTTCCGCCCATATAGGCAAAGCCTCGAAAATGCGGAAGCGGATTCCCCTCACGCCCCGGTCACAGCCGCGGCATTCCGCCGGCCGGGGGAGGGTGAATTGCAGAAATCGAACATCGGATCCGGCCAGGCGGCCGCATCAGGGTTCGAAATGTTCAATCCGCAACTTCTCACGAAATCGTGTGATTTTGCGGTGGAAAATCGGCTCTGCCGGGCTTGCGCGGGATGGAAAGGGGCGCCGGACGATGCCGGCGCCCCCGATCCCTGTCGCGGCCCGCTCAGAGCTTGTAGCTGACCGTCTTCATGTCGGCGTCGGGCGCGGTCTTCTGGCTGCGCACGCGCAGCCGGTTCAGCGCCCCGACATAGGCCTTGACCGAGGCGAGGATGGTGTCGGTGTCGGCGGCCGAGCCGGTGACAATGCGCCCGTCCTCTTCCATCCGCACGCTCACCGTCGCCTGCGCGTCGGTGCCCTGGGTCACCGCCTGCACCTGATAGACCTTCAGCTTCGCCTTGGTCGGGTAGATCGCCTTCACCGCCTTGAAGCAGGCGTCAACCGGGCCGTCGCCGGCGCAGGTCGCGGTTTTCTCGACGCCGTCGACCAGCATCTTCAGCTCGGCCTCCTGACCGTCCGAACCGCAGACCACGCGCAGCCATTTCACCTGCAGATAGTCGTTCTCGGTGTTGGCGGCGCTGTCCGACATCAGCGCGATCAGGTCTTCGTCGTAGATCTCCTTCTTGCGGTCGGCGAGCGCCTTGAACCGCACGAAGACATCGTTGAGCTGGTTCTCGGCCATGTCGAAGCCCAGATCCTTCAGCTTCGAGCGCAGCGCGGCGCGGCCCGAATGCTTGCCCATGGCGATGTTGGTCTCGGTGATGCCGATATCGGCCGGCTTCATGATCTCGAAAGTCTCGACGTTCTTCAGCACGCCGTCCTGGTGGATGCCCGACTCGTGCAGGAAGGCGTTCTTGCCGACGATCGCCTTGTTGAACTGCACCGGGAAGCCCGAGACCTGGCTGACGCGGCGCGACAGGTTCATGATCTTGGTGGTGTCGATGCCGGTGCTGTAGGGCATCAGATCCCGACGCACCTTCATCGCCATCACCACCTCCTCGAGCGCGGTGTTGCCAGCGCGTTCACCGAGCCCGTTGATCGTGCACTCGATCTGGCGCGCGCCCGCGGCGACGGCGGCGAGCGCATTCGCCGTCGCCATGCCGAGGTCGTTGTGGCAATGGGTGGCGAAGATGATCTCGTCGGCGCCCGGCACCTTCTCGAGCAGCATCGCGATGATCTCGGCCGATTCCTGCGGCAGGGTGTAGCCGACGGTATCGGGAATGTTGATCGTCGTGGCGCCGGCCTTGATCGCGGTCTCGACCACGCGGCACAGATAATCGCGCTCGGTGCGGATCGCGTCCATCGCCGACCATTGCACGTCCTCGCACAGGTTGCGGGCGTGGTTCACGGTGTCGGCGATGCGCTCGATCATCTGGTCCTGATCGAGGTTGGTGATGCCGCGGTGGCTCGGCGAGGTGCCGATGAAGGTGTGGATGCGGGCGCGCGGCGCGTGTTTCACCGCCTCCCAGCAGCGGTCGATGTCCTTGTAATTTGCGCGGGCGAGGCCGCAGATCACCGAGTTCCTGGCGTTCTTCGCGATGTCGGACACCGCCTCGAAATCGCCTTCCGAGGCGATCGGGAAGCCGGCCTCGATGATGTCGACGCCCATCTCGTCGAGCAGCTGGGCAATCTCCAGCTTCTCGTCATGGGTCATCGTCGCGCCGGGCGACTGTTCGCCGTCACGCAGGGTGGTGTCGAAAATCAGGACACGGGATTTGTCGGTCATGTTCGCAGCCATGGAAATGTCTCCTCGGGGTCTTCCTTAGCGTCAGGGAAACCCGAAGGCCAGCGCTCGCTTGGGCTTCGGGCAGGTCGGGCGCTGGATACCCCTGAGCGGTCGCGCCCGAAGGCACGCTCAGAGGCTGCTAAGAAGAAGGAGACCACGGACGGACAGGCCGGAGGCGAAGGCCCCGGGACGGTTCGTCGAAATGTTCAGCATCCGTGTCATGGCCGCGACTATACCGGCCCGGTCGCGTTTGAAAAGCGGAATCTGCATGCGGTGCGGGGATGCACCGGATGCAGGGCTCCCTTGCACGCGGGGCCGGGTTGAGAACCGCGCCCGCGCATGCCACATCCCGGGGCAGGGGAGAGACCGAAAGGACGAGAGATGAGCGAGATGAATACCCCCGAGGGGATGGAGCTGACGCTGCGGACGCTGGCGATGCCCGCTGACACCAACGCGGCGGGCGACATCTTCGGTGGCTGGGTGATGTCGCAGATGGACCTTGCCGCCGCGATCCGCGCGAACGAGCGCTGCAACGGCCGCACGGTGACGATCGCGGCGAACGAGATCGTGTTCAAGCAGCCGGTGAAGGTGGGCGACACCCTGTGCGTCTATACCGCGGTCGATCAGGTCGGCCGCACCTCGATGGTGATCCGGATCGAGGTCTGGGCCCGGCGCGCCTATACCGCGCTGCGCGAGAAGGTGACCGAGGCGCGTTTCACCATGGTCGCGGTCGATGCCGACGGCAAGCCGCGCGCGGTGGACCTGCCCGCGGTCTGACGGATTTCCCTGTCCGCTGCCGGGCGGGCAGGGTCAGTTCGCGGCGGGGGCGGACGCGTCCGGGGCGGGCACCGCTGTCGCCGCCGGGGCATCGCCGGCCGGCGGTTCGGGCACCGGCGCTTCCTCGGTCAGAACGTTCTCGTTCCAGGTGCCCGAGGCGACCTCGCCCGATTTGTAGCGCATCACGCCCTTGCCCTGACGCTTGCCCATCACGAAGGTGCCCTCGTAGCTGTCGCCGTTCGCATAGGTCGCCTTGCCCTGACCGTCGATCTCGCCATTGTGCCAGCCGCCCTCGTAGACGAAGCCGTCGGGCATGGTGATCCGGCCCCGGCCCGAGCGCTGTCCGGCCTCGAAGCCGCCCTCGTAGACGGTGCCGTCGGCATAGGTGGCCTTGCCCTGACCCTGGCGCTGGCCATCGGCCCAGTCCCCCTCGTAGACATAGCCGTCGGGGTAGGTCATCTTGCCCTTGCCGTGGTTGCGCGCGGCCAGGAACTGCCCCTCGTAGACGAGCCCGTTCGCATAGCGCGCGATGCCGGTGCCCTCGATCACGCCGGCCGACCAGTCGCCCTCATAGCTTGACCCGTCGGGATAGGTGATCTTGCCCTTGCCCTCGGGCAGGTCGTTCCTGAACGCGCCCTCGTAGACCGAGCCGTC
Organism: Paenirhodobacter hankyongi; assembly: GCF_003664585.1. Taxonomy (GTDB): domain Bacteria; phylum Pseudomonadota; class Alphaproteobacteria; order Rhodobacterales; family Rhodobacteraceae; genus Rhodobacter; species Rhodobacter hankyongi. Next base: position 87,782 of record NZ_RCHI01000015.1, read on the forward strand.
GGGATAGGTGACCTTACCCGCGCCCTCGATCCGGCCCTCGGTCCAGTCGCCGTCATAGACATAGCCGTCGGTGCCGCGGAACACGCCCCGGCCCGAGCGCGCGTCGCCGGCAAAGCTGCCCTCGTAGGTGTCGCCGTTCGCGTAGGTCACCTTGCCCTGGCCCTGGCGCTTGCCGTCGACCATCTCGCCTTCGTAGATGTCGCCGTTCGGCTGCACCAGCCGGCCGGTGCCGTTCATCTGGCCGGCGGCCCAGAGCCCCTCGTAGACCAGCCCGTTCGCCATCGTCAGCCGGCCGTGGCCCGCGCGGGCGCCGGCCAGCATGTCGCCCTCGTAGACCGAGCGGTCGGGATAGGTGATCTTGCCCTGTCCCTGCTTCACCCCCTGCACCCAGTCCCCTTCATAGCGATAGCCGTCGGGGCCGGTCAGCACGCCATGGCCCTGATGCAGGGCGTTGACGAAGCTGCCCTCGTAGGTGGTGCCGTTCGCGTAATGGGCGATGCCGTTGCCGGTGATCTCGCCCTGCACCCAGTCCCCCTCGTAGGTGCCGCCGTCGGCGAAGGTGATCTTGCCCTTGCCGTCGGGCTTGCCGCGCGAGAAATGCCCGACATAGACCGAGCCGTTCGGGAATTTCGCCGTGCCCTCGCCGACGATCTCGCCCATCACCCAATCGCCCTCGTATTCATAGCCCGAGGGCAGGCGGTAGATGCCGTGGCCGTGCTGCTTGCCGTCCTTGAACGTGCCTTCGTAGATGCCGCCGTCCTCGTATTGCTTGGTGGCGACCTCCTGGGCCGCGGCGGCGCCTGCCGCCAGCGACACTGCCAGTCCGATTGCGAGAATCCGTGTGCGCGCCATGTTTCCCCCTGACTCGGCTGCCCGAAGGCCGGGCAAATCTAGAGCGCGGGGGCAGATCGCACAAGCATCGCGGCCGCCTGACGCTGCATCGCGGCACCGATCGGCGCGGGTTTTCGCCCCCTGCGGCTTTCCACCGCTGCATCAAGAGGCTACATCGGGGGCAGACGAACGAGGAGCCCCGCATGGCCGACAGATTCCGCCTCACGCTCGCCCAGCTCAACGCCACGGTCGGCGATCTCGCCGGCAATGCGGCGAAGGCGCTTGCCGCCTGGGAGGAGGGCCGCGCCGCGGGCGCCGACATGGTGGCGCTGCCCGAGATGTTCCTGACCGGCTATCAGACCCAGGATCTGGTGCTGAAGCCCGCCTTCGTCGCCGATGCGATGGCGGCGATGGAGGAGCTCGCCACCAGGATCACCGATGGCCCGGCACTTGGCATCGGCGGCCCGTGGTGGGACGAGAGCGGCCATTACAACGCCTGGTGGGTGCTGGAAAACGGCCGCGTCGCCGCGCGCATCCTCAAGCATCACCTGCCGCATGTCGATCTGTTCGACGAGCTGCGCGTCTTCGACAGCGGCCCGATCTCCGGCCCCTATCGGGTCGGCCCGCTGGTGATCGGCTCGCCGATCTGCGAGGATTCGTGGCACGTGGACGTCGCCGAGACGCTGGCCGAGACCGGGGCCGAGATCCTGCTGGTGCCGAACGGCTCGCCTTACTATCGCAACAAGCTCGAGCTGCGGATGAACCTGATGGTCTCGCGCGTGGTCGAGACCGGGCTGCCGCTTGTCTACCTGAACATGGTGGGCGGGCAGGACGATCAGCTGTTCGACGGGGCAAGTTTCGTGCTGAACCCGCATGGCGCGCTGGCCGCGCAGCTGCCGGTCTTCGAGGAGGCCGTGGTGCATGTCGACTTCGAGCGCGGCGCCGACGGCTGGCGGGCACTGCCCGGCCCGGTGACCGAGGCGCCGTCGGACTGGGAGCAGGATTACGCCGCGATGGTCACCGGCCTGCGCGACTATCTTCGCAAGTCGGGCTTCTCGAAGGTGGTGCTCGGGCTTTCGGGCGGGATCGACTCGGCACTGGTCGCCACGATCGCGGCCGATGCGATCGGGGCCGAAAATGTGCATTGCGTCATGCTGCCCTCGCGCTTCACCTCGCAGGGCTCGCTCGATGATGCGGCCGATCTGGCCCGCCGCCTCGGCACCCGGCTCGATACCGTGCAGATCGAGGGGCCGCGCGACGCGGTGGCGGGGGCGCTCGCCCATCTGATGGAGGGCACGAAACCCGACATCACCGAGGAGAACATCCAGTCGCGTCTGCGCGGCGTGATGCTGATGGCGATCTCGAACAAGTTCGGGGGGATGCTGCTGACCACCGGCAACAAGTCCGAGGTCGCGGTCGGCTATTGCACGATCTATGGCGACATGGCGGGCGGCTACAACCCGATCAAGGATCTCTACAAGACCCGCGTCTTCGAGACCTGCCGCTGGCGCAATGCGAACCACCGGCCGTGGATGCAGGGCCCGGCGGGCGAGGTGATCCCGCCCGCGATCATCGACAAGCCGCCAAGCGCCGAGCTGCGCGACAACCAGAAGGACGAGGACAGCCTGCCGCCCTACGAGGTGCTCGACGCGATCCTCGAGCGGCTGGTCGAGCGCGACCAGTCGGTGGCCGAGATCGTCGCGGCGGGGTTCGAGCGCGCCACGGTGAAGCGGGTCGAGCATCTGCTCTACATCTCGGAATGGAAGCGGTTCCAGTCGGCGCCCGGGCCGCGGCTGACGACGCGCGCCTTCTGGCTCGACCGCCGCTACCCGATGGTGAACCGCTGGCGCGACACGCGCTGAGGCCGCCCCCAGAAACGCCTCCCGAAATGCAAAAGCCCCGGCGTCTCCGCCGGGGCTTTGTGTTTCCGTGGCGCCGGGATCAGCCGAAGACGGCGGTCAGCGCGCCATCGACAGCATCGGTGATCGCGTCGATGTCATCGGGCGTCGCGATCAGCGCCGGGCTGAAGCACAGCGTGTTGTTGAAGCCGGTGAGCGAGCGGTTCGTCATGCCAAACATCACGCCGCGCTTCGCCCCCTCGGCCACCACGCGCGAGACCTCGGCCTCGGCCATCGGCTCTTTCGTCGCCCGGTCGGCGACCAGCTCGGCGCCCGCGAACAGGCCCGCGCCGCGCACGTCGCCGATCACCTTGTGCTTTTCCATCAGCGCATTGAGGTTCGCCATGATCCGCTCGCCCATCGCGACGGTATTGGCCAGCAGCCCCTCGTCCTCGATGATGCGCATGTTCTCGAGTGCCGCCGCCGGGCCCGCGGTGCAGCCGCCGAAGGTCGAGATGTCGCGGAAATAGCTCAGCTTGTCCGAGGCATCCTTGAACTGCTCGAACACCGCCTCGGTGGTCACGCAGCACGAGATCGCCGCATAGCCCGAGGCCACGCCCTTCGCCATCGTCACGAAGTCGGGCTGGATGCCGTAGTTCTGATAGCCGAACCAGGTGCCTGTGCGGCCCATGCCGCAGACGACCTCGTCGATGTGCAGCAAGATGTCGTATTTCTTGCAGATCTCCTGCACCCGCTGCCAGTAGCCCTTCGGCGGCACGATCACGCCACCACCCGCGGTGACGGGCTCGAGGCACAGAAGGCCGACGGTGTCCGGGCCCTCGCGCAGGATCACCTCCTCGATCGCATCCGCCGCGCGTTCGCCGTAGTTCTCGACATCCCATTGCGCGCGGTATTCAAGGCAATGCGGCACCGCGACGAAGCCGTCGGGGAAGGGGCCATACTGCATCGCGCGCTCTTCCTGACCGCAGGCCGCGAGCGTGCCGATCGTCGCGCCGTGATAGTCGCGTTCGCGATAGAGGATCTTCGACTTCTTGCCGCCATGCAGCCGCGCCGAGATCTGGCGCACCATCTTGAAGACCTTCTCGTTCGCTTCCGAGCCCGAGTTCGCGTAATAGACGCGGCTCAGCCCCGGCATCTTGGTCAGCAGCTTTTCCGAGAACAGCGCGCCCGGGATGGTGCCGCCGCTGCCCGCCCAATAGGGCAGCTCGATCAGCTGGTCGCGGATCGCGTTCGCGATGCTCTCGCGGCCATAGCCGACGTTCACCGTCCAGACCCCGCCCGAGACCGCGTCGATGAACTCGGCGCCGTGCTGGTCCCAGATCCGCAGGCCCAGGCCCTTGACGATGATGCGCGGGTCGGTGGTCTCGAGCGACTTGTGCTGCAGCAGGTGGTGCCAGACGTTGGCGCGGTCGGCCTCGGTGACGTGGGAAAGGTCGTTGGTGAGCTTGTTCATGGGACTCGGTCCGTGATTTCGGGGAAAGCTGTCTGCCTGCAAGGAAGCCACTTTCCGGTGCCTGCAACAATCCTTTTTCCGCTGCATCCAAGTCCTTGATTTTGCGCGTTCGTTCGTTGATGTTTTGCGAATGTCGAACAAGCGGAACGGGGCGGGGCGATGGATGTGGACGTCGGGGGCAGATTGCGCGCCTTGCGCGCCGCGCGCGGGCTGTCGCAGCGCGAGCTGGCGCGCCGGGTGGGCGTGCCGAATTCGACGATCTCGCTGATCGAATCGGGGCGCGCCAACCCCTCGGTCGGGGCGCTCAAGCGCATTCTCGACGGGCTGCCGATCGGGCTTGCGGAATTCTTCGCCTTCACCCCGGAAACGGAACGGCGCTTCTTCTTCGCGGCCGAGGAGCTGGTCGAGATCGGCAAGGGCAAGATCTCCTACCGCCAGATCGGCGAGGCGGGGGCGGGGCGGCTGTTGCAGATGCTGCACGAGACCTACCAGCCCGGCGCCGACACCGGCAAGGTGGCGCTCAGCCATCAGGGCGAGGAGATCGGTATCATCCTGACCGGCCGGCTCGAGGTGACGGTCGACGGCGAACGCAAGATCCTCGGGCCGGGCGATGCCTATGCCTTTGCCAGCCCGCTGCCGCACCGCTTCCGCAACCCGGGGCGCGAGCCCTGTACCGTGGTCAGCGCCTGCACCCCGCCGAGCTTCTGAGCCGGGCGTGACCACGGCCCCGGTGTTCTCCTTGCCCGAAATACCTCGGGGGTGAGGCCCGAAGGGCCGAGGGGGCAGCGCCCCCTTCACCCGTGCCCGCTCAGATCTCGGTGAGCGTGGTCGAGCGCAACAGCCGCTTCACCGTGTGCAGCTCGCACAGGTCGGTGGCCTCGGTCATCACCGCCGCCGCCGCCGCCGCCGCGCCCCAGCGCAGCGCCTCGGGTTGCGGCAGGCCACGGGTGCGGGCGAGCGAGAAGGCCGCAACGAAGCTGTCGCCCGCGCCGACCTTCGAGACCACCTCGTCGGGGAAGGCCTGCGCCACCCAGCGGCCCGCGGCGGTGGCCAGCACATTGCCATCCGCGCCGCGCGCCACGATCACCGCATGGGCGATGCCGCGGTTCACCAGGCTTTCGGCGAAATCGGCGCTGTCGGCACGGGTGGGCAGCGGATGGCCGGCAAGCTCCTCGGCCTCCAGATCGTCCATGCGCAACACGTCGGCGGGCTTCGCGCCCGAGCTCAGCAGCGCATGCAGCGCCTTGCCCGAGGTGTCGAGGAAGAAGCGCGCCTGGGTGCGGGCGATGCGGGTGGCGAGCCTTGCCGGGAAATCCTCGGGCACGCCCGGCGGCTGGCTGCCCGAGAGCACGACGATGCCGCCCTCGGGCGCGGCCCGGCCGATCCGGTCGAGCACCTTGGTCACGTCGCGCTTCGACCATTCCGGCCCCGGCATGACGAAGCGGTATTGCTCGCCGGTCGAGGCGTCGGTCACCGTCAGGCTCTGCCGCGTCTCGCCGGGCGCGGGAAAGGGCGACAGCCCGATCCCCTGCTCGGCCAGCAGGTGCATCACCTTGTCCCCGGTCGGCCCGCCAAGCGCGACGAAGGCGGTCGAATGGCCGCCAAGCGCCGAGATCGCGCGGCTGACGTTGATGCCGCCGCCGCCCGGATCGGTATCGGGGCGCGAGCAGCGCAGCTTGCGCTCGGGCGCCACGTGATCGGCAGTGATCGCAATGTCGACCGTCGGGTTGAGCGTGATGGTCAGGATCGCGGGCATGCAATCTCTCCGGGTGTTTCGCGCAGGGGTTCCGCGGCGATCATGGCAGGTTCGCTGCCCTGTTCCAAGCGCTATCGCCGCGGTGCGGAAACTTGCCCCGATCGATCTGGTAGGTCACGAGAATGAAACGGAAACTGCCCTCCGCGGCGGCGAGGAACCCGGCGTCGGGGGAGGGCAGGTGATTGCCGGTGAAAGGGGATGCGCCGCGCCCTCGGGAAGGTGGGCATGCCATCTGCACGCGGCCCGCCCCGGCACGCCGGGCTCACTCCCACCAGCGGTCGATCGCGGCGATGTCGCTATCCGACCAGCCGAAGTGATGCGCGAGTTCGTGCACGAAGACATGGGCGACGAGCGCATCAAGCGCCACGTCGCCGCGCGCCACCCATTCGTCGAGGATCGCGCGGCGAAACAGCCAGATCACGTCGGGCCCGCCCGGATCCATCACCGATTTCTGCGTCATCGGGATGCCGTCATAAAGCCCGGTCAGCTCGAAGGCATCCTCGATCTCCAGCTCGTCGAGCAGATCGTCCGCGGCGAAATCCTCGATCCGCAGCACCACCGCCGCGGCCGGGCCGCGGAAGGCCTCGGGCAGGGCGGCGCGCGCGGCCTCCGCCATCGCCGCGATGTCGTCGAGCGAGGGTGCCTCGCAATCCTTCCAGCGTGCCGTCATCCTGTCCTCCACCGTGCCGGTCCTGCCCCCGATATGGACAAGAACGGCCGGGTGTGAAAGAGCAGGGGCCCACAGGAGGCCCCCGATGACCATCGTGACCCGTTTCGCCCCGTCGCCGACCGGCTACATCCATGTCGGCAACCTGCGCACCGCGCTGATGAACTATCTGCTCGCCCGCAAGGCCGGCGGCACCTTCATCCTGCGCATCGACGACACCGATCAGGAACGTTCGAAACAGGACTACATCGACGCGCTGAAGGCGGATCTCGAGTGGCTCGGCATCGAGTGGGACCGCGAGGAGGCGCAGTCGCGCCGGCTCGACCGTTACGCCGAGGTGGCCGATCAGCTGCGTGCGGCCGGGCGGCTCTATGAATGTTTCGAGACCCCGACCGAGCTCGACCTCAAGCGCAAGAAGCAGCTGAACATGGGCCGCCCGCCGGTCTATGACCGCGCCGCGCTGAAGCTAGCCGAGGCCGAGAAGGCCGCGCTGCGCGCCGAGGGGCGCGAGGGCTACTGGCGCTTTGCCCTCGATCAGGAGCGGATCGAATGGGAGGACGGCATCCTCGGCGCGATCTCGATCGACGCGGCCTCGGTCTCGGACCCGGTGCTGGTGAAGACCTCGGGGCAGGTGCTTTATACCTTCGCCTCGCCGGTCGATGACGCCGACATGGGGGTGACCCATATCGTGCGCGGCGCCGACCATGTGACGAATACCGCGACGCAGATCCAGATCATCCGTGCGCTCGGTGCCGAGCCGCCCGCCTTCGCGCATCACTCGCTGCTGACCGGGCCGCAGGGGGAGGAGCTGTCGAAGCGGCTGGGCGCGCTGTCGATCCGCGATTTGCGCGCACAGGGCATCGCGCCCGAGGCGCTGCTGTCGATGATGGCGCGGCTCGGCTCGAGCCAGCCGGTCGAGCTGAAGATGTCGCTTGATGAACTGGCCGAGGGGTTCGAGCTGAGCCAGTTCGGCGCGGCGCCGACGAAATTCGACGCGGCCGAGCTCATTGCGCTGACCCGCGCGCGCAATCAGCATCTGCCCTTCGCCGCGGTGGCCGAACGAATCGCGGGGCTGGGCATTCCCGCCGCCCAGGCCGAGGCCTTCTGGCGCGTCGCCTCGCACAACATCGACCGGCTCGACGATCTCGCGCATTGGGCGGATCTGTGCCTGAACGGCGCCGAGCCGGTGATCGAGCCGGAGGACGCCGAGTTCGTCGCGACGGCGCTCGCGCTTCTGCCCGAGCCGCCCTTCGGCCCCGAGACCTGGGGGGAGTGGACGGCGCAGGTGAAGGCCGCGACCGGGCGCAAGGGGCGGGGCCTCTTCATGCCGCTGCGCAAGGCGCTGACGGGGCAGGCGCATGGGCCCGAGATGGCCGATCTGCTGCCGCTGCTGCACCGGGTGCGGGCGAAGGGCTGAGGCCGCGCCGGGCCCCGGCCGGGGCAGGGGGCGCTGCCCCCTCGGACCCCCGAGGTATTTCGGGCAAGATGAAAGGGGCGCGGTCGGCGCCCCTTTTTTCATGGCATTTTTCCTGACAGGAATGTCGCTTTTTTCCGCAAAGCGTCGCATCCGTTTTCCTGCTTGCCAGATACGGGGGGCTTCGGCTATCGGGAGAGACGTCAGGAACGGGAGAAGCCGGCCACGCGCCGGTGCCGAAGGAGCAACCGCCCCGGTAAACTCTCAGGCAAAAGGACCGACCTGATCAACGACTCTGGAGAGAGGCGCCCGGACACGGGAGCCCGCCGAAGGGATAACGATCTCAGGCGCCCGGCAACGGGTTGGGACAGAGGGGGCATCGAGCGGGCCGAAAGGCCATGGGATTCGGTGCCGGGGCTTTTCCGGCTGAAAGAGAGTGTGACATGGCCAGTGAAACCGGCCTGAAGCGGACGCCGCTTTTCGATCTGCATCTGGAGCTTGGGGCGAAGATGGTGCCCTTTGCCGGCTGGGAGATGCCGGTGCAATATCCGATGGGGGTGCTGAAGGAGCATCTGCACACCCGCGCCGCCGCGGGGCTGTTCGACGTCAGCCACATGGGGCAGGTGATCGTGCCCGCGGGCGCCGTCGCCGCGCTCGAGGCGCTGGTGCCGGTCGATGTCGCGGGGCTCGGCCTGAACCGGCAGCGCTATGCGATGTTCACCGATGCCGCGGGCGGCATTCTCGATGACCTGATGGTGGCGAACCGGGGCGATCACCTGTTCCTCGTGGTGAATGCCGCCTGTGCCGATGCCGATATCGCGCATCTGCGCGCCCATGTGCCGGGCGTCGAGGTGATCGCCGACCGCGCGCTTCTGGCGCTGCAGGGGCCGGCGGCCGAGACGGCGCTGGCGCAGCTGGTGCCGGGTGTTGCGGCGATGCGCTTCATGGAGGTCGCGACGCTTGCCTGGGAGGGGGCCGAGCTCTGGATCTCGCGCTCGGGCTATACCGGCGAGGACGGGTTCGAGATCTCGCTGCCCGAGGGGCGCGCCGCGGATTTCGCCCGCGCCCTGCTGGCGATGGTCGAGGTCGCGCCGATCGGCCTTGGCGCGCGCGACAGCCTGCGGCTCGAGGCCGGGCTGTGCCTCTACGGCCATGACATCGACACCACCACCTCGCCCGTCGAGGCGGGGCTGGCCTGGGCGATCCAGAAGGCGCGCCGCGTGGGGGGCGCCCGCGCGGGCGGCTTCCCGGGGGCGGACCGGATCCTTGCCGAGCTGGCGCAGGGCACCTCCCGCCGCCGTGTCGGTCTGCGCCCCGAGGGCCGCGCCCCGATGCGCGAGGGCACCGAGATCTTCGCCGCGGAAAGTGGCGGCGAGGTGCTTGGCCGTGTCACCTCGGGCGGTTTCGGCCCCTCGATCAACGCGCCGATGGCGATGGCCTATCTGCCCGCCACGCTGACCGACGGCACGCTCGTCTATGGCGAGGTGCGCGGCAAGCGTCACCCCGCCCGCATCGCCCCGATGCCCTTCCATCCCCATTCCTACAAACGCTGAGGAGCCCCCGAGATGACCATCAAATTCACCGAAGAACACGAATGGCTGCGCGTCGAGGGCGACCTCGTGGTTGTCGGCATCACCGAACATGCCTCGGAACAGCTGGGCGACGTGGTCTTCGTCGAACTGCCCGAGCCCGAGACCAAGGTCGCCAAGGGTGACGAGATCTGCGTGATCGAATCGGTCAAGGCGGCCTCGGACATCCTCGCCCCGGTCGATGGCGAGATCGTCGCGGTGAACGAGGCGCTGTCCGACAACCCCGCCCTGGTCAACGAGGACCCGCTTGGCGCGTGGTTCTTCAAGATGAAGGTCGAGGACATGGAGCAGCTCGATGCCTTCATGTCGGAAGAGGACTACAAGGATTTCATCGGCTAATCCCATGTTCACGCCCACCTCCTACGATACCTACGATTTCGCCAACCGTCGCCACATCGGGCCGAGCCCGGCCGAGATGGCCGAGATGCTGAAGGCGGTGGGCGTGCCCTCGCTCGAGGCGCTGATCGACGAGACGGTGCCCGCCGCGATCCGCCAGACGCGGCCGCTCGGCTGGGCGCCGATGACCGAACACGCGCTGCTCGAGAAGCTGCGCGGCGTCGCCGCGAAGAACCGGGTGATGACCTCGCTGATCGGGCAGGGCTATTACGGCACGGTCACGCCGCCGGCGATCCAGCGCAACATCCTGGAAAACCCGGCCTGGTACACCGCCTATACCCCCTATCAGCCCGAGATCGCGCAGGGCCGGCTCGAGGCGTTGCTGAACTATCAGACGATGGTGGCGGATCTCACCGGCCTGCCGGTGGCGAATGCCTCGCTTCTTGACGAGGCGACGGCGGCGGCCGAGGCGATGACCATGGCCGAACGCGCGGCGAAATCGAAGGCGCGCGCCTTCTTCGTCGATGTGAACCTGCATCCGCAGACAATCGGCGTGATCGAGACCCGGGCGCTGCCCTTGGGCATCGAGATCATCAAGGGCGCGCCCGAGGCGCTGGTCCCCGAGCAGGTCTTCGGCGCGATCTTCCAGTATCCGGGCACCTATGGCCATGTCCGCGACTTCACCGACCTGATCGAAAAGCTCCACGCCGCCAAGGCTTTGGCGGTGGTCGCGACCGACCTTCTGGCGCTGTGCCTGCTGAAGGAGCCGGGCGCGATGGGGGCCGATATCGCCGTGGGCTCGGCGCAGCGCTTCGGCGTGCCGATGGGCTATGGCGGACCGCATGCGGCCTTCATGGCGACGCGCGACGAGCTGAAGCGGTCGATGCCCGGCCGCATCGTCGGCGTCTCGATCGACAGCCGCGGCAACAAGGCCTATCGGCTCAGCCTGCAGACCCGCGAACAGCACATCCGCCGCGAGAAGGCGACCTCGAACGTCTGCACCGCGCAGGCGCTGCTTGCGGTAATGGCGAGCTTCTACGCCGTCTTCCACGGGCCCGTCGGGCTGCGCGCGATCGCCGAACAGGTGCATCTGAACGCGGTGCGGCTGCGCGATGCGCTGGTCGCCGCCGGCGCCGAGGTCGCCCCCGAGGCCTTCTTCGACACGATCACCGTGAAGGTCGGCGTCGGCCAGCAGGGGATCATGGCGGCGGCGCGGCACCGCGGGCTGAACCTGCGCCGGGTCGGACGCGACCGGGTCGGCATCTCGGTCGACGAGTTGACCGACGCCGGCGTCATCGCCCGGCTTCTCGACGCCTTCGGCATCACCGATCCGGCGCCCGAGACCGTGGGCCTCGGCGTCCCCGAGACGATGCTGCGCGACAGCGCCTATCTCACCCACCCGGTCTTCCACATGAACCGGGCGGAAAGCGAGATGATGCGCTACATGCGCCGGCTCTCGGACCGCGACCTGGCGCTTGACCGCGCGATGATCCCGCTCGGCTCGTGCACGATGAAGCTCAACGCCGCGGCCGAGATGATGCCGATCTCCTGGCCCGAGTTCTCCTCGCTGCACCCCTTCGCGCCGTCGAACCAGGCCGAGGGCTATGCCGAGGTGATCGCCGATCTCGAGCAGAAACTGTGCGAGATCACCGGCTATGACGCCTTCTCGATGCAGCCGAACTCGGGCGCGCAGGGCGAATATGCCGGGCTGATGACGATTGCCGCATACCATCGCGCGCGGGGCGAGGGGCACCGGCGGGTGTGCCTGATCCCGGTCTCGGCGCATGGCACCAACCCGGCCTCGGCGCATATGGCGGGGATGCAGGTCATGGTGGTGAAGGCCGCGCCGAACGGCGACATCGACCTCGAGGATTTCGCGGCGAAGGCGGCCGAGGCTGGGAGCGATCTCGCGGCCTGCATGATCACCTATCCCTCGACCCATGGTGTCTTCGAGGAAACGGTGAAGCGGGTGTGCGAGATCACCCATGACCACGGCGGCCAGGTCTATATCGACGGCGCGAACATGAACGCGCTTGTGGGCCTGGTGAAGCCCGGAGAAATCGGCGGCGATGTCAGCCACCTCAACCTGCACAAGACCTTCGCCATCCCGCATGGCGGTGGTGGCCCGGGCATGGGCCCGATCGGGGTGAAGGCGCATCTCGCGCCGCATCTGCCGGGCCACCCGGAGGTCGGCGGCGTCGAGGGGCCGGTGAGTGCGGCCCCCTATGGTTCGGCCTCGATCCTGCTGATCTCCTGGGCCTATTGCCTGATGATGGGCGGCGCGGGGCTGACCCAGGCGACGCGGGTCGCGATCCTGAACGCGAATTACATCGCGGCGCGGCTGAAGCCGCTCTACCCGATCCTCTTCATGGGCAACCGGGGACGGGTGGCGCATGAGTGCATCCTCGACACCCGCGGCTTCGCCGAGGTGGGGGTGACGGTCGACGACATCGCGAAGCGGCTGGTCGACAACGGCTTCCACGCGCCGACGATGAGCTGGCCGGTTGCCGGCACGCTGATGGTCGAACCGACGGAATCGGAGACGAAGGCCGAGCTTGACCGCTTCATCACCGCGATGGAGGCGATCCGGGCCGAGATCGACGACGTCGCCGCGGGCCGGATCGGCGCCGAGGACAGCCCGCTGCGCCGCGCGCCGCACACGGTCGAGGATCTGGTGGCCGACTGGGACCGGCCCTACAGCCGCGAACAGGGCTGCTTCCCGCCCGGCGCCTTCCGCGAGGACAAGTACTGGCCGCCCGTCGGCCGGGTCGACAACGTCTATGGCGACCGGCATCTGGTGTGCACCTGCCCGCCGGTCGAGGACTGGATGTAGGACAACAGGCCGGGGGCGCGGCCCCCGGCGTCTTCCGCCAAGAAAAAGGGGGAGGGGAAACCCTCCCCTTCCCGCTTCCAATTGCCCCAAATATCCCGGGGGTGAATTGGCGCAGCCAAGAGGGGGCAGCGCCCCCTTCGCGCCCTCACTGCCGGCGCGGCGGCAGGTCTTCGGGCCCGAAGCTCACCCCCTGCGGGGCCAGCCATGCGGCGAAACGGGCGATCTTCTCGGCCATCTCGCAGGTGCTGCCCTGCCGCGCCATCTCTGCGGCATAGGCCGTGCGCAGCGCCTCCTGCCGTTCGGCCGGCTGTTCCCTGAACGGTGTCATCGGCTCTCCTTGCATTGGCTGGCCTTGCTTCCAATATATTCGGTAAATCGAATGCAACGGAGGCTCAACATGGCCGAATCGATGCGCGTGACCTGTCTCGAGTGCGGGCAGGCGAACCGGGTTCCCGCCGACCGGCTGGTCGCGGGGCCGAAATGCGGTGTCTGCGGCGCGCCGCTGATCTCGGGCAAGGTGACCGAGATCGAGACCGAGACCCTGATGAAGGCGGAAAAGGACGACCTGCCGCTGCTCGTCGACTTCTGGGCGCCCTGGTGCGGGCCCTGCCGGCAAATGGCGCCGCAGTTCCAGGCGGCGGCGGCAATGCTCGCGCCGCAGGTGCGGCTGGCGAAGATCAACACCGAGTCTCACCCGACGGTGGCGCAGCGCTACCGGATCCAGGGGATTCCGGCCTTCGTGCTGTTCCGCGGTGGCCGCGAGGTGGCGCGTGCGGCGGGCGCCCGGCCGGCCGCCGATCTTGCGGCCTTCGTGCGCGGCAAGCTTGGCGTCACGGCCTGAAAAAAGGGGTGTGGCGGGGGGCGAAAAGCCTCCGGACCCGGAAAATGAAAAATCTTTCAGTTCCGTGTTTTGGGGCGCTTGACATTCCCCCGCCAAAGGGCGAAAAGCCCCCCCACGGCGAGGGGCTGTAGCTCAGTTGGGAGAGCGCATCGTTCGCAATGATGAGGTCAGGGGTTCGATCCCCCTCAGCTCCACCAAGCCGTTCCACTTGTCATTGGACCATATGTATGCCGATTGGAAGCATATGCTTACCGATTGGCTGTCAACACGTTTGTTGACGCACCAATGATAGAGCGGCCTCCCGGATCTGTGCGATTAAGTGGGGCAGAGCCAAGTGCGCCCGTTTATGGGTGTGCGGGGCGAACTGGTGTCTCGAAAAGGGAGGGCGTGCTGCCATGTATCGACCCAGTGAAAACCTGCTCATGCTACAAGGGAGAACGTGGCAATGAGTATGACGATGGACGACAGCATCAAACGTTGGACGGCGAA
>NZ_RCHI01000016.1 GCF_003664585.1 Paenirhodobacter hankyongi
CGAGGCCTTCGCGAGCCAGGGCCTCGCCACGCTGCGCGCGCTTGGCATTGCCGATGACGATGCGCGGGTGAACCCGAACGGCGGCGCGATCGCGCTTGGCCATCCGCTTGGCATGTCCGGCGCGCGGATCACCGGCACGGCAGCGCTCGAGCTGCTGAAGACCGCCGGCAAGCGCTCGCTCTCCACCATGTGCATCGGCGTCGGTCAGGGCATCGCCATCGCCCTCGAACGGGTCTGAGCCGCAAAGGAAACGGCCGGCCCCGGGACGAGGGGCCGGCCGCGGACGCAGGACGCGGAATGTGGGATCAGTAGCGCGCGTCCTTCGGTTTCGGGTCCTTCGGCCAGTCCTTCACCTTGTCGGGGAAGTCGGGGCGCGGCATGTGGCTGAAGTATTCCGCCACGTCGATCGCGTCCTGGTCCGACAGCCCCCCCTGCCCGAGCGGGAACTTGCCATGCGCCGCAATCGGCATGTTCTGCTTGACGAAGGCGGCAGCGGTGAAGGTGCGCGCCATGCCGGCGCCGATGTTGAAGGAATGATCCCCCCAGAGCGGCGGATAGACCATGCGCCCGGCGACATCGGTCAGCCCCTCGCCGTTCTCGCCATGGCAGGCGGCGCATTGCTCGGCATAGATCGTCTTGCCGCGCACCGGGTCGGGGATCAGCGAGGTATCGACCTTGCCCACGCCGCGGCCCTCGACCTTGTCCTCGGGCTTGGTCTCGCCCTTCATCCAGTCGAAATAGGCCAGCATCGCCTTCATGTCGGGGCTGTCCTTGGCCAGCGGCTTGCCGTTCATCGAGCGGCGGAAGCAGCCGTTGATGCGGTCCTCCATGTCGATCACCTTGCCCGCCCGCTTCTGGTAGGAGGGGAAGAAGGCGGTGATGCCGACATAGGGCGAGCCATTCGCCACCGTGCCCGCGTTCAGGTGGCACGAGGTGCAGTTCAGCGCGTCGCCGACATGATCGGGCAGCAGGTCGCGGGTCTCGGCATTCAGCCGCATGCCGCGCACCAGCTGATCGGCATTCGGCGCGCCGAGCATCGCGGCAAGCCGCGGCGTCTCGAAGGTCGAGCTGTCGACCTCGGGGCCGATCGCCTTGCGCGCCTTGGCCACCGCCTCGGGCGTCACCGGCGCGGCGCCCGCACCGAAGTTCTCGCGCACGAAGCTGAGGATCTGCGCGATCTCGTCATCGCCGAGCTTGGCGAAGCCCGGCATGTGGAAGGCGCGCGGATGCGCCGCGGTCATCGCGCTTTGCCCGCCGGTCAGGGTGATGTGGATGAGCGTCGCGGGATCTTCGGCCGAGATCGTGTGGTTGCCGCCGAAGGGCGGGAAGACGCCCGGCACGCCCTCGCCGTTCGGGCGGTGGCAATCCGAGCAGAACTGCGCATAGCCAAGCCCGCCCGGCGTGGTCCAGGTGGTCTCGGGCACCAGCGCGGCGACCACGTCGGCGGGGCTGGTCGGCTGCTCCGGCCGGTCGGCGGGCAGCGATTTCATGTAGACCGCCATCGCCGTCAGATCGAGGTCGGAGAAATGCTGCGTCGAGTGCGAGATCACGTCGACCATGCTGCCCGAGACGGTGGCAAAGCGGTTCTGCCCGGTCTTCAGCAGACGCACCATGTCGGACACGGTCCACAGGTTGCGCAGGTTGACGGCGTTCCAGTTCTCGACCTGCGCGCCCGACAGGAACTTGTCCCCCTGCGGCCCGGTGCCGTCCATGGTGACCTCCTGGAAGCCGATGCCGCGGGGCGTGTGGCAGGCGCCGCAATGGCCGAGGCTCTGCACCAGATAGGCGCCGCGGTTCCACACCGCATCCTTCGACGGATCGGGGGTGAAGGGGGCGCCTTTCAGGAAGGCTGTGTTCCAGTAGGCCAATCCCCAGCGCTGGTTGAACGGAAAACCGAGGTCGGTTTCCGGCGCGGCCTGTTTCACCGGCGCAAGGCCCTGGCTGAGATAGGCCCAAAGCGCGCCCATGTCGGCCTCGGTCATCTTCGCATAGGAGGGATAGGGCATCGCCGGATAGAGGTGATGGCCGTCCGCCGCCACGCCCTTGCGCATCGCGCGGTCGAACTCGGCATAGCTCCAGCCGCCGATGCCGGTCTCGGGATCGGGGGTGATGTTGGTCGAGTAAATCGTGCCCATCGGGCTTTCGAGGGCAAGCCCGCCCGCCATCTCCACCCCGTCCTTGGCGGTGTGGCAGGCGACGCAATCGCCAAGCTCGGCGATGTAGCGGCCGCGCGCGATCAGCTCGGCGCTGGCCTCGCCGGTGAAACCGGGCGTCACCGCCTCGAGCGCCGGAGGCCGGGCGAGGAACAGCGCCGTCCCCCCGGCCAGCACCGCGACCCCCCCGACGGCGGCTGCATATTTCCCCTTGCGACTTGTCTTGTCCGTAGCCATGGCGATCACTTCCACTCTTCTGCGCTTGTCCGAGGCTAGGAAGAGGCCCCCTTGCGGGCAATCCGGGGTTAGCCCGCAGCCTCTAGGGGTTTACCCGAGGGGGAAAGCGCGCGACGTCAGAAAGACGGCCTCAGCGCCGGGTCGCGCCACGTCTCTCAATGCACTGAAATCAATATGGATTCCTGACATCTGACCGTGCAAACGCGCCACCCGGGAGTGCCCGCACCTCGGGGCGCGGCACAATGACACGGGGCGCGCCCCCGGTGGATGTGGAAAGGCCCGCGCGGCACCGTGAAGGTGCGGCGCGGGCCCGATGGGGCAGCGGGGCGCCCTGCCCCGCCACCAGGGGGTCAGAGCGCGATCATCACATGCCGCACGACCGAGTAATCCTCGAGCGCATAGATCGACATGTCCTTGCCATAGCCCGACTGCTTCAGCCCGCCATGCGGCATCTCGTTGGTCAACATGAAATGGGTGTTCACCCAGGTGCAGCCGTATTGCAGCCGCGAGGCGACCGAGAGGCCCTTGCTCACGTCCTTGGTCCAGACCGACGACGCCAGACCATAGTCCGAGTCATTCGCCCAGCCGATCGCCTCTTCCGGCTCGTCGAAGCGGGTGACCGAGACGACGGGGCCGAAGACCTCGCGCCGGACGATCTCGTCCGACTGCAGGGCGCCCGCGATGACGGTCGGCTTGTAGAAGAAGCCCTTGCCCTCGGGGATCTCGCCGCCGGTGGCGACCTCGATGTGGTTCTGTTCGCGGGCGCGGGCGACGAAGGAGGCCACGCGGTCGCGCTGCCGCGGCGAAATCAGCGGCCCCATCTCGTTCAGGCTGTCGTCCTCGTTGCCGAAGCCGATGGTCGAGACCGCGGCGGCGAGGTCCGCCACGAATTTCTCGTAGACGCCCGATTGCGCATAGATCCGGCAGGCGGCGGTGCAGTCCTGCCCGGCGTTGTAATAGCCGAAGGCACGCAGCCCCGCGACGGCCGCCTCGACATCGGCATCGTCGAACAGGATCACCGGCGCCTTGCCGCCCAGTTCCAGATGCGTGCGCTTGATCGTGCGGGTCGCGGCCTCGAGCATCTTGCGCCCGGTCGCGATGTCGCCGGTGAGCGAGATCATCGCCACCTTCGGGTGGTTGATCAGCGCCGAACCCACGGTCTCGCCACGGCCCAGAACGATGTTGACGACGCCCTCGGGCAGCACCTCGGCAAAGATCTTCGCCATCGCCAGCGCCGTCAGCGGCGTCTGTTCCGAGGGCTTGAACACCACGGTGTTGCCCGCGCCGATCGCCGGGGCGATCTTCCAGGCCATCATCATCAGCGGATAGTTCCAGGGCGCGATCGAGGCGACGACGCCGATCGGGTCGCGCCGGATCATCGAGGTGTGGCCCGGCAGGTATTCGCCCGCGACCGGCCCGTGCATCGTGCGCACCGCCCCCGCAAAGAAGCGGAAGCAGTCGATGATCGCCGGCAGTTCATCGCCAAGCGCCATGTGCCCGGGCTTGCCGCAGTTCAGCGCCTCGAGCCCGGCAAGCGTCGCCGCCTCGGCCTCGATCTTCTCGGCGATCTTCAGCAGATAGCCCGAGCGCTCGGCCGGCGTGGTGCGCGACCAGGTGGTGAAGGCCTTCGTCGCGGCCGTGACCGCCGCCTCGACCTGCGCGAGCGAGGCCTCGGGAAGGGTGACGATCACCTCGCCGGTGCGGGGGTTGAGGATCTGTTCCTCGGTCTCGGTGCCCGCAACGAGGGTGGCGCCGATCAGCATCTGCGTTTGCATGGAGGTCTCCCAGTCAGTCATTTCTCGGAACCGGCGGTGTTTTCGCCGTCTTTGGTCAGGTAATAGGCGGCAAGGATCGGCAGCACCGTCACCAGCACCACGGCCATGGCGACGACGTTGGTCACCGGGCGCTGGCGCGGGCGGACGAGTTCCTCAAGCATCCAGATCGGCAGGGTCGACTGGTTGCCGGCGGTGAAGGTGGTCACGATCACCTCGTCGAAGGACAGCGCGAAGGCGAGCATGCCGCCGGCCAGAAGCGCCGTGCCGATATTGGGCAGGATCACCAGACGGAAGGTCTGCACCCCGTCCGCGCCGAGATCCATCGCCGCGTCAATGAGCGAGCCCGAGGTGCGGCGGAACCGCGCCACGGCGTTGTTGTAGACGACCACGATGCAGAAGGTCGCGTGGCCAAGGACGATCGTCCAGGTGCTGAACGGGATGTCGAGCAGCGCGAAAGCCGAGCGCAGCGAGATCCCGGTGATGATGCCCGGCAGCGCGATCGGCAGGATCACGAGGAGCGAAATCGCCTCGCGTCCGAAGAAGCGCGAGCGGGCGACGGCGGCGGCGGTCAGCGTGCCCAGCACCAGCGCGATCGAGGTCGAGATCGCCGCGACCTTCAGCGACAGGCCAAGCGCCTGCCAGACGTCGCCACGCCCGAGCGTCACGCCCAGCCACTTCAGCGTCAGCCCCGGCGGCGGGAACTGATAGCTCTTTTCCTCGGTGGTGAAGGCGTAAAGGAAGATCAGCGCGATCGGGGCGAGCAGGAACACGAGCCCGCCGATGGCCGAGAGTTTGAGCGCAAGCGGCGCCTTGGTGTCAGAGTGCATCGAAAGCCCCCATCTTGCGCGCGCCCCACAGGTAGAAGCCCATGAGCACGATCGGAACCACGGTGAAGGCGGCGGCGAGCGGGATGTTCCCGGCCGTGCCCTGCTGGGTGTAGACCGCCTGGCCGATGAACAGCCGGCCCGAGCCGATGATCTGCGGGATGATGTAATCGCCGAGCGTCAGCGAGAAGGTGAAGATCGAGCCCGCGACGATGCCCGGCAGGGCCAGCGGGAACAGCACCATGCGGAACGACTGCCGCGGCGTCGCGCCAAGGTCCGAGGCGGCCTCGAGCAGCGGTCCCGGCACCCGTTCAAGCGAGGCCTGCACCGGGATGATCATATAGGGCAGCCAGATGTAGACGAAGACGATGAAGGTGCCGAGATAGCTGACCGAGAGCGAGTTGCCACCGATGACCGGCAGCGACAGGATGCCGTCGAGCGCCCAGGTCAGATGCAGCTTGGCAAAGACCCAGTTCAGGATGCCTTCCTTCGCCAGCACCAGCTTCCAGGCGTAGACCTTGACCAGATAGCTCGACCACAGCGGCAGCATGACGCCGATGTAGAAGAGCGCCTTCCATTTCCCCCTGGCATAGCGCGCGGCGAAATAGGCGATCGGGAAGGCCAGCACCGCCGAGGCGAGCGTGACCGAGCCCGCCATCACCACGGTGCGTGCGATGATGTCGAAATTCGAGGGCCGCAGCAGCTCGGCATAGGTGGAAAGGGTGAACTCGTGCTTCACCACGCCCGAGAACTCGTCGATCGAGAAGAAGCTCTGCATCAGCAGCGCGATCAGCGCGCCGATGTAGACGATGCCGAGCCACAGCACGATCGGCAGGATCATCAGGAAGGTGAACATCCGCGGATGGCGGATCACCCAGTCGACGCCCCGCGCGACAAGCCCCGCGCGCGGCGGGAAGATCGCGTGATCGGTCATGCGCCCGGCTCCATCACATGCACCTTCGCCGCATCCCAGCCGATGCGGGCGGTCTGGCCGGGTTCGGGCAGGGTCTCGGCGGGCGAGACGAGCGCGGTCAGCGTCTGGCCGTCCAGCTCGAGGCCAAGCTTGACCACCCGGCCGTGATAGGCGCGCGCGGTGACCCGGGCCTCGCGGCCGGCGGGATCGAGGCGGATGTCCTCGGGGCGCAGGCTGGCCCAGCAGCCGGCGGGACCGGCGCCGACGAACTCGGCCGGCAGCACGTTCGAGGAGCCGACGAAATCGGCGACGAAGCGGCTTGCCGGGCGGCGGTAGATCTCTTCGGGGGTGCCGACCTGCTGGATCGTGCCATGCGCGAAGACCGCGACGCGGTCGGCCATCGACAGCGCCTCTTCCTGGTCATGGGTGACGAAGACGAAGGTCATGCCAAGGGCGCGCTGCAGCCGGCGCAGCTCTTCCTGCATCTGCTCGCGCAGCTTCAGGTCGAGCGCGCCGAGCGGCTCGTCCAGAAGCAGCACGCGCGGCTTGTTGACGAGCGCCCGAGCGAGCGCCACACGCTGCCGCTGACCGCCCGAAAGCGCCCCCGCACGGCGGTCGCCATAGCCCGCGAGTTCCACCAGCTCGAGCGCCTCCTCGGCGGCGCGATTGCGCTCGGCCCGGCCCACGCCCTTCACCCGCAGCCCGAAGGCCACGTTGTCGCGCACGTCCATATGCGGGAAGAGCGCATAGTTCTGGAACACGGTGTTGACGTTGCGCCGATAGGGCGGCACGCCTTCGGCCCGTTCGCCATAGATCTCGATATGGCCGGCGGTCGGCTGCTCGAAGCCCGCGATCAGGCGCAGACAGGTGGTCTTGCCGGAACCCGAGGGCCCCAGCATGGCGAAGAACTCGCCATCGGCGATGTCGAGGTCAACACCGTCGACGGCCCGGACGATGCCGAAATGCCGACAGACGCCGCGGAAACTCACAGCTTGGGTCATGCTTGGTCTTTCAGGGGAGGAAGTCAGGAAGGGGGGCCCGGGCGTCACCGCCCGGGCGCAGGGCGGATCAGCCGCCCATCACGGCGATGTAGTCGGACACCCAGCGGTGATAGGGCACGCAGCCGCCGGCCTCGCATTTCGAGGTGGGGGTGCGCCAGAACCAGATCTTGTCGAAGTCCTTCAGCCCGTTCGCGTCGCAGCCCTCGGCGGTCTGCATCCCCGACTTGTCGGTGCAGGCCTCGGGGACCGAGGGCACGGCGCCGAACCAGACCGACAGGTCCGACTGCAGGTTCGAGTTCAGCGAATGCTCCATCCACAGATAGGCGCAGGTCGGGTGCTTGGCGTCCGAGTGCAGCATCAGCGTGTCGGCCCAGCCCGAGGCGCCTTCCTTCGGCACGACCGAGCCGACCGGCGCGCCGTCGGCCTTCAGCAGGTTGACCTGGAACGGCCAGGCCGAGGAGGCGACGACGCCCTCGTTCTTGAAGTCGTCGATCTGCACCATCGCGTCATGCCAGTAGCGCGAGACGAGCTGGCGCTGGCCCTTCAGGAGTTCAAGCGCGGCGGCATACTGGTCCTCGTTCAGCTCGTAGGGGTTCTCGATGCCGAGCTCGGGCTTGTGCGCCTTCAGATACATCGCGGCATCGGCGATGTAGATCGGGCCGTCATAGGCCTGCACCCGGCCCTTGTTCGTCTTGCCGTCGGGAAGCGTCTGTTCGTTGAACACGACATCCCAGCTGTCGGGCGCGGTCTTGAACACCTCGGTGTTGTACATCAGCACGTTCGGGCCCCACATGAAGGGCACGCCGTAATGGGTGCCGTCGACGGTGTGCCAGGGGGCATCCTTCAGCCGGTCGTCGACGCGCTTCCAGTCGGGGATCAGATCGATGTTGACCGGCTGCACCTTGCCGCCCGCGATCAGCCGCAGCGAGGCATCGCCCGAGGCCGTCACCAGGTCGAACCCGCCCTGGTTCATCAGCGACACCATTTCATCGGAGGTGCCCGCGGTCTTCACCTCGACCTTGCAGCCGGTGGTCTGCTCGAACTTGGTGACCCAGTCATAGGCCGGATCGGTCTCGCCGCGCTCGATATAGCCCGGCCAGGCAACGATCGAGAGCGCGCCCTCGGGCTTGCCCAGTTCCTTCAGCATCTCGGCCTGCGCCGGCAGCGACAGCGCTGCGCCGAGGGCAATCCCCGAGGCGCAGAGGTTCAGAAGCTTTTTCATCAAAATGTTCCCTGTTGTCGCGGGGCAAGTTGGGGCCCCTCGCACGGAAGCGTGATGGAGATGGCACGTTTTCGCAAATTCAATTGACAGAAGCGCACTATCGGAAAAGTCGATACCGGAATTTATCGTTGCGCCGAATAGCTTTGCGCGGCGCGGATAAATTCACGCGCGGTCTCGGGAAGGGGCGCGCCCTTGCGCCAGACCACCCCCACCTGCACCACCGGCAGCTTGCCCGAGACATCGCGCGAGACGATCCGGTCACCTTCGAGCGACCAGCGGCGATAGACGAGCTCGGGCAGAAGGGCGATTCCCGCCCCCGTCGCCACCAGCGAGCGCACCGCCTCGACCGACCGGGTGCGGAAGGCCACGCGCGGGCGCGCGCCGAGCGCGCTCAACAGGCCCCGCGTCGCCTCCTCGATCTCGTCGAGGCGCAGCATGATCATCGGCTCGCCCACCAGATCCTCGATCGCGACCGAGGTCGCCTCGGTCAGCCGGTGGCCGTTCGGCAGCCACAGCTGATAGGGCGAGACCTCGAGGATCTCGGTCTGCAGCGCCATCCGGTCGCGCAGCGCCGAGGTCACCATCACCGCCACATCCAGCTCGCCGCCGATCAGCAGGTGTTCGAGGTAATCGCCGCTGTCCTCGAGCGCGGTGACATCGACATTGGGGTTCGCCCGGCGAAACCGGGCCAGGATGTCCGAGAGCACATAGCCCGCGACCAGCGAGGTCACGCCGACATGCAGCGACCCGCTGAGCTTTTCGGTGTCCGAGACCACCGCCTGCCGGGCGTCGGCGATGCTGGCCAGAATGCCCTGCGCGTGGCGCAGGAACTGGTGCCCCTTCTGGGTGATCTCGAGCCCGCGCGGGTGACGCTCGAAAAGCGCGACGCCCAGGTCGGCCTCGAGGTCGCGGATCGCCTCGGTCACCGCCGATTGCGAGATCGACAGCGCCAGCGCCGCCCCCGAAACCGTGCCGCTTTCGGCGGCGGCGATGAAATAGCGCAGCTGGCGGATGGTGAAGGCCATGCGGGGGCTCCCTCTCTTGCCCGGGACAAGACCCGCCCGCGCCGGCGCGGTCAAGCCCCGCGGGCGGGCTCAGGGCAGCTCGGCCGGCTCGCCCCAGTCATAGCCGCGCACCAGATCGAGCCAGGCCTGCGCCGCGGCCGACAGATAGGCGCCGCGGCGCCAGACCATCGCCATCACCCAATCGGTGCCCGGCTCGCTCAGCGGCACGCAGCGCACCGCCTTGCCGGCCCGCTGCTGCGCGATCATCCGCGGCAGGAAGGTGGTGCCCATCCCCGCCGCGACCAGTTTCACCATGAAGTCGATCTGGCTGCTCACCGCCACCACCTTCGGCTCGAGTTCCGCCCGGCGGCAGGCGTCGAGGATCACCCGGTGCAGCGCGAAGCCGCTCTCGAACATGATGAAGGGGGTCTCGCGCAGCTCGGCCAGCGCGATCCGCCGCCGCCGCGCCAGCGGATGGCCAGGCGGCAACAGCGCCACCAGCGGCTCGCGCCGCACAAGCTGCACCTCGAAATCCTCCGAGGTCGGCAGAAGCGCGCCGGCAAAGTCGATCTCGCCCGCGCGCAGGCTTTCCTCGAGCCGGTCGCTGCCGTGCTCGGTCAGCTGCACCTCGACGCCGGGATAGCGCTGCCGGTAGGTGGCGAAGAGCGGCGCGAAAAGCGTGCTCGACCCGATCGGCGGCAGGCCGAGCCGCAGCACGCCGCGGCCGAGCCCGCGCAGATCGTCGAGCTCGGCCAGCAGGTCGTCACGGTCCGCGAGCAACCGCACGCCGCGGCGATAGACGATCTCGCCCGCCGTGGTCAGCACGCTGCGATGCCCGATCCGGTCAAGCAGCGGCACGCCGATCTCGTCCTCGAGCTGCTTCACCGCCTTGCTGATCGTCGATTGCGTCGCGTTCACCTCGCGCGCGGCCTGGGAAAACCCGCCCTGGCGGACGACCTCGACGAACATGCGCAGCGGGCGGAATTCCAAGACCATTCTCCTTGGGAATAGTTTTCAGTCAATCAATTCATTTCACTCATGGCAAGCCCTTCCCTAGATAAGAGCGATCGAAAGGAGGGCCGCGATGTCGACTCACTATGCTGTTTCAAAGCGGCTGCACCGCAGCACCGCGCTGCAGATCGGGGCGGTGCTGGTCTTCTGGGGCCTTGGCACCGCGCTCGCCGTCGCCTCGGGCGTGCCGCTGCCGGGGGGCATCCTCGGCCTTGCGCTGCTGCTCGCGCTGCTGCTCAGCCGCCGTCTCAGCGCCCTCAGCCTGCGCCGCGGCACCAGCTGGTTCCTGGCCGAGATGCTTTTGTTCTTCGTGCCCGCCGTGCTTGCGGTGCTTGGCCATCGCGAGTTCTTCGGCCTGATCGGGCTGAAGATCCTTGCCGTCATCCTGGTCAGCACGATCTCGGTGATGGTGTCGACCGCGCTCGCCGTCGAGGCCTGCTATCGCTGGACGTCCCGCCATGCCTGATCTTTCCCTCGCCACGCTCGATCCGATGGCGCTGACCGGCGCGAATGTGCTGCTGTGGTCGGTGCTGACGATCGGCTCCTATGCGATCGCCAAGCGGATCTACCGGCGCTGGACGCATTGGTGGCTGATGCCGCTCGCGGTGGCGCCGGTGCTGGTCGCCGCGGCGGTGCTGGCGCTGCATGTCAGCTACCGCGACTACATGCGCTGGACCCATTGGCTGGTGCTGCTGCTGGGGCCGGCGACCGTCGCCTTCGCGGTGCCGATCTACGAACAGCGCCTGCTGATCCGCCGGCACTGGCCGGTGCTGCTGGTGGGCATGATCGCCGGCAGCCTGACCGCGATCGTCACCAGCTGGGGCCTGGCCTCGCTGCTCGGTCTTGACGAGGCGCTGCGGCTGAGCCTGGTGCCGCGCTCGATCAGCACCCCCTTCGCGATGGAGGTCTCGGGCGACATCGGCGGTGTGCCGGACCTGACGGCGGTCTTCGTGGTGATCACCGGCATCACCGGTGCGGCGCTCGGCGACATGATCCTCGCCCGCCTGCCCTTCGCCTCGGCGCTGGCACGGGGCGCGCTCTTCGGCATGGGCGCGCATGGCGCGGGCACGGCGCGCGCGCATCAGATCGGCTCGGCCGAGGGCGCGATCGCCGGCCTCGTGATGGTGCTCGTGGGCATCCTCAACGTGCTGATGGCGCCGGTCGTGGCGATGATCCTCGCCTGAATCCCGCCTGCCCGAAACCGCTGCGGCGCGCGCCTTCGGGCCCGCGCCGTTTTTTACGGCTCAGACGCCCGCGGCCTCGACCCCGGTCAGGAAGTCGGACACCGTGCGCAGGCACAGCTCCTTTTCCTCGACATGGGGCATGTGGGCCGAGTGCTCGAACAGCACCCAGCGGGCGCCGGGGATATTCTCGACCAGGGGCTTCGTCACCAGCGGCGTCGCCTCGTCATACTTGCCCGAGATCACCAGCGCCGGCACGTTCACCAGATGCAGCCGGTCCTCGATCGTCCAGTCCTTCATCGTGCCGATGACGTGGAACTCGGTCGGCCCGTTCATCGCGCGATAGACGGTGTTGTCGAGATCCATCAGCTCGAAGGTGCGGGTCACCTCGGGCGGCCAGGGGTCAAGCCGGCAGACGTGGCGCAGATAGAAGACGCGCGAGGCCGCCAGGTAGTCCGGATCGGTCAGCGTGCCCGCAGCCTCGTGGCGCAACAGCGTCTGCTGCACCTCGGCCGGCAGTTCGGCGCGCAGCCGGTTCGCCTCGGCGACCCAGGTCGGCATGCTGGCCAGACTGTTGGCGAAGATGATCGCCTTCAGCCCCGCGGGCCGGCGCACCGCATGCTCGCCGCCCAGCATCCCGCCCCAGGACTGGCCGAGATAGGCATAGCGGTCGCGGATGCCCAGATGGTCAAGCAGGTGGTCGAGCTCGTCGAGGAACAGATCGACCGTCCAGAACTCGGGCCCCTTCTCGGGCAGGTGGGTGGAATTGCCGTTGCCGAGCTGGTCGTAATGGATCACCGCCCGGCCATCGAGCGCGGCGATCTCCCTGAAGCTGTCGACATAGTCATGCGTGCAGCCCGGCCCGCCATGCGCGATGACGAGCGGCAGCTTGCCGTTCTCAAGATCGCCGGTGACCCGATACCAGGTCTGCCAGTCGCGAAACGGCATGAAGCCCTCGCGCGTCGGAAGTTCCGCCTGCGTCCGATCCTGCATCTTCGCCCTCCTGTGCCGGTTCCCCGAAACTCTATCGGCGGCGGCAGGCGGCGAGCAGCTATCAAAAATGAGGGGGTCAGATCAGCCCGCGCCGCACCGCCTCGGCCACGGCATGGCTGCGGTTGCGCGCGCCGAGCTTGCGCACCGCGGCGTTGAGATGCATCACCACCGTCGGCACCGAGCGCTCGATCAGCCGCGAGGTCTCCTTGGCCGAAAGCCCGCGCGCGGCATGGTCGAGGCATTCGCGCTCGCGCGCGCTCAGCACCGGGCGGGCGGCAGTCAGCCGCCGTCCGGGCGAGCCGATCTCGTTCTGGAACGCCTGCGCCATCAGCGCAAAGCCCGGCAGCACCTGCAGCGCGACGCGGCCGAAGGCCTGTCCGGGCCCGTTCCACAGCCCGTTCACCGTGACATAGCCGCCATCGGGCAGATGGATCGGCACGGTGATGCCGTTGACGAAGCCGCTCGCCGAGATGAACTCGACCACCGGGCGGGAATGCTTGGTCAGATAGCTCTGGCTCAGCTCGCCCGCCTCGGCGTCATAGCTCCAGATGAAGGGCGCGACCGAATTCACCGCCACCGCCTGCACCGGATCGTGGCGCGCATAACCGCGCCCGCACCAATAGTCGATCATTCCCGGATCGAGATTGCGCACCACCATCACCGAGGGCGGCATCACCGCCCCGTCCGCCTCGTGCCGCGCGGGGGTGTAATCATAGATCAGCGCCGCCGCACCGAAGCCGCGCGCGACCTCGAAGAAGCGGTCCACCCCGTCCTCGAGCGTCTCCGCCCCGAGCCCGGGCCCGAAGCCTCCGACCAGATGCGAGGCAACCGTCAGCATCGCCGTCCCCCTGAACCGCCCCGGTCGCCGGACCGGGCCACTATCATTTTTGATAGGTTACGCGGGACCGAGCCTTGCCACAATATCGACAGGCAGAGCGCCCGGTGCGCCCGAAACGTGAGAAACGATGCCGACCCGTGGCGAATGGCCTGAAATTCGAGCAGTCTTCTTGTGCGATCCGTCCAACCCCGCGGACGGTCCGACCTGCTCCGGCCGCCGCCGCGACTCGGGAAAAAACACCGTGCAGCGCAGGGGCCTTCCCCGCCCTGCCCGGACAAAACAATCCAACAAGGAGTTGACCATGATCACGAAGCTCACCCCCGCGCGCCCCGGACGCTGGGCGGCGACGGTCGCGACGATCGCCCTTCTGGCCGGGCTCGCGCCCGGCTTCGCCGCGGCCCAGGACGCGCATCGCGGCGGCACGCTCAGGCTGGTGTCGGTGTCCTCGCAGGGCACGCTCGACCCGCATGTGAACTACACCTCGCAGTTCTGGCAGCTGTACGCCTTCCTCTATGACGGGCTCGTCGGCTTCAAGAAGGTCGGCGGCCCGGAAAGCAAGGAGGTCGTCGCCGATCTCGCCGCGGCCCTGCCCGAGGTGTCGAACGACGGCAAGACCTATACCTTCACCCTGCGCAAGGGGGTGAAGTTCTCGAACGGCAAGGAGATGACCACCGACGACGTGGTGGCCTCGTTCCAGCGCATCTTCAAGGTGCTGGGCCCGACCGCGGGCACCTTCTACAACGGCATCGTCGGCGCCGATCAGTGCCTTGCCGCGCCGGCCGACTGCACGCTTGCGGGCGGCATCGTGGCCGACAAGGCCGCCGGCACGGTGACGATCAATCTCGTCGCGCCCGATCCGGAATTCCTGTTCAAGCTGAGCGCGCCGCATGCCTCGATCCTGCCGGCCGAGACGACGGCCAAGGACAACGGCAACGCGCCGATCCCGGGCACCGGCGCCTACATGGTGAAAAGCTATGATCCGAACAACTCGATGGTGATCGTGCGCAACCCGGCCTTCAGCGAATGGAGCAAGGACGCGCAGCCCGAAGGCCATGTCGACGAGATCGACTATACCTTCGGCGGCACCGAGGAAGCCGCGGTGAACGCGATCCTGAACGGCCAGGCCGACTGGATGTTCGACCAGCCGCCGGCCGACCGTCTGGCCGAACTGAGCACCGCCGCCCCCGACCAGATCCACCTCGCGCCGCTGTCGGCGTGGTGGTACGCGCCGATGAATGTGAACCTCGCGCCCTTCAACGACGTGCGCGTGCGCCAGGCGCTGAACTACGCCATCGACCGCGACGCGCTCGTCTCGCTCTTCGGCGGGCCGGCGCTCGCGCAGCCCGTCTGTCAGGTGCTGCCGCCCGAGTTCCCGGGCCATGTGGATCAATGCCAATACACGCTCGATCCCGGCGACAGCTGGAGCGCGCCCGACATGGACAAGGCGATGCAGCTGGTCGAGGAAAGCGGCACCAAGGGCGAGAAGGTCACCATCGTGACCGAGGACAACGCCGCCTCGCGCGGGATCGGCACCTATCTGCAGTCGGTGCTGAGCGATCTGGGCTACGAGGCCGCGGTGCAGACGATCTCGGGCGATATCCAGTTCACCTATATCCAGAACACCAACAACAAGGTGCAGCTGTCGATCAGCCAGTGGTATGCCGATTATCCGGCCGCCTCGAACTTCCTCAACGTGCTCTTCGGCTGTGACTCGTTCCACCCCGGTTCGGATGCCTCGATCAACATCGCGGGCTTCTGCGACAAGGGCATCGACGACCGGATGAAGGCCGCGATCGCGCTTGGCGCGACCGATCCGGCCGCCGCCGATGCGGAATGGGCGAAGATCGACGGCGCGGTGATGGAGGCCGCGCCGGCGCTGCCGCTCTTCACCCCGAAGCAGGTCGACCTGCTCAGCACCCGGGTCGGCAACTATGCCTTCTCGAACCAGTATCACTGGCTGATCGCGAACGCCTGGGTGCAGTGAGCCGCGACAAGAACAGGGGCCCGAGATGACGACCGACCAACCCGAAACGGGCTCCATGCCTCCGGCGGATGCGGCCGGGGGCGCGCTGCCGCCGCCCGCCGGCCCCTGGCGCCGTGCGCTTCAGGGCCTTGCCTCGAGCCGCACCGCGGTGCTCTCGGGGCTCGGTCTTGTGCTCATCGTGCTGGCGACGGTGCTGGCGCCGGTCTATGCGAAACATGTCGCGCAGACCGATCCCTTCCGCTCGGGGCTGAGCGCCAAGATCATGATCGACGGCAAGCGCAGCCCGGTGATGGAGCGCTCGACCGAGGGGCTTGGCCTTGGCGTCACGCCGATCGGGCCGACCTGGGGGCCGAAATATTTCCTCGGCGCCGACACCCAGGGCCGCGACGTCGCGGCGCGGCTGCTCTATGGCGGGCAGAATTCGCTGGTTATCGCCGGGGCGGCAACGCTGCTGTGCCTGGTCTGCGCCGCGGTGATCGGCATCGTCGCGGGCTATGCCGGTGGCAGGGTCGATACCGTGCTGTCGAACCTGATCGACATGATCTGGGCCTTTCCGGTCTATCTGCTGGCGATCTCGCTCTCGATCGTGATGCTCGGCAAGACCTTCGAGATCGGGCCGATCCACATCAGTTCCTCGAGCCTCGTGGTGCCGATCATCATCATCGGGCTGGTCTATGTGCCCTATGTCGCGCGGCCGGTGCGCGGCCGGGTGATCGCCATCACCAACAGCGACTTCGTGCTGGCGGCGCGCGGGCTGGGCATCCGCCCCTCGCGCATCCTGTGGCGCCACATCCTGCCCAATGTCGCGACCACGCTGATCGTCTTTGCGCCGATGCTGATGGCGCTGAACATCGTCACCGAAAGCTCGCTGTCCTTCCTGTCGGTCGGCGTGCAGGCGCCGAATGCCAGCTGGGGCACGATCTTGCAGGACGGTCAGGCGCTGCTCTACTCGCGCCCGGTCGTGTCGATGGCGCCCGGCATCGCGATCATGGTGACGGTGATGCTGCTCAACCTGTTCGGGGACGTGCTGCGCGACATCCTCGACCCGAAATCCGTGCGGGGGCGCTGATGCTGGCCGTGATCCTGTCGCGCCTCGCGCGGATGGTGGTGGTGATGGTCGGCATCAGCGTCATCACCTTCCTGATCTTCTTCGCCACCCCGGGCGCCGACCCGGCGGCGCGCATTGCCGGCCGCAACGCCGCCCCCGAGACGGTGACCGCCGTGCGCCACGACTTCGGCCTCGATCGGCCGATCTGGGTGCAATACGGGGTGATGATGCGCAAGATGTTCGTCACCGGCGACCTGACCTCCTTCGTCAACCGCGGCCAGAAGATCGTGCCGACGCTGACCGCCGCCGCGCCGGTGACGCTGTCGCTCGTCGCGGGCGCCGCGGTGCTGTGGATGGCGCTTGGCGCCGCCACCGGGATCATCGCCGCCGCCTTCAAGGACCGGCTGCCCGACAAGATCCTGATGGGCGTGTCGATGATGGCGGTCGCCATGCCGGTGTTCTGGGTCGGCGAGATGGTGAACCTTGTCACCCAGAGCCGGCTGCATGACACCTGGGCCTTCTCCTGGGTGCCGCCGCTCGGCTATGTGCCGCTGAGCGAAAGCCCGGCGCGCTGGTTCCTCGCCCTCATCTTCCCGTGGATCACGCTCTCGTTCCTCTACATCGGGCTTTACGGCCGGATGCTGCGCACCGGGATCATCGAGACCTATCAGGAAGATTATATCCGCACTGCCCGCGCCAAGGGGCTGACGGCGCGGCGGGTGCTGCTCAAGCATGCCACCCGCGCCGCGATCATCCCGGTCGTCATCATGTTCGGCATGGATTTCGGCGTGCTCGTCGGCGGCGCCGCGGTCCTGACCGAGGTCGTCTTCGGCCTGAACGGCGTCGGCCGGCTGACCTATCAGGCGCTGAAGGTGCTCGACCTGCCGATGATCATGGCCGCGGTGCTCTACGCCTCCTTCTTCGTCGTGCTCGCGAATGCGGTCGTCGACCTTCTGTGCATCCTGATCGACCCGAGGCTGCGGCGCAAATGACCGAAAGACCGACCTTCCCCATGGCGGACCACCCCACCCCCGGCGCGCCCTCCCCGATCCTGTCGATCCGTAACCTGCGTGTCGCCTTCCAGGGCGCCCGCGGCGCCTGGAACGAGGTGGTGCACGGGCTGTCGCTGACCGTCGCGGCGGGCGAGACCGTCGCGCTGGTGGGCGAATCCGGCTCCGGCAAGAGCGTCACCTCGCTTGCGCTGATGCGGCTTCTCGACCCCGCGACCAGCCGCATCACCGGCCAGGTCACCCTCGACGGCGCCGAGGTGCTGTCGCTCTCCGAGGCCGAGATGGTCGCACGGGTGCGCGGCCGCATTGCGGCGATGATCTTCCAGGAGCCGATGACCAGCCTGCACCCGATCTACACGGTCGGCGAGCAGCTGATCGAGGCGCTGTGCTGTCACCGCCCGATGCCGCGCGCCGAGGCGCGCCGCGCCGCCGTCGCGCTGATGGAGCGGGTGCGCATCCCCGATGCCGCGCGCCGGCTCGATGACTATCCGCACGCCTTCTCGGGCGGGATGCGGCAGCGGGTGATGATCGCGATGGCGCTGGCCTCGCGGCCGAAGCTGCTGATCGCAGACGAACCGACGACCGCGCTCGATGTCACCGTTCAGGGCGAGATCCTGTCGCTTCTCAAGGAGTTGCAGGAAGACTACGGGATGGCGATGCTGTTCATCACGCATGACATGGGGGTGGTGGCCGAGATGGCCGACCGCACCGTCGTGATGCTGCGCGGCGATGTCGTCGAGGAAGGCCCGACGGCGCAGGTGTTCCACGCGCCGCGCGCGCCCTACACCCGCGCGCTGCTGGCAAGCGTGCCGGCGCTCGGCTCGATGCGGGGCGAACCGGTGCCGCTGCGCTTTCCCGCGATCGATCCGGCGAGCGGGGCCGCGACGCCGGGCCTGCCGCTCGCCCGCCAGCCCGACCTCGGCACGCCGCTTCTCGAGGTGCGCGACCTCGTCAACCGGTTCGACGTGCGCGGCGGGCTGCTGCGGCGCAAGGTGGCGCGGGTGCATGCGGTCGAGAACGTCTCCTTCGCGATCCACCCGGCCGAGACGCTGGCGCTGGTGGGCGAGTCGGGCTGCGGCAAGTCGACCACCGGGCGCTCGATCATCCGGCTTGCCGGGGGCACCTCGTCAGGCTCGGTGCGACTGGATGCGACCGAACTCTTCACCCTCTCGCCCGGCCGGCTGCGGCTGCAGCGGCGCGAGATCCAGATGATCCCGCAAGACCCGCTCGCCAGCCTCAACCCGCGCATGACGATCGGCGAGGCACTGGTCGAGCCCTTCCTCGAGCACCGCATGGGCCCCGCCGCCGAGGCCCGCGCCAAGGCCGCGCGGCTGATGGATCAGGTCGGGCTGAGCCCCGCCATGCTCGAGCGCTTTCCGCATGAATTCTCGGGCGGGCAGCGGCAGCGGCTGTGCATCGCCCGCGCGCTGATGCTCGACCCGCGGGTGATCATCGCCGACGAAAGCGTCTCGGCGCTCGATGTCTCGGTGAAGGCGCAGGTGGTGAACCTGCTGCTCGACATCCAGGAGCGCACCGGCATCGCCTTCCTCTTCATCTCGCATGACATCGCCGTGGTCGAGCGGATCAGCCATCGCATCGCGGTGATGTATCAGGGCGAGATCGTCGAGATCGGGCCGCGCGCCGCGGTGATGGAGACGCCGCAGCACCCCTATACCCGCCGCCTGATCGAGGCGGTGGCCGTGCCCGACCCGGCCCGGCGTCACCTGCGCCGCACACAGCCGCCGTCCGAGCTGATGAACCCGATCCGTCCGCTCGATTTCGTGCCGCCCGAACGGCGCTACCGCGAGGCCGGCCCCGGCCATTTCGTGCGCGAGGACTGATCCGGGCGGCCCGCCCGGCCGCCCTCCCCCGTTTTTCCCTGAGGTCTTGATCCCATGCCCGTCACCCTGTCCGCCGTTGCCACCACGTCCCGCACGCTTGTCCTGCCGCTCGATGCGACGCTCGCCCTTGGGCCGCGCGCCGCGGCCCTTGATGCCGCGGCGGGCGGCGCGATCACCCGCGCGCTTGCCGCCGCCCGCTTCACTGCCGCCGAGGGCACCTGCCTCGACCTCTTCGCGCTGCCGGGTCTTGATGCCGCGCGGATCGTGGTGCTGGGCCTCGGCGCGCCCGGCGCCGGGGCGCTGGCCGCCGCGCGCGCGGGGGCCGCGCTTGCCCGCCATCTGGAGACCGCCGGCGAAAGCACCGCGACGCTGATCTTCGACGGCACGGATGCCGCGCAGCTTGCGGCGCTGGTGCATGGCGTCCGGCTGGGGAACTATCGTTTCGGGCTGACCGCGCAGGGAGAAAGCCCCTTCGCGCTGAGCCTGACGCTTGCCACCGATCTCGAGCCCGGCGCGGCGCTCTCGCGGATGGAGGCGGTGGCCGAGGGCGTGTGCCTTGCCCGCGACCTGGTGAACTATCCGGCCAGCCACCTGAACCCCGACAGCTTCGCCGATTTCCTTGCCCCGCTCGCCGCCGCCGGCATCGCGATCGAGGTGCTCGATGCCGAGGCGCTGGCGCGGATGGGGATGAACGCGGTGCTGGCCGTCGGCGCGGGCTCGGCCCGCGCGCCGAAGGTGATCGTGCTGCGCTATCGCCCGGCGGGCAGCCCCGTCGCGCCGATCGCCCTTGTCGGCAAGGGGATCTGCTTCGACGCCGGCGGACTGGCGATCAAGTCGGGCCCGCAGATGTTCGACATGCGCGCCGACATGAGCGGTGCCGCCGCGGTCGCCGGCACGATGCTGGCCCTTGCCCGGCAGGGCAGCCGCGAGCATGTCGTGGGCGTTCTGGGCATCGCCGAGAACCTGCTCTCGGGCAGCTCCTACAAGCCCGGCGACATCGTCACCACCTTCGCCGGCAAGACCGTCGAGGTCTATGACACCGATTGCGAGGGGCGCATGGTCCTGGCCGACATCCTTGCCCTTGCCGCGCGCAGCGAGCCGCGGGTGATCGTCGATCTCGCGACGCTGACCTATTCGGTGATGCAGGGGCTGGGCCATGTCTTCGCCGGGCTCTTCGCCACCGACGACGGGCTGGCCGAGGCACTGCTGCGCGCCGGCGAGACGGTGGGCGAGCGGTTCTGGCGACTGCCGCTCGATCCGGCCTATCAGGAGGCGCTGCGCTCGCCGGTGGCCGATCTGCGCCAGCACGCCGAGGACCTGCACGACGGCGACGCGCCCCATGCCGCGGCCTTCCTGCACGCGTTCACCGGCGGCTTCCCCTGGGCGCATCTCGACATCGCCGGCAAGGAGCTTGCGGCGAAGGAGATGCCCCTTGCCCGCCGCGGCGGCACCGGCTTCGGCGTGCGCCTGCTCGAGGAATGGATCGCCGGCCTCGCCCCCGCCGAGGGCTGACGCCCCCGACTCCGCCGCGGGCGGGCGCCCCGGACGGGCCCACCCCGGCACTGGTTGCGATTCAGGATCAGCCCGTTTTCGGATCACTCTCCGGGTAAAGAGATCAAAAAACGGGCTGAAATCCGCGGCATCGCCGCGCAGCACCTGTCCATTCGGACCATCGGCCGATTTTACGCTTGTCTCGCGCGGCCGGCCGATGCCAGCTTCAGGGCACATCGGACACTCCCGAACGGCATTCGCGCCTCGCTTCGACACCGCCTCCCGCGGCTCGTCGGCGGGGCGTTTTTGCGTTTCGGACATCGCACAGGCGTCAGGCGGACATGAAGACACAGGTCGAACTCGGATTGCTCTACTCCCGTTCCGGGAGCTATTCGCTGATCTCCGAGGCCTGCCGCACCGGGGCGCTGAGCGCCATCGACCATATCAACGCCGATCCCGCGGTTCCGCTGCGCTTCGTGCCGGTCGAGCGCGACCCGCGCGGCAATATCGACGCCTACGGCCCGCTGTGCGAGGAAATCCTGCGCGACAGCTCGGCGCGGCACGTGATCGGCTGCGTCACCTCCTGGAGCCGCAAGGAGGTGATCCCGACCCTCGAGAAGGCCGGCGGCACGCTGTGGTATCCGGTGCCCTATGAGGGCTTCGAGGCCTCGGACCACGTCGTCTACACCCACGCCTGCCCGAACCAGCACCTGCTGCCGCTGCTGGGCTGGGCCTTCGCCCGGCTCGGCCGGCGCGGCTATCTGACCGGCTCGAACTACATCTGGGGCTGGGAGATGAACCGGCTGGCGCGCGAGGTGATCTCGGGCGCGGGCGGCGAGGTGCTGGGCGAGCGCTATCTGCCGCTCGGCTCGGTCGATATCGGCCGGATGATCGAGGAGATCCGCGCCACCCGCCCCGATTTCATCCTGAACAACCTGATCGGCCCGTCGCAATATGCCTTCCTCGCCGCCTATCGCCGGCTTGGCGAGGAGGTCGCGCATTTCCGCCCCGAGACCTGCCCGATCCTGTCGTGCAACCTCACCGAATGCGAGCTGGCCGCGATCGAGCCCGCCGCGGCCGAGGGGCTGGTCGCCGCCGGCCCCTATTTCCGCGGCGCGACCGGCTGGCCCGGGGCGCAGCGCAGCTTCGGCTCCTCGCACGAGGCGGCGGCCTGGTCGGCGGTGCACCGGCTGGCGCGGCTGCTGTCGGGCCATGCGGGGGCAACGCGCGAAAGCCTCGCGCAGCTGCTCGCCCATGCGCCGGGCGGCACCGAGGGCATCGACCCCGCCACCCATCACACCGAACTGCCGGTGCTGATCGCACAGGTCGAGAACGGCGCCTTCGCGATCCGCGAACGCTTCGCGGCGCGGATGGGCGACCCCTATCTTTCCCATGGGCGCGAGGCGGCGCTGCCCGCCGCGCCGCGGCTGAAGGTGGTGTGATGAAGCGCAAGGTCCGGATCGCGAACCTCGGCGGCGCGCGCGCCTATATCCTGCACCGGCCGCACCCGACGGTGCAGGCGCTCGAGCGCCAGCTGCGCGCCATCGGGCTGACGGTGGTGCAATGCTGGCCCGAGCTGCCGGCCGAGGCGATCGCCGCCGATTTCCTGTTCTTCGACGTCGACCAGGGCTTCGACGAGCAATTCCCCTGGCGCCCGGGCGAAAGCCCGATGCCGATGATCGCGCTGATCGGATCGGAGGCACCGGGCCGGATCGAATGGTCGCTCGAGGCCGGGGCGCATGCGCAGCTGCTCAAGCCCGTGGGCGACGGCGGCGCCTATTCGGCGCTGCTGATCGCGCGGCTCGCCTTCGAGGCACGGCAGTCGCTCTCGGCACAGATCGCCGATTTGCGCCGCCGCCTCGACGAGCGCCAGACCGTGGTGCGCGCCGTCACCCTTTTGGCCGCGCGCGGCAAGGGCGAGGCCGCGGCCTATGACCAGCTGCGGCAGATGGCGATGGCCTGGCAGGTGAGTTTCGAGGATGCGGCGCGGCGCGTCGTGGCCAGTCATGACAGACAGGAGGACGGCAATGACCGACGTGATCTCGGCTGAGGCCGCCCCGCAACCGCAAGGCGCGCTGCGCCGGCTGCTGCAGTGCAAGCTTGCCCTGATCGGGCTGGCGCTGATCGTGGTGGTGACGGCGGGGGCCATCTTCGCCCCCTGGATCGCCCCCTTCGCGCCCGAGGACCAGATGTTCGACGGGCTCACGCTCGAGGGCGCGCCGATGCCGCCCGGCGACAAGTTCTGGCTCGGCACCGACCTGCTCGGCCGCGACCTGTTCTCGCGCATCCTGTTCGGGGCGCGCACCTCGCTGGTGATCGGCGTGGTGGCGAACGGGCTCGCGCTGCTGATCGGCACGCTGATCGGCGTCACCGCGGGCTATTTCCGCGGCTGGATCGGCGCCGTGCTGATGCGCTTCACCGATCTGATGATGGCCTTCCCGGCGCTCTTGCTGGCGATCTGCCTCGCGGCGATCTTCACCCCCTCGCTGTGGATCGTGGCGATGGTGATCGCGCTGGTGAACTGGGTGCAGACCGCCCGCGTCGTCTACACCGAGACCTCGGCGCTGGCCGAGCGCGAATTCGTCGCGGCCGAGCGCACGCTCGGCGCCGGCACCGCGCGGATCCTGTTTCGCCACATCCTGCCGCATCTGGTGCCGATGATCATCGTCTGGGGCACGCTCGGGATCTCGACCACGGTGCTGCTCGAGGCGACGCTCAGCTATCTGGGCGTGGGGGTGCAGCCGCCGACGCCGAGCTGGGGCAACATCATCTTCGAGAACCAGACCTATTTCCAGGCCGCGCCGTGGCTTGTCTTCATCCCCGGCGCCGCGATCCTTGCGCTCGCGCTGGCCTTCAACCTTGTGGGCGACGCGCTGCGTGACGTGCTCGACCCGACCCAGCGGGGGCGTGACTGATGCTGGCCTATGTGTTCCGCCGCCTCGTGCAATCCGCACTGATCCTGCTTGGCGTGTCCTTCATCACCTTCCTGCTGCTCTATGTGCTGCCCGCCGACCCGGTGCGCCAGATCGCCGGGCGCTCGGCCACCCCCGAGACGGTCGAGAACATCCGCCGGCAGCTGGGCCTCGACCAGCCCTTCGTGGTGCAATACGGTCGCTATCTGGCCGGGCTGTTCCAGGGCGACATGGGCCGCAGCTACCTGCAGAAGACCGAGGTCGCGGCGCTGATCATGGCGCGGCTGCCGGCGACGCTGCTGCTGATGCTGGGCGCGATCGTGGCCGAGCTGGCGATCGGGCTCAGCCTCGGCGTTCTGGCCGCGGTGCGCCGCGGCGGTGCGCTTGACCAGTCGCTGATGATCACCTCCTTCGTCGCGGTCTCGGCGCCGCAATTCGTCGTCGGGCTGCTGCTGCTCTACGTCTTCGCGGTCAAGCTCGGCTGGTTCCCGATCGGCGGCTATGGCCATGCCTCGAACCTCGTGCTGCCGGCGATGACGCTCGGGATCATGGGCTCGGGCTGGTACAGCCGGATGATGCGCTCCTCGATGATCGACGTGCTGCGTTCGGACTACATCCGCACCGCCCGCGCCAAGGGGCTCGGCCGGGCCCGGGTGCTGGCGCTGCATGCGATGCCGAACGCGATCCTGCCGATCATCGCGATGATCGGCATCGACATCGGCATCTTCATGTCGGGCATCGTCGTCGTCGAGAGCGTCTTCGGCTGGCCCGGCATCGGCCAGCTCGCCTGGCAGGCGATCCAGCGCGTCGACATCCCGATCATCATGGGCGTCACGCTGGTCTCGGCCTGCGCCATCGTGCTCGGCAACCTTCTGGCCGACCTCGTCACCCCCTTCATCGATCCGCGCATCAAGCTGCGCTGAGCCTTTCCCGAAGACCCCGCCTTACGGGGCCCCACTCACGACCACCACCGATCCAACAGACGGAGACCAAGATGAGCCTGATGAACAAGCTGCTGGCGACGAGCGCTCTTGCGGTGTCGCTGTCCTTCGCAAGCCTCGCCGCGGCGCAGGACTATACCCCCGATCCGAACGCCAAACCCGGCGGCAACATCGTCATCACCTACAAGGACGACGTCGCCACGCTCGACCCGGCGATCGGCTATGACTGGCAGAACTGGTCGATGATCAAGTCGATCTTCGACGGGCTGATGGATTACGTGCCCGGCACCACCGAGCTGCGCCCGGGCCTTGCCGAAAGCTACGAGATCTCGCCCGACGGCAAGACCTACACCTTCCACCTGCGCAAGGGCGTGAAGTTCCACAACGGCCGCGAGATGACCGCCGAGGACGTGAAATATTCGCTCGACCGCGTCACCACGCCCGCGACGCAATCGCCCGGCGCGGGCTTCTTCGGCTCGATCGCCGGCTATGACGCGATGGCCGACGGCTCGGCCACCAGCCTGTCGGGCGTGACCGTCCTCGACCCCGCCACCGTGAAGATCGAGCTGTCGCGCCCGGACGCCACCTTCCTGCACGTGATGGCGCTGAACTTCTCCTCGGTCGTGCCGAAGGAGGAAGTCGAGAAATGGGGCGCCGATTTCGGCAAGCACCCGGTCGGCACCGGCGCCTTCAAGCTGAGCGACTGGACGATCGGGCAGAAGTTGCTGCTGACGAAGAACGCCGACTACTGGCGCGCCGGCCTGCCCTATCTCGACAGCGTCACCTTCGAGGTCGGCCAGGAGCCGATCGTGGCACTGCTGCGCCTGCAGAAGGGCGAGGTCGACATCCCCGGCGACGGCATCCCGCCGGCGAAATTCACCGAGGTGATGAACAACCCCGACGAGAAGAAGCAGGTCGTCGTCGGCGGCCAGCTGCAGACCGGCTACATCACGCTGAACGTCGAGATGAAGCCCTTCGACAACGTCGAGGTCCGCCGCGCGATCAACATGGCGATCAACAAGGACCGGATCGTGCAGATGATCAACGGCCGCGCCACCCCCGCGACGCAGCCGCTGCCGCCCTCGATGCCGGGCTACACCAAGGATTACACGGGCTATGCCTTCGATCCGGCGAAGGCCAAGGCGATGCTGGCCGAGGCGGGCTATCCCGACGGCTTCCAGACCCAGCTCTATGTGATGAACACCGACCCGAACCCGCGCATCGCGCAGGCGATCCAGCAGGATCTGGCGGCGATCGGGGTCAAGGCCGAGATCAAGGCGCTGGCCCAGGCGAACGTGATCGAAGCGGGCGGCACGCCGAAGACCGCACCGATGATCTGGTCGGGCGGCATGGCCTGGATCGCCGACTTCCCCGATCCGTCGAACTTCTACGGCCCGATCCTCGGCTGTGCCGGCGCGGTCGAGGGCGGCTGGAACTGGTCGTGGTACTGCAACAAGGATCTCGATGCCGAGGCGGCCAAGGCCGATTCCATCGTCGATCCGGCGAAGCAGGACGAGCGGCTGGCGCTGTGGTCGGATGTCTACATGAAGATCATGCAGGACGCCCCCTGGGTGCCGGTGTTCAACGAGAACCGCTACACGATGAAGTCGGCGCGCATGGGCGGCAGCGATGACCTCTATGTCGATCCGGTCTCGATCCCGGTGAACTATGATTATGTCTATGTGACGGAGTGAACGCATATGTGCAAAGCCTGCGGCTACACGATCCACGGCGCGCAGCACCATTTCGGCTGGGACAACTCGCTTGCCCCGGTCGAGACGGTGGCGCCGGGCGCGACCATCCTCTTCCACTGTCTTGACGCCTCGGCGGGCCAGCTTGGCCCGTCCTCGACGGTCGAGGATGTGAAGACGCTCGATTTCGGCAAGATCAACCCGGTCTCCGGCCCCGTCTATATCGACGGGGCGATGCCCGGCGACGTGCTGAAGGTGACGATCGACAGCTTCGCCCCGCGCGAGGAAGAGGGCACCGCCTGGGGCTGGACGGCGAATATCCCGGGCTTCGGCCTGCTGGCCGACCAGTTCACCGAAGCGGCGCTGAACATCTGGAAATATGACGCCGCCGCGCCTGGTCAGGCGCTCTGGGGCCGCCACGGCAAGGTGCCGCTGAAGCCCTTCTGCGGCACCATCGGCGTCGCCCCCGCCGCGCCGGGCGAGCATTCGATCGTGCCGCCGCGCCGGGTCGGCGGTAACCTCGACATCCGCGATCTGGCGGCGGGCACCACGCTCTACCTGCCGGTCGAGGTCGAGGGCGCGCTGTTCTCGGTGGGCGATACCCATGCCGCGCAGGGCGACGGCGAGGTCTGCGGCACCGCGATCGAAAGCCCGATCGACACCGTGCTGACCTTCGACGTGGTGAAGGGCGAAAGCCTGAAGTTCCCCCGCTTCACCACGCCCGGCCCGGTCACCCGCCATCTCGACACCGCGGGCTACGAGGTCACCACCGGCATCGGTCCCGACCTGATGGTCGCGGCGCGCGATGCGGTCGCGGGCATGGTCGACCTGCTTTCGGCACGGCACGGCATGGCGGCGGTCGACGCCTACATGCTGGTCTCGACCTGTGGCGATCTGCGGATCTCGGAGATCGTCGACATGCCGAACTGGGTGGTCAGCTTCTACTTCCCGCGCAGCGTGTTCGAATGAGCGCCACAGCGGAACTCCGGTCCGGGGCCATGACGGCCC
Organism: Paenirhodobacter hankyongi; assembly: GCF_003664585.1. Lineage (GTDB taxonomy): Bacteria > Pseudomonadota > Alphaproteobacteria > Rhodobacterales > Rhodobacteraceae > Rhodobacter > Rhodobacter hankyongi. Next base: position 27,079 of record NZ_RCHI01000016.1, read on the forward strand.
CGGATGCCCCGCCCCGCCCGGTGCTGTCGGTCGAGGGGCTGACGATCTCGGTCCGGGCCGAGGGGCGCGAGCGGGCGCTGGTGCACGATCTCAGCTTCACCCTTGCACCGGGCGAGACCATCGCCATCGCCGGCGAGAGCGGCTCGGGCAAGTCGCTGACCTCGCTCGCGATCATGGGGCTGCTGCCGCCGCCCGCGCTGCGCGTCAGCGCCGGCGCGATCCGCCTTGACGGCGAGGATCTGACCCGCCTGCCCGAGGGCCGGATGCGGGCCATTCGCGGCAACCGCATCGCGATGATCTTCCAGGAGCCGATGACCTCGCTGAACCCGGTGCTGTCGATCGGGCGCCAGCTTTCCGAGGCGATCCGCGCCCATGCGCCGGTCTCGCGCGCCGCGGCCCGTCGCCGCGCCCTCGAGGCGCTGCAGGCGGTGCGGATCTCGGAACCCGAGCGCCGGCTCGACCAGTTCCCGCACGAGCTGTCGGGCGGCATGCGGCAGCGCGTGATGATCGCGATGGCGCTCGCGCTCCGCCCCGATGTGCTGATCGCCGACGAGCCGACCACCGCGCTTGACGTCACCGTGCAGCGCGAGGTGCTCGACCTGCTGCGCGACCTGCAGCGCGAGATGGGCACCGCGATCATCCTGATCACCCATGACATGGGGGTGGTGGCCGAAATGGCCGAGCGGGTGATCGTGATGAAACAGGGCCAGGTGGTCGAGACCGGCCCGGTCGCGCAGATCTTCGACACGCCGCAACAGCCCTACACCCGCGACCTGCTGGCCGCGGTGCCGCGGATGGGCGACGGCAGCGGCGCCCCTGCCCCCGCCGCCGAGACAGACCCCGTCGCGCGGCTGCGCGATCTCTGCGTGCGCTTCGACATCCGCGGCGGGTTGCTGTCGCGCGTCACCCACCGCGTCCACGCGGTCGAGGGCGTCAGCTTCGACATCCGCGCCGGCGAGACCTTCTCGCTCGTCGGCGAAAGCGGCTGCGGCAAGTCGACGATCGCCAAGGCGCTGACCGGCCTCGTGCCGCATCAGGGCAGCATCGAGGTGGCGGGCCACCGGCTGGGCGGTCTGTCCCCGCGCGAGATGAAGGCGCTGCGCCGCGACGTGCAGATCGTGTTCCAGGATCCGATGGCGGCGCTTGATCCGCGGATGCGGGTGGGCGATCTGGTGGGCGAGCCGCTTCTCATCCACGGCATCGGCACGCCCGAGACCCGGCGCGCCCGTGTCGCCACGCTGTTCGAGCGGGTCGGGCTCGACCGCGATCAGCTCGACCGCTATCCGCACGAGTTCTCGGGGGGCCAGCGCCAGCGGATCTGCATCGCCCGCGCCCTCGCGCTGCAGCCGAAGCTCATCATCGCCGACGAGAGCGTCTCGGCACTTGACGTCTCGGTGCAGGCGCGGGTGCTCGACCTGCTCGCCGCGCTGAAACGCGAGTTTGGCATCGCCTATCTCTTCATCAGCCATGACATGGCGGTGGTCGAGAACATCTCGGACCGGGTGGCGGTGATGTTCATGGGCCAGATGGTCGAGATGGGCACCCGCGCGCAGATCTTCGGCAATCCGCAGCACCCCTATACCCGGCGGCTGATGGCGGCGGTGCCGGTGCCCGACCCGGGGTTCGAACGGCCGCCGCTGCCGCGTCTGGCGGGCGAGGTGCCAAGCCCGGTCCACCCGCTGGGCGAAGCGCCGCGGCGCCAGATCCTGCGCGACATCGGCGGCGGGCATCTGGTGGCCGGGGCCGACACGGAGGGGCGCTGAGGCGCCCCCCTTGCCCGCCCCTGCGGAACTTGCACGAAACGCGCAGAATGCTGCCCTCCGCCCCCTGCGCCTATCCGGTCGACACGCTCGTGCGGATGCACGGTTTCCGCGACTGTCTGACCTCGGCGGCCCGCCAGCATCGCGAAATCCGTCAGCTCGGATTCTGGCAGCAGCATTCTGCATGACCTGATCGCCGGCGCGGTCTTCGCCTGCCCCTTCGTCGCGATCAGCGTCTTCACCCGGATCAGGCCGGCCGGATCGATGAGGGCACGTTCACGCGCGACAGCCCGACGTTGTCGCTCAAGCCCCCCGCGCCGGCTCCCCGAGATCAGGACGCCGCGCTTTCGCAGCAGGGTCTGATCGTCCACCGGGCAATATCGCCGCCCCGCGGTCGGCGTGGTGACCCCGTCGCGGCGCCGCTGGCCGGCACCGGCTGGATCCCGGGGCGCACGGGCGTCTGAAACCGGCGGGGCGCGGGGGTCATCCCCCGCCCCGTCCGCAATCTCACTTCAGCGCGACATAGGTCTCGGGATCGAGGCTGGCAAAGCGCACGGCGACCGAAGCGCCCCCCGCCACCGGCCCGATCAGGGCGCGCAGCTCGCCGCCAAGGGCGCGCAGCTTCTCGGCCGTGCGCTCGGGCCGCGGCAGGATCATCAGCTCGATGTTCACCGCCGGCTGATCGGCCAGCCCCCAGACCGGCACGATCACCACCTGACAGGCGGCCGGCGGCACGGCAAGATCGCGGCACAGCAGCGCGCGCAGCTCGGGCAGCGCCGCGATCAGCGCCGGCTTGTGCGCGGGCCAGAGCGCCTCGTCGACATAGAGTTTCACATTCGGCATGGGCGTCTCCTGAAAATGCGCCGGGGCCCCGGCCCGCGGTCCGGCCCGGATATCAGACCGGGAACCGCGCGAAGTCAAATGGCGCGCGCCAGAACCTCGGCGCAGAGCGCAAGCTGGCTGCGGGCGATCGACTCGTCGGGCTGGTGGCCGTCGTCCATCGTGCCCGGGCCGCACACGACGGTGGGCAGGCCGAGCGCCGCGAAGAAGCCCGCCTCGGTACCATAGGAGACCTTGACCGGCGCGGCCTCGGGCAGAAGCGCGGCAAACCGCGCGATCGCCGGCACGGCCGGGTCGGTGTCGAGCCCGGGATAGGCGCCGGTCTGCGCGATCTCGATGCCCGCGGGCAGGCCCGCGGCGATCCGCGACAGGATCTCCTCGGCGCTTTCGGCGGCCAGGTGACGGATCTCGAACTCGACTTCGGCATGGTCAGGCACGATGTTCAGCGCGACGCCGCCGCGCAGGAGGCCGGCGTGAACGGTCGAGCTGGCCACGTCATAGGCTGCGTCCTGCGCCCCCTCGCGCGTCAGCCGCGCCTGTTCCGCCCTGAGCGCACCGATCAGGTCCGCCGCCAGATGCAGCGCATTGGTGAAGCGCGGCGCCATCGCGGAATGGCCGGCCTCGCCGTGGCAGGTGGCGCGGTAGCTCGCCTTGCCCTTGTGGCCAAGGCCGAGCCGCATCGAGGTCGGCTCGCCCACCACGCACAGATCGGGCCGGCCGAGGGTGGGGATCACCCGGTCGATCATCTGCGGAATGCCGCGACAGCCAAGCTCCTCGTCCCAGCTCAGCGCGATGCGCACCGGGCGCGCGGGCGGCGCGGCGCGCAGGGTCTCTGCCAGCGCCAGCACGCAGGCGATGAAGCCCTTCATGTCGGTCGTGCCGCGGCCGTGCAGGCGATCGCCGCGCCCGGTCAGCGCGAAGGGCTCGACGCTCCAGCGCTGCCCCTCGACCGGCACGACATCGGTATGGGCCGAGAACAGCGTGCCGCCCTCGCCCGCGCCGAAACGCGCCAGCAACCCGGCCTTCGGTTCGTCCCGGGCGGCGATGCGGGTGACGGCGAAACCCGCCCCGGTCAGGAAGGCCTCGACCCAGTCGATCAGCGCAAGGTTCGAGCGCGCCGAGACGGTCGGGAAGGCGACGAGTGTGGCGAGGATTTCCTCGATCCGGGTCAGCATGACAGATTCTCCTCGTGCACGATCTCGCCCGCGCAGATCGTCAGCGCGGCGCGGCAGGCACCGGCATCCTCGCGCAGCGCACGCGGATCGCCCTCGAGAAGGACAAGATCGGCCGCCATCCCGGGCGCGAGCCGACCGCGGCCCGCCTCGGCGAACAGCGCCTGCGCCCCGCCCGCGGTATAGGCGGCCATCACCGCCTCGAACGACAGGCGCTGATCGGGCACATCCGCGGCCCAGGGCGCGCGCGACAGCGCCGCATGGATCGCGCCAAAGGGCGAGAGCGGCGCCGTCGGCCAGTCGGTGCCGAATGCAAGCGGCACGCCCGCCCCGGCAATCGCCGCCCAGGGAAAGGTGTCCTTCCACCGCGCACGCCCCATGATCGAGATCGTGGGTTCCAGCGGCAACCCGCTCGAGCCCGGCGGGTGCACCGGCTGCATCGAGGCGATCACGCCGAGGTCGCGCAGCCGCGCCAAGTCGTCGGGGTGCAGCATGTCGATATGCTCGATCCGGTGGCGGGCGTCGCGCGGCCCGTTCGCGGCCCGCGCCGCGGCATAGCCGTCAAGCGCCATGCGCACGGCGCCGTCACCCACGCAATGCACCTGGATCTGCAGCCCGCGCGCATCGGCCGCGATGCAGAGCGCGTTGAAGCGTTCGGGGCTGAACAACGGTTCGCTGCGAAAGCCGGCCCGGCCCGGGTAATCGTCGGTGCGATAGGCGGTCCAGGTGTCGAAGACGCCATCGAGGAACATCTTGATCCGGCCGAAGCCGAGCTTGCCCTGCGCCGGCCGCGCCGCTGCCGCGATCAGTTCGGCGATGCGGGCCTCGTCATGGGCGGGCGAGAGCCGCATCGCGGTCGAGACGCGGATCGGCAGCGCGCCCTCGCCCTCCATCTCGGAGAGCAGATCGGCAAGGTAGAGGTTGCCGTCCATGTTCACCGCGGTGGTGATGCCATGGGCGGCGCAGGCGGCAAGCGCCGCGGCCAGCGTCGCCTTGTCGGCGGCGCGCTCCTCGGGCGTCACCCTGTCGGGTTCGTCGCCCGCCATCGCCAGCCCGTCACGCCCGCCATTCACGGACATCCGCAGCACCAGCGCCATCGCCGCGCCCTCGCGCAGCTCGCCATTCGGCCGGCCATCGGCGCCGCGCACGACCTCGGCGCCCTCGAGCGCAGGCACATCGGTCATCAGCCCGGCGGCCGCAAGCGCCGCGGTGTTCGCCCAGGCGGCATGACCGTCGACGGCCAGCACCAGAAGCGGCCGCGCGGGGCACAGCGCATCGAGCGCATGCCGGTCGGGGCGCGTGCCGGGGCCCAGAAGCTCGTAATTCGCCGAATAGGCGACAAGCAGCGGCACCGCGGGGTTTGCCGCCGCAAAGCCGGCAATCGCCTGCCCTGCGGCCGCGGCCCCCTCGATGCCGAGCAGGTTCAGCTGCGACAGCGTCGCGCCGCCCCAGAAAAGATGCAGGTGGCTTTCGCAGAACCCCGGCGCGATCCGCCGCCCGCCGGCCGCGATCCGCCGCGTGGGTGGCGGGCCTCCGGGCTGGGTGCCGGGCGCGCCGATCCAGGCGATGCGGCCCCCTTCAAGGCGCAGGGAAAGGGGCGCATCGGTGAAGATGTCGCGCGCGTCGTCGATCTCGATCGTCGGGGTCATCGGGTCTGTCCTGAGGGAACCCCCGGCCGGCACGGCGCCGGCCGGGGGGCATGCGTCACTTCAGCAGGTCGGTCCAGACCTTGGTCACCAGATCCTGCGCGGCGGGCGAGCAGGCCTGCGAGAAGGTCACCGGCACCGTCGGGAACAGCTCGGGCGCGTTCTCGGGGGTGTAATCGGCCTTCGCGAGATCGATCTTCACCGGCGAGGAATGGGCATAATAGTTATACTGCACCGTCGCGTTCTCCTCTTCCGACATGAAGTCGATGAACGCCTTCGCCGCCTCGACATTGGCCGCGCCCTTCGGCACGACGAAGCTGTCGAGCCAGCCGACAAGCCCTTCCTTCGGCATCGCGTATTCGATGTTCGCACCGTCGCGGCGGGTCTTCAGCGAATTGCCGTCCCACCAGAAATGCGCCGCGACCTCGCCCGAGCCGATGCGGTTCTCGATATTGTCCGAGGAATAGGCGGCGACGTCGGGCTTCTGCGCCTTCAGCAGGTCGTAGACCTTCTTCATCTCGGCCTTGTCCTCCGAGCAGAAGGGCACGCCCAGGAACAGCTCGGCCGCGCCCACCACCTCGTCGGGCGCCGCGAGATCCGCGATCTTGCCCTTCAGCTCGGCGCCCGGGGTGAAGAACACCGACCAGCTGTCGACCGGCCCCTTGTAGAGGTCGCGGTTCACGGTGAAGCCCGCGGTGCCATAGGCGAGCGGGATCGAGTATTCGCTCGTCGGGTCCCACCACTGGTTCTTCCACTTATCGTCGACCTGGGCGAAGGCCGGCATGTCCTTGGCGTCGATGTCCTCGAGCAGCCCCTGCTCGATCATGATCTTCACGAAATGCTGCGAGGGGGTGACGACGTCATAGCCCGACGAGCCCGCCTGCAGCTTGGTCAGCGCGTCCTCGTTCGAGTTGAAGCCGTCGACATTCACGGTGATGCCGGTCTTTTCCTCGAACTTCTTGATCAGGTCGGGCGAGATCGAGTCGGACCAGGTGTAGAGGTTGAGCGTGCCGCCCGCGAAGGCCGGAGCCGCCAGCACAAGGCCAAGCGCGGCGCCGAGGATCAGTTTCGTTTTCATGAGTGGTCTCTCCTGTTGGGTCTTTTCTTCTGGCGATCAGCCGCGCCGCATCGCCCGGGCCGAAATGGCCAGGGCCAGCGTCGCGATGATGAGGGAGGCGAGGATCAGAAGGGTCGAGATCGCGTTCAGTTCGGGCGTCGTGCCCTTCTTGATCAGGCTGAAGATATAGACGGGCAGCGTCGTGGTGCCGCCGGTGTTGAGCATGTTCGAGGTGATGAAATCGTCCATCGAGATCACGAAGGCGAGCATCGCGCCGGCAAAGACGCCGGGCAGGATGAGCGGGAACGTGACCCGGCGAAAGGCGGTGAAGGGCGCGGCGTAGAGGTCCTGCGCCGCCTCCTCGTAATCCGCGCTCATGCCGGCAAGGCGCGCCCGGATCGGCAGGAAGGCGAAGGGCGTGCAGAAGGCCGAATGCGCCACGATCAGCCGCGCCAGCCCGTTGGTGAAGCCGATCTGCGAGAACAGGATCAGCGAGGCGACGGCGATGACGATCTCGGGCAGCAGCAGCGGCAGGTTCACCACCGTCTCGGACAGGCGGCGGAACTTGAGATCCGCATGGCGGGTCAGCACCATCGCGGCCGAGAGCGCGACCAGCGTCGCCACCACCGTCGCGGTGACGGCCACGGTGAGCGAGGTGCGCAGCGCGCCAAGCAGCGCGTCGTTTTCCAGCGCCGCGGCATACCATTTCGTCGAGAAGCCGCTCCAGACCGAGACGAGGCGGTTCTCGTTGAAGGAAAACCAGATCACCACCGCGATCGGCGCATAAAGCCACAGGAAGAAGGCCCAGGTGACGAGCCCCGCCCCGGGGTAATGGCGGACGTCATGCTGCGTGCTCATGCCCGGGCCTCCTTGCGCATCGCGCGTCGTGCATTGGCGATCAGCACCAGCACCACCATCGCCATCAGGACAAGCGCCACCGCCGCGCCGAAGGGCCAGTTGCGCGCGCCGCCGAATTGCGACTGGATCAGCGTGCCCATCATCATCTGCTTGCCACCGCCAAGCAGCATCGGCTCGAGCACGGTGCCAAGCGCCGGCACGAAGACGAGGATCGCCCCCGCGGCAAGTCCGGGCCAGGTCAGCGGCAGGATCACCCGCCGCGCCGTGGTCCAGCGGCTGGCATACAGGTCGGCGCCGGCCTCGAGCAGTGCCGGGTCCAGTTTCTCGATCGCGGCAAAGACCGGCAGCACCATCAGCGGGATATAGCTGTAGACCATGCCCACCAGCATCGCGCCCGAGGTGAAGAGCAGCGTCCCCTCCCCGCCAAGCGCCGCCCAGGCCCGGCCGACGACACCGTCATTGCCGAGGATGATGAGCCAGGCATAGACCCGCACGATCATCGACACCCAGAACGGCAGGGTCACCAGATAGATCAGCGCCGCCTTCATCCGCGGCGTGCGGGTGGCGATGACATAGGCGACGGGCAGCGCCAGCGCCATGCAGATCGCCGTGGTCGCGGCGGCAAGCGCCAGCGTGCGGCCGATGATCGCCAGATATTTCGGATCGAAGACGAGGTTGCCGTCCCAGTCCTCGGAGAACAGGATCTCCTTGTAGGGCTCGAGCGTGAAGGCCCAGGCGAACCCGCCATAGGCGCCGCGCTCGGCCACCGAGACGAGGGCGACGATGACGAGCGGCACCATCAGCGTCGCCACCATCAGCCCCCAGGCGGGGACAAGGCCCCAGAAGCGGAACCCCCTCATTGCGCCAGCACCCGCGCGCTGTCGTCGCGAAAGCCAAGGCGGACCTCGCGACCGATCTCGTAGCTCTGCGCCTGGCTCACCGCGTTGCGCCGCGACACCCGCAGCACCCCCGCCGGCGTGTCGACGGTGTAATGGGTATAGCCGCCCATGTAGTTCTTCGCCGAGACGGTGCCGGTCAGCAGATTGCCCGCCGCCTGGTCCTCCATCCCGATCTTCTCGGGGCGCAGCGACAGCGTCGCCCTGCCCGGCCCGGTCAGCCCCTTCTGGAAGGTGGTGATCTCGAAGCCGAAGGCGGTGCGCACGCGCGCCGTCGCGCCCTCGACCGCGATCACCTCGGCCTCGAGGAAATTCGTCTCGCCGATGAAATCCGCGACGAAGCGGTTTTCGGGTTCCTCGTAGATCTCGGACGGCGTGCCGATCTGCTGGATCTGGCCCTTGCCCAGCACGCAGATCCGGTCGGACATGTCGAGCGCCTCGTCCTGATCATGGGTGACGAAGATGAAGGTGATGCCGGTCATGCGCTGCAACTCGCGCAGCTCGTCGCGCATCGCCTGGCGCAGCTTGAGATCAAGCGCCGAAAGCGGCTCGTCGAGCAGCAGAACCTTGGGTTCGGGCGCGAGCGCACGGGCGAGTGCGATGCGCTGACGCTGGCCCCCCGAAAGCTGCGCCGGGCGGCGGCGCGCGAAGGGCGTCATGTGCACCATCTCGAGCATCTCGGCCACCCGCGCCTGCCGCCGCGCCTTGTCCCAGCCGAGGTTCTCGAGCCCGAAGGCGATGTTCTGCTCGAGCGTCATGTGCGGGAACAGCGCATAGCTCTGGAACACCGTGTTCACGTGGCGCTTGTGCGGCGGCAGCGTCGCGATTTCGGTGCCGAACAGGCTGATCGCCCCCTCGCTCGGGGTCTCGAAGCCCGCGATCATCCGCAACAGCGTGGTCTTGCCGCAGCCCGAGGGGCCAAGGAGCGTGAAGAACTCGTTCTCGTGGATCGTGAAGCTGACCTGATCGAGGGCCAGATAATCGCCGAAGCGCTTGGTGACGTTGAAGACTTCGACCGCTTTTCCGCGTGTCATGGCTGAGCTCCCTGTTGCTCTTCGGGGCCGGCGCCGCCCTCCCCCTCGGCGCCGGACGCATTCATGCGAGTTGCGTGACCTCGCGGCGGAACGGCAGCGCATCGCCGATGTCGGGCTGGTCAAGCTCGCGCGCATAGCGGTGCCCGGCATAGGTCGCCCAGGCGATCGGCCCGGGCGCGCAGGCGTCGCCGATCACCTTGACCGAGCGGATGCCGGCATCGGCCCAGTCGCCCTGCCGCGCCAGAAGGTCGTGATAGAGCGCGTCGTCCGAGATCCGCGAGGCGACCATGACGACCGCGTCGCAGCCAAGCCGCGCCGTCGCGCCGGTGTAGACGCATTCGGTCTCGACGCCGCCCGCATGCAGCGCCGCGATGCCGGTGTTCAGCGTGATCTTCACGCCGTTTTCGACCAGCCGGCGATGGATCGCCCCCTGTTCGAGCGTGTTCAGCGTCCAGTCCGAGACATAGGCCGAGGGGGTGACGAGGGTGACGGTGCAGCCGGCCTTCGCCAGCAGCTCGGCCATCACCCCGCCCATGTAATAATGGTCATCGTCGAACACGACGACCGCGCCCTTCGGCAGGCGCCCGGCCATGATGTCGTCCGGCGTGAAGACCGGCATCGCCGGATCGGCGGGCATCGGCACGACATGCTGGCGCGCGACGCCATCGGCGCGCCAGTGCGCCCCGGTGGCGATGCAGACATTCTCGAAGCCGAAATCGAGGATCTCCTGCGCGCTCAGACGGCTGTCGAAATAGGTCTCGACGTTCGGGCGCTGGCTCAGCTGATAGGCGCGGTAATCCGCGACCCGGCCCCAGGCCGAAAGCCCCGGCAGCTTGCGCTCGCGCGCGACGCGGCCGCCCAGCTCGGTGCCGGCCTCGGCGAGCGCCACGTCATAGCCGCGCAAGGAAAGCGCGCGGGCGGCCTCAAGCCCCGCAGGCCCCGCCCCGACGATCAGCACGTTGCTGCTGTCGCCCTTGGCGTTCATCTTTTCCGGGTGCCAGCCCTTGCGCCACTCTTCCATGAAGGTCGGGTTCTGCGTGCAGCGGCTGATCGACATCGTCATGTCGCCGGTGATGCAGATGTTGCAGCCGATGCATTCGCGGATGTCCTCGATCCGGCCTTCCTCGATCTTCTTCGGCAGGAAGGGATCGGCGATCGAGGGCCGCGCGCAGCCGATGAAATCGAGCACGCCCTGCCGCACCAGCCGCGCCATCACGTCGGGCGAGGTGAAGCGGCCGACGCCGACGACGGGCTTCGAGGTCAGCTCGCGGATGCCGGTCACCAGCACCTCCTGTGCCGCCTCTTCCTTGAAGCGGGAGGGACCCGAGCAATCCTCCCAGGTGCCCTGCGCCAGATCCCACAGGTCGGGCAGATCGGCGTTCATCTCGATGAATTCGCGCAGCTCGGCGTTCGAGAAACCGAGCGCGCCAATATGCTCGTCGAGGCTCACCCGCAGGGTGATCCCCATCGTGTCGCCGACCGCGTCGCGCATGTCGGCGATCACCTCGTTCACGAACCGCGCCCGGTTCTCGAGCGAGCCACCGTATTCATCCGAGCGCTGGTTCGTCGCGCGGCTGAGGAAATGCTGGAAGATGCCGAAGCCATGCGCACCGTAAAGGCAGATCAGATCGAAACCCGCGAGTTTCGAGCGCTTGGCCGCGTTCACGAACCAGCGGCGGAGGTTCCTGATGTCGGTCTTGTCCATCGCGCGCGCCTGCACCGGGTCGTTGGTGAAGGTGCGAATGGGCAGCGCCGAGGGAGCGAGCGGCACTTCCTTGGTATAGAGGTTCGGGCCGTTGATGCCGGAATAGGCAAGCTGGATGCCGGCGAGCGCGCCGCGCGTCTTCATCGCGTCCGACATCCGGTTCAGCGCCGGAATGTCGGCATCGTCCCACAGCCGCAGCTCGATGAAGGGGGTGATTTCCGAGGTGTGGTGCATCTCGGTCTGCTCGGTGAAGATCACGCCCCAGCCGCCCTCGGCCTTGATCCCGCGCATCGCGGCGGCGGCAGAGGGGTCGCGATAGCCGCCGCCATTGCAATGCGGAACCTGATAGAAGCGGTTCTTCGCGGTCAGGGGCCCGATCTTCGCGGGCTCGAACAGGATGTCATAGGCTGGGTTTCGCACGTCGTCTCCTTGCCGGCCGCAGGTCTGGCCGGGCTGAGAGGACGATCCGGCGCCGGGGCGCCCAAGTAAATTACACCTTCCGGAAGCCTGACTTAGGCTGCGCCTAATCACTTAATTCCGTGGCGAAGTGCACGCATAATGTGCAGTTGGCGAAGCCGTCAGAAGTCGCGCCGCACGCCCTTTGCCTGGACCTGCAGCCCCGGCGCGCGCAAGGGCGTGATCTCGGCCCGGGCATGGTCGATGAAGGCGCGCACGGTGCGCGAATTCTGCGCCCCCTCGCTCATCATCAGACCCAGCTTGAGCGTGCGCACCGGCCCCGTCAGCGGGATGAACCGCAGCCGCCGCCCGTCCGGGGCAAGTTCGGTGATCGGGCGCACGTTCGCCAGACCGTAGCCGAAGCCGTTCGCCACCATCGAGCGCATCACCGCGATGTCGCGGGTACGTTCCGCGATCATCGGGGTGATGCCGAGCGCGGTGAAGAAGGACAGGAAGTAATCCGAGCTCATCGGCAGGTCGAGCAGCACCATCGGATAGTCGGACAGCTCGGCCGGCGACACCGCCTCGAGATGGGCAAGCTCGTGCGTCTCGTGCAGAAGCGCGAAGGGCGGCAAGCCGATCAGCGGCACGAAATCGAGGTCGGGTGGCACGTTCAGGTCATAGGTCAGCGCGATATCGAGCTTGGCCGAGCGCAAGGCGTCGAACAGCTCCTGCTGGTCGCGCTCGAACTGGTGGAACTCGACCTCCGGGTAGGTGTCGACGAAGCTGCGGCGCAGCTGTGGCAGCACGATCTGCGCGAAGGACACAAGGCAGCCGATGTTCAGCGGCCCGCGCACCTTGCCGGTGATGTCATTCGCGAGATCGTTCAGCGCGCCCGCCTTTTCAAGCACTTCGCGCGCCAGATCCATGAAGCGCGCGCCGCCCTGGGTGAGCGACAGCCCATGCGCATGGCGCCGGATGAAGAGCTGCAGCCCGAATTCCGCCTCGAGCTGCGAGATCGCCGAGGAGATCGAGGGCGAGGAGACATTCACCTTCTCGGCGGCGAGCGCGATCGAGCCGCACTCGCCCACGGCGACGAAATATTCCAGCTGTCGCAGCGTGATGCGTAAGGGCACGGCTTATCCCCGGTTGTCTTGCGTCAGGTTTTTCCTAACGCAAGCTGATCCGCCGCGCCCTTGCCGTCAATAGCTGATCCAGACCGTCTTCAGCGCCGAATACTTGTCGAAGGAATGGATCGACAGGTCGCGACCAAAGCCCGACTGCTTCATGCCGCCAAAGGGCGTCATCGCGGAAAGCGCGTCGACCGTGTTGACCGAGACGGTGCCCGCGACGAGTGCGTCCGAGACCGCCATCGCCCGGCTCAGATCGCGCGTCCAGACCGAGGCGGCCAGCCCATAGACCGTGTCGTTCGCGATCGCGACCGCCTCGGCGTCGTCGCGGAAGGTCTGCACCGCAAGCACCGGGCCGAAGATCTCCTCGCGCGCGATGCGGGCGTCGCGCGGCACATCGGCGAAGATCGTCGGCGCGATGAAGGCGTCCGAACCGCCGATGGTCAGCCGTTCCCCGCCGGTCACCAGACGCGCGGATTGCTTGCCCGAGGCCAGGAACCCCGCCACCCGCTCGGCATGGCGCGCATCGACCATCGCGCCCATCGTGGTTTCGGGGTCGAGCGGGTTGCCCGGCCGGATCGCCTCGGCCCGCACCTTCATCCGGTCGAGCATCTCCTCGGCGATGCTCTCGTGCACCAGCATCCGCGAATTGGCCGAACAGACCTCGCCCTGGTTGAAGAAGATGCCGAAGGCGGCCTTGTCGGCGGCGGCATCCAGATCGGCATCGGCAAAGATCAGGTTCGGGCTTTTGCCGCCGGTCTCGAGCCAGACCTGCTTCATGTTGCTCTCGCCGGCATAGCGCTGGAACAGCTTGCCGACCTCGGTCGAGCCGGTGAAGACGAGGCAATCGACGTCCGGGTGCCGGCCAAGCGCCTGCCCCGCATCCTCGCCAAAGCCCGGCACGACGTTCAGCACGCCATCGGGCAGCCCAGCCTCGGCGGCGAGCTCGGCCAGACGCAGCGCCGAAAGCGGCGATTGCTCGGCGGGTTTGAGCACCACCGAATTGCCCGCGGCCAAGGCCGGCGCAAGCTTCCAGGTCGCCATGTCGAGCGGGAAATTCCAGGGCACCACCGCGCCAATGACCCCAAGCGGCACGCGGCGGATCAGCGCGATGTCCCGCCCGCCGGTCGGCGCGACCTCGTCATAGAGCTTGTCGATCGCCTCGGCATGCCACTGGAAGAAATGCGCCGAGCCCGGCACGTCGACGTTCACCGTCTCGGCAATCGGCTTGCCCATGTCGAGCGTGTCGAGAAGCGCGAATTCCTCGAGGTTCTCGCGCAGAAGATTCGCCAGACGCAGGAGCACCTCCTTGCGCGCGCCGGGCGTCTGCTTCGACCAGCGGCCATCCTCGAAGGCGCGACGCGACGCGCGCACGGCGCGGTCGATATCCTCGGCGCCGCCGCGCGCGACATCGGTGAGCGCAAGGCCGGTCGCCGGGTTCACGCTTTCGAACCGCGCGCCCGAGGCTGCGGGCACGAAGCGGCCGTCGATCCAGCACTGGTTGCGCATCATCAGCGCGCCCGCGCGGGCGGTGTAATGGGCGAGGCTTTGCATCATTCGTCTCCTGGAACGCCGTAGGAAGGGGCCGCGACCGGGTTCAGCGCGCGGGTCACATAGTCATTTGCCTGCGGCGCATAGACCTCCCAGGCGCGGGCGAGCGCCGCAATCGGGCAGCCGTCATCCAGCCAGTCGATGCGCAGCTCGGCCCAGGGCCAGGCCTGGCGGTCGACGATCAGAAGGCCTGCCGAATGCACCGGCCCCGCCTCGCCACCAAGCGCCGAGCCCGCCTGCATCGCGGCGATCAGCCGCTCGCCAAGGCCCCCGGTCGCCGCCTCGAACCCCGCGACCATCGCCGCGGGCACGCCGGCGTCCGCCAGCAGATTGCCGCCCGCGGCGCAATCGGTGCCCGTGGCCGAGGACCAGACCCCAAGCGCATTCGGGCCGGAATGGATCGCGGGCGCGCCCGTGACGCCGATCGCCAGCAACTGACGATAGGCCGCAAAGCCATCCGCCGCCACGGCCGCCGAAACCGCCGCTTCGGCGCTCTCGCCCGCCGCAAGCCGGTCGAGCATCAGCGGCCCGAGGCCCGGGTTCGTCACGTTCTGCGTCGCCACCGCGCCCACGCCCGCCCGGGCAAAGGCACAGCGCGCCGCCACCGCGGGCGAAGAGGACGAGATCGCCATCCCGAACTGCCCGCTCTCGGCGCAACGCGCCACGATCGAAAAGGTCATCGCAACCCCATCCCTTTCATCTTGCCCGAAATACCTCGGGGGGTCCGGGGGGCGGCGCCCCCCGGCGCTCTCAGTCCGGAATCACCGCCGTCGCGTCGATCTCCACGAGCCACGAGGGCCGCGCGAGGCAGGTCACCACCACCCCGGTCGAGACTGGATGCACGCCCTTGATATATTCGCCCATCGTCCGATAGACCGCCTCGCGGTGGCGCACGTCGGTCAGATAGACGGTGACCTTGCACAGATGTTCCATCTTGCCGCCGGCCTCCTCGATCAGCTGGCGGATGTTTTGCATAACCTTGTGGGTCTGCTCGACCGGATCCATCGAGCCGATATCCTCGGCGGTGTCCAGATCCTGCGGACACTGGCCGCGCAGGAAGACCGTCGCGCCGCGCGCGACCACGGCCTGGCAGAGGTCGTTGTCGAGCTTCTGCTCGGGATAGGTGTCCTTGGTGTTGAATTTGCGGATGCGAGTATGGGCCATGTCGGGTCTCCGGAAATCAGGCGGTCTTGGTGACGGGTTCGGCGGCGGGCGCATAGGCGAGATAGCCGCGCTGCTTGGCGATGTGATCGGCGACGAATTTCGCGTCGTGCCAGCACCCCCAGATGAAGGAGGAGCCACGGCGCGTCTGCCACGGCAGGCCGAGGAAATAGATCCCCGCCTCGGTCGAGACGCCCCGCGAATGGCGCGGCTTGCCGGCGGCGTCGAGCGCGCCCTCGGGCAGCCAGGAGTAATCCGAGCTGAAGCCCGTGGCCCAGAGGATCGTGGTGATCCCGGCCTCGGCCAGATCGAGCGCAAGGATCGGATCGGTCATGCAGGCGGGATCGGCACCGATCACCCGGGCCTGCGGCTCCTCGGGCAGATCGAGCCCGTTGCGTGCGACATAGGCGTCGGCGGCATCGAGCAGCGACAGATAATTCGCGTCGCCCCCCGCGACGTTCTTCGCGAGATCCGGGGCGAAACGCATCGTGCCGCCCTCGAACCCCTCGGTCCGGCCCAGCAGCACCATCCCCCGCGCGGCGAGCTTGCGGAAATCGACGGTCTGGCCGCCATGCGCGCCGCTCACCGCAATGGTGGTGTGCTCGGAAGACGGGTTCGCATCGGCATCCCAGAGGTTCAGCACACCGAGCCACCAGACGAAATCGCGGCCGCGATAGCTCCGCGGCGGGCGGTCATGCGGCCCGACCGACAGATAGACCTTGCGCCCCGCGGCGAGAAGCTCGTCGGCGATCTGCACGCCCGAGGAGCCGGCGCCGACGACCAGCACCGCGCCCGGCGCGATCTGGGCGGGGTTGCGATAGTCGCTCGAATGGATCTGGGTGATGCCGGTGCTTGCGGGCACCAGCGGCGGGATCGAGGGCGTCTGGAAGGCGCCGGTCGCGGCGATCACATACTCCGCCTCGATCACGCCGGTCGCGGTCTCGACGCGGAACCCGGGGCGGCCTTCGAGGCGGGCAACCCGGTTCACCTCGACGCCGCAGCGCACCGGCGCGCCGATGTGGCTTGCGTAGGCTTCCATGTAATCGGCGACCGCGTCCTTCGCCACGAAGGCGTCGGGATCGGCGTCGAATTCGAGCGTCGGGAAGCGGTCGTGCCAGGCGGGGCCATTGGCGACGAGCGAATCCCAGCGCGCCGTGCGCCAGCGCTCGGCGATCCGGCTGCGCTCGAGCACGAGATGGGGAATGCCGGCGCGGCCGAGATGCTCGCTCGCGGCGAGGCCGGCCTGTCCGGCGCCCACGACCAGGGCTTCGATCTTTTCAACTGACATCGTTCAGTCCTTCTGTGAAATCGGGGAAGCGCCCGGGGGCGCGCGAAATTCTGGCCGGGCTCAGGGGCCGGCGCGTTCGGTGGCGAACCAGCGGCTCGCCGGGCTGTCGGCGCAGCTCCGCGTGGCCGTGCCCATGACCCGCTCGCTCAGCCCCGCGGCCTGGCGCACGCAGTCGAGCGGGCCGTCCCAGTCGAAGTTGCGATAGACCGCGGCGAGATGGGCGAAGGGCGGCGATTGCGCGAAAAGCTCAAAGGTCAGCCGGTGGCCGGCATAATCGGAATTGAGCAGGTCGCGCGCGAAGGCCATCAGCCGGCGACGATCCTCGGCCTGCCATTCGTCATTGATGCCGTAGAATTTCTCGAGCCAGGGCGCGGTTTCGGGCGCGCGGAAGGCGGCCGCGTCGGGGGTGAGCCCGATCTGCCCGCCGCAAAGCTCGCGCGCCAGATGCATCATCGCCGCCATCTGCCCCGCCGCAAAGACGCGGCCGGCATAGATCAGCGACTGGTTCGGCATCATCAGACCGGCCGGGCTCCGCTCGGCCATCGCGATCGCCGAGGTCAGATGCGCGTCGATCCCCTCGCGCCAGCAGGCGAGCTGCGCAAGCTTCTCCTGCACGCCCTGCAGCCGGTCGAGCCCGGTCTGGCGCAGATTGAAGAGCGCCGCGCCGATCATCATGTCGGCGAATTTCAGGCTGCGCTGCACGAAGGCGAAGGCGGAATAGCGGTGCAGCGTGGCGCGCATCGCCATCGCCGAGGCCACGTGGCGATGGAAGAGCACGTTCTCCCAGGGGATCAGCACGTCGTCGAAGATCACCAGCGCCTCGATCTCGTCGAAACGGTTCGAGAGCGGGTAATCCTCGGCGGGCGCGCGGGTCGCGAAACCGGTGCGGCAGATGAACTTCAGCCCCGGCGTGCCCAGGTCGCAGATGAAGCCCACGGCATAGGGCGACAGCACCCCCTCGCCCCAGGTCGCGATCGTCGGCTTGGTGAAGGCCTGGTTCGCATAGGCCGCCGCGGTCTCGAACTTCGCGCCGCGCACAATGAGGCCGGCATCGGTCTCGCGCACCACATGCAGGAGCATGTCGGGGTCCTGTTCGCCGGGCGTCTTCGAGCGGTCGCCCTTCGGGTCGGTATTGGCCGAGACGTGGAACGGATCGGCGCGCACGACGCGCGCGATATGGGCGGCGATGTTCGGCGCGAATTGCGGGTCGATCTCGTTCAGCGTCGCGGCGCAATCGTGCAGCGACCACATCTCGCCCACGGTCTCGTCGCCCACGCGCGTCACCACGCCGCCCACCACATCGAGCACCGCCTCGGTCGCGCGCCGCTTCGCCCACCAGTCAGCCTGGCTGAAGGGCAGCGCGTTGGCCTGCGCGTTCACCTCGCCCTCGCCGCGCACAGTCATCACCGCGGCGGTCTCGGGCGCATGCGCCATGTCGAAGATCCGCGCGCGGATGTCGACCAGGGGCTTGAACATCGGATGGGCGGTCACGTCGGCGACACGCTCGCCGTTGACGTGGATCTCGCGCCCGTCCCGGATCGACTCCCTGTAGTCAGTGCCTGTGCGGATCATCGCGGAAAACTCTGGTTCATCGCCTTGCAGGAAGAGGGTGACGCAGGATTGGCTGAGGAAAAAGAAATTCCTGCGTCACCACGGCTTAGGATCAGCCTAAGCAGAGAGCACCATCCGCGCGCAGCGCTCGCCGATCATCATCGAGGGCACGTTGGTGTTGCCGCCAATCAGCGTCGGCATGACCGAGGCATCGGCCACACGCAGCCCCTCGATCCCGCGCACCTTCAGCGTCGCCGGATCGGTGACGGCGAGGGCATCGCGGCCCATCTTGCAGGTGCCGACGGGGTGATAGACGGTGAGCGCCTCGGCCCGCAGATAGGCCAGGATCTCGGCGTCGCTTTGCACCTTCGGGCCGGGCAGCATCTCGGGGCCGCGGACCTCGTCAAAGGCGCTGTCGGCAAAGATCGCACGGGCGATCTTGATCCCCTCGACCAGCGTCTTCGCATCCTGCGGATCGGTGAAGAAGCGATGGTCGATCTCGGCGCCGCCATCCTTGGCAAGGCGAATTTCCCCCACCGATTTCGGCCGCAGCACGCAGGTATGGACCGCATAGCCGTGACCATATTCGACGAGCCGCCCGCGGTGGCTGCGGTAGCCGGGCACGAAGTGGAACTGGATGTCGGGCTCGGCTCCGGCGAATTTCGTGCGCGCGAACCCGCCTGCCTCGACGTAATTCGTGCTCAGCATCCCCTTGCGCGCAAAGAGATATCTGAAGGGCGCCGCGATCATCGCCGGCAGGTTGGCGAGCGAGAGGCCGAGCGTCTTCGTCGAGCGCGAGCGCACGGTGATCATGCCGTCGATATGGTCGCGCAGGTTCTGCCCCACCCCCGGCAGGTCATGGGCGACGGCGACGCCCGCCGCCTTCAGCATCGCCGCCGGCCCGATGCCCGAGCGCATCAGGATCGCGGGCGAGCCGATCGCGCCCGCGCTGAGGATCACCTCGCGGCGTGCGGTGAGCACCCGCCGCCCGCTGGCGTCGCTGACCTCGACCCCGGTCGCGCGGGTGCCATCCAGCACCACGCGATGCGTCTCGGTGCCTGTCAGAACGGTGAGGTTCTTGCGCTCCCGCACCGGTTTCAGGAAGGCGCGATAGGAGGACCAGCGCGTGCCGTTCTTCTGCGTGACGTTGTAGACGCCCAGCCCCTCCTGCGTGCCGGCGTTGAAATCGGTGTTCTCGCGCAAGCCCACCGCGCGGCCCGCGGCGATGAACATCCGGTCGAGCACGTTCGGATCGCGCGCGGCGCTGACGAAAAGCTCGCCCCCCGTGCCGTGCCACTCGGGCGACTGCCCGATCTGGTTCGCCTCGAGCGACTTGAACACCGGCATCACGTCGTCCCAGCCCCAGCCCGCGCAGCCAAGATCGCGCCATTCGTCGTAATCGGAACAGGCGCCGCGGATGAACACCATCGAGTTGATGGTGGAGGAGCCGCCAAGCGCCTTGCCGCGGTTCACCGGGATGCGGCGGTTGTTCAGCTCGGGCTGCGGCGTGCCGACAAATGCATAATCGTATTTCGGATTGCCGTAGAGCGACAGGATCCCCGCCGGCACGGTGACGTTCGGCGCGCTTTCCGTGCCGCCCCCTTCGATCACGCAGACCGTCGCACGGCCCCCGGCCGAGAGCCGGTTCGCCAGCACGCAGCCCGCCGATCCTGCGCCCACGATGATGTAATCGAACTCGGTTGCGGTCATGTCCCGGCCTCCTGCTTGCGTCCCGGCGACCATGACCGGCGATCGGCTGAGGCTGCAGAAGCATTTTCCTAGGCTTGGCTTAGGAGAAACCGAAGCTTGTCACCATGCCCCGTAAGTCACTGATTTTGCTTGAGACACCATCCGGCGGGGTTTTCGTCCGCGGCGGGCGGCGGCGCGGGGCGGCGCCGGAATGGGCAAGGCGGCGCGCGAACGGGCGCCGCGCGAACCCGCGTGCCCTACGACCAAGGTCGCAGAGCCCGGCCCGCGGAGTTTGCCCACGGCCCGCCCTGGCCGTGCTAGCATGTCCCTCACAGCAGAGCGCGGGGAGGGCGTCATGTTGGAGGAGGCCTTGCTGGTCGATGCGTCCGGCGCAGCGATCCGCCATGACCGGCGGACGCGCTCGACCGACTGGGAGGAGGTGCAGGCGTTCTGCAAGACGGCCTACATGCCCTATCGGGTGCGGCCGCTCGACCGCCTTGCGTTGCCCGATGCGACGATGATCTCGGCGCCCGCCGGACGCGTGCTGCTGACCCGGTTTTCCTATGGCACCGGCATCCACCTCGACCGGTTCGACCCCGAGGCAGGCAACATCCTCGTGCTGACCACCCTGCGCGGCGCGCTGCGTCACCAGACCGGGGCCACGCCCGCCACCACCGGCGCGGGCGAAAGCTTCGTCGTCGATTGCGCGCGCACCGACTACTGGCTCGATGGCGATGACGACCACATGCAGCTGAACCTGACGCTGCCGCACCGGCTGATGGAGGAGACCGCCGCGCGCTGGTTCGGCTTCGTGCCCGACGACGCGCTCTGGACGCGCCGGGTGAAGATCGGCGGACGGGACTCGGCCTGGCTGCGGCTGCTCGATTACGCCGCGCGCAGGCTCGGCGGCACGCTGCCCGGCACCGAGGTGATCGGGCGCCACCTCGAGGAGATGCTCTGCCTCGAGCTGCTGCGCGAATGGGCAGGCCAAACCGGCCTGCGCCTCGAGGACGGCGCCCGCGCCGCCGCCCCCTTCTACGTGCGCCGCGCCGAGGAGATGCTGACCGCCGAGGCCCGCGACCCGCCGACGATCGGCACCGTGGCGGCGCGGCTCGGGGTCTCGGCGCGCACGCTTTCGGAAGGGTTCCGCCGCTTTCGCGGGATCTCGCCGCACGCGTTTCTGGCCGCGCGCCGGCTGGAAGGACTGCATGCCGAGCTGACCTCGGCGCCGCCCGAGCGCTCGATCGGCGAGATCGCGAGCGGCTGGGGCTTCGTCAATTTCGGCGCGCTGGCCGGGCAGTATCGCCGCCGCTTCGGCGAGTTGCCATCGCAGACGCGGGCGCGCCGGCGGCTTTGACCGGGCGCCGCATTTGCCTTCCGAAACCGGACAGCGCCTGCGCAAACCGGACAGACCGCGCCCCGGCGTCATGGCAGGCTGAGGGGAGCGAAAGCTCAGGGAGGACGACATGAAGGATCTGAAGACGGCCTGCGATGCGGTGCTGCACGGCGTCACCGCGGGTGCGGCGCGGGTGCCGGGCGTGGTGGCGATGGTCACCGACCGCGACGGGACCCTCTATTCCGGGGCGGCGGGGGAGCGCCGGCTCGGTGGCACGCCGATGGACGAGGAGACGGTCTTCGCCATCTTCTCGACGACCAAGGCGATCACCGGCACCGCGGCGCTGCAATGCGTCGAGGACGGGCTTCTCGACCTGGACGCGCCGGCAAAGACCTATGCCCCGGCGCTTGGCCGGCTGCAGGTGATCGAGGGCTTCGACGCCGACGGCACGCCGCGGCTGCGCGCGCCGAAGACCGACGTCACCACGCGCCAGCTGCTGCTGCACACCGGCGGTTTCGGCTATGACTTCTTCAACGCGACCTATCGGCGGCTCGCCGAGGAGCACGGTCAGCCCTCGGTGGTCACCGCCTCGCGCGGCTGCATCGAGACGCCGCTGCTGTTCGATCCGGGCACGCGGTGGGAATACGGCACCAACATCGACTGGGCGGGCCAGGTGGTCGAGGGGATCCGCGGCAAGAGCCTTGGCGCGGTGATGCGCGAGCGCATCTTCGACCGGCTCGGCATGGAGGAGATCGCCTTCACCCGCACCCCGGCGATGAAGACCCGCACCGCGATCATCCATGCCCGCGGCGCCGATGGCGCGCTGACGCCGATGGACGAGTTCTTCCTGCCCGACGACCCCGAGGTCGAGATGGGCGGGCACGGGCTGTATGCCACGATCCCGGAATACATGAAGTTCATCCGGATGTGGCTGAACGACGGCGACGGCCCGAACGGCCGCGTGCTGCGCCCCGAGACCGTCGGCTGGGCGGTGCAGAACGGGCTGCAGGCGCATCAGAAGGTGGGGATGCTGCCCGGCGTGATCCCCGAGCTGTCGAATGACGCCGAATTCTTCCCGGGGCTGAAGAAGGGCTGGTCCTACACCTTCATGACCAACGAGGAAGAGGCGCCGACGGGCCGGCCCGCGGGGTCGATCGGCTGGGCGGGGCTGGCCAACAGCTTCTACTGGATCGACCGCAAGACCGGCGTCGGCGGCTATTGGGCGACGCAGATCCTGCCCTTCGGCGACCCCGTCTCCTTCACCGGCTACCTCGATTTCGAAAGCGCGGTCTATCGCGCGATGGCCGCCGCCCGCGCCGCCTGAGGCCTGAAGGGGCGCCGCAAGATCGCGGGGTGCGGACACCGCTCCCCGCCCGTTCGCCGTTTGGGAGGAGGGCATGAACGGGCTGATCCCTTTCGAGGAGCTGCCGGACTGGGTGCCGGGGCGGCTGCTGCTGGCAAGCGACACGCTCGGCTGGCGGCATGTGCAGCTGCGCGCCTATCACTACGAGGGACAGGAGGTCATCGTGCCGGCGATGCGCGACTTCCTGCTGGTGGGCTACAGCGCCGGCACCACGCCGATGCGGCGCCGCTTCGACGGGCGCTGGACGAATGACACGCTCGGCCCCGGGGCGGCCTCGCTGCTGACCCGGGCGCAGCGCGCGAACTGGAGCTGGCACGCGCCGATCGACGTCACCCATCTCTATCTCGACGGGAAATTCGTTGCCGAGGTGGCAAGCGAGGTGATGGATTGCTGCGTGAACGAGGTGGCGCTGGCCGATGTGCTGCGCACCGAGGACCCGGTGGTCACCCATGCGATGGCGGCGATCGCGGCCGAGGCGCGCGAGCGCGGCATGGGCGGCGCGCTTTACGTGGAATCGCTTGCCCGCGCGCTCGTCGTGCATCTGCTGCGCCGCTATGCCTCGGTGCAGTCGCGCGACACGGTGGTGCCCGGCGCGCTCGGGCCGCGGCAGCAGCGGGTGATTGCCGATTACGTCGAGACGCATCTGGCCGAGGCGCTGGACCTGAAGGGGATGGCGGCGGTGCTGGGCCTGCCGCCCTGCCTCTTCGCGCGGCAATTCCGCAAGAGCTTCGGCCGGCCGCCCTATGCCTGGGTGATGGCGCGGCGGATCGAGCGCGCGCGCGAGATGCTGGCCCGCTCGGCGCTGCCGATCAAGGCGGTGGCGGCGGAATGCGGCTTTTCCGATCAGGCGCATCTGACGCGGGTGTTCGCGGCCACCACCGGCGAAACGCCCGCCGCCTTCCGGCGACGGGCGGAGTGACCGGGGCCAGCCGGGACGGTGCCACATTCCGCCCCGCCCGTCCGGGTCAGCTCATCGCGAAGCCCTGATAGCCCGCCTCGGCCGCCTCCCGGCATTTCTGCCGATAGGTGCCGACGCCGCCGGTATAGGACAGCACCCGGCGCGGCTTGCCCGGCACGTTCGAGCCCGTGTACCACGAGTTCGTCCGTGCGATCAGCGTCGCGTTCGCCACCTCGTCATGGTGCCGCACCCAGGCCTCCTCGCCCTCGGCGGTGGGTTCGATCACCGTCTTGTTCGAACCGCGCAGCGAGCGGATGCAGTCGGTGATCCATTCCGTCTGCTGCTGCAGGCAGGTGGTCATGTTGCACAGCGCGGCCGAGGGGGCGAGCGGTGCGCCGGTCATGAACAGGTTCGGGAAGCCGTGCTTCTGCATGCCGAGCGTGGTGCGGATCTCGCGGCCCCATTCCTCGGCAAGCTTCATCCCGTCGCGGCCGGTGATGTCGATGCGCGACAGCGCCCCCGAGCCCGCGTCGAAGCCCACCGCCATGATGATGACATCGAGCGGATAGACCGTGCCGTCGGCAAGCTTCACCCCCTCGGGCACGATCTCGGCGATCGGGTTGTCGCGCACGCTCACCGCCTCGACATTGTCGCGCAGATAGACCTCGAGATAGTTCATCTCGAGCGGCACACGATGCGTGCCGAAGCCATAGTCGCCGGGCTTCGGCACCAGGATGTCGATGAGCTTCGGGTCCTTCAGCCGCGCCGTCATCTTCTCGCGCACGAAATCCGAAACCTCGGCACTCACCGCCTCGTCGAAGAAGATCTCGGCGAAGGAGGCCAGCCACAGCCTCAGCGAGCCGTCGGCATGGATCTCCTCGAGCACCGCGCGGCGCTCCTCGGGGCTCAGATCGGCCCATTTGTGCTGGAAGTCGTATTCGAAGCCGGTGAAGCTGTGCGGCAGGTTCTGCTTCAGCTCGCCGAAGCGGCCCTTGTACCAGTGTTCCTCGTCCGGACCGTATTTCGGGTTCTTCATCGGCAGCACGTATTGCGGCGTGCGCACGAAGACCTTGAGATCGCCGACCTCGTTCGCGATCGTCTGGATCACCTGGATCCCGGTCGCGCCGATGCCGATCACGCCGACCCGCTTGCCGGCAAGGTCGAGCCCGCCCTTCGGATAGCGCGCGGTGTGCAGGATCGTGCCGTTGAAGCTCTCCTGCCCCGGAAAGCGGTTCTCGAGTGGCGCCGAGAGCATGCCGGTGCAGCCGATCAGGAATTGCGTGTCCCAGCTTTCGCCGGTGTCGGTCTCGACGCGCCAGCGCCCGGTCGCGGCGTCGAACTCGGCCTTCGTCACCCGCGCACCGAAGGTGTAGTCCTTGCGCAGGTCGAGCCGGTCGGCGATGTAGTTCATCCAGCGCTCGATCTCGGGCTGGGCCGGGAAGCGCTCGCTCCAGGTCCAGTCCTTGTAGAGATCCTCGTCGAAGAGATACTGGTAGATATAGCTCTCGGAGTCGAATTTCGCGCCCGGGTAGCGGTTCCAGTACCAGGTGCCGCCGACATTGGTGCCGGCCTCGACGCCGTGCACGCTCATGCCTTCCTGGCGCAGCTGGTAAAGCTGGTACAGCCCCGCGACCCCGGCCCCGATGATGAGCGCGTCGATTTTCTGTGTCACGTCGATCCTCCCTTGATCTGCATGTGGTCCTGCATCGGCCCGGCCGCCTCCCAACGGTCGGGCTGTGACAAGGCTAGGCGAGGGCCGTGGCGCGGGTCTTGAAGGTTTCGCGGCGATCTTTGAACGAAACGGGAGGGCGCGGTGCGGCCATCCGCACGCGCAGCGCGCCCGGTCCCGGGGCCGGGACGACCGGCATGATCGACCCGGCGCGGAACGCAGTCGCCGTCGGCCCGCGGAAAAGCGGATTTTCAGCCCCTCCCCGCTCGCCGTTCTTGACAGAAAGCCGCGCAGGCCTGCTTATAGAACGAACGTTCGAACCATGATTCGGACGGAGGGAGGAACATTCTGATGGCAACACCCGGCAACAGTCGCGGCACTGTGGTCGATCAGGCGGACATGCGTGAAAGCCTGCTTGAAACCGCAGTCGAGATGTTTTCCGAGAAGGGGTTCAGCGGGACCTCCATTCGCGACATCGCGCGCGAACATGGCGTCAGCCTGTCGAACATCTATTACTACTTCAGCAACAAGGAAGGCCTGTGGCGCGAGATCATGAACCGCTCGGTGCGCAGCCTGCCGGGCCGGTTGCGGGCCGCCATCGCCCAGGCCGACACCCCGCGCGCCCAGCTTGACGCGCTGATCCGCGAACATCTGCGCGCCGGAGTGGAGCATCAGCGCGAGCTTCTGATGCTGCTGACCGAACAGGGGCAGCTCGGCGAGGACAGCTCGCGCGAGACGCTCGAGATCCAGCGCGAGATCCTCGAGATCTACACCGCTGTCCTCGAGGCGCTCTCGGCCGAGGGCGCGCTGCACGAAGGCCACATCCGCGTCGCGGTCTTCAACATCCTCGGCGTCGTCAACTGGCACCTGCGCTGGTACCGCGCCGACGGCCCGCTGCCCGCCGACACGCTGCATCAGGAAATCACCAACTTCATCAGCCGCGCCGTCTGCCGCGACTGAGGTCGGCTGAACCGGACCCGTCATCACGGACGATAAAAGAACGGAGCGGCCCTGCCGCGCCGAAGGGAGGAGACATGGCTTTTACAATCGACATCGACACCGGCGGCACCTTCACCGACGGTTTCGTTTCCGGGCCGGGCGTGGCACGCGCGGTCAAGACCCCCACCACCCCGCACGACCTGACCGAGTGCTTCCTGGCCTGCATCACGGCCGGCGCCGGGGCGGTCGGTCTGAGCGTCGAGGCATTC
Source organism: Paenirhodobacter hankyongi (assembly GCF_003664585.1). Lineage (GTDB taxonomy): Bacteria > Pseudomonadota > Alphaproteobacteria > Rhodobacterales > Rhodobacteraceae > Rhodobacter > Rhodobacter hankyongi. Next base: position 53,287 of record NZ_RCHI01000016.1, read on the forward strand.
CTCGAACAGACCGACGTGGTGCGCTTCGCCTCGACCGTCGGCACCAATGCGCTGATCGAGCGCAACGGCGCGAAGATCGGGCTGATCCTGTCGGAGGGCGGGCGGGCGCTGGCGCCGCTCGAAGCCGAAGGCAAGCCCGGCATCGTCAGCCCCGACATGGCGATCGAGATCGGCGCCGGGCTCAGCCCCTCGCAGGTGCTCGACCGCGCGCAGGCGCTGATCGACGCGGGCGCGCAATGCCTGGTCGTGGCGCTCGACGGCAGCGAGACCGACCCGACCCGCGAACGGGCGGTGCGGCAGGTCATCAAGGCGGAGTATCCGCGCGATTTCCTCGGTTCGATCCCGGTCTTCCTGTCGTCGGACATCACTGTGCGCAGCGGCTATGGCGAGCGGATCAACAGCGCCGTCGTCTCGGCCTATTCGCACAGCCGTCTGGCGCGGCTGCTCTACAAGGCCGAGCAGGAGCTGCGGGCGCGGCGCTATCGCGGCCCGTTCCTGATCGGCCACAATGACGGCGCGGTCGCCCGCGTGGCCAAGACCCGCGCCATCAGCACCTACAACTCGGGCCCCGCCGCGGGGCTGGTCGGCGCCCGCGCGATCGGCCGGCTCTATGGCGAAAGCGACGTGATCTCGGCCGACATGGGGGGCACCTCCTTCGACATCGGGCTGGTGAGCGACGGTCAGCTGAATGTCGCGCTGCGCCCGGGCATCGAGGGCTATCGCACCAACGTGCCGATGAACGAGGTCGAGGCGCTTGGCGCCGGCGGCGGCTCGATCGCCGCGGTGGTCGACGGGGTGCTTGTCGTCGGGCCGCGCTCGGCCGGGGCGATGCCGGGGCCGGCGTGCTTCGGGCTGGGCGGCAGCGAGCCGACGGTGACCGATTGCAACCTGGTCCTCGGCCGGATCGATCCCGACAACTTCCTCGGCGGTGCGCGCCGGCTGGACGCCGGCAAGGCCCGCGAGGCGGTGCGCCAGCATCTGGCGGAGCCGCTCGGGATCAGCCTCGAGGAGGCGGCGCTGAGCGTCGTCAACCAGGTTGACAGCAGCGTGGGCGCGGCCATCGCGGCGCTGCGACACACCGCCAAGAGCGACCCGCTGCTCACGGTCTATGGCGGGGCCGGTCCGCTCCACGCCTGCCGCGTGGCCGAGATGGCGGGGCTGAGCCGGATCGCGATCACCCCCTTCTCGGCGGTGTTCTCGGCCTTTTCCTCCTCGCTGATGGATGTCGGGCACGGCTACATGTGCGCGGTCGAGGCCGAGGGCGGCACGCCCGGGCTGCGCGAGAAGGTGGCGGGGCTCGTCGCCGGCATGCAGGCGACCGCGCTGCGCGACATGCGCGGCGAGGGCTTCGACCCCGACAGCCTGTCGTGGCACCTGAACGCGATCCTGCGCCGCAAGGACGGGTCCGAGGCGCAGGTCTCGGTCGAGGTGGCCGACCCGCTCGCCCCGGCGACCCTTGCCGCCCTGCACGAGGCGATCGCGGCGCGCGTTCCCGATGCGGCGCAATTCGCCACCGTCGGCCTTTTCGCCTCGGCCCCGGTGCCGCATTTCAGCTTTGCCGAGCGCACCCTCGGCGCGCCTGCCGCCGATGCGGCGCAGACCGGCCGGCGCGCGGTGATCTGCGGCCCGGGCCCGGCCGCCGATGTGCCGGTCTTCGACCTCGAGCGGCTCTGCCCCGGCCATGCCCTGACCGGCCCGGCCCTGCTCGAAAGCGACAAGACCACGATCTGGGTCGCGCCCGGCTGGCAGGCCCGCATCGACCGTTTCGCCAACCTGCTGCTGACGAAAGGCTGAGGACATGACCCTTCGCATCACGGAAAACCTGGCCATCGACCTTGCCACCGAGGAATGGTGCTGCGTCGCCTGCGGCCACCGCCTTGCCCCGGCGCGGGCGAATTACAAGACCGGCTGCCTCGTCGCCGAGGTGCCGCTGGCCGAGGCGCATCCGCCGCTGGTCCAGGGCGCGGCCTACAGCTTCACCCCCGACCCGGACTTCTGCCGGCTGGTGGAGTTCTACTGCCCGTCCTGCGCCACGGTGCTGGAAAACGAATACCTGCCGCCGGGCCATCCGCTGACCCATGACATCGAGCTCGACATCGATGCGCTGAAGGCAAAGCACGGGGGCGCGGCATGAGCGGCCTCGGCGCCATCGAGGCCCTGCGCGGCGGGCTGCACTGGACCGCCCCGATCCTGATGCCCTCGGCCGCCGCCTTCGGCGCAAGGCTCGAGGCAAGGCCGCTCGCCGATCTCGCCGAACCGCAGGCGCTGGCCGGCGCCGCGGTGGCGGCGGCGCGGTTCCTCGGCGCGGATGCGGTCTGGGTCAGCGCGGCCCCCGCCGCCGGCCTCACCCTGTCGGCCGCCGCGCATCGCGATGCGGTGACCCGGGCCGCGGCCGCAGCGGGGCGGCTGAAACTCGCGGTGCTGGCCGAGATCCCCGGCCCGATCGCCCGCGCCCGGGCCCTTGGCGGCGATCTGGACGCGGCGCTGCGCGAGATCAAGCCGGGGCTGATCGAGGAGTTCGAGGCGCTGTCGCGGCTGCGTCCCGACATCATCGTGCTGCGCGAACCTGCGGCAAGCGGCGAGGAGGCCGCAAACCGCAGCCTGCCACGCCTCTATGGCGCGCTGAAACGCCTGGCCGAGCATTTCGACATCCTGAAGGGCATGTGGCCCGCCCTGCCCGAGATGACCGGCCCGGCCCGTCCGGACCTGTCCTTCGCCCCCGCTCCGGACGCGCCGGAGGCCGGGCCGGTGACGGGCGAGCGGGCGCTGGCCATCGCGCCGGACTGGTCGGACGCGCCAGGCTTCGGCGCCGCCCTGCAACGTGGCCGCGGCGCCGCGGCCGCAGCCGGCCTGCCGCTGATCGTCAGCGGCTGTGCGGGCCTTGCCCATGACACCGAACCGCAGCTGGCCCGCGCGGCCATCGCAACCATAACGGAGCGCGCCTGAGGCGCCGCTTCGATCAGGGAGGAACCCATGACTTACGATGTTGGCATCGACATCGGCGGCACCTTTACCGATCTGTGCGCCATCGCCGAAGATGGCACGCTGATCACCGCCAAATCGCCCACCACCCATTACGACCTGTCGGTCGGACTGATCCGCGGCCTGCGCGAGCTGGGCAAGCGCGCCGGTCTGGCCCAGGACAGCTTCCTCGGCCAGGTCGAGGCGCTGCGCTATTCCACCACGATCGGCACCAACGCGCTGATCGAGCGCAAGGGGCCGCGCCTCGGGCTGATCACCACCGCGGGCTTCGAGGACACGATCTTCATCGGCCGCTCGCGCAGCTGGGCCGACGGCATGGCCTTCCACGAGATCCGCGACATGGCGGTGATCCGCAAGCCCGAGCCGCTGGTCGCCCCCGACATGGTGATGGGCCTGTCCGAGCGGCTCGATTGCAACGGCCGGGTGATCCGCGCCCTCGACCCCGACGAGCTGCGCGAGAAGCTGCAGACGCTGGTCGACCGCGGCGTGCAGGGGATCGTGGTCAGCCTGCTGTGGTCGTTCATGAACCCCGCGCATGAGCGCGAGATCCGCCGCATCATCGAGGAGGAATATCCCGAGGAATTCCTCGGCTCGATGCCGGTCACGCTGGCCTCCGAGGTCTCGCCCAAGGCGGGCGAATACACCCGCACGATGACGGCGCTGGTCAACGCCTACATCCACGGCGTGATGATGCAGGAACTGGGCGATCTGACCCACAACCTGCGCCGGGCGAACTATCGCCGGCCGCTGATCCTCGTGCACAACACCGGCGGATCGAAGAAGGTCTCGCGCACCCGGGCGGTGCTGACCCACAACGCGGGGCCGGTGGCGGGGATGTACGGCGCCGCGCTGATCGGCGCGCAGGAGGGCGTGAAGGACATCGTCTTCGCCGACATGGGGGGCACCTCCTTCGACATCGGCGTGCTCGCCGGGGGGGTGCTGCGGGCGCAGGACTTCATTCCGGTCATCGACCGCTGGCGCACCAATATCCCGGCGATCGAGGTGCGCTCGATCGGCGCGGGCGGCGGTTCGATCGCCTGGATCAACCAGGCCATGGGCGGCCAGCTCGAGGTCGGGCCGCAGTCGGCGGGCTCGGTGCCGGGCCCGGCGTGCTACGACCAGGGCGGGCAGGAACCGACCGTGACCGATGCCGATCTGGTGCTCGGCTATGTCAACCCGGACAACTACCTCGGCGGCGCCATGCTGCTTGATCCCGATGCCGCGCACGAGGCGATCCGCAGCCGCATCGCCGAGCCGCTGGGGATCTCGGTGCTCGAGGCCGCCTGGCGCATCCGCCGCCTGATCGACGCCCGCATGGGGCAGGAGATGTTCAACGAGGTCGCGCTCAAGGGCCATAACCCGCGCAGGTTCGCGGTCTATGCCTGCGGCGGCGCAGGGGCGGGCCATGCCTGCGGCTTCGCGCGCCATGTCGGCGCCACCACGATCATCGTGCCGGCGATGTCCTCGGTCTCGGGGGCCTTCGGCGCCTCGTCGATGGAGATCCGCCAGGTCTGGGAGCAGTCGCGCAGCCTGCGGCTGTTCGACTTCAGGACCCAGACCTATCTGGCCGATCCCGAAGCGCTGAACGCGGTGATCGCCGATCTGACCGACCGCGCCACCCGCGATCTCAAGCTCGAGGGGTTCGACGCCGACCGCATCGCCTTCACGCTTGAATTCGACATGCGCTATGGCTCGCAATACCACCTGACGCGGGTGACCTCGCCGACGCTGAGCTTTGCCGGTGCCGATGACTTCCGTGCCCTGTGCGACCGGTTCGAGGCGCAATATGCCACGGTCTATTCGCCCGAGGCGGCCTTCCCCTCGGGCGGGATCGCGATCGAGGCGATCTTCGTCACCGCCGCCATCCGGCAGGAGCCGCGCCGGCTGAACGGCAGCGACGAGACCCCGCATCACCCCGAGCCCGGCGCGATCCGCCCGGCCTGCTTCGACGCGGCCGAGGGCATGGTCGACACCCCGGTCCACGACTGGACCGCGCTGCGCCCCGGCGCCGAGATCCCCGGTCCCGCGATCATCGAGGCGCCCGACACGACCTATGTGATCGAACCGGGCTGGATCTACCGCATGAACCGCCTGCGCAACGGCATCATTACCGCGCAGGGCTGAAACGGCACAACAGGGCGGCGGTCCCGCCACGGGACTGCCCGTCCAAGGGAGGACAGAATGAACGCACCGATGACCATCCGCTACAGCCGCGACACCGAGGTCGTGCAACGGCTGCGCCCGGAACCGCCCTCCGACCGCGAGGCGCGGGCGATGGAGGGGCTGAACGATCTGGAATACGAGATCTTCACCCACAAGCTGCACATGATCGCGCTCGAGGGCAAGGAAACCACGATGAAGCTGGGCGCTTCGACCGCGATGCGGTGGGGCGACGTGGCCTTCGGCATCTATACCGCACAGGGCGATCTGGCGGTCTGTGCCACCGGCATCTATCACCACGCGGTGCTGAGCCAGCTGCCGGTGAAATACCTCGTCAAGCATCTGGCCCATGACCCGACCGTGGGCCTGAAGGAGGGCGACGCCTTCTTCTACAACGACCCCTTCTATGGCGGCGTGCACAATGCCGACATGGGCCTGTGCATCCCGGTCTTCTCCGGCGGCGAGCTGGTGTGCTTCATCGGCGCGGCGGTCCACACCGGCGAATGCGGCGGCTCGGAGCCGGGCGGCATGGTGAACGGGGCGAAGTCGCGCTACGACGAGGGGCTGATGTGCCCGCCGATCAAGATCGGCGAGAACTTCGCGCTGAAGGAGGATCTTCTGGGTCTTCTGGCCACCGCGACCCGCGATCCGCGCACCATGGTGCTCGACATCAAGGCGCGCCTTGCCGCCGCGCGCATCGCCGAGCGGCGCCTGCACGACTATCTGGCCGAGATCGGCCCGGATTTCCTCGTCGGCGGGCTGCGCCGGATCCTGAAGCAGACCGGCGAGGCGGCGCGCGCGCGCATCGCCACGCTCAATGACGGCATCTATCGCCAGCCGCGCTTCATGGACACGACCGGGCCGGAATCGGCGCTGCTGAAGATCAATCTGACGATCGAGAAGAAGGGCGACCGGATCAAGCTGATCCTGAACGGATCCTCGCCGATGCTGCACGACCGGCCGGTGAACACCTATTTCCAGGGCCTGCTGGGGATGGCGATGGTCTATGTCTGCGGCTGGCTGATGCCCGACCTGCCCGCCAACAACGGCCTGCTCGAGGCGGTGGACTGGGAGTTCCCGGAAAACAGCTTCATCAATCCCAACGGCGACGTGCCGGTGTCCTATGCCCCCGCGACGATGGTGGCCTTCAGCCAGGGCATGTTCATGGCCGGGGCGAAGCTCGCCTATGCCACCGATCCCTCGCGCGCGGCCGGGGCCTGGTACACCGGCTTTGCGGTGACGGTCTTCGGCGGCTTCAACCAGTGGGGCGAGCCGATGGCCGACATCACCCCCGAGATCAACGCCACCGGTGCGGGCGGCCGCCCGGGCATGGATGGCGTCGATGTCGCCGGCGCCTTCTTCGCCACGATGAGCGATTGCGGCGATGTCGAAACCACCGAGGCCGAGCGCCCCTTCCTCTATACCTTCCGGAATTTCTTCGACAATTCCTATGGTCACGGGAAATACCGCGGCGGTTCCGGCGTCGGCATGGGGATCAAGGTGCACGGCGTGCCGATGGTGGCGCTCGGCTCGATGGGGTTCGGCTCGCATTTCCCGGCCACGCTCGGCATCTTCGGCGGGCGGGCGGCGCCGCCGGCCTTCGTGCAGACGGTGCGCGGATCGAACCTCGAGGCGCTGATGGCGGAAGGCGCCCCCCTGCCCCGCACCATGGCCGAGCTTTACGCCGGCACCCCCGAGGAAGGGCAGCGCGACTACCTCAACCTTGCCCATGCGCCGGCGCTGTTCCAGGGCGGCGACACCTTCTATGTGCCGATCTCGGGCGGGGCGGGCTATGGCGACGTGCTGCAGCGCGACCCCGAGGCGGTGGCGCGCGACGTGGCGATGGGGCGCTGTGCCGCCTCCGCGGCGCGGGACATCTACGCCGTCGCGATCAATCCCCGCACCGGACTGGCCGATCCGGCCGAGACCGACGCCCTGCGCGCGACCCGGCGCAAGGCCCGGCTCGCCCGCGCCAAACCCTATGACGCCTTCGTCGCCGAATGGGCGCAGCAATCGCCGCCCGAAGCGGTGCTGCGCTACTACGGCCCCTGGCAGGACGCGGCCGCCTGAGCGGGCGGGGAAAGGAAGACACGCGATGACGACCCCGACCACCATCCACGGCCTGCTGTCCCGGCAGGCCGCCCGATACGGGCAACGCCGGTTCCTGACCTTCGGCGAGACCGAGCTCAGCTTTGCCGGGATGGAGGCCCTCTCCTGCCGGGCGGCGGCGGGCCTTGCCGGCCTCGGCGTCGGCAAGGGCGACGCCGTCGCCCTGATGCTCGACAATTGCGTCGAATACCTGGCGCTGTGGTTCGGCCTGTCGCGTCTCGGCGCGGTGGAAGTGCCGCTGAACACGGCCCACCGCGGCGCGGTTCTCGCGCATATGCTGCGGCTGTCGAAGGCCCGGGTCGTCATCCTCGACCCCGGCTACCTGCCGGCGCTCGACGCGGTGCGGGGGGAAATCCCCTGGCCGCTGACGGTGGTGACGCGCGGTGCGGCGCCTGCGGGATGCCTGCCGCTCGAGCGGCTGATGGCAAGCGAGACGCCCCCGCCCGAGGTGACGGTCTCGGCCGGCGATCCCTATGCGATCATGTTCACCTCGGGCACCACCGGGCTGTCGAAGGGCGCGCTGATGCCGCAAGGCTATGCGATCGCCGCCGCAAGCCAGGTCTGCGCCGCCACCGGCTATGGCGAGGACGACTGCCTCTACAACGCCCTGCCGCTGTTTCACGGCAATGCGCAGATCCTGTCGGCCCTGCCCGCTCTGATGGCCGGCGCGCGCACCGTGCTGGTGCCGAAATTCTCCGCCAGCCGCTTCTGGGAGGATCTGCGCAGCCAGGGCTGCACCGCCTTCAACTACATCGGCACCATCCTCTCGGTGCTGATGAAGGCCCCCGAAAGCCCCGCGGACCGCGCCCACAGCCTGCGGGTGATGATGGGCGCCGGCGCCGGCAAGGGCCTGTTCGAGGCCTTCGAGGCGCGCTTCGGCGTCACCCTGATCGAGGGCTATGGCATGAGCGAGATCGGCGTGCCGATCATGGCCGATCCCGCCCGCGCCCGTCCCGGCTCCTGCGGCCGGCAGACCCCGCATTACGAGCTGATGCTGATCGACGCGGCGGGCGAACCGATCACCACCCCCGACACCCCCGGCCAGCTCCTGGTGCGGCCGAAGGCGCCGCATGGCATGATGATCGAATATGTCGGCATGCCGGAAAAGACCGTCGAGGCCTTCCGCGACCTGTGGTTCCACACCGGCGATCTGTTGCAGGTGGATGCCGAGGGCTTCTGGTATTTCCTCGACCGCGACAAGGATGCCCTGCGCCGGCGCGGCGAGAACATCTCGTCCTTCGAAGTTGAAAGGATCCTGAACGCCGAGGCGAGCGTGCGCGAATGCGCGGTGATCCCGGTGCCCTCCGAGCTGGGCGAGGACGAGGTGATGGCCTGCGTCGTGGCGGCCGAGGGCGCGCCGCGCGACCCGGCCGCACTGCGCGCCGCCTGTGCGGGCAAGATGGCCGAGTTCATGCTGCCGCGCTTCATCCGCTATGTGCCGGATCTGCCCAAGACCGCCACCGCCCGGGTCGAGAAGCACCGGCTGAAGGCCGAGGGCGTCACCCCCGACACCTGGGATTACGAGGCGGGCGGGAAGGCGGCGCGGGCATGACCGGCGTCCCCGCTCCCGAACTCCCGCCCGAGCTGGCCGCGCAATTCGCGCTGGCCGCGGATGGCACCGTGCTGCTGCGGGCGTCGCGGCCGGCGCAGGGCGACGCGGTGATCTTTCCGCCGCGGCTCTATGCCGGCGACGGGCTCGACACGACGACCGAAGTGCTGATCCCGGGCGACGGCCGGGTGAATTGCCTGACGCGGGTGCGGGTGCGCCCGCCCTATGGGCTGCCGCCGGGCTATGTCATCGGCTTCGTCGACCTCGAGGCCGCGCCGCTGCGCCTGTTCGGCCTGTTCGCGCCCGAGGATGCCGACAGCCTGGCCCCGGGCAGCCGGGTGCGGCTGAGCCTGATGCCGCTTGGCACCGACAATGACGCAACCCCCTGCCTGCGCCCGGTCTTCGTGCCCGCCGCAGAGCCCCTGACGGAGACCCGGCCATGACCCAGCCCTGGATTGCAGGTTGCGGCCTGACCGCCTTCGGCCGGCACGAGGACACCAGCCTCGAGGCCCTGGCCGCGCGCGCCGCGCGCGAGGCGCTGCTGCAGGCCGGGCTGCCCCCGCGCCGCATCGGCATGGCCGTCTTCGCCAATGCGCTGGCGGCACGGCTGTCGGGCAGCCTGACCATGGGGCAGGACGTGCTGGCCCATGTCGGCATCGCCGGCTGCGCGGTGATGAATGTGGAAAACGCCTGCACCTCGGGTTCGACCGCGGTCCATATCGCCGCGCTGGCGATCCGCGCCGGCGAGGTGGACGCCGCGCTGGTGGTCGGGGCGGAGAAGATGTTCCACCCCGCGCTCGGGCTGATCGATTCCGGCAAGACGCTCGCCGACACGCTGCTCGGCCGGGTCACGCCGGCGGGATTTGCGCTGCGGGCAAGCCGCCACATGGCGCGCTTCGGCACCACCGCCGACCAGCTTGCGGCGGTGTCGGTGAAGAACCGGCGCGCGGCCGCGGGCAACCCGCTCGCGATGATGCGCACGCCGCTGACGCTGGCCGAGGTGCTGGCCGCGCCGCTGGTCGTCGACCCGCTGACGCGGCTGCAATGCTCGCCCGTCGCCGATGGCGCGGCGGCCCTCGTGCTGGTCAGCGAGCGGCTGGCGCGGCAGTGCGGCGCGCGGGCCCGGCTGCGCGCCACCGTGCTGACCAGCGGGTCCTATGACCCGATGGCGGAGCTGTCGGAATGGGAGACCGACAGCCGCACCGCCCGCCTCGCGTGGGAGCGCGCGGAGGCGGGCGTCGAGGAGATCTCGGTCGTCGAATGCCATGACGCCTTCTCGATCGCGGAGATCCTGCATTACGAGGGGCTCGGCCTGTGCCCCGTCGGCGAGGGCGGACGCTATGCCGAACGGCTGCTCGCGGGCGACAGCGCCTGCGTGCCGGTGAACCCCTCGGGCGGGCTCCTGTCGCGCGGCCATCCGGTCGCCGCGACCGGCATCGCCCAGATCATCGAAGTCACGCGCCATCTGCACCGGCAGGGCGCGCCGGGCCGCCTTGGCCTTGCCCATTGCATGGGCGGCGACAAGGAGGCCGACACCAAATCCTGCACCATCGCGATCGTCGAAAGCGCCTGAGTGCAGGGCAATTTCCAGGGAGGAGACCACGGAAATGACGGACAGACAGAGACTTGACGGCAAGGTCGCGCTGATCACCGGCGCGGGCGGGGCGATCGGCGGCGCGGCGGCGCGGCTGATGGCGGCACGCGGCGCGCGGATCGTCGGGGTGGACCGCGACCCGGCGGCGCTCGACCGGCTGGCGGAGGCAATCCCCGGCTGCATCACCACCACCGCCGACGTCTCGCGCGAGGAAGATGTCGGCGCCTATGTGAAGACGGCGGTGGAGGCCGCGGGCCGCATCGACATCTTCTTCAACAATGCCGGGATCGAGGGGCAGTTCCACCCGATCGGCGCCTATCCGACCGAGGATTTCCGCCGTGTCATCGACATCAACCTGATCGGCGCCTTCCTTGGCTACAAGCATGTGGTGCCGGTGATGCTGGCGGGGGGCGGCGGCTCGATCATCGTCACCTCCTCGGTGGGCGGGCTGGTCGGCACGCCGCTGATCCCGGCCTATACCGCCAGCAAGCATGCGGTGATCGGGCTGATGCGCACCGTCGCCGCCGAGGTCGGCGCGGCGGGAGTGCGCTCGAACTCGGTGCATCCGGGGCCGATCGAGTCGCGGATGATGGCCGATGTCGAAAAGGGCATGGGCGCCGCGATCCCCGGCGGCGCGGTGCGCGAGATCATGACGCAGATGGTGCCGATGCGCCGCTATGGCACCCCTGAGGAGGTGGCCGAACTGGTGGCCTTCCTCGGCTCCGATGCGGCGAGCTTCATCAACGGCGCCACGATGACGGTGGATGGCGGCTTCACCGCCGTCTGACCCGCCCCCTCCCCCTCGCCACGACCACAGATCCGCCCACCGGACGGGCGGAGAACGGCACGGCCCTGCGCCATGCCGGGCGGGGGGGGGCATGTCCGGCCCACAGACAGAGGAGGAGACAGAATGGAACGGACCCGCTTGCATCTCGTGGCCGCGATGACGGCAGTTGCGCTTTCCGCCGGGGCGGCCCAGGCGATCGACGTGGCCCCCGGCGATTACACCCTGCTGCCCGCAGACACCCGCGTGCTGCTGCAGTATTTCCAGTATTCCACCACCGACAGCCTGCATTTCGACGGCGTCGGCAAGGTCCCCGGCTCCGGCATCGACGCCGTCACCGGCGTGTCGCGCGTGCTCTATTACGGCGATGCGGACGGGCTGCGCTACGGGCTTCAGGCCTATCTGCCCTTCGGCAGCTTCACCGAAGCCAAGATCGGCGGCGGCCCCGTGCCCGAGGCCAATGGCCTTGGCGACCTGACGGTCGGCGCGACGGTCTGGCTGGCCGCGCCCGAAAACCCGGCACAGGGCACCACCTTTGCCCTCACCGCCTTCCTGACCGCGCCCACCGGCACTTACGACCCGGCCGGCGTCAGCATCGGCAGCGGCACCTGGACGCTGACGCCCCAGGTCGCGCTGATCCAGGGCTTTGGCAACGGCTGGTTCTTCGACGGTATCGCCGATGTCGCGCTCAGCCGCGACCATGACGAGAACGGCGCGAAGATCAGCCATGACCCGAGCTGGCAGCTGCAGGCCTACCTGCGCTACCAGCCGACGCCGACGCGCTCGATCTCCGTCGGCTATTCCGGCAAGTCGGGGGGCGAGACCTATGTGAACGGCGCCTATAGCGGCACCAGGACACGGGTGGACACGCTGCGGCTCTTCGCCAACCAGTTCGTCTCGCCCACGATGCAGGTTCAGGGCATGATCTCGAAGGATTTCAATGCCAAGGGCGGGGCGGACAATCTGGTGACCCAGATCCGCCTGCTGAAGATGTTCTGAGACCCGCCCGCGCCCCGGAAGACCGCCCGTGTGACCACGGGCGGTCTTTTCGTCAGGCCCGGTCGCGGGTCTCGAACATCGGACCACCGCGCCAGCGCGGATAGCCGTAGCCGTGGATCTCGACGAGGTCGATATCGGCCGGCGCGCGAGCGATGCCCTCGTGCAGAATCGCGCGGCCCTCGGCGGCCATCTCGCCCACCAGATGTTGCGCGATCGCCTCGGGCGCCATGGCGGAGGCCGGCGCCAGCTGCGACGACAGCAGCTCGGCAACCGCCGGCGAGGGCTGCGGCCGGCGCTCGCCCGGCGCATAGTCATACCAGCCGCCGCCGGTCTTCTGCCCCTTGCGCCCGGCCCGCACCAGCACGTCGCCCAGCGTCTCGGGCACCGCCTGCCCGGCCTGCCGCGCCCCCTCGCGTTGCAGGAAGGCGATGTCGAGCCCGCCCAGATCCTGCGCCTCGAACGGGCCCATGGCAAAGCCGTGGGCGCGCATCGCCGCATCGACGGCCGCGATCGCCACGCCCTGGCGCACCAGCCCCTCGGCCGCGGCGCGATAGCGTTTCAGGATGCGGTTGCCGATGAAGCCCTCGCAGATCCCGGCCTCGACCGGGATCTTGCCCAGCAGCCGCGCCAGCGCAAAGCCGGTGGCCAGCACCGCGGGCGCGGTGTCCGGCACCGGCACGATCTCGAGCAGCTTCATCACATTGGCCGGGCTGAAGAAATGCAGCCCGAGGAAGCGATGCGGGTTGGGCACGCCGGCGGCGATCAGCCGCGGATCGAGATACGAGGTATTGGTCGCCAGCACCGCATCGGCGCGGCACACCCGGCCAAGCTCGGCAAAGACCGCGCGCTTGACGCCGATCTCCTCGAACACCGCCTCGATCACCAGATCGACCCCGGCGAGCGCGGCATATTCGGTGGTGCCGGTCACCCCCGCCAGCCGCGCGGCGGCCTGCTCGGGGGTCAGCTTGCCGCGCTTGACCGCGCCGTCGAAGATCGCCTGCAGATTGGCGATGCCGCGCGCGACGGCCTCGGCGTCGCGCTCGATCAGCACGACGGGCAGGCCCGCATCGCGCAGCGCCGCGGCGATCCCCGCTCCCATCGTGCCGCCGCCGACGACCCCGGCACTGCGCAGCGGCAGCGGCTCGTGGCCGGCCAGATGCCGCGGCCGCGGCGCGGTGCGCTCGGCGAAGAACACATGGCGCAGCGCCGCGGCCTGCTCGCTGCCGCGCAGCTCGAGGAAGGTGGCGCGCTCGAAGTCCATCGCCTCGGCGAAGGGCGCCTCGACCGCCCGGCGCAGGCATGACAGCGCGCGCAGCGGCGCACCCGCCCCTTTTGCCGCTTTCGCGACCTCGGCCTCCCGGGCGGTCCAGAACCCCGCCTCGGGCGCCGCGATGGCGCGCCGCGAGATCGGCGGCGGCAGCGGACGGGTCAGTGCCTGCCGTGCGAAGGCGCACGCGGCCCCGGCCAGATCGCCCGTCACCACGGCATCGACGAGGCCGAGCGCCTGCGCCCGCGCGGCCTTCACCGGCCTGCCGGTGGTGACCAGCTCCACCGCCGCCGCGACGCCCGCCAGCCGCGGGCTGCGCACGGTGCCACCTGCGCCCGGCACGATGCCGAGCGTCACCTCGGGCAGGCCGACCGAGGCGCTGTCGAGCGCGACGCGGAAACGGCAGCCCATGGCGATCTCGAAGCCGCCGCCCAGGGCCGAGCCGTGGATCGCCGCGATCCAGGGTTTCGCCGCGCCCTCGATCCGCGCCACCAGATCGGGCAGATGCGGCGCCACCGGCGGCGTGCCGAATTCGGCGACATCGGCGCCGGCGATGAAGGTGCGCCCGGCACAGAGCAGCACCACGGCCTGCACCTCGGGATCGGCGTCGCAGGTGGCGACGGCCTCCCACAGCCCCTGGCGCAGCGCCTGTGACAGGGCGTTGACCGGCGGATTGTCGACGGTGACGGTGGCAATCGTGCCCAAACGGGCAATGCTCACGAGACTCATGGTTCAGATTCCCAGATAGGCTTCACGGATGCGCGGATCGGCGATCAGCTCTTCGGCGCCCCCCGACATAGTGATATGGCCGGTTTCCATCACATAGCCGCGGTCGGCGATCTTCAGCGCGCCGAAGGCGTTCTGTTCGACCAGAAGCGTGGTGACGCCGAGGTCGCGGATTCCCTTCACCACCTCGAAGATCTGCGCGACGATGATCGGCGCGAGCCCCATCGAGGGCTCGTCGAGCAGCAGGCAGGACGGCCGGCCCATCAGCGCCCGCGCCATCGCCAGCATCTGCTGCTGACCGCCCGACAGCCCGCCCGCCGCGAGGTTGCGCTTTTCCTTCAGCACCGGGAACATCCGGAAGGCATCGTCCATGTCCTTCTCGACCCGGTCGTCGGCGAACAGGAAGGCGCCAAGGCGCAGGTTCTCCTCCACCGTCAGATTGGTGAAGATCTGCCGCCCCTCGGGCGATTGCGCAAGGCCCCGCGCCAGTCGCCGATAGGCCGGCACCGGCACCAGCGCCTCGCCGCGGAAGGTGATCGTGCCCGAGCTCACCGGCTGCACCCCCGACAGGCAGCGCAGCAGCGTGGTCTTGCCCGCGCCATTCGCGCCGACGACGGTGACGATCTCGCCCGATTGCACCTCGAGGTCGATGCCATGCAACACCTCGATGCGCCCGTAGCGCGAGCGCAGTCCCTCAACCGTGAGCATGGTCCTGCCCCTCCTCAACGCCCAGATAGGCGGCGATCACCGCCGGGTTGCGGCTGACCGTGGCCGGGTCGCCCTCGGCGATCTTCTCGCCATGGTCGAGCACCACGATGTGGTTCGAGATCCGCATCACCATCTTCATGTCATGCTCGACCAGCAGGATGGCGACGCCCGAGGCGGCCACCTCGGCGATCAGATGGTCGATCTCCTCGGTTTCGACGGCGTTGCAGCCGGCGGCGGGCTCGTCGAGCAGCAGCACCTTCGGCTCCAGCGCCAGCGCGCGGGCGATCTCCAGCCGCTTGAGGCTGCCATAGGAGAGATTGCCCGCCGCCCGTTCGGCGGCGCGTTCAAGCCCGACCCGCGCCAGCAGGGCGCGCGCCCCCTCCTCGGCCCGGCGGGCACGCGCGCGCGCGCCGGGCAGGCCGAGCAGATCGGCCAGCACCGGGCCGCGCTCCTGCAGGTGATAGCCGGTCACCGCGTTCTCGAGCGCCGTCATCGACGGGAAGATCTGCAGGTTCTGGAAGGTGCGGCTCATGCCGCGACGGGCCAGAAGATGCGGCTCCATCCCGGTGACGTCATCGCCCTCCAGCACGACGCGGCCGGCGCCGGGGCGATAGACGCCCGAGATCATGTTGAACAGCGTCGTCTTGCCCGCGCCATTGGGCCCGATGACCGACACGATCTCGCCCGGGCGGACCCGGAAGCTGACATCGTGCACCGCCTTCAGCCCGCCGAACGTGATGCCGAGCCCCTCGATCGAAAGCAGGTCGCTCATTCGTCTTTCCCCCGGAATTTCCTGAGGACCGAGGGCAGCAGCCCCTCGCGCAGGAAGATCATCACCAGCACCATGACCAGGCCCAGAACCATCTGTTCGTATTCGGCAAAGACCGTCAGCACCTGCGGCAGCAGCGTCAGGATGCCGGCGCCGAAGATCGCGCCCAGCACCGAGCCGACGCCGCCCAGAACCGCCATCGTCACCATCTCGATCGAGTGCATGAAGCCCGCGACATCGGGGGTGACGAACTTGTTCTGCAGCGCCAGCAGCGAGCCCGAGACCGAGGCATAGACCGCCGAGATCACGAAGGCCTGCAGCTTCAGCCGCGCCACGTCGATGCCGACCGTGCGCGCCGCCACCTCGGAGCCGTGCAGCGCGCGCAGGGCGCGGCCGGTGGGGCTCGCGTAGAGGTTCAGCGCCAGCCAGGCGCCGACCAGCAGGACGAGGCCGCAGAAGAAATACCAGAACTCGCCGTTGCTCAGCGTCAGCCCCCAGCCCTTCAGCAGGGCGCGCAGGCCGAGCTCGGGCACCGCCATGCCGTCCGGGCCGCCGGTCAGCTGGCGCTCGTTGTTCAGCACCATCGCGACGAGGATGCCGAGGCCCAGCGTCGCGACGCCGAGGTAATAGCCCTTCAGCCGCAGGATCGGCCGCCCGACGAGGAAGGCGAGGATCGCGGAGATCGCGGCGCCGAGGATCACCGCCAGCGCCGGATGCAGGCCCCAGTGCACCGGCGCAAGCGCACAGGCATAGGCGCCGATCCCGGCGAAGCCGGCGTGGCCGAGGCTGATCTGCCCGGCATAGCCGGTCAGGATCACCATGCCCGTCACGGCGATGCCGTTGACGAAGAGCAGCGCGCCGACGCGGTAGTAATAGCCCGAGGGAAAGAAGAACGGCGTCAGCGCGATCAGCGCCGCCAGCACCAGCAGGGTCGCGGTTTTCGGAGTCATCTTCATCGCGTCACACCCGATCCGTCGACGTGCGGCCGAACAGGCCCTGCGGCAGGAAGAACAGCACCGCGAGGATCACCACGAAGGCCGCCGCGTCCTTGTATTGCGAGGACAGGTAGCCCGCCGTCAGCGCCTCGATCATGCCGATCGCGAAGCCGCCGACGAGCGCGCCCTTGGGATTGCCCATGCCGCCCAGCATCGCCCCGGCAAAGCCCTTGAGCGCGAAGCCGATGCCGACGCCATAGGAGGTCAGGGTGATCGGGGTCGCCAGCACGCCCGCCAGCGCCCCGATCGCGGCCGAGAGCGCGAAGGACAGCGTCATCACGAAAGTGGTGTTGATCCCCACCAGCTGCGCTGCGAGCCGGTTGTTCGAGGTCGCGAGCACCGCGCGCCCGAGCAGGGTGCGGGTGAAGAACAGCCACAGCCCGACGAAGACGGCGATCGCCCCGCCGGTGACCCAGAGGCTTTGCGGCAGGATCGTCGCCCCGCCGACGCGGATCGGGGCATCGCCGGAAAAGGCCGGGAAGCTGTGGATCTGCTTGTCGAAGACCAGCTGCGCCGCGCCCTCGATGAAGATCGAGGCGCCGATGGTGATGATGATCAGCGACACCACCGGGGCGCCGCGCGCGGGCTCGATCATCAGCTTGTTCATCGCCACGCCCAGACAGGCCGTCGCGGCGATCGCGATCAGGGCGGCCAGCGGCAGCGGCAGGCCCGCCGCATGGGCGAACCAGGTGATCATGCCGCCGAGCATGACGAATTCGCCCTGGGCGAAGTTCACCACGTCCGAGGCGTTGTAGATGATCGTGAAACCGAGGGCGACCAGCGCATAGACCGCGCCGATGGTGACCCCCGAGAAGAGGAATTGCAGAAGTTCCGACATGGGCTCCCCCGGCGTCAGGCGGGCATTGAGGACATCGCCCCCGCCCGGTCGGGCGGGGCTGTGGTCGCCCCGGCCCCGTCCGCGCGCTGCGCGGGGGCCAGGGTCGGGCTCGGATGGACGGGGCGGATTACTCCACCAGCGTCCACTTGCCGCCGCGGATCTCCAGCATCCGGAATGCCGACAGGTCGAGGCCGAGGTGGTCGGTGCTCGAGAAGGTGTAGACCCCCGTCGTGCCCGCCAGCCCCGACGTCGCCTCGATCGCGTCGCGGATCGCGGCGGGCTCGCTCGAGCCGGCGCGGGCGATGGCGTCGGTCAGGATCAGGAAGGCGTCATGGGCATAGCCGCCGAAGGTGCCGACCGGCGTGCCGGTCTTCGCCTCGAAGGCGGCCTTGTAGGCGGTGACGACCGGCTTTTGCACGTCGTCCTCGGCCAGCAGATCGGCGACCAGCAGCGCGGTGCCGGGCAGGCGCACGCCCTCGGCCGCCTCGGCCCCGGCGAGCTGGATGAAGCCATCCGAGGCCACGCCATGCGACTGGTAGAACGGCAGACCGATATCGAGCTGCTTGTAGTTGCGCGTCACGATCGAGGGGCCCTGACCGAAGCCCGGGTTCAGCACCGCCTGCACCCCCGGCGCGTTCCTGATCTTGGTCAGCTGCGCCGTCATGTCGGCGTCCTTCGGGTCATAGGTCTCGTCGGCGACGATCTCGATGCCGTAATCGGCCACCACCGACTTGCACTGGGCCTGCATCGAGGCCCCGAAACCGTCGGTGCCCGAGATCATGCCGATCTTCGTGTAGCCCTGCGCCTTCATGTCCTCGAAGATCTTCTGGCAGGCCATGCGGTCGGTGTGCGGGGTCTTGAAGGTATAGGGCTTCACCGGATCGATGATGTCGATCGCACCGGCCAGCGAGATGAAGGGGATCTCGGCATCCTCGGCGATGGCGAGGATCGACATCGAGGTGCCGGTCGAGGTGCCGCCGATGATCGCCACCACCTCGTCGTCCTCGACGAGGCGGGTGGCGAAGGTGCGGGCCTTGTTCGGGTCACCGCCATCGTCATACATCACGAGCTTGACGTCTTCGCCGTTGATGCCGCCCGCCGCGTTCAGCGCCTCGACCAGCATTTCGAGCGTCTTCGCCTCGGGATCGCCGAGAAAGGCAGCGGGGCCGGTCGCCGAGATGCTGGCGCCGAGCCGGATCTCGGCCAGCGCGGCCGAGCTCAGGCCCATGGTCAGAAGGGCGGTGGTTGCGAGTATGGTCTTCATCTGGTCTCCTCCCTGAGAACTGGATGACGATGGGTCAGGTCGCGATCTGCCTTCGCCACATCACGCGGTGGAACCGCGGGGCAACGAAGGCGGTGTCGGTCAGGCAGGCATTGCCCGCCGGATTGGCGCCGGTGACGTGGAAGTCACTGAAGGCGGCCGACTGGTTGACGAAGATGTTGCCGGTCAGGTTGATCGAGAGATTGACCCCTGCCCCGGCAAATGCCCGAATGGCGCGGCCGATGCGGGCCTCGTCGGTGTCATAGAGCGCGGCGGTGATCGCGCCCTTGTCGCGGGCAAGCGCCGCGGCGCGGGAAATGCCCTCCTCGGCATCGCCACAGGCCACGACGAAGGCGACGGGGCCGAAGCACTCCTGCTCGGCGGCGGCCTCCCCTGCCGCCACCGCGAGCACCAGCGGCGAGGCCGTCCGGCCCGTGCCGAGCGCGGCGCTGTCGCGGATCACCCGCCCCGCGGTGCGGGCCGCCTGCAGCCGGTCCAGCGTCGCGGGATTGGCGAGCGCGCCCGCCACCCCCGCCGCGCGGGCCGGATCGGCAAGCAGCCGGTCGATGGCCTCGGCCAGCCCCTGCGCCACCGCGTCGAAGCTCTTGTGGCCCTGATCGGTCTCGATCCCGCTGCCGGGCACGAAGATCGTCTGCGGCGCACTGCACATCTGGCCGGAATAGAGCGCCAGCGAGAAGGCGAGGTTGTCGCACATGCCGGCGAAATCGGGGCTTGCGGCGATGGTGACGGTGTTCACCCCGGTTTCCTCGGTGAAGAGCCGGGCCTGGGTCGCATTGCGGCGAAGCCAGTCCCCGAAGGCCGACGAGCCGGTGAAATCGATCAGCCGCACCGCCGGATCGGTGGCCAGCCCCTGCGTCACCGGCGCCTCGGCCGTATCGGCGGCAAGCAGCACCGCATCGGCGGGCAGGCCCGCCTCGGCAAAGACCTCGCGCAGCACCCGCACGGTCAGCGCGAGCGGAAGGATCGCCGCCGGATGCGGCTTGACGATCACCGGATTGCCGGTCGCGAGGCTGGCGAAGAGCCCCGGATAGGCGTTCCAGGTCGGGAAGGTGTTGCAGCCGATCACCAGCGACAGCCCGGCCGGCACCAGCGTCCAGTGCTTTTCCAGCACCAGCGGCGCGGCCTTGCCCTGCGGCTTTTCCCAACGCGCCGCGGCGGCAAAGCGGGTCATCTCGTCCCAGGCCATCGCCACCGCCTCGAGGCCGCGATCCTGCGCATGCGGGCCGCCGGCCTGGAAGGCCATGGCAAAGGCCTGACCGGTGGTGTGCATCGTCGCCGTGCCGATCAGGAAGCTGATCCGGTTCAGCCGCTGCAACGCCTCGATCAGCGCCCCGACCCGCGCCTCGGGGCCGGCCGCCGCGAAAGCCGGCGCCGCAGCCTGCGCCGCCGCGATCAGCGTGGCGGGATCGGCGGCGGGATAGGTGATGCCGAGCGCCGGGCCGAAGGGCGAAAGCTCGGCCCCGACCTGTGCGGTCTCCGGATGCCCCGGCAGCACGAAGGGCTGACCGAGCAGCGCAGCAAAGCCCGCCTCGCCATCGGCGCGCGCGGTCTCGCCATAGATCTTGCCGCTCGGCGTCTCGGGGAACGGCGACCAGAATCCACGCGACTTGAGCGCCTGCACGGCATCGTTCAGCAAGGCGCTGTGGCGCGCAAACAGATCGGTCATGATTCTCCTCCATCCGGGGGATCGGTCCCGGAACAAGTTTACAATTGACCGACCGGTCGGTTTATGCAACGAGTTTTCACGAGGGCCCGAGTTTTTTTCGGGCAAGGGAGGAAACAGACATGACCAGCACGCCAACCGTGCTGTCGGCCCTGGCCGATGGCGTCCTGACGCTGACACTCAACCGGCCAGACAAGCTGAACGCCTTCAACGAGGAGATGCACCTTGCGCTGCGCGCGGGCATCGAGCGTGCGCGCGATGACAGCGCGGTGCGGGCGGTGCTGCTGACCGGCGCCGGGCGCGGCTTCTGTGCCGGGCAGGATCTGGGCGACCGCGATCCGCGCAAGGGCGGCCCGGCCCCGGATCTGGGGCGGACGCTCGAGACCTTCTACAACCCCAATCTGCGGCTGCTGCGGGCGCTGGAAAAGCCGGTGGTCTGCGCGGTGAACGGGGTGGCGGCGGGGGCCGGTGCCAATATCGCCTTCGCCTGCGACATCGTTCTTGCGGCGAAATCGGCGCGCTTCATCCAGGCCTTCGCGAAGATCGGCCTGATCCCCGATGCCGGCGGCACCTTCAGCCTGACCCGGATCCTCGGCGAGCCGCGCGCCAAGGCGCTGGCCCTGACTGCCGAGCCGCTGGGCGCCGAGACAGCCGCCGACTGGGGGCTGATCTGGAAGGCGGTCGAGGACGACGCGCTGATCGACACGGCGCAGACCCTGGCGCGCAGCCTTGCCGCCGGGCCGACACTGGGCCTCGGGCTGACCAAGCGCCTGATCCAGGCCGCCGCCACCAACAGCCTCGACGCGCAGCTCGACATGGAGCGCGACTGCCAGCAGATCGCCGGCCGCAGCGCCGATTATGCCGAAGGCGTCACCGCCTTCCTCGAGAAGCGCAAACCGGAGTTCACGGGCCAATGAAGACCGTCGCGGAAATGACCCCGCAGGAGCTTGCCGAGGCCGCGGCCGCGGCGATGTGGAGCGACGATTCGGCCAGCCAGCGGCTGAACATGACGCTCGAGCAGGTCGCGCCGGGCGCCGCCCGGCTGTCGATGACCGTCACCGAGGCGATGTCGAACGGCCACGGCAATTGCCATGGCGGCTATATCTTCACCCTCGCCGACAGCACCTTCGCCTTCGCCTGCAACAGCTACAACCAGCGCGCCGTGGCGCAGCATTGCAGCGTGTCCTACCTGATCCCCGTGCATATCGGCGACCGGCTGACCGCGACCGCGCGCGAAGTCTCGCGCCACGGTCGCTCGGGGATCTACGACGTCCGCATCACCAACCAGGATGGCGCGCAGGTGGCCGAGTTCCGCGGCCATTCCCGCACCGTCAAGGGCACCCATCTGCCGGTCGATCCGTCGATCTGACCCGGCCCCGTCATTTCCAAGGGAGGAAGCCATGGAAGACCTGACCCCGAATCGCAAGGAGCTGGACCCGATCGAGATCGCCTCGCGCGACGAGATCGAGGCGCTGCAGTTCCACCGCATGAAGCGCTCGCTGCGCCATGCCTTCGAGAACTCGCCCTTCTACCGTAAGCGCTTCATCGAGCATGACGTGCACCCGGAAGACCTGAAGTCGCTGTCCGACATCGCGAAATTCCCCTTCACGGTGAAACAGGATCTGCGCGACACCTACCCCTTCGGCATGTTCGCCGTGCCGCAGTCGAAACTGGTGCGCATCCACGGCTCCTCGGGCACCACCGGCAAGCCGACCGTGGTCGGCTATACCGCCGCCGACATCGACCACTGGGCCAATCTGATCGCGCGCTCGATCCGCGCGGCGGGCGGGCGTCCGGGCGACATGCTGCACAATGCCTATGGCTATGGCCTGTTCACCGGCGGCATCGGCGCCCATTACGGGGCCGAACGGCTGGGCTGCACCGTGGTGCCGATCTCGGGCGGGATGACCGAGCGCCAGGTGACGCTGATCAACGACTTCAAGCCCTCGATCATCATGGTGACGCCGAGCTACATGCTGTCGATCCTCGACGAGTTCCGCCGTCAGGGCCTCGACCCGCGCGCCTCCTCGCTGAAGGTCGGCATCTTCGGCGCCGAGCCCTGGACCGATTCCATGCGCGCCGAGATCGAGCAGGCCTTCGACATGCACGCCGTCGACATCTACGGCCTGTCCGAGGTGATGGGCCCCGGCGTCGCGCAGGAATGCGTGGAAACCAAGGACGGGCTGCATGTCTGGGAAGACCACTTCTACCCCGAGATCATCGACCCGGTGACCGGCGAGGTCCTGCCCGACGGCCAGATGGGCGAGCTGGTCTTCACCACGCTGACCAAGGAAGGCCTGCCGATGGTGCGCTACCGCACCCGCGACCTGACGCGTCTGCTGCCCGGCACCGCGCGCTCGATGCGGCGGATCGAGAAGATCACCGGCCGCTCGGACGACATGATCATCCTGCGCGGCGTCAATGTCTTCCCGACCCAGATCGAGGAGCAGATCCTGAAGTGCCGGGGCCTCGCGCCGCATTTCCAGATCGAGCTGAGCCGCTCGGGCCGGATGGACAACATGACCGTGCACGTCGAATGCACCACCGACAGGACCGACGAAGCCGCCCGCGCCGCCTCGGCCAAGGAGCTGTCGCATCACATCAAGTCGGTCGTCGGCGTCACCACCCGCATCGAGGTGCGGGATCCGAACTCGATGGCCCGGTCGGACGGCAAGGCCAAGCGCGTCGTCGACAACCGCCCGAGCGCCTGACCGGCGGGGGCGCGGGTGCCTGCGCCCCTCCCCGGCCAAAGAGTGACTGATCGGTCAATGAACCCGTGACAGGGCTTCTTGCCGGGTCTAAAGCGAAACCGGGGGGCCTTCCCCCGGTGTTTCAGGGGCGCAGACGGCCCCTGCCATGAGGAAAGTGACTGCCATGGCCCGGACCCGTGCCCAGGATTTCGAGGAAAAGCAGCGCAGCATCCTGGACAGTGCTGCGCAGGTCTTTGCCGAGCAGGGAATGGAAAAAGCCTCGATGGCGCAGGTCGCGGCGCATGCCCATGTGTCGAAGGCGCTGCTCTACCACTATTACCCGAGCAAGGATGCGCTGATCTTCGCGATCATCGTCACCCATCTCGAGGAGCTCGACAGCGCCGTCGAGGAGGCCGACAATCCCGAGCTCGCCCCGAACGCTCGCCTGCGCGAGCTGGTGGGCGCGGTGCTCGAGACCTATCGCGGCGCGGACAATCAGCACAAGGTGCAGCTGAACGCCTCCTCGGCACTCTCCGAGGAGCAGAAGGCCGAGATCCTCGCCCTCGAACGCCAGATCGTGCGCCGCTTCGCGCTGGTGCTCGACATGATCAATCCCGGCCTCAACGACAAGGACCGCCCGCTGCTGACGCCGGTCACCATGTCGCTCTTCGGCATGATGAACTGGATGTACATGTGGTTCCGAGACGGCGGCCGGATCTCGCGCGAGGATTATGCCGATATCGCGACGACCCTGATCCTCGAAGGGGTCAAGGCCGTCCGCTGACCCCGCCCCCGCGCTCGCCCTCGCCGAACCCCGCACGCGCCAGAACCAGCGGGTCATAGGCCGGGGCCTCGGCGCGGCGGCGATCGGGCTCGGCATGCGCAAGCGGCTCGGCGGGCGCGATCTTCTGCGCCGCCTCGATCGCGAGGCGCTGATAGACCCCGGTGCCGCGCCGCTTCCAGCCGATCTCCTCGGGCGTCAGCTCCCGCACCACCTTGGCCGGCGAGCCGACCAGCAGCACGTTCGCGGGCACCTGCGCACCGGCCTTCACGAAGGCCATGGCGGCGACGATGGTGTTCTCGCCCACCACCGCCTCGTCCATCACCACGGCATTCATCCCCACCATCGCGTTGCGGCCGATATGGCAGCCATGCAGCACCGCGCCATGGCCAATATGGCCCTCGGTCTCGATCACCACATCCTTGCCGGGGAAGGAATGCACCACGCAGGTTTCCTGCACGTTGCAGCCCGGCTGCAGCACGATCCGGCCGAAATCGCCGCGCAGCACCGCGCAGGGGCCGACATAGGCCCCCGCCCCCACCAGAACGTCGCCGATCACCACCGCCTCGGGATGCACGAAGGCGCCCGGATCGATGACCGGCACGATCCCGTCATAGCTGTAGACCCGCGCCATCACGCCACCGCCTCCGGCGGCCAGTGCTTGGCCACCATGGTCAGAACGTCATATTGCGCGACGACCGCGCCGTCCTGATTGGTGACCTGGCAATCCCAGCGGACCTCGCCATGCTCGGCATTGGCACGCGGGTTGATCTCCTTGCAGGTCAGCCGCACCTGCAGCGTGTCGCCGAAATAGACCGGCGTCAGGAAGCGCAGGTTGTCCACCCCGTAATTGGCCAGAACCGGGCCCGGGCTGGGCTCGACGAAGAGCCCCGCGGCAAAGCTCGCGATCAGATAGCCATGCGCCACCCGGTCCTCGAAGAACGGGTTCGCCTTCGCCGCCGCGGCATCCATGTGGGCGTAGAAGGTGTCGCCGGTGAAATGGGCGAAATGCTCGACATCCTCGAGCGTGACCGTGCGCGAAGCGGTGACGAGCTGGTCGCCGATCCGCAGCTCGGCCAGCGACTTGCGGAACGGGTGGACATCGTGCTGCGCCGCCGCCCCCTCGATCCAGCGCCCGGTGACTGCCGACAGCAGACGCGGGCAGCCCTGCACCGCGGTGCGCTGCATGTAGTGCTTGACGCCGCGGATGCCGCCCATCTCCTCGCCGCCGCCGGCGCGCCCGGGCCCGCCATGAACGAGCGGCGCAAGCGGCGAGCCGTGCCCGGTCGAGGTCTTGGCCGAGGCGCGGTTGCCGATCAGCACCCGGCCGTGGAAGGGCGCGGCGCCCAGAACGATCTCCTCGGCCACCGCCGGATCATCGGTGAAGACCGAGGTGACGAGCGAGCCCTTGCCCATCCGGCTCAGCTCCACCGCCTCCTCGGGCGTGTCATAGGGCATGACCGTCGACACCGGCCCGAAGGCCTCGACCTCATGCACCGCGGTCGCGGCAAAGGGCCGGTCGCAATACATCAGCACCGGGTTGAGGAAGGCCCCCCGCTCGGCATCGCCCGAGCTGACGCGGACCTCGTCGGGACTGCCCGCGACGATCTCGGCATCGGCTTGCAGGTCGCGGATGCGGGCCCGCACCTCGGCGCGCTGCTCGAGACTGGCAAGCGCCCCCATGCGGGTGGCGGCATCGCCCGGCAGACCGAGCGCGGTCTTGCCCAGCCGCTCGCCCAGCGCCTCGACCAGCGCCTGAACATGCGCGCGCGGCGCGATGACCCGGCGGATGGCGGTGCATTTCTGCCCCGCCTTCGCCGTCATCTCGCGCGTGACTTCCTTGACGAACAGATCGAATTCCGGCGTGCCCGGCCCGGCGTCCGGGCCAAGGATCGAGGCGTTGAGGCTGTCGGCCTCCATGGTGAAGCGCACCGAATTGGCGATGACCGCCGGATGCGCCTTCAGCCGGCGCCCGGTCGAGGCCGACCCGGTGAAGGTGACCGCGTCCTGTCCGGTCACATGGTCGAGCAGATCGCCCACCGACCCCGAGATCAGCTGCAGCGCCCCCTCGGGCAGGAGGCCGGTCTCGATGATGCGGCGCACGCACAGCTCGGTCAGATAGGCGGTCTGGCTGGCCGGTTTCACCACGCAGGGCATCCCCGCAAGCAGGGTCGGCGCGATCTTCTCCAGCATCCCCCAGATCGGGAAGTTGAAGGCGTTGATATGCACCGCCACCCCCTGCAGCGGCGACAGGATGTGCTGGGCGACGAAGCTGCCGTCCTTCGACAGCCCCTCGACCGCGCCATCGGTCAGCACGCGGGTGTTCGGCAATTCGCGACGGCCCTTCGAAGCGAAGGTCAGCATCGTGCCGATGCCGCCCTCGATGTCGATCCAGCCATCGGGCCGGGTGGCGCCGGTGTGCAG
Organism: Paenirhodobacter hankyongi; assembly: GCF_003664585.1. GTDB lineage: Bacteria > Pseudomonadota > Alphaproteobacteria > Rhodobacterales > Rhodobacteraceae > Rhodobacter > Rhodobacter hankyongi. The sequence goes on from NZ_RCHI01000016.1 coordinate 79,607, forward strand.
GCTCTCGGCATAGAATTCTTCCTTGCGCTCCATCAGCGCGAGGCCCAGCGCCTTGAGCATCCCGGCGCGGTCATGGAAGGACATCGCCCGCAGCCGGGGGCCGGCGACGCGGCGGCCGTGCTCGAGCACGGCGGCAAAGTCGATCCCCGAGGAATCGATGCGCGCCACCGGATCGCCGGTCGCGGCATCAAGCAACAGCTGCCCCTCTCCGGTGCCGGGGGTCCAGCTTCCGCAAACATAGCTTTCAAGACGGCGCGGCGCGACGGTCATGGCTTTTCCTTCATTTCCTGGGGTGCGGGGGCCTGTTGCCCCCGCAGATGTCGGTTCCGGCCTTACAGGCCCGAGGTGGCCAGATGCTCCGCCACCAGCGTCTTCCAGCGCGCCAGCAGCTCCTCGTTCGGGGCGTGGCGCAGGCCGAACTTGCGCAGCATCGGATAGCGTTCCGATCCCGCCACGCCGAAGGTCGCGGCAACGCGCGGCTGCCAGTAGGCCAGCGCGGCCTGCACCTGCGCCCGGCCTTCGTCACTCGCCACGAGCCGCTCGAGCCCCTCGAGGCCGAGTTCGGCGTGGCGCTGCTCGCGCGGGGCGATGGCGCGGAAGACCTCGGCGAGCGGGCCATAGGAGACCCGGGTCAGCTCGGTCATCTGCACGCCGGTGGCGAGGCCCTGCAGCACATTCATCACCACCGCATCGGCCCAGCCGGTGATCGGGTAGTGGAACACCGAAAGCCGCATGTCGCCCGCCTGCCGGCTGGTGCCCAGATCGGCATCGCGCGGCACCCGCGCCGACCAGTCATGCTGGCGCTGATAGCGCCCGGCATCGGTGCCGAAATCCGCCATCACCGTCAGCACGCGCTCGGCGTGATCGGCCTTTTCAAGAGTGATCCGGCTCGCGGCGATGCGCTCGCGGATGCCGGGGGCAAAATTGATCGCCCCCGCGAAGCCGGCCGAGGCGGCCAGCTCGCTGTCCACAAAGGACGACATCAGCCGCATCAGCTCGCCGCGATAGCGGGCGGGCACGTTGCCGGGGGCGGTCAGCACGCCGCCCTGCGCGAGATAGTCGTCGAGATTCATCGTGTCGGACATCTCGGGCCTCATTCGTCATAGGTGACGACGACGCGCGCGCTCAGCGGCATCGCCTGGCAGGACAGGACATAGCCGGCGCGAACCTCGTAATCTTCGAGCGCGTGGTTGACGACCATCTCGACCTCGCCTTCCAGCACCTTGCAGCGACAGGTGGAACAGACCCCGGCCTTGCACGAATAGGGGGCGTCCATCTTCGCCTCGAGCGCCGCCTCGAGGATCGTCTGCCCCTGGCGCGCCATCTCGAAACTGCGGGTGGCGCCATCCAGCGTCACCGTCGCCTCGGTGCCGGTGCCCGGCGCCACCGCGGTTTTCGACACCGCGCGGGTGCGGGCGCGGCCGGGCTGGCCGCTGGCGAAGAGCTCGAAGCGGATCTGGCTGTCGGCAAGGCCATGGTCGCGCAGCGCCGCGGCAATCGCCAGCATCATCGGTTCGGGACCGCAGATGAAGGCGGTATCCACCGCGCTCGCATCAAGCCAGTGCGCGAACAGCGCCTGCATCTTCGCGGCGTCGATGCGGCCGGTGAACAGGTCGATCTCCTGCCCTTCCTGTTCCAGCACGTGGATGACCGACAGCCGGCCGAGGTGGAGGTTCTTCAGATCCTCCAGCTCCTCGCGGAACATGATCGAGCTGATCTGGCGATTGGCATAGACGAGGGTGAACTTCGACTTCGGCTCGCGCGCCAGCACGGTCTTGATGATCGACAGCAGCGGCGTGATGCCCGAGCCGCCGGCAAAGCCCAGATACTGCTTCTCGGCCTCGGGCTCGATCGGGGTGAAGAACTTGCCCATCGGCGGCATCGCGTCGATCTCGTCGCCGGGGGCGAGGTTCTCGTTCGCCCAGGTCGAGAAGGCGCCGCCATCGACGCGCTTGATGCCGACCTTCAGCACCCCCTCACCCACGCCCGCGCAGATCGAGTAGCTGCGGCGCAGCTCCTCGCCGTCGAAGTCGCGGCGCAGCGTCAGATATTGTCCCTGGGTGAAATCGAACAGGGCGCGGTCCTCGTCCCTGGGGGCGAGGGTGACGACCACGGCGTCGCGGGTTTCGCGGCGCACGTCGGTCACGGTCAGCGGATGGAAGCGTGCCATGCGGGTTCGTTCCTGTGCAGCGGCATCCTCAGATGCACTTGAAATAGTCGAAGGGTTCCAGACAGTCCGTGCAGCGCCAGCTGGCCTTGCAGGGGGTCGAGCCGAACTGGCTGATCTTTTCGGTCCGGGTCGAGCCGCAGCGCGGGCAGGCGATCACCAGGTTCGAGGTGCCCGCCAGCCGCGAGATGCGCCCGGCCAGCCGTCCGTCGGCGGCGGTGCCGTCGACGGGCGGCGCGATGCCATAGGCGCGCAGCTTCTCGCGCGCCGCGGCGGTGATCCAGTCGCTGGTCCAGGGCGGCGACAGCTGCCGCTCCAGCCGCAGCTTGCCGATCCCGTGGCCGCGCAGCGCGGTCTCGATGTCGAGGTTGATGATGCTGGTCGCGGGGCAGCCCGAATAGGTCGGGGTCACCGTGACGACCAGCGTGTCACCCTCCCAGACCAGATCGCGGATGATGCCGAGATCGGTCAGCGAGATCACCGGGATCTCCGGGTCCGGCACCTGGGAAAGCCAGTGCCACACCTCGGAAAGATCGGGCTGAACTGCGGTCATGGCGTTACCAGACGGCGCCCGGATAGGCCCGTTGCAGGAACTGCATCTCGGCCAGGACGAAGCCCAGATGCTCGGTATGCACGCCCCGCTTGCCGCCCTTGTGACTGAACGCCTCGCCCGGATGGGCCAGCGTCGCCTCGGCCAGCACCTCGGACACCGTGCGCTCCCAGGCGGGGCGCAGGCTCGAGGGCAAGGGCGCGATGCCCGCCTGCGCCATCGCCGCGTCGACGGCATCGTCGAGGAACATCTCGCCGGTGTAGGGCCACTGCGATTTCAGCGCCTTTTCCATGCGCGCATGGCTTTCCGCGGTGCCGTCGCCAAGCCGCACCACCAGATCGGCCGAGCGCTCCAGATGATAGGCCACTTCCTTTTCCGCCTTGGCCGCGATCTCGGCCACGCGCGGATCGGCGGAGGATTTCAGCGCCCGCAACAGCTCGATGTGGAAGGCGTCGAACAGGAACTGCCGCATCAGGGTCTGGCCGAAATCGCCGTTCGGGCGCTCGACCAGCAGCAGGTTGCGGAACTCGACCGCATCGCGCAGATAGGCGAGCTGGTCGGCGGTGCGGCCCCGGCCCTCGACCTCGGCGGCAAGGCCCAGCCACAGCTGGCACTGGCCGATCAGGTCCAGCGCCTGGTTGGCCAGCGCGATGTCCTCTTCCAGCACCGGGGCATGGCCGCACCATTCCGAGACGCGATGCCCGAGGATCAGCGCATTGTCGCCAATCCGTTGCAGCCATTCGACAAAGGCTGCCTGATCGACTGCACCGGCCATCACATGTGCCCCACTTCTTCGGGAATGTCGAAGAAGGTCGGGTGGCGATAGACCTTGGCATTCGACGGCTCGAACAGCGGCCCCTTCTCGGACGGGCTCGAGGCGGTGATCGCATTCGACGGCACCACCCAGATCGACACGCCTTCATTGCGGCGGGTGTAGACGTCGCGCGCGTTGCGGATCGCCATCTCGGCATCCGGCGCGTGCAGCGACCCGACGTGGCGGTGGTTCAGGCCGTGCTGGCCGCGGATGAAGATTTCCCACAGGGGCCATTGGCTGGACATGTCTTGCTTCCTCCCGAAGCTGGATAGGGAAAGAGGCGGGCGTAACCGCCCGCGATCGGTTACTCGGCGGCCACGCGGGCGGCGCGGCGGCGGGCCTCGGCCTTTTCGGCATGGGCCATCAGCCCGTCGCGGAACCAGGCTCCGTCCTCCCAGGCCTTGACCCGGGCGCCAAGCCGTTCCTCGTTGCACGGACCGTTGCCGGCGATCACCGCGAAGAACTCGGACCAGTCGGGTTCGCTGAAATCCCAGCCGCCCTTCTCCTCGTTCCAGGCGAGGCTCTCGTCCGGGATCGACAGGCCGAGGTATTTCGCCTGCGGCACGGTCTGATCGACGAATTTCTGCCGCAGCTCGTCATTGGTGTTGATCTTGATCTTCCAGGCCATCGACTGCGCCGAATGGACGCTGTCCTTGTCCGAGGGGCCGAACATCATCAGCGCCGGATACCAGAAGCGGTTGAGCGCATCCTGCGCCATCGCCTTCTGCTCGGGCGTGCCCGCGGCCATCTTCATCATGATGTCGTAGCCCTGCCGCTGGTGGAAGCTCTCCTCCTTGCAGATGCGGATCATCGCGCGGCTGTAGGGGCCATAGGAGGTGCGCTGCAGCGGCACCTGGTTCATGATCGCCGCGCCGTCGACCAGCCAGCCGACCGCGCCGATATCGGCCCAGTTCAGCGTCGGATAGTTGAAGATCGACGAATATTTCATGTTGCCGCTGTGCAGCTTCTCGAGCAGCTCGTCGCGGCTCACGCCGAGCGTCTCGGCGGCGCTGTAGAGATAGAGGCCGTGACCCGCCTCATCCTGCACCTTGGCAAGCAGGATCGCCTTGCGCTCGAGCGTGGGCGCACGGGTGATCCAGTTGCCCTCGGGCAGCTGGCCGACGATCTCGCTGTGGGCGTGCTGGCCGATCTGGCGGATCAGCGTCTTGCGATAGCCCTCGGGCATCCATTCCTTCGGCTCGATCTTCTCGCCGCGGTCGATGCGCTCCTGGAAGGCGATCTCTTCCGGGGTCATTTCCTCGCGGGGCTTGGCCCCTTCGGATTTCACAAGCTGTGCATACATGGCTGGCTTCTCCTCCCTCAGACGCGTTCGATGATGATGGCGATGCCCTGGCCGACGCCGATGCACATGGTGCACAGCGCATAGCGCCCGCCGGTGCGGTGGAGCTGATACATCGCCGTGGTGACCAGACGGGCCCCCGACATGCCGAGCGGATGGCCCAGCGCGATCGCCCCGCCATTGGGGTTCACCTGCGGCGCATCGTCGGGCAGGCCGAGATCGCGCAGCGTGGCCAGCGCCTGGCTGGCAAAGGCCTCGTTCAGCTCGATCACGTCCATCTGCCCGATGCTCAGCCCGGCGCGGGCCAGAACTTTCTTCGCGGCAGGCGCCGGACCGATCCCCATGATCCGGGGTTCGACCCCGGCGGCGGCCATCGCCACGATCCGGGCCCGGGGCGTCAGGCCCTGGGCGCGCGCGGCCTGTTCCGACAGGATCGCCAGCGCCGCCGCCCCGTCATTGACGCCCGAGGCATTGCCGGCCGTCACCGACAGATCCGGCCCGTTCACGCCGCGCAGCTTCGCCAGCATCTCGACCGTGGTGCCCGGGCGCGGATGCTCGTCGGTGTCGACGACGATCGGCGCGCCCTTCTTCTGCGGGATCGTCACCGGGACGATCTCCTCGGCGAAGATCCCGGCCGCCTGCGCCGCCGCCCAGCGTTCCTGCGAGCGCGCCGCGAAAGCGTCCTGATCTTCGCGCGAGATGCCGAAATCGGCGGCGACGTTGTCGGCGGTCTGCGGCATGCTGTCGACGCCGAACCGCGCCTGCATCTTCGGGTTCACGAAGCGCCAGCCGATGGTGGTGTCATAGACCGCATTCGTGCGCGAGAAGGCGCTTTCGGCCTTGGGCATCACGAAGGGGGCGCGCGACATGCTCTCGACACCGCCCGCGATGACGAAGTCGCAGTCGCCCGCCTTGATCGCGCGCGCCGCCATGCCGACCGCATCCATCCCCGAGCCGCACAGACGGTTCACCGTGGTGCCCGGCACGCCGACCGGCATGCCCGCGAGCAGCACCGCCATGCGGCCGACGTTGCGGTTGTCCTCGCCCGCCTGATTGGCGCAGCCATAGATCAGGTCGTCGACCGCCGACCAGTCCACCTGCGGGTTGCGCGCCATCAGCGCAGCCAGCGGCAGCGCCGCAAGATCATCGGCGCGAACCTGCGCCAGCGCCCCGCCATAACGACCGATCGGCGTGCGCACAGCATCGCAGATGAAGGCGTCCAACATGCCTCGCTCCTTCGCATTTCCCGGAAAGGCCGACGATTCTCCCAAATTCGCCGACCGCACGGTCAATGAATATCATCGAAACAATACATGTCAAAGCAATTTTGCCAACATCTTGTAATGTTTTAAGCCAGCCCCCTGCCGGCGCGGGGATCGGCCGCCGCGCATGGTGGTTATCTCAGGCTGTCGAGCCGGGCCGCGCTTGTCGGCGTGGCGGCGGGCAAGGCACCATCCTGATCCTCGAGCACCGCGGCAATCTCCGCCTCGGCGGCCGGCGTCAGATCCAGATAGAGCTGCCGGAACAGCGCCTGCGCCGCCGCCCCGCTCCAGCCCGGCGGCAGCGCCGCCTCGGGCAACAGCGGGTCGCGCAGCAGCGCCCCGCGATAGAGATGCACCAGCAGCAGCCGCGCGGTCAGCGCCTCGGCCGGCGCCAGCCGTCGGCCGGCGCGCAGATCTGCGGCCAGAGGCCCGAACCGGGCGATCATCGCGTCATAGCGCGCGGCAAGCCCGGTCAGATCCCAGAACCGGGCAAGGCCCGGACAATGCGCCGGATCATTGCCGGGGCTGCGCAGCACCAGCGCCGCGCCCGGGGGCAGCTCGCCCCAATCGGGACAGATCCACAGATCGCCGCCCATGCGCGCCAGATGGAACCGCCGCAGGGTCTCCTCGGGGACGTCCTCGGCCGCCAGAACCAGCCAGCCCGCAGGCCGCAACCGGGGCGCATAGAGCAGGCGCGCCGCCTCGGAAAACTCGGCGCGCGCCGCGGGGGCAAGGCGGTAGAAGCTGCGCCGCCCGGCCCGCTCCCCTTCCAGCCGCCCGGCCGCGACAAGGCGCGAGGTCGCGGTGCGCACGAGGTTCTCGCTGATGCCGATCCGGGCGCAGATGCCGATCAGGCTGCCCATCCACAGAACCTCGCCGCGCGGCACCACCACGTCGCCATAGACCGTGACGATGAAGGAGGCCGCCGTCACCGTCAGCCCCGCGGTCAGTTCTGCAACAGCTTCGCCCTGCGTCATGGCCCCCTCTGCGCGGATGATTGCGACCGTTTCGCATAGGCGGCGCGGCCCGCCAAGTCAAACCGCCGCCTCAGTCCGGCGCCTTCAGCCCGGCGCGGGAGATGAAGGCCATGCCCTGCGCGATGTCGTCGTGAACCGCCTGCACGAAAGCCGCGCCGTCGCGCCGTTCCAGCGCGGCGACCACGCTCTTGTGGTGATCGACGGTGCCCGGATCGGTGCCGTATTGCGCCGCGATGTAGCGCATCGACGGCCCGTATTGCAGCCACAGCGCCTCGACCAGGCGCAGCAGCGTGGGCGAGCCGGCCTTGCGATAGATGCGGAAATGAAACTCGAAATTCGTCTGCATGTAACGCGGGATGTCCTGCGCCGCGATCGCCGCGTCCATGGCCGCATCGATCGCCACGAGGAACTCCAGATCGGTCTGGTCGAGCATGGCGAAGGCCATCCGCGCGAGTTCCGGTTCCAGCTGCGAGCGCGCGAAGAGCACGTCGCGGTGATTGGCCAGGTTCAGCTGCGGCACCTCGATGGTGCGGCTGTCGACGAAGCACAGCGCGCCCTCGGCCACCAGCCGGCGCACCGCATCGCGCACCGGGATCACGCTCAGCCCGCGTTCGAGCGCCAGCGCCCGGATCGACACCCGGTCGCCCGGCAGGAAGGCCCCGCCCCAGATCTGCTGCCGCAGCTCGCCATGGACCATGTCGGCGACGGTATCCGGCTGGTAGTTGCTCATTTTTTCATCACCCGTGCATCTGGGAGACCGCGAAAGGCCGGAAGGTATTTGTTATATCATCAGTCTATGTATTATAACATGTGACAGACCAACACCGAAACATGCCATGACCCAGATCCGATTCCGCGCCGAAGCCCCCCGCTTCCGACGCCCCAAAGATACATGCCCCGCGGCGGGCGCGACAGACCATCCCCTGACGCAGGGGGGGCAACGCCTTGGCTGAACCGCATGCAGGCTCCTATTACGCGGCAACCGCCCTGCCCGGCCCGAATTTTGCGCGCCTCGAGGACGAGATCGACACCGATGTCGTGGTGATGGGCGGCGGCTTCACCGGGATCAACGCGGCGATCGAGCTGGCCGAGCGCGGGCTGCGGGTGGTGGTCCTCGAGGCGAACCGGATCGGCTGGGGCGCCTCGGGGCGCAACGGCGGGCAGATCACCGGCTCGCTCTCGGGCGACACCGCGATGCGCAAGGAATTCCGCCGCAGCCTGGGCGACGGGGCTGACGACTACATCTGGTCGCTGCGCTGGCGCGGGCACGACATCATCCGCAGCCGCGTCGCGCGTTTCGGCATCGCCTGCGACCTGAAGCCCGGCCACCTGCAGGCGGCGATGCGCCCCGCCCATGTCACCGAGCTGCGCGCGATGGCCGAGGAGGCCGCGGCCCGCGGCATGGGCGACGAGGTCTCCTGGGTCGAGGGACAGGCGCTGCGCGATCTGGTCGAGAGCCCGATCTATCTCGGCGGCGTCTACAACCGGCGCAACATGCATGTGCATTCGCTCAACCTCGTGCGCGGCGAGGCGCAGGCGGCGGCCACGCTCGGGGTGCGGATCTTCGAGGACAGCAAGGTCGAGGGCATCGAGCACGCCCCCCGGCCGCTGGTGCGCACCCGGCTTGGCCGGGTCCGCTGCGACATGGTGCTGATGGCGGGCAACGCCTATCACCGGCTGGCGCAGGGGCGGATGCGCGGCGCGCTGTTTCCCGCCTCGCTCGGCATCGTCGCGACCGAGCCCCTGCCCGAGGCCACCGCCTGCGCGATCAACCCGCGCGACATCGCGATCTACGACAACCGCTTCATCCTCGACTATCACCGGCTGACCGCCGATCGGCGGCTGCTGTTCGGGGGCGGCACCAATTACACCGGCCGTGACAGCCGCGACCTTGCCGCCGAGCTGCGCCCGGCGATCGAGCGCACCTATCCGCGGCTGAAGGGCGTGCGGATCGACTATCAGTGGTCGGGACAGGCCGGGATCATCCCGAACCGGATCCCGCATCTGGGCCGGATCGCGCCCAATGTCTTCTATGCCGAAGGCTATTCCGGCCACGGCATCGCCACCTCGCATATCGTCGCCGAGATCATGGCCAAGGCGATGACCGGCACGATGGCGGAATTCGACGTTTTCGACGCCGTGCGCCGCCTGCGCCTGCCGATGGGGGCCCGGCTTGCCCATCAGGCGCTGGCGCTCGGCATGGCCTGGTTCGCGCTGAAGGAGCGCCTGCGGTGAGAGAGACCATGAACGACCTGATCGACACGCTGAACGCCCATGACGCGAAAATCGTCCAAGTCGGGCAATTCGACTATGCCTCCATCTTCCGGATGCGCCGCTTCTCGCGCCCCGCCTTCGAGGAGTGGGCGACCGAGCCGCGCTTCTCGAACGTGCTGCCCTATTGGGACCAGACCGACGATCTGTGGACCGGCGAGCGCTTCTTTCCGCAGCAGGTGCGCATCGACCCGGGCTCGATCCGCCGCAACCCGTCGGAGCCCGGCGCGGTGACGCTGATCGCCGAATACGAGGGCACCGAGGCGCCGCTGATGCCGCGCGCGGTGCTGCGCCGTCAGCTCGACCGCGCCGCCGCCATGGGCTTCGAGGTCGAGGCCGCCTTCGAATACGAGGCGCTGATCCTCGAGGAAACCGATGTCACGCTGCGCGAGAAGGGCTTTCGCGGCCTGCAAAGCTTCAACCCCGGGCACAAGTGCTGGTCGGGCGTCACCCATTCCGTCCATGCCGATTTCTTCGCCGGGCTGCAGGCCGAGGTCGAGGGTCATGACATCGCCCTTTATTCCGTCGGCACCGAACTCGGGCCGGGCTGCTTCGAGATCACGCTGGGCCGCGCCGCCGGCATGAAGGCGGCCGACGACGCCTCGTTCTTCCGCATGGCGACCCGCGCCTTCGCCCGCAAGATGGGCAAGACGGCAAGCTTCATGGCCTATCTCGGCGAGGGGCTGCCCGGCACCGGCGGCCATTGCACGATGAGCCTGCGCGACAGGGCGACGGGGCGCAACCTTTTCGCCGCGCAGGACGGGCGCACCACCGCGCTGGCCGGGCAGTTCGTCGCCGGGATGATGCAGATCGTGCCGCAGGCCTTTGCGCTCTGCACCTCGAGCGTCAACGCCTTCCGCCGGCTGGCGCCGGGCAGCTGGGCGCCGAAGGCGCTGACCTGGGCCGAGCAGCCGCACACCGTGGCGGTGCGCTCGGCGCCGAACGCGAATGACCGCGCGCGGCTCGAATTCCGGGTGCCGCCCTCGGATGCCAATGCCTATCTGGTGATGGCGCTGATGCTCGGCGCCGGGCTCGACGGGATCGAGCGGCAGCTGCCGGTGCCGCCGCAATCCGAAAACGCCCATCCCGATTTCATCCCCGAGGGCGCCGAGCGCTTCCCGCGCGACCTGATCGAGGCCGCCGACCGGCTGGCGGTGTCGGAAGATGCGAAGCGCCTGTTCGGCGCCGAATTCGTCGGGAATTTCGCCGCGACCTGCCGGCACGAATATGCCGCGCTCGCCCGCGCCGTCAGCGCCGAGGAACGCGCGCGCTACCTCGAGGGCTGAGAACACCTCGTCGCCCTGCGCCGCGCTTGCGCGAAGCGTCAGGCTCTGCGCGGGCCGCGCACGTCGCGAGCAGGACGACGAACACGTCCCCCAAGCGGGCAAGCACTCGCGGGCCGGCCATCAAGCGCATCTCCCATCTGCGGCCCGGACACCGAAGGCGCGCGGTCGATCTCGGCGTCGACGCCAACCTTCATGCCGGGCTGTCGGACATGCCCGGTCAGGACGTCAGCGCCAGACGATCCAGGTTCTGTTCCAGGCGCGGCGCCCGATGGGGGATTTCAGGATCGGCTGACGGCGTGCACGACCGCAAAGACCGCGCCCGCGGTCCGCGCCGTGCGGATCTTCCGGGCAACGGCGGTCTCGCGCCGTCTCAGAGAGCGGGCCTTGCGTAATGCACCTTGCCGCGCGAGAGCGTCAGGTCGACGGGGGCGCGGCTGTCGGTGACCAGATGGTCGATCTCGTCCGGGCGGCAGATCGTCACCCGGCTTTCCACGCCGATCTTGTCGGCATGGCACAGCATGATGCAGGCCCGGGCGCGGCGCATCATCGTGCGGGCCACCTCGGCCTCGTGGATCTCGTAATCCGTGGCGCCGCGGGCCGGATGCAGCCCCACCGGCGAGATCACCGCGAAATCGGCCAGAAAGCGGTCGATCTCGGCGAGCGTCATCTCGCCATAGGTTGCGGGCACGTCGCTGTGCGGCCGCCCGCCCAGCAGCAGCGTGTCGCAACTGTCGACCGGCGCGGTGATCTGCGCGATCTCCATCGAATTGGTGATGATCCGCATGTTGCCGCGGCGCGCAAGCTCCTGTGCGAAGGCAAGGGTCGTGGTGCCGGCATCGATGAACAGGGTCGAGCCCGGCGGGATCAGATCGCAGGCGCAGATGCCGATCGCCGTCTTGAATTCGGATTGCACCCCGCGCCGCTCGTGGAAGGCTGGCTCGGGGGCAAGGTCGGCGCGGCGCTGCATCGCGCCCCCATGCACGCGCAGGATGTCGCCGTCCTCTTCCATCTCGAGCAGGTCGCGCCGCACCGTCTCGCGCGAGACATCGAAGAGCTGGGCGAGGGTGTTGGTATAGACCTTGCCGTCGCGCCCGAGGATCTCGAGGATCTTCGACTTCCGTTCATGCGCCCACATCGCTGCTCTCCTTCGTTTCATGACCTGTAGCATGTGCATGGCGGGGCGTCATCGATTTTGCGTTTATGTGCATCACTGTGTCTTTTGTCGTGTTTTTTGCGCATTTAATTGGCAAATGAGGAGATTCCTTGCGGATATATTAGTCAACTTATGGATTTACGTGCTCTTCTTTTTGTTTTTTGTGGTTTTCCGCGGTGTCCTTGCTGCAATCTGCCTGCAAGACCCAATGATTCCACAAGAACTGAAGAGGCACCCGATCATGCTGAACCTGACAGAGGCGCTGCATTTCGCCAATGAGACCGCCGACGAGGCGGGCAGGATCGCGCGGGAGCATTTCCGCCATCCGCTGGCCGTCGAGCACAAGGCAGACGACAGCCCGGTGACGGTGGCTGATCGCGGCATCGAGGCCTTCGTGCGCGCCCGGATCGGCACCGCCTATCCCGACCACGGCATCTATGGCGAGGAAGAGGGGCCGGTGAACCTCGACCGGCCGCATGTCTGGGTGGTCGATCCGATCGACGGCACGAAGAGCTTCGTCACCGGCCATCCGCTCTTCGGCGGGCTGATGGCGCTGCTCGAGGACGGCAAGCCCTGCCTTGGGATGATCAACATGCCGGTGACCGGCGAGCGCTGGTGCGGGTTGCGCGGAGAGCAGACCACGCTGAACGGCGTGCCGTGCCGTACCAGCGGGCGCAAGGATCTGGCCGAGGCCTTTGCCTATACCACCGACCCGCTGCTGTTCACTGGCCCGAAGGCACCGGTGTTCGAGATGCTGCGCGAGACGGTGCGGATGATCCGCTTCGGCGGCGATTGCTACAACTATGCGCTGCTCGCCTCGGGCTGGTGCGATCTCGTGCTCGAGACCGGCCTCGAACCCTATGACTACCTGCCGGTGGTGCAGGTGGTGCGCGGCGCGGGGGGCGTCATCACCGACTGGGAGGGGGGCGAGCTGAGCACCTCCTCGCGCGGCGATGTGCTGGCCTCGGCCACCCCGGAACTGCATGCGGCAATGCTCGACCGGCTGGCCGGGCTGCGCGCGACACAGGCGGCGTGACGATCACGCCAACCCAAGACGACAAGACCGAAAAACACACAAAAAACCACAAGACCCAACAGGAGACTGACAGCATGGAAAGACGACAGTTCCTTCGGTACGGCGCCATGGTGGGGGCGGCCTTCGCCGCGCCCCGGATCAACCCCGACTTCCTCTTCAGCTCGGCCCGCGCCGCGGACATGCGGCCGCTGACCTTCCTCTCGGCCGAGAACATCACCGGCAACTGGGACCCGACCTCGCACACGACTCTGTCGCAGTCGAACATCGAGGGCTTCGTCATGGGCTTCCTGACCCGGGCCCCGATGCGCCCCGAAAACCCCGACGAGGTGATCTACGAGCTTGCCACCTCGATCCGCGAGATCGACGCGCATCACCTCGAGATCAAGCTGCGCGAGGGCGTCACCTTCCACGATGGCAAGCCCTTCACCGCCGAGGACGTGAAGGCGACCTTCGACTATGGTGCGCAGCCCGACCGGCCGAAGCAGGTCTATCCCGGCCCGACCGGCAGCTTCGAGATCACCACCCCCGATGACTATACCGTCATCGTCGACACCTCGAAGGGCGGCTACGGCGCCTCGCTGTTCATCTTCCTCGCCTCCTATCTGCCGATCCTGTCGGCCAAGGACGTGGCCGAGGGGCCGAAGGGCGCGCTGACGCAGCGGCTGAACGGCACCGGGCCGTTCAGGTTCGTCGAACAGCGCGGCAACGACACGGTGATGGAGGCCTTCCCGGGCTACTTCAAGGGCGCGCCGAAGATCGCGGGCGTCACCTTCTCCTTCGTCGGCGATGCGACCACGCGGATGCTGTCGCTGATGAACGGCCAGGCCGACGTCATCGAACGTCTCGAACCGGAACAGGTCGAGACGCTGGAAAAGGAAAAGAGCATCAAGCTCTCGCGCCTCGTCTCGGTCGAGAACAAGTACCTGTGGTTCCGCTGCTCGAAACCGCCGTTCAACGACCCGCGCCTGCGCAAGGCGGCCGCCCATGCGATCGACCGCGACATGATCATGGAAGTGATGGGCTCGGCCGGGCATGCCTCGTCGAACTTCATCTCGCCGATCAAGTTCGGCTATGTCGACCTGCCGAACTATCCGAAATACGACCCCGACGAATGCCAGCGCCTGCTGGCCGAGGCGGGCTTCCCGGGCGGCAAGGGCCTGCCGGAGCTCGAATACATCACCTCGACCGGCTTCTATCCGAAGACCAAGGAATATGGCGAGGTGATCGCCGCGATGCTGCAGGAACAGGGCTTCCCGGTGACGCTGAACGTGATGGAGGTCGCCGCCTGGAACGAGCGCCTCTATGACCGTCCCGGCGGCGGCCCGGGCCACATGGTCGACTGCGGCTGGTCGACCGGCTCGCCCGAGCCCGACCTGGTGCTGCGCACGCATTTCCATTCGAGTTCGAAGCGGATCTGCGGCATCGAGGACCCCGAGATCGACGCGGCGCTCGATGCCGAGCGCAACGCCCCCTCGCTCGAGGCGCGCAAGGAATCGCTGCAGACCAACCTGATGCCGATGCTGGCCGACAAGGTTCCGGCGCTGAGCCTGTTCACCTCGGTGCTGATCCACGGCATGCGCGCCGATGTGCAGGATCTGTTCATCTACCCCGACGGGCTGAGCGACGCCTCGAAGACCACGCTCGGTTGATCCCTGCCGGGGCCGCGCAGGCGGCCCCGGTTTCCCCGACAGCCACGAAGCCCGGAGCAGTCGATGCCCATTCTCCGTTTCCTCGTGCGCCGGCTCTTCCAGGGGGCGATCATCGTCTTCCTGGTCTCGGCGCTGATCTTCACCCTGCTGCGCATCGTCCCCGGCGATCCGGTGCGGCTGATGGCCGGCGGCATGGCGCCCGAGGCGCTGATCGAGCAGATCGCGACCGAGATGGGCCTGCGCGACCCGATCTACGAGCAGTTCGGCCGCTATGTCGGCGGCGTGCTGCAAGGCGATCTGGGGCAAAGCTTCGTGCGCCCGGCGAATGGCGCGGCGGTCGGCGGCGCGAGTTTCGACGACAGCACCCGCTCCGAGCGCGCCAAGGTGCTTGACCTGATCGCGCAGACCGCGCCGAAGACGATCCAGCTTGCCCTTCTGGCCATGGTCTTCGCGCTGATCATCGCGGTGCCGATCGGGGTCTGGGGCGGGCTCAACCCGGGGCGGCTGCCGGACCGACTGGCGCTTTATCTGTCCTCGCTGCTCGTCAGCCTGCCGAACTTCTGGCTGGGCATCGTGCTTGCTCTGCTGCTTTCGGTGAAGCTGAACCTGCTGCCGGCGATCGGCTACAAGGGCTTTGCCTACACGATCCTGCCGGCCTTCGTGCTGGCGCTCGAGATTGCCCCCTTCATCATCCGCAACCTCTCGGTCTCGGTCGCCGGGGTGATGGGGCAGAATTTCATCGACATCGCCCGGGTGCGCGGGCTGACCCGCAACCAGATCGTCTTTCGCCACGCGATGAAAAACTCGGCGGTGCCGCTTCTGAACCTGCTCGGCGTGCAGTTCTCGATGTTGCTGGGCGGCGTTCTCGTGATCGAATTCATCTTCGACTATCCGGGGCTTGGCCTCTTGACGATCAATGCCGTGATGCAGCGTGACTTTCCGCTGATCCAGGGCATCGCCGTCGTCACCGCCGCGGCCTTCGTCCTCATCAACATCGTCGTCGACCTGCTGGCGACGACCATCGACCCGAGGCTCGACTACTGATGAGCAGCATCGACATCACCCCGCCCCGCGCCGCTGTCCGGGAAAAGACCGTTTCCGCCCGGATCTGGCAGCTCGCGCTCTCCTCGGTCGAGTTCCGCATCGGCCTCGTCGTCTTCACCGTGCTGCTGCTGGCCACGCTGTTCTATCCGTGGCTGAGCGGCATCGACCCGCTGAAGATGGCGATCCGCGAAAAGCTTCTGCCGCCGCTCTTCCTCGGCGAGGGCTGGAGCTGGGCGCATCCGCTCGGCACCGACCAGCTGGGCCGCGACATGCTGGCGCGCGCGCTCGTCGGGCTGCGCTACTCGCTGCTGATCGGGATCTCGACGACGGTCCTGATGGTGCTGATCGGCGCGATGGTCGGGCTCTTTGCCGGCTATTACGGCGGCCGGGTCGACACCGTGCTGATGCGGCTCACCGATGCCCAGCTGTCGATCCCGATGATCATCCTCGCGATCACCATTCTCGGCGTCTCGCGTCCGACGATCCCGGCGATCATCGTCGTGCTGGGCCTCGCGGGCTGGCCGGTCTATGCGCGGGTCATGCGCTCGACGGTGATGGCCGAGCGCAAGAAGGAATACGTGCGCGGCGCGATGGTGCTGGGTGCCACTGATCTGCGGATCATGTTCAGCCTGATCCTGCCGCTCGTGCTGCCGCCGATGTGCTTCGTCGCGGTGCTCGACATCGCGCGGATGATGATCTTCGAAAGCGTGCTCGGCTTTCTCGGCCTCGGCGTGCAGCCGCCCACCCCCACCTTCGGCAACATCATCGCCGACGGCCGGAAATACCTGATGAACGCCTGGTGGATCGCCACCATGCCCGGCGTGTTCCTCGTGCTGACGCTGACCAGCATCAACCTGATGGGCGCCGCGCTCGAACGCGCCCGCAACGCGATCTACGGAGGTGCGTGAGATGTCGCTCGACATGGTCCGGAACGAGGTGTTGCTGTCGGTGCGCGATCTGTCGGTCGCGGCGGAGGAAGGGGGCGGTGCGCTGCGCCCGATCCTCGACCGGATTTCCTTCGATCTGGCGCCGCGCCAGATCCTGTCGGTGATCGGCGAAAGCGGGTCCGGCAAGACGGTGCTCGCCCGCACGATCGCGAACTGGCTCTCCGCGCCGCTCAGGGTCACCGGGGGAGAGGTGCTATTTCGCGGCCGCGACCTGCTGGCCGATCCCATCCACGCGCGCAGCCTGGCCGGGCGCGAGATCGCCTATGTCGGCGGCAACCCGGCCGGTGCGCTCGATCCGACGATGACGGTGGGCGCCCAGCTGGTCGAGAAGCTGCGCGCCGTGCGCCCCGAGATCACCCCCGCCGAGGCGAAGGACAAGGCGATCCGGCTGCTGTCAGCGGTGCGCATCCCCGCCGCCGCGCGGCGCTTCCACGAATACCCGTTCCAGTATTCGGGCGGCATGATGCAGCGCGCGATGATCGTCGATGCGCTGATCTCGGACCCGGCGCTGCTGATCGCCGACAACATCACGCAGCCGCTCGACGTCACCGTGGCGGCGCAGATCCTCAAGCTGATGCGCGAGCTCAACGCCGAGTTCTCTACCGCGATCCTGTTCATCTGCTCCTCGCTGCCGGTGGCCTGCGATGCCTCGGACGAGGTGATGGTGCTGCATCAGGGCCGGGTGGTGGAGCGACAGGCGCCCGCGGCCCTCGTCACCCGGCCCGAACACGGCTATACCCGCGCCCTGATCGCCGAGCTGCCGACGCTGTGGCAGGGCGGCCCCGAGGGGCGCGACGAGCGCCAAAGGCGCGACCAGCGCGCGATCATGTCGGTCAACGGCGTCTCGAAGGCCTACGAGACCCGCGGCAAGAGCGGCAAGGCGCTGGTGCAGGCGGTGCGCGACGTCACCTTCGACGTCTTCCCGGGCGACAATTTCGGCATCGTGGGCGAATCCGGCTGCGGCAAGTCCTCGCTGATGCGGCTGCTCACCGGGCTCGAACGCCCCGATGGCGGCACGATCCTGTTCGAGGGCGAGAATGTCGGCGCGGCCAGCCCGGCGCGCCTGCGCGAGCTGCGCCGCAAGTTCCAGCTGGTGCTGCAGGATCCCTATGGCTCGCTGCCGCCGCAAAGCGCGATCGGCGCGATCCTCGAGGAGCCGCTGAAGATCCACCGCATCGGCACCCCGGCCGAGCGGCGCGAGCGCGCCCGCGCGGTGATGAGCGAGGTGGGGCTTCCCGCCGACATCTACGAGAGCCTGCCGACCGGGCTTTCGGCGGGCCAGCGCCAGCGTCTCAACGTCGCCCGCGCGATGATCCTGGAGCCGCGACTGCTCATCATGGACGAGACGCTCTCGGCGCTCGACCAGACCGAGCAGGGCAAGCTTCTGGATCTGTTCGAGCGGCTGCAGGCGCAGCACGGCTTCACCTATATCTTCATCTCGCATGACATGACGATGGTGCGGCAGGTCTGTTCGCGCATCGCGGTGATGTATCTGGGCGAGACCGTCGAGGTGGCCCCGAACGAGCGGCTGTTCTTCGAGCCGGGTCACCCCTACACCCGGGCGCTGCTCTCCGCCGCGCCGACGCTCGAACCGCGCCGCTACCGGCCCGAGGACTGCCTGCTCGACGGCGAACCGCCGAGCCCGATCGACCTGCCGCCGGGCTGCGCCTTCGCCTCGCGCTGCCCGAGTGTCACCGCTCGCTGCCGCGCCGAGAACCCGGCGCTGCGCACCCGCGGGGGGCAGGCGCTCGCCGCCTGTTTCCTCGTTCCCGACCCTTCCGTGACTTTCGATGAACCGATGGAGAAATCCGATGTCTGACACCCTTGAGCTCGCGCAGATCGACGCAGGCCTCTTTCAAACCCTGATGGATAAGGTCTCCGAATTCGGCTCGACCGGGGATGGCGGGGTCGACCGTCCGGTGCTGACCGACGCCCACAAGGCGGCGCGCGACTGGTTCATCTCGGAACTGACGGCGCGCGGCTATACCGTGGTGATCGACGACATCGGCAACCTGTTCGGCCGCATTGATCTGGCCGGGCCTGACGCGCCGCTGGTCATGCTGGGCTCGCATCTCGACAGCCAGCCGAAGGGCGGTCGCTTCGACGGCGCCTATGGCGTGATGGCGGCGCTGGCGGCCGTCGAAACCTGGCGCGCGACTGCCGCGGCGCAGGGCATCGCGCCGAAATGCAACTATGTCGTCGCCGACTGGATGAACGAGGAGGGGGCGCGGTTTCAGCCCTCGCTTCTCGGCTCTTCGGTCTGGGCGGGGCTGGTCGAGCGGGACTGGGCGCTCGAACGGCGCGACCGCGACGGCAAGAGCGTGGGCGAGGAGCTGGTGCGCACCGGGTTCAACGGCACCGGCGTGATGCCGAAGCCCGACCTCTATCTGGAGATCCACATCGAGGGGGATTCGAAGATGGAACAGGCCGGCGCCCGGATCGCCCCCTATGCCCGCCACTGGGGCGCCTACAAGGTCCGCATCGAGGTCACCGGCGAGCAGAACCACACCGGCCCGACCCCGATGGAAGAGCGCAAGGACGCCGTTCTCGGCGCGGCCCTCATCATCGCCAAGGTGCGCGAGCTGGCCGAGACTGCGGCCGATACGCTGTATACCTCGGTGGCGCGGGTCGACATCTCGCCGAACTCGCCCAATATCGTGCCCGGCAAGGCGATCCTCTTCGCCGAGCTGCGCTCGCCCGAACAGGCGATGCTCGACTGGTCGCTCGGCGAGCTGCGCAAGGCGCTGCCGGGGCTTGCCGCGCAGGCGAATGTCAGCGCCGAGATCGCGGCGATCGACGAGCGCCCGGCGGGCCGGTTCGATCCGCGGCTGGTGAAGCTGACCGAGCAGGCCGCCGATGCCTTCGGCTATCCGCGGATGGAGCTCGACACCGTCGGCGGCCATGACGCGGTTGCGGTGAACGCGATCCTGCCGGCGATCGTCATCGCGGTGCCCTCGGTCAACGGGGTGATCCACCGCAACGACGAATACACCTCGCCCGAGGATCTGGCGGCGGGCTGCGATGTCTTCGTCGACATCGTGCGGCGCGTCGATCAGGCGGGCGGCGATCTCGACAAGGCCGTGGGGGCGAACGCATGACGGGGGCGCTGGTCACATCTGACGATCTGGCCGCCGCCTGCCGGGCTGCGGGCCTGCCCGGGGGGGCGCCGGTCGCGCCCGGTCCGGGGCCGCTTGCCTCGCCCAGCTACAAGGCGCTTGAAAGCGCCTCGGTCTTCGTCGAGGCGCCCACGGGGCCGGTCTTTGTCAAGGTCATGCACCCCGAGATGCGGGCGGGCTTCGATCTGCCGGCGGCGATGAGCCTTGCCCGCGCCGCGGGTGCGGCGGGCGTCGGTCCGCGCGTGCTTTGGGCCGATGCCGGGGCCGGGGCGATCGCGATGGAGGCTTTGCTGCCCGCCGCGGGCTGGCGCGGGGCCAATCAGGCGGTGTTGCAGGATCCGGCGGTGCTGGCCGCCGCGATGGCGGCGCTGCGCGCGCTGCAGGCCACCGCGCCGCTTGCGCACCGCTTCGATCCCTTCGCCGAGATCGACCGGCTGATCGCGGGCTTTGCCGCGATCGGCGCGCCGCTGCCTGCCGACACCGGCTGGCTGCGCGCGGTCATCGCGCTGTGCGAACCGATGATGGACGACGCCGTTCTGGCGCCCTGCCGCAACGACGGATCGGCCTCGAACCTGCTGGTCGGGCCGGGCGGCGTGCGGCTGATCGACTTCGACCGGGCCGGGATGATGGACCCGCTTTACGAGGTCGGCGCGCTGCTGGCCGAGGTCACCGATTTCGAGACCGACATGATGCCCGGCTTCGTCGCCTATCTGGGCGGCTTCGACGCGGTGGCCTTTGCCCGCGCGCGGCTGTGGTCCTTTGTCGACGACATGCTGCACGGGCTGTGGTCGCGGCTGCAGGCGCATCGCTCGGTGCGCGGCGGCGTCGAATGGCAGAAATACGGCGAATGGCGGCTGATGCGGCTGCGCCTTGCGCTGAACCATCCGGGGTTCGAGGAAAAGATCCGCATCGTCAGGGGGCAGGCATGATGAAACCTCTGGGCACGGCGGCGACGCCGATGGAGGAAACGATCGAGGCCGTCATCCTCGAGGCGCCGCTGTTCCGCGGCGGGCACGGGATGGTCTATGGCCCGGTCTCGGGCGGGATCTCGAACGAGAACTGGCGCGTCACCGCCACCGATGGTGGCGGCGACTGGTTCGTGAAGGTGCCGGGCAACGGCACCGAGATGTTCATCGACCGCGTTGCGGCCTTCGATGCCGCGCGCAAGGCGGCGGCGGCGGGGCTTGGGCCGCGGGTCTATGAGGACCTCGCGCACAAGGGCATCGAGATCAACGATTTCCTGCCCGACCGGCGGCCCTCGACGCACAGCGATTTCGCCGATCCGGCAAAGCGGCGCGCGGCGATCGCGGCCTATCGCAGGATGCACGGCATGCCCGCGCTCGGCCTGACGAAGACGGTCTTCGACATGATCGACGAGCACGCCGCGCAGGTGGCGGACCTCGGCGCGCCGCATTACCGCGACGAGGCCTGGGTGATGTTCAACGCCGGTCTGGCGCGGCAGGCGCTCGAGGCTTCCGGGCTTGATCTGGTGCCCTCGTTCAACGATCCGATGCCGGGGAATTTCATGATCGGCCCCGACGGCTCGGTGATGCTGATCGACTATGAATACGCCTCGATGAACGATCGCTGCTATGACCTCGGCATCTGGTTCGGCGAGATGTTCTTCACGCCCGAGCAGGAGCTCGAGCTGATCGAGGACTATTTCGGCGAGGTCCGGCGCGACATCGTCGCCCGCGTCACCGTGCACAAGGCGCTGGCGGATGTGAAATGGGCGCTGTGGTCGATGGTGCAACTGAAAGTCTCGCGCCTCGATTTCGACTTCCATAAATATGGGGTATGGAAGCTGATGCGTTTCCGCCAGATCACCGGCCACCCGGACTGGCCCACGCATCTGCGCAACCTGTGAGGCGGTGATGGGATATCAGGCAGTTGCGCGCGGCGAGCGGTTCCGTTTCGGCACGCTTGCCGCGGTGATGGCGGCGGCAACGCCGGAGCGG
>NZ_RCHI01000017.1 GCF_003664585.1 Paenirhodobacter hankyongi
CGCCGAGCACCCGCACCGCGTGGTAATGGGTCAGGATCAGGTAGCGCACCGGCTTGTCGGTCTGCTCGCGCAGGATCTTCAGCCAGTCGCGCGAGGCCGCGGGGGTGGCGCGCGATTCGATGGCGACGAGGAAATCCTCGCCCTCGATGGCGCCGACGTTCGGGTCGCCCTCGGCGGTCAGCGCATAGACGCCGTCCCCCAGGATTTCCAGCGTGTCAGTCTTCAGTGCGGTATCGGCCGAGGATGCGAAAGGTTTCGTCATGGGTCTCCCTCCCCTTGATTTCTTGCGTTCTCACGCTCAGGATCGTTTCTAGGGAAACGAAATCGGGCCGTCTGTCAGCAGATCTGATGACAGGCCCGAAAGGGAGGATCGGATGCAGACGGCGGGGTTGATCGACCCGGACCGGGCGGCGGCGCTGCTTGAGGCGCGCGACCCGGCCCTGTTCGCCGAGCGGCTGCTCGAGCTTGCGCATTCCGCGACCGGGGTCGAGGAGCTTTTCGCCTATCGCGTGGGGGACGGCGCGCCGCAGGCGCTTGCCTCGTCGAGCGGGCTTGGCGATGTGCGCGAGCGGGCCGAGGCCTATGCGCGGCGCTTCCATGCCTCGGACCCGGTGGCGGCGGCGCGGCGCGCGGCGCGGCCCGGAAGCGGTTTTGCCTGCCGGATCCCGGCCGAGGCGATCGAGCTGGGCGCCTATCGCCGGCTGTGTTTCGAGCGGCCGCGCTTTGCCGAGAAGATCTGCTTCGGCTGGCGCAAGCCCGAGGCGACGACGGTCGTGACCTTCTATGCGCGTTCGGGCGGCGCCGCGCCCGACATGGCGCAGCTTGGCGCGCTGGCGCAATTGGCGATCACCGGGCTCATGCGCAACGCCGCGCCCCCGGTGCCGCTGGTCGAGGAGGTCGAGCGCCGCCTTGCCGCCGCGCACCCCTCCCTCACCGGGCGCGAGCGCGGCGTCTGCGCCCGCAGCCTGACCGGCGAGACCGCGCGCGAGATCGGCCAGGCCCTTGGCCTCAGCCCGGCGACCGTGCTGACCTATCGCCAGCGCGCCTATCAGAAGCTCGGCCACTCCAGGGCGCACGATCTGCTGGCGGCGGTGATGGGCTAGCCGTTCACCCGGGGGTTGATTCTTCGGCCGGACCGGGGCAAATGTTGCATTTGAAACAGTTTTCGGAAGTGGCCGGGGCCCGTCATGCGTATCGAGGCGTTCTTTCCCTACAGGCTGGCCGTGGTGGCCGAGGCCTTTTCGCGCCAGCTGGTGGCGGTCTATGGCCGCGAATACGGGCTCTCGCGCGAGGAATGGCGGCTGCTGTTCCTGCTCGAGGAGGCCGGGTCGCTCGATTCGCTGCAGCTGGCGCAGCGCACCTCGCTCGACAAGGTGCAGGTCAGCCGGGCGGCCTCGCGGCTCGAGGAAAAGGCGCTGATCACCCGCACCGTGCTGGGCTCTGACCGGCGGTTGCGCAATTACGCGATCACCGAGGCCGGGCGCG
This sequence comes from Paenirhodobacter hankyongi, assembly GCF_003664585.1. GTDB lineage: Bacteria > Pseudomonadota > Alphaproteobacteria > Rhodobacterales > Rhodobacteraceae > Rhodobacter > Rhodobacter hankyongi. Next base: position 1,486 of record NZ_RCHI01000017.1, read on the forward strand.
ATCTCTTCCGCCGCGCCTTCGATCAGGTCGGCGCGCGCGCGGACGAGATCCTCGAGGCGATGCCGGCGCGCGACCGGGCGGCGCTGGAACGCGGGGTCGCGGCGCTGGACCGGGCAATCGCCAGGGTCACCGAGCCCGAGACCGGTCACGGCACCGCCTTCCCGCGCCCGGGCCCGATCGAGGACTAACCCTCGCCCGCGAGCCGGGACAGCGCCGCGGCGAAGGCCTCGGCCCCGGGGCCGAGTTCGGCGCAAAGCTCGGCCTGGAACCGCGCCGCGATCGCGCCAAGCCGCGCCATCAGCGCCTCGCCCTCGGGGGTCAGTTCCAGCACGATCAGCCGCCGGTCGGTCTCGTGCCCCGACTTGCGCAACCAGCCCGCGGTTTCCAGCCGCGAGGCCGCCCGGCTGACCACCGACTTGTCGAGGGCGACGCGCTCGTGGATGTCGCGCACGCTGACCGAGCCCGAGCGCGCAAGATGCGCCAGCACCCGCCACTCCGGGATCGTCAGCCCCGCCTCGGCCTCGTAGAGCGCGGCGAATCGCCGGCTGACCCGCGCCGCGGCAACGCTGAGCCGATAGGGCAGGAACCCGTCCAGATCGAAGCTCATCGGCCCCTCCTTTGCCGCCAGATCAGCAGAAATTCGTTGCGCAAACAACGACAAATGCGCAGGGCGCGAAATCTCCGTTGACATCGTTGCATCAACAACGACATGTTCGTTGCAGAAGCAATGACTTTCATCTGCGAAGGGAGGACGTGGAATGACCAGCCAGACGCTGCCCACGGGCATGATCCGCGCGACCGGCACCACCGGCACGCACGAGGGCTACATGCCCGGTTTCGGCAATGACTTCGAGACCGAGGCCCTGCCCGGCGCGCTGCCGCAGGGGCAGAACAGCCCGCAGAAATGCAATTACGGCCTCTATGCCGAACAGCTTTCCGGCACCGCCTTCACCGCGCCGCGCGGCCAGAACGAGCGCACCTGGTGCTATCGCATCCGGCCCTCGGTCAAGCACACCGGCCGGTTTGCCGAGATCGACGTGCCCTATTGGAAGACCGCGCCGAATGTGGTGCCGAAGGTGACGAGCCTTGGCCAGTATCGCTGGGACCCGGTGCCGATGCCGGCCGCAGGCGAGGCGCTGACCTGGATCACCGGCATGCGCACGATCACCACCGCGGGCGACGTGAACACCCAGGTCGGCATGGCGAGCCACATCTACCTCGTCACCCGCTCGATGCAGGACGAATATTTCTTCTCGGCCGACAGCGAGCTGCTGGTGGTGCCGCAGGAGGGCCGGCTGCGGTTCTGCACCGAGCTCGGCGTGATCGACCTCGAGCCCAAGGAAATCGCCATCCTGCCGCGCGGCCTCGTCTATCGGGTCGAGGTGCTGGAAGGCCCCGCCCGCGGCTTCGTGTGCGAGAATTACGGCCAGAAGTTCGACCTGCCCGGCCGCGGCCCGATCGGCGCGAACTGCCTCGCCAACCCGCGCGACTTCAAATGCCCCGTCGCCGCCTATGAGGACCGCGAGGCGCGCTCGCGCGTGGTCATCAAGTGGTGCGGCACCTTCCACGAGACCTGGATCGACCACAGCCCGCTCGACGTCGTCGCCTGGCACGGGAATTACTGCGCCTACAAATACGACCTGCGCACCTACAGCCCGGTGGGCGCGATCCTGTTCGACCACCCCGATCCGTCGATCTTCACCGTGCTGACCGCGCCCTCGGGTCAGGAAGGCACCGCCAACATCGACTTCGTGCTGTTCCGCGAGCGCTGGATGGTGGCCGAGCACAGCTTCCGCCCGCCGTGGTATCACAAGAACATCATGTCCGAGCTGATGGGCAACATCTATGGCATCTATGACGCCAAGCCCAAGGGCTTCGTCCCCGGCGGCATGAGCCTGCACAACTGCATGCTGCCGCACGGCCCCGACCGCGCCGCCTTCGAGCATGGTTCGACCGAGCCGATGGTGCCGGTCTATCAGGCCGAGACGATGCAGTTCATGTTCGAGACCCGCTTCCCGCAGCACCTGACCGCCTTCGCCGCGACCGAGGCGCCGATGCAGGACGATTACATCGATTGCTGGGACAGCCTCGAGAAGAAGTTCGACGGCACCCCCGGAGTGAAGTGAGGCGCGCACCTCACGCGACGTCAATCGAACGGCCGGGCGGCATTGCTGCCCGGCCGTTTTCCGTCATCCCCTTGCAGCATTGACGGAAAACGCCGCTCCGTCCCGGGATTTCGTTTCATGTGACACAAGTTTTTCGTCATTTTACGGCCGAGATACATCTTTGACGGTTGCAAATGAAACAAGTCGTGGTAAGGATTCGGGGCAGTGACACGGCCTGCGCAACTGAGCCGCGGGCCTGTCCGGGGGGATCATAAGACAGGAGACGGATGGTGCCGACGGTGGAGAAGCCGTTGCGCAGCTGGCTTGCGGCTGCCAACGAAGCGGGATGCGATTTTCCGGTGCAGAACCTGCCCTACGGGGTGTTTTCGACCGAGGGCACCGCGCCGCGCTGTGGCGTGGCGATCGGGGACCGCATCCTCGACCTCGCCGCCTGCGAGGCGCGCGGCCTGATCGACGCGAAGGGCGCCTTCGCGGAACCCGCGCTCAATGCCTTCATCGCGCAGGGCCGCGCCAAATGGGCCGAGATCCGCGCCCGCCTGACCGAGATCCTGGCCGAGGGCGGCGACGAGACCGCGCCCACCGTGGCGATGGCCGAGGCCACCCTGCACCTGCCGGTCAAGGTCACCGAATTCACCGATTTCTACGCCTCGAAGAACCACGCCTTCAACGTCGGCGTGCTGTTCCGCGGCCCCGAGAACGCGCTGCCGCCGCAGTGGACCCACATGCCGATCGGCTATAACGGCCGCGCCTCGTCGGTCGTCGTCACCGGCACCCCGATCCGCCGCCCGATGGGCCAGGTGAAGGGCGAGACGGGCCCGGTCTGGTCGCCCTGCCGCCGGCTGGATCTCGAACTCGAACTCGGCGCCATCGTCGGCGCCGACAGCCAGATGGGCGAGCGCGTCAGCGTCGCCGAGGCCGACGAGATGATCTTCGGCTATGTGCTGCTCAACGACTGGTCGGCGCGCGACATCCAGGCCTGGGAATATGCGCCGCTCGGGCCGTTCCAGTCGAAGGCGCTCGGCACCACGATCGGCGCCTGGATCGTGCCGCAGGCGGCGCTCGAGCCCTTCCGCTGTGCCGGGGCCGAGCGGGTGAACCCGCTGCTGCCCTATCTGCAGGAAGACAAGCCGGGCTTCTTCGACCTGACCATCGGCTGGACGATGAACGGCGCGCCGATGGGGCGGACGAATTACAACGTGATGTATTACTCGAGCGCGCAGCAGCTCGCCCATCACACCGAATCGGGCTGTCCGATGCGGGTGGGCGATCTGCTCGGCTCGGGCACGATCTCGGGGCCGACGCCCGACCAGACCGGCGCGCTGCTCGAGATGACCCAGGCCGGCAAGCTGCCGGTGACGGTGAACGGCGAGAGCCGCACCTTCATCGAGGATGGCGACGAGATCGGCCTTTACGCCTTTGCCGAGGGCGAGGGCTATCGCATCGGCTTCGGCCCCTGCACCGGGCGGATCACGCCCGCGAAGGCCTGACGATGACGGTGCAGGTCCCGGTCACCGATGTCGTTCTCTACGACTACTGGCGGTCCTCGGCCTCGTACCGGGTGCGGATCGCGCTCGGGCTGAAGGGCGTGCCCTTCGCCCGGGTGCCGGTCGATCTGGTCGCCGGCGCACAACGCGCCCCCGCCCATCTGCGGATCAATCCGCAGGGGCTGGTGCCGGCGCTGGCGATCGATGGCCATCTGCTGACGCAATCGCTCGCGATCCTCGAATATCTCGAGGAGACCCGCCCCGCCGCGCCGCTGCTGCCCGAGGGCGAGGAGGCGCGCGCCCATGTCCGCGCCCTTGCCCTCGCGCTTGCCTGCGAGGTGCATCCGGTCTCGAACCTCGGCGTTCTGGCCCGGGTCGAGCGGCTGGCCGGCCCCGAGGCGCGGGCAAGCTGGAACCGCGACAACATCGAGGCGGGTCTTGCCGCCTTCGAGAGGATGCTCGACCATCCGGGCTTCACCGGGCAGTTCTGCGCCGGCGACACCCCGGGCATGGCTGACTGCACGCTGATCCCCCAGCTTTACAACGCGACCCGCTGGGGGGTGGGCTTCGATCACCTCGCGCGCATTTCCGCCGTGGCGCGGTCCTGCGCCGCGCTGCCCGCCTTCGCGGCCGCGCACCCCGATCAATTCGACCCTTCGCGGGAGGCGAAGGCCATTCAGGGAGAGACCCGATGAAATCGCTGAAACTGGCGCTTGCGGCGCTGCTGCTCACCTCGGCCCCGGCGCTGGCCGAGGAACTGATCATGTCGTCCTGGCTGCCGCCCAAGCACCCGGTCGTGGTCAACGCCTTCAAGCCCTGGGCGGCCGAGGTCGCGAAGGTCACCGACGGCCGCGTCACCGTGCGGATCATGGGCAAGCCGCTCGGCAGCCCGCCGGCGCATTTCGACATGGCCCGCGACGGCGTGGCCGACATCACCTATGGCCTGCATTCCTTCACCGAGGACAACCGCTTCAACCGCGCCCGCCTTGGCCAGTTCAGCTTCCTCGGCGATGACGCGATCGCGAATTCCAAGGCCTATTGGAAGATCTACGGCGGCGAGCTGAACGCGGCCGAGGAGCACAAGGGCACCCATCTCCTCGGCCTCTTCATGCATGGCCCGGGTCTTTTGCACAACAACAAGCGCAAGATCGAGACGCCGGCCGATTTCGCCGGGCTGAAGCTGCGCGTGCCGGGCGGCTATGTCGGCGATCTGGTCTCGGCGCTTGGTGCGACGCCGCTCTTCATGTCCTCGACCGAGGTCTATGAGAAGCTGTCGCGCGGGGTGATCGACGGGGTGGCCTTCACCTATGAATCGATGACCGCCTTCAACCTCACCGATTACATCAAGTATTCGATGACCGTGCCCGGCGGGATCTACAACACCACCTGGTTCTTCGTGGTGAACGAGGCGAAATGGGAGAAGATCTCGCCCGAGGACCGCGCCGCGATCGACGCGATCTCGGGCGAGGCCTTCGCCGAGCGCGTGGGCAAGGCCTGGAACGACGCCGACGCCAAGGCGCGCGAGGTGATCGGCGACAAGGTCGACTTCTACGAGGCGACGCCCGAGGTGCTGGCCGCGATGAAGACCGCGGCCGACACGCTGGAGAACAACTGGGCGGCGACGCTGGGCGACGGCTATGACGGCAAGGCCGCGCTCGCCGAGTTCCGCAAGATGACCGGGGTGACGCTGGAATGAGCGGGCAGGTCCAGAGCGGCGCCGAGGACGCGCCGCATGACATGATCCCGGGCCGCACGCCGCATCGGCACACGGCCTGGTATCGGGCGCTGGCGGTGGTGGCCGCGGTGCTGATCGCGCTGATGATCGCGGTGACCTGCGTCGACGTGGTGGGACGGTATTTCTTCAACCGCCCGTTCGGCGGCGCCTACGAGCTGACGCAGATCCTGCTGGCGGCGCTTGTCTTCGTGGCGCTGCCGCTGACCAGCGCCGACGGCGGCCATGTCGAGGTGGACCTGGCGCTCCACCTCTTCCCGCGGCCGGTTCAGCGCGGGCTGGGCCGGCTGGCCGGCCTCGTCTCGGCGCTGGCGCTTGGCTTCTTCTGCTGGCGGCTCGCCGGGCTTGGCCTGACGCAGCTTGCCGAGGACACGCGCAGCTCCTCGCTCGCGCTGCCGATGGCGCCGCTTGCCTTCATCGCCGCGGCCAGCTGCGGCTTTTCCGCGCTCGTGCTGATCCTGCGCCGGGAGGACTGAATGACCATTTCCCTGATCGCCTTCGCCATCCTTCTGGCCATGGTCTTTTTGCGCGTGCCGATCGCCTTCGCGATGGCGATCGTCGGCGGCATCGGCTTCGGCATCCTGCGGGGCTGGGAACCGGCGGGCGCGATGATCGGCAACACGGTCTATGAGACCGGGCTGAACTATTCGCTGTCCGTGGTGCCGCTCTTCATCTTCATGGGCAACGTGCTGGCGGGCTCGGGCATCGCGCAGGGGCTGTTCGCCGCGGCGGACCGGATCTTCGGCCGGATGCGCGGCGGGCTCGCGATGGCGACGGTGCTGTCGTGCGGCGGCTTCTCGGCAGTCTGCGGCTCGTCGCTTGCCACCGCGGCGACGATGTCGAAGGTGGCGATGCCCTCGATGCGGCGCTTCGGCTATTCCGACAGCCTCGCCACCGGCGCGATCGCCGCGGGCGGCACGCTCGGCATCCTCATTCCGCCCTCGGTGGTGCTGATCCTCTTCGGCCTGCTGACCGAGGCCGACATCGGCAAGCTGTTCCTGGCCGGCATCATCCCCGGCGTGGTCGGCATCCTCGGCTATCTGCTCGCCGTGATGGCCGCGGTGCGGCTGAAGCCGGAACTGGCGCCCAAGGTCGGCGAGGTGCATCCGATGACGCGCCGCGACGTGATCTCGGTGCTGGCGGTCACGGCGCTTTTCGTCTTCATCATGGTCGGCATCTATGGCGGCCTGTTCACGCCGATCGAGGCCGCGGGCATGGGCGCCGCCGCCGCGCTGGTCATCGCCTTCGCCACCGGCGGCATGACCCGCAGCGCGCTCTGGACCGCGTTCCTCGACAGCGCCACCGCTTCGGCGATGATCTTCGCGATCATCATCGGCGCCGAGATCTTCAGCAATTTCATCACTTTTGCCGGTCTTCCCGACAGCCTGTCGGAGATCGTCGAGGGGCTGGGCCTCTCGCCCTGGCTGGTGATGCTGCTGATCGTCGCGATCTATCTGGTGCTTGGCTGCTTCCTCGAGAGCCTGTCGATGATCCTGCTCACCGTGCCGGTGTTCTATCCGGTGATCGCGAACCTCGACTTCGGCCTGGCGGTGCTGAGCGACCCCGAGGCGGTGATCACCTGGTTCGCGATCATCGTCGTCGTGGTGACGGAAATCAGCCTGATCACCCCGCCGATCGGGATGAACGTCTTCGTGCTGCGCTCGGTGCTGCCCGATGTGCCGCTGCGCACGATCTTCCGCGGCGTCTATGTGTTCTGGGTCTCCGACATCATCCGGCTGGCGCTGATCATCTTCGTGCCGTGGCTGTCGCTGTGGCTGGTGCAGTAGCCCCCTCCTGACACCGCGGGCGGGCCTTCCGGGGACCGCCCGCGCGCCGCTCAGCCCGCGGCCATCAGCGCCCGCAGATCGTCCTCGTCGAGCGTTTCCTTCTCGAGCAGGGCCTGCGCCGCCCGTTCCAGAAGCGCACGCCTGGCGCCCAGAAGACGGACGGTCCGGTCGAAACTCTCGTCGATCAGCCGCTTCACCTCCGCGTCGATCAGCGCCGCGGTCTCGTCGGAATAGTCGTGCGGCTCGGCGAAATAGGGGTCTTCGGTGCCCATCATCGACGGCCGGTCGCGCTCGAGCGTCACATGGCCGAGCTTCTCGCTCATGCCATAGCGGGTGACCATGGCGCGGGCGATGTCGGTCGCCTTCACCAGATCGTCCGCCGAACCGGTCGAGATCTGGTCATAGATCACCTGTTCCGCCGCGCGCCCGCCCAGAAGCACCGCCATCTTGTTCTCGAGCTCGGTCCGGGTCATCAGGAAACGGTCCTCGGTCGGGCGCTGGATCGTGTAGCCAAGCGCCCCCACCCCGCGCGGAATGATCGAGACCTTGTGCACCGGATCGACCCCGGGCAGCGACATCGCCACCAGCGCGTGGCCGATTTCGTGATGGGCGACGACGTCGCGCTCCTTCGGGTTGAGCAGACGGTTGCGCTTCTCCAGCCCGGCGACGATCCGTTCCACCGCGTTGTTGAAATCCTCCATCGTCACCGCATCGCCGTCGCGGCGGGTGGCCAGAAGCGCCGCCTCGTTGACCAGGTTGGCCAGGTCGGCGCCGGTGAAGCCCGGGGTCAGCGCCGCGATCTGCTCGGCCGAGACATCCCTGGCGAGCGTCACCTTCTTCAGATAGAGCGCGAGGATCTGCAGCCGCCCGACCTTGTCGGGGCGGTCGACCAGCACCTGCCGGTCGAAGCGGCCGGCGCGCAGCAGCGCCGGGTCGAGGATCTCGGGCCGGTTGGTCGCGGCCAGCAGCACCAGCCCCGAGGACGGGTCGAACCCGTCGAGCTCGACCAGAAGCTGGTTCAGGGTCTGCTCCTTCTCGTCATGCCCACCCGACAAGGGCCCGATGCCGCGCGCCCGGCCGAGCGCGTCGAGCTCGTCGATGAAGATGATCGCCGGGGCCCTGGTGCGGGCCTGCTCGAACAGGTCGCGCACCCGCGCCGCGCCGACACCGACGAACATCTCGACGAATTCCGAGCCCGAGATCGAGAAGAACGGCACCCCCGCCTCGCCGGCGACGGCGCGCGCCAGCAGGGTCTTGCCGGTGCCCGGCGGCCCGACCAGCAGGATGCCCTTCGGCATGTGCCCGCCAAGCCGGCTGTAATCCTTCGGATTTTTCAGGAAATTGACGATCTCGACCAGTTCCGCCTTGGCCTCGTCCACCCCGGCGACGTCGGCGAAGGTGACGCCGGTGTCGGACTGCACGTAGACCCGCGCCTTCGACTTGCCGATCTGCATCAGTCCGCCGCCAAGCCCGCCCTGCCCCATCCGGCGCAGCATGAAGATCCAGACCCCGAAGAACAGCGCCGTCGGCGCCACCCAGGACAGCAGCTCGGACAGGAAATTGTTCTGCACCTCGCCGCTCACCACCACGCCCTGTGCCTGAAAGTCCCGGGCGAGGTCGGGCTCGACCCGGGTGGTGATGAACATCGGCTTGCCATCCGCGGGCAGCTTGTACTTGCCCTGGATGTATTGGTCCGACACCGCGACCTCGGCGATCTTGCCTGCCTGCAGCTCGGTCTCGAACCGGCTGTAGGGGATCTGCTCGACCTGGGCGGTGCCGGCGTAGAAATACTGGAAGACCGTCAGGAGGGCGAAGGCGGCCACCCAGTACCAGACGTGGAATTGAGTCGTCTTGTTCATGCCCTGCGCCCGTTCGGTTTCGACCCATGCTATCCCCGTTGCCGCGTTCGCCGCCAGAGCCTTGCCGCGTGTCACCGGCCTCGGGTCGGCCATTGACGAAGTGCGGGGTCTGGTTGTAACGATTGGTCCATCGTGGACACATCGTTACAGGATTCGCCGTGCTCAGATTCCTCACCCCCACCCTGCCCGCACCGCGCCCGAGGACGGTCCTGCTTGCCGGCGCGGGCGGCTTCCTGGCGATCGCGCTGCTGGCGCTCCTGACGAGCCAGCTTGCCGTGTCGCTGCTGATCGCCCCGTTCGGTGCAAGCTGTGTGCTGCTGTTCGCCGCGCCCTCGGCGCCGCTGTCGCAGCCGGTCAACGTGATCGGCGGTCATTTCGTGGCAACCCTGACCGGGCTGCTGATGCATGCCTGGCTGCCGCCGACCTGGTGGGGCATGGCGCTTGCGGTGGGGGGCGCGATCGCGCTGATGGTCGCGCTGCGCGTCACCCACCCGCCGGCCGGGGCCGATCCCCTCGTCGTCTTCGCCACCGCGCCGGGCTTCGGCTTTCTCTTCCTCCCGGTTCTGGCCGGATCGGTGATCCTGGTGGGCGTCGCCCTGCTGTTCCACCGGCTGAACGGGGCCGACTATCCGGCAGGAGTGCGGTGATGGCGCGCAGCTATCTGGAACGGAGCGACCTCGTGCCGCAGCTGGCCGAGATCTTCCGCCGCCACGGCTACGAGGGCGCCAGCATCGGCGTCATCGCGAAGGAGACGGGGGCGGGCCGGAGCAGCCTCTATCACTTCTTTCCCGGCGGGAAGGAGGAGATGGCCGATGCGGTGCTGGCGCAGATTTCCGACTGGTTCGAGGTCCATATCTTCGCGCCGCTGCGGGAGAGGCCGGCGCAGCAGGCGCTGGCCGAGATGGCCGCGAGTGTCGAGACCTATTTCCGCTCCGGCCAGCGCATCTGCCTCGTCGGCGCCTTCGCGCTCGATGACGTTCGCAGCCGCTTTTCCGAGCGGATCGAAAGCTACTTCGCCCGCTGGAGCGAAGCGCTGGCAGAATGCCTGCAGCGGGCGGGATGGCCCGAATCCGCGGCGCGGCAAGAGGCCATCAGCATTCTGGCCGCAATTCAGGGCGGCATCGTCCTGACCCGCGCCTCGGGCAATGCAGAGGCGTTCCGGACGGCCCTTTCCTCGGCGCTGGCGCGGGCCGGCGCCGAGGCAATCGGGCGCTGAGCACAGCCCCGCGCCGGGCCTGCCGCGCATTCCGTCGGGTCCGGGTCTTCAGATTGTGCTACTTTTTTCTGCAAACATCATGTATAATGCTGAAATTAAACAACCTTCTCCGTCTCGGAGAAGGGCGGCAACTTTCTCTCCCTGGGCTCCTGTCGAGAGCGAGTTGGGTGTGGAGGAAATTTCATGAGTGATAGAACTGTCTCGGACAAATCACCGGGCGCCGGCGACAAGCTCCGCCTCGGGGCGCTGGCGGCACTGGTGATCGGCTCGATGGTGGGCTCGGGTGTCTTCAGCCTGCCGCAGAACATGGCCGCGGGCGCGGGGCCTCTCGCGATCCTGATCGGCTGGGGCATCACCGCGGTGGGGATGCTCGCCCTTGTCTTCGTCTATCAGTCCCTGGCACTGCGAAAACCGGAGCTTGATGCCGGGCCCTATGCCTATGCCAAGGCCGGTTTCGGCCCGTTCATCGGCTTCAACAGCGCCTGGGGCTACTGGATCAGTGCCTGGGTCGGCAACGTCTCCTATGCGGTCGTGGTGTTCAGCGCGCTGTCCTACTTCTTTCCGGCGTTCGGCGACGGCAACACCTGGCAGGCGGTGCTCGGCGCCTCGGTGCTGGTCTGGGGCGTGCATTTCCTGATCCTGCGCGGCGTGAAGCAGGCGGCGGTCGTCAACACCGCGGTGACGCTGGCCAAGATCGCGCCGATCGTGCTGTTCGTCCTCGTCGTGGCGCTCGCCTTCAAGGTCGACATCTTCTCTGCCGACTTCTCCGGCAAGGGCAACGCGAGCCTTGGCACGGTGCTGGATCAGGTGAAGAGCACGATGCTCGTCACGCTGTGGGTGTTCATCGGCATCGAGGGGGCAAGCGTCTATTCCGCCCGTGCCGCCGAACGCCGGGACATCGCCCGCGCCACCGTTCTCGGCTTCCTGACCTGCATCATCCTCTATGCGCTGGTGTCGCTGCTGTCGCTTGGCATCATCAGCCAGGCAGAGCTGGGGCAGATGAAGAACCCGTCGATGGCCGGGGTGATGGAGGCCGTCGTCGGCCCCTGGGGCGCGGTGATGGTCAACCTCGCGCTGGTGGTGTCGGTGCTGGGCGCCTTTCTGAGCTGGACGATGCTCGCCGCCGAGGTGCCCCATGTCGCGGGCAAGGACGGCACGATGCCGCGGTTCTTCGCGACGGAGAATGCGCGCAAGGTGCCGGTCACCTCGCTGGTGGTGACGAATGCGCTGGTGCAGCTGTTCCTGATCATCACCCTCTTCGCACAAAGCACCTATCAGGCGCTGTTCTACATCGCCTCGAGCATGATCCTCGTGCCCTATATCTTCTCGGGCGCCTATGCCGCGAAACTTGCTATCACCGGCGAGGGCTATGCCGCCGGCGAGAGCCGCACCGGCCCGATGCTGATCGGCCTGCTGGCGACGGTCTACGGGATCTGGCTCGTCTATGCGGCGGGGCTGACCTACCTGTTCATGTGCGCCGTCCTCTATGCGCCGGGCGTGCTGTTCTACATCTGGGCCCGCCGCGAACGGCAGGAGCGCAGCTTCACCGCGGTCGAGGCGATCCTTGCCGTGGCGCTGGTGCTTGTCGGCCTCTACGCGGCCTACGAGATGTGGACCGGCGCGGTCAGCGCGCTGTGAGGGAGGGCAAGACCATGACCGATCTCGGTGTGCATTCCGAAGTGGGAAAGCTGCGCGAGGTGATCGTGCATCGTCCCGATCTGAGCCTGCGCCGGCTGACGCCGGACAATTGCCACGATCTGCTGTTCGATGACGTGATCTGGGTGAAGCGCGCGCGGCAGGAGCATGACGTGCTGGTCGACACGCTGCGCGAACGCGGGGTGATGGTGCATCTCTTCGGCGATCTGCTCGCCGAGACGCTGGAGCAGGCCGAGGCCCGCGACTGGCTGCTCGCGCGCCGGGTCGATCCGGGGATGGTGGGCTATGATCTCGCGCCCGAGCTGCGCGGCTGGCTCGGCGGGCTGCCGGCGACCGAACTCGCCGCCCGGCTGATCGGCGGGGTGACCCGGGCGGAGCTGCCCTTCGCGCCCCCCGGCCTCTTCGGGCAGACGCTGCTGCCGCAGGACTTCGTGCTGCCGCCGCTGCCGAACCAGCTCTTCACCCGCGATTCCTCGTGCTGGATCTATCGCTCGGTCTCGGTCAGCCCGATGTTCTGGCCCGCGCGCCGGCCCGAGGCCGACAATGTGGAGGCGATCTATCGCTTCCATCCGCGTTTCCGCGATGCCGGCGTGCCCTTCGTCTCGCCCGACAACACCGGGATGCATTGCAGCCTCGAGGGCGGCGACGTGATGCCGGTGGGCAAGGGCGTGGTGCTGGTGGGGATGGGCGAGCGCTCGACCCCGCAGGCGGTCGGCAGCCTCGCGCGCAATCTTTTTGCCGCGGGCGAGGCGACGCAGGTGATCGCCGCGCTGATGCCGCGCGACCGTTCCTTCATGCATCTCGACACCGTCTTCACCTTCTGTGACGCCGATCTGGCGACGATGTATCCGCCGGTGGTGGACCGGATCCGGACCTTCTCGATCCGGCCCGGCGAGGGGGCGCATTCGGTCGATGTGCGCGAGGAGAAGCGCCCGTTCACCGCCGTGGTGGCCGAGGCGATGGGGCTGAAGAAGCTGCGCATCGTCGCCACCGGCGGCGACGATTACGAGGCCGAGCGCGAGCAGTGGGACGACGGCAACAACGTCGTCGCGGTCGAGCCCGGCGTGGTCATCGGCTATGACCGCAACGTCTATACCAACACGCTTCTGCGTCACGCCGGCGTCGAGGTCATCACCATCGAAAGCGCGGAGCTGAGCCGCGGCCGGGGCGGCGGTCACTGCATGACCTGCCCGATCGTCCGCGACCCGGTCTGAGCACAGGAGGCATCCATGCCTGTCAATCTGCATGGCCGCAGCGTCCTCACGCTGGCCGATTTTACCCCGGACGAGATCCGCTTTCTCTTGCGGCTGGCGGCGGATCTGAAGGTGGCGAAGATGGCGGGGACCGAGGTTCCCCGCCTGACCCGCAAGAACATCGCGCTGATCTTCGAGAAGGATTCGACCCGCACCCGTGCGGGCTTCGAGGTTGCCGCCCACGATCAGGGCGCCGAGGTCACCTATATCGGCCCCTCGGGCAGCCACATCGGCCACAAGGAGACGATGAAGGACACCGCCCGGGTGCTGGGCCGGATGTATGACGCGATCGAATATCGCGGCTTCTCGCAGCAAGATGCGGAAACTCTCGCCCGCCATTCCGGCGTGCCGGTCTACAACGGCCTGACCGATCAGACCCACCCGACCCAGATCCTCGCCGATTTCATGACGATGCGGGAATTCACCCACAAGCATCTGTCGGACATGGTGCTGACCTTCACCGGCGAGGGCCGCGACAACGTCGCCCGCTCGCTGGCGATCGGGGCGGCGAAGGTGGGGATGGATTTCCGCATCGCCTCGCCGCGCGCGCTCTGGCCCGAGGAGAGCTTCGTCGCCGGGATCCGCGCGATGGCGGCGCCGACCGGCGGGCGCTTCACCCTCACCGAGGATCCGGTCGCCGCGGTGAAGGGCGCCGATTTCATCTACACCGACGTCTGGCTGTCGATGGGCGAGGCGAGCTCGGCCTGGGGCGAGCGGATCAGGCTCCTGACGCCCTACCGGGTCGATGCCGCGCTGATGGCGGCGAGCGGCAACCCCTACGTCAAGTTCATGCATTGCCTGCCCGCCTTCCACAATGCCGAGACCGAGGTCGGCGCGCAGGTGCTCAAGGACTACGGCATCGACTGCATGGAGGTGACCGAGGAGGTGTTCGAAAGCCCCGCCTCGATCGTCTTCGACGAGGCCGAGAACCGGATGCACGCGATCAAGGCGCTGCTCGTCGCGACGATCGGGGGCTGAGCCATGCTGATCGTCGCGGCCCTTGGCGGCAATGCGCTCCTGCGCCGGGGCGAGCCGATGACGGGCGAGAACCAGCGTGCCAACATCCGCGCCGCGGCGGCGGTTCTGGCGCAGCTGGTGCAGGCTGGCCACCGGCTCGTCGTCACCCATGGCAACGGGCCGCAGGTCGGGCTTCTGGCGCTGCAGGCGGCGGCGACGCCCGACGCGCCCTTCCCGCTTGATGTGCTCGATGCCGAAAGCGCGGGGATGGTCGGATACGTGCTGCAACAGGAGCTCGACAATGCCCTGCCCGGGCATCTGGTGACGACGCTGCTGACCCAGGTCCGGGTCGATCCGCAGGATCCGGCGTTCCGGCAGCCGACGAAGCCGATCGGTCCGGTCTATGACCGGGCCGAGGCAGAGCGCCTTGCCGCCGCCCGCGGCTGGACCGTCGCGCCAGACACCGACCGCTGGCGCCGCGTCGTCGCCTCGCCCGCGCCGCTCGAGATCCTCGAGGCGCCGGTGCTGAAGCTGCTGCTTGCGCAGGGGGTGATTCCGATCTGCGTCGGCGGCGGCGGGATCCCCGTCGTCGCGCTGCCGCAGGGCGGGCTGACCGGGGTCGAGGCGGTGATCGACAAGGATCTGGCAAGCGGCCTGCTGGCGCGCCAGCTGGGCGCCGACATGCTGCTGATGCTGACCGATGTCGCCGCCGTCTACCGCGATTTCGGCACGCCGCAGGCCCGTCCGCTTGCGGCGGTCGCGGCCGATGCGCTGTCGCCCGCAGATTTTCCGGCCGGTTCGATGGGGCCGAAGGTGCGCGCCGCGGTCGACTTCGTCCGCGCGACCGGCGGGCGGGCCGGGATCGGCCGGCTCGAGGATGCGGCGGCCATCGTCGCCGGCACCGCGGGCACGCGGATCTCCGCCAGCGGCGGCTGAGGCCGGCCTGCCTGGCAAGAAGGGGGCGGCGGTCGCCGCCTCCCCTGCCCTGCCGGTGTCTCGCGCCCGTTCCGGCCGGGGGCGCCGGTTCCCTGAGACAGTCTGAGACACGCTGCAGCGCAGAGGTGATCCTGCGTTGCAGCACGCGCATGGCCGGGTTGAGAAAGATCCTCGCAAGCAGGGCCATCCATGCCCTGTGCCGCTGCAAACGGGGAGGATCAGATGACGCCATCACGCGACGAGCTGGCTTGGATGTACCGCAACATGGTGCTCAGCCGCAGGCTCGAGGAAACCATTTCCAAGATCTATTTCGAGGGCAAGACGCCGGTCTTCAACATGGCGAACGGTCCGATCCCGGGCGAGATGCACCTCTCGAACGGGCAGGAGCCGGTGGCGGTCGGGGTCTGCGCCCATCTGACGGCCGAGGACATCGTCACCGCGACGCACCGCCCGCATCACCAGGCGATCGCCAAGGGCGTCGACCTCGACGCGATGGTCGCCGAGATCTTCGGCAAGGCGACCGGGCTTTCGGGCGGGCGCGGCGGGCATATGCACCTGTTCGACCCGAAGGTGAATTTCGCCTGCTCGGGGATCATCGCGCAGGGGCTTGGCCCGGCGGTCGGGGCGGCGCTGTCGCGCAAGCTGCGCGGCCTGCCGGGCGTCGCGGTCGCCTTCCTCGGCGACGGCGCGGCGAACCAGGGCGCCTTCCACGAGGCGATGAACCTCGCCGCGGTCTGGAAGCTGCCCTTCGTCTGCGTGATCGAGGACAATTCCTGGGGCATCTCGGTGCCGAAGAGCGCCTCGACCGCGGTGGCGCGCAATGACGTGCGCGCCGCGGCCTATGGCATTCCGGGCCATTACGTCGCCGGCAACGACCCGCTGGCGATCTACGAGGTCGCGGGCGAGGCGATCGCGCGCGCCCGTGCCGGCGCGGGGCCGACGCTGATCGAATGCGAGACCTATCGTCTGGCCGGCCACTTCATGGGCGATGCCGAGGGCTATCGCCCGAAGGGCGAGAAGGAGGCGCTGTTCGCCGCCGACCCGATCCCGAAGATGCGGGCCCGGCTGCTGGCCGAGTTCGGCTTCTCCGAGGACGAGCTCGTCGCCGCCGAGGGTGCGGCGGCGGACCGGGTCGCCGCGGCGATCCGCTTTGCCCGCGACAGCGCCGATCCGCGTCCCGAGGACGCCCTGACCGCGGTCTTTGCCTGAGGGGGATGAGATGACCGGAACGATTGTGAAATCCAACGAACGCAAGCTGACCATCGCCCGCTCGATGGCCGAGGCGCTGGCGCAGGAGATGCGGATCGACCCGACCGTCTTCGTGATGGGCGAGGACATCGGCACGCTCGGCGGCGTCTATGGCAATACCCGCGGCCTGATCGAGGAATTCGGCCCCGAGCGGGTGCGCGACACGCCGATCTCCGAGACCGGCTTCATCGGCGCCGCGGTCGGCGCCGCGCAGGACGGGATGCGGCCGGTGGTCGAGCTGATGTTCGTCGACTTCTTCGGCGTCTGCTTCGACGCGATCTACAACCTGATGGCGAAGAACATCTACTTCTCCGGCGGCCATCTGAAGGTGCCGATGGTGCTGATGACCTCGACCGGCGGCGGCTATTCCGACGGCGGGCAGCACTCGCAATGCCTTTACGGCACCTTTGCGCATCTGCCGGGGATGAAGGTGGTGGCGCCCTCGAACGCCTATGACGCCAAGGGGCTGATGACCGCGGCGCTGCGCGACGACAGCCCGGTGGTCTACATGTATCACAAGGGGTTGCAGGGGATGGGCTGGCTTGGCACCGAGCCGGGCGCGACCGTGCATGTTCCCGAAGACAGCTATACCGTCGAGATCGGCAAGGCCAAGGTCGTGCGCGAGGGGCGCGATGTCACCATCGTCTCGCTCGGCATCGGGGTGCATCACGCGCTGAAGGCGGCCGACACGCTGGCGCAGCAGAACGTCTCGGCCGAGGTCGTCGACCTGCGCTCGCTGGTGCCGCTCGACCGCGACACGATCCGCGCCTCGGTCGCGAAAACCGGGCGGCTGATCGTGGTGGACGAGGATTACCACAGCTTCGGCGTCTCGGCCGAGGTGATCGCCTCGGTGGTCGAGCATGACCTCTCGGTGCTCAAGGCGGCACCGGTTCGGGTGGCCTATCCCGACGTGCCGATCCCCTATGCGCGGGTGATGGAACAGTTCTGCCTGCCCAGCCCGGCGAAGATCGTCGCGGCATGGGCGCAGATGGCGGCGTGACACCGGCCCGGGGGCGGGCCCGCCCCGCCCCCGCCAGGCCAGCGACAGGACAAAGGGAAAAACGACATGGCAACTGACATCATCATCCCCACCGACCTGTGGGAAGAGGACACCGAGGCGGTCATCACCTCCTGGCTTGCCGATGACGGCGCCCAGGTGGCCGAGGGCGCGCTGATCGCCGAGATCATGACCGCCAAGGTCCAGTACGAGATCCACGCCCCCGCCGCGGGCCGGCTGGTGATCCTCGCGGCACAGGATGCGGTGGTGCCGAAGGGCACGGTGATCGGGCGGGTGGAATGAGCGCGCCGCCCGCCACCGACACCGTCGTGCCGCTGCGCGGCATGCGGGCGATGATCGCCGAGAAGATGGTCAGAAGCCTCGCCGAGGCGGCGCAGCTGACCCATCACGCCAGCGCCGATGCCAGCCGTCTTCTGGCGGCGCGCGCGACGCTGGCGGCGCAGGGGGTCAAGGCCTCGGTCGAGGATCTGCTGATGCTGGCGACGCTGCGGATGCTGAAGGCGCATCCCGAGCTGAACGGCCGCCTCGAGGGGCGCGAGCTGCGGCTCGCGTCGCAGGTCGATCTGTCGGTGGCGATCGCGCTGCCGGGCAATCTGCTGGTGGCGCCGGCGATCTTCGGCGCCGAGGCGCTGGACATCGCGGCGCTGCGCGCGGCACGGCAGGATCTGGCGGCGCGGGCGCGGGCGAACAGGCTCAGCGTGTCCGAGATGACCGGCGGCACCTTCTGCATCTCGAACCTCGGCCTGACCCGGGTCGAGGCCTTCACCCCGATCCTGAACACGCCGCAGATCGGCATTCTCGGCATCGGCTGCACCCGCGAGCGCGCGGTGCGCGAGGCCGACGGCGCGATCGGGCTGCGGCCCTTCATCGGCCTGTCGCTGACCTTCGATCACCGTGCGATCGACGGCGCGCCGGCCGCCGCGGCGCTGACCACGCTGTGCCACGAGATCGAGGATTTCGCCCCGTGACGGACGGTGTGACCGGGCTTGCGCCGCAGGGCGTCGACAGTGCCGCCGAGGGGATCGCGGCCGAGGTCGCGATGCTGGCGCAGGTCGCCGCAACCGGGCGGCCGGCGCGGCTGCTGTGGCAGGCCCGCACCCCGGCGATCGTGCTGCCGGCGGCCTGCCTGCGCCGCCCGGGCTTTGCCGCGGCGGCCGGGCATGCGGCGGCGGCCGGCTGGCCGCTGCTGGCCCGTCCGACCGGCGGCGGCGCGGTGCCGCAGGGGCCGGGCGTGCTCAATCTGGCGCTTGCCTTTCCCGCCGCGCCGGGGCTGACGCTCGAGGCCGGCTATCGGCGGATCTGCGCGCCGCTGACCGCGGCCTTCGCGCGGTTCGGCCTGTCGGCCACCGCCGGCGCGACCGAGGGCAGCTTTTGTGACGGGGCGTGGAACCTGTCGCTTGCCGGGCGCAAGATCGTCGGCACCGCGCAGCGCTGGCAGCGCCGCGAGGGGGGCTGGGCGGTGCTGGCCCATGCGCTGGTCCTGATCGATCCGCCGCTTGCCGCGGTGGTGCCGGTGATCGACCGGTTGCACCGCGATCTCGAGTTCGGGACCAGGGTTCTGCCCGACGCCCATACCAGCCTGCGCGCCGAACGACCCGATCTCGGTGCGCCCGATTTCATCCATGCCCTCGGGGAGGAGGACATGGAGGGATCGCCTGCCCCCGGGGAGGGGCGGGCGGCCTGAGCCGCGCGAGGACGCGCATCACCGAACCGCAAGGGAGGACGACATGAGACCACGCGCCGAGACCCGGCACGGGCCTTCGGGCCCCGGCTGAGCCCTGCCCGGGCCGCCCCCGCATCACCCCACCCATCCTGTGCCGCCCTGCCCCGCCCGCGCGACTGCGCCGGCGGACCGGGCTGCCCTGACCGCAACACCGGAGCCCGAGATGAGCCCTGACCTTCGCGCCGAAGCGCGCCCCAGACCCGCCCGCCGCCTGTCGCGCCGGCATTTCCTGATCACCACCGCCGTCGCCACCGGCGGCGCGGTTGCCGGCCTTGCGCTGCCGGTGGCCGCCTGGGCCAATGACACGATCGGCACCGCCCGCGCCGAAACCATGCTGCGGGTGATGCGCGACACCTTCCCGCACGGGCCGCAGATCGTCAGCCTGGCCACCTATCAGCGCCTCGTCGACGCCATGCTCGAGGAGGCGGCGGCGGACGAGGCGGTGAAGATGCTGCTGAGCGACGGCGTCGATGACCTCGACGCGCGCGCCCGCGCGGCCTTCGGCCTGCCCTTCACCGAGGTCACCGAGGATTACGCGCGCGAGGGGATCCTGCGCGGCATCGAGACCACGCCCTTCTTCCAGAAATTCCGCTGGGCCGGGGTCTTCGGCATCTACAACGCCCCCGACCTGTGGCCGGCGCTCGGCTACGAAGGCCCCGCCTCGGACGTCGGCGGCTTCCTGCACGCCGGGTTCAGCGACATCGACTGGCTCCCGCCGGGGCCGAGCCCCGAAGAGCTTCTCGCCCAGGTCCAGCGGTAAGGAACAGCGATCATGACCACGAAATTCGACCTCGACGACGACAGCCTCGTCGTCATCATCGGCTCGGGCGCGGGCGGCGGCACGCTGGCCAACGAACTGGCGCAGAAGGGCATCAGGTCTGTCGTGCTCGAGGCCGGCCCGCGCTTCGGCCAGGAGGACATCGTCAATGACGAATGGGCGATGTTCAACAAGATCTCCTGGCTCGACAAGCGGATCTCGGCCGGGGAATGGCACGGCAAGCGCAACCATCCGACCCTGCCGGCCTGGATCGTCAAGGGCTATGGCGGCTCGACCATCCACTGGGCTGGCGTGTCGCTGCGCTTCCAGGAGCACGAGTTCCGCATGCGCACGCTGAACGGCGAGATCCCCGGTGCCTCGGTCGCCGACTGGCCGCTGACCCTGGCCGAGCTGACGCCGTATTACGAGGCGGCCGAGCGCAAGATGGGGGTGACGGGCAAGACCACCGGGATGCCGCACCTGCCCTGGCACAACAGCTTCCGCGTGCTGGCCGAGGGGGCGCGGCGGATGGGCTATCGCGACATCGTCTCGGGGCCGATGGCGATCAACTCGGTCGAGAACGACGGCCGCCCGGCCTGCCAGCAATACGGCTTTTGCATGAGCGGCTGCATGGTCGGGGCGAAATGGTCGACGATGATCACCGAGCTTCCCCGCGCCGAGGCCACCGGCAAGTGCGAGATCCGCTGCGACGCGATGGCGCTGAAGATCGAGCATGACGCGACCGGCAAGGTCACCGCCGTGCTCTATGCCGACGGCGCGGGCAACATCCAGCGGCAGAAGGCGCGGCTCGTCTGCGTCGCCGGCAACGCGATCGAGAGCCCGCGGCTGCTGCTGAACTCGGCCTCGTCGATGTTCCCCGACGGGCTCGCCAATTCCTCGGGCCAGGTCGGGCGCAACTACATGACCCACAACAGCGCCGGCGTCTTTGCCGAGATGCCCGAGAAGGTGCACATGAACCGCGGCACCACGGTCGCGGGGATCATCTCGGACGAGGCGCGCAACGACCCCTCGCGCGGCTTCTATGCCGGCTACCGGCTGGAGATCCTGGCCCTCGGCCTGCCCTTCCTGTCGGTCTTCCTCAACCCCGCTGCCTCTGGCTGGGGCCGCGAGCACGCGCAGGCGCTGGAGAAATACGCCTACATGTCCGGCACCTGGATCTGCGGCGAGGATCTGCCGCAGGCCGGCAACGGCATCACCCTGCACCCGACCGAGACGGATCAGCACGGCCTGCCGGTGCCGATCGTCACCAAGACCCCGCATATCAACGAGGTCAACATGGCGGCCCATGCCTATGAGCAGACCGGCGAGATGTATCGCGCCGTCGGGGCGACGAAGGTGTGGAACCTGCCCTCCTACCCGGCAAGCCACAACATGGGCACCAACCGGATGGCGGCGAAGGCCTCGGAGGGGGTGGTCGACGGCTGGGGCCGGGCGCATGACGTGCGCAACCTCTTCGTCTCGGATGGCAGCACCTTCCCGAGCTCGAGCGCGGCGAACCCCACCCTGACGATCGTCGCCCTGGCGATCCGCCAGGCGGAGCACATCGCGCGCGAGATGGCGGCGGGATCGCTCTGAGCTGCGGGCCGGCGTCCTCGCGGCGCCGGCCCCGATCCGTTCCGGTTGCAGAAACTTCTGGATTTTCCGCCGGGCAAGGAGAACTCTGGTGCAACACCAGCATTTGGGAGGGTGCCAAGGTGGACCGAGACCCCGAAGTCGCGCATCGTGAGGCGATTGCCGCCTCCTGGGAGCGCTGTGCGCACCGCCACAACCTCGTCGCCGGCCTCGCCCGACCGATCCTGCGCCTGCGCAGCGAAGAGATCGCGCATCGCCGCGAGGCGTTCAACGACATGACCTCGGGCGAGCTGCGGGGGATGTCGCAGCTCGCCGCGCTGGCCTCTGAGACCGCAAGCGCTCTGGTCGTCACCGACCGTGACCAGATCCTGCTCGACATCTATTGCCGGGATGCCGACCGCGAGGCCTTCGAGAGCCGGGGCGTCGCGCCCGGGTCGAACTGGGACGAGCGCATCGCGGGCACGAACGGCGTGTCGATGGCCAGCCTCGGCCGGCGCGCCGTCACCGTGCGCGGCAGTGAACATTTCTACCAGACGCTGCGGCCCTTCGCCTGTACCGCCGTGCCGGTCTTCGATGCCGGGGATGCGGTGATCGCGCTGCTGAACTTCACCACCATCGACCGGGGCAACACCGCGGATTTCGCCTTCGCGCGGCATGTGCTGAACATGGCGGCGGACCGGGTGCAGGCCTGGCTTTTCCTGCGCCGCTTCGGTGCAGCGGTCACGTTGCGGGTCTCGCCCCCGTCCGATGCGTCGCCGGGGCGCAGCAATGCGCTGGTCGCGCTGGATGACGACGGCCGGATCGTCGCGATCACCGCGGCGGCGCGCGCCGTGCTGCCGGAGCCGGAGCGGGAGGCCGCCCTGTGCGGGCGCAGCTTCGAGGAGATCTTCGGCACCCGGCTCGAGCCCGCCGACCGGGTGCCCGACCGGCTGCTGAGCCTGTCGCCCGGTGCGGGACCGCCCGCTGGTTCGGTCCGCATCAGCGCGGCGGGCCTGGCCGCGGCCCGGCCGCGCGCCGCAGGGCGCGCGCCGCAGGCCCTGACCGGCGCCCCGGCCTTTCTGGCCCTGGCCGAAAGCGGCCTCTTGCCGCCGGTGCGGCTGCATCAGGCGCGCCGGCTGCTGCGGGCCGGCACGCCGGTGCTGATCCGCGGCCCGGTCGGGTCAGGCAAGAGCCATGCCGCACGGGTCCTGCTGGCGGAAGCGGGCCGGGCGCCGGGGATTCCGGGTGTTCTCGACATCCGCAGCGAGGCCGAGACGGTGATCGCCGCGCGCATCGACGGCTGGAACCGGGACGCCGCGGGGATGCCCGACCTGATGCTGGCCGAATCGCTCGCGGCATGGCCGCCGCGCCTGCAAACTGCGCTTCTGGCCTGCCTCGAACGGGCGGGCGCGGCCGGGCATCGCCCCGCCCTGGTCGCCACCTGCGCGAGCGCCGATACCGGGCTGTTGCCAGAGCTTGGCCATTTCCTCGGCGGCTTCGTGCTGGATCTGCCGCCGGTGCGGCAGCTCGACAGCCGCGAGCGGCTGATCCGCCATCTGCTGCGGACATTGGTGCCCGAGGGGCCGCCAGCTCTTGGCGTCGAGGCGATGGCGGCGATCGCCGCGCATGACTGGCCCGGCAACATCCGCGAGCTGCGCGGCGCGCTGGATGTCGCCTGCGCCTGCTGCGATGGCGGGATGATTGCGCGCGCCGATCTGCCCGAGCATGTCGCCGGCCGGATCGGGGCCCCGGCGGAGACGGGCACACCGCCGGATCTGGCCGAGGTGCTGCGCCTGTGCGACTGGAACGTGACGCGGGCGGCGAAGGTGACGGGGCTGAGCCGCGCCACCCTCAACCGCCGGATCCGCGAACAGGACCTGCACCGCCCCGGCAAGGCGGCGCGCCGGCCGGTGCACTGAGGCGCCGCTCAGCGCCCGCCGAAGTCCAGAACGATGCGGCCGGCGACCTCGCCCGCCGCAAGCCGTTCGAGGGCGGCGTTGATGTCGGCAAACGGCACCCGCTCGACCGCGACGCGGAACGGGTGATCGGCGGCGAAGGCAAGGAAGGCCGAAAGCTCGGCCCGGGTGCCGACGGAGGACCCCATCACCCGGTGCCCGCCGTTGATCAGCCACATCATCGACAGGGCCACGGGCTCGTGCACCAGCGCCACGGCGACGATCTGGCTGAGCGGGTTCGCCACCGCCGCGATCAGGTCCCAGACCTTCGGCGTCGGCGCGAAGTTCAGCGTGATATCCGCCCCGCCCCAATCGCGGATCGCCTGCACCTCGCCCGGGGCGACGGCCAGCGATGCGCCACGGGCGCGCATCTCGGCGCGCTTGCGGGCATCGGGTTCGACGACGGCGACGCGCAGCCCGCGGGCAAGCCCGATCTCGAGCGCATATTGCCCAAGCCCGCCCGCGCCGATCACCAGAAGCCGCGCGCCCGCATGCACCTCGCAGCGCTCGAGCGCCGACCAGGCGGTGAGCCCGGCGCAGAGCAGCGGGCCGCCGCTGACCGGGTCGACCTCTTCGGGGATCGGCAGCGCGAAGCGGGTCTCGAGCAGCGCATACTCGGCAAAGGCGCCGGGGGCATCAAGGCCGCGGGCGCGCTGCGCGGTGCAGAAGGTCTCGTGCCCGCCAAGGCAGGGGCCGCAGCCAAGGCAGGTGTCATAAAGCCAGGGCAGGCCGACGCGGGTGCCATGGGGCAAGGGCCCCTCGCCCGCGACGATGCGCCCGATCCCCTCGTGGCCGAGGATCAGCGGGAAGGCCTCGGGCGGCATCGGCTCCTCGCCGCGCTGCACGTGCAGGTCGGAATGGCACAGCCCGCAGGCCTCGAGCCGGACAAGGTATTGCCCGGGGCCCGGCACCGGCACCGGCACCTCGGCCAGGCGCAGCGCGGCCCCCGGCGCATCCAGCAGCGCCGCGCGCATCATCGTCGGCAGATCACTCATCGCGCACCCTTTCCGCGCCCATCAGCCGCGGCAGGTTGCCGAAGCGGCCGATCAGTCCGAACACCAGCGCCGCCAGCGCCGCGAAGATCACCGAGACCACGCCGAGGATCGGCGTGTAGCCATAGCGCAGGGCGTTGAAGATCTTGATCGGCAGGGTCTCGACGGTGAAGCCCGCGACCATGTAGGCGATGATGTATTCGTTCAGGCTGAGCACGAAGGCGAAGGCATAGCCCGAGACGACATAGGGCAGCAGAAGCGGCCCGATCACCGTGCGCAGCACCGTCAGCCGGTCGGCGCCCATCACCCGCGCCGCCTCGATCAGGGCGCGGTCGGTGGCCTTGAGACCGAGCGAGATGGTGACGAGCGGCAGGGTGACGAGGAAGACGCCATGCGAGACGATCGTCGCCCAGATCTGGCCATAGCCGCCGACGGTCATCCAGAAGATCATGAAACCAAGTGCCGAGATCACCGGCGGCAGCGCGAAGGGCGCCAGGCCGAGCCCGGTCAGCAGCCGCGCGACAAGCCCGCCGCGCTCCCACGCATAGAGGGCCAGCGGCGCGGCGATGGCGACGGCAAGGGCGGCGGCGCAGCTCGCGATGATGAGCGAGTTCATCAGCGGCACCAGCCATTCCCTGTCGTGGAAGAGCGCGCCATACCATCTCAGCGACAGGTCCTGCGGCGGAAAGCGCAGGCTCTGCGCGCCGTTCAGCGACACCCCGGTGACGACGATCAGCGGCGCCAGCAGCAGCGCCAGCAGCACGCAGATATAGGCAAGTTTCAGGCCCCGGGTCATGCCGCCCCCCTGTCGCGCCCGGCGAGCGAGGCAAGCCCCACCAGCGCCAGCGCCACCAGCATCAGGAACACCGACATCGCCGCGGCAAAGGGCAGGTTCGCCTGATAGATCGCCTGATCGGTGATATGCACCGACAGCGTCCAGTGCTCGGGCCGGCCCAGAAGCTGCGGCAGCAGGTAGGAGCCGAGGGTGAAGACGAAGATCAGGATGAAGGCGCCGGTCAGCGCGCCGCGCTGCAATGGCACCACGACGCCGAAGAAGGCGCGCGCGGCCGAGGCCCCCATCACCCGCGCCGCCTCGACGATCTCGGGATCGAGCCGCGAGACCGGGGCGTAAAGCACCAGCACCGCGAAGGGAAAGCCGAGATAGCACAACCCGGTCAGCAGCGCGAAAAGCGAGGGCGTATAGGCGCGCGGCGCGTCAATGAGCCCGATCGCGGCGAAGAGATTGCCGATCCCGGCGGTCTGCGACAGCAGCGTCGACAGCGAGAAGCCGATGATGACTTCGGAGAGCGACAGCACCGACAGGAGCACCACCAGAACCCGGGTCTGCACGGTGCGGCTCATCGTGGCGAGAAAGACGGTGAAGGGGAAGGCAAGCACCACGCAGATCGCCGCCGCGGCGAGCGAGATGCCCAGCGACACGGCCAGCACCCGGCCGAAGAACGGCGTCAGGAAGCGGATATAGCTTGCCCATTCGAAGCCCGGCTCGAAGAAGCCGCCCTCGACCCGGTGCGCGACCGAGACCGAGAGCATGATCCCGAAGGGGACAAGGAAGAACAGGCCGAGCATCAGCGCCGGCCAGAGCGCGATCCAGCGCGGCACCGCGGTTTCGGGTTCGGCCAGATGGGTCATGCCAGCACCACGCGCTTGCCGGGGCGGAAGCCGAGCGAGACGGCATCGCCCACGCCGAAGGGCGGACGGGCGCCGGGGGCGACCTGTGCGGTGATCACCTGCGCGCCGCAGCGGGTGACGAAATGCACGCTTTCGCCAAGGTCGCGGATGAAGGTGATCTCGGCGGCAAAGCCGGTGCCGGGGGCGGCGATCTCGACATGTTCGGGGCGCACGGACAGCTGGGCAAGGCCCGGCGCCGCGGCGATCCGGTCGCCCTCGGCGGGCGCAAGGCGGTGGCCCAGCACCTCGATCGCCTGCCCGTCCCAGCGGCAGGGGATCAGGTTGGTGTTGCCGATGAAATCGGCGACGAAGGCATTGGCCGGTGCGTGATAGATCTCCATCGGCGTGCCGGCCTGCTGCACCTTGCCGTCCTTCATCACGATCACGAGGTCGGCCATGGTCAGGGCCTCCTTCTGGTCGTGGGTGACGACGACGGTGGTGACGCCAAGGCTCTGCTGGATCTGGCGCAGCTCGATCTGCATGTGCTCGCGCAGGCCCGCATCGAGCGCGGACAGGGGCTCGTCGAGCAGGAAGACCTTGGGGTCGATCGCCAGGCCGCGGGCGATGGCGACGCGCTGACGCTGGCCGCCCGAGAGCTGGTGGATGCGCCGCCCGCCCATGCCGGGCAGTTTCACCAGGTCGAGAAGATGGGCCGCCTTCGCCTGCCGGGTGGCGCGGTCGGCGCCGCGGATGGCGAGCGGATAGGCGATGTTCTCGGCCACGTCGAGATGGGGGAAGAGCGCGAGCGACTGGAACACCATGCCCATGCCGCGCTTGTGGCTGGGCACGGCGGAGAGGTCGGTGCCGCCGACCAGAATCCGCCCCTCGGACGGCGTCTCCAGCCCGGCGATCAGCCGCAACAGCGTGGTCTTGCCGCAGCCCGAGGGGCCGAGCAGGCAGACGAACTTGCCGTTCGGAATGGTGATCGACACGTCGTCGAGCGCAAGATAGGTGCCGAAGCGTTTGCTCAGCCCCTCTATGCGGAGTTCGGTCATGGGGCCTCCTCAGCCTTGGGCGGCCCCGGCCGGAACCGGGGCGCGCGGGGGGTCACCTCAGCCGGTGATCAGTTCCGACCACTTCTGCGACACCCAGTCCCCCTTGTCGACATAGAGGGTCGAGAGCGGCAGGATCGGCGCCTTGTCGGACGAGACGGCGGCGAATTCGGCGTCGGTCAGATCGGTCAGGTTGCGCGGCACCGTCGGCGCGGTGCCGACATTGCGCGACAGCTTCGCCTGCACCGCGGGCTGCGCCATGTAGTCGATGAAGACCTGCGCCTGATCGAGCATCTTCGACGCCTTCGACACCACCCACGAGCCCGAGTCGAGCACCGCGCCCTCCTCCGGGAAGGTCGAGCGCACCGGCTTGCCCTGGCTGGCGGCGAGGCCCGTCACGTCGTGGTAATACTCGCCCATCGGGATCTCTCCGGTTTCCAGCGCCTGCTGGAACTGGCCCTCGTCGCGATACCACAGCCGCACGTTCGGCTTCAGCTCGGCGAGCTTCGCCATCACCTGAAGCACGCCGTCGTCGGTCTTCAGGATGTCGGTGCCGCCGAAGAAGGTGGTCGCGGTGATCTCGAGCAGGAACGAGTTCGAGGCGAGCGACATCAGCCCGAGCTTGTCCTTCTGCTCGGGCGCCCACAGCGCCTTCCACGAGGTCGGGGCCTCGGGGTAGGTCGCGGTGTTGGTGACCAGGCTGACATACCAGCTCACCGCGCCGGTGCCGTAAAGCGCGCCGTCTTCATAGTGGTGCACGAAATGCTCGGGCAGCACGCCGAGGTTCTTCATCTTGCTCTCGTCGAGCTTCGCCCACAGGCCCGCGCGCTCGCCCTTGATGCGCGCCACCTGCGCCATCATCGAGACATCGGCCGGCGCCTGGTTCGCGCGCGCCGCCTGACCCAGCTGCACCAGCCAGGCCTCGCCCGTGGGTTCGCCGATCGACTCGATCTCGATCCCGGTTTCCTTGGTGAAATCGGGATAGATGAACTTGTCGAAGCTGTTCTGGAAATAGCCGCCGTAGGTGCCCACCTTCAGCGCCGCGCCCGAGGCCCGCAGCACCGAGGGGGCTGCAAGCATCGCGGCGCCGGCCGAGGTGGCGGCAAGGAATGCACGTCTGTTGATCATGGTCTTCTCCCTGGTGGTCCGGCTTGTGTGTCAGCGGCCCCGCGGCACGCCGGGCAGCGCGCAGAGCATCTCGAAGAGGAAGTTCGCGGCGATCACCGCGGTGTTGCCGGCCGGATCGTAGGGCGGCGAGACCTCGACCAGATCGCAGCCGACAAGGTTCAGCCCGGCGGTGCCGCGGATGATCTCGAGCCCCTGCATCGTGGTCAAGCCACCGACCTCGACGGTGCCGGTGCCGGGCGCGAAGGCCGGGTCGAGGCTGTCGATGTCATAGCTGAGATAGACCGGCGCATCGCCGATCTTCGCGCGGATCTCGGCCATCAGCGGCGTCAGCGACTTGTGCCAGCACTCCTCGGCCTGGATGCAGGTCCAGCCCTGCTTGCGGCCCCAGTCGAATTCCTCGCGCGAGTAGCCGGTGCCGCGCAGGCCGATCTGGAACACCTTGTCGTTGATCAGGCAGCCCTCTTCCCACGCGCGGCGGAACGGGCAGCCATGCGCGACGGTCTCGCCGAACATGTCCTCGTTGGTGTCGGAATGCGCGTCGACATGGATCAGCGCGACGGGCCCGTGGCGTTCCTTGATCGCGCGCAGGATCGGCCAGGTCAGGGTGTGGTCGCCGCCAAGGGTGAGCGGGATCACGCCGTGGCTCAGCACCTCGCGGTAATGGCTGGCGATGATCTCGACCGATTTCTTCAGATCGAAGGTGTTGATCGGCACGTCCCCGATATCGGCCACCTGCAGCGCCTCGAAGGGCGCGGCGCCGGTCGCCATGTTGTAGGGGCGGATCATCCGGCTTTCGTCGCGAATCTGGCGCGGGCCGAGGCGGGTGCCCGCGCGGTTCGAGGTGCCGATATCCATCGGAATGCCGAGGAAGCAGGCATCGAGCCCCGCCGCCGAGGGCGCCGCCGGCAGGCGCATCATCGTGGCCGGTCCCCCGAAGCGGGGCATGGTGTTGCCGCCAAGCGGCTGGTTCAGCGTTTTCGTCATTCTCGCCTCCATCTGAGGAGGAGGATGCGGCAGGGAATGCTTCGAAAGAATACCTGTGTATCGAAGTTCAGTTGGACAAAACCCGATGTTTGTCCTCGGCGCTGCCGGATTCTTCGGCACCCCGGCCCGAGGCGGCGAGCGGCGTGGGGTAAAGCGCCTCGAGCTCGCTCAGCAGCGCCTTCGCCAGCGGTGCAACCTCGGTCGCGTCGCGGGTGATCGCGTCGAAGGGGCAGCGATAGACGAAATGCTCGGGCAGGATCCGGCGCAGCCGTCCGTGATCGCACCAGCGCTTGGCCACATGGTCGGGCAGATAGCCGATGAAGGCGCCGGTCAGGATCATGATCAGCTGTTGTTCCAGCCCCTGCGCCATCGCGGTCGAGTTGCGGAAATCGCGGTTGTTCCAGTGATCCTCGCGCCAATAGCTGCGCCCGACGGTCTTCAGCGAGGCGACGAATTCGGGCGTCAGATCGGCGTCGGGCACCGACCACAGCCGGTGGCCGCGGGCGCAGTAAAGCGTGTTGCGTTCCTCATAGAGCGGCGTGTAGCGCAGCCCCGCCACCTTGTGCGGGAACGACCCGATGCCGAGGTGCAGAACCCCGTCCAGCACCCGCGTCTGCAATTCCTGCGGTGAGGTCTGGGCAATCTCGAAACGGATCGCGGAGGAGCGTTTCTCGAGCGCGGCCAGGGCTTCATACAGGCGGAAATTCGGGTCGGTCACCACGCTGTCGACGACGCCGATGCGCAAGGTGCCGGCAAGCGTGTCGCGCAGCGCCGCGGTTTCCGAGACGAACCCGTCCATCGCGGCCAGCAGCCGCTCGATCGCGCGGTGCACCTGTTCGCCGCGCTGCGTCAGACGGAACCCGGCGCGGCCGCGCCGGCACAGGGTCACACCGAGCCGGTCCTCGAGCGCCGAGATCTGCGCCGAGATCGTCGAGGCCGAGACGTTCAGCTCGGCCTGTGCGGCGGCAAAGCCGCGATGGCGCACCACCGCGTCGAAGACGCGCAACAGGCGGATGTCGGTTCCGGCAAGCTGCATCGAGACCCTCCCGGCCGGGCGGGGCGGGACCTGCCGCTCAGGCACCCTTCTCCCTCAGCCAGGCGGTGATGATGTCACGCAGCCTCTCGCCGGAAAAGGAGGGAAAATGCCCGCCATGCACCACCCGCACCGGCAGCCGGGCAAGGCGCTGCATCGAGCGCAGGTAATCCCCGGCATTCGAGTGATAGGTCTCCTCGACCAGCGGGCCGTCATAGACGATGTCGCCCGAGATCAGCACGCCGCTCGCCGCTTCCCACAACGCGATGCCGCCGGGGGAATGGCCCGGCGTGTGGATCACCTCGAACTGCCGGTCGCCGAGGTCGATGATGTCGCCATCGGCCAGGAGCCGCGTCGCCGGCGCCGCCTTCACCGCGTAAGTGGCGGACTGATAGGGCTCGGGCGGCAGCGCATCGAAGATCTCGTCGGTCACATAGCCCGCCGCCACCGTGTTCTCGCGCGTCGGCCGGGCGAGGATCTCGGCCTCGGCGGCATGGCACAGCCGGCAGGGGAATTCGTGGCTGCAGCCGACATGGTCGAAATGGGTATGGCTTGCGACGGCATCGAGCGGCCGCTCGGTCACCAGCGGCACCCATTCGCGCAGCGACACCACGCCCATGCCGCTGTCCACCAGCATGTCGCGGTCGCGCCCGCGCACATGCCAGATGTTGCAGCGATAGAACTCCTGGATGAAGGGCTCGTCGATCTGGGTGATGTCGTCGCCGGCGCTGCGGATGCGGTACCAGTCGGCGGGGGGAATGCGTCTCATGCGGCCTCCGGTTCGGGCAGGACGATCGGGTTGCGGCCATGAAGCATCACTTCCGCCCCGGGCGCCAGCACCGTGCCCTGCGGCAGGTGCGCGACAAGGCGCATCCCGGGCGCGGCAAGGGGGGCGAAATGCGCGCGCAGATAGGCGCCGAAGAACGCCGCCTCGACCAGCCGCGCCGGGCCGAGCGCCAGATCGCCCGACAGCCCCACCGATTCCGGGCGCAGGCACAGCACGCCGCGCGCGGGCGTGGGAAGCGCGAGTGGGCCGAGCGGGCTGCTGACCCCTGCCCCGTCGCCGCGGGTGACGGGGATGCGGTTCACCTCGCCCATGAAATTCGCGGTGAAGAGGGTCGCCGGCCGCATGTAGACCTCTTCGGGCGTGCCGCAATGCTCGATCCGGCCGGCGTTCATCACCACGATCCGGTCGGCGACGGCCATCGCCTCTTCCTGATCGTGGGTGACATGCACGAAGGTGGTGCCGACGCGGCGCTGGATCGCCTTCAGCTCGTCCTGCATCTGCCGGCGCAGCTTCAGATCCAGCGCGCCGAGCGGTTCGTCGAGCAGCAGAACCTCGGGCTCGACGGCAAGCGCACGGGCGAGCGCCACGCGCTGCCGCTGCCCGCCCGACAGCTCATGCGGGCGCCGACCGGCCTTGTCGGCGAGCCCGACCATCGCCAGCATCTCCTCGGCCTTCGCGTTGCGCGCCGACCGCCCCACGCCCCGCATCCGCAGCCCGAAGCCGACGTTGTCGCGCAGGCTCATGTGCGGAAAAAGGGCATAGTCCTGAAACATCGTCGTCGTCGGGCGGTCCTTCGGCACGACCTGCGTCATGTCGCGCCCGCCGATCGTCACCCGCCCCTCTGTGGGGGTCAGGAAGCCGCCCAGGATCGACAGCAGCGTGGTCTTGCCGCAGCCCGAGGGGCCGAGCAGCACGATGAACTCGCCGGGCGCGATGGTCAGGTCGACCCGGCGCAGCGCGGTGAAGCTGCCGAAGCGGTGTTGAACGGCGTCGATGCGCACCTCGGCGGTCATTTTCTGGCCTTTCGGAAAAGTGTGAACTCAAGCGTGACGGTGATCGCCACCGAGACGAGGAAGACGAGCGAGCCGATCGCGTTGGTCTTGGGCGACAGCCCCGAGCGCAGCATCGACCAGATCTCGACCGGCAAGGTGACGTCGAAGCGGGTCAGCAGGAAGGCGATGATGAACTCGTCCCAGCTGAAGGTGACCGACAGAAAGAAGGCCGCGGCCAGCGCCGGCGCCAGCATCGGCGCCGAGACCAGCGCCAGCACCTGCCATTCGCCGGCGCCAAGGTCGCGCGCGGCGCGCATCGCGTTCTTCTGATGCTCGCCCATGGCGGCGTAGAGGATCGAGAAGCACAGCGGCAGGTTGATGACGACATGGCCGATGCCGGTGGTCAGCAGCGAGGGGCCGACGCCGGCCGCGTTGAACATCTGCAGCAGGCCGAGCGCGATGATCAGATAGCTGACCGTCATCGGCGCGATCAGCAGCGCCCGCATCGCCAGCGTGCCGGGCAGCGCCACCCGCGCCAGTCCCGAGGCCGCCATGAACCCCAGAAGCAGCGCCACGGTCGAGGAGCCGAGCGCCACCAGCAGCGAATTGCCAAGTGCCGCCATCAGGTCGCGGTCGCTCAGGATCTCGGCATACCATTTCAGCGTCGCGCCGCGGAACGGCGGCACCGGCAGCCGGCCGTCCTGGAACGAGAACACGACCAGCACGACGACCGGCAGCAGGATGAAGGCGAAAAGCGCGACCAGATAGGCCCAGGACAGCACGCGCATCAGACCCGCTCCATCTTCAGCCAGCGCGCGCAGGCGGCATAGGCCAGCGTCACCAGCGCCATCAGCACCACCGACAGCGCCGAGGCCATGGGGTAATCGCCGCGCCGGCCGAGCTGCAGCATGATCAGCTGCGGCAGGGTCAGCTCGTTGTTG
The DNA here is from genome assembly GCF_003664585.1 of Paenirhodobacter hankyongi. Classification (GTDB taxonomy): domain Bacteria; phylum Pseudomonadota; class Alphaproteobacteria; order Rhodobacterales; family Rhodobacteraceae; genus Rhodobacter; species Rhodobacter hankyongi. The sequence continues at coordinate 34,303 of NZ_RCHI01000017.1, forward strand.
CCGCCCAGGATCTGCGGCGTGATGTAATCGCCGATGCACAGCACGAAGGTCAGGAAGGCGCCGGTCATCACGCCCGGCAGGGTCAGCGGCAGGATGACGAGGCGGATCACCTGGAACCGCGAGGCGCCCAGATCCTCGGCCGCGCGGGCATAGTTGGGCGAGAGCTGCACGAGGTTCGAATAGATCGTCAGCGTCAGCAGCATGACGAAGAAATGGACGAAGCCGATGACCGTCGCCGCCCGCGTCGCCATGATCTGCACCGGCGCGTCAAGGAGGCCCAGACCCACGAGCGCGGTCATCACCACCCCCTTCTGGCCCAGCACCAGCGCCCAGGAATAGGAGCGCACGACATAGGACGTCCAGAACGGCAGCACGGCCAGCAGCAGCGCCAGCCGCCGCCAGCGCGGAGGCACCCGGGTGGCGATGATCCAGGCCAAGGGCCACGCCAGCGCCACCGAGATCACCGTGACGATCAGCGTGATCTGCAGCGAGACCCAGATCCCCCGGCTCAGCGCCGGTTCGGTGAAGATCCGCAGATAGTTGCCGAGGTCGGGCCCCGGCACCATCTCGCGCCCGTCCAGATGGCCGAGGCTGATCCAGACCATGGCGGCGAAGGGCAGCACGAAGAATGCCACCGTCCAGAGCAGCGCCGGCAGCACCAGCGCCGCCCCCTGCCGTTTCTCGATCGCCTCGATGCCCATCTCAGTTCTGCAGCATCTCGGTCCAGAGGTCCTGCATCGCGGCATCGGTCGCCGCATCCGGCACCGGGTAAAGCTGCGCGCGGGCAAGATAGTCGTCCTGCTCGTCCCAGCGGAGCACCGCCTTCTGATCGGCGTCGAGCTGCGCGCCCGCCTTGCGGTTCGCCGGCATCCCCCAGTAGCACGACGAGGTGGCCAGCCGCGCCTGTCCCTCGGGCGAGGTGATGTATTTCACGAATTCAAGCGCCAGCTCGGGCTTTTTCGAGTCCTTCAGCACGGCGATGGACTGCGCCCAGAGAAGCCCGCCCTCGGCCGGGATGGTCCAGTCGAGGTCGGGGTTTTCCGCGTGCAACACCGCGGTCAGCCATTCGCCGCCGCCGACCAGCACGTCGACCTCGCCGGTCGCGAGCGCGGTCTGGCTCGCCACCACGTCCGAGACCTGCTTCGAGGCGGCCTTGAGCGCGAAGAGCGGCGCCTTGATCCGCTCGAGCGCGGCCGCGTCCAGATCCCTGGTCGCGATCCCCTGCGACAGACCGACGATCCCCTCGACCGGCAGATAATAGTCATAGACCGCGATGCGGCCGTCATACTTGCCCGAGAACAGCGTCTTCAGGCTCTTCATGTCCTCGGGATCGACCGCCGCCTTGTTGAAGGCGATGGTGTTGTAACCGAACTTCTCGGTGACGGCATAGGTCACGCCATCGACCGAATTGTTCGCGGCCATCACCACCTGCGGGAAGTAATCGGCCGTCGCCATCTCGGCTGCGGGCAGCGGCGCCAGCAGCCCGCGCTCGACCGCGCGATGCACGTCGACCGCGTCGATCACCATCACGTCCCAATCGCCCGGGCGCGACTGCTCGAGGATCGTCAGACCCGCCGCCGTGCCCTCGTATTCCTTGGTGTTGACCTTGACGCCATGCGCCTTCTCGAAGGGTTCGAGCAGCGCCGGGTCCGCATGGTCGCACCAGATCAGCGCGTTCAGCTCCTCGGCCTGGGCCGTCGGGGCGAGGGCGGCCAGAACGGCGGCCGCAGCACAGGAAGTCGTCAGTCTCATCGTCATCTCCCGTTGGGTCCGGCACGTCTTCGGCGCCGCTTGCAGAAAAAAATTGAACGCATTCATTTTTTCAGTCAATGATAATTTTGAAGAGACGGGAGGGCCGCGATGGCCGGGCTGCGGGAAAGACAGAAGGCGAAACGGAACCGCTCGATCCTGACGGCGGCAAGCGCACTTTTTGGGCAGGTCGGATACGAGGCGGCGCGAATCGACGCCATCGCGGAGGCCGCCGAGGTCTCGGTGGGCACCTTCTACAACTATTTCGAGAACAAGGCGGACCTGCTGCTCGCCATCGTCTCGATGGAGGTCGAGGAGGTGCTGCATCAGGGCGAATCCGTGGTCGCCGCGCCCCCCGCGACGGCCGAGGCGGCGCTTTTCGCGCTGATCTCGACCTATTACGACCATTCCCTCGTCTATCTGACGAAGGAGATGTGGCGCACCGCGATGGCGCTCTCGATCCAGCACCCGGAAACGCCCTTCTCGCGGCGTTATTTCGAGCTTGATGCGGCGCTGGCCGAACAGGTGACGGCGCTCTTGCGCGGGCTTCAGGCGCGCGGCACGATCCGGCGTGACGCCGATGCCGCGGCGCTTGGCGAGGTGATCTTCGCCGATCTGAACGCGATGTTCACCGGCTTCACCATGGACGAGACGATGCCGCTTGCGACCCTGACCGGGCGGATGGCGGCGCATGTCGCGGCGCTGACCGGGCTGCTGGCCCCGCCGCTGCGGACGGTCTGAACGCGAAAGGCCCCCGGCCCCGGGGGAACGGGGGCCGGGGGCCGCGATGCGGCACGACGGGCGGCTCAGGCCGCGGCCGGCGCCCGCATCCGCCCGGCAAAGAGCGCATAGCCCGCCACCGCGACGACGAAGGTCAGCGGCGCCGAGAAGGAGGCGGCCGCGCCCCCCGCCACATGCAGCACCAGCCCCGCGCCGGCCCCGGCCAGCCAGGCGCCAAGCCCCGCCGCATTCACGCCCCGGGTCTCGGCCAGGCTCGAATGCAGCCGGTCCTCGTCGGCGCCGCTGCGGCCCTCGGTCAGGATATGGGTCATCGCCACCGCGACCCAGGCGACGACGAAGATCCCCTGCCAGGCCAGCGCCTGCAGGATGTAGGCAAAGACATTCGCCATCATCAGCGCATAGACCACGACCCCGGTGACACAGGCCCAGACCACGCGCGGCAGGTGCAGCCGGAAGGTGGTCTCGGCAAAGCTCTCCATGTTCACCGCGGCAAGGTAATAGTTCGCGGTGTTGATCCGGGTCTGCGAGATCCAGACGAAGCCGAGCCCGGCCAGGCCCATCAGCTTGATCAGCGCGAGCACCACCGAGACCTCGCTCACCGCGCCGCCGGTGGGCAGGCTGGCGGCGAGGAAGATGCCGGCCAGACCGTTGAGCAGGAAGGCCACCGCATAGAAGGGCGCGCCGAAGGTGAAGCCCGCATGAAAGCCCGCGTCCTCGGTCTTGCCGAAGCGGGCGTAATCGTAGGTGTACATCATCAGCACCCACACGCCCATGTAGGCCACGAAGCAGTCCCACCAGCCGCCGGCAGGCGCGCCGCCCTCGGGGCCAAGCGCCAGCCAGGCGTCGGAATAGCCGTATTCGGCAATCGCCAGCCCGATCGCGGCCAGCAGCCCGATGACATAGAAGGGCAGCAGCACGCCGTTGAACTTGTCGAGCCAGTTCTGGATCGAGCCGAAGATCAGCGCGACCGAATAGACGACGACGATGCCCGCGGCGAGCGGATAGGCGAGCCCGGCATAATCCTGCAGCGCCAGCGCGATCACCGAGCCCTCGAAGACCGCGTAATAGATCGCCGTGGCAAAGAAGATCAGCGTCGCCACCGCGGCGCCGGTGCGCCCGAGCAGGATGCGCGAGAACAGCGACACGCTCAGCCCGGTGCGGATCGCGTGGCGGGCAAGCACCGCGTTCACCACCGCATAGGCGATCACCGACAGCACCAGCCCGATGATCGCGTTGCGCGCGCCATAGGCGAGCGCGAGCGAGGCCGCCACCACCAGATAGAACATCGCCGAGCAGACCGACCACCAGGCCATCGTCAGCGGCAGCCGCCCCATCCGCGCGTCGCGCGGCACCGGGCGGTCGGAGAATTCGAGCTCTTCCGAGCCCTCCAGTTTTCCGGCCATTGCGGAAACTCCCTGTTGTTGTGTGTTTGTCGTTGGGGGGTGCGTCGGGGCCGGCGCGCGGCCCCGCCGCGGGGGGCGCTTATGCGTCCTCGGTCAGCGCCGCGGCGGTCTCGGCGAGCGCCGGCTCCGCTTCGGCAAGGGTCAGGACATAGACGCCGGTCGGGTCGAGCTCGGCGGTCCAGCCCGGCTCGATCACGATCGTCGTCGTCACCTCCTGGATCACCGCCGGCCCGAGGATGCGGTCGCCCGCACCGAGCTTCGCGCCCTCGTAGACCGGGGTGTCCTGCTGCGTGCCATCGGCGGCGAAAATCATCTCGCGGGTGCCGGCAAGGGCGGCGTGCGCCCCCTGCCCCGCCGCGATCGTCATCCGCGCGGGCTTGTCGACGGCGCCGGTCAGCGCGCTTTCGACGTTCACCACCTCGACCACGCTGCCCGGTTCCGAATAGGTGTAAAGCTCTTCGTGGCGGGCGTGGAAGGCGGCCTTGAGACGCTCGAGCGCGGCCTCGGTCACCTCGAAGGGCTCGACCGAGACGGTGCATTCATGCACCTGCCCGACATAGCGCATGTCGAGCGAGCGCAGCACCGAGACGCGCTCGGCGCCGAAGCCGTCGCCGGCCAGATCGGCGCGGCCCTTCGCCTCGAGCTCCTTGAACAGCGCATCGAGCTTCGCCGCGGCCTCGGCCCCTTCAAGCCGCACCGGCGCCGGCGCCATGTAGTTGTATTTCACGTCCGAGATGATCTGGCCGAAGGCGCACAGCCCCGAAGCAAGCTTGGAGATCAGCACCTTGCGGATGCCCATCTCGCGGGCGAGCGCGGTGATATGGGCGGCCGTCGCCCCGCCGGCGCAGTTCAGCACGAAGTCGCGCGGGTCATAGCCGCGCTCGACCGAGACGCGCCGGATCGCGTTCACCATGTTGTTGTTGACGATGGTGAACATCCCATGCGCCGCCTTCTCGACGCTGATGCCGAGCGGCTTGGCCAGATGCGTCTCGATCGCGCGGCGGGCCTTTTCGACGTTCAGCGGCAGCCGCCCGCCGACGAGCCCATCGGGGTTCAGATAGCCCAGGACCAGGTTCGCGTCGGTGGTCGTCGGCTGCTCGCCGCCCTGATCGTAGCAGGCCGGGCCGGGTTCCGAGCCCGCCGATTGCGGCCCCATCTGCAACAGGCCCATCTCGTCGATCCAGCCGATCGAGCCGCCGCCCGCGCCCAGGGTCTCGACCTGGATCATCGGGATGCCGATGCGATAGCGCAGGAAGTCGATGTCCTTCGAGACATTGGCGCGGCCGTTGCGGGTCAGGGTGATGTCAAACGAGGTGCCGCCCATGTCGACGGTGATGATGTCCTCCATCCCCCAGGGCTCGCCGAGGTAGAGCGCCGCCTGCGGCGCCGAGGCCGGGCCCGAGTTGATCGCATAGACCGACTGGTCCGACACCACCCGGCCAAGCGCCAGCCCGCCGTTCGACTGGAAGTAGCGCACCGGGGCGCGCGCGCCGAGCGACTGGAAATAGCCGTCGACCTTCTCGACATAGCCCGCGAGAATCGGCGCCAGATAGGCGTTCACGATCGCGGTCGAGGTGCGGGTGTATTCGCGCACCTGCGGATAGAGCGCACTGCCCAGCGTGAGGCGCACGCCCGGCATCATCTCGCGCACGATCTCGCCGGCGCGGCGCTCGTGGGCGGGGTGCAGCACCGACCAGACGAAGGAGATCGCGACCGACTCGACGCCCTCGGCCAGGAAATGGCGGCAGGCCTCGCGCACGTCCTCCTCGTTTAGCGCGCTGTGCACGGCGCCGGTCGACAGCACCCGTTCGCGCACGCCGCGGCGCAGATAGCGCGGCACCAGCATCCGCGCCGGCGGATAGTCGGGGTCGTAACGATAGCCGTCTTCCTTGTGGCCGAGGCGGATCTCGATGCTGTCCTGATGGCCGGCCGTGGCGATCAGCCCGGTGCGCGCGCCCTTGTGCTGGATCAGCGCGTTCAGCCCGACGGTGGTGCCGTTGATGCACAGATCGGCGTTCGAGACGATCTCGCGCGGGGTGATGCCGGTTTCTTCCTCGATCAGGGCGAGGCCGTTCCGGATCGCGCGGGTCGGGTCCTGCGGCGTCGAGAGCGCCTTGAAGATCCGCACGCCGCCGCTGCGGTCGGCCAGGATGAAGTCGGTGAAGGTGCCGCCGGCGTCGATGCCGAGGCGGTATTGGTTCTGCATGGGATGGGTCCTTGACTGTGGCCGGGGTCGCGCGGGGGGCTGCCTGCCCCCCGGTCCCCCCGGAGGTATTTCGGGCAAGATGAAGGGATCAGGCCGAGCGCAGCGCGCGTGTCGCCGCGGCATCGACGGCGAGCGTCGCGCGGTCGGTGATGACGACGCCGTAATCGAGCCGCGCCCCCTCGAGGCTGACGAGGCCGTTCTTCACGTCCTCGACCACGCGGGCGATGTCGCGCTCGAACGGATTGCCATAGCCGCCGCCGCCGGGGTTCATGTTGGCGGCGCGCTCGCCCGGGCGGATCGTCTCGATCACGTTCTCGGTGATCACGGTGGTCTCGCCGCCGCGCGTCACCTCGAGCCGGCCGACCTTCGGCGGTACCAGTGCCGAGCGTGCCCCCGAGGCGCCCATGGCCGGGATCCGCCGGCCCTCGCCGAAGGTGACGAGGGTCATCGGCGCGTCGAGCGGCTCGACCTCCCAGCGGGTGCCGGAGCCGCCGCGGTTGCGCCCGGCCCCGCCCGAATCCTCCATCAGCCCGTATTCGTGGATGATGATCGGATAGGAATGCTCGAGCATCTCGATGTCGCCCGAATGCAGCGCGCCGAAGCAGCATTCCGGCCCGCAGGCGTGCCAGCCGTCCTGCGTCGCGGTGGCGCCCGCGCCCGAGATGATCGAGGCCAGCACCATCGTCACGTATTCCTCGTCGTGGCGCTTGTCCCAGCCGGCGATGTTGCAGCCGTTGGCATGGCCCCAGCTTGCCGCGACCTTGGCGGGCGCCGCCTGCTCGAAGGCCAGACGCACGGCGTCGGTCAGGGTCTCCATCGGCGTCGTGGTGCAGTTCATGTGCGGCGCCGGGGATTGCGCGTTGCACAGCGTGCCCTTCGGCCCCATGTCGGTCGAGACGCAGCGATAGAGCCCCTCGTTGTAGGGCGGCGGCAGCTGCGCGAACATCATCAGCCCGAGATAGACGCCCGAGTGGCTGTTGCCCTCGTAGGAGTTGATGAAATAGGGCACCTGCGGCGGCGAGCTGACGGCGATGTGGCAATTGTCGCCACTGATGGTGACGGTCGCGGTGATCTCGAAATCGCCCAGACCGTGGCCCGCATCCTCGAGGATCGCGGTGCCCGAATAGGTGCCGTCGGGCACCGCCGCGATCAGCTTGCGCATATGCGCCTCGGCCATGTCGAGCAGCTCGGCGATGCAGTCCTGCACCACCTGCTTGCCGTATTTGTCCATCATCCCCTTGAGGTTGCGCGCCCCCACCTGGCAGGCGCCGATCAGCGCGTTGAAATCGCCCTCCTGATCGCGGCGGGCGCGCATATTGGTCAGGATCATGTTCATCACGTCATGGCGCGGCACGCCGCGGTCCCAGATCTTCACCGGCGGAATCCGCAGCCCCTCGGCGAAGATCTCGGTGGCGTTCGGGTTGTAGCCCGCCGGCACCGGCCCGCCGACATCGGTCAGATGGCCCTTGCACACCGTCCAGAACACCAGCTCGCCCTCGTAGAAGACGGGCATGTACATGCAGGTGTCGATGATGTGGCTGCCGCCATAGGCGGGGTCGTTGTGCAAGATCAGGTCGCCTTCGTGGATCTCGCCCTCGAAGAAGCGCGCCACCGATTTCATCGCCGGGATCAGCGAGCCGAGGTGGATCGGGATGTCCTGGCCCTGCAAGATCATCTCGGGCGCGCCGTTGAAGAGCGCGGTCGAATAGTCATGCGCCAGGTTGAAGACGGAGCTGCGCGCCGTCTGCTCGAGCGCGAGCGTCATCTCGCGCTGTGTCGTTTCCAGAACGCCCCGCACCACGGAAAGCGTGATCGGGTCCACCTTGCGTCTTGTCATGCCCTGTCGGTCCTTGTGTTCAGGGACAGCGGGCATGCGAAAACCGGGCCGCCGGGGGCGGGTCATGTCAGTTCTCCCTGTTCGCACGGGCCGCTGTCCGGCCTCGCATTGTCCCTTCAGGCTGCGCGACTCGGGGGGGTGCGATCTTGCACGCGGATGCGCAAAAACTTGTCACTCAGCGCGCCGGGCGGCCGGTTTTGTTCCTGCGCGCACCGGGATTTGTCGCCGGGTGCACGCGCCGGACAGTTGTCGCGAAAACGTCTTGATCGACAGGGCGCGGCGCGGTTACCGATTCGAAAAGCGCAACGGGAGACTGCGCATGGAGGTCGTTGCCCGCCACACCGACGAGGTTGCCCCGCCGCTGCGCGCGCGGTTCTGGTCCGGCACCATCGCCGAGGCCTATTTCCCGCTCGACCTCACCTTCCGCGACGCCGCCCGCTTCTCGGGCCGGATCGAGCGGCGCTCGATGGGGCCGGTGTCGCTGTCGCGGCTGATGACCGAGCCCGCGCAATACGAACGCCTGCCCAGCCACATCCGCGCCGGCGCCGAGGAGGAGTTCCTGATCACCATCCCGCGGCTGAGCCCGGTGGCCTTCCGCCAGCTCGGCCGCGAGGTGGTCTGCGACCCGGGGGGCTTCCTGATCGAGCGCGGCGACGCGCCCTATCGCTTCTCCTACGGCGCGACGAACGAGCTGTGCGTGCTGAAGATCTCGAAACGCGCGCTGTCGGAGAAACTGCGCGGCCCGGACCGGTTCTGCGCCCGCGTCTTCGACGGGCGCGACGGGGTGGCGGGGCTCTTCACCCAGACGGTGCGGGCGCTGCAGGGGCTGCCGCGGGCAGACGAATACGCGGCCGAGGTGCTGGGCCGGCAGGTGGTCGAGCTGCTGGCGCTGGCGCTCGACGGCCAGTCCGAGGCGGTCGAGGGCGCGACCAGCGCCGTTCGCGCCGCGCATCTGCGCCGGGCCGAGCAGGTGATCCGCGCCCGCCTCTCCGACCCCGATCTGACGCCCGAGACCGTGGCGCAGGCCTGTGCGATCTCGAAACGCTACCTGCACGAGCTCTTTGGTGAGACGAATGCGACGGTGGCGCAGTTCATCCGCGAAAGCCGGCTGATCGCGGCGCGCGACGCGCTGCGCACCACGCCGGGCGCCTCGATCGCCGACATCGCCTATCGCTTCGGCTTTTCCGATCAGGCGCAGTTCTCGCGGCTGTTCCGCGCGATGTTCGGGCTCACCCCCTCGGCCTGCCGGCGCGGCGAGGGCTAGACTGCGACGCGCCCCGGGGCCGGGCGGAAGACGAAGGCGGCATCGGCCGCCGCATGCGCCCCGGCACGCGCCGCCAGATCCGCGTGCAGGGGCGATTTCACGCAGGTCGGATCGGTCGCGCCCGCATCGCCCGCCAGCGCCATCGCCTGACAGCGGCAGCCGCCGAAATCCTTCGTCTTGCGCTCGCACGAGCGGCAGGGCTCGGCCATCCACTCGGTGCCGCGATAGGCGTTGAAGGCGGGGTTCTCGGCCCAGATCCGGGCGAGGGGCACCTCGCGCGCCGACCAGAACTCGAGCCCCGGGATGGTCTGCGCCGCGTGGCAGGGCAGAACCGTGCCGTCGGGCGCGACGTTCAGCCCGGTGCTGCCCCAGCCCCCCATGCAACGCTTCGGATAGTCGCCATGGTAATCGGCCGGCACATAGTCGATCACCAGCCGCCCGCGCAGCCGCGCGCGCGCCTCGGCGACGATCCGCCCGGCCTCGCGCGCCTGCTCGCGGGTCGGCATCAGCGCGTCGCGGTTGCGCAGCGCCCAGCCGTGGAACTGCACCGTCGCCACCTCGAGCCGCCGCGCCCCCAGCTCGAGCGCCATCTCGATCGCGCGCGGCAGCTGATGCAGGTTGCGCCGGTGCAGCACCGCGTTCAGCGTCAAGGGAAAGCCGATCTCGCCGATCTGCCGCGCGACCTCGAGCTTGCGGGCAAAGGCGCCCTCGAGCCCGCCGATCGCATCGGCCATCGCCGCATCGGTGCCCTGCAACGACAGCTGCACATGGTCGAGCCCCGCGGCATCGAGCGCCTTCAGCCGCGCCGCGGTAAGCCCGATCCCCGAGGTGATCAGGTTGGTGTAAAGCCCCGCCGCCCGCGCCGCCGCCACCAGATCGACCAGATCGCGCCGCGCTGCCGGCTCGCCGCCCGACAGGTGCAGCTGCAACACGCCGAGACCCGCCGCCTCGCGAAAGATCCGCGCCCAGTCCTCGGTGCCCATCTCGGCCGCGCCGCGCACCAGATCGAGCGGGTTCGAGCAATAGGGACAGGCAAGCGGGCAGCGATGCGTCAGCTCGGCCAGCATCGCGATCGGCGGGCGGGTCATGGGCTCACCTCCAGAAACAGCCGCTCGCGCAGGGCGCTCAGGAAGCCGCCGGCATCTTCGGCGATCTGCGCCTCGGGTGCACCGAAGGCGGCGGCCAGACGCGCGCAGATCTCGCCGAAACTGCGGCTGCCGTCGACCTCGGCCAGGATCGCCTGGCCCACGGCATCGAGCGTCACCGCCCGTTCGGGCGCCAGCAGCACCCAGCCCCCGCGCACCCGGTCGGGTTGCACCCGCACGCCGCGCGGCAGGCGCGGCACCTCGCCTGGCCCGATCACGACGCCCGCGCCCGGGACATGAGCCCCTCGCCCGGCACCCAGCCCCCGGGCGGGATCCGCGCGGGCAGCACATAAGCCGATTCGAGCGCATCGAGTTGGGCCCACAACACGTCGGTCTTGAAGATCAGCGCCTTCGCCGCCGCATCCTGCTTCTCGTCGGTATCGGCGTGGTCGAGCACCCATTGCAACCCGAAGGCCACATCCTTCGGCGCCTCGTTCAGGCGCGCGCGGAAATAGCTCAGCGCGGCGTCATTCGCGAAGGCATAGTTGCGCAGCAAGCCCTCGATCCGCCGGGCATGGATCGCCGGGGCGAAGAGTTCGGTCAGCGAGGCCGCCACCGCCTCGAGCAGGGTCTTTTCCCGCACGAACCGGACATAGGCATCGACCGCAAAGCGCGTCGCGGGCAGCACGCCTTCGCACGACGCCACATAATCGGGGTCGAGCCCCACGGCCTCCGCCAGCCGCAACCAGCGCCGGATGCCGCCCTCGTTCGTGTCGGTGCCGTCGTGATCCTCGATCCGCGAGCGCCAGGCGCGGCGCAGCGCCGGGTCCTCGACCCGCGACATGAAGGCCGCGTCCTTCATCGGGATCGAATGCTGATAGTAATAGCGGTTGATGACCCAGGCCCGCACCTGATCGGGGGTGCAGCCGCCACCGTGCAGCCGGTGATGGAACGGGTGCAGGTCGTGATAGCGCTCGGCGCCGATGCGGCGCAGCCGCGCCTCGAAACCGGCGTGGGAAGCGGCGGGCTCCGTCATGGGGTGATCTCCAGTCCGTCCTGTCCGATGGTCCAGCCTGCCGCCTCGGCCTCGGCGCGTTCGGCCGAGCCCGGGCGCAGCACCGGGTTGGTGTTGTTCATGTGCACGAAGACGCGCCGGCCGATGTTCAGACCGGCAAGCGCGGCGATCGTGCCGCCGGGGCCCGAGATCGACAGATGCCCCATCCGAGCGCCGGTCTTGTGGCCCAGCCCGGCCCGGATCATCTCGTCGTCGCGCCACAGCGTGCCGTCGAAGAACAGCACGTCCGCCCCCTCGATCCGCGCGGCAAGGGCGGGCGTGATCGCGGCACAGCCGGGGATGTAGAGCACCCGGCGCCCTGCCCCCACACACTCGACCCCCACCGTCTGCTCGCCGACGAGCCCGGTCTCGACCACCTCGCCCTCGAGGTAGAGCGGCACCTTGCCCGGCACGGCGAAGAGCGTCGCCTCAAGACCCTGTGCCAGCCGAAAGGGCGTGTCGAGGGCCACCGGCCGGCGCGCGACCAGATCGGGGCGCAGCGCGTCAAAGACCGGATTCGCCGCCAGCACGCCCAGAATCGCGGGCGTCGCGAAGAGGTCGAACCGCTGCATCTCGCGCAGCGTCAGCAGCCCCGCGATGTGGTCGATATCGCCATTCGTCAGCAGCACCGAGGCAAGCGGCACCGCCCGCGGCCCGGTCGGGTGCAGGGGGGGCGCCGCCGCCAGCTGTGCGCGGATATCGGGCGAGGCGTTCAGCACCGCCCAGGTGCCGCCGCCATCGCCCGAAACGGCAAGCGAGGATTGCGTCAGCGACGCAATCTCGCCCGCCCGCGCGGCCGTGCAGTTCGGGCAACCGCAGTTCCACTGCGGCAGCCCGCCACCCGCTGCGGCGCCCAGGATGCGCAGTCGCAACGGGCTCAGAACAGCACGCCGCCTTCGTCTTCCGACGGGCCGTACATGTTGATTTCCATGCCGCATTCGATTTCGCGCAGAACCGGTTTCGTCCAGGCCATAGGTCTCTCCTCCCGAGGTTGCGCCCGTGGCGTCGGGCGATAGCCCCATGCTGCCAGATCGTCCCCGGGTCGCGCGATCCCTCCTTTGGTCGGAGATGCGGGCGCGGCAGGGGTTGATTCCGGGCCCATCCGGACCTATCTAGATAGGTAGCTGGACAGGAGGCCCGCCATGTGGACGCTGCAAGACGCCAAGAACCGTTTCTCCGCCGTGGTCGAGGCCGCGCTTGCGGGCCAGCCGCAGCAGGTGACCCGGCGCGGCAAGCCCGCCGTTGTGGTGCTCTCGGCCGCCGATTACGCCCGGATGCAGGCCGCGGCGACGGCGCATCGCGGCTCTTTCGCCGCGCATCTGCGCGCCTTCCCTGCAGGCGGCGCCCTGCCCGAGGATCGCCCCGCGGTCACGCCCCGCGACGTCGCCTTCTGATGCTGATCCTCGACACCAACGTGATTTCGGCTCTGCGCCGGCCCGAACGCAGCCCCGCGGTCTCGGCCTGGCTGGCGCGGCAACGCGACGAGGAGCTGTATCTCTCCGTGATCACACTGGGCGAGATCGAGCGCGGCATCGCCCGGCAGGAGGTGCTGAACCCGGCCTTCGCGCAGGATCTGCGGGCCTGGCTGTCGCGCACGGTGACGCTCTTCTCGGACCGGCTCCTGCCCTTCGGCGCCGAGGAGGCGCGGATCTGGGGCCGGCTTTCGGCCGAGATCGGCCATGCCGGCGCGGACCTGCTGATCGCCGCCACCGCACTCGCCCTCGATGCGACCGTGGTCACCGGCAACACCGCCGATTTCCTGCCCACCGGCTGCCGGCTCGAAGACCCGTTCGGCTGATTTCGGCCGGAGCAGAGCCGGTTTGGGCGCGGGTCGGTCCGGCGTTCGTGAAGCCTGTCCTCGACAAGGCTCTTCTGTCGCGCCGCGGGGCCGGTTAGGCTGTGCCGGAACCCGATCCGCGCAGGCGCGTTCGGGAGGGAAACGTGATGGAGACCAAGATGCCCAAGACCCTGATCCTGATGCTGGCCCTTAGCGCGCTCGCCGCCTGCGAAACCGTCAAGGGCGCCGGCCGGGACATGCAGGCCGCCGGCGCGGCGGTGACGCGGGAGGCCGGCAAGGCGCAGTCCGACATGTAAGCCCGGCGCCCGCCGGAACGGAAAGCCGGTTCCCCGTCCCGGGGGACCGCCCCGCCGCCCCCTGCCCTCGTTCGCGCGCGCGGAAAGTTATCCACAGGCTGCTGTGGGAAAAAGGGCTTGCCCGAATCCCGATTCTGCCGCATTCATTTACGCCAAGCAGAGAAATAATCGCCAAAGAGCGTAACAAACGCTTCGGCCGAGGGCAGCAGATGACGGAACAGACCCGGATTGACCGGCTCGTGGGCGAACATGCCGCGAAGCTATCGGAGCGTTTGCTCGCGCATCGCGCGCAGCTGTTCCCGCCCGATGCGCACAAGCAGCTGCGCCGCTTCACCTCGGGCGAGGTCGCCGATCTGCTGGGCGTCAAGGACGCCTATCTGCGCAAGCTCAGCCTCGAGGGCCGCGGCCCGCAGCCCGAGACCGGCCCCGGCGGCCGCCGTCTCTACACCCCCGATGACATCATGGCGCTGCGCCGGCTGCTCGAACAGGGCGCGAAGGTGCCCGGCACCTACCTGCCCGGCCGGCGCACCCATGCGGACGGCCGCCACGACCACCTGCAGGTGATCACCGTCATCAACTTCAAGGGCGGCTCGGGCAAGACCACCACCGCCGCGCATCTGGCGCAGAAGACCGCACTCGACGGCTATCGGGTGCTGGCGATCGACCTCGACCCGCAGGCCTCGCTGTCCGCCCTGCACGGGTTCCAGCCGGAATTCGACCTGCTCGACGGCGGCACGCTCTACGACGCGATCCGCTATGACGAGCCGGTCGCCCTGCGCGAGGTGATCCGCAAGACCTATTTCACCAATCTCGACCTGATTCCGGGCAACCTTGATCTGATGGAGTTCGAGCACGACACCCCCCGTGTGCTCGCCGCGCGCTCCGGTCAGATGTTCTTTACCAGGATCGCGGAGAAACTGGCAGAGGTCGAGGCCGATTATGACCTCGTCATCATCGATTGCCCGCCGCAGCTTGGGTTCCTGACCATGAGTGCGCTCTCCGCCGCCACTGCCGTTCTCGTCACCGTGCATCCGCAGATGCTCGACGTGATGTCGATGTGCCAGTTCCTGCTGATGACCTCGAACCTGCTCGGCGTCGTCGCCGATGCGGGCGGCAACATGGAATACGACTGGCTGCGCTATGTCATCACCCGTTACGAGCCCGGCGACGGGCCGCAAAACCAGATGGTCAGCTTCATGCGCGCCCTCTTCGGCGAGCATGTGCTGAACCACACGGTGTTGAAATCGACCGCGATCTCGGATGCCGGGATCACCAAGCAGACGCTCTACGAGATCGACAAGGCGCAGTTCACCCGCGCCACCTATGACCGCGCGATGGAAAGCCTGAACGCGGTCAATGGCGAGATCGAGGGGCTGATCCAGAAGGCATGGGGGCGCGGATGAGCCGGAAGAACCTTCTCAGCGGGCTGATGGGCCCGACCGATCCGCAGACCCCCTCCCCCGCCCCGGGCCCCTCGGTCTCGGGGCTCGATCCGGACCGGCCGCGTTTCGCCCGTGGCGCGATCGGCGCGATCTCGCGCTCGGTCGCCGATCTGCAGGCCCGCGCGCTGGTCGAGATCGATCCGGCGCTGATCGACGCGGGCGGCGTGCAGGACCGGCTGGAAAGCGACGATGCCGAGGATGCCGCGCTGCGCGCCTCGATCGCCGAATATGGCCAGCAGGTGCCGGTGCTGGTGCGCCCGCATCCCTCGGCCGAGGGCCGCTATCAGATCGTCTATGGCCGCCGCCGGGTGCTCGCGCTGCGCGACCTCGGCCGCCCGGTCAAGGCGCTGGTCCGTGCGCTCGACGACCGTGACCTGTTGATCGCGCAGGGGCAGGAAAACACCGCGCGCCGCGATCTCTCCTTCATCGAGAAGGCCAGTTTCGCCCGGCAGATGATCGCCGCGGGCTATGACCGCAAGCTTATCGGCGACACGCTGTCGATGGACAAGACCTTGATTTCGCGCCTGCTTTCCGTGGCCGAGCGGGTCGCCCCCGAAATCGTCGAGGCGATCGGCGCCGCCCCTTCGGTGGGCCGCGACCGCTGGCTTGCGCTCGCCGATGCGATCGAGGCGGGCGATCATGCCCCCTCCGAGGTCGTGGCGATGGTGAACCTCTCGGGCGGGGCGACCTCGGACGCGCGGTTCGAGGCGGCGCTTGCCTATGCCAAGGGCCCGAAACCCGCCCGCAACCGCCCTGCCCCGCAGCGCATCGACAGTGTGAACGGCATGCCGCTGGCCGAGGCCGAGCGTCGCGGCGGCCGCCTGACCCTGCGCTTCGAGAAGCGCCTCGACCGTGGCTTCGAGGACTGGCTTCTGACCGAACTTCCCGCGCTGCACCGCAAGTGGAGCGAGGGCGCATGATCCCGTCACCCGCAACCAAGGAGGCACGACCCGGCCAATAGAGAAAAGCCCCCCAGGACATGACATCCCGAGAGGCCCGTTCTTGATCTAGCACCTCAAGAAATACCGGCCCGACGAATCGCTGTCAACATCGCACCTGCGGTGGCCGATTTCTTTTTGCCTCGTGAAGACTGAATGCAGCACATTTCCACGACGCCCTTCGGGCGGCGGCCGGTCGCGGCTGGCCATCTGGCACAGCGCGCCCTGGCCGAGGCCCCCCTGCCCGCCACGGCGCCCGACAAATGGGCGATCCTGCGCGACCTGACCGCGGCGCGCGCGGCCTTTGGCATCTCGGACCGGGATCTCGCCGTGCTCTCGGCGCTGGTCAGCTTTCATCCGCATCTGCAGCTGGCCGAGGGCGACGGCACCATCGTCTTCCCCTCGAACGCGGCCCTTGGCGAGCGCACGCATGGCATGGCGGAATCGACCCTGCGCCGGCATCTGGCGGCCCTCGTGCGCGCCGGGCTGGTGCTGCGCCACGACAGCCCGAACGGCAAGCGCTATGCCGCGCGCGGGATGGATGGCGGGCTGGCGGTGGCCTTCGGTTTCGATCTGCGTCCCCTGCTCGTGCGTGCCACCGAGATCGCGGCGGCGGCCGAGGCAGCGCGGGCGGCCAACCTGCGGCTGAAGCGTCTGCGCGAATCCGTGGTGCTGCGTCTGCGCGATGCGAGCAAGCTGATTGCCTTTGGCGAGGAGCTGGGCGGGAACTGGGATGCGCTCGCCGATCGCGCGCGGCTGATGGCCCGCTGCCTGCGTCGCAAGCTCGATGCCGGGGCGCTCGAAGCCCTGGGGCTCGAGGCGGCGGATCTGCTCGAGGCCGTGAATGCCCGTCTGTCTCCGGTCGAGTCAGAAGAAATGAGCGGCAATGCCCTCGAATCCGAGCGGCACATACAGGATTCAAACAGACTCCTCTCTGAATCTGAACCTTCCAGTGAACAGGAAGGGCTGGCGGAGGCCGAGGCGCCAGAGCCCGACCGGGCGGTACCGAAACTGCCGCTTTACCTTGTGCTCAAATCCTGTCCCGATCTTCTCGACTATGCGCCGCATGGCGTCGACAGCTGGCACGAGCTGGTGGGCGTTGCCGATTTCGTCCGGCCGATGCTCGGCATCAGCGCCGACGCCTGGCGCGAGGCGCGGGCGACGATGGGCGATGGTGCGGCGGCGGTAACACTCGCCTGCATGCTGCAACGCGCGTCCGAGATCCGCAGCCCGGGCGGTTATCTGCGCTCGCTTTCCGCCAAGGCGGCGGCGGGTGGCTTCTCGCCGGGGCCGATGGTGATGGCGCTTCTGCGGGCCGACAACACCCGCGCGGCGTGATCGGTTGACAGCTGTCAACCGGTGCCGGCAGGCGGAGGGTGTTGACAGCTGTCAACTTTGCGGGCGCCGCGTCGAAGGGGGATTTCCTCGGCCGCGCGATGCGCTAGGAAGCGGGACCAGGGAGGCCACCGTGCAGATCCGGCTCGAGAAGATCAACCACATCCGGCGCCAGCGCCGGTTCTACGAGATCAGCGTCACGCAGACGCTGTTCGGCGAGTGGTGTCTTGTCCGTCGCTGGGGACCGATCGGCCGCGCCGGCGGCGGCAGCCTGACGATCTACCTCGCCACGCTCGCCGAGGCCGAGGCCGCCTGCGAGCGGCTGAAGGCGTTGAAGCTGCGCCGCGGCTATGCGGTGATCCCGGTGCAGCTGCCGCTGTTCTAGGGCTCAGCCCGCAGCAGCGAGCATCGTCCGGCCGGCACGGATCGAACCGTCATGGATGTCGCGCTCGAGCGCCACGCGCAGCGCCGCCGCGTCGCGGGCCCGCATCGCCGCCAGCATCTCCTTGTGGTGGTCGACCATGGTGATCGCCGCGATATCCTCGATCACCTGACGCTGGAACGGGCCGAGTTGCAGCCAGATGCTCTCGATCAGCGGGATCGTCGCCTGATCCGGGTTCAGCGCGTAAAGCGTCTTGTGAAACTCCTGATTCATCCGGGTCAGCGCGTCGAGGTCATGCGCCGCGATCGCGGCATCCATCCGGTCGTCAAGCGTGGTGAGCCGGTCGATCACCACCTCGGACAGATAGGGCAGGGCGCGGCCGGCGGCGTGGGTTTCAAGCAGCACGCGCAGTTCGACCAGCTCCTCGAACCGGCCCGACGTCATCTGCGGCACGCGCAGCCGACGGTTGCCGAGAACCTCGATCGCATTCTCGGTGCTGAGCCGGCGCACCGCTTCGCGGATCGGCGTCGGGCTGAGACCGAGCGCCAGCGCCAGACCGCGGAAGGTCAGCGCCGTGCCCGGTTTCAGCGCCCCCACCATCACCGCGTTGCGCAGCCGCGCATAGGCATAATCCTGCGTGGTCATCCCGGCGAGATGCGGAATTTCGGGGAGCGGGCAGTCGGTCATGGGGCCTTTGGCTTTCCTGGGCTGGGGGACGCGCCATCCTGCCGTGCTTTGAAGCTTGACTCAAGGGTAGACGTGTATCACAGATTTAGAAAAGATATCACAAAATGCCAGGGAGCATCACAATGGAACCCGAGGACGCGACGGCCTGGCTGGCTGACCGCCCCGAAATCGAGACGATCTTCGCCTGCATCTGCGACCTGAACGGCGTGATGCGCGGCAAGCGCGTGCCGGTCGATCAGGTCGAGAAGATCGTCTCCGGCGGGCTGCGGATGCCGCTGTCGCTTCTGGGCATGGACATCTGGGGCGAGGACATCGAGGGCAACGAACTGGTGTGGGACACCGGCGATGCCGACGGGCTGTGCGATTTCACCGGCCGCCCGCTGATCCCGGTCGACTGGACGGCGCGGCCGGCGGCCTTTGCGCAGCTGTGGATGCGGACCGAGAACGGCGAGCCCTTCCCGGGCGATCCGCGCCGGGCGCTGGCCGCGATCGTCGAGCGCTACAAGGCGCTTGGCCTGACGCCGGTCGTGGCGACCGAGCTTGAATTCTATGTCGTCGACCCGTCGAATGCCGCGCCGCAGCCGCCGTGCTCGCCGGTGACCGGCAAGCGGCTCGACAGCGACGGGGCCTTGTCGCTGGACGAATTGCAGCATTTCGACGCCTTCCTGAACGAGGTCTATGACGCCTGCGCGGCGCAGGGCATTCCGGCCGATGCGGCGATCTCGGAAAACGGGGCAGGGCAGTTCGAGATCAACCTGATGCACGTGGCCGACCCGCTCGAGGCGGCCGACGATGCGGTGCTGTTCAAGCGGCTGGTGCGCGGCATCGCCCGCAAGCACGGGTTCGCGGCGACCTTCATGGCGAAACCCTATGGCGACCGTGCCGGATCGGGGATGCATGTGCATTTCTCGCTGATCGACGCCGAGGGCCGCAACGTCTTCGACAATGGCGGCGAGGAGGGCACCGAGGTGATGCGCCACGCCGTCGCCGGTCTGATCCGGACGATGGCCGAGAACACGCTGGTCTTCGCACCGCACGAGAACTCCTATCGCCGGCTGCTGCCGGGCTCGCATGCGCCGTCCTCGGTCGCCTGGGGCTATGAGAACCGCACCGTCGCGATCCGCATCCCGGGCGGCAGCCACAAGGCACGGCGGATCGAGCACCGCGTGGCCGGCGCCGATGCCAACCCCTATCTGGTGCTCGCCTCGATCCTCGGGGGCGCGCTGCTGGGCATCGAGGGGCAATGGGAGCCGCCCGCGCCGCTGGTGGGCGATGCCTATACGCAGGTGATCGAGACCCTGCCGCCCGACTGGGCCTCGGCGATCGAGGCCTTCGAGAAGGGCGTGCATGTCGAGCAGGTCTTCTCCAAGCGCCTGCGCCGGATGTTCGTGCAGTGCAAGCTGCAGGAGCTGCGCCGCTTCACCCGCCATGTCACCGATTTCGAATATCACTCCTACCTGGAGGCCGTCTGATGAACGCCCAGCCCACCTTCCCGAACCACCCCTATGCCGGCAATGGCGCCCATACCGGCAGCTATTATGCCGCCTCGGCCAACCCGGCGCCGCTGCGCGCCGAGCTGGTGGGCACGCATGAGACCGATGTCTGCGTGCTTGGCGCGGGCTATTCCGGCCTGTCGACGGCGCTGCACCTGGCCGAGAAGGGCTACAAGGTGACGGTGGTCGAGGGCGCGCGGATCGGCTGGGGCGCGTCGGGGCGCAACGGCGGGCAGATCGTGAACGGGCTGAACGCCAGCCTGCAGACGATCGGCCGGCGCTATGGCGCGGATGCGGCGAAATTCGTCGCGAGCCTGGTCACCGAGGGCGGCGACATCATCCGCGAGCGGATCGCCACCTATGACATCAAGTGCGATCTCAAGCAGGGCAACGTCTTTGCCGGGCTGACGCAGGCGCACATGCGCGAGCTCGAGGCGCGGCGCAAGCTGTGGCGCAGCTATGGCATAGAGAGCCAGGAGATGCTGAGCCGCGACGAGATGCGCGCGCACGCCGCCTCGGACCTCTATGCGGGGGGCATGATCGACCACAAGGGCGGCCACATGCACCCGCTGAACCTCGCCCTTGGCGAGGCGGCGGCGATCGAGCGGCTTGGCGGCACGATCTTCGAGATGTCGCCGGTGACCTCGGTCGACACCGCCTCGGCGCGGCCCTCGCTGAGCACGGCGAAGGGCAAGGTCGTGGCGAAGGTCATGGTGCTGTGCGGCAACGCCTATCTCGGCCATGTCGTGCCGACGCTCGAGTGGCGGGTGATGCCGGTCTCGACCCAGGTGATGGCGACCGAACCGCTTGGCGAGACGCTGGCGCGGCAGCTGATGCCGTCGGACGTCTGCATCGAGGACGTGCGCTACATCCTTGATTACTATCGCATGTCGGCGGACAACCGGCTCTTGTTCGGGGGCGGCACCGTCTATGGCGGCACCGATCCGAAGGACATCAAGGCGAAGCTGTGGAAGAACCTCGAGAAGGTCTTCCCGCAGCTGAAGGGCACGAAGATCGACTATGCCTGGTCGGGCAACTTCGCGCTGTCGTTCTCGCGCGTGCCGCAGATGGGCCGGATCGGCGCCAACACCTATTTCGCGCATGGCTATTCCGGCCATGGCGTGACCGGCTCGCACACCTTCGGGCGGATCCTGTCGGAGGCGATCCACGGCGACCAGAGCCGCTTCGACATGTTCGCGAAGATGCCCTGGATTCCGTTCCCGGGCGGGCGGATGTTCCGTGTGCCTTACTCGGTCATCGGCTCGTGGTGGTACGCGGTGCGCGACCGGCTGGGCGTGTAAACGCCCGCCACAAAAAAGAAAATCAGGGAGGATACCATGCGCAAGATGATCGCGGCGGGGCTCGCCGCGCTCGCCTCGGCCGGGATGGCCGGGGCGGAAGAGCCGGTGTTGAACATCTACAACTGGTCGGATTACATCGCCCCCGACACCATCCCGGGCTTCGAGAAGGAAACCGGCATCAAGGTCAATTACGACGTCTTCGACAGCAACGAGGTGGTCGAGGCGAAGATGCTCACCGGCTCGACGAATTACGACATCGTCGTGCCCTCGCTCGAGTTCATGGCGCGCCAGGCGCAGGCCGGGGTGTTCCAGCCGATCGACAAGGCGGCGCTGGCGAATTACGGCAATCTCGATCCGAAGCTGATGGCGATCGCCGCGACCAATGACGAGGGCAACACCTATGGCGTGCCCTACATGATGTACACCATCGGCATCGGCTACAACCGCGACAAGGTCGCCGAGCGGCTTGGCTCCGACACCATCGACAGCTGGTCGGCGCTCTTCGATCCCGAGCAGGCGGCGAAGCTGCAAGGCTGCGGCATCGCGCTGCTCGATTCCCCGTCCGAGATCACCGCGGCGGCGCTGAACTATCTGGGCCTCGATCCGACCTCGGAGAAGACCGAGGATCTGGAGGCCGCGATGGCGCTTCTGGCGAAGGTGCGGCCCTATGTCCGCTATTTCCATTCCTCGCAATACATCAACGACCTGGCGAATGGGGACATCTGCCTGACGGTCGGCTATTCGGGCGACATCCTGCAGGCGCGCAACCGCGCCACCGAGGCGGGGCAGGGGGTGCGTGTGGCCTATGCGATCCCGAAGGAGGGGGCGCAGGTCGGTTTCGACATGCTGGCCATCCCCTCGGACGCGCCGCATCCGGAGAACGCGCTGAAGTTCATCGATTACTTCCTGCGGCCCGAGGTGGCGGCGGCGGTGAGCGACCACGTCTTCTACGCCAACGTCAATGCCAGGGCGACGCCGCTTGTCGCCGCCGAGGTGCGCGAGGATCCCGGCATCTACCCGGCGCCCGAGGTGATGGACAAGCTCTACACCGCGCGCCCGCACAAGCAGCGCTATGACCGCGCGCTGACCCGCGCCTGGACCACGCTGAAGACCGGACAATGACGGCAGGCGGCCATCCCTTCAGGGGGGATGGCCGCATCCATTCTGACAGGGAGAAGAAGAATGACCGAAGCCATCGCGGCGCGCGGTGCGCGGCCGTGGGAGGATCCCGCTGTCGCCCCGTTCCTGCAGATCCGCAACGTGACGAAGCGGTTCGGCTCCTACACGGCAGTGAACGACGTCTCGCTCGACATCTATCGCGGCGAGCTGTTCTGCCTGCTGGGCGGGTCGGGCTGCGGCAAGTCCACGCTGTTGCGGATGCTGGCCGGGTTCGAGACGCCCACCTCGGGTCAGATCCTGATCGACGGCGAGGACATGTCGGGCGTGCCGCCCTATCTGCGCGACACCAACATGATGTTCCAGTCCTATGCGCTGTTCCCGCACATGAGCGTCGAGAAGAACATCGCCTACGGGCTGAAGCGCGACGGGGTGAAACGGGCCGAGGTGGCGACCCGGGTCACCGAGATGCTCTCGCTGGTGCAGCTTGACGGGTTGGCTGCGCGCAAGCCGCATCAGCTCTCGGGCGGGCAGCGGCAGCGCGTGGCGCTGGCGCGTGCGCTGATCCGCAAGCCGAAGCTTCTGATGCTCGACGAACCGCTTGGCGCGCTCGACAAGAAGCTGCGCGAGGAGACGCAGCGCGAGCTCATCAAGATCCAGGAGACGCTCGGCGTCACCTTCGTCGTCGTCACCCATGACCAGGAGGAGGCGATGACGCTCTCGACCCGGCTTGGTGTGATGACCGCGGGCGAGATCATGCAGGTCGGCACGCCGCATGACGTCTACGAATATCCGCAAAGCCGGTTCGTCGCCGATTTCATCGGCTCGGTGAACCTGTTCGAGGGCCGGATTGCCGGCGATTTCGAGGATCACGCGACGATCCATTCGCCCGATACCGGCAGCGAGATCCTGGTCTCGCACGGGATCAGCGGCGTGAAGGGGCAGCCGGTGGCGGTGGCGCTGCGGCCCGAGAAGATCGCGATCGAGCGGCGCCTGCCCGAGACCGTGGCGAACCGGCTGCGGGCGCGGGTCGAGGACGTCTCCTACATGGGGAACCTGTCGGTCTTTCACGTCACCCTGCCCACCGGCAAGCCGGTGAAGGTGAGCCAGACCAACCGGTTGCGCAGCGATGACGACGCGATCCGCGCCGGCGAAGAGGTGGAGATCGGCTGGGACGGCGCGGCAAGCGTCGTGGTGACGGCATGAGGTTGCGTGCGCTTGCGGGCTGGCTGCGGATCGAGGGGCGCGCCGCGGTGGTGGCGGTGCCGCTCGTCTGGCTGGGCCTCTTTTTCCTGCTGCCCTTCGTGGTTCTGGCAAAGATCGCGGTCTCGGAATCGGTGATCGCGCGGCCGCCCTATCTGCCGATCTGGGACTGGGCCGAGGGGGTGCTGAACATCTCGCTCAACTTCGGCAATTTCCAGTTCCTGACCGAGGACCCGCTCTACCTGCTCGCCTATCTCGGCTCGCTGAAGATGGCGGCGGTGTCGACGGTGATCGCGCTGCTGATCGGCTATCCGATGGCCTATGTCATCGCGCGCGCGCCGTCGAACCGGCGCAACATCCTGCTGATGCTAGTGGTGTTGCCGTTCTGGACCTCGTTCCTTCTGCGCGTCTACGCCTGGATCGGGATCCTGAAGGGCAACGGGTTGCTGAACGGCCTGCTGATGGCGACCGGGATCATTCACGAGCCGCTGGTGATCCTGCAGACCGATTTCGCGGTCTATCTGGGCATCGTCTACAGCTATCTGCCGTTCATGATCCTGCCGCTCTACTCGACGCTGGTGAAGCTTGACGAGGCGCTGCTCGAGGCTTCGGCCGATCTCGGCGCGCGGCCCTTCGTGACCTTCGTCACCGTGACGCTGCCGCTGTCGGTGCCCGGGATCATCGCCGGCGCGCTGCTGGTCTTCATCCCGGCGGTCGGCGAATTCGTCATCCCCGCGCTTCTGGGCGGGCCGAAGACGCTGATGATCGGCTCGGTGCTGTGGAACGAGTTCTTCTCGAACCGCGACTGGCCGGTGGCCTCGGCGGTGGCGATCGTGATGCTCGTGGTGCTGGTGCTGCCCATCGGCCTGTTGCAGCGCACCCAGTCGGAAAAGGAGGAGAACGCCTGATGCGCCGCTCTGTTTCCCTGCGCCTTGTCGCGATCTTCGGTTTCGTCTTCCTCTATGCGCCGATCCTGTCGCTCGTCGTCTTCAGCTTCAACGAGTCGAAGCTGGTGACCGTCTGGGGCGGCTTCTCGACGAAATGGTATGCCGCGCTGCTCGAGGATCAGCAGATCCTCGATGCCGCCTGGATCAGCCTGCGCGTCGCGGTGATGTCGGCGACGCTCGCCACGGTGATCGGCACGCTCGCCTCCTATGCGCTGGCCCGTTTCGGCCGCTTCCGCTTCCGCATGCTGCTGAGCGGGGCGGTGACGGCGCCGCTCGTGATGCCCGAGGTGATCACCGGCCTCTCGATGCTGCTTCTGTTCGTGGCGCTCGAGGGGATCTTCGGCTGGCCCGCGGGGCGGGGCGTCGACACGCTGGTGATCGCGCATGCGACCTTCGGCGCGGCCTATGCGACCGTGGTGCTCGGCTCGCGGATGAGCGCGCTCGACCGTTCGGTCGAGGAGGCGGCGCTGGATCTCGGCGCGCGGCCGTTGCGGGTGTTCTTCGACGTCACCTTGCCCGCGCTTGCGCCTGCGCTGATCTCGTCCTGGCTTCTGGTCTTCACCATCAGCCTCGATGACCTCGTGGTGTCAGCCTTCGTCACCGGGCCCGGGGCCTCGACCCTGCCGATGGTGATCTTCTCGAAGGTCCGGCTGGGCGTCAGCCCCGAGGTGAATGCGCTGGCCACCCTGGTCATCGCCGCAATCTCGGTGGTGATCGTGCTGGCGAGCTGGCAGATGCGCCGCGCCGCCGCGCAGACGCGCTGAAAACCGGCGGGTCGGGGGTGACCCCGGCCCGCGCGCATGGCGCGAAAGCGCTGCCGTCGACCTCCGAGTCTCTCTCCTGCGCCCGCGCCGCCCGGACCGGCGGCGCCCCCGGCCGGCCGCCGGGCTCGATCCGCTCCGTCGGTGCGCAGAACCCGCGATCGCAGAAATCCCTTCTCCGGGTCGCGGTCGGGACAACGGTTTTCACCTCCAAATGCCGCAGAGTTTGGAATGGCCTCAGGGCGTTCCAGATATTATCAAATCTCTACAGATAAAGTCGTCATTTGGAGCCGCCATGTCCGGTCCCCGTTTCGCAGCCTTTGCCGGTTCCTGGAGCCGGCCGTCCAAGACCCGCGCGCTGGTCGAGACCGCAGCGGCCCGCGCCACCGCCCGTTTCGGCGGCCATGCCCATGTGTTCGATGTCGATGACCTCGGCCCCGGCTTCGGCGCCCTGCGCGAGGGTAGGGATGCCACGCTCGACCGCCATCGGGCGGCGTTCCTCGCGGCCGATGCGCTGATCGTCGCAAGCCCGGTGTTCAAGGGCAGCTACACGGGCCTCTTCAAGCATTTCCTCGACCTGATCGAGCCCGAGGCGCTGGCCGGCAAGCCCGTCCTGCTGGCGGCCTGCGGCGGCGGCGACCGGCATGCGCTGGTGATCGAACACCAGCTGCGGCCGCTGTTCGGCTTCTTCGAGGCGATCACCCTGCCGACCGGGCTCTATGCCTCGGCGGCCGATTTCGCCGATGGCGCGCTGCGCGCGGGCCCGATCCTCGAACGGCTTGACCGCGCGGTGGCGCAATTCGCCCCGCACCTTCCCCACACCGTCGCCGCGCCAGTGCGCGTGGCCGGCTGAGACCGGAGACCCAGATGACCACCCAAGCGAAGAAACGCATCATTCTCAATGCCTTCGACATGACCTGCGTTGGTCATCAGGCGGCCGGCACCTGGCGGCATCCGTCGAGCCAGGCATCGCGCTACAATGACCTCGAGTATTGGACCAACCTCGCGATCGAGCTGGAACGGGGGGCTTTCGACAGCCTGTTCATCGCCGATGTGGTGGGCGTCTATGACGTCTATCGCGGTTCTGCCGAGGCGGCGCTGCACGACGCGGCGCAGGTGCCGGTGAACGACCCGTTCGGCGCGATCTCGGCGATGGCGGCGGTGACCCGCAACCTCGGCTTCGGCATCACCGCGGCGGTGACCTTCGAGCATCCCTATCTGCTGGCCCGCCGGCTCTCGACTCTCGATCACCTGACCAAGGGGCGCGTGGCGTGGAACGTGGTGTCGTCCTACCTCGACAGCGCGGCGCGCAATATCGGCCTTGACCGGCAGATCGGCCATGATGCGCGCTATGACCTCGCCGAGGAGTACATGGAAGTCACCTACAAGCTGTGGGAGGGCAGCTGGGAAGAGGGCGCGGTGCTGCGCGACAAGGAGAAGGGCATCTTCACCGATGCCACGAAGGTGCACCCGATCCGCCACGAGGGCGAGTATTTCAAGGTGCCCGGCTTCCATCTGTGCGAGCCCTCGCCGCAGCGCACGCCGGTGATCTTCCAGGCCGGGGCAAGCGCGCGCGGCCGGGCGTTCGCCGCCCGTCACGCCGAGGCGATGTTCGTGCTGGCGACCAGCCCCGAGACCGCGAAGAAGCTGACCGACGCGATCCGCGCCGAGGTGGCCGCGGCCGGGCGCGAGGCCGACAGCCTGAAGATTTTCGCGTTGCTCACCGTCATCACCGGCCCGACCGACGAGGCGGCGCAGCGCAAATACGAGGAATACCTCGATTATGCGAGCGCCGAGGGGGCGCTGGCGCTTTACGGCGGCTGGACCGGGCTCGATTTCTCGACGCTCGATCCCGATCAGCCGCTGACCGCGGTCGAGAACGACAGCCTGCGCACCACGCTGGAATCGCTTGCCGCCGATGGTGCGGCCTGGACGGTGCGCGACGTGATCCGCAAGCGCGCGATCGGCGGGCTTGGCCCGGTGCTGGTCGGCGGGCCGCAGACGGTGGCCGATGCGCTCGAACGCTGGGTCGACGAGGGCGGCATCGACGGCTTCAACCTCGCCTATGCGATCACCCCGGCCTCGACCACCGATTTCATCGATTTCGTGGTGCCGGAGCTGCGCAAGCGCGGCCGCGCGCAGCAGGGCTATGCCCCCGGCACGCTGCGCGAGAAGCTTCTGGGCGATGTGGGCGGTCTGGCCCGCGACAGCCACCCTGCCGCGCAGTGGCGCCGCCATTACATCGGCCGCGAGAGCGTGGCCGACGCCTCGCGCCCCTCGGCCTTCGAAGGGCTGGGCCATGTTTCGGAGGCGGCGGAATGAGCGCGCCCGAGATCTTCTGGTTCCTGCCCACCTCGGGCGACACGCGCTATCTTGGCACCTCGGATTTCGGCCGGGCGCCCGAGCCCGACTATCTGCGCGACATCGCCACCACCGCCGACCGGCTCGGCTATGACGGGATGCTGATCCCGACCGGGGCAAGCTGCCTCGACCCCTGGGTGGTGGCGGCGGCGCTGGCGCCGGTGACGCGGCGGCTGAAGCTTCTGGTGGCGCTGCGCACCTCGATCAGCGGGCCGACGGCGGCGGCGCGGCAGGCGGCGACGCTGGATGCGGCGCTTGGTGGGCGGCTCTTGCTCAATGTCGTGCCGGGGGGTGACCCGCGCGAGCTGGCCGCCGACGGCGCCTTCTTCAGCCATGACGGGCGGTACGAGAATGCCGGGGAATTCCTGACCGTGTGGAAGCGGCTGATGGCCGGCGAGACGGTCGATTTCGAGGGCCGGCACATCCGGGTCGAGGGGGCGCGGAACGTCCATCCCGGCCCGCAGCGCCCGTACCCGCCGCTCTACTTCGGCGGCTCGTCGCCCGCGGCGCATGCGCTCGCCGCGCAGCATGTCGATGTCTATCTGACCTGGGGCGAGCCGCCCGAGGCCGTGGCGGAAAAGATCGCCGATGTGCGCGCACAGGCGGCGGCGCAGGGGCGCAAGGTGCGCTTCGGCATTCGTCTGCATGCCATCGTGCGCGAGACCGAGGCCGAGGCCTGGGCCGCGGCAGAGCGGCTGATCAGCCGGCTGACCGACGATGACATCGCCCGCGCCCAGGCGAATTACGCGCGCATGGACTCGGTCGGGCAGGGCCGGATGGCGGCGCTGCACGGTGGTCGGCGCGACCGGCTCGAGGTCGCCCCCAACCTCTGGGCCGGGGTCGGTCTGGTGCGCGGCGGCGCGGGCACCGCGCTTGTCGGCGATCCCGACACGGTGGTCGCGCGGATGCGCGAGTACCAGGCGCTTGGCATCGAGACCTTCGTGATGTCGGGCTATCCGCATCTCGAGGAGGCGATCCGCTTCGCCGAACTGATTTTCCCGCGCATCGGCAAGGCGGCCGTGACCGAGCAGGGCACGAGCCAGACCGGCGGTGCCTTCGACGTGCGTGCGCGGGCCGCTTCCTGAGGACTGACCCATGACCTTTCCCGTCATCGACATGCGCTGCCGCCCGGCCTTCCTGCACGATTTCTTCGGCAGGACGCCCGGCACCTCCGACTTCGACACCGTGCGCTGGCTCAACCGCCGGGTCGGCACCCGCGGGCCAGACACCCATTTCACCCGGTCCGCCACCGAGGCGGGCTTTCTGGCCGAGATCGGCGATGCGGGCCTGACGCGCGCCGTGGTCGTCGGCCGCCACACCCCGACGCAGCATCTGCCGAATGACGAGATCGCGCGGATCGTCGCGCTCGATCCCGCCCGGCTGAGCGGCATCGGTGCGGTCGATCCGGTGTTGCAGGGGCCCGAGGGGGCGATCGCCGAGGCAAGCCGCGCGGTGGGGTCGCTCGGGCTGCGCGGCATCGACCTCGAGCCCGGCTTCGGCACGCCGCCGCGGCACCCGGACGATCCGGCCTATCTGCCGCTTTACGAATGGGCCGCGGCCGAGGGCGTGCCGGTCTTCCTGATGAGCGGGCCGACGACGCCCGCGCCGCGGTTCAACGACCCCGCCGGGCTGGCCGCGGTGGCGCGGCTGTTCCCGACGCTGAAGATCGGCGTCTTCCACGGCTACTGGCCGAATGTGCAGGACATCCTCGGCCTCGCCTTCCGGCACGAGACGATCCACATCATCCCGGACATGTACCTCTTCCAGGCCGGCAGTCAGGCCTATGTCGAGGCCGCGAACGGCTGGCTTGGCGACCAGCTTCTGTTCGGCTCGTCCTATCCGTTCCGCCCGATCGGGCAGAGCATCGAGGACGCGCTGAAACTGGGCCTGCGCGAGGAGGTGCTTGGCCGGTTCTTCCATGACAATGCGGCGCGGCTTCTGGGCCTGGCGGCCGGCTGAAAGGGCACCACGATGACCGATATCCGTTTTTCCGCGCTGGATGCGCAGATCCGCCTGGCGCTGGCCCGCCTCGCCGAGGGCCGGCTTGTCCTTGTCACCGATGACGAGGACCGCGAGAACGAGGGCGACCTGATCGGCGCCGCGGCGACGCTGGGGGTGCGCGAGCTGGCCTTCATGGTGCGGCACACGACGGGGATCGTCTGTGCCGCGCTCGATCCGGCGCGCTGCGCGGCCTTCGGCCTGCCGCCGATGGTGGCGAGCAACGAGGACCCGAACGGCACCGCCTACACGGTCAGCTGCGACGCGGCGGCCTGCGGCACCGGGGTCTCGGCCGAGGACCGGCTGCTGACCCTGCGCACGCTGGCCGGCCGGCCCGATCCCGCGCTTTTGCGCCGGCCCGGGCATCTCTTCCCGCTGCGGGCGCGGCCGGGCGGGGTGCTGACGCGGCCGGGCCATACCGAGGCGGCCTGGGATCTGGCGCGGCTTGCCGGGTTGCCCGGTGTCGGCGTGCTGGCCGAGCTGGTCCATGACGACGGCACGATGATGCGCGGCGCGGCGCTGGCGGACTTCGCGCGCCGCCACGACATTCCGCAGCTTGCGATCACCGATCTGATCGCCTGGCGCGAGGCTGCGCCGGTCGGGGCGGTCGCATGAGTGCGGCCGCAGACCCGCCGGTGGTGGCGATCGTCGGCGGCGGTTTCACCGGGGCGAGCACGGCCTTTCATCTGGCGCGGGCGCTGGACGGGCCGGTGCGGATCGTGGTGATCGAGCCGCGGGCGCAGCTTGGCCAGGGGCTGGCCTATGCGACCCGCGACCCGAGCCACCGCATCAACGTGCCGGCCGTGCGGATGACGATGGACAGCGCCGCGCCGGGCGGGCTTCAGACCTGGATCGAGACGCAGCGGCCCGCGCTTTCGGCCGGAACCCGGCTGGCCTCGGGCGAGCTTTTCGTGCAGCGGGGCCTTGTCGGCGATTACGTCGCCGGGGCGCTGGCGCCGCTGCTGGCCGCGGGGCGGGTCGAGCATCTGCGGGCGCGGGCGGTGACGCTGGCGCGCGGGGCACGCTTCACCCTGGGCTGCGACGACGGACGCACGCTGGTGGCCGATCTCGTGGTGCTGGCCACCAGCCACCCGCCGCCCGGTGTGCCCGCGGTCTTTGCGCCGCTGGCCGGCTCGGACCGGCTGATCGCCGACAGCGGCGACGGCGCGCGGCTGAGCGCGCTGGCGCGCCGCGCGAGGAACGTGCTGATCGTCGGCACCGGGCTGACCTCGGCCGATGTGATCGCCAGTCTCGACCGGCAGGGCTTCGCCGGCCGGATCGTCGCGCTGTCGCGGCGCGGCCTGCGCTCGCGCGGGCATGCCTTCGGCTATGCCGACTCGCCGGCCGATTTCGCCACCGCTCCCGCCCGCACCGCGCTTGCGCTGCTGCGCCGGATCCGGGCGGCGGTGCGGGCCGACGCCGCGGCGGGCCTGCCCTGGCAGGCGGCGCTCGACAACGTGCGCCGCGACGGGCCGGTGATCTGGGCGGCGCTGCCGCCGGGCGAGCGCGCGCGGCTGGTGCGCCGGCTGCGGGTGTGGTGGGACGTGCACCGCTTCCGCATCGCGCCGCAGCTCGAGGCGGTGATCGAGCGCCGCCTGGCCGAGGGACGGCTTGCAATCGTGGCGGGGCGTCTGCTGTCGGCGCAGGAGGGCGACGCGGGGATCGAGGTGCGCTGGCACGACCGGCGCGCGGGCGCGCGCGCGGGTCTCTTCGATGCGGTGATCCTGACCACCGGCCCGGCACATGGCGCGATCCTGCACGAGATGCCGCTTTTTGCCACGATGGCTGCGGCCGGGCTGATCCGCGCCGATCCGCTGCAGCTCGGGCTCGATGTGACCGAGGGCTGCCGCGCCGTCGGGCAGGACGGCAGGCCGGTGCCCGGCCTGTTCGTCGCCGGCCCGCTGGCGCGCGGCCATGTGGGCGAGCTGATGGGCATTCCCGAGGTGACGCAGCACGCCGAGCTGGTCGCTGCCCGTCTGGCGCAGGCGCTGGCCGCGCTGGCGCGGCCCGTCGCCCAAAGCGCCTGACCCGATCGAAATCGCCCCCCGGAGCGGGCGCCCGCGTGGCGCCCGGCCGATCCCCCATGCCCGCCGGACCGGCCGGGCCAGACAGGAGACGACCATGACCTTGCATGACACCTGGGCCGAGATCCCCGACACCGCGGCGCTGAAGGCCCGGTTCCGGCCCGTTTTCGACCGCATCGCCGAGGGCGCGCTGCGCCGCGAGCGCGAGCGCATCCTGCCCTTCGAGGAGATCGGCTGGCTCAGGGAGAGCGGCTTCACCGCGCTGCGTGTGCCGGTCGACTACGGCGGGGCAGGGGCCAGCCTCGTGCAGCTTTTCGACCTGCTGATCGACCTGGCCGAGGCCGACACCAACATCGCGCAGGCGCTGCGTGGGCATTTCGCGCTGGTCGAGGACCGGCTGGTTGCGCCGCGGGCCGAGGGCGAGATCTGGCTGCGCCGTTTTGGTGCGGGCGAGATCGCCGGCAATGGCTGGACCGAGGTCGGCGAGGTGAAGATCGGCGACACGATCACCAAGGTCACGCCGGAGGCGGACGGCTTCCGCGTCGACGGCGAGAAATTCTATTCCACCGGCACGATCTTCGCCGACTGGATCGACACCTATGCGACGCGCGCCGATACCGGCGAGCCGGTGATCGCGATCGTGGCCACGGCGCAGCCGGGGGTGGAGCGGCGCGACGACTGGACCGGCTTCGGCCAGCGTCTGACCGGCACCGGCACCACGGTCTATAGCGCGGCGCGCGTCGAGGCCGCGGGCCTCGTGCCCTTTGCCACCCGCTTCCGCTATCAGACCGCCTTCTATCAGCTTGTCCTTGACGCCGTGCTGGCGGGGGCCGCGGCGGCGGCGGTGCGTGACGTCAGCGAGCAGGTGCGCCGCCGCACCCGTGGCTTCTCGCACGGGGCGGGAACGGTGGTGCGCAACGATCCGCAGGTGTTGCAGGTGGTCGGCCGGGCGCGGGCCTTCGCCTTTGCCGCGCGGGCGGCGACGCTCGAGGCGGCGCGGGCGGCGCAACACGCCTATGAGACCTCGCAGGCGGGCGATGCCGCGGCCGACGAGGCAGCGAATGTGGCCGCCGAGCTGGCCTCGGCCGCAGCACAGGTCGCGGGTGCCGATCTTGCCCTGCGCGCGACGAGCGAGGTGTTCAACGCGCTCAGCGCCTCGGCCGCGGCGACCGGGCTGGCGCTCGACCGGCACTGGCGCAATGCGCGCACCGCGGCCAGCCACAACCCGCTGATCTACAAGGAGCGGATCCTCGGCGATCATGCGGTGAACGGGACCGAGCCGGTCTATGTCTGGCAGATCGGCCGGGTGACCGGATGACGGGCGCGGGGCCGGCCGTCGTGCCGGCCCCGATCCTCCCTGAACGGGCCCGCGCGGCGCCCCGGTGAACATGGTTCGGCCCCGGCGACGCAAAGGACGGTCGTCGGGGCCGGACTGTTTTTGGCGGGGGCGCAGGTCCGACAGGACCTGCGCCGGTTTCATTCCCTCATTCGGCCAGGGCCGGCGCTTCGCGCTTCACCCGCTCGATGTCGCGGTAGCGATGCGCGGGATGGGTGTCGGGCAGCCGCGGCCCGTCGCCGAAGAGCTTGTCGCGCAGCGTGCCCTCGCGGTAGCCGGTGGCATAGACGCCGCGCTTTTGCAGCTCGGGCACGACATGGCCGATGACATCGGCGAAGGTCTCGTGCGCCAGCGCATAGGCCAGATTGAAGCCGTCGATGCCGGTCTCCTCGACCCAGTCCTGCAGCAGGTCGGCGACCGTCTCGCCCGAGCCGACGAAGAGCGGCCCCATGCCGCCGATGCCGCCCCATTTCGCCAGCTCCTCGATCGTCCACACCTTGTCGCCGCCGGCCAGATGCTCGACCGCCGAGACGATCGCATTGGTCTGCACCTTCTTCACCGTGTCGGTCGGCGCATAAGCGCCAAAGTCGATGCCGGTCCAGCCCGACATCAGCACAAGCGCCCCGTCATAGGAGGCATAGCGCTGATATTCCTCGTATTTCGCCCGCGCCTTCGCGTCGGTCTCGGCGGTGATGATCGTCGCCATCGCGTAGATCAGCACCTTCTTCGGGTCGCGCCCGGCGGCGGCGGCGCGGGCGCGGATCTCGCTCACATAGGCCCTGGTCGCCGATTTCAGCGGCGTCGAGATGAACACGCATTCGGCGTGCTCGGCGGCGAAGGCCTTGCCCGCGCCCGAGGCGCCGGCCTGGAACAGCACCGGGGTGCGCTGCGGCGAGGGCTCGCACAGGTGATAGCCCGGCACGTCGAAATAGCGGCCCTTGTGGCCGATCTCGTGGATCTTCGCAGGGTCTGCGAACAGGCCGCGGCTGCGGTCGCGCAGCACGGCGCCATCCTCCCAGCTGCCTTCGAGCAGCTTGTAGAGCACTTCGAGATATTCGGCGGCGACGTCATAGCGGTTGTCGTGACTGCGCAGCCCGCCCTGACCGACGTTCTTCGCCCCGCTCTCGAGATAGGAGGTGACGATGTTCCAGCCGATCCGCCCCCTGGTGTGGTGGTCGGCCGTGCTGAGCCGGCGCGCGAAGGTATAGGGATGCTCGAACGAGGTCGAGGCGGTGATGCCGATGCCCAGATGCCGCGTCGCCTGGGCGATCGGGTTGGCAAGCTGCAGCGGGTCGTTCACCGGAACCTGCACGCCCTGGCGCAGCGCCTCGTCGAGACTGCCCTTGTAGACGTCGTAATAGCCGATCACGTCGGCCAGGAAGATCGCGTCGAAAAAGCCCGTCTCCAGCAGCTTTGCGAGGTCGGTCCAGTACTCGAGGTCCTTGTACTCCCACGAGCGGTCGCGCGGGTGGCGCCACAGCCCGGGCGACTGGTGCCCGATGCAGTTCATCTCGAAGGCGTTGAAGCGGATCTGCTTGCTCATTGTCCTGACGGCTCCCGGTTGGGGTGGGCGCAGCCCTCCGCTCCGGCCAGGGCCGACGGGGAGGGTGCGGGGGTTGCGGATCGGGTCGCGGCGCCAGCCGGCGCGGGGAAAGCACGACCTTTCTGGTCGTAATTTACGGGCGCCCCCCCGCCGCGGCAATGAACGAGACCGGTCGATCTGCGCCGGGTTCGGGGGCAATTCTTCTCCCGCAGCGGATGCGGACAGAAGATTGCCGCGACAGCGGCGCGGCCGGGACGGGATGGCGCAGAATCGGGCCGGCGGTGCGGCCGGGGCAGGGGGCCCGGACCGCGCAGGCCCCCGCCGGGAAGGACGGGGGCCTGCCGGGGCAGGGGGCTCAGTTCCAGGGATGGCGCGGCGGATGCGTGCCGTTCAGATACCAGTTGCCGACATGGAAGAACTTCCAGCGCACCGGGTCGTGCAGGGTATGCACCCGCGCATTGCGCCAGTGCCGGTCAAGCCCGTTCACCGCCAGCGTCGAGCGCGTGCCGGCCAGTTCGAACAGCCGGTTCGTGGCCTCGAGCGCGATCTGCGTGGTCAGCACCTTGGCCTCGGCGGTGCGGATTGTCGCCTCGGTGACGGTGTCGAGTGAGGCCTCGGCATAGCCGCGGTCGATGGCGCGCCCGGCGATCTCGAGCAGCGCCTCGGCCGCGTGCAGGCGGATCTTCAGATCGCCGATCGCCTGGATCGTGTAGGGGTCTTCGCCCGCGGTCTCCTTGCCGCTGTCGATCCAGGGCCGGCTTTGCGTCGTCACGAAGCGGATCGTCTCGTCGATCGCCGCGCGCGCGATGCCGGCGTCGATTGCCGCCTGGATGATCTGCGAGACCGGGCCCTGCACCGTGGGATGTTCGGTCGTGTCGCGCAGCCGGATCGCGCGGTTGCGCGCGACGCGGACGGTGTCGAGCCGCACCGAGCCCGAGGCGGTGGTGCGCTGGCCGAAGCCCGACCAGTCGTTGGTGACGCTCAGCCCCGGCGCATCGCGGTCGGCAAAGACCAGATAGATGCCGTCGGGCCCGACCGCGACGATCGGCACCAGATGGGCGAGCAAGGCGCCGGTGGTATAGAACTTCTCGCCGTTCACCACGGCCTCGTCGCCTTCGAAGGTGACACGGGTGCGGAACTCGCCCACCGATTTCGTGCCGAATTCGGAAAAGGCATTGCCGAAGCGCAGCCCGGCCAGCGACCAGCCGAAGACCATGGCCTTCTGCTCCTCGGTGCCGTCGAGGTCGACCAGATCGACGATGGCGAGATGGTTTTGCGAGATCTGCGCCACCGCCGGGTCGCCGGTCGCGACGATCGAGATCACCTTGGCCAGCGTCGCATGCGACAGCCCCGGCCCGCCGTGTGCTTTCGGCACCAGCAGCGACCACAGCCCGCTTTGCGAATAGCGGTCGAGTTCGGCGAGCGGCAGCAGCCCCTCGCGGTCACGCAGCTGGGCGCCCTGCGCCAGCTCTGCGGCCAGCGCGGTGGCGATGGCGATGGCGTCGGCATCGTCGCGCAGCAGGTGCGGCGGCTCGGTCGGACGCGGGCGCGGGGCGACCGGGTCGGCAGAGTTCACGCGCGGATGCAGGCTGTGGTCGATCTCGCCCCTTGTCAGCGATCCCATCGGGTTTCCTTTCTGAGTGTTTCACGGTGGTTCCGGGCCCGGTTCTTTCCGGCAACTCATTGAAAACATGAGTTTCACTGCGGGCCCTGCAGGAAGAAGTCTGACGCGGGAATGGGGCTGCGGCAAGAAACGGGGCGTCGTCTTTTGCCCCGCCTCGGCAGCAGGTTCGTTCCCTTCGCGCGGTTGGCCGGGCGATTTTCTTCTGTGCCGGGCGCCGGCGGGCGGGCGGCCGAATCGCTTCGGCGGCCGAGGCCTGTCGTGCGTCCGATCACGCGGGGCCGCGCCGCTGTGCGGCATGAGCGCGCTGCGGGGCGGGTCCGGGCGATCCTGGCGCTTCGCCGCCCTGCGCGAGGGGCGGGCAGGGCGGGGGACCCGGCCGTGCCGGAGAATCACGGCAATATCGGTCGTATATTTGTGTTGACAGCAGGATCCATCCCCGGCGGGGCACAGCTTTGGCGCGGGGGTTTCCCGAAGCGGGGGATCTTCAGAATTCATTTCTAGACGACCTGGCCTAGGGTTAGCCCGCGATCCGGAACCGGGCAGGGGCCCGTTTCGGCCGCGCCCCATGACGACAGTTTCGGACAGGCAGCATGACCGCGCATTTCCCGGTGACACCGGCATCAAACCCACCGCCCTCGCAGGCCAACCTTCTGGAGGCGCGCAATCTGTCGAAGGCCTATGGACCGGTGACGGTGCTCAGCGACGTCTCCTTTGATGTCCCGGCGCGGTCGGTGGTGACGCTGGTGGGCGAGAATGGCGCTGGCAAGTCGACGGTCTTCAATATCCTGAGCGGTCTGACCCGCCCCGATCGTGGCACGATCACCTTCGCAGGGCAGCCGTTCCGGCCCGACAGCCACCGGGCGGCGGTGCGGCTCGGGGTCACCCGGGTGTTTCAGGAACAGTCGCTCGTCCACAATGTGCCGGTCTATGAAAACCTGCTGATCGGCGAGGAGGCCCGCTATGCCCGCTTCGGCCAGTGGGTCGATCGCAAGGCGATGGTGCGCGCGGCGCGCCGGATCGTCGAGACCGCGGGGCTCGATGTCGATGTCGAGCGGCGGACGGGCGATTACGACTTCTCCACCCGCCAGTCGATCGAGATCGCCCGGGCCTGCCTGACCCCGACGCTGATCCGCGGCGTCGGGGAACCGCTGATCCTGCTCGATGAACCGACCTCGGCGCTCGACCGGCGGGACGAGGACACGTTCTTCGACCTTGTGCGCGAGGTGCGGAAATACGGTTCGCTGCTGTTCGTGTCGCACCGCATGGCAGAGGTGCTGGACATTTCGGATGTGATCTATGTGCTCAAGGACGGCGCGCTGGCCGCCCGGTTGCGGCCCGACGAGACCGACGAGCACCACCTGCACGGGCTGATGGTCGGGCGCGAAAGGGCCCGCGACTATTACTACGAGGCGCGCCAGCATCGCGAGCTGCCGCCTCGGGCGGGGCTGCGCGCGGAAGGGATCCGTGCGGCCGCCGGAGCATCCGAGGTCACCCTGGAGGTGAGGCCGGGCGAGATTCTCGGCATCGGCGGGCTGCTGGATTCCGGCAAGTCCGAGCTGGGCAAGGCGATCGCCGGCGTCCGTGCGCCGGTCGGGGGCACGGTCGCGCTGAAGGACGGCGCGCCGCAGGCGCCCGACATCCGGCGCAGCGCGCGCGCAGGTCTGGGCTATATCCCGGCGGAGCGGCTGGTCGAAGGGATCATCCCGGCCTTTCCGGTGGCATGGAATTTCTCGATCGGCAGCGGCTGCGACCTGTTCTCGACCCGCGCCGGATTCTGGCGCAGGGGCGCGGAGCGCCGCGCCGCGCACAGGCACATCGAGGCGCTGGCGGTGCGGTCCGCCCGGCCGGAAACGCCGATGCATCGCCTGTCGGGCGGAAACCAGCAGAAGGTCGTTCTGGCGCGCTGGCTTGAACGGCGCCCCGAGGTTCTGGTGCTCGACAACCCGACGCGTGGCGTCGATGCCGGGGCGAAGCAGGAAATCTACCGCGTGCTGCGCGACCTGACCGATCAGGGCGTGGCCATCGTGCTGATCACCGACGAGCTGCTGGAACTGATCGGCCTGTCGAACCGGATCCTGATCATGCAGCGCGGCGCCGTCGTGGCCGATGTCCCGGCCCCTGCCGATGCGAAACCTTCCGAACAGGACCTCGTGGCGCTGATGCTGCCGGGGGCCGCTTCCTCCTCCGAACAAGTGGAAATCACGACATGACCTTCAGCCTTTCCCCCGACCGGCCCTGGACCGGCACCCCGTTGCGACGGATCCTGAACCGGTTCGAGCCGGGCCTGTGGTTCCCGATCGGCGTCGTGCTTGCGCTGTTCGTGGTCTTCAGCCTGACGACGAGTTCCTTTGCCACGCTGCGGAACTTTTCCGCGGTCAGCGGACAGGCGGCAACGCTGCTGATCGTGTGCCTTGGCGCGACCTTCATCGTGCTGATGGGCAGCATCGACCTGTCGGTCGGCGCGATCGTGCTGCTGACCGGTGCGGTCAGCGTCACCGCGCTGAACGCCTGGGGAATCGGCTGGCTGGTGATCCCCTTCGCCGCGCTGGTGGGCGGCGGGCTCGGGCTGGTGAACGGGCTGATCTACACGAAGGGGCGGATCCCGTCCTTCATCGTCACGCTTGGCACCCTGTCGGTGTTTTCGGGCATCGCGCTCACGCTGCTCGACGGGCGCGCGATCCAGTTCAACGCTCCGGGGCTCGAGACCATCTCGATCGGCCAGCTGATCCCGCGCCTGCCGAACATTGCCCTCTGGGCGATCCTCGCCTGGGGCGTGGTGGTGGTGATCGGCAGCCGGACCCGCTTCGGGCGCTACATGTACCTGATCGGCGGCGGCGAGCAGGTTGCCCAGACCGCGGGCGTGCCGGTCGGGCGCTACAAGCTCTACGCGTTCGGTCTGTCGGGGCTGCTTGCCGGCCTTGGCGCGATCTTCGCGGTGGCGCGGCTCGGGGCGGCGGGGCCGTCGCTCGGTTCGGACCTGCTGCTCAACAGCCTCGCGGCGATCGTCGTCGGTGGCACGTCGCTTGCCGGGGGCGTCGGCGGTGTGCACCGCACCCTGATCGGCGTGCTGATCATCGCGATTCTCGACAACGGGCTGAACCTGATGGGCGTGTCGCAATTCCTGCAGATGATCATCAAGGGCCTCGTCGTCATCGCCGCCGTGCTGGTCAGCCGCAAGGCCAATGCCGGCCAGGTGATCAAGTGATGGCCTGACCGGCCCCCTCCCGAAGGAAGACTGACATGGCGAAACGCCTGATCCTGAACGGCTTCGTGATGAATGCCGTGTCGCATATCCACCATGGCCTGTGGCGGCGCGAGGACACGCTCCAGACCCGGTTCAACGATCTCTCGACCTGGGTCGATCTGGTCAAAATCCTCGAGAAGGCGAAGTTCGACGCGCTGTTCAGCGCCGATATCATCGGCGTCGATCCGGCCTACAAGGGCAGCTGGGACACCTATATCGAGGAAGCCGTCCAGATCCCGATCAACGATTCCGGGGCGTTGATCGCGGCGCTGATCTCCTCGACCGAAAACCTCGGTCTGACGCTGACCAGCTCGATCCTGCAGGAGCACCCGTTCACCTTCGCACGCCGGATTTCCACTCTGGATCACCTGTCGAAGGGGCGGATCGGCTGGAACCTCGTCACTTCGGTCAGCCACAATGCGGCGCAGAACTTCGGTTTCGACCAGATCGTGCCGCATGACGAACGCTATCGCTGGGCCGACGAATACGCCGATGTGGTCTACAAGCTGTGGGAAGGGTCCTGGGACGAGGGCGCGGTGATCGCCGACAAGGCGGGCAACCGCTATGCGGATCCGGCGAAGATCCACCGCATTCACCATCAGGGCGAGCGCTACAAGGTCCTCGGACCGCATCTGTCGCAGCCCTCGCCGCAGCGGGTGCCGCTGCTGTTCCAGGCCGGCGCCTCGCTCGCCGGGCGCAGCTTCGCCGCGCGCAACGCCGAAGGCACCTATATCGTCGCGCAATCGCCCGAAGGCGCGCGCCGGCAGATCGAGGAGACCAACCGTTACCTGGTTCAGGCGGGGCGCCGCCCCGGGGACCTGAAGTTCATTCAGGGCATGTCCTTCGTCGTCGGCAGCACCGAGGAGGAGGCCGCGCGCAGGGCGCGCGCGCTTGCCGAGGACATCAGCACGGACGGGCTGCTCGCGCATCTCAGCCGCGACCTCGGCATCGACCTCGGGCAGCTCGATCCGGACCGGCCGGTGGCGGAGCTGGACATCCAGGGCGTGCAGGGGGTGGTGCGCACATTCGAGGATGCAAACCCCGGCGTCATTCCGCGGGTGCGGGATCTGGGGCAGGTCTATGCCAATGCGGGCAACATCGTCGGCACGCCCGAAAGCATCGCCGACAGGCTGGAGCTCTGGCAGGAGGCGGGCATCGACGGGATCAACGTCAGCTATCACCGGCTGCCGGGCTCCTTCGTCGATTTCGCCGAACAGGTGGTGCCGGAGCTGCAAAAACGCGGCCTTGCGCAGCGCGAATATGCCCCCGGCACCTATCGCGAGAAACTGTTCGGGGCCGGTCCCCGGGTGAATGAACGCCACCCGGCGGCCCGCTATCGCGGCGCCTTTGCCAAGGCGCCGGCCGCGGCCGAATGACACCCCGCCGGTGACGCGCGGCGTCGCCGGTCCCTCCCGGAAACCCACCACAACCCGCAGGGCCATGCCCTGCGATCAGGAAAGGCATGTTCAGATGAAACTCAGGGACCTGGCGCGAGGCCTGCCCGACTTCACCGACCGCAAGGTCATCGACCGCCACATGGAGCGGCTCGACAGCCATGGCGCCAGCCGGCGCGATTTCCTCGCCCTTGCCTCGGCAGG
Source organism: Paenirhodobacter hankyongi (assembly GCF_003664585.1). GTDB lineage: Bacteria > Pseudomonadota > Alphaproteobacteria > Rhodobacterales > Rhodobacteraceae > Rhodobacter > Rhodobacter hankyongi. Next base: position 75,069 of record NZ_RCHI01000017.1, read on the forward strand.
GGTGGCCGCGGGCTTCGGCGCCGCCGCTCTGGGCCTGCCCGCCGCGGCCATTGCCTCGCAGAACGGCAAGTTCGCCTTCCTCACAGGCTTCATGGTCAACGAATGGAACACCACCTTCGACCGCACCGCGAAGACGGCGGCCGAAAGCCTCGGCATCGGCTATACCTCGCTCGACAGCCAGTTCGACGGCGAGCGGCAGTACAACCAGTTCGAGCAGCAGGTGGCCGCGGGCGTCAGCGGGGTGATCTTCAACCTCTCGGACGGCAGCGCGATCCGCGGCCTTGCCCGCACCGCGGCGCAGAACCGGATCTATATCGCCAATATCTGGGACAGCCTGCCCTGGTTCACCCCCTTCGACGCGGATGACTATTACACGCTTTTTGCGGTGTCCGAGGAGGTGACGGCGCAGCGCGAGGTGACCGAGGTGCTGCTGGCCGGGGTGACGGAAAGATTCGGCGGCGGCGACATCATCGGCGTGACCGGCAGCAAGGGCAGCCTGCTGGAGCTGCAGCGCAACCGCGGCCGCGATGCGGCCTTCGCGAAATTCCCGAAGACCCGGCTTGTCGACGAGCTGCCGGGCCTGTGGAACCGCGAGGATGCCCTGAAGGCGACCGAGGACCTGCTGACCCGGAACCCGAATGTCGTGGGCATCGTGACCCAGGATGACGACATCGCTCTTGGCGCGATCGCGGCGCTGAACGCGGCCGGGCTGCGGCCGGGGGAGGATGTCCTGGTCGTGGGCACCTCGGGCACCGGGCTCGGATCAAAGGCGGTGAAGGCCGGGCAGATGCTGGCGACCAAGGGCAATTCGCCCGCACTTGCCGCGGCACTGTTCACCACGCGCCTTTACGACGTCACCCATGGCTGGGTGCCGCGCGCCTCGGAACGGATGCTGAACTGGAACACCCTGACCCTGACGCGCGACAATATCGACGGCTGGATCGAGCGCTTCGTGGACAATGGCGATGTCGAGCCCTTCGACTACCGCAAGATGTCGAAGGTGCTGCATCCCGACGACTGGGATCCGCAGGCCGAGGTCTATCCGCTGGATATCGATCAGTCCTTCGGCGGCATTCCGAAGCCCGAGGGCTACAGCTATCCGCCGGCCTATGTCGCGGCGCGCGACACCGGCGAACGTGCCGCGGTCGCCGCCGAATATGCCGCCCATTACAAGATCAAGTATGACGGCCCCTCGCCGAACCGCAGGGCCTGAGATGTCTTCCCGGAAAGGACAGCCGATGACACGCTTCTCCCTCCCCCGCTGGGCCCTCGGGCTCGAGGACCCGAAAGCCGTCGGGCGCTACATGGAACGGCTTGACACCCATGGCGTCTCGCGGCGCGACTTCCTCGCCATGGTCTCGGCCGGCGCGGCCGCCACCACCTTTGCCGCCGCGGCTGGTCTGCCGCGGGTGGCGGTCGCCGCGCCGAATGGCAAGCTCGCCTTCATCTCGGCCTTCATGTCGAACGAATACAACCAGATCCTGAACGGAGCCTTCGAGGCGGCGACGCAGGAACTGGGCTTTTCCTATGTCGGGCTCGACAGCCAGTTCGACGGGGAACGCCAGTTCAACCAGTTCGAGCAACAGGTCGCGGGCGGGGCGCAATCGGTGGTCTTCAACCTCGCCGACGGCAGCACGATCAAGGGGGCGGCGCGGGTCGCCGAACAGAACGGAGTCTTCATCGGCAATGTCTGGGACAGCCTGCCCTGGTTCACGCCGTTCGAGGGCTCGGACTATTATACGCTCTACACTCTGCCCGAGGAATTCGAGGCGCATCGCGCGGTGACCGCGAGGCTGCTCGCTGCGGTGATCGAGAAATTCGGGGGCGGCGACATCATCGGCGTCACCGGCACGAACGGTACCCTGACCGACCGGCAGCGGTCGGCGGGGCGTGACGACGCCTTCCGCGACTTTCCGAAGACCCGGCTCGTTGACCAGTTGCCGGGCAAGTGGAACCGCGAGGATTCGCTGAAGGCGACCGAGGATCTGCTGACCCGGAACCCGGGTGTCGTCGGTGTGGTCGCGCAGAACGATGACGTTGCGCAGGGCGTGATTGCGGCGATCCAGGCGGCGGGACTGCGGCCGGGCGAGGATATTCTCGTGGTCGGGGCAGACGGCACCAGTCTCGGTGCGAAGTCGATCGCGGCCGGTCGGCAACTCGCCACCTCGGGCAACAGCCCGGCCTATGCGGCGGCACTCCTTGCCGGGCGGATCTATGACGTCACCCACGGTTGGGTGCCGCGCGCCTCGGAGCGGATGCTGAACTGGCGGTCGCTGACCGTCACGAAGGAGAATGTCGGCGGCTATCTCGATCGCTATGTCGATAACGACGGGGTGCAGCCCTTTGATTACCGCAAGATCTCCAAGGTCCTGCATCCCGACGACTGGGATCCGCAGGCGGAGATCTTCCCGCTCGACGTCGATCATGCATGGGAGGGGATCGCGAAGCCGCAGGGCTGGACCTATCCGCAGGCCTATCTGGATGCGAAGACCGGCGGCGAATGGGAGCGCGTGCGCGCCGAATACGCAGATCACTACAAGATCAAGTTCGACGGTCCCTCGCCGAACCGCAAGGCCTGAGATCGGCCGTTCGATCGGGTCATCCCCCCGCTTTTGCGGGGGGTGCTTCGTGGAATTTACGCGGCCATCTTCAGTTTCCGGGCGGGGGGCTGTTGCACAAAGCGGGTGAGGGGCGAGGTGAGCCCTTCCCCGTCGACCTTGATCCCGGTGCTATCGATCAGCAGGTGCAGCGGTCCTTTGGAGCCGCGCTACGGGGTGTTCACAGCCAGGGGCTTCTGGCGGCCACGTCTGCCTGTCGGCACGGCATCCCAGCTCCTCTCGGGGTCGCCCCAGATCGTCAGAGAGCCCCGGCGCCTGAGCGCTTCGTTATAGGCCGGCCAGTTCCCGGGCCAAATTCACGAGATGAACCCCGCACGGGATCTGTGCAACAGGGCCATCCCCGGTCGAGAGTCCAGCAAGAAGGCAGTGAAGTACGACAAACACCGCAACCGTCCTGTTCTGGCGATGATCAGGAACCAGTCCGGAGCCTGGCATCAACTGGAGGAACTATCGGGGGTCACAGCAGAGCCTACCGACAGACAAAGCCAATCCTCGTGGCGCAATATGTAATGTCGGTCTCCGAAACCTTGTCGGGCGCATCAACCTCGAACGGGGTGAGTATGCTGCCCGCTGATTGTTCGGATAATTTGGATTATGTCAGGCGCCGGCCGGGATCAGCTCGGCGCTGAGCTCGTGCAGCGTCACCGTCAGCGCATGCATCTTCTCGATCTCGGCCGGGCTGAACGGGCCCGAGCTGCGGGTGAAGCCCGAGATCGAGCGGTCGCCCGCCGGGCCCACGGCACAGGTCAGCCCGTTGCGGATGCCGCGCTGCGCGGCCTCGGCCAGGATGCCGTCCGGGTCCTCGAGATCCTTCCACAGCACCGAGCCGGTGTGGTGGAACCCCCACACGACCACCGGATCGCGCAGCATCATCCCCATTTCGCTGTAATGGTCGATCCAGTCCTGCGGATAGGTGCGGAACAGCAGGCTGGGCCGGGTGAAACGGATGTGCAGCGCGAGCGCATAGCCGGTGTCGCACAGTTCACCAAGCTCTGACAGACGCGCGTCAAGTTGTGACCTGATTCCGGTTCCCATGGCATGAATTCCGCTTTAGGTTGTTGCGCATGGCGGATACTTCCGTCCGCCGCGAAAGATATTGAGCGCATTTTGCAAGCGCAAGCTGTTTGCCGGGCTTATGAACCTGTCTAAAAGTAGAAAAACGCTGGAAGAGATTGCACCTGCGGGGTTCTACGTGGCGTTGCGCGTGGGCTATTCCTTTCCCGAGGAAGAGCTGAACGCCCTCGATCCGGGCTGGATCGAGACCTACACCCAGCTCGGGCTGGTGATGCAGGACCCGGCGATGCGGTGGGTCTATGCCAACAGCGGTGCGGTGCGCTGGTCGGAGCTTGACCTGCCCGATCCCGCTGGGGTGATCGAGCTGGCGCGCAAGGCCGGGCTGAGCTGGGGCGCGACCGTCGCCTTCTGCCGGCCCGAGGATGCCGGCCGGCGCAGCTATGCCATGCTGTTCCGCGCCGACCGCAACTTCACCCGGGACGAACTCGAGGCTGCCTATGCGCTGCTGCGCAAGCTCCATGTCGGCCCCGAGGCCGGTCCGCCGCTGACCGAGGCCGAGCTCGAGGCGATCCGGCTGCGGGCGGGGGGCAAGCTGTTGAAACAGATCGCGGCCGAGATCGGCATCTCGGAAAGCGCGGTGAAGGCGCGGCTTGCCTCGGCCTGCCGCAAGACCGGGGCGAAGAATGCCATCGAATTGCTCGCACTTGCCACCGCAAGGCGAATGATCTGAGCCAACACACCCCTCGAGGGTGAAAACGTTGCCTGATCGTGCTTCTGCTTGCCTATCCAGAAGGAGGCAAGCATGCATAACATCACTTTCAAATTCGCCGATCTGCATCGTCACGGTCCGGCGTTCTATAATTTCCTGCGGCTGCGCAAGGAGGTCTTCGTCGACGAGCTCGGCTGGGACGTGCCGCATGACGACGAGGTCGAGATGGACCAGTATGACACCCCCGTCGCACATTACTCGCTGGTGCTGTCGGGCGGGGCGGTCGTGGGCGGCGCGCGGGCGATGTCGACCGAGGCGATCTGGGGCCCGAACACCTACATGCTGCGCGACGCGCATCGCGGCAAGCTCGAGCATATCCCGCCCACCGTGCTGCCCGACGAGATCGCCTCGCCGCAGGTGTGGGAATGCACGCGGCTGGTGATCTCGTCGCGGCTGACGACCAATGACGAGCGGCGCACCTGCCTGCGGCTGATCGTCGACGGGCTGGTCGAGCAGGCTCGCGCGCGCGGCGCCGAGACGCTGATCTGTCTGTCGTCGCATGCGCTGATGCGGACGCTGCGCCAGCTCGGCTACGAGGTGCGCCGGATCGGGCCGAGCTATCGCAACGACGAGGACGGGCGGATGTATGCGGTGCTGGCGATGCCGGCCGAGTTCTCGGCGGCGCGGCGGGCGGATTGGGCGCCGGCCTATCTGCCGCATGCGCCCGCCGCGGCGATCACGGCGCGTGCGGTCTGAGACATGGGGGGCGGGGGGCTTCCCCCGCCTCCGGCCCTTGACAGCGGGCGCGGCGCGGTCTCACCGTCGCCGCCATGTTCGATTTTCGCGATATCGAGATCATCCGCGCCATCGTGCGCCACGGCGGCTTCCGGGCGGCCTCTGACGCCACCGGGCTGGCGCAATCGGCGATCTCGCGCCGGGTGCACCACCTCGAGGACCGGATGAAGATCACCCTCTTCGAACGCGACGGCCGCGGCGTGCGGCTGAGCGCGGCGGGGCGGCGCTTTTGCGAGGAGGCCGAGCTGCTGGTGGCACAGCGCGACCGGATCCTCGGCGAGCTGACGCAGGGCCAGATGGCGGGCGTGGTGCGGCTTGGCGTGGCCGAGACGATCACCCACACGCTGTTGCCGCGGCTGCTGACGGCGCTGCGGGCGCGCCATCCGCTGCTGCGCTTCGAGATCTCGGTCGACACCTCGGACCAGATGGCGCGCGAGCTGAGCGCCGACGGGCTCGATGTGGCGATCATGCTGCGCGACGAGGCGCCGCGCGGCATGGTGCTGACCGCGCTGCCGCCGGTCAGTCTGGGCTGGTTCTGCTCGCCCGCGCATTTCACCCTGCCGCGGCCGGCGGGGATCGACGATCTTGCCGCGCTGCCGATCGTGTCCTTCCCGAAGACCACGATCCCGCACCGGCGGGTGCTCGACCTCTTGACCCCGGTGCGGCGCAAGGTGGCCGAGGTGCACGGCTCGGCCTCGCTCGCCACGGTGTTGCATCTGGTGGCGCAGGGCTTCGGCATCGGCACGATCCCGCATGACATCGTCGCCTCCTGGCCCGATGCCGGGATCGAGGAGATCGAGGTGACGCCCGAGGCGCGGCTGCCCGATCTGGAATTCGCGATCTGCTACATGCCCGAGCGCAACGAGGAGATCGGCCGCGAGCTGACCCGGGCGGCGGTTGCCGCCTCGGTTGTATGATCTCGAAAACAGATCAATACTGCGCATGACTGAACTCTTGATCTAATCGGTTGCCTTGCGGAATCTTTCCCGATCCGAAGGAGACCCGAGATGACCGATCAAGACGCCCTGCTGTCCGACCCGCGTGCGCTGCGCGCCGAGATCCGTGCGGGGCGGTTCGAGCGGCCGACCGCCGGCTTTGGTGGCGATGCGCTGCAGGCCAATCTGGTGATCCTGCCCGCGCCCGAGGCGGCCGAGTTCCTGCGCTTTGCCCAGGCGAACCCGCGCCCCTGCCCGCTGCTGGCGGTGAGCGAGCCGGGCAATCCCGCGCTCGACCTGCTCGGCGCCGGGATCGACCTGCGCCACGACCTGCCGCGCTATCGGGTCTGGCGCCATGGCGCGCTGGTGAGCGAGCCTGCCGACATCGCCGATCTGTGGCAGGACGATTTCGTCGCCTTCGCGATCGGCTGTTCGTTCAGCTTCGAGGATGCGCTGGTGCGCGCGGGCATCCCGGTGCGCCATCAGGCGGCCGGCCGCAACGTGCCGATGTATCGCACCTCGATCCCGACCCGGCCGGCCGGGCAGTTCTCGGGCCCGCTCGTGGTGTCGATGCGGCCGATGCCGATGGCCGACGCGATCGAGACGGTGAAGATCTGCGACCGCTTCCCGCTGGCCCATGGCGCGCCGGTGCATATCGGCGACCCCGCCGCGCTCGGCATCGCCGACATCACCCGCCCCGATTACGGCGACGCCCCCGACATCCGGCCCGGCGACGTGCCGGTGTTCACCGCCTGCGGCGTGACCCCCCAGGCCGCGATTGCCGCCGCCCGTCCCGCCCTCGCCATCACCCACGCCCCGGGCTACATGCTCGTCACCGATATCCCGGCGGGTGCCGCCTGGCGGGAGCTGACCGGCGTGGGCATGGCGCAGTAACCAACAACAAAAGCACCCCGACAGGAGAGACCCGATGAAGAAGAAGATGATCGCCGCGCTGATGGCCGGCACCCTGCTCGCCGCCCCCGCGATGGCCGAGGAACAGCTTTCGGTCGTCGGCAGCTGGAGCAACCTGCCGCTCTACAAGGCCTTCGAGACCCCGTTCTGGACCGAAAAGCTGCCCGCGATGACCGGCGGCGCCTTCACCGCGCAGCTCACCAGCTTTGACCAGATGGGCATTGCCGGCGCCGACGTCTACCGGATGCTGGGCGACGGCGTCTTCGACATCGGCGCGACGGTGGCCGATTACACCGTGGGCGACGCGCCCGAGCTGGAAGGGCTCGACGTGCCGCTGCTCGCGACCACCGCGGACGAGGCGAAGAAACTGGTCGATGCCGCCCGCCCGATGGTCGCCGACATCATGCGCGCGCGCTTCAACGCGCAGCTTCTGGGCATCGCGCCCTATCCGCCGCAGGTGCTGTTCTGCCGCGGCGACGTCACCTCGCTGGCCGACCTGAAGGGCAAGAAGGTGCGCGGCTCGGGCCGGATGACGACGAAATTCCTCGAGGCGCTTGGCGCCGAGGGCGTGAACATCGCCTTCTCGGAAGTGCCCGGCTCGCTCGAGCGCGGGGTGATCGACTGTGCCGTGACCGGCGCCGGTTCGGGCTATTCGGCGGGCTGGTGGGAGGTTTCGGACCACCTGCTGACGCTGCCGCTCGGTGGCTGGGACCCGGTGGTGATCGCGATGAACGCCGATCGCTGGGACGGGCTCACGGCGGATCAGCAGGCGACGCTGGAAAAGGCCGTGACCGAGGGGCTCGAGACCCCGGCCTGGGCCGCGGCGCAGGGCGGGCTCGCGACCGACATCGCCTGCCTGACCGGCACGGGCGAGTGCCCCGCGGGCAAGGCCGCCTCGATGACGCTGGTCGAGGCCACCCCGGCCGACATGGCGCAGGCGCGCCAGATCCTGACCGAGGTCGTGCTGCCCGACTGGGCCGGCCGCGCCGGCAAGGACTGGGTCGCGCGCTGGAACGACACCGTCGGCGCCGCCGCCGGCGTGACGATCGCGCAGTAACGGCGGGGCGGGCGCGATGGTCGCGAAACTGCACGGCGCGCTTTTGCGCGCCAACCGCCTCGTCGCGCTCGTCCTGGGCGCGGCGCTGATCGCCACGGTGCTGTTCATCCTGGTCGATGTGGTGCTGCGCAAGCTGGGCGCGGGCTCGCTCGGCGGCTCGGACGAGCTGTCGGGCTATGTCATGGCCGCGGTCGCAAGCTGGGGCCTTGCCTGCGCGCTGGTCGAGCGGGCGCATGTCCGCATCGACGTGCTGCGGCTGCGGCTGACCGCGCCCGGGCGGGCGCTGATGGACATCTTCGCGATGATCGTCACCAACGGCATCGTGCTGCTGATCGCCTGGCATTGCTGGCCGGTGCTGGAAAAGACGCTGGCACGCGGCTCGCGGGCGAACACCCCGCTCGAGACGCCGCTGTGGATCCCGCAGGGGATCTGGTTTGCCGGCTGGGCCTGGTTCGCGATCAGCGCGACGGCGCTGACGCTGATCGGGCTGGCCTATTTCCTCTCCGGCCAGCGCGCGCGCTTCGATGCGACGCTGGGCCTCGGATCGGAGCTTGACGCATGATCTGGACCGTTGCCGTTTCGCTTCTGGGGCTGATGGCCCTGTCGATCCCGGTGGGGATCGTGCTCTTCGTGCTGGGCATCGGGGTCGGGCAGTTCTATTCCGCCTTCCCGCTGCTGCGCGGGCTGGGCCAGGTGGTCTGGTCCTCCTCGGCCTCGGCGACGCTGATCGCGATTCCGCTCTTCGTCCTGCTGGGCGAGATCCTGGTGCGCGGCGGGGTGGCCGCGCGCACCTATGGCGCGCTCGACAAATGGCTGAGCTGGCTGCCGGGCGGGCTGGTGCACGCCAATATCGCCACCGCGACGATGTTCTCGGCCACCTCGGGCTCGTCGGTCGCCACCGCCGCCACCGTCGCCACCGTGGCGATGCCGCAGGCCGAGCGGCTGCACTATGACCCGAAGCTCTTCTCGGGCGCGATCGCCGCGGGCGGCACGCTCGGCATCCTGATCCCGCCCTCGATCAACCTGATCGTCTATGGCTTCCTGACCGAGACCTCGATCCCGCAGCTCTTTTCGGCGGGGCTGGTGCCCGGTGTGCTGATGGCGCTGGCTTTCGTCGCCGTCACCGCGGCGATCTGCGCGGTGCGCCCCGATCTGGGCGGCCCGTCGCGCCGCTTCAGCTGGGGCGAGCGGCTGGCGAGCCTGGTGCAGCTGGTGCCGATCGTGATCCTCTTCACCGTGGTCATCGGCTCGATCTATGCCGGCTGGGCCACGCCCACGGAATCGGCGGCGATCGGGGTGGCCATCGCGGCGCTGATCGCCGTGGGGCTGGGCGAGGGGCTGAGCCTGCGCACCCTCGGCGCCGCGCTGATCGGCACGGTGCGGATCTCGGCGATGATCATGCTGGTGATCACCGGCGCCTATTTCCTGAACTTCGCGATGACCTCGGCCGGGCTTGGCCGCGAGCTTGGCGCGCTGATCCGCGGCTCGGGGCTCTCGCCCTTCGGCACGCTGCTGCTGGTGGTGGCGCTCTATCTCGTGCTGGGCTTCTTCATCGAGACGCTGTCGCTGATGGTGGCGACGATCCCGATCGTGGTGCCGATCATCGCCGGGCTTGGCTATGACAAGGTCTGGTTCGGGGTGCTGATGATCGTGCTGATCGAGATGGCGCTGATCACCCCGCCGGTCGGGCTCAACCTCTTCGTGGTGCAAAGCACGCGGCGCAGCGGCACGATGAACGAGGTGATCCTTGGCGCGATCCCCTATGTGCTGGTGATGCTGGGCATGATCGCGGCGCTGATCGCGCTGCCTTCGCTGGCGCTCTGGCTGCCCTCCCACCTCTGATTTCCTGAAAGGACGCCTGATGCGTTTCCTCAACGGCGAGTCGCCGATCGACCTCGATTTCTCTCATCTCGTCGTTGCCGGCTGGACCGGACGCGACCAGAAGGCCATCGCCCATCACATCGACGAGCTGGCCGCCCTTGGCGTCGCGCCGCCCTCGGCGACGCCGCTTTACTACCGCGTTGCCGCCGCGACGCTGACCACCGCGCCGCGGATCGAGGTGGTGGGCCCCGGCTCCTCGGGCGAGGTCGAGCCGATGGTGGTGCAGCATGGCGCGCGCCGTTTCCTCGGCCTTGGGTCGGACCACACCGACCGCGTGCTCGAGGCGCATTCGGTGGCGCTGTCGAAGCAGGTCTGCGCCAAGCCCTGCGCCGCCGAGCTCTGGCCCTGGGAGGAGGTCGAGGACCGTCTCGACCGGCTGGTCTGCGAAAGCTGGATCTTCGAGAACGGCAGCTGGGTCGCCTATCAGGCCGGCACGCTCGCCTCGATCCGGCCGCTGGCCGAACTTGCCGCCGGGGCGGGGCTGAACGTGCTGGGCGTCGAGGGGCCGGTGGCGATGCTGTGCGGCACCTTCGGCGCGATCGGCGGCGTGCGGCCGGCGCGCCGCTTCCGCATGCGGCTGAGCGACCCCGACCGCAACCGCGCGATCGGGCATGAATATGAAACCATCGTCCTGCCCGAGGTGGCCTGAGATGAGCGCTTTCCTGACCCGCGTCGAGGACGCGATCGCCCGCACCGAGGCCCTGCCCGCCGCGACCCGCCGCGCGATCTTCACCGAATTCACCCCGGCGCGGATCCGTGCCGAGGCGGCCGCGCTTGCGGCGCGCGCCGCGGCGGGCGAGGCGATGCCGCTTTTCGGCACGCTGATCTCGGTCAAGGATCTTTATGACGAGGCCGGGCAGGTCACCGGCGCGGGCTCGCGCCTGCTGGTCGAGCGCGGCAGCGTGGCGGCCGGGGATGCCGTCGCCGTCGCCCGGCTGCGCCGCGCCGGTGCGCTGATGTTCGGCCGCACCTCGATGTCGGAATTCGCCTATTCCGGCGTCGGGCTGAACCCGCATCACGGCACCCCGGAAAGCGCGCTGGCGGCCGGGGTGATCCCGGGCGGCTCGTCCTCGGGCGCGGCGGTGAGCGTGGCCCTTGGCCTGTGCGACGCGGCGCTTGGCACCGACACCGGCGGCTCGCTGCGGATTCCGGCGGCGGCGAACGGGATCTGGGGGCTGAAGCCGAGTGCGGATCTCATTGACGCGACCGGCATCTTCCCGCTGGCCGGCACCTTCGACAGCGCCGGCGCGATGGCCGGCACCGAGGCCCTGCTGCGGCAGGTGACCGAGGTGATGGCGGGCGCCCCGCTCGACGCCCCCGCGCCCGGCCGGCTGCGTCTCGGCCTGCCGACCGGCGCCTTCACCGAGGGGCTCTCGCCCGAGGTCGCCACGCTTTTCGCCGCCGAGACCGCGCGGATCGCGGCGCTTGGCCACGAGCTGGTGCCGGTCGAGATGGCCGAGATCGGCGCGGGCATCGGGCTGAACAAGATCATCGTCGCGGCCGAGGCGCTGGCGATCCACCGTGCCGACCTCGAGCGGCTGGAAACGGTGGGCGACCCGCGCGTTCTGTCGCGCATCCGCTTTGCGCTGACGCTCGCCCCCGGGGCGCTGGACGCGGCGCTCAGTGAGCGCGCGCGGCTTGTGACGCTCTTCGAGGCGCGGATGCAGGGGCTCGATGCGCTTCTCGTGCCGACGCTGATGCAGCTGCCGCCGACGATCGCCGCGGTCGAGGCGAATTTCGACGCGCTGAACGCGGCGATGCTGCGCAACACCTCGCTGGTGAACCTGGTCGACGGTTGCGCCGTGGCGCTGCCCACGCCGGGGGCCGAACCGCGCTGGTCGATGACGATGCTCGTGGGCCGCAAGGGCGCCGATGCGGCGCTTCTGGCCGCGGCGCGCGCGATCGCGTGAGGCGGCGATGACCGAGGACGCGCCCCTCTCGCCCGAGTTGCTGCCCGCCGGCCCCGACGGGATCGAGCTGCGCTTTGCCCGTCGGCCCGAGCCCGCGGCGATGGCGGCGGTGCAGGTGCTGGCGGCCGAGATCGCCGCGGCCCCGCCCGAGGGGCTGCGCGAGCTGGTGCCGGGGCTCGTCTCGGTGCTGCTGCGGCTTGATCCGGGGACGGTGGCGGCGGTCGGGCCGGGGCTTCTGGCCCGGGCCCGGGCCATCGCCGCGACCCGACCGGCCCTGCCCGCCCCCACCCGGCGCTGGACGATCCCGGCGGCCTTTGGTGGTGCCGAGGGGCCGGATCTGGCCGCGGTGGCGGCGCGCCTCGGCCAGAGCGAAGCGGCCGCCGCGGCCGAGATCTGCGCGGCCGAGCTGCGGGTGCTGACCATCGGCTTCGCCCCCGGCCAGCCCTATATCGGCCTGCTGCCCGAGGCCTGGAATCTGCCGCGCCTGCCCGAGCTGACGCCCAGCGTGCCGGCGGGCGCGCTGGTCGTCGCGGTGCGGCAGCTGGTGTTGTTCGGCGCGGCCTCGGCGACCGGCTGGCGGCAGGTGGCGCAGGTGGCCTTCCGCCCCTTCCGCCCCGACCGGGCCGAGCCGATGCCGCTGCGCGCGGGCGACGCGATCCGCTTCGCCGCCGCGCCCGCCGATCAGATCGCGACGCTTGCGGGCGATCCGCAGGGCCTTGGCGGCGCCCGGCTGGAGGTTCTGGCATGAGCACGCTCACCCTTCACCGCGTCGACGGCATCGTGACCGTGCAGGACATGGGCCGGCCCGGCCATCTGGCGCAGGGCCTGTCGCGCGGCGGCGCGGCCGACCGGCTGGCGCTGATCGAGGCGGCGGCGCTTCTGGGCGCGCGTGCGCCGCTGGCCGCGCTTGAGATGGCCGGCGCCGGCGGGGTCTTCTCGGTCGATGCGCCGATGCGCGTCGCGCTGACCGGCGCGCCGATGGCGGCGACGCTTGACGGCGTGCCGCTGCGCTGGAACGCCACCCACCGGATCGAGCCGGGCGCGCGGCTGCGCATCGCCGGGGCCGAGGCCGGGGTCTATGGCTATCTGGTGCCGGCGGGCGGGCTGGTGACGCCCGACTGGCTGGGCAGCCGCGCCGCGCATCTGGCGATCGGCATCGGTGCGCCGCTGACCGCGGGCGCGGTGCTCGCCGTGACCCCCGATCCCGCGCCCGAGACCGAGGCCCGCGTCATCGCCGTGGCGAACCGCTTTCAGGGCGGCACCGCGCGGCTGATGGACGGGCCGCAGACCGGGCTGTTCGACGCCGGAACCCTCGACGCCTTCTGCGCCACCGCCTTTCGCCGCGGCGCGCGCGGCAACCGGCAGGGCGTGCAGCTGAGTGCCGAGGCGCGCTTTGTCGCGGCCGAGGCGGCGGGGCTGGCCTCGGACCTGATCGGGCCGGGCGACGTGCAAAGCACCGGCGACGGCGTGCCCTATGTGCTGCTCGCCGAATGCCAGACCGTCGGCGGCTATCCGCGCCTTGGCACGGTGGTGGCCGAGGACCTGCCGCTGATCGCGCAGGCGGCCCCGGGCACGGTCCTGCGCTTTCGCCGCGTGGGGGCCGAGGACGCCGCCCGCGCCTGCCGCGACGAGACGGTGTTGTTGCGCGAGGCGGCGGCGCGCTGTAGCAGCCTGATCCGGGACCCGGCGACAATCCCGGACCTTCTGTCCTATCAGCTGATCGGCGGGGTGACCCGCGGCGACGACCTGGAGCAAGACGATGCGCGTTGACCTGAATGCGGACATGGGCGAGGGCTTCGGCCCCTGGCGGATGGGGGACGACGCGGCGCTTCTGGGCGTGGTGACCTCGGCCAATATCGCCTGCGGCATGCATGCGGGCGACGCGAACGTGATGGCCGGGGTGATGCGGGCGGCGGCGGCGCAGGATGTGGGCATCGGCGCGCATCCGGGCTTTGCCGATCTGCAGGGCTTCGGCCGGCGGCGGCTGAAGCTCTCGGCCGAGGAGCTGGCGAACCTTGTCGCCTATCAGCTCGGCGCGGCGCAGGGCATGGCGCGGCTTGCCGGCACCCGGGTGCGGCATCTCAAGCTGCACGGGGCGCTGTCGAACATGGCGGCCGAGGATGCGGCGATCGCGCGCGCCTGCTATGGCGCGGCGGTGGCGCTTGATCCCGGGATCATCCTGGTGGCGCAGGCCGCGACCGCGATGGAGGCGGTGGCGCGCGAGATCGGCGCGACCTGGGTCGGCGAGATCTTTGCCGACCGCGCCTATAATGACGACGGCACGCTTCTCGACCGCAGCCGTCCGGGCGCGGTGCTGCACGATCCGGCCGAGGTCGGCCGGCGCATGGAAGAGATGATCCGCGCCCGCGCGATCATCACCGCCAGCGGCGCCCGGCTGCCGGCCCGCATCGACACGATCTGCGTGCATGGCGACAGCCCGGCGGCGGTGACGATGGCGGCCACGCTGCGCGCCCATCTCGAGACGGCGGGGATCACCGTCACCCGGTTCTGAGCGAAGGCCCCCCGGCGCGGTGGCCGGAGGACGCGATTTCAGGCGGCGGGACGCGCGGCGGCAATCGCCGCCTCGATCACCCGGCGGTCGCCGATCTGGTTCGCCAGCAGCAGCGCGAGCTTGGCCCAGACCTTCAGGCTGTCCTCCTCGCTCAGCCCCTCGTGCAGCGCGACGAGGGATTGATAGAGGTCGTCATGCCCGCTCAGATTGGGCGTCAGGGTCAGTGCAGACATGCGTCACCTTTCAGCAGGGCGCCGCGGGCGCGCGACAGCGCGGCGGCGATGGCCTCGGTCGTGGGGTGCTGCCAGCGCGCCGCCACATATTGATCGGGACGCACCAGCGTGGCGCCGCCCGCGGGCAGCGCGAGCCGCTCGGCCGCAAGGCCCGACACCTCGAGCCGCGTCACGCCCTCGGGCGCCGCGCCGTCCCAGCCGTGGCTGATCAGCACGAAATCGTCGCCAAGCGCATCGAGCAGCCAGCCGTCTTCGTGCGGCGCATCGAGCACCGGACTGCCCGGCGGCACACCGCCCGCCCAGGTCTCGGCATCGGGGGTCGAGAGCAGCGAGGCCGGATAGCTGACCGCGGTCGAGAGCCGCCCCGAGTTCACGAAGGGCCGGGCGAAGGCATGCGCGCCCGCGAGTTCCAGTACCGCGTCGCGCAGCGCCCGGCTCGCCGTCGATTTCGGCGTCAGGAAATCGGTCGAGCGGGTCGAGTTCAGGATGTTCTCGTCCGCCGTGGCGATCGCCTCGTCATTATAGGTCTCGATCAGCGCCGCATCGGCCGCGCCGCGCAGCACGAGGTCAAGCTTCCAGCCGAGGTTGTCGATATCGGCAAAGCCGCCGTTGCAGCCGCGCGCGCCGAAGGGCGAGACCAGATGCGCGGAATCGCCGGCGAAGATCACCCGCCCATGCACGAAGCGCGCCATGCGCCGGCACTGGAAGGTGTAGACCGAATACCATTCGCGCTCGAAGGCGACGCCCTCGCCCAGCATGGCGCGCACGAAGGGCTCGACGTTCTCGGGGCGGATCGCCGCCTCGCGGTCGATGTTCCAGCCGAGCTGGAAATCCAGCCGCCAGACATCGTCGGGCTGGCGGTGCATCAGCGCCGAGCGGCCGGGGTTGAACGGCGGGTCGAACCAGAACCAGCGTTCGGGCGGCATCTCATGCGTCATCCGGATGTCGGCAATGAGGAAGTTGTCCTCGAACACCCGGCCTTCGAAATCGAGGCCCATCCGGTCGCGCACGGTCGAACGCGAGCCGTCGCAGGCGATCAGCCAGTCGGCCCGCAGCCGATAGCCCTGCCCGCCCGCGGTCACATCGAGCGTCACGCCCTCGGCCCCGGGGGTCACGTCCTCGACCGCATGGCCCCAGCGGATCTCCACATTGGGCAGCTTCGACACCTCGTCGAGCAGGTACTCCTCGACGTAATATTGCTGGATGTTGACGAAGCCCGGACGTTTCTGGTCCTTCACCGGCAGCATGTCGAACTGATAGACCGGCGCATCGTCCCCACCCCAGAACACCTTGCCGATGTTCCACACGACGCCCTTGTCGGTCACCGCATCGCCCGCGCCGAGCCGGTCGAGAATGTCGAGCGAGCGCTTCGAGAAGCAGATCGCCTTCGAGCAATGCGCGACGAAATCGAGCCGGTTCAGCACCGTCACCGCATGCCCGCGCCGGCCGAGGTCGAGCGCCATCGCGAGGCCCACGGGCCCGGCGCCGACGATGACCACCGGCGCGCTGTCGGTGTCGGTGGCCGGCGCCGGGGTGGCGCCGATCTCCTTGTAGACGGGAATTCCCGCAACGTTTGCCATGATCTCCTCCCTCGTCCGCGCTCAGCCCTGCAGCTTCGCCCAAACCTCGCGGTCGCGCTCGGCGGTCCAGATGCGGGGGGTCTCGATGCCATCGAACTCGTCCCACAGGCGCTGCACGTCGAAGGGCAGGCAGTGCTCGAAGATCGGCCATTGGCCGAAGTCGGGGGCGAGCGCGGCATGGGTCGCCTCGAACGCTTCCTTCAGCGTGCCGCCGGCGCGGTGCACGGGGCCGACATTGTCGATCATGCCATTGAGGAACTTGCGGGTCTGCTCGACCGCCGCATCGGTTTCCGCGACGCCGCGCGCCACCGCACCACGCCCGCCGATCAGGTTCTCGGACTGATACGCCTTGACGGCGTCGAGGGTCTTCGTCGCCCAGTCGAAGTGATAGGCGTCACCGGTGTAGAGCGCGGCCTTCGCCTCGACGAGGTCGCCGGCGAAGAGGGTGCGGGTCTTGTCGTGCCACACCACGATGTCGCCGCCGGTATGGCCGCGGCCGAGGAAACGCAGATCGAGCGTGCCGCGGTCGCCGCCAAGCGGGATCGAATATTCGGTGTCGAAGGTGATCGTCGGCCAGGTCAGCCCGGGCACCTCCTCGGCGTTCTTGGCAAGCCGCGGCATCCGGCCGAACTCGCTTTTCCAATCCTCTTCGCCGCGTTCGGCCACCAGATCGCGCGAGGCATTCGACATGATGATGTCGCCCGCCTCGAATGCCGAGGCGCCGAGCACCCGCACCGCGTGGTAATGGGTCAGGATCAGGTAGCGCACCGGCTTGTCGGTCTGCTCGCGCAGGATCTTCAGCCAGTCGCGCG